>NZ_CP158490.1:5012500-6442500 GCF_040268305.1 Pseudomonas sp. W17 | reverse complement strand
GATCGTAGTCCGGATCGCAGTCTGCAACTCGACTGCGTGAAGTCGGAATCGCTAGTAATCGCGAATCAGAATGTCGCGGTGAATACGTTCCCGGGCCTTGTACACACCGCCCGTCACACCATGGGAGTGGGTTGCACCAGAAGTAGCTAGTCTAACCTTCGGGAGGACGGTTACCACGGTGTGATTCATGACTGGGGTGAAGTCGTAACAAGGTAGCCGTAGGGGAACCTGCGGCTGGATCACCTCCTTAATCGACGACATCAGCTGCTTCATAAGCTCCCACACGAATTGCTTGATTCATTGAAGAAGACGATAGAAGCAGCTTTAAGCTCCAAGCTGATAGCTCCAAGCTAACAGTTACAAGCTCGAAATTGGGTCTGTAGCTCAGTTGGTTAGAGCGCACCCCTGATAAGGGTGAGGTCGGCAGTTCGAATCTGCCCAGACCCACCAATTTTGTTATGGGGCCATAGCTCAGCTGGGAGAGCGCCTGCCTTGCACGCAGGAGGTCAGCGGTTCGATCCCGCTTGGCTCCACCATAAACTGCTTCTGAAAGCTTAGAAATGAGCATTCACTTTGAATGTTGATTTCTAGTCTTTTGATTAGATCGTTCTTTAAAAATTTGGGTATGTGATAGAAAGATAGACTGAACGTTACTTTCACTGGTAACGGATCAGGCTAAGGTAAAATTTGTGAGTTCTCTTTTAATTAAGAATGCAAATTTTCGGCGAATGTCGTCTTCATAGTATAACCAGATTGCTTGGGGTTATATGGTCAAGTGAAGAAGCGCATACGGTGGATGCCTTGGCAGTCAGAGGCGATGAAAGACGTGGTAGCCTGCGATAAGCTTCGGGGAGTCGGCAAACAGACTTTGATCCGGAGATCTCTGAATGGGGGAACCCAGCCATCATAAGATGGTTATCTTGTACTGAATACATAGGTGCAAGAGGCGAACCAGGGGAACTGAAACATCTAAGTACCCTGAGGAAAAGAAATCAACCGAGATTCCCTTAGTAGTGGCGAGCGAACGGGGACTAGCCCTTAAGTGGCTTTGAGATTAGCGGAACGCTCTGGAAAGTGCGGCCATAGTGGGTGATAGCCCTGTACGCGAAAATCTCTTAGTCATGAAATCGAGTAGGACGGGGCACGAGAAACCTTGTCTGAATATGGGGGGACCATCCTCCAAGGCTAAATACTACTGACTGACCGATAGTGAACTAGTACCGTGAGGGAAAGGCGAAAAGAACCCCGGAGAGGGGAGTGAAATAGATCCTGAAACCGTATGCGTACAAGCAGTGGGAGCAGACTTTGTTCTGTGACTGCGTACCTTTTGTATAATGGGTCAGCGACTTATTTTCAGTGGCAAGCTTAACCGAATAGGGGAGGCGTAGCGAAAGCGAGTCTTAATAGGGCGTCTAGTCGCTGGGAATAGACCCGAAACCGGGCGATCTATCCATGGGCAGGTTGAAGGTTAGGTAACACTGACTGGAGGACCGAACCGACTACCGTTGAAAAGTTAGCGGATGACCTGTGGATCGGAGTGAAAGGCTAATCAAGCTCGGAGATAGCTGGTTCTCCTCGAAAGCTATTTAGGTAGCGCCTCATGTATCACTGTAGGGGGTAGAGCACTGTTTCGGCTAGGGGGTCATCCCGACTTACCAAACCGATGCAAACTCCGAATACCTACAAGTGCCGAGCATGGGAGACACACGGCGGGTGCTAACGTCCGTCGTGAAAAGGGAAACAACCCAGACCGTCAGCTAAGGTCCCAAAGTTATGGTTAAGTGGGAAACGATGTGGGAAGGCTTAGACAGCTAGGAGGTTGGCTTAGAAGCAGCCACCCTTTAAAGAAAGCGTAATAGCTCACTAGTCGAGTCGGCCTGCGCGGAAGATGTAACGGGGCTCAAACCATACACCGAAGCTACGGGTATCACGTAAGTGATGCGGTAGAGGAGCGTTCTGTAAGCCTGTGAAGGTGAGTTGAGAAGCTTGCTGGAGGTATCAGAAGTGCGAATGCTGACATGAGTAACGACAATGGGTGTGAAAAACACCCACGCCGAAAGACCAAGGTTTCCTGCGCAACGTTAATCGACGCAGGGTTAGTCGGTCCCTAAGGCGAGGCTGAAAAGCGTAGTCGATGGAAAACAGGTTAATATTCCTGTACTTCTAGTTATTGCGATGGAGGGACGGAGAAGGCTAGGCCAGCTTGGCGTTGGTTGTCCAAGTTTAAGGTGGTAGGCTGGAATCTTAGGTAAATCCGGGGTTCTAAGGCCGAGAGCTGATGACGAGTTGCCTTTTAGGTGACGAAGTGGTTGATGCCATGCTTCCAAGAAAAGCTTCTAAGCTTCAGATAACTAGGAACCGTACCCCAAACCGACACAGGTGGTTGGGTAGAGAATACCAAGGCGCTTGAGAGAACTCGGGTGAAGGAACTAGGCAAAATGGCACCGTAACTTCGGGAGAAGGTGCGCCGGTGAGGGTGAAGGACTTGCTCCGTAAGCTCATGCCGGTCGAAGATACCAGGCCGCTGCGACTGTTTATTAAAAACACAGCACTCTGCAAACACGAAAGTGGACGTATAGGGTGTGACGCCTGCCCGGTGCCGGAAGGTTAATTGATGGGGTTAGCTAACGCGAAGCTCTTGATCGAAGCCCCGGTAAACGGCGGCCGTAACTATAACGGTCCTAAGGTAGCGAAATTCCTTGTCGGGTAAGTTCCGACCTGCACGAATGGCGTAACGATGGCGGCGCTGTCTCCACCCGAGACTCAGTGAAATTGAAATCGCTGTGAAGATGCAGTGTATCCGCGGCTAGACGGAAAGACCCCGTGAACCTTTACTATAGCTTTGCACTGGACTTTGAATTTGCTTGTGTAGGATAGGTGGGAGGCTTTGAAGCGTGAACGCCAGTTTGCGTGGAGCCATCCTTGAAATACCACCCTGGCAACTTTGAGGTTCTAACTCAGGTCCGTTATCCGGATCGAGGACAGTGTATGGTGGGTAGTTTGACTGGGGCGGTCTCCTCCTAAAGAGTAACGGAGGAGTACGAAGGTGCGCTCAGACCGGTCGGAAATCGGTCGTAGAGTATAAAGGCAAAAGCGCGCTTGACTGCGAGACAGACACGTCGAGCAGGTACGAAAGTAGGTCTTAGTGATCCGGTGGTTCTGTATGGAAGGGCCATCGCTCAACGGATAAAAGGTACTCCGGGGATAACAGGCTGATACCGCCCAAGAGTTCATATCGACGGCGGTGTTTGGCACCTCGATGTCGGCTCATCACATCCTGGGGCTGAAGCCGGTCCCAAGGGTATGGCTGTTCGCCATTTAAAGTGGTACGCGAGCTGGGTTTAGAACGTCGTGAGACAGTTCGGTCCCTATCTGCCGTGGACGTTTGAGATTTGAGAGGGGCTGCTCCTAGTACGAGAGGACCGGAGTGGACGAACCTCTGGTGTTCCGGTTGTCACGCCAGTGGCATTGCCGGGTAGCTATGTTCGGAAAAGATAACCGCTGAAAGCATCTAAGCGGGAAACTTGCCTCAAGATGAGATCTCACTGGAACCTTGAGTTCCCTAAAGGGCCGTCGAAGACTACGACGTTGATAGGTTGGGTGTGTAAGCGCTGTGAGGCGTTGAGCTAACCAATACTAATTGCCCGTGAGGCTTGACCATATAACACCCAAGCAATTTGCTTAAGAAGCGAGTTGCGGTGTGTGAAGACGATACAAACCGAAAGTTTGCGAACACACAAATCTATTACATACCCATTCGCTGGCACGTTGCACAAGCAACGGACTGGCTACCGAATTTCTTGACGACCATAGAGCGTTGGAACCACCTGATCCCATCCCGAACTCAGAAGTGAAACGATGCATCGCCGATGGTAGTGTGGGGTTTCCCCATGTGAGAGTAGGTCATCGTCAAGATTAAATTCCGAAACCCCAACTGCATATGCAGTTGGGGTTTTGTTTTTGCGCGTGAAAAATAGGTTTGATTTTTTGCTGTCTCGATCGACTTGCTCGTCAGGTGGGGGTTTCTATGCAATGGCGCTGGGCATGGCTATCATGCCTGCCTCATGGTGAGGCGGAAACTGCATGTCGACGTTGTTAGAGCTTCTGAAAGATGGGCGATTTCACTCGGGTCAGGCGCTCGGTCAGGCGCTGGGTGTTAGCCGTAGTGCTATATGGAAGCAGTTACAGCTTCTTGAGGCGGAGTTGGGGCTTGTCATTCATAAGGTGCGAGGCCGCGGTTACCAGCTGGCCACTCCAATCACATTGCTGAGCAGTGCTGAGATAGGTCGCTCCTCTATTTCCAGTGGCTCCTGGGATATCCGAATTCTCGACTCTATCGACTCCACGAATGCACAGGCGCTGCGATCCATTGAAGAAGGGAGTGTGGCTCCTTTTCTTGTGCTAGCTGAGCGCCAGACGGTGGGGCGAGGCCGTCGTGGTCGTAAGTGGGTAAGCCCTTTTGCCGAAAATATCTATTACAGCCTCGTCTTGCGTATGGACGGAGGTCTCCGGCAATTGGAAGGGCTTAGCCTGGTCGTTGGGTTGGCGGTCATGCATACCCTTCGTGAGTATGGAATTCCTGGTGCGGGTTTGAAGTGGCCAAATGATGTTTTGGTTGGTCAGAAGAAGGTCGCGGGGATACTTTTGGAGTTGGTGGGTGATCCTGCGGATGTGTGTCATGTGGTTCTGGGCATTGGGATCAATGTGAATATGCAAAGCGCTGAAGAGATCGATCAGGAGTGGACTTCGGTGAGGTTGGAGTCTGGCAAGGTTATTGATCGCAATCAGCTTGTTGCTCGATTGAATGAGGTTCTTGTGTCTTATCTGGAGCGTCATCGGCTGAATGGCTTCTCCGCGATCCAGGGCGAGTGGGAGCAAGGTCACCTCTGGCAGGGGCGTGCTGTGTCTCTGATCGCGGGCGTAAATAAGATCGATGGTGTTGTGTTGGGTATTGATCGCCAAGGAGCTTTGCGGTTGAGCGTTGAGGGGGAGGAGAAAACGTATAGCGGCGGGGAGCTCAGTCTAAGGTTGCGTGATGGCTCATGAGTTCGGTCGTCAATGTGCGCTTGCGCGATCTACGGCTAGAAGGTAGGGGGGGGCTGATTCCTTGTGTGGGGTGGGGCTTTGAGTGTTGCATCGGTTCCGCAAGATCAGCTTGTACGTGATCCATCTTTTCGAGTTGTTTAAGCCTTGTCCTCTGTCTTGAGGTTTTTATGCGCTGGTTGTTTCTGTTGTTATTGGTCCTCAATGGCTTTTATTACATCTGGCATCAGCAGGAAGCACCGCTTCGTGCGAAAGAGGTCATGCCTCTCTCACTCTATCGAGGTACTCAGCAGGATATCCGTTTGTTGAGTGAGTCTTCTGATTCGGTCGAGCGGCGGGATAAAGGTAGGTCAGGGGAGGTTGATGCAAGCTGTCTTTATCTGGGGGGCTTTGCTCGTCGAGATACGGCTCAGATGTTGGAGCAGCGGCTTGTAGGGCTGGGGGCTGATGTCAGGCTGCAGTCCTTGAGTGTTCCTGGTTCTTCTGGTTTTTGGCTTCGTGTGACTCCCGAGAGCAAGCATTTGCTGGATGATCTGCAATTGCAGAACCTTGCTAAAGAATTCAATGAGTTAAAACATAAAATAATGCCTTGCGAGGGGGTTGCAACTGTCGAATAGGTTGCATAGAATGGCGCCCGCTCCGCAGCGAAGACTTCACGAAGTCAGCGTCGCGAAGCGAGGTCAACGCAGCTAACCTCAAGATTTTATTGAGAAAATGCTTGACAGAAGGGTGGCATGATATAGAATGTCGCCTCGCTTAGGAGGGGTTCCCGAGCGGCCAAAGGGATCAGACTGTAAATCTGACGTCTACGACTTCGAAGGTTCGAATCCTTCCCCCTCCACCAGATTTAGCGAGAGCTGCAGGCTCCGCGGGTATAGTTTAGTGGTAGAACCTCAGCCTTCCAAGCTGATGATGCGGGTTCGATTCCCGCTACCCGCTCCAAGTTTGCAGGTTTTGCAAAGTGTTACGCTCTTGTAGCTCAGTTGGTAGAGCACACCCTTGGTAAGGGTGAGGTCAGCGGTTCAAATCCGCTCAAGAGCTCCATATAACAAGGCAGATATGAAAATATCTGCCTTTGTTTTAATGGCTTGGGTGACTTGCTCAATTCTTCTCCTAGGGGTGATTTCGATGGCTAAGGAAAAGTTCGAACGTAATAAGCCGCACGTTAACGTGGGTACTATCGGTCACGTTGACCACGGTAAAACCACTTTGACTGCTGCTCTGACTCGCGTTTGCTCCGAAGTTTTCGGTTCGGCTCGTGTTGACTTCGACAAGATCGACAGCGCCCCAGAAGAAAAGGCTCGTGGTATCACCATCAACACCGCGCACGTAGAGTACGACTCGAACATTCGTCACTACGCGCACGTTGACTGCCCAGGTCACGCCGACTACGTCAAAAACATGATCACTGGTGCTGCCCAGATGGACGGCGCGATCCTGGTTTGCTCGGCTGCCGATGGTCCGATGCCGCAAACTCGTGAGCACATCCTGTTGTCCCGTCAGGTAGGCGTTCCGTACATTGTTGTCTTCCTGAACAAGGCTGACATGGTTGACGACGCTGAGCTGCTGGAACTGGTTGAGATGGAAGTGCGCGATCTGCTGAGCACTTACGACTTCCCAGGTGACGACACTCCGATCATCATCGGTTCGGCTCTGATGGCTCTGAACGGCCAAGACGACAACGAAATGGGTACCACCGCTGTTAAGCGTCTGGTAGAAACTCTGGATACCTACATCCCAGAGCCAGAGCGTGCAATCGACAAGCCGTTCCTGATGCCAATCGAAGACGTGTTCTCGATCTCCGGTCGTGGTACCGTGGTAACTGGCCGTGTTGAGCGTGGTATCGTTCGCATCCAGGAAGAAGTTGAGATCGTTGGTCTGCGCGACACTCAGAAAACTACCTGCACCGGCGTTGAAATGTTCCGCAAGCTGCTCGACGAAGGTCGTGCTGGCGAGAACTGCGGTGTTCTGCTGCGTGGTACCAAGCGTGACGACGTTGAGCGTGGCCAGGTTCTGGTTAAGCCAGGCACCGTTAAGCCGCACACCAAGTTCACCGCTGAAGTTTACGTTCTGAGCAAGGAAGAAGGCGGCCGTCATACTCCGTTCTTCAAAGGCTACCGTCCACAGTTCTACTTCCGTACTACTGACGTGACTGGTAACTGCGAGCTGCCAGAAGGCGTTGAAATGGTAATGCCAGGTGACAACATCCAGATGACTGTCACTCTGATCAAAACCATCGCGATGGAAGATGGTCTGCGTTTCGCTATCCGTGAAGGCGGTCGTACCGTCGGCGCTGGCGTCGTAGCCAAGGTCATCGAATAAGTTCTTGATATATCTCCATCGGGCCGACATAATGGTCGGCCTGATTTTGTTTTTAGGTCAGTAGCTCAATTGGCAGAGCGACGGTCTCCAAAACCGTAGGTTGGGGGTTCGATTCCCTCCTGACCTGCCAGATTCACTCAATGTGTCTGGCTTTCTTTTCACAGGATCTTCATAGATGACTCCTAAGGCTGAAGCTCAAGGTTCTCGCTTCGACTTGCTCAAGTGGCTCGTTGTTGTTGCCTTGGTGATTGTTGGTGTTGTTGGCAATCAGTACTACTCTGCTTCGCCGATCCTGTACCGTGTCTTGGCGCTACTTGTCATTGCTGCAGTTGCTGCCTTCGTTGGCTTGCAGACTGCCAAGGGTAAGTCGTTCTTTGTCCTGGTTAAGGAAGCGCGCACTGAGATTCGTAAAGTCGTATGGCCAACTCGCCAAGAGACCACGCAGACCACGTTGATTGTCGTGGCTGTGGTTCTGGTCATGGCGTTGCTGTTGTGGGGGCTAGATTCCCTGCTCGGCTGGCTTGTTTCCTTGATTGTTGGCTAAGGGTGTCCCGTGGCTAAGCGTTGGTACGTTGTGCATGCTTACTCGGGTTACGAGAAGCATGTAATGCGTTCGTTGATCGAGCGTGTGAAGCTGGCTGGCATGGAAGATGGCTTCGGCGAGATTCTGGTCCCCACTGAAGAAGTGGTTGAGATGCGCAATGGCCAGAAGCGCAAAAGCGAGCGTAAATTCTTTCCAGGCTATGTGCTGGTACAGATGGATATGAATGAGGGTACTTGGCACTTGGTCAAGGACACTCCTCGTGTAATGGGCTTTATTGGTGGTACTGCCGATAAGCCGGCTCCTATCACTGACAAAGAGGCGGAAGCGATTCTGCGTCGCGTTGCTGATGGCAGCGACAAGCCCAAGCCTAAGACCCTGTTTGAGCCGGGTGAGGTGGTCCGTGTTACTGACGGCCCATTCGCTGACTTTAACGGTACGGTTGAAGAAGTTAACTACGAAAAGAGCCGCATTCAGGTGGCAGTGCTCATTTTCGGTCGCTCTACTCCGGTAGAGCTAGAGTTCAGTCAGGTCGAGAAGGCATAACTGAACGAGAATCCCATACCCCGCAGCCTTAGGCTGTGGGGTTTTTTCGTCACTGGGATAAACGCGCAA
Organism: Pseudomonas sp. W17; assembly: GCF_040268305.1. Classification (NCBI taxonomy): domain Bacteria; kingdom Pseudomonadati; phylum Pseudomonadota; class Gammaproteobacteria; order Pseudomonadales; family Pseudomonadaceae; genus Pseudomonas; species Pseudomonas sp. W17. Next base: position 6,433,979 of record NZ_CP158490.1, on the reverse strand, counting down.
GTAACCGGGGAGCCTATCTAGGCGTCTGAACCCGTAATTGGAGTGCCTCATGGCTAAGAAGATTACTGCTTACATCAAGCTGCAAGTTAAGGCCGCTCAGGCCAACCCAAGTCCACCCGTTGGTCCAGCTCTGGGTCAGCACGGCGTGAACATCATGGAGTTCTGCAAAGCTTTCAACGCCCGTACTCAGGGTCTTGAGCCAGGTCTGCCGACTCCTGTGATCATCACTGTTTACAGTGACCGCAGCTTCACTTTCGAAACTAAGAGCACCCCTGCTTCGGTTCTGCTGAAGAAAGCTGCTGGCCTGACCAGCGGTTCCGCTCGTCCAAACACCGTTAAGGTTGGCACTGTTACCCGTGCTCAGCTGGAAGAAATCGCGAAAACCAAAAACGCGGATCTGACTGCAGCTGATATGGATGCAGCCGTGCGTACTATCGCCGGTTCTGCTCGTAGCATGGGCCTTAACGTGGAGGGTGTGTAATGGCTAAGCTGACCAAGCGCCAAAAGGCTATCGCCGGCAAGATTGAAGCAGGCAAGGCCTACAACTTCGTAGAAGCCGCCGCTCTCCTGACCGAGCTGTCGACCGTTAAGTTCAGCGAGTCCGTAGACGTTGCTGTGAACCTGGGCGTAGACCCACGTAAATCTGACCAGGTTGTTCGTAGCGCTACTGTGCTGCCACACGGCACTGGCAAGACTGTACGTGTAGCTGTGTTCACCCAGGGCCCAGCAGCTGAAGCTGCTCTGGCTGCCGGTGCAGACCGCGTAGGTATGGACGATCTGGCTGCCGAAATGAAAGGCGGCGACCTGAACTATGACGTAGTTATTGCTTCCCCGGATGCAATGCGCGTTGTGGGTCAGCTGGGTCAGGTTCTGGGTCCTCGCGGCCTGATGCCTAACCCGAAAGTCGGTACCGTTACTCCAGACGTAGCTTCGGCAGTTAAGAACGCCAAGGCTGGTCAGGTTCGCTATCGCACCGACAAAAACGGCATCATCCACACTTCCGTTGGCAAGGTCGGCTTCGACGCCGTCAAGCTGAAGGAAAACGTTGAAGCCCTGATCGCTGACCTGAAGCGTATCAAGCCAGCTTCTTCGAAAGGCATCTACGTCAAGCGCGTTACCCTGAGCACCACTATGGGCCCAGGTCTGGTCATCGACCAGGGTTCGCTGGACGTATAAGACACAAGCGCGTGCAAGCAATTGCGCGCGCTGAAAAATTGGGGTCCCTGCCTGGCGGGGGCTATCCAAGACCGTAGGCGACGCAAGTCTTAAACCTCAAGCCTACGCAGATGGTGCTCCCGGTTCCTTACCGAATCAGACACCAAAACGACATCCAGCTCCGGTTGGATGAAACGGTAACAAGCAGGAGTTAAACCCGTGGCAATTAAACTCGAAGACAAGAAGGCCATCGTCGCTGAAGTCAACGAGGCTGCCAAAGCCGCTCTGTCCGCTGTCGTGGCTGATGCCCGTGGTGTGACAGTAGGCGCTATGACCGGACTCCGTAAAGAGGCCCGCGAAGCTGGTGTTTATGTACGTGTCGTACGTAACACCCTGCTCAAGCGCGCTGTTGAAGGCACTCAATATGACGTGCTCAACGACGCGTTCGTCGGCCCTACCCTGATTGCATTCTCCAAGGAACATCCGGGCGCTGCCGCTCGTATTTTCAAAGAGTTCGCAAAGGGTCAGGAAAAGTTCGAGATCAAGGCAGCTGCGTTCGAGGGCAAGTACCTCGCAGCAAACGAGATCGACGTGTTGGCTTCGCTGCCAACTCGCGACGAAGCTATTGCGAAGCTGATGAGCGTGATTCAAGGCGCTACCAGCAAGCTGGCTCGTACTCTGGCGGCTATTCGCGACCAGAAAGAAGCTGCTGCTGCCTAAGGCACTGCAAGCCCTTTCAAAATCATATGTTTAATTTGATGGCTGCGTAGGCTGTCACCCCAATACAGGAATTTATAGTCATGTCTCTGACTAACGAGCAAATCATCGAAGCAATCGGCCAGAAAACCGTTCTGGAAGTTGTTGAGCTGATCAAAGCAATGGAAGAAACCTTCGGCGTTACCGCTGCTGTTGCCGCTGCTGGCCCAGCTGCTGCTGCCGCTGTTGTTGAAGAGCAAACTGAATTCAACGTCATGCTGACCGAAGCTGGCGAGAAGAAAGTTAACGTGATCAAGGCTGTACGTGAACTGACCGGTCTGGGCCTGAAAGAAGCCAAGGCTGTAGTTGACGGCGCTCCTGCCATGGTTCTGGAAGCTGTTGCTAAAGAAGCAGCTGACAAAGCCAAAGCAGCTCTGGAAGAAGCAGGCGCTAAAGTCGAGCTCAAGTAAGCATCGACTTTGTGTCTCCAGCCCAAGCGTTAAGCGAACGGCTGATGGCTGGTGGCTTTTGCCACCGGCCTTTTTCCGTTATTGGCGACCGACTGGGTCGGTGCCAGTAACGTGCTGTAGCCCACCCTGTGCGGTGGCGCAAACCAAAGGGTTTGCACGATTTTCTGGCTGCTCCCGTCGGGAGGAGCCGAATAAGCAGGTGACCAAGCTGGGGAACGCTGATGGCTTACTCATATACTGAGAAAAAACGTATCCGCAAGGACTTTAGCAAGTTGCCGGACGTCATGGATGTGCCGTACCTCCTGGCCATCCAGCTGGATTCGTATCGTGAATTCTTGCAAGCGGGAGCGACTAAAGATCAGTTCCGCGACGTGGGCCTGCATGCGGCCTTCAAATCCGTTTTCCCGATCATCAGCTACTCCGGCAATGCTGCGTTGGAGTATGTCGGTTATCGCCTGGGCGAACCGGCGTTTGATGTTAAAGAATGCGTGTTGCGTGGTGTAACTTACGCCGTACCTTTGCGGGTAAAAGTCCGTCTGATCATTTTCGACAAAGAATCGTCGAACAAAGCGATCAAGGACATCAAAGAGCAAGAAGTCTACATGGGTGAGATTCCCCTGATGACTGAGAACGGTACCTTCGTAATCAACGGTACCGAGCGTGTAATCGTTTCCCAGCTGCACCGTTCCCCTGGCGTATTCTTCGACCACGACCGTGGCAAGACGCACAGCTCCGGTAAGCTGCTGTATTCCGCGCGGATCATTCCTTACCGCGGTTCGTGGCTGGACTTCGAGTTCGACCCGAAAGACTGCGTGTTCGTCCGTATCGACCGTCGTCGCAAGCTGCCGGCATCGGTTCTGCTGCGCGCGCTGGGCTATACCACTGAAGAAGTGCTGGACGCTTTCTACACCACCAACGTATTCCACGTGAAAGGCGAGAGCCTGAGCCTGGAGCTGGTGCCTCAGCGCCTGCGTGGTGAGATTGCCGTTCTGGACATTCAGGATGACAAGGGCAAGGTTATTGTCGAGCAGGGTCGTCGTATCACCGCTCGTCACATCAACCAGCTGGAAAAAGCCGGTATCAAAGAGCTGGATGTACCTCTGGACTACGTCCTGGGTCGTACCACTGCCAAGGCTATCGTGCACCCGGCTACCGGTGAAATCCTGGCAGAGTGCAACACCGAGCTGAACACCGAGATCCTGGCGAAAATCGCCAAGGCTCAGGTCGTTCGCATTGAGACTCTGTACACCAACGACATCGACTGCGGTCCGTTCGTCTCTGACACTCTGAAGATCGACTCCACCAGCAACCAATTGGAAGCCCTGGTCGAGATCTATCGCATGATGCGTCCTGGCGAGCCACCGACCAAAGATGCTGCCGAGACTCTGTTCAACAACCTGTTCTTCAGCCCTGAGCGGTATGATCTGTCCGCCGTTGGCCGGATGAAGTTCAACCGTCGTATCGGTCGTACCGAGATCGAAGGTTCCGGCGTTCTGTGCAAAGAAGACATCGTTGCCGTACTGAAGACTCTGGTCGACATCCGTAACGGTAAAGGCATCGTCGACGACATCGACCACCTGGGTAACCGTCGTGTTCGCTGTGTTGGCGAAATGGCCGAGAACCAGTTCCGCGTCGGCCTGGTGCGTGTAGAGCGTGCGGTCAAAGAGCGCCTGTCGATGGCTGAAAGCGAAGGCCTGATGCCGCAAGACCTGATCAATGCCAAGCCAGTGGCTGCGGCAGTGAAAGAGTTCTTCGGTTCCAGCCAGCTGTCCCAGTTCATGGACCAGAACAACCCGCTGTCCGAGATCACCCACAAGCGTCGTGTTTCTGCACTTGGCCCAGGTGGTCTGACCCGTGAGCGTGCAGGCTTCGAAGTCCGTGACGTACACCCGACCCACTACGGTCGTGTATGCCCGATTGAAACGCCGGAAGGTCCGAACATCGGTCTGATCAACTCCCTGGCGGCCTATGCGCGCACCAACCAGTACGGCTTCCTCGAGAGCCCGTACCGTGTGGTGAAAGACGCTCTGGTAACCGACGAGATCGTGTTCCTGTCCGCTATCGAAGAGGCCGATCACGTGATCGCCCAGGCTTCGGCGACGATGAACGACAAAGGTCAGTTGGTCGATGAGCTGGTAGCTGTTCGTCACTTGAACGAATTCACCGTCAAGGCGCCGGAAGACGTCACCTTGATGGACGTTTCGCCGAAGCAGGTAGTTTCGGTTGCAGCGTCGCTGATTCCGTTCCTCGAGCACGACGACGCCAACCGTGCATTGATGGGTTCCAACATGCAGCGTCAGGCTGTACCGACCCTGCGTGCTGACAAGCCGCTGGTAGGTACCGGCATGGAGCGCAACGTTGCCCGTGACTCCGGCGTTTGCGTCGTGGCTCGTCGTGGCGGTGTGATCGACTCGGTCGATGCCAGCCGTATCGTGGTTCGTGTTGCTGATGACGAAGTTGAAACCGGTGAAGCCGGTGTCGACATCTACAACCTGACCAAGTACACCCGCTCGAACCAGAACACCTGCATCAACCAGCGTCCGCTGGTGAGCAAGGGTGATCGTGTTCAGCGCAGCGACATCATGGCCGATGGTCCGTCCACCGATATGGGTGAACTGGCTCTGGGTCAGAACATGCGTATCGCGTTCATGGCGTGGAACGGCTTCAACTTCGAAGACTCCATCTGCCTGTCCGAGCGTGTGGTTCAGGAAGACCGTTTCACCACGATCCACATCCAGGAACTGACCTGTGTGGCTCGTGACACCAAGCTTGGCCCAGAGGAAATCACTGCGGACATCCCGAACGTGGGTGAGGCTGCACTGAACAAGCTGGACGAAGCCGGTATCGTTTATGTAGGTGCTGAAGTTGGCGCAGGCGACATCCTGGTGGGCAAGGTCACTCCGAAAGGCGAGACCCAGCTGACTCCGGAAGAGAAACTGCTGCGTGCGATCTTCGGTGAAAAAGCCAGCGACGTTAAAGACACCTCCCTGCGTGTGCCTACTGGTACCAAGGGCACCGTCATTGACGTACAGGTCTTCACTCGTGACGGCGTTGAGCGTGATGCTCGTGCACTGTCGATCGAGAAGAGCCAGCTGGACGAGATCCGCAAGGACCTGAACGAAGAGTTCCGCATTGTTGAAGGTGCGACCTTCGAACGTCTGCGCTCCGCTCTGGTCGGCCATAAAGCCGAAGGCGGCGCCGGCCTGAAGAAAGGTCAGGAAATCACCGACGAAGTTCTCGACGGTCTTGAGCACGGCCAGTGGTTCAAACTGCGCATGGCTGAAGATGCTCTGAACGAGCAGCTCGAGAAGGCCCAGGCCTACATCGTTGATCGTCGCCGTCTGCTGGACGACAAGTTCGAAGACAAGAAGCGCAAGCTGCAGCAGGGCGATGACCTGGCTCCAGGCGTGCTGAAAATCGTCAAGGTCTACCTGGCAATCCGTCGCCGCATCCAGCCGGGCGACAAGATGGCCGGTCGTCACGGTAACAAGGGTGTGGTCTCCGTGATCATGCCGGTTGAAGACATGCCGCACGATGCCAATGGCACCCCGGTCGACGTAGTCCTCAACCCGCTGGGCGTACCTTCGCGTATGAACGTTGGTCAGATCCTCGAAACTCACCTGGGCCTCGCGGCCAAAGGTCTGGGCGAGAAGATCAATCGCATGGTCGAAGAGCAGCGCAAGGTCGCAGAACTGCGTACCTTCCTGGACGAGATCTACAACCAGATCGGCGGTCGTAACGAAGACCTGGACAGCTTCTCCGATCAGGAGATCCTGGATCTGGCGAACAACCTGCGCGGCGGTGTTCCGATGGCCACTCCGGTGTTCGACGGTGCCAAGGAAAGCGAAATCAAGGCCATGCTGAAACTGGCAGACCTGCCAGAAAGCGGCCAGATGCAACTGACCGACGGCCGTACCGGCAACAAGTTCGAGCGTCCAGTTACCGTTGGCTACATGTACATGCTGAAACTGAACCACTTGGTAGACGACAAGATGCACGCTCGTTCTACTGGTTCGTACAGCCTGGTTACCCAGCAGCCGCTGGGTGGTAAGGCGCAGTTCGGTGGTCAGCGTTTCGGGGAGATGGAGGTCTGGGCACTGGAAGCATACGGTGCTGCATACACTCTGCAAGAAATGCTCACAGTGAAGTCGGACGATGTGAACGGTCGTACCAAGATGTACAAAAACATCGTGGACGGCGATCACCGTATGGAGCCGGGCATGCCCGAGTCCTTCAACGTGTTGATCAAAGAAATTCGTTCCCTCGGCATCGATATCGATCTGGAAACCGAATAACACGTGACGCGAATCGAGAGCGGGGCAGGATTGCCCGCTCTCTGCTCCGCCAGGAGGAAAGGCCTTGAAAGACCTACTGAATTTGCTGAAAAACCAGGGTCAAGTCGAAGAGTTCGACGCCATCCGTATCGGATTGGCCTCGCCTGAGATGATCCGTTCGTGGTCGTTCGGTGAAGTTAAAAAGCCGGAAACCATCAACTACCGTACGTTCAAGCCTGAGCGTGACGGCCTGTTCTGCGCCAAGATCTTTGGCCCGGTAAAGGATTACGAGTGCCTGTGCGGTAAGTACAAGCGCTTGAAGCATCGCGGCGTGATCTGCGAGAAGTGCGGCGTTGAAGTTGCGCTGGCCAAGGTTCGTCGTGAGCGCATGGCGCACATCGAACTGGCTTCGCCGGTTGCCCACATCTGGTTCCTGAAATCGCTGCCGTCCCGTATCGGCTTGCTGATGGACATGACTCTGCGTGATATCGAGCGCGTTCTCTACTTCGAGAGCTACGTCGTTATCGATCCAGGCATGACCACCCTTGAAAAAGGTCAGCTGCTGAACGATGAGCAGTACTTCGAAGCGCTGGAAGAGTTCGGCGATGACTTCGACGCCCGCATGGGTGCCGAGGCTGTCCGCGAGCTGCTGCACGCTATCGACCTGGAGCACGAGATTGGCCGTCTGCGTGAAGAGATTCCGCAAACCAACTCGGAAACCAAGATCAAGAAGCTGTCCAAGCGTCTGAAGTTGATGGAAGCCTTCCAGGGTTCCGGCAACCTGCCAGAGTGGATGGTGCTGACCGTTCTGCCGGTTCTGCCGCCAGATCTGCGTCCACTGGTCCCGCTGGATGGCGGTCGTTTCGCGACTTCCGACCTCAACGATCTGTATCGTCGAGTGATCAACCGTAACAACCGTTTGAAGCGCCTGCTGGATCTGTCCGCTCCGGACATCATCGTGCGCAACGAAAAGCGTATGTTGCAGGAAGCTGTCGATGCACTGCTCGACAACGGTCGTCGTGGCCGCGCTATCACCGGTTCCAACAAGCGTCCTCTGAAATCCCTGGCTGACATGATCAAGGGTAAGCAAGGTCGTTTCCGTCAGAACTTGCTCGGTAAGCGTGTTGACTACTCCGGTCGTTCGGTAATTACCGTAGGTCCGACCCTGCGTCTGCACCAGTGCGGTCTGCCGAAGAAGATGGCTCTCGAGTTGTTCAAGCCGTTCATCTTCGGCAAGTTGGAAATGCGTGGCCTGGCCACCACCATCAAAGCTGCCAAGAAGATGGTCGAGCGCGAACTGCCAGAGGTTTGGGACGTTCTCGCTGAAGTGATCCGTGAACACCCGGTTCTCCTCAACCGTGCACCGACCCTTCACCGTCTGGGTATCCAGGCGTTTGAACCGGTACTGATCGAAGGTAAGGCTATCCAGCTGCACCCTCTGGTCTGTGCTGCGTACAACGCCGACTTCGACGGCGACCAAATGGCCGTGCACGTGCCGCTGACACTGGAAGCCCAGTTGGAAGCGCGTGCGTTGATGATGTCGACCAACAACATTCTGTCGCCAGCCAACGGTGAGCCAATCATCGTTCCGTCGCAGGACGTTGTATTGGGTCTGTACTACATGACCCGTGAAGCGATCAACGCCAAGGGCGAAGGTCGTGTGTTCGCGGACCTGCAGGAAGTCGACCGCGTATTCCGCGCCGGCGAAGCGGCTCTGCACGCCAAGATCAAGGTTCGCATCAGCGAAACCGTCAATGATCGTGATGGCGGCAGCGTGAGCGCCACCCGTATCGTCGACACCACTGTCGGCCGTGCTCTGCTGTTCCAGGTTGTGCCGAAGGGTCTGTCGTTCGACGTCGTCAACCTGCCGATGAAGAAGAAGGCGATCTCCAAGCTGATCAACCAGTGCTACCGCGTGGTTGGTCTGAAAGAGACCGTGATCTTCGCTGACCAGTTGATGTACACCGGTTTCGCTTACTCGACCATTTCCGGCGTTTCCATCGGTGTTAACGACTTCGTTATCCCGGATGAAAAAGCTCGCATCATCGGTGCTGCCACCGACGAAGTGAAAGAAATCGAGAGCCAGTACGCCTCCGGCCTGGTAACCCAGGGCGAGAAGTACAACAAAGTGATCGACCTTTGGTCGAAGGCCAACGACGAAGTATCCAAGGCAATGATGGCCAACCTCTCGAAAGAGAAGGTCATCGACCGCAATGGCGACGAAGTCGAGCAAGAGTCGTTCAACTCGATGTACATGATGGCTGACTCGGGTGCGCGGGGTTCCGCAGCACAGATCCGTCAGTTGGCCGGTATGCGTGGTCTGATGGCCAAGCCGGACGGCTCCATCATCGAAACGCCGATTACTGCGAACTTCCGTGAAGGTCTGAGCGTACTCCAGTACTTCATCTCGACTCACGGTGCTCGTAAAGGTCTGGCGGATACCGCGTTGAAAACTGCGAACTCCGGTTACCTGACTCGTCGTCTGGTGGACGTTGCGCAGGATCTGGTTGTAACCGAGATCGATTGCGGCACCGAACACGGCCTGCTGATGACTCCGCACATTGAAGGCGGCGACGTTGTAGAGCCACTGGGTGAGCGCGTATTGGGTCGTGTTATCGCCCGCGACGTATTCAAGCCGGGTACCGAGGACGTCATCGTTCCTGCCGGCACCCTGGTAGACGAAAAGTGGGTTGAATTCATCGAGCTCAACAGCATCGACGAAGTGATCGTGCGTTCGCCGATCAGTTGCGAAACCCGCTATGGCATTTGCGCCAAGTGCTACGGCCGTGACCTGGCTCGTGGTCACCAGGTGAACATTGGTGAGGCGGTCGGCGTTATCGCTGCCCAATCCATCGGTGAGCCGGGTACCCAGCTGACCATGCGTACGTTCCACATTGGTGGTGCGGCAAGCCGTACTTCCGCAGCCGACAGCGTTCAGGTGAAGAATGGCGGTACCGTCCGTCTGCACAACCTGAAGCACGTTGAGCGTGTGGATGGCCACCTGGTTGCTGTGTCCCGTTCCGGTGAGCTGGCAATCGCTGATGACTTCGGTCGTGAGCGCGAGCGTTACAAGCTGCCGTACGGTGCTGTGATTTCGGTTAAAGAAGGTGACAAGGTCGACGCTGGCGCTATCGTGGCCAAGTGGGATCCGCACACTCACCCGATCGTTACCGAAATGAAAGGTACCGTGACCTACGTGGGCATGGAAGAAGGCATCACGATCAAGCGTCAGACTGACGAATTGACCGGTATGACCAACATTGAAGTGCTTGACGTCAAAGACCGTCCAGCTGCCGGCAAGGACATCCGTCCTGCTGTGAAGATGGTGGGTATGGATGGCAAGGATCTGCTGCTGCCAGGTACCGACGTACCGGCACAGTACTTCCTGCCGGCTAACGCCCTGGTCGGTGTTGCCGACGGTGCGCAGATTGCGATCGGTGATGTTATCGCTCGTATTCCGCAAGAAACTTCGAAGACCCGTGACATCACCGGTGGTCTGCCGCGTGTTGCCGACCTGTTCGAAGCTCGTCGTCCGAAGGAAGCGTCGATTCTGGCTGAAGTCAGCGGCACCATCGCGTTCGGTAAAGAGACCAAGGGCAAGCGCCGTCTGGTCATTACCCCGAACGACGGTAGCGATCCGTATGAAGAGCTGATTCCGAAGTGGCGTCACCTGAACGTCTTCGAAGGCGAACAAGTGAACCGCGGCGAAGTTATCTCCGACGGTCCGAGCGATCCACACGACATCCTGCGTCTGCTGGGTGTGAGTGCGCTGGCCAAGTACATCGTCAACGAGATCCAGGACGTTTACCGTCTGCAAGGCGTGAAGATCAACGACAAGCACATCGAGACCATCCTGCGTCAGATGCTGCGTAAGGTTGAAATCGCCGAGTCCGGCGACTCCAGCTTCATCAAGGGCGACCAGATGGAACTGACTCACGTACTGGTAGAAAACGAGCGTCTGAGCACCGAAGACAAGTTCGTCGCCAAGTTCACCCGCGTACTGCTGGGTATCACCAAGGCGTCCTTGTCCACCGAATCGTTCATCTCGGCGGCCTCTTTCCAAGAGACCACCCGTGTACTGACCGAAGCGGCGGTAACTGGCAAGCGCGACTACCTGCGTGGCCTGAAAGAAAACGTGGTCGTGGGTCGTCTGATCCCGGCCGGTACTGGCCTGGCGTACCACAGCGAGCGTAAGCGTCGTCGTGATGCAGACAAGCCGCTGCGCGTAAGCGCAAGCGAAGTCGAAGCAGCACTGACTGAAGCGCTGAACTCCAGCGGTAATTGAGGTCTGCGGTAGATTGAGACGGGGCCCCGGCTTTTTCGATTGAGAATCAAGACACTTTTTGTCGAGGTTCGCTGATCGGGGAGGCCGGGGCCTTGCCTTGACTGGGGGCAAGATCCTCTTTAGACTCTTGTACCCCTAAATTTGGTGGAGCTCCTGCTCTGCCATTTTGTTTATGTCGAAAGACAACAGTGGAGCTAGTAGATGGCAACTATCAACCAGCTGGTACGTCAGCCGCGTAAGCGTATCGTCGAGAAATCCGACGTGCCTGCGCTGCAGAACTGCCCGCAACGTCGTGGCGTGTGCACTCGCGTGTATACCACTACGCCGAAAAAACCTAACTCGGCACTGCGTAAAGTGTGCCGTGTGCGTCTGACCAACGGTTTCGAGGTTTCCTCGTACATCGGCGGTGAAGGCCACAACCTGCAAGAGCACAGCGTCGTACTGATTCGCGGCGGCCGTGTAAAAGACTTGCCAGGTGTTCGTTACCACACCGTTCGCGGCTCCCTGGATACTTCCGGCGTTAAAGGTCGTAACCAAGGTCGTTCGAAGTACGGTACCAAGCGTCCGAAGTAATCGGTCGTTTTGCAGTTTTTAATTATATTGAGTCGATAAGAGTAAGGTCGGGCACGCGTCCATTGGATCAACTGTCCCGAGCTAACCTGAAGACCGTTTGAGGGCTTATCAATGCCAAGACGTCGCGTAGCAGCCAAACGTGAGATTCTGGACGATCCGAAATACGGAAGCCAGATCCTCGCCAAGTTCATGAACCACGTAATGGAAAGCGGCAAGAAAGCCGTTGCCGAGCGTATCGTTTATGGCGCGCTGGAAAAAGTTAAAGAGCGCAAGAACAGCGATCCCCTGGAAATCTTCGAGAAAGCTCTCGACGCCATCGCTCCGCTGGTCGAAGTGAAGTCGCGCCGTGTAGGCGGTGCTACTTACCAGGTTCCGGTCGAAGTTCGTCCGTCCCGTCGTAACGCTCTGGCAATGCGCTGGTTGGTAGACTTCGCCCGCAAGCGCGGCGAGAAGTCTATGGCTCTGCGTTTGGCTGGCGAACTGCTGGACGCTGCCGAAGGCAAAGGTGCTGCAGTTAAGAAGCGTGAAGACGTTCACCGTATGGCTGAAGCCAACAAGGCTTTCTCGCACTACCGCTTCTAATATCGGCATCATTCATTTTGCGAGGGCTTTATGGCTCGTACTACAGCAATCAACCGCTACCGTAACATCGGTATCTGTGCCCACGTTGACGCGGGCAAGACTACCACTACCGAGCGGATCCTGTTCTACACAGGTCTCAGCCACAAGATGGGTGAGGTGCATGACGGCGCTGCGACCACCGACTGGATGGTGCAGGAGCAGGAGCGGGGTATCACCATTACCTCCGCTGCTGTAACTACCTTCTGGAAAGGTTCGCGCGGCCAATACGATAACTATCGTGTAAACGTTATCGATACCCCTGGCCACGTTGACTTCACCATTGAAGTAGAGCGCTCTCTGCGTGTACTCGACGGCGCGGTCGTTGTGTTCTGCGGTACTTCCGGTGTTGAGCCTCAGTCTGAAACCGTATGGCGTCAAGCCAACAAGTACGGTGTTCCACGTGTTGTTTACGTGAACAAGATGGACCGTGCCGGTGCCAACTTCCTGCGCGTTGTTGGCCAGATCAAGAACCGCCTGGGTCATACCCCGGTTCCGGTCCAGCTGGCTATCGGTGCTGAAGATAACTTCGAAGGTCAGGTTGATCTGATCAAGATGAAGGCTATCTACTGGAACGACGACGACAAGGGTACTACCTATCGCGAGGAAGAAATTCCTGCCGATATGCTGGACCTGGCTAACGAGTGGCGCTCCAACATGGTTGAAGCTGCTGCTGAAGCCAACGAAGAGCTGATGAACAAGTACCTTGAAGAAGGTGACCTGACTGTCGAAGAGATCAAGGCCGGTCTGCGTGCGCGCACCCTGGCTAGCGAGATCGTTCCGGCCGTCTGCGGTTCGTCGTTCAAGAACAAGGGCGTTCCCCTGGTTCTCGATGCTGTTATCGACTTCCTGCCTGCTCCTACCGAGATCCCGGCGATCAAGGGTATCCATCCGGATCTCATCGAGAAGCCGAAGGATGAGCTGGTAGAGGCCGACTACGACGAGCGTCATGCTGACGATGCTGAACCGTTCTCGGCTCTGGCATTCAAGATTGCTACCGACCCGTTCGTTGGTACTCTGACTTTCGTGCGCGTTTACTCGGGCTTCCTGAGCTCGGGCGACTCCGTGATCAACTCGGTCAAGGGCAAGAAAGAGCGCGTTGGTCGTATGGTGCAGATGCACGCCAACCAGCGTGAAGAGATCAAAGAGGTACGTGCAGGCGACATCGCTGCTCTGATCGGCATGAAGGACGTCACCACTGGTGACACTCTGTGCGATCTCGACAAGCAGATCATTCTTGAGCGTATGGACTTCCCTGAGCCTGTAATTTCGGTAGCGGTAGAGCCGAAAACCAAGCAGGACCAGGAAAAGATGGGTATTGCACTGGGCAAGCTGGCTCAGGAAGACCCGTCGTTCCGCGTCAAGACCGACGAAGAGACTGGCCAGACCATCATCTCCGGTATGGGTGAGCTGCACCTGGACATCCTCGTTGACCGCATGAAGCGCGAGTTCAACGTCGAAGCCAACATCGGCAAGCCGCAGGTTTCGTATCGCGAGAAGATCAGCAAGAGCAACGTCGAGATCGAAGGCAAGTTCGTTCGTCAGTCCGGCGGTCGCGGTCAGTTCGGTCACTGCTGGATCCGTTTCTCGGAGCCAGACGTCGATGCGAACGGCAACATCACCGAAGGTCTGGTCTTCACCAACGAAGTTGTTGGTGGTGTGGTTCCTAAGGAATACATCCCGGCTATCCAGAAGGGTATCGAAGAGCAGATGAAGAACGGCGTCGTTGCCGGTTATCCGCTGATCGGCCTGAAGGCTACCGTGTTTGATGGTTCCTACCACGACGTCGACTCCAACGAGATGGCGTTCAAGGTGGCAGCCTCCATGGCGACCAAGCAGCTGGCCCAGAAGGGTGGCGGCGTTGTGCTCGAGCCGATCATGAAGGTTGAAGTTGTAACCCCAGAGGACTACATGGGTGACGTGATGGGTGACCTGAACCGTCGTCGTGGTCTGATTCAGGGTATGGATGACTCGGTGTCCGGCAAGGTTATCCGTGCTGAAGTGCCACTGGGTGAAATGTTCGGTTATGCAACTGACGTTCGTTCCATGTCTCAGGGTCGCGCGAGCTACTCCATGGAATTCTCCAAATACGCCGAAGCTCCGTCGAACATCGTCGAAGCTCTCGTTAAAAAACAAGGCTGATTCAGTCTCCCCTTTAGGCTAGGAGTTAATTGTCGTGGCTAAAGAAAAATTTGAACGTAACAAACCGCACGTCAACGTTGGCACTATCGGTCACGTTGACCATGGTAAAACCACTCTGACCGCTGCTCTGACTCGCGTTTGCTCCGAAGTTTTCGGTTCGGCTCGTGTTGACTTCGACAAGATCGACAGCGCCCCAGAAGAAAAAGCTCGTGGTATCACCATCAACACCGCGCACGTAGAGTACGACTCGAACATTCGTCACTACGCGCACGTTGACTGCCCAGGTCACGCCGACTACGTCAAAAACATGATCACTGGTGCTGCCCAGATGGACGGCGCGATCCTGGTTTGCTCGGCTGCCGATGGTCCGATGCCACAAACTCGTGAGCACATCCTGCTGTCCCGTCAGGTAGGCGTTCCGTACATTGTTGTCTTCCTGAACAAGGCTGACATGGTTGACGACGCTGAGCTGCTGGAACTGGTTGAGATGGAAGTGCGCGATCTGCTGAGCACTTACGACTTCCCAGGTGACGACACTCCGATCATCATCGGTTCGGCTCTGATGGCTCTGAACGGCCAAGACGACAACGAAATGGGTACCACCGCTGTTAAGCGTCTGGTAGAAACTCTGGATACCTACATCCCAGAGCCAGAGCGTGCAATCGACAAGCCGTTCCTGATGCCAATCGAAGACGTATTCTCGATCTCCGGCCGTGGCACCGTGGTAACTGGTCGTGTTGAGCGTGGTATCGTTCGCATCCAGGAAGAGGTTGAGATCGTTGGTCTGCGCGACACTCAGAAAACTACCTGCACCGGCGTTGAAATGTTCCGCAAGCTGCTCGACGAAGGTCGTGCTGGCGAGAACTGCGGCGTTCTGCTGCGTGGTACCAAGCGTGACGACGTTGAGCGTGGCCAGGTTCTGGTTAAGCCAGGCACCGTTAAGCCGCACACCAAGTTCACCGCTGAAGTTTACGTTCTGAGCAAGGAAGAAGGCGGCCGTCATACTCCGTTCTTCAAAGGCTACCGTCCACAGTTCTACTTCCGTACTACTGACGTGACTGGTAACTGCGAGCTGCCAGAAGGCGTTGAAATGGTAATGCCAGGTGACAACATCCAGATGACTGTCACTCTGATCAAAACCATCGCGATGGAAGATGGTCTGCGTTTCGCTATCCGTGAAGGCGGTCGTACCGTCGGCGCTGGCGTCGTAGCCAAAGTCATCGAGTAATCGACGACTCATGAAGAAGCCCCCGCTTGCGGGGGCTTTTTTATTGGGTTGACACTCTGTGGGGCCGTCTATAGAATTGCGCCTCCTTTTAACGGGCGTATTGCGCCCGGTGGGAATAGCAGCCTGGAGTCTGAAATCCAATGCAAAATCAGCAAATCCGTATCAGGTTGAAGGCTTTCGACCATCGCCTGATCGACCAATCCACCCAGGAAATCGTGGAAACCGCGAAACGTACTGGTGCTCAAGTGCGTGGTCCAATTCCACTGCCTACCCGTAAAGAGCGGTTCACCGTTCTGGTCTCCCCGCACGTCAACAAAGACGCGCGTGACCAGTACGAGATCCGTACTCATAAGCGCGTACTGGACATCGTCCAGCCAACGGATAAAACCGTTGATGCTCTTATGAAGCTTGATCTTGCGGCAGGTGTGGAAGTGCAGATCAGCCTCGGCTAAGACTCGGTCTTAGTCGTGTAACGCTCTGAAATGGGCGGCCATAGCGGGTGAAAGCCCCGTACACTCATGAGGTTTACAACATGACTATTGGTGTAGTCGGTCGTAAATGCGGTATGACCCGTATTTTCACCGAAGAAGGTGTCTCCATTCCGGTCACGGTCATTGAGATCGAGCCGAATCGCGTCACCCAGTTCAAAACTGAAGAAACCGATGGCTATCGTGCAGTGCAGGTCACTGTAGGTGAGCGTCGTGCTTCGCGCGTGACTGCTGCTCAAGCAGGTCACTTCGCTAAAGCGAACGTTGCTGCCGGTCGTGGCGTTTGGGAATTCCGTCTTGAAGAAGGCGAGTACCAAGCTGGCGATCTGATCAATGCAGAAATCTTCGCTGCTGGCCAACTGGTAGACGTTACCGGTCAGTCGAAAGGTAAAGGCTTCGCCGGTACCATCAAGCGTTGGAATTTCCGCGGTCAAGATAACACCCACGGTAACTCCGTTTCCCACCGCGTCCCGGGCTCTATTGGCCAGTGCCAGACTCCTGGTCGTGTATTCAAGGGCAAAAAAATGTCCGGTCATATGGGCGCTGAGCGCGTGACCGTGCAGTCCCTGGAAGTAGTGCGCGTCGACGCTGAACGCAATCTGTTGTTGGTCAAGGGTGCTGTTCCTGGCGCTACTGGCGGCAACCTGGTTGTACGTCCGGCGGCCAAGGCTCGCGGTTAAGGGGAAGCTGACATGCAATTAAATGTAAATGACGCTCAAGCGATCGAAGTTTCCGAACTGACATTTGGCGGCGAATTCAACGAGACGCTGGTTCACCAAGCAGTCGTGGCCTACATGGCCGGCGGCCGTCAAGGTAGCAAGCAGCAAAAGACCCGTTCCGACGTTTCCGGTGGCGGCAAGCGCCCATGGCGTCAGAAAGGTACTGGCCGTGCTCGTGCCGGTACTATCCGTAGCCCAATCTGGCGTGGCGGCGGTACCACTTTCGCAGCTCGTCCTCAGGATCACTCCCAGAAGCTGAACAAGAAGATGTATCGCGCAGCAATGCGTTCCATCCTTGCTGAGCTGGTGCGTACTGATCGTCTGGTCGTGGTTCAGGATTTCGCTGTTGAAACTCCGAAAACCAAAGATCTGCTGGGCAAGCTGAACAACATGAGCCTGACCGACGTTCTGATCGTGTCGGACGCTGTTGATCAGAACCTGTACCTGGCTGCTCGTAACCTGCCACACGTTGATGTTCGTGACGTGCAAGGTTCCGATCCAGTTAGTCTGATCGCATACGACAAAGTGTTGATCACTGTGTCGGCCGTGAAGAAATTCGAGGAGCTGCTGGGATGAACCAGGAACGCGTATTTAAAGTTCTGCTTGGCCCGCACGTTTCCGAGAAGGCTACGGTTCTGGCAGACAAGAAAGGCCAGTTCGTTTTCAAGGTTGCTACTGACGCAACCAAGCTGGAAATCAAGAAGGCCGTCGAAAGCCTGTTCAGCGTGAAAGTGGAGCGCGTTACTACCCTGAACGTTCTGGGTAAGAGCAAGCGTACCGCTCGCGGTCTGGGCAAGCGTAATGACTGGAAGAAGGCAGTTATCTCCCTTCAGCCAGGCCAAGATCTCGATTTCAGCAGCAGTGCTGAGTAAGGAAGGGGTGCATCATGGCAATCGTTAAATGCAAACCGACTTCCCCTGGCCGCCGTTTTGTGGTCAAGGTGGTCAACCAGGAGCTGCATAAAGGCGCTCCTCACGCACCGCTGCTCGAGAAGAAATCGAAGTCTGGTGGTCGTAACAACAATGGCCGCATTACCACTCGTCACGTTGGTGGTGGTCACAAGCAGCATTATCGTCTGGTCGACTTCCGTCGCAACGACAAAGATGGCATCGCTGCCACTGTCGAGCGTATCGAATACGATCCAAACCGTACTGCTCACATCGCTCTGCTGCTGTACGCAGATGGCGAGCGTCGCTACATCATCGCCCCTAAAGGCGTGAGCGCTGGCGACCAGCTGATCGCAGGTGCTCTGGCACCGATCAAGCCGGGCAACGCTCTGCAACTGCGCAACATTCCAGTTGGTAGCACCGTACACGGCATCGAACTGAAGCCAGGTAAAGGCGCGCAAATCGCTCGTTCGGCTGGTGCTTCGGCTCAGCTGGTCGCTCGTGAAGGTGTCTACGTGACCCTGCGTCTGCGTTCTGGTGAGATGCGTAAAGTGCTGGCTGAATGCCGCGCGACCCTGGGCGAAGTCTCGAACTCCGAGCACAGCCTGCGTTCGCTGGGTAAAGCTGGTGCCAAACGCTGGCGTGGCGTTCGCCCAACCGTTCGTGGTGTTGCCATGAACCCGGTTGACCACCCACATGGTGGTGGTGAAGGTCGTACCTCTGGTGGTCGTCATCCGGTATCGCCATGGGGCTTCCCGACTAAGGGCGCGAAGACTCGTGGTAATAAGCGTACCGACAAAATGATCGTCCGTCGTCGCAAGTAAATAGAGGGATACGACAGTGCCACGTTCTCTGAAAAAAGGTCCTTTTATTGATCTTCACCTACTGAAGAAGATCGAAGTGGCGGCGGAAAAGAACGATCGCAAACCAGTTAAGACCTGGTCGCGCCGTTCCATGATCCTGCCACAAATGGTCGGTCTGACCATTGCTGTGCATAACGGTCGTCAACATGTTCCAGTTCTCGTGAACGAAGACATGGTCGGCCACAAACTGGGCGAGTTCGCCGGTACCCGTACATATCGCGGGCACGTGGCTGACAAGAAAGCCAAGCGTTAAGGGGTAAGGAATGATGGAAGTAGCCGCTAAGTTGTCGGGCGCTCGAATCTCCGCCCAGAAAGCCCGCTTGGTCGCCGACCAGATCCGCGGGAAGAAGGTGGGCGAAGCGCTCAACCTGTTGGCTTTCAGCAGTAAGAAAGCCGCCGAGATCATGAAGAAAGTGCTGGAGTCGGCCGTAGCCAACGCCGAGCATAACGAAGGCGCAGACGTTGATGACCTGAAGGTCTCCACCGTTTTCGTCAACGAAGGGCGTTCGCTGAAGCGCATCATGCCACGTGCCAAAGGCCGTGCTGATCGCATCGTCAAGCGGTCTTGCCATATCACTGTCAAGGTTGCTGACAAGTAACGGAGTCGAAGAGATGGGTCAGAAAGTACATCCCATTGGCATTCGCCTGGGAATCGTCAAGGAGCACACCTCCGTCTGGTACGCAGACGGTCGGACTTATGCGGACTATTTGCTCGCAGATCTGAATGTGCGTGAGTATCTCCAAGACAAACTAAAAAGCGCGTCCGTAAGCCGTATCGATATCCATCGTCCGGCACAAACTGCACGCATCACCATCCACACCGCTCGTCCCGGCATCGTGATCGGCAAGAAAGGTGAAGATGTTGAGAAGCTGCGTCAGGACCTGACCAAGCAAATGGGTGTGCCTGTGCACATCAATATCGAAGAGATCCGCAAGCCGGAGCTCGACGGTATGCTGGTTGCGCAGAGCGTAGCTCAGCAGCTGGAGCGTCGCGTAATGTTCCGTCGTGCTATGAAGCGCGCCGTACAGAACGCCATGCGCATTGGTGCCAAAGGCATCAAAATCCAAGTGAGCGGTCGTCTCGGCGGTGCTGAAATCGCACGTACTGAATGGTATCGCGAAGGTCGTGTGCCGCTGCACACCCTGCGTGCCGATATCGACTATGCCACCTACGAAGCTCACACCACTTACGGTGTGATCGGTGTGAAGGTTTGGATCTTCAAAGGCGAAGTAATTGGTGGTCGCCAAGAAGAGCTGAAGCCGCAAGCACCTGCGCCTCGTAAAAAAGCTGCTAAGTAAGGGGTACGCCAAATGTTGCAACCAAAGCGTACGAAGTTCCGCAAGCAAATGACCGGCCACAACCGTGGTCTGGCATTGCGCGGTAGCAAAGTCAGCTTCGGCGAGTTCGCGCTGAAGTCTGTTGCTCGTGGTCGTCTCACCGCTCGTCAGATCGAGTCAGCGCGTCGTGCTCTGACCCGTCACGTAAAACGTGGTGGCAAGATCTGGATCCGTGTATTCCCGGACAAGCCTATTTCCAAAAAGCCTCTCGAAGTTCGGATGGGTAAAGGTAAGGGTAACGTCGAATACTGGGTAGCCCAGATTCAGCCAGGCAAAGTCCTGTATGAAATCGAGGGTGTTTCTGAAGAGCTGGCGCGTGAGGCTTTCGCCCTGGCTGCTGCAAAGCTGCCGCTCGCCACCTCCTTTGTTAAACGGACGGTGATGTGATGAAAGCGAATGAACTTCGTGAAAAATCCGCACAGCAGCTGAACGAGCAACTGCTCGGCCTGCTGCGCGACCAGTTCAATCTGCGTATGCAGAAAGCAACTGGCCAGTTGGGGCAGTCTCATCTGCTCTCGCAAGTTAAGCGTGACATCGCTCGCGTGAAGACTGTGCTCAACCAGCAGGCAGGTAAGTAATCATGGCTGAAGCCGAAAAAACTGTCCGTACGCTGACTGGCCGTGTTGTCAGCGACAAGATGGACAAGACCATCACCGTTCTGATCGAGCGTCGCGTTAAGCACCCTATCTACGGTAAATACGTTAAGCGTTCGACTAAGCTGCACGCGCACGACGAAACCAACCAGTGCCACATCGGCGACAAAGTCACTATTCGTGAAACTCGTCCGATGGCCAAGACCAAGTCTTGGGCCCTGGTTGATGTTCTCGAACGCGCTGTGGAAGTCTAAGGGCTAGGGGTCGGAGAAATTATATGATTCAGACTCAATCCATGCTCGATGTGGCCGATAACAGCGGCGCTCGCCGCGTTATGTGCATCAAGGTGCTGGGTGGCTCCCATCGTCGTTACGCTGGTATCGGTGACATCATCAAAGTTACCGTCAAGGAAGCAATTCCTCGCGGTAAGGTGAAAAAAGGCCAAGTGATGACTGCTGTTGTAGTCCGCACTCGCCATGGTGTTCGTCGTGCAGACGGCTCCATCATCCGCTTTGATGGCAACGCTGCTGTTCTGTTGAACAACAAGCAAGAGCCGATCGGCACCCGTATCTTTGGGCCAGTGACCCGTGAACTTCGCAACGAGAAGTTCATGAAGATCGTCTCGCTCGCCCCAGAAGTGCTGTAAGGAGATCCGACATGCAAAAGATTCGTCGTGACGACGAGATCATCGTGATCGCCGGCAAAGACAAAGGTAAGCGCGGTAAGGTGCTTAAGGTTCTGGCTGACGACCGTCTGGTCGTCGGTGGCCTGAACCTGGTCAAGCGTCATACCAAGCCTAACCCGATGTCGGGCGTACAGGGCGGTATCGTCGAGAAAGAAGCGCCACTGCACGCTTCCAACGTCGCCATTTTCAACAGCGAAACCAACAAGGCTGACCGCGTTGGTTTCAAAGTAGAAGACGGCAAAAAAATTCGTGTCTTCAAGTCGACCCAAAAAGCGGTTGATGCTTGAACACTGCTAGGTAGAAGACCATGGCACGACTAAAAGAGATTTACCGGAAGGAAATCGCTCCGAAACTTAAGGAAGAACTTAAGCTTTCGAACGTGATGGAAGTTCCGCGCGTTACCAAAATCACCCTGAACATGGGTCTGGGCGAAGCAATCGGCGACAAAAAAGTCATCGAGCATGCTGTTGCTGACCTGGAAAAGATCACCGGCCAGAAAGTCGTTGTGACCTACGCTCGTAAATCCATCGCTGGCTTCAAAGTCCGCGAAGGATGGCCGATCGGCGTCAAAGTGACCCTGCGCCGTGAGCGTATGTACGAGTTCCTGGATCGTCTGCTGTCGATCTCCCTGCCTCGGGTTCGCGACTTCCGCGGCCTGAATGCCAAGTCCTTCGATGGTCGTGGCAACTACAGCATGGGCGTTAAAGAGCAGATCATTTTCCCGGAAATCGATTACGACAAGATCGATGCTCTCCGCGGTCTGGACATTACCCTGACCACCACTGCTAAGAACGATGACGAAGGCCGCGCTCTGCTGCGTGCTTTCAAATTCCCGTTCCGCAACTGATTGGAGTAGGAAAATGGCCAAGAAGAGCATGAAGAACCGTGAGCTGAAGCGTCAGCTCACCGTTGCCAAGTACGCCACCAAGCGTGCAGCGCTGAAAGCTATCATCGTGGATCTGAACGCAAGTCCAGAAGCTCGTTGGGAAGCTACCGTAGCTCTGCAGAAGCAGCCACGTGATGCAAGCGCTTCGCGCATGCGTAACCGCTGCCGCCTGACTGGTCGTCCGCACGGCGTTTACCGCAAGTTCGGCCTGGGCCGTAACAAGCTGCGTGAAGCTGCAATGCGTGGTGACGTACCAGGTCTGGTTAAAGCCAGCTGGTAATAGCTATCAAAGTCTCGGTGTTCGGGCTCGCAAGATCCCGATCGCCGGTGGCCTTGAACGTGAATCAAGCCCCTTTTGGGGCTTGATTCATTTCTGGGGTGTGTCTAGAATGACCGGCTCGCCTGAGCCCGTGTTTTTTGCCCGGAATTTCTCGGCGACAGTTGTAGCCGCAAGGCTAATTCTTTTTGTATCAGGAGCATCTAGCCCATGAGTATGCAGGACCCGTTAGCGGACATGCTAACTCGAATCCGTAATGCCCAGATGGCTGAAAAGTCCGTCGTAAGCATGCCGTCTTCCACGCTGAAGGTGGCTGTAGCAAAAGTCCTGAAGGACGAAGGTTACATCGCGGGTTATCAGATCAGCAGCGAAATCAAACCTCTGCTGTCCATCGAGCTGAAGTACTTCGAAGGCCGTCCGGTCATCGAAGAAGTGAAGCGCGTTAGCCGTCCAGGCCTGCGTCAGTACAAGTCCGTTGAAGAACTGCCGAAAGTACGTGGCGGTCTTGGCGTGTCTATCGTCTCCACCAACAAGGGTGTGATGACTGATCGTGCTGCGCGCGCTGCCGGTGTCGGCGGCGAAGTTCTTTGCACTGTGTTCTAAGGGGGGATAAGCATGTCTCGCGTCGCTAAGAACCCCGTTAAGCTGCCAGCTGGTGTCGAAGTCAAATTCGCCGGCCAACAGCTTTCGGTGAAGGGTGCCAAGGGCACTCTCGAACTGAACGTACACTCGTCCGTTGAAATTGTTCAGGAAGCTGGTGAGCTGCGTTTCGCTGCTCGCAACGGCGACCAACAAACTCGCGCAATGGCCGGTACCACTCGTGCTCTGGTAAACAACATGGTCCAAGGCGTAAGCCAAGGCTTCGAGCGCAAGCTCCAGCTGGTCGGTGTTGGTTACAAGGCACAGGCAAAAGGCACAGTGCTGAACCTGGCCCTCGGCTTCTCGCATCCAGTGGATTACGAACTGCCGGAAGGCATCACCGCTGAGACTCCTAGCCAGACCGATATCCTGATCAAGGGCATCGATAAGCAGCTGGTAGGTCAAGTGGCCGCTGAGATCCGCGACTTCCGTCCACCAGAGCCTTACAAAGGCAAAGGTGTGCGCTACGCGGACGAAGTCGTCCGTCGTAAAGAAGCCAAGAAGAAGTAGGGCATAGCAAATGACCGACAAAAAAGTTACTCGACTGCGTCGCGCTCGCAAAGCACGCCTGAAAATGCACGAACTCGAAGTCGTGCGTCTCTGCGTGTTCCGCTCTTCGCAGCACATCTACGCCCAGGTCATTTCGGCCGACGGCAACAAAGTCCTGGCAAGTGCCTCGACTTTGGATAAAGAACTGCGTGATGGCGCCACTGGCAACATCGACGCGGCCACTAAGGTTGGCCAGCTGGTCGCTACGCGTGCGAAAGCCGCTGGCGTCTCGCAGGTGGCTTTCGACCGCTCTGGCTTCAAGTACCACGGCCGCGTCAAGGCGCTGGCTGATGCTGCTCGTGAAGCTGGGCTGGAGTTCTAAGTTATGTCAAATAACGACCAAAAGCGCGACGAAGGCTACATCGAGAAGCTGGTTCAAGTTAACCGCGTAGCCAAAACCGTAAAAGGCGGCCGTATCTTCACTTTCACCGCGTTGACCGTGGTTGGTGATGGTAAGGGCCGTGTTGGCTTCGGCCGTGGCAAGTCGCGTGAAGTGCCTGCTGCGATCCAGAAGGCAATGGAAGCTGCTCGCCGCAACATGATCCAAGTTGACCTGAACGGCACCACTCTGCAGTACGCAATGAAGTCCGCTCACGGTGCTTCCAAGGTGTACATGCAGCCTGCTTCTGAAGGTACCGGTATCATCGCTGGCGGCGCTATGCGTGCTGTCCTCGAGGTAGCTGGCGTTCAGAACGTTCTGGCCAAGTGCTACGGCTCGACTAACCCAGTAAACGTGGTTCACGCCACTTTCAAGGGTTTGAAAGCAATGCAGTCCCCTGAATCCATTGCCGCCAAGCGTGGCAAAAGCGTCCAGGAGATCATCTGATCATGGCTACCGTAAAAGTAACGCTGATCAAAAGCATGACCGGCCGTATCCCTAACCACAAACTGTGCGTTAAGGGTCTGGGTCTGCGTCGCATCGGTCACACTGTAGAAGTCCAGGATACTCCCGAGAATCGCGGGATGATCAACAAGGCTTACTACATGCTGCGTGTCGAGGGTTAATCGATGAAACTCAATGATCTGAGTCCAGCGCCGGGTTCCCGTCGTGAAAAGCATCGTCCGGGCCGTGGTATCGGTAGTGGTTTGGGTAAGACTGGTGGCCGTGGTCACAAAGGTCAGACTTCCCGCTCCGGTGGCACCATTGCTCCAGGCTTTGAAGGCGGTCAACAGCCGCTGCATCGTCGCCTGCCGAAGTTCGGTTTCGTTTCCCTGAAAGCCATGGATCGCGCAGAAGTGCGTCTCTCCGAGCTGGCTAAAGTGGAAGGCGACATCGTCACCGTGCAGTCCCTGAAAGATGCCAACGTGATTAACCAAAACGTTCAGCGTGTGAAAATCATGCTGTCCGGCGAAGTTACTCGCGCTGTGACCATCAAGGGTATCGCAGCCACCAAAGGTGCGCGTGCGGCTATCGAAGCAGCTGGCGGCAAGTTCGAGGAATAAATGGCTAAGCAAGGTGCTCTCTCTGCGCTCGGCAAAGGCGGTATGTCTGAACTTTGGGCTCGTCTGCGTTTTCTGTTCTTGGCGATTATCGTCTACCGAATAGGCGCACACATCCCGGTTCCAGGTATCAACCCTGACCGACTCGCGGACCTGTTTCGACAGAATGAGGGGACCATTCTTAGCTTGTTCAACATGTTTTCCGGCGGCGCGCTGGAACGGATGAGCATCTTTGCACTGGGGATCATGCCGTATATCTCGGCATCGATCATCATGCAGCTGATGACAGCCGTCAGCCCGCAGTTGGAGCAGTTGAAGAAGGAAGGTGAAGCTGGCCGTCGCAAGATCAGCCAGTACACCCGCTACGGCACTGTCATCCTGGCCCTGGTTCAAGCTATCGGCATGTCCGTTGGCTTGGCGGGTCAGGGTGTTGCGTTCACTGGTGACTTTGGCTTCCATTTCGTCGCGGTATCCACTTTTGTGGCTGGTGCGATGTTCATGATGTGGCTGGGTGAGCAGATTACTGAGCGTGGTGTTGGCAACGGTATCTCGATGTTGATTTTCGCAGGTATCGTCGCCGGTCTTCCGAGAGCGATCGGGCAGTCTTTCGAGTCTGCACGTCAGGGTGATATCAACATTTTTGCCCTGGTTGCGATCGGTTTGCTGGCAGTAGCGATTATCGGTTTTGTGGTGTTCATTGAGCGTGGTCAGCGTCGTATTGCTGTTCATTACGCCAAGCGTCAGCAGGGCCGCAAGGTATTTGCTGCGCAGACCAGCCACTTGCCGCTGAAAGTGAATATGGCCGGTGTTATTCCTGCTATCTTCGCGAGCAGCATTTTGCTGTTTCCGGCTTCGTTGGGTGCCTGGTTCGGTCAGTCTGAAGGTATGGGCTGGTTGCAGGACATCTCGCAGTCGATCGCTCCTGGTCAGCCGTTGAATATTCTGCTGTTTAGTGCAGGGATTATTTTCTTCTGCTTCTTCTATACGGCGTTGATGTTCAATCCGAAAGACGTAGCGGAAAACCTGAAGAAGTCCGGTGCCTTTATTCCGGGCATCCGTCCAGGTGAGCAGTCGGCGCGCTACATTGATGGCGTTCTGACTCGTTTGACCATGTTCGGTGCTCTATATATGACGGCCGTCTGCCTGTTGCCCCAGTTCCTGGTGGTTGCTGCAAACGTTCCGTTCTACCTTGGCGGGACCTCGTTGCTGATCGTGGTCGTGGTTGTTATGGACTTTATGTCGCAAGTACAATCGCACCTCGTTTCCCACCAGTACGAATCCCTGATGAAGAAAGCCAACCTGAAGGGTTACGGCAGCGGCATGCTGCGCTAATCCATAAGGTTCGAGGAGTTGGTGATGAAAGTTCGTGCATCGGTGAAAAAGCTGTGCCGTAACTGCAAGATTATTCGCCGCGAAGGTGTTGTTCGAGTAATTTGCAGCGCGGAACCGCGTCACAAACAGCGCCAAGGCTGAGTGTGATTGTGCTTCAAGCCCGGCAGCTAGTGTGCTGCCGGGTTGATTATTTGTTATTACAGCGATATTATCTCGCGCCCTATTTCTTGGCTTCCGGGGCGTAGGTAGCTGTCAATTGGAGTCCCACTGAATGGCCCGTATTGCAGGCGTTAACATTCCAGATAACAAGCATACTGTTATCTCGCTGACCTACATCTATGGTGTTGGTCGCACTACTGCGCAGAAAATCTGCGCGGTGACTGGGGTCAACCCAGCTGCGAAGATCAAGGATCTGAGCGACGAGCAAATTGAACAGCTGCGTGGCGAAGTGGCGAAGTTCACCACTGAAGGTGACCTGCGTCGCGAAATCAACATGAAAATCAAACGCTTGATGGATCTGGGCTGCTACCGCGGTCTGCGCCATCGTCGTGGTCTTCCAGTGCGCGGTCAGCGTACCAAGACCAACGCGCGTACTCGCAAAGGTCCGCGTAAGCCGATCCGCAAGTAATCGCACCAGCGAATCGACAGGAATTTAGTCATGGCAAAACCTGCTGCTCGTCCTCGTAAAAAGATTAAAAAGACAGTGGTTGATGGCATCGCCCACATCCACGCGTCTTTCAACAACACCATCGTGACCATCACCGACCGTCAAGGTAACGCTCTTTCCTGGGCAACCTCCGGTGGTTCGGGTTTCCGCGGTTCTCGCAAGTCCACCCCGTTCGCTGCTCAAGTAGCTGCTGAGCGTGCTGGTCAAGCTGCGCTGGAATATGGCCTGAAAAACCTCGACGTCAACGTCAAGGGTCCAGGTCCAGGTCGTGAATCCGCAGTCCGCGCTTTGAACGGCTGTGGCTACAAGATCGCCAGCATCACCGACGTGACGCCAATCCCGCACAACGGGTGCCGTCCGCCGAAGAAGCGCCGCGTGTAATCCAGGAGATTGTAAAGAATGGCTCGTTACATTGGTCCAAAATGCAAACTGGCTCGTCGCGAAGGCACCGATCTCTTCCTGAAGAGCGGCGTGCGCGCTATCGAATCCAAGTGCAACATCGAAGCAGCTCCTGGCATCCACGGCCAGCGTCGCGGTCGTCAATCCGACTACGGCACCCAGCTGCGTGAAAAGCAAAAAGTTCGTCGTATCTACGGCGTACTCGAGCGTCAATTCAGCGGCTACTACAAACAAGCAGCTGGCAAGAAGGGCGCAACCGGCGAAAACCTGTTGCAACTGCTCGAATGCCGTCTGGACAACGTTGTGTACCGCATGGGCTTCGGTTCTACTCGTGCCGAATCCCGTCAGCTGGTTTCGCACAAGTCGATCAGCGTGAACGGTCAGACCGTTAACGTTCCGTCCTACCAGGTTCGTGCTGGTGACGTGGTTGCTGTTCGCGAGAAAGCAAAAAATCAACTTCGCATTGTCCAAGCTCTCGATCTGTGTGCTCAACGTGGCCGCGTAGAATGGGTAGAAGTAGACACTGAGAAGAAGTCGGGCGTTTTCAAGAACGTTCCAGCTCGCAGTGATCTGTCCGCCGACATCAACGAAAGCCTGATTGTCGAGCTCTACTCCAAGTAAGGGCTAGAAAATAGGTGCATCCATGCAGATTTCGGTAAATGAGTTCCTGACACCCCGCCACATTGATGTGCAGGTTGTCAGTCCAACCCGCGCCAAGATCACCCTCGAGCCTCTCGAGCGTGGTTTTGGCCACACCCTGGGCAACGCGCTGCGCCGCATCCTGTTGTCCTCAATGCCCGGCTGTGCAGTAGTCGAGGCCGAGATTGACGGTGTGCTCCACGAGTACAGCGCCATCGAAGGTGTACAGGAAGACGTAATTGAAATCCTGTTGAACCTTAAAGGTCTGGCTATCAAGCTGCACGGCCGTGACGAAGTTACGCTGACCTTGTCGAAGAAGGGTTCGGGGGTGGTTACCGCTGCCGATATTCAGCTGGATCATGATGTCGAGATCGTTAATCCCGATCACGTAATCGCTAACCTGGCGTCTAACGGCGCCCTGAACATGAAGCT
Source organism: Pseudomonas sp. W17 (assembly GCF_040268305.1). Taxonomy (NCBI): domain Bacteria; kingdom Pseudomonadati; phylum Pseudomonadota; class Gammaproteobacteria; order Pseudomonadales; family Pseudomonadaceae; genus Pseudomonas; species Pseudomonas sp. W17. The sequence goes on along the minus strand of NZ_CP158490.1, from coordinate 6,405,705 downwards.
CGTAGTAGCTCGTGGTCGTGGTTATGAACCGGCCGACTCGCGTCAGAGCGATGAAGACGAAAGCCGCAGCATTGGTCGCTTGCAGCTCGACTCTTCGTTCAGCCCGGTTCGCCGTATCGCATACGTGGTGGAAAACGCCCGTGTCGAGCAGCGTACTAACCTGGACAAGCTGGTTATTGATCTGGAAACCAACGGTACTCTGGATCCTGAAGAGGCTATCCGTCGTGCTGCAACCATCCTGCAACAGCAGTTGGCTGCGTTCGTCGACCTCAAGGGTGACAGTGAGCCAGTGGTAGTCGAGCAGGAAGACGAGATCGATCCGATCCTGCTTCGCCCGGTTGACGATCTGGAACTGACTGTACGTTCGGCTAACTGCCTTAAGGCGGAAAACATTTACTACATCGGCGACCTGATTCAGCGTACCGAAGTAGAACTGTTGAAGACTCCGAACCTGGGCAAGAAATCCTTGACTGAAATCAAGGACGTTCTGGCCTCCCGCGGTCTGTCCCTCGGCATGCGCCTCGACAACTGGCCGCCTGCAAGTCTTAAGAAGGACGACAAGGCGACTGCCTGATCGTCGTAATCACCGAACGTTGTGTTTGGTAAGGAATGAACCATGCGTCATCGTAAAAGTGGGCGTCACCTGAGCCGCACCAGCTCGCACCGCAAGGCCATGTTCCAGAACATGGCGGTGTCGCTGTTCGAGCACGAGCTGATCAAAACTACACTGCCCAAAGCTAAAGAACTGCGCCGCGTTGCCGAGCCGCTGATCACTTTGGCCAAGACAGACAGCCTGGCTAACCGCCGTCTGGCTTTCGACCGTACTCGTTCGAAAGCTATCGTTGGTAAGCTCTTCAACGACCTGGGCAAGCGCTACGCTACCCGTGAGGGTGGCTACCTGCGCATCCTCAAGTGCGGTTTCCGCGCTGGCGACAACGCTCCTATGGCGTACGTTGAACTGGTTGATCGTGCTGTCGGCGGTGAAGCTGTATCCGCTGAGTAAGACGTCAGTCTGAAACAAGGAACCGGGCCTAGTGCCCGGTTTTTTGTGTCTGCCTATATTGGATATTTCTATCGTTAGCTAATGTGTAATGCATTGGATGTTGTAACACTGGTGGTCAATACTCTTTGTCAGCCGATTAGCCGGCAGTTTCACAGACTGACAGAGGAAGATTGAGCATGAGCCAGACCAAAACTCTTACTACCGCAAGTGGCGCTCCTGTCGCTGATAACCAGAACTCTCGTTCCGCCGGCCCCCGGGGCCCTCTGCTTCTCGACGATTTTCACCTGATCGAAAAGCTCGCCCATTTCAACCGCGAGAATATTCCCGAGCGTCGCGTGCACGCCAAGGGTTCGGGCGCCTATGGCACTTTCACCGTTTCTCGTGATATCACCGAATACACCAGCGCCAAGCTGTTTGAGGCGGTAGGCAAGAAGACTCCGACCTTCCTGCGTTTTTCCACGGTAGGCGGCGAGCGTGGTTCGGCAGACACCGAGCGTGACCCACGCGGCTTTGCCCTCAAGTTCTATACCGAAGAAGGCAACTGGGACATCGTAGGCAACAACACCCCGGTGTTCTTCATTCGCGACCCTCTGAAGTTTCCCGACTTTATCCACACCCAGAAGCGCTTGCCCCAGAGCAATCTGAAAAGTGCCCAGATGATGTGGGATTTCTGGTCCCATTCGCCCGAGGCGCTGCACCAGGTAACCATTCTGTTTTCCGATCGGGGTATTCCGGACGGCTACCGCCACATGCATGGCTTTGGCAGCCACACCTACAGCCTGATCAACGCCAAGGGTGAGCGGCACTGGGTCAAGTGGCACTACAAGACCAAGCAGGGCATCAAGAACCTGGCGCCGGCTGACGCAGCGCGCCTGGCCGGTACCGATCCTGATTACGCCCAGCGCGACCTGTTCAATGCGATCGAGCGCGGTGAGTTTCCGAAATGGAGCGTGTGCATTCAGGTCATGACCGAAGCTCAAGCCGCCGCGCATTACGAGAATCCCTTCGATGTGACCAAGACCTGGTCGCAGAAAGAGTTCCCGCTGATCGAAGTGGGTGAGCTGGAACTGAACCGCAACCCGTTGAATTACTTTGCAGAGGTCGAGCAGGCTGCATTCGGGCCTAGCAACATGGTACCTGGGGTAGGTCTTTCGCCGGATCGCATGCTGCAAGGCCGGGTATTCGCATACGCCGACGCGCATCGCTACCGTGTGGGTACCAACCACCAACAGTTGCCGGTGAACGCTCCATTGAGCCCGGTGAACAGCTACCAGCGCGACGGCTCCATGGCTTTCGGTACCAATGGTGGTGCGGCGCCTAACTACGAGCCCAACAGCTATGGCGATGCGCCGAAGCAGGCTCCACGTTATGCCGAGCCGGCCCTGGCACTCAGCGGTGCTGCGGACCGCTACGATCATCGTGAAGATACCGACTACTACAGCCATGCTGGTGCGTTGTTCCGCCTGATGAGCGATGAGCAGAAGGCATTGCTGATCAACAACATCGCGGGCGCCATGGCTGGAGTCACGGCTGATGTGGTTGATCGGCAGTTGCAGCATTTCTACAAGGCCGACCCGGCTTACGGCGAAGGCATCGCCAAAGCTTTGGGCGTATCGCTCAAGTAAGTCTAAATAAGAAGCAGAACCGCCCTCATTTGGGCGGTTTTTGCGTTATTTCTACTGGTTTTCTCAGATATTCTTCACTTTTTCAGCTGTTTCTAAGTGACCTGCAAGTCAGCTTGGTTCAAACTATCCACTTTCAAGCAGGGAGATGTAGGGCGATGCAAGGTCACCCGGACGTAATCGATTACCTCAACACGTTGCTGACGGGCGAGCTGGCAGCACGAGACCAATATTTCATCCACTCGCGGATGTACGAAGACTGGGGCTTTACCAAGCTCTATGAGCGTATCAACCATGAAATGGAAGAGGAGGCGCAACACGCCGACGCCCTGATGCGCCGCATCCTGATGCTCGAAGGTAGTCCGCGCATGCGCCCTGACGATCTCGACACCGGAACCACGGTGCCGGAGATGCTGGCCAGCGACCTGCGCCTGGAATACAAGGTGCGCGCCGCGTTGTGCAAAGGCATCGAGCTGTGCGAGTTGCACAAGGACTATGTCAGCCGCGACATCTTGCGCATCCAGCTGGCGGATACCGAGGAAGATCACACCTACTGGCTGGAGAAGCAGTTGGGCCTGATCAAGTCCATCGGCCTGGAGAACTACCTGCAATCGCAGTTCTGATTGCCTTAGGTTTTGCTGCCTGTTCGCGAGCAAAGCTCGCTTCTGCGGGAAGCGCAGCAACCCCTAGAGACAAAAAAGCCCCTGGCACCGTCAAGTGCCAGGGGCTTTTTCATGGGCCTCAGGCGCGGTCGCGGGTCAGCAACGGCTTGAGGTAGTGCCCGGTATGGGACTGCGGCATCTCCGCAACCTGCTCCGGGGTGCCCACGGCAATGATCTGGCCGCCCTTGGAACCGCCTTCCGGCCCCAGGTCCACCAGCCAGTCGGCGGTCTTGATCACATCCAGGTTGTGTTCGATCACCACCACGGTGTTGCCGTGATCGCGCAGGCGGTGCAGTACGTCCAGCAACTGCTGGATATCCGCAAAGTGCAGGCCCGTGGTCGGCTCATCAAGGATATACAGAGTCTTGCCGGTGTCGCGCTTGGACAGCTCGCGAGACAACTTGACCCGCTGCGCTTCGCCACCGGACAGGGTCGTCGCCGACTGCCCCAACTTGATGTAGGACAGGCCCACATCCATCAGGGTCTGCAGCTTGCGCGCCAGGGCAGGCACCGGGTCGAAGAACTCCCTGGCTTCCTCGATGGTCATTTCCAGCACCTCGTGGATGCTCTTGCCCTTGTACTTGATTTCCAGGGTTTCGCGATTGTAGCGCTTGCTCTTGCACACGTCGCAGGGCACGTAGATGTCCGGCAGGAAGTGCATTTCCACCTTGATCAGGCCATCGCCCTGGCAAGCCTCGCAGCGCCCACCCTTGACGTTGAAGGAGAAGCGACCGGGCCCGTAGCCCCGGGAGCGCGACTCGGGTACCCCGGCGAACAGCTCGCGGATCGGGGTGAACAGCCCGGTGTAGGTCGCCGGGTTGGAGCGCGGAGTCCGGCCGATCGGGCTCTGGTCGATATCCACTACCTTGTCCAGGTGCTGCAGGCCGTTGATGCTGTCGTGTGGCGCGGCTTCCAGGGTGGTGGCGCCATTCAGTGCGGTGGCGCTCAAGGGGAACAGGGTGTTGTTGATCAGGGTCGACTTGCCCGAGCCCGATACCCCAGTGACGCAGGTCAGCAGGCCAATGGGGATCTCCAGGTCGACATTGCGCAGGTTGTTGCCGCGAGCGCCCTTGAGGGTCAGGGAGAGCTTCTTGTTGCGCGGCGTGCGCTTGGCCGGCACCACGATCTTCACCCGGCCCGAGAGGTATTTACCGGTCAGGGAGTCCGGATGGGCCATGACCTCTGCGGCGGTGCCTTCGGCAACGATTCGCCCGCCGTGCACACCGGCCCCCGGGCCGATATCGACGACATAGTCGGCCAGGCGAATGGCGTCTTCATCGTGTTCAACCACGATCACCGTGTTGCCGATGTCGCGCAGGTGTTTCAGGGTTCCCAGCAGGCGATCGTTGTCCCGCTGATGCAGGCCGATGGACGGCTCGTCGAGGATGTACATCACCCCCACCAGGCCGGCGCCGATCTGGCTGGCCAGGCGGATACGCTGGGCTTCGCCGCCGGACAGGGTGTCCGCGCTGCGGTCCAGGGTCAGGTAGTCGAGCCCGACGTTGACCAGGAACTGCAGGCGCTCGCGGATTTCCTTGAGGATCTTGTCGGCGATTTCGCCACGGCGCCCGGTGAGTTTCAGGGTGCCGAAATAATCGGTGGCGTCGCCGATGGGCAGGCTGGTGACTGCCGGCAGGGTTTTCTCGCCCACCCAGACGTGCCGCGCTTCGCGACGCAGGCGGGTGCCACGGCAATCCGGGCAGGGCTGGGTGCTGAGGAACTTGGCCAGCTCTTCACGCACGGTGGCCGACTCGGTTTCCCGGTAGCGGCGCTCCAGATTCGGCACTATCCCTTCGAACGGGTGGGAGCGCTTGACGATGTCGCCCCGGTCGTTGAGGTATTTGAAGTCGACGTTCTGGGTGCCGCTGCCGTGCAGGATGACCTTCTGCTGATCCGCCGGCAGTTGGTTGAACGGTACTTCCAGGCTGAAGCCGTAATGAGAGGCCAGCGAACCGAGCATCTGGAAGTAATAGACGTTGCGCCGGTCCCAGCCGCGTATCGCCCCTTCGGCCAGGGTCAGCTCGCCATTGACCAGGCGCTTGATGTCGAAGAACTGCTTGACCCCCAGCCCGTCGCAGGTCGGGCAGGCACCGGCCGGGTTGTTGAAGGAGAACAGCTTGGGTTCCAGTTCGCTGATGGCGTGGCCGCAGATCGGGCAGGCGAAGCGCGCGGAGAAGATCATCTCCTCTCCCGGCTCGTCGTCCATCGGCGCCACCAGGGCAATCCCGTCCGCCAGTTTCAAGGCGGTTTCAAAGGATTCGGCCAGGCGCTGCTGCAGGTCGGCGCGGACCTTGAAGCGGTCGACCACCACATCGATGGAGTGCTTCTTCTGTTTATCCAGCTTCGGCAGCTCGTCCAGCTCGAACAGCTTGCCGTTGACCCGGGCGCGAACGAAGCCCTGGGCTCGCAACTCTTCGAAGACCGACAGATGTTCGCCCTTGCGCTCGCGGATCACCGGGGCCAGCAGCATCAGCTTGCTGCCTTCGGGCTGGGCCAGCACCAGGTCGACCATCTGGCTGACGGTCTGGGCTTCCAGCGGGATGTCGTGGTCCGGGCAGCGTGGAGTACCGACGCGGGCATAGAGCAGGCGCAGGTAGTCGTAGATCTCGGTGATGGTGCCGACGGTGGAGCGCGGGTTGTGGGAGGTGGATTTCTGTTCGATGGAAATCGCCGGCGAGAGGCCTTCGATGGTGTCGACATCGGGCTTTTCCATCATCGACAGGAACTGTCGGGCATAGGCCGAGAGCGACTCGACATAGCGGCGCTGGCCTTCGGCATACAGCGTGTCGAAAGCCAGGGACGACTTGCCGGACCCAGACAGCCCGGTGATGACGATCAACTTGTCCCGCGGCAGGGTCAGGTCGATGTTCTTCAGGTTGTGGGTGCGGGCCCCACGAATCAGAATCTTGTCCAAAAGTGGCCTCGATCGGCGGGCGTAAAGGCAGGAGTATAAAACCAAACACTGGATGGATGCACACTATCGTTCGGCGCTTTTTTGATCGCTGGCATGGGCTGCGCGGCAAAGCGTCGCCATATACCCCCTCAATCGATCCGACTGGTAGAATCGCCGCCGGTTCACATGAGGTTTATCCATGCACGATCCCCACAACGAACGCATGAGTGGCAGCGAGACCCGCGCGGCAAGCGGGCTGGCCCTGGTGTTCGCCTTCCGTATGCTTGGCATGTTCATGGTACTGCCGGTCCTGGCGACCTATGGAATGGATCTCGCAGGAGCGACCCCGACCCTGATCGGGCTGGCGATTGGTGCCTATGGCCTGACCCAGGCAGTGTTCCAGATTCCCTTCGGGATCATTTCCGACCGTATCGGTCGTCGTCCGGTTATCTACCTGGGGTTGATCGTGTTCGCCCTGGGCAGTGTGCTGGCGGCCAACGCCGATTCGATCTGGGGGGTGATCGCCGGGCGTATCCTGCAGGGCGCCGGCGCAATTTCCGCGGCGGTGATGGCGCTGCTTTCCGACCTGACCCGCGAACAGCACCGGACCAAGGCCATGGCCATGATTGGCATGACCATCGGTCTGTCCTTTGCCGTGGCCATGGTGGTTGGCCCGCTGCTGACCCGCAGTTTCGGGCTTTCGGGGCTGTTCCTGGCCACCGGGGCCATGGCCCTGGTGGGCATTCTGATCATCGCCTTCATGGTGCCGCGCTCAACCGGGCCGCTGCAGCACCGGGAATCCGGAGTGGCGCGCCAGGCGCTGATCCCGACCCTCAAGCACCCCGATCTGCTGCGCCTGGATCTTGGTATCTTCGTGTTGCACGCGATGCTCATGTCGAGCTTCGTGGCCTTGCCCCTGGCGCTGGTGGAAAAAGCCGGCCTGCCCAAGGAGCAGCACTGGTGGGTCTACCTCACCGCACTGCTGATTTCGTTCTTCGCCATGATCCCGTTCATCATCTACGGTGAGAAGAAACGCAAAATGAAACGAGTTCTGTTGGGCGCGGTCAGTACGCTGCTGCTCACCGAGCTATTCTTCTGGGAGTTCGGCGACAGCCTGCGGGCGCTGGTGATTGGTACCGTGGTGTTCTTCACCGCGTTCAACCTGCTGGAAGCGTCCTTGCCGTCGCTGATCAGCAAGGTTTCGCCGGCGGGTGGTAAAGGAACGGCGATGGGGGTGTATTCCACCAGCCAGTTCCTCGGTTCGGCACTGGGCGGCATCCTCGGCGGCTGGTTGTTCCAGCATGGCGGTTTGTCGGCTGTGTTCCTTGGATGCGCAGTCCTGGCTGCACTCTGGCTGGCCTTTGCTGTTACCATGCGCGAGCCCCCGTATGTGACGAGCCTGCGCTTGCCGTTATCGCCCGAAGCGATCCGCGAAGCCGGCCTGGTCGAGCGCCTGAAGGCCGTTGTTGGGGTAACAGATGCCGTAGTGGTGGCCGAAGAGGCCGCCATTTACATCAAATTGGACACCGAATTATTGGATCGCACGACCCTCGAGCAGCTGGTCAATCCAGCGCCGTCGGCGAGCGAAGCCTAGGAGAACGTTATGGCCCGTGGGGTTAACAAAGTCATATTGGTCGGCACTTGCGGCCAGGATCCTGAAGTTCGCTACCTGCCTAACGGTAACGCCGTGACCAACCTGAGTCTGGCCACCAGCGAGCAGTGGACCGACAAGCAGACCGGTCAGAAGGTCGAGCGCACCGAGTGGCACCGCGTGTCGATGTTCGGCAAGGTCGCGGAGATCGCCGGTGAATACCTGCGCAAAGGTTCGCAGGTCTACATCGAGGGCAAGCTGCAGACCCGCGAGTGGGAAAAAGACGGTATCAAGCGCTACACCACCGAAATCATCGTCGACATGCAGGGCACCATGCAGTTGCTGGGTGGCCGTCCACAGGGCGACCAGCAAGGCCAGGGCGGCATGTCCAACTCGGCACCGCGTCCACAGCAGTCCCGTCCTGCTCCGCAGCCTCAGCGTGAGTCGCGTCCAGCGCCACAGCAGGCCGCTCCGCAGCCGGCTCCGGACTTCGACAGCTTCGATGACGATATTCCGTTCTAGCCCGGATAAAACCTAGTTATGTAAAGAATTTTATATAACTAGCTGTTTTTACTAAGATTTAAAATGGGAAGCCCTCAGGTTTGTAAAGAAACCTGGGGGCTTTCTTTTTGTGACTGTAAAGCACTGCTCTGAAAACCGGATAAACGGTTTTTGACAAGCAAAGGAAACGCGCTAAACCGAATGTAAAGGATTCGGAGGTAGGTCATGCGCGTAGAACAAGTGATCTTTCCCACTGGTGATCGGTTGCCCATGCTCTTGGACGATCAAGACTTGCCAGTACCTGAGGCCTGTGACTGGATGTTGTCACGCCGCCAACGCGCCTTCGCCACGCAGTCACGCTACATGCAAGAGCTGTTAGTTGTTCATGACTGGGCGAGAGCTAGGAGAATTGATCTTTATGAGCGTCTGCGGTCTGGGCGGCAATTTACTGAAGCTGAGATAACCAGCCTGGTCGAGCGACTTCGTCGGCCCTCGAATACGACAGTTGTTGTAAAGCTGGCGGTGAGTCCCGGTACTGCCAATAAACGCATCAGTACCACGCGAATTCATATGGCTTGGTATATTGAAGAATTGATTGCCGACCCGGGTACTTCTGAGGCTCAGCGGAAACGGCTGAGTGATATGAAGGATAAGTTGGTTAGGATGTTGCTTGACTCGATGCAGTCACCTGAAGGTAATCGCTCTTACCAGAAACACCTGACATTAGACCAAACGCAGTTTCTTCAGGACGCACTTGACCCTGAAGGGACGGTGCTATTTGGAAGAGACAGTCGTGGCAGACTTCGCAACTTCTTGATGGTTTGTTTGTTGGTGTTTTTGGGAGTGCGAACAGGTGAGTTATTGAGTCTGCGAATCCAAGACATCAAGTTCGGTGCGATTACTTCGATTCATGTAATACGGCGAGGTATGAGCCCCGTTGACCAGCGCCGTAGACCGCCAAGTGTAAAGCGTAATGGCAGGATACTGGCGCTTGACTCTCCGCGTCTCGCCATCATGCTTGACGACTATATTATGAATGAGCGGCAATGGTTCATCGCGCATGGCCGCAGTAATGACAGTGGTTTTCTGTTTCTGAGTGACGAAGGTGAGCCGCTTTCGTCGGACAGACTTCGCCAACTATTCAAGGATCTTAGAACACGCTTCCCCGATAAACTTCCGAGTCATCTAACCCCCCATTCTCTGCGTTATACCTTCACTGATTTGGTGCACAAAGAGCTGCGTCGTCAAGGAAAGGAGGAAGCCGAGATTGAGCAGATCTTGATGTACCTACGAGGAGATTCTTCGCCCAAGTCTCAGGATGATTATATCGACTATGGTGCCGCAGGAACAGAAGCCCTCCAGCGCTTCCAGTCTCAGGTGGCCAGCAACAGGAATGCGCCCGATGTCCTTTTTTAGCGCGTCACCTCACCTGGAAGAGTTAGTCGCTGATAATGATTGGGCTGAAATTCCCGAGGAGTTCGTGACACGGGAGGGACGGCTAGCAAAGCTTATCGGAGATAAATGGCACCTTCCGTGCGAAAATTTGTACGGTAATGTAAGTATCCGAAAATATGGTTCGCCCATTCTTCAATGGGTTGTGACCAAATATATGATCCATGTAGCTCAAGTGACCTCGTCAATTCACTCCTACAACAGCGTAATTGAAATTCATGCAGTGCTGGGCCACCGAGATTTCTTCGCAAAATCATTGAGCTGCGTGGATCCGGAGTTGTTGAAGCCAGCGCTGATTGAGCAGTTTGAAATCTTGATTGTACGGTTGAAGGAGGAACGCAAACTCTGGCGCGCTTACCGTCCCATTCGCTGGTACATCTGGGCGGCGGAAAACTATCCCGAGCTGGGGTTCTGCGAGCTGTACGCAAGTGAGCTCGATTGCATGAAAATACCAGGTGGGCCAAAAGGAGAGGCGGTTCGCTCACAAGACCCTGAACAGGGGCCACTTCATCCACATCTAGAGGTGTCGCTGATCGTTGACGCGCTGCGGAGTGATGTCGGTCAAGAGTTCGAACATTACCAGCAGCGTGCTGCGGTGGCTATTTCCAAGACCTATGGGCGCAATCCAGCGAATTACATCGCGCTACGAGAGGAGGATGTCTTTGATCTTGTAGATGATCCGGAGGAACCCGAATGGGCGGTTAAGCTTCCTCGGATCAAAAAAGGCTTCAGGTCGGCTCGCTCAGATTTCATCGTTGAATCCCTCGATGACGAAACCGGCCAGCATATCAGGGGGTTGATCGAACAGAACCAAGCATTCGACAGCCTGGTTGAGGTGAATGGCAAGCTAATCCCGTGCGCGCGACCGTTGTTTCGACGCTTAGAGCCGAATCATCTGCGACTGCAAACGGGCGATTATGAGTCGGCTTATCATATCTACACTGCGCATTATGCGAAGCTTCTGCGTGATTTCGCAAAACGTATGGGGCTGGAATCACCTCTCACCCAGGGGCGAATGATCCTCACGGCAAGACGGTTCCGCTACACCGTCGGAACCCAATATGCCGCCATGGGAGTGTCGCGGAAGGAGTTGGCACATCGTCTTGACCACACTGACCTTCAGCACGTTCAGGTCTATTACGACATATTGGATAGCATGCGATATGCGTTGGATAAAGCCGGAGTGCTCGTCTATTCAAGGTTTGTCCACTTGTACCAAGGTGGAGGAGCGATTCCGCTTAGTTACCCGGTGGCGCGTGACCAACTGATTGTCACCGACCAGCATTCCCAGCCGGGCGATGTGGCGGCGTTGGGAGGCTGTGGCTTGGACGACCTGTGTCACAAACACCCGCCATTTTCTTGCTACCTCTGCCCCAAGTTCAGGCCTTATTTATCTGACATCCATGAGCATATCTTGGACGTGTTGATCCGCCAGCATAATGAGCGGCCTGAGTCGCAAACGCTGGGAGTACATCGTGTCGATGTGATTCTGGCTGTGGGCCAAGTAGTCCGCATGTGCCAAGGGGGGCTGTGATGAAGCGCTCTAAATCCTACAAGCGCCGCCACAGAGGTGCCCTGCTTGCGGTCGACCGGTCGGATCCGGTATCAAACCTAAAAGTGCTCGTTTCTACATCGCGAGCGAGGATCGCCGGCCTGGGCGTCAATCATGAGTGGGAGAGGGTGGTATGGGCTCTGTGTCCCACCTTGTTTGCCTTGACGGGTAAGCATATTGAAAGCGTCACGCTCAATTTCAGCTTACCCCAATCTTTGGGGGCTCAGCCGCTGCAGGGCGGGTGGGCGGACGTCGCGCGGGCTCTTTTCATCCAGCGTGAGCGCGAGCAGCATAAGTCGGTTTCCTCACATCGCACCTTTGTGGCGACCATCGGCTACATTCAAGCCGTCGCGAGGAACCGGGGAGTGGAGCAGTTAACTCCGGCGATCCTCGATCAAGCGTGCCAGTCGCTCGACCAGGATATCGCGTCGCCGCAGGAACGCTATAAACGGCATAACATCGTCAGTGAGTTTGCACGTCGATGCAGCGAGTTGGGGCTCTGTTACGTCGATCTCAAAGGCTACATCTACGACGGTCGATCCAGGCCCTCCAACTATGGGGGACGTTCTGGCCGTCGATTGGACGATCCTGCATTACTCACCGAACAGTCGTCACGCATTGTGGCAGAGCCGACTTTCAAGGTGCTTGGGGAATTATTCAAACAGGTTCCCCGAGACCATAAATACCGAGTGTATTTGTTGATCATAACGCTGCTCGTGTCTCTGGGACGGCGATTAAGCGAAATCACGCTGCTGCCTAAACAGAGGCTGGAGAAAAGAGCTTCTGGGTACTATTTCTCCTACCTCAAGCTAAAAGCTGCTCAGGGCAGTCGGCAGTATGAATTGACTTCAATGCCGGTGATGACTGAAGTTGTGCCTTTGGTTGAAGCGGTTCTGCTCGAATTGAATGATACCAGCGCCGAACTCTATGCATGTGCGGAAGAGATGTGCAGAACCAAAGGCCCTGACCTCAGGTTTTTGGAGGGGACAGCAGATGACGAGCCGCTCTATAAGACGCGGCTACTCGAGATGGGCTTCCCTTCTAGCGTGCTTTCCCCAGGCGGTTGGTTCGGTACAAGAGGGATGATCAAGTGGGATTTAGCGATCCCTGGAGTGGTTAAAAAAAATGGCTTTCTGTTTCGTCAGGACGTCGAACGCTATTGTCGAGAACACTATAAGTCGCGTATGACCCAGCCTCTGTATATGGCGGGTGGCCGTAATTACTTTATAAAAGACATGTTGCTGCTTAAATGGCTCGGTACATCCTCAGGGCTTACATACGCCAGATAGCCGATACAGTAACGGCGGCCTCCTTTGATAAATTTTTGCTGCATTTGGAGCCGCTTTGCATTGAGTATGCGTCTAATCGCATTGATCAGAAATTTACCTCTCATGACTTCCGCCATACCATGAATGACGCTTTGGACAAGGGTGGATTGCCGGAGCTCATGCAGACGGAATACTTTGGCCGAAAAAACCCAAATGATACAAAGGCGTATCAGCACACTTCGCCCGAAGTGAAAGCATTAAAGATTCGGGAAGAAATTATGCTTGGCCGTGTTGGAGGGGCGCTCGCTGAGCGCGTCATGAGATTACCTCAGGATAAAAGAGAGGCCTTTTTGGCTTCAAAAGTCCGGGCTGTTCACGACTTGGGCACGGGTATGTGCTTTCATGCATGGGAATCTGGCCCGTGTGACAGGCATTTGGACTGTCATAGTGGATGCCACCTTTTGGGATGGCCAAAACAGCCTGCCGAACCTTCTCAGCTTTATGAGGAATTGCTGCGTCAAGCAGCGCAGCACCTCCTCCAGTTAGAAATGGGAGAAAGCATATTCCCACTTGCCGAGGGCACGGATTCAAGTTGGAGCAAACACTTGTGCTTAAAAATTTACAATATTCTGGATCGGGCTGATGAGTTAGTTCCTGGAACTGAGTTAAATGATCTCTATGTTTATATAAATTCGGGAGCGTTCGACAAGCACGTAGTGCCTAAGCTAGTTGAGGACGTTGGCAAAGGGTATGAATTATACTTGAAGTGTCGTGACAGGTTTAATGATGCTTGTAAAGCCTATGCGGAGACTACGTTTTTTCCGGTGGTTCCTTTTGTCCCGGTTGGGTAGATGATTTAACCGAAGAGATAGCTTTATGTCCTATAGGAAGATGACAGAGGGTGATGTTGTTGCTATCGTAGGATTTCTTGAGAGTTATCGCTCTGACGAGAATGTGATTCGATGGCAAGATGTTGAAGCGTTCTCTAAATTCACCCGCCAAGCATTGAATGCTCACCCTAAAATTAAGGCTGCTTATCGATCTGCAAAGGATCGGTTGGCCGACGCTCGGCAGGTTGAGAGTAGTCCGGCACCGGTCTGCGGTGTGAGCGCGGAATTAGCCGAGGAAATTGAGTCCCTGCGAAAAAAAATTGCAGTTCTCGAGCATCAGCAAGTTTTATGGCGGCGAAGATGGTACTGCATTGCTTATCATATTCGTCAGCAGGGAATTCAGATGTTTAATGTTGATAGGCCCGTGCCAATCGGCTCCCCGCCGTTGTCTGAGAAGGAAGTTCGGCGGCTGTTAGAAGAATTTGATCAGGATATTCCGCCTGTGGCAAGTCATAGGTCTAATTGATGTGTGAGAAAATTTAGGATTTGCTGCTACTTAAAGGCTTTATGAACTAAGTGGCAAAAAAATATTATCCATTGGATGTTTTACTGTTGCCGCAATGTGTTAGAGACCAAGCGTTCGTAGCAGTGCACGAAGGCTGCGACTTTCTTGCCTCCTCGTGGCCATCATGTCACCGGTAGAGATAGTCGCTACAAACGCTGCTCAGGCGGCTCCCGAGCCGGAATGCCAGATTTTATGGACGGTTGAGGCAGCCATCCCTAGTTTCAAAGATGTCTGCTTCTGCGTCATTCCTTCAACTTTGCAGGCAAGCACGGCCTGAATTCTCTCTATCGGTATCGGTCGCTTGCCGGCTTTACCTGTTACTAAATCACCGCCTTCAAAATGGCTCGGTAAACCAGAGAGAACCCCTAGCGCTTCAAGCTTTTTCATCTCTGCCAGCAGACGGGCATTGAACGAAGTGAAGGATTCTTGGCGCTCGTAAATGGATGCTATCGCCAATAAAGCAATGGGGTCGACATCCAGTCGCGCGCTGATGCGCTCGAGCATGTCGAGTGTGATGTTGGTCTTCGCGTGCTCGACATTGTGCAAATGCCGCGCTTCGACTGCGCCACCTAGTTGTTCTTGAGACAGCCCTCGAGCAGTTCTGATCGAGCGTAGGATCGCTGCCAGCGTTGATCGCGAAGGCATGGGTGCTTCCCGTAAAGGGAAGGATAAGGCCACATTGATCAATTCCTATCAATGCAATATAGTGCGCCATTGTGAATTTCAGGTGAGTGGCTACCGTCGCCCTGCACTCGAGTCGTTGGGTGGGCTCCGCCGTCAGCAGCGGTTTAGTCCAGATTTGTCAATTTATAGCAATTATCGCTGAGGTACGTTGCTTGCCAACTCGGTGCGCCACTTTTCGAACTGCAGCACCGCAAACTAGGAAACCTGCACCATGTTTATTTCAGATGAGTCTTGTATGGTCGGCCTACCGGGGTTTCCCGGGCTTGGCCGCACGGCTTGGCGGATGGTCGAGCGAGATTCGGAAGACTTTTGGTATCACGTTCGCTTTCGCATTTGTGAAGGAGCAGGGGTTCGGTTCAAAAAATTGATGCCAACAGACCTCTCTATGTTGGCCCACCTAATCTCTCAGCGGGGCCGAGAGCACACGATTGAGGTGGTTCAGGTTGTGACTCCCGCTTGCATTAACGGGAGCTCTCTAGAACGGATGGAAAAGTTGATCAGTGTGATCGTCGGCTATGACAGAAACGGTGAGTGCGTACTGCTTCATAAAGTCGATAGCGGAGCGATCTACAGCAGCCCGCCCGGCGTGATCGACGCAGGCTTGCTCAGCAATATTCGAATGATTTACGACGCCACGACTGCCGCCGGGAAGCATTTCCATAGCACCAACTATCAGACCCCGACCACAGTGACGCTCTGATGGAGACAAAGTGAACCATGCCACGCCAGATGGTTAATCCATGAAGATCCAAATCTATTCAGATCTGCACAACGAGTTCTCTCCTTTCGATCCCACCCCAAGTAACGCAGACGTGGTCATCCTCGCGGGCGACATCGATCTGAAATCGCGTGGAGTGAAATGGGCGAACGAAACGTTCCAGTGCCCGGTGATCTACGTGTGTGGCAATCACGAGTTTTACGGCGGCCACATCGATCATACGCTTCGAAAGATGAAGGACGCAGCAGCGCCTCACGTCCACGTTCTCGAAAACGAAGTCTTGATACTGAACCAAACCAGGTTTTTGGTCACTACAGCGTGGACAGATTACTCATCGTCCGGAGACGTTGCCGGCGCGAAGCGCGTCGCGTGGGAATGGATGAACGATTTCACCGTCATCAGAGCAGATGAGAGTTACCGACGCATTCGTCCGGATGACCTGATTGCCAAATCAGAGGTTGCGTATACGTGGCTGACGCAAGAGTTGGAAAAGCCCTTTGACGGCAAAACGGTGGTAGTCACGCACCACGCGCCGGCATTAGATCATGTGGGTAACGATCATCCCGGACACCTCGTTGCGGCCTATGCAAATGAATGGCCGGATCTCTTGAGTAGGGCTGACCTCTGGGTCTATGGACATACCCACGTAACAGCAGATTTTTTCAAGAATGGATGCCGAGTAGTTTCCAATCCACGTGGCTATCCGACGCAAATTACCGGCTTTGATCCTGATTTGCTGATCGAGCTTTGACCACACTGATTAGGCCAGTGAGGTGATCACGTACCAAGTCGCGCTCAAAGATATAGAGGATTTTGATGGTAACGTTGGAAGAAATCTCTCGGTTGCTTTACGGCGCCGGGGAAGAAATGCCTGGCTGGAGCGACACACAAGAAGATCTGATCTCTGCCGCAGCAAAGAGGTTTCCAGGAAAAGCATTCTGCGTGGTGAAACAGTGGATACTGATCGACCTCACGGTCAACCCAGATGAACAAGAAAAGCTTCAGGGGCTCGGTCTGCTGTCCGGGACTTTGTTCGCACATGAGGTCGTTTTCGACAGTCAAAATCGCTTCCAGCCACAAATGTGGGTTCGCAGCAATTTCGGCGTCTCATTTACTGAAGGCTGCATGTTTGAAACCAAAAATACGGTGTACCTCCTCCTAGGATCCGGCCTGCGGAAAGAAGCCAGTCTTGCTGCGGCCTTTTCCATGAAAGCCGGGTAAGCGATGCACGCCAAAAAATCCACAGTGTCGGAGCTTTGATTGAATGCCTGAAGTAATCGAGGTCGAGATTCACGGCAAAGAAGTGAGCGACTTTCAACTGAGTCGCCTGGTGCGAGCATATCTACGCAAATACACGGTGCCGATCACCGCTTTCATCAGTGATGTTGCGATCATGAACGAGCGGTGCGTGGGCATACCCTACAGACGATGTTCGGTTGATGACAAAGGCAGCCGTAGAAGCGGTGGATCGAGTTTTCCGAACAGGATTCAAGTACAGCAAAGCTGAGGTACTCCTGGTCAACCTGTGTCAAAAGGGGGAATACACCGATGACTTTTTCTCGATCTCGCAACCGGTCGCCACTGAGAAAGTCATGGGTGTGTTGGACTCAATCAATGAGCGCTGGGGTAGAGGTACGTTGCGCTTGGCCATTGTGCCAAGCCACCCTGACTGGGGCATGCGTCGGTAGATGATGAGTCAAAGCTTCACGACGCGGCTTGATCAGCTTTGGACGGTGTACTGTAAATAGTCCATGTTGCCAGATAGCTTCACTCGTTTGACCTAGCTGAATTATTCGAAATTATGGCTCAGCAATAATTATCGCTGAGCCATAATTCCCAGTCGCTCCGTGCCATTCTCATTCGTCGCAATCAGCATCATTTCGAAGACCGATTTGCAATACACTGGACACCTAGCTGAGCTAGCGATCATCTCGATGATCCTGACTCGTCGATCTATGATGAGGCAATCAGGGAGATGTGGGTCTATCCATGTGAGGCCCACTAGGCGGCACTATGTAGTTTGGGCAAATTCCGCAGCTCCAATGACTTTCACAAGTTTTGCCACCAATTTTGGTAGCAACGAAAGCAACGCTCAATGGAATATTGAAGTAGGGATTTGATGCTTCGAGAAGTGGATAATCACTAGCTTTGTCCGATTGATCACCTCTCAGAGCTACTAACGTATGCAGAGGTAAAGACCGCACGAGAGCCAGGAGGTTTGAGTCGGCTTGCACGAGCTTATGGTCGACCTGAATCGCGGCTGAAATCGCCGACATGAGGGCAACGTTCACCTCTTCTTTGGAGGAGGGGACAGCTTCGGGTTGCAATTTTTTTGATGACTGCACTACATCGTGGTAGTCGCGGTAGCCTAATCCTTTGGAAAGAATCTCACGTGCGTAAGAAAGTCGGATTGGGCTGAATCCAGGCCACTCTCGCTGCAGTTTTTAGCGATGCGTTTGAAGTCGTACTTCGGGTTTAGATCGTCTGGATGAATTGGAACGCGCATAGCACTTCTCCAACGCGTCAGGGTGTCGGTTGCCCGCTGACTATCGTCGAAATGCGTGCAAGGAGAAGGTAAAGCAACCTGAAGCTTTCGCCTATGCGTACCGACCGCTCGATTCAGGTACTCGAATTTTCAGGTTAGCACGGTCATGCCCTCTGTCTAGAAAATGGCATGCCAGTATCAGCGAAATGTAGGTTCTCCCGTCAGAGGGGCCAGTAAATCTTCTTCGTCATCCGCCTCGCGATCCCGCCCGGGCAGAGTCAAGATTCCCAGGGTGTAGTTGTACCCATCCCCCTCTACCACAAATGCGTGCTCTATGATTTCCAGCCCTTCGGGCTCTTTCGGGAACCAATCTCGCGCATCAATTCGCGCCTTATCTCCCGACGCTGATCGAATAGAGCGTGCAAGCACTGATGTCGCTGGTACTTCGATGAGATGCTTCGAGGTAGCTAAGTAGGCTCCGCTTTTGAATGCCCGATCATTCGAAGATGACCAATCAAGGAACCCATCCTTGGCGGCAAGTACGACTACCCGCCCAGGAGCAATCTCCCGCCACTTGAGGGCTGCAGCGGTGAGAGATACGTCATATCGATCCGCACAATGTCTGAGCAAATCTATGGAAAGCTCCTGACCGGACACTTGGCTACGGAAGTCGTCAGCGGGCATGAGGAGATAGGAGGCGAATACGTCTGCCTCTGCTTCAATTTTCTTCCCAAGTGCATCCCAGGTGTGCATGTCCTTGGGGGCGCATTGGAAATCCTGCTGCAGATCGCGATGAAGAATGTAGTGAGCGAACTCATGAGCGATCGTGAAGTTAATCCGCCCCGATGACGCCACATCTTCGTTGACGCCAATGATCCACTTGTCCCCCTTGGGGTTTTTTTTGAGCATGCCTTCAAAGCTAGGGATAGGTACCGGCTTGATAGCCGAAATAGGTGCTTCAGGGCACACAGCTTTCGAGTACTCGAGCGCAACCTCCCTAACCTTGATCGGGAACTGGTCGAATCCAGCAGTACGTAGAACCTTCGTGATTTTGTTTGCTTCATTCTTCGGGTTCTTTTGCATCGTCAGTCTTCCCACCAATCGTCCACGATTTTTCGAAGGCGCTTCTTGTCACCTTCGTCAAGCGCTTGATATTTCCTAAAGAAAGCGCTGTCGGTTTCCACATCTTGGGAAGTTTCTGTTGCGCTTCCGAGCAGTGTTTCAGGCGCGAGATTCAACGCGAGTGCAATCTTGTTCACCTTGTCCATTGACGGATTAGGTTTGTCTCGGTTCTCGAGCTCCCACAGGTAGCTTTTACTGGAGTCCGTTAGCTCCGCAAGTCGCTCCAATGATATGCCGAGCTCTCGCCTCCTGGCGCCGATTTTCATTCCAAGGCTTGATGCCACCGTAATCACCTCCTAAGTCGTTCGGTGAGTGTACCACTGTACCGAACGAAAAAAACCCTGTTGACAGGGTGGCTTGATCAGGCGCACAGTGAGGTCGTCGTTCGGTGGCCTGATATGCCAGCGTTCGGTGGGAAGGGATGTAGAGCTTGGCAATATTGTTGGATTGAGCTCTATGTTTAGGCAAGCCGAAGCGTGTAATCGGTCAGCTTGACCGTATGACAATGAGAATAGGCTTAACGCCCGGATGAGCGGAGACGCTACGACGGAAGGGGGAATCAAGGGGGGAACGAATGGACTAGCGAAGAAAGAACCTAACCGATAACCGAGTCGGAGGTGCTGGGAAACGCAACTGCAATTGCGCCCCAGCGAGTGCATGAAGAATGCAAGCACAAATTCAGTATCTTCATGCGCCGTCGGGTAGTCAAGGCTACTCGATGCTCTGACGCACTCATGACGCCCGTCAGGGCACCTGTCCACGCCTGAGAAAAGGCGTGTGGAGATACGTATGAACGAATTTACTCAGAATCATATTTTCATCGCTGGTTTGGATCTCGAGTTCAAACCAGTTCCCCTCAACGACGAGACGCCGATCGGTACACAGATTGCCCGTGCAGGAGGGTTTCTCCCCGATCAGATGCCTACGATTCTTCAGGCACTTCCATCCGGGGCTTTCGAAGATGTTCGCCCGGACGAGCTTGTGGATTTGGCTGCAACGTCGCGCCGCTTCATCGTGGTCGAATCCGATCGCTCCTACTTCTTCGCGGTCGATGGTCAGCGTTACGAATGGCCGTGCAAGATCATCAATGGCCACACAGTGCGGAAGCTGGCACAGATTGCTGAGAACATGCGCTTAGTGCAGCAGCTGGAAGAAGAAGCTGATCGTGAAATCGCAGACGCTGACGTTATCAACCTGGGTGAGGAGGGCATTGAGCGCTTTGTCATCCGTAAGGCAATCTGGAAGCTCAAGATCCAAGGTCGTACCTTGGAGTTCGACAAGCCACAGATCAGTGTTCGTGAAGCTGCTTTGCGCGCTGGGCTGGATGTCTCCCAGCATTGGAAAATTACCCTCACGGCTGCAGGGCATCATTCCGAACTGACTAGCATGGACGCGATTGTTGACCTCAGCGCTCCGGGCATTGAGAAGCTGCGGTTCACTCCTAAGGATGTTGGGAACGGTGAAGTCGCAACAGCGGCCCGTCGTGTTTTCAACTTGCTGCCAGCTGACACGGTGTACCTTGACCAGCTTGGCTTGCGCTGGGAAACCTGCATCGGCACAGATGGTCTGCGTTATTTGGTGATCCACGACTATGAACTGCCGACGGGCTACAACCACCAATATGTCCAGCTGGCAATTCAAGTCCTGGCAGGTTACCCGGTCGAGCCGTTGGACAGCTTCTACTTGTACCCCCATGTGTCGCTGGCCACAGGTGTGCTCCCTCCCAACGTGCAACTGACGGCTCAGATCGATGGTTTGGGCTTCCAGGGGTGGTCACGTCACCGGACAACTGTCCCGTGGAATCCGCATGCCGATAACATCATTTCGCAACTGGCTCTGGTCGAAGGCTGCCTTCACAAGGAGGTTGGTCAATGAAAACTGGGGCGACGCTCGTAATGACCGAAGCCCTGCACTCCGTACTCCGGGAACATCTGTTCCCGGGGGACGGTTTGGAAGCAGCGGCCATCCTTATCTGCACGCGACACGAAGGTGAACGCACCAAGTTGCTCGCTAAATCTGTGATCCCGGTACCCCATGGAGCGTGCGTCAGGGAGAAGGATTTTCTGAATTGGCCTGGCGAGTACCTTGAACTTGCTATAGCGCAGAGTGAGGAAACTCAATCTTCAATCATGCTCGTCCATTCTCACCCAGGCGGCTTCTTGGGCTTTTCAGAACTGGATGATGAAAGCGATCAAATCACCATGCGATCGCTGTACGCTGGAGTGGAGGTCATCCATGGCTCTGGTGTCATGATCCCAGACGGCAGGGTGGTGGCTCGTACGTACGATGATTCGCAACGCCCTACCAATGTACGGCTGGTCTCAGTAATCGGTGACGACATACGGTTGTATTTCGACGGAGTCGAAGGCCATGCAGTCCTGGACGATAGATCTGGAGCGCCGATGGCATTCACTTCTGAAATGACTCAGGCGTTGGCGAAGCTGAGTGTGGCCGTCATCGGGGTCTCTGGCACGGGCTCAGTTGTGGCCGAGCAAGTTACCCGTTTGGGCTTTGGCGAGATCATCTTGATTGACCATGATCGCGTTGAGGAGCGCAATCTCAACCGGATACTCAACAGCACCCTGGAGGACGCGGCCTCCTCGGTATCCAAGGTGGAGATGTTCGCGAGCTCCATCGAACGTGTGCGGGGTAAAGGAGTGGCCCGTCCGATTGCAAAATCGATTGGGACTCGTGAGGCAGTATTAGCGGCCGCTGATGCGGACATTCTCTTCTGCTGTGTGGACACGCGATACGCCAGGATGATCGCTGATCGAATCGCTAGCCGTTTTCTCATCCCGCTCCTTGATGTTGGAGTGCTCATTCCTACGATGAAAGATGAGTTGGGAGTGATGATCGCAGGAGTTTATGGCCGCATAGATTACGTGCAGCCTGGTGGATCATCCCTCTCTGATCGTGAGGTCTACACCGGTGAATCGCTTCGCGCCGAGAGTCTTCTGGCTGCGAATCCTGACGCCTATCAGCAGCAGCTTCAGCATGGGTACATTCGAGGGTTCCATGAGGAAGCTCCCGCTGTGATTTCCCTGAACATGCTCGCGGCATCTTCATGCGTGATGGAGTTTTTGGCCAGAGCATTTCCAATGCGTGAAGAGCCAAACTGCAACTACGCGCGAACCTTGATTAAGTTCAGAGAAGCGGAGCAGGAGTTCACCGCTGAAAATGACTTTCCGAAGACCTCAGATCCAGGGCTTGCGCTTGGCGCCGCTGAGCCGCTGCTCGGGATCGCTGACTTGGCAGGTGGTGTGTGATGCTCAAAGCCGTAAAAAGAGCTCTGTATCGCTGGGTCGATGGCTTGCTGCCCGCTAGGAAATTACAGGTGGTTCAGGGCGATGTCCTGCCTAGCCAGTTGCCTTTTCGCACCCTAACTCTAGTTCAGGATGGCTCGGAGGATTGGTGCGTTGGGTTCAGATGTCCATGCGGTTGTGGTCGGACGATAGAGCTATCACTGCCGCAAGATGTGACGCCAAGGTGGACATGCAGTACCGATTTCTTAGGACGGCCAACGCTGCACCCATCAGTGTGGCTAAAAAATGGCTGTAAGTCGCATTTTTGGCTGCGAGAGGGCAGGGTCATCTGGGTGTGAAGGCGATGCGGATCACTGGCACTTGGGTCAGTGTTTCGCATATCCGGAGAGGAGGGCTATGGGACGGTGCACCCTGCTCCGTCCTGTTCTGACCCGCGCTGCTGTCTGTCTTTTGCGGTTTTATCCTGCCCCCTATGCGTGTCATTGACCTCTGGCGCCGAAATGTGACTTGGCCGGACGGTGACCTGGTGGCAAAAGTCCTTGCAGATACTCAATGTTCACAAGCAGATGTTGATTTCATGTGTCACCGAGGGGCGTGCAGATGATGGTTATCTGCCATTGGAGATGTAGGAAATCATTTCAAGAATTTTGCATCGTAATCAACGACCAGATCCTCTACGTTCATGCCAGAGAATTTGAAGAACGCACCAAAAGTACACCCATCGATATTTCCATGTTCATCGATGAGCATGGGCATAGGTAACCCTTCTTTCGGATCAAAGCGTCCGATGCATTCGCCACTAACCTGGTGAGGACAGCCATTGTGTACCCCATACTTCGCGAATCCACATTCAAGGCTGTTAGTGTTGCGTGCGAATGAAGATGGGTTGCCGAGCAATTGATCCATGAACGCTTGGTAGTGGAGCTCGCCTATCAATTCGGTAACGACAGCGTCGTCAAGGGTTGATTGAGCTTGGTACCGCCCTTCGACCAATACTGCGGGTATGCGGAACTCATTAAATAGCATCTCGAGCTCTGCAGTGTTTTGTATCGGGTTCACCGATATCCAGGGCTGCTGAACCCTCTGCTCCATTGCCCTCTTCATGATGTGCTGCATTGGGGATAATCCAGGGGACTGCTCGAGATCCAAGAGCGCTTGAAGCCGTTCTGCCAGAATTTGGCTGAGATCTATGAAATTACATGCGTGCAGCAGCCGATCACAGATTGCTAGGTAGCTTTTACTCCAATCGCTGTTCATTTCGGCGGCGATTTCCGGCGCAGCAGCTAGTGCCTTGGTAAGCAGATAAAATCGCCACGAAGGGTTAGATGCTTGCCATTCATGAGCTGTGGTTGGACTCACGGGTTTCCAGCTGATCTGCAGTGATAGATCGCAGATGACTGGGAAAAGACTCCTGGTGTCCTGCCCGCACTCCGTAATGAACCAGTCGTAAGCAGCAGTGTAGACGTCAGATATCCCTTCTCTGACCCAAGCGGCGGCTTCAGGAAATGAGAGCAGATTTTCCGCGAAGGAACGTTCTAGAAAAAACGCGTGACCTTCCAAAATATCCTTCGTGCAGAGCTCTCGCTGGCCGTTCGCTGATTCAATTACAGGATTGATTTGCCATGGCTCTTTGATGAGTACCAGCTTGAGAGCATCTAAAGTCTTGATGCCAGGGATGCTAACGAAACGAGCTTGGCTGAGCTTATTCTGCTCTGCAAAGACCTGTCCAAGAAACTCGGCGTACTGGTGGATGTCCGGTCGGGTGTTGCAGTTAGACAAGGGGATTCTTGGTGCACCCATGGCTTGGCGCAGCTTTTCCCACATCCTGTGAGTGAATCCCGTGGCTTGTCGATAGCTGCTCCACTGGATGTGTCCATAGCCAGTGAATAGCGTTTGGAAGTAGTGGACGTGTTCATGAAAATACGTGAGCACGCTGCCGTTCGTGGCAGTGTCCCCAGCAAATTTCTCTGCTTTGTCGAATAGTCTGATTTCCATACGTGGGGTGAAGAACGTGCCCAGCGTCGCATTCAAATAAGAGTCCATCGTGTTCCTGTATTCGGCGGAGGGAAATAGGAGATGACATCCAAAAAAACTATTGGTTGACGTTAATCCTAGGCTACTTCAGAAGACGTCTAGCTCGAGGAGTGGCTAGCATTGGGGTTTTGACCAACCAGAGTATTTGAGGCCCGCCTTGGAGCGTGATGTTGCGCCAGATCGGTCGCTCAAATTATCAAAAACACAAGAATGCAGGAAAGAATGTATGCGTAGTTTTCAGGGAGCGGTGCTGTTTGTAGATATGCTCGGATTCAGCGCCCTTACTCGAGGGAGGCTCAAGCTGACCGAGTCAGAATACATGCCATGGAAAATTAAGCCTGGAGGAAAATTTCCACATCAACTGCTCGCTGCGCAGATTTTGTTGGCCTTTCGAAAGGCATTGATGCGAACAGGCCGACGGTTTAAGGCGGTGAAGCTGGCGCAACTATCTGATTGTGCATTTCTTTGGTCAGAAGATATATGCGCGGTAACGGATGCGGGACGCTTCTTGATGCACGAAGCAATTGAGGCAGGTTTATTATGTCGCGGGGGTCTTGCATTTGGAGATGTCCACGAGCCTAACAAAATCGATCATTCTATTGGTGCCTTCATTGTTGGCGATGCTGTGACACGGGCTGCTACCTACGAGACGATGGGCAAAGGGATGCGGATTTTCACAGATTCAGACACCGCCTCTGAAATCCTTTTCAAGCGCCCTCACGAATCTTTTCAGGCGCTCATCAATCCTCTAGTGGGTGAAACTGTGGACGAATGGCTTTGGTACTCGCCAGAGCCGATACTGGAGCTTTCGCGGGATAGATTGACGTTACGGCCTGCGATAGAAAAGCTGGTGTCATGCCATACCATGCTCCGCTATTCGCCGCGTTTTGCGTGGAATGCAGCATCCCCTGAAGGTTGCCGGCAGTTGGCATGCTCGATTGTTGCCATCTCGGATGCCATGCAAAAACTCTCGCAAGGCTATGGGGAGTATGAATTTACGGTCGAGCATCTTTCGAGTGCAATGCAAACCCGTAAGGACTCGATTCGTGAGAGGGTGCATAAACAGTTTTCCGAGGAGCTTTTAGGGTTGGCAATGTATCGAGATCGCAAGAAAACGCGTGGGTGATGCGACCCTAATCCTGATCTTCATTCAGGTCTCTGTGGAGGGTAGGCAGACGCGTGTCGGGCTTGCTTGGCCTGTTGCGCGAGTGCCTATAAGCGGAGCGCGTGACGTGCGGATGTAAGCCTTCAACCACCAAGACCAACGCTTGCGTGTGGGCTTGGTTTACGACAGCCGCCCCCGGTAGGGGCGCGCCCAAACCATGGCATCTCACCAACCCGCATAATGACTAACCTCGGGCCACCGTGCACGACCTAGAGATTCACTCATTTGGATAAGTCCTTTATCCAGGCGACTCTGCTAGAGCGTCCTGCATTCCGCATGGTGTCGCCAGTCGGAATGGGCAATACCGAGACTGATCACGCTCCCAACCGAGGGGCTCATAGGCTAAAATCTTGCGTTTGCATCCGCCTGGAGCTCAGAGTGCTCAGAGATAAAGAAATTCGAAGCGCTTTAGTTGACCATCTGATGAAGCGGTCGCCAAGACCTGCTCGGGTGCTCGAAGAGCTCACCATAGATAATGGTAATGCTATTGCTGATGTGGTTGCGTGCTACCGCCAAATGCATTGCTACGAGATAAAAGGCGAAACTGACAACGTTCGACGCGTTTTATTGCAATCGGAATTTTACTCTCGGTCGTTCCCTAAGTTGACCTTAGTAACCACTGAAAATCATATTAGATTTGCGATGGAGAGAATTCCAACCTACTGGGGGGTGATTCTCGCCGCACCTGGAAAAGACCGAACAACCTTACGCTATCTCCGCAAAGCGGGTACCAACCCCATGTTCTCTAAGAAAGATGCACTTCTTATGCTTTGGAAGGCAGAACTGACAGCCCTGGCAACTGCACATCCAAGGGTTATTTTCAAAAAGTCGTTCAACCGAGATACGATTGCAGAGCAGATCAGTTTTCAGCTGAGCCGCGACGACGCCTTGGCAGGAATCCAAAGCGCCCTCGTGGAAAGGCGTTCAAATATTATTGACAACGAATGTGATGTGAGCAGCCGTTGAGCATTTGATCCACGTACCAGGGTTGCCCGTCTTGGGCGCTCGTACCGCAGCCTTGAAGCTACGGTCATGTATGTATTGCTCCCCATACGAGTCCCCTGGAAGCCTGAAGAAAGCCTGTCTAACAATGTTGTCCGAGATATCAAAGTATTGGCTGTATTTGTGAGTTTTGAACCGCCTTCCCCGAACAATAAAGAATTTTTCGTGGTAGGTATAGAACACCTTAGGGGCCGCCATGCCGCTTATCAGTTCTGGTTCGATATCCAGATCAGAATATTCCGGACTAATTATTCCGTAATCTCCAAACAAAACCTTGTCGAATTCAGGGGTCGAATTAAGAGCTCGCCAGAGCTTGTACTCCTCGCGATCTATATGAGCTTCAGCGTTGGTTTTGACCAATCCCGCAATTGAGGCCGGAACGACTGAGCCACTCACGACAGCAGCAGTCACCTGAAAATCTTTTTGGAACCCAGCTAGGAACTTTTCTACTTTTTTCTTGGCGTGAATAGGGTCATCGATGATGCGCAAATCAATTAGCAAAATCACTGACTGAGGCTTGGCAGCGGACAAGTCAACCCACAGGGCCTGCAGGTTGCTTTTCGTAAGGTTATAGCTATCAATGTCCACCATCTGTAGCCGAATCCCAATCTCAGAATTTGGCCGTGACTTAATGAAATCGAGGGCAGCAAGGTTATGATCCGCATGACGATCAAAAGCGAGAACAGGCATGATTGGGAAATGTGAAAGTTTACTCAGGATAGTGCGATATTGGGGAACACCGCCCAAATCGATGCTGTCATCGACATCAAAATTGTCGACAAAAAACTTGTAGGCTACCGTTCCCTTCTGCGTGGCCTTTAGAGTCTTATCCGCAATTCTAAGACGTTCAAGAATCTCCGTCTCAGTCATTACTTTCTGAGAGCGAGGAATGTCGTACATTGGTGCGATCTGATTACGAATCGCATCATCGAGCACTCCTACGCCTTGAATTTCGTTCTGCTTGAACTTCAGAAATGGAACATACTTAATCATTGGCGAACCCGAAAGCACGTTTAACGTCCATGCTGTGATGCAGCTCAGGGTAAAGTTTATAGTTTCTGGACTGATGGCGAATCATACCCGCCATGATAGCCGGGTGAATTTCTGCTTTACCACAGAGATCCAGTAACTGTCTTTTTTCTGCCCTAACATTCCAAGCCATCCGCCAATACTGCCTGGAAATCAGGCTGTCTTTAGCAATGATGTTTGCCTCGACCTCCCGATCAGAGTCGGCATCCTCTTCCAGGTCATCCAAGATAGGACTATCTAGGTAGTCATAGTGCTTATGAACATGGGCCAACTCATGCATAAGCGTGAACCAGAAATTGTCATAGCGATTGTATCGAATCGCTATTCCCACAACCGGTGTACCTCCCGAGAGTTTGAATGTACAACCGTCCATCTTCATAGACTTGAAACCAGGCTCCACCACCAAGAGAACCCCATAAACGCTGGCTAAGTGATCGATAAGAGTGGTGATGCGGTCAGGTTCCATACTGATAAGCGCGATTTCACGAAGCTGCTCTAAGCTCAAACCTTGGAACCGAGGGATGACTCGGCTCAAGACGGCGATCTTAGATTTCTCGCTGATCAGCGACAACCAAGCTTGGATCTTGGTTTCTTCAGCGGAGTCATTCTTTCGATAGAGCACTGCATTACTGCTGGTCGCGTTGAGGGCAAGCCGGATGATGAAGTCTTCATACGCTTCGCCAGGTCGTGCATGCGATTTAGCATCGGCTGGCTTCAACGCTTGCCGCAGACTTGTGAGCGCTGCCGTGAAGTTCTCCGCAGCGGCCCGCGAGGATGGGTAGACCTCGAAATCTTCTGGGATGCCATTTGGGACATCAGACATGATGCGCCTCCCCAGCTAATTTCCCAGCAACGTGAGCGGGAGCCTCAAAGTAGCGAAGGTTTTCCTTGTCGGCGTCCGCTTCGTACTCAACCATTCCGAGGAATCGGTAGTAGCCTTCGGCTGTCGGAAGCGAATGCAGACAGAACCCTGGTCGGTAGCCTAGGGAATTCATTGCAAAGCGCGCAGCGTGGGCTATCAGGATCCGGCTGACGCTCCCAAACTGCTTCACATAATTCGGACGATCTCGATTCCAGTACGCTGATGCTACGTAATCGACATAGAAAATTCGTTCACCATCCATCCGGCTTTCCTTCGGATGGTAGATCACACAAGTCGCTTGGATGCGTCCTTGGGCACTGAGAAAAAACCAGTGATACTCATCGGTGTTTAAAACCATGGCTTTGTCGAGCCACCGCCATCCGATATCCGATAGGCCATAGCTTGGTAGCTGCTGAAAGAATAAATCCCGGTCGGCAGCAGCCGCAGGGAAGTCAGCCAAGAGCTGCCGCACGATCTTGGTTTTCTCGGCCTCCCACTGCTCCTGTAACTGGAGCACATAGGCGGGAACCAACCCCTGGTTAATTTGATAGGGTATCTGCTGCCCGGTATGGCGGCAGAGAAGAGTAGGCTCAGCCATTGAAGCGGGCATCGCTAATGGCTTGAAAGTCGGTTGATCCGAAAGGCGTCATCGTAGAAATCCCTGTCCGATTGATGGCCAGATGATGACACCGTTTGGCTGTCCCCTCAATGGCCCTCATTTTGCCGCCATATGGCCGTACTGCTGCTTTACACGAAGCTTTACGAGTAAGTTTTATCAGTGCCTTTTTCAGGCAATTTTCGTGTTTGGCGTCTAAGTCTCAACCTTTACAGAGGGAGAAAATGGTAGCTTTACAGTTTCTCACGCCGATCTATCATCTTGATTTCTCCTAGGTTTTCTTTACAAAATTGGGTCTAAAACGCGATAAATTCAGGAAAAGTCGTTGCTGATCAATCTGTTAAAAGCTTTTATCGGTACCCCCATTCTGATCGCTGTTTTCAGCGTTCAGCATCGATAAAAACGGGGCCATGCAGGTGGCCCCGTTTTTTTATGCCCGGGTTTAACCGGTGTGCCGCATCACTCAGCTCAAAGCGCCACTCGCCGCAGTCGGCCGCTCAGTGCGACCACCTGCTGCTCCGGCGTCGGAATCGGCCGCCCACTCAGGCCCATGCCTTCACTCACCAGCACCGCGTCTCCGACGCAGCACAGGTTGGAAGGCGTATCCAGGCCCTTGGCGAGTACTTGCACGCTGCGTTGCTGCAAATCGCAGCGCAGCAGGCGGCCGCTGAAGCGGGCGAAGCCGCCGTGCAGGACTTCGCCGGCCCAGTCCGGTGGCAACGGTTGCAGCAGCCGGTCGCACAGTTCCAGCACCAGGATCCGCTCCTGCGGGTCCAGCGCCAGCCCGGTGGGCAGTTGCAGTCCGCGAATCAGCACCTCGATCCTGCCGCTCTCGGGCCAGACCCGGATCACCTGGCCCGCCTTGTCGGCGAAGTCGATACCCATCCGCGCCGGGTCCCGGCGCAGCTCGCCGGAGAACAGGCTGATCAGCACGGCATCCGTCTGCGGCTCGTGCACCAAGGTCACCGGCACGGCTTCCTGGCCCTGATCCAGATCGGGCAGTTGCGCCAGGACTTGTTCACCGCCTTCGGTGAACTCCACCAGTTGGTTGCTATCGGGCTTGACCGCCAGCCAGCTGCGGCGCGACGGGTGATAGCACAGCGAGTTGAGGTTGCCGCGACTATGGAACAGCGGCTCGGGCGGGTTGTATTGCAGGTCCAGCAGCTTGGAGCCGGCGACGTAGTCGGTTTGGCTGGCCAGGCAGCGCCCGTCGCCCAGGGCGATGTCCGACAGGCCCATGATTTCGTCGCGCAGCATGCGCGATTGCATGTTCATCGAACGAAAACCCTGAGCCACGACCTGAGGCGGCAGGTAGGCGCCCGGCTGGCCCGGATCCGGACGCAGGCGGCTGATGCGGCCGCTGAACGGCTGGTCCGGCAGGCCTGAGCCGGCTTCCGCCAGCAGCAGGCTGCCATCGCCTTGCAGGCAAACCCCGCGAGGGTTGAGCAGGCCCTCGGCGATGACGTGATCCGGTCGCAGCACCTGCTCGAGCTGGGTGGGAATATGCAGAGCAACGGGCATGGTCTTCTCCTTGTTCAAGGCTGCCAGGGCGTGCCGTTGAGGTAGGCGGTCAGCAGCGCTCTTTGGCTCGGCGACATCGAACGCACCACGGACATGTACAAGGTGGTGTTCTGATACTCGGGGGAGATCCGGGTGAGGATTGCCTGTTTGAAGCCCATTACCGCGTCTTGCTGGTTGAGCTGGATGTAGCGCGACATGGCAGGAAAGGCCAGGTAGTGGAAGCGCAGCACGTTCTCATAGACCTGGTCCCAGGTAATGATGCTGCCCGAAGGGATGCCGAAGTCGGTCCGGGCGTATTTGCGGAAGTTGTTGAAGGTCTGGCAGGCAGGGTTGTCGTTGATGGTGCAGGTCAGTGTGGTGAAGCCGGCCAGGCCACTGGAGCCTGTATCGGGGACGACATTGAAACTGATCGAGGACCGGCCGGCCGGTACCGTGAGTTCAGTCGGGAACTGGAGAAAGTCCCAATACTGATTTTCCGTATAAAGGTTGGTCGGGCCGGGGACGATGCTGATCGGTGTATCCGTGGGCACCGCGCCACCCAGGTAGCGGGCCTGCAAGGTCACCTGTACTCCCTGGCTGTCGGGGTCGAGGTAGTTGTTGCGCTGATCGCTGTACACCCGATAGGGGCTTTCGGGGGCAGACAGCTTGCCGTTGCTGGCACTTCCGGGAGTGCTGATGTTCAGCGGCGTCTTCTGTATCTGCTGTTGCTGGGTTGCGTTGAGTGGCACATCGATAAGGCCGCCGTACAGGTAATAGTTCTGCAGTTGCGGATCGGTGGGGGCGAAACTCGCCAGGGTGTCCGTTCCCACGGCAATGTTCACGGTGCCGAAGTCGGCGTTCGGACCTATGGGGCTGATGATGTCGTCGCGTCGTACGCGGAAGGTCTGTTTGGGGATCAGGTTGACCATGTCGATGCTCAACAGGCCGTTGGCGACCTCGGCATAGGCCGCGGTCTTGGTGGCCGGGTTGAGCAGTTGGCGTCCAGGCGGGCAGATCAGTGGCTCATCGGCATAGGCTGTGGCCAGGGTGCCGATGATCCGGCCGATGCTTGGATTAGGGCTGAACTGGCCAGCGGCGTAGTCGGCGTTCAACTGTTCGGTGGTCAGGGTCGGGCACATCTCGAACATCACGAAACGCAACACTATTCCCGTAGCCCCGGGTGCTTCGATCAGCGCCTTGAGGCCGGCGCTGTCTGGGTTGTAGCTGACGATGCTGCTCAGCGGGAAGGTCAGTTGAAAGGTGCCGCAACCGTGAAAGGACATCGGTGCGTCCATTCGTTGCGGGTCCAGTACCCGCGAGCCCACATCGAAGCTACTGCACACGGTGTCCCAGCGGATCAGCAGTTGGGGCGTGCTGCCGTTGCCGATCTGCAATCCGCCCACAAAGATCTGCGTGGTGGTGGTGGCGGTAGGGTCCAGGTCGACCATCATCGGGCCGGAGTAGGGGCCTTGCCCGGTTCCGGGCACCACGGAGCCGAGCAGGTACACCGGCTGGCCGATCAGATCGCCGTTCAGGGCGATGTTGCCTGGGCTGCCCTGGGAGCTGATCAGCGCGTTCTGCAGGGTCACTACGTGTTCGCCGTAGTGGTTCCAGCCACCGGCTGTGTAGCGGCTGTCGGGACCTGTTTCGGGATCGGGGGCATTGATCAGCGCGTACAGCTGATCATCACTGTAGCCCTGGGCGGTGGGCGCCACTGTCGAGGTGGTCAGGTCGAACAGTTCCATCCGGCTGGAGGGGCCGGTGGGCAAGGTCGGTGAGTTGTTTGGCACGCTGACGTCGGTGGAGATGCCGCCCCAGAAGTTCAGCCGGGGGCCGTTCAATATGCTCATGGTCTATTCCTTGGCCTCGGAGGCGTGAGTGGCTGGGGCTTGGGCAAAACGGAACACGTAGGAGAAGTCGCTTTTGTTCAGGCTGTTCAATGGGGTCGCCATGGAGTGGCAGTTCATGCAGCTGCTGGTGGCCTGGATGTAGCTTTCCATGGTGACGTTGGCCGACAGCGCCGGTGTCGGTTGGCCCAGCGGGTTGCCGGGGTTATTGGGCTGTTGTGGCCGTTGGGTGGTGATCAGTTGGTAGTACTTGAACACGCTGGACTGCACGGGAGGGCTGGTCTGGAACTGGGTGTTGATCTGCTGGGTGTTGCTAGTGATGGGGGTCACCCGGTTCAAGGGGTTCGGCGTCTTGAAGCTGGTGCCGGGCTGGGGTTGGCAGACCAGGCCGGAGCTCGCCGGTTGCCAGTTGCATGGCGACTGGTTGACGCTGGCGTCCGGTGCCTTGGCATCGTAGTAGGAGTAGAAGACCCCCGCCGCCGGCTGGTCCACCCATTTGCCTTGCTGCTGGATTTGAGGCGGTACGTTGTCGACCTGCTCGAACGTCGACCAGATCCACTGGGGAAAGCCGTTGACCTTGCTGATGATATGCAGGCCCACCAGACCCAGGTTGGCCTGTTGGGTGCCAATGGGCTGACCCTGGTCATTGAACCGGGTGACTTCGGCCTGCATCGTCAGGTAGCGGCTGGTGTCGTCGCTGGGCGTCATGATGCGCCAGCTGGACTTGACCTCGGTGGCGTTGTCGGGAAAGGCGATATTCGTCGCCGCATCGACGATGTTGGCGTTATAGAACTGGTTGTCGACGATGTAGGTGTAGGACACCTGGTTGGTGGCGATGTCGTAGTAGGTCGGGTTCTGGCGCTGGTCGATCAGCCAGCCGCCTACCGCCTGCAGGTCCGACTGCACGACCTGCGTGTTCTTGACGGCGGCGATATTGATCAGGCTGAGGTTTCTGGTTTTCAGCGGCGTGTTCCAGGGCCCCGGGTTCTGCGCACCGGGCAGAAAGGTATCGGCAACGCTCTTGTAGGTTTGCCACACGGTATTGCCGGGGCTGCCCAGAGGCTTGCTGCAGTCGGCCACCCCGCGCTCTGCGGCCTGGGCCGGCCAGTTCAGGTTGATGAACATCTGCCAGCTGTACTGATCGAAAGCCTGTTGGGAGGCTCCGGCGGCAGGCACCACGGCGTTGGGCGGGCAAGTGGTCTGCGCTTCCGGCGTGCTGGGCTGCAGGGCGCTGGCCTGCTGGCTGCCCAGGCCAAGCAACAACAGGGCGGTGAAACGGCTCCAGGGGTTCATGAGGCGGCTCCTGTCATGGCGAGGGGGGCAAAAGTTGGTTCCACTGCGGCCGCGCACCATTCTTCAGCGATGGCGGTGGCGTGAAGAGCTGGCAGTCCGGCGGGTTGGCCGGGCACATCTTCGCCACCTGGTCCCAGGTCTTGGCCGGATTTGGTTTCTCGGTGCGCCAGTTGAGGTAGTTCTGGCTGACGATTGGCGCGTTGGCGACGCTCTCGTCACCGGAGAAATAGAACGATTGCGGATGCTGATAGGCCGGCTGGCCCGGGCCGTCGCTGCTGGCTTTCTTGTAGAACGCATAGCCGAACAGAATCGGGCTCGGCTGGACCGGGATCTCCAGCGCGTAGGCCTGCACGCTGCCATCCAGATGCTGGCTGCGGGCGGCGCTGTAGGGCAGGTGCTTGATGAAGTCCCGGCGCGGCGGATGGTTCATGGGCGAGAACATGCAGCAGGCCGGCATGTCCTTTGGCCGGTCCTCGGGGTAGGTGAGGAAGTAGGCCTTGTTGCCCAGGGAAACGAAGGAGCAGGTGTAGTTGTTGTCCTTGATCGGGAAGATCGGCAGGCAGTACTTCTCGTAGTGCTCCATCATCGCCCCGGTGCCGTCCTTGTCGGCCGGCACATAGTCGTTGTCGTAGTAGCTGGTGCCCCGGGACACGGTGTAGTCGGCCGGTTTCAGGGTGCTGGGCGGGCTGCTGTAGGGCGGTGGGTTCTTCACGTAGTTGGCGGTGACCCGGTACATGATCCAGTCACTGACCCAGGTTGCCGGGTAGAGCGGATCGGCCGGCTCGCCGGGTTTGCGCTTGGCGATGCAGTTGTTGGTCTTGGCGTCGCACCCCCGGTCGTTGTGCACGCCCATGTTGAAGTAGACGTTGTCGGGGTAGGTCTCGGCCCATAGCGTTTGGCTGGCGCTCAGCAGGCTGGCGGCCAACAGCAGTTGCTTGAAGAGACTGGCGTTCATCTGACACTCCTTTGAAAGCGCCGGGCGACGGGGTCGCCCGGCATTCCATGGGTTGGCCTTTGCGGCTCAGCCGTGGGGGTAGTCGCTGGGTTTCAGCGGGATCGGTGGGTAGCCCTTGCTCACCAGGTCCTGGGCCCAGATCTCCAGCACCCTGCGCCGGCTCTGCGGCAGGTCACGGGTGATCGGCATGGCCAGGGTGCTTTCCTCCTGGTAGTCCTTGCTGATCAGCACGATGAACTGGTTGATCGCGCCCTCGATGCGTTGCAGGGAGTTGAGCGGCATGAACTTGTTCATGATCGGGTACAGGTAATAAAAGGGCTGGAGGATCCTGGGGAAGATGAACTCCTTCCAGATCCGCACGCTGGCGTCGTCCTGGGTGCACACCCGGTTCCAGCAGTCGATAAAGTCCTTGAGCATCTCCGGCTCCTGGGGCAGGACCCGCAGCGGCGCAAGGAAGTCGGTGTAGGCCTCGGTGTAGTTGAAGCTGAAGGGCACCGGCGGTTGCTGCTGGCCGTCCTGGATGAAGAAACGCAAGGTCGGGAAGCCGGCCGCCACGGCCTTGACCGATACCTGGGCGATGCCATTGGCGTCGGTCAGGATCTGCGCCAGGCTGTACTGCACGGTGGCGTTCAGTGGGTCTGCCAGGGTGCCGCTGCGTGCCTGCCCATTGATGAACTGCAGGCAGGGGCTCAGGGCCACAGCCGAGGGCTTGGTCAGGAAGCTCTGGTAGAGCATGGGCTCGGGTGGCTCGCTGTCGTCGACCTTCAGCACCGCGCTGAGCCGGCGGCCGCTGCCCACATGCAACAGGCTTTCAGCGGTCTGGGCGCCGACGAACTGCGGTCGGTTCGACGTGTTGCTCCCGGGATCATTCGGGTAGTTGTTGAACAGGGTGAAGTTGGCCGCGTTACTGAAGGCCAGGTAGTAGTCGCTGGTGGTCAGCATGTAGGCGTTGTTGTACTCCGCCACCCACAGCGCGGTGCCCGCCGGCGCGGGCAGGCCGTCGTACTGCACCATGATGCTCAGGACCCGGGTGTCGCCCACATCGATGAAGCAGCCGCTGTCGAGGATTTCGGCGGTCCACATCTTCTGGGCGGCGGCGACCAGTTCCTGGCTGCCCTGCAACTGCAGCTCTAGGGCGCCCTGTTGCAACGCGGCCTGGTCGGCGGGGCTGATGGGCAGGTCCAGCAGGCCAGCGCGTTTGTCGAAGGCGGTCTGGCGATACTGCTCGAAGCCAAAACTGGCAACTTTGTGGAAAGCGCCGCCAGTGGGCCTTACCCCGATGTCGTAATCACCGGCCAGGTATTTCCCGGGCACCGGAATTCCCTGGCTCAGGTCAGTGTTGGTGAGCGGCAGTGCGGCGCTGTCTCCGGCGGGAAAGAACGGAAAGGTATTGCCCAGGTCCAGGGACAGGGTGTTGTCGTGCACCTGGGCGCTGATCACCCCCAGGGTCATGGCTGTAGGCTCGGTGTCTTTGGGAGCCCCCTTGCACACCGGTACCGGAGCCTTGGGTTCCAGGCGCCGGCCAGCCGGAGCGGTGGGGTATTCATTGTCGAACCACAGGCCCAGAGTGCCGACGGTGCGGCTGTAGGCCGGGTTGAAGAAGATGTCGGAGACGTTATCCAGGCCCTTCTGGTACATCGCCTGCAGCGCGGCCATGGCTTCGGGCGTCTTGGAGTGGCTGTCCACCACCGGGAAGTCGTTGAAGATGCCGTTCTTGTCGTAGAAGGTCAGGTAGGTGGTGAACCGGAACATCAGGCCCTTGGCGTTCTGGTTGATCATCTCCTGTTGCAGGGTCTTGAGCAGTTGCGAGTCGCCGACGATCCACTGCAGGTGGTCTTTCGCGAAGCAGGTCTGCCAGGTGGTAGTCACGTAGCTCAAGCCGCCAAAGGCCCCCCAGTTGAAGTTGAGGAAGCGGTCGAGCATGCGGTACTGGCGCTTCAAGGTCAGGCCGCAGGTGGCGTCCCCAAGCACCAGTTTGTCGAAGTACAGGGCGGTGAAGGTGTTCTGCCAGGGGCTGATATCGACGAAGCGCGCCGCTGTAGGCGCGGCGCTGCCGAACGGGTTGCCCTGCAACTGGTAACACTTGTTCACCAGCGGATCGTTGTCGATGTAGGTGTTGGCCTGGAACTCGCCACCGACGATCACCGAGCGGGTCTGCTCGTAGTTGACCAAGCCGCAGGCGTTGTCGCCGAACAGGTCCCATTCGGCGGGAATCATCGGGTAACCACTTTTCGCGCCATTGGTGGGCACTTGCAGCACGTAGTCCGGCACGTTCTCGTAGGCCAGCGGGGCGATGGTCCAGGGCATCAGCTGTTGCGGGGCGTTCTGGTCGTTGATCCCGTAGTAGGACAGGAACGGCCAGTTCATGCGCATCTTCACCGCATCATATAGCGGGAAAACGTCGTTGTTGTTGGCCGTCGGCGGGTTCCAGAACATGTGGCCATTGAAGTAGATCCGGGGAAAGTTCAAGACGCTCATGAGCTGCTCCTTAGCGCTGCCACTGGGCGCGTTTGAGCGACCAGACGTAGTCCAGTTTCTGGTAGCCGACGAAGTCGGAGTCCGGTAGGACGGTGGTGGGGTAGACGATCCCGCCATCCTCTTTCAGGGCAAAGTTGAAATAGGTGTTGTTGCTCGAGTAGGCCGCGGTGTTGTGGCAGGCCAGGCACGATGAGTGGCTCTGGAAGGCCGATTCCAGCTGGGAATTGGCCAGCAGCTTGGGCTCGGCCTGGGCCTGGTCGTACTGCACGCCGATCAACTCGTACTGGGCCAGCGTGGGGTTCTGCTGCTGGAAGGTGGCATTCACCGGCTGGGCCGCGGCAGTGGGCCCGGTGATGTTGGTCATGGGCTTGGGCGGCGTGCCGTTGGTCACGGTGTACTTGCTGTTGTTGCGGTTCTCGAAGGTGGTCCAGACCCAGTCGTGGGTCAGCTTGTTGATGACGTGCATGCCGCTGAGGCCGGCGTAGCCGGTGTGGTATTGGCCCTGCTTGTCGACGTAGTAGGCCTGGGCGATGAAGTAGCCATCCTTTGCCAGTTGCGCCTGGAAGGTGCTATCGCTGCCGATCCACAACCAGGAGGTCTTCAGCTCCCAGGCCGTGGCGGGAAAGTTCAGGCTGCTGGTCAGGGCGGCAATGCCGTTCCGGTTGTAGATCTTCTGCTGGACGATGTAGTTGAAGGTGTCCTGGCCCATCAACATGTGAAAACGCACCGACTGGCCCCGTTGCGCTTCCGGCACCTGGTTGCCCATTTCCAGGGCCAGGCCATCGACCTGCTGGGTGCCGTTGTCGGTGCTGCCGTCGGTGTCGTTGCCCAGGTTGAGGAACAGCCCGCTGGTGTTCATGCCCGGGATCTTCTGCGCCTGGGTCTGCACCTGGCTCGGCAGGTTGGCCTGGGTGCTGTAGGGCTGGGGAGCCTGCCCCTTGCTCAGGTAGACCTCATCGGATGGTTTGAACGTCTCCCAGAGCCGCTCCGGGCTACCGGAGCCGGCCGGCTGGTTGAGGCACACAAACCAGTTCCATGCCATGGTTTCCGGGCTCTGCTTGAAGGTGCTCAGGGTGCCGGCCTGGTCACCATTGAACGTCAGGAAGTTGCTGCAATTGAAGGCGGGCGTGGTCTGTGCGTGAGCGAGGCCGCTCAACACACCGAGCACGACTATAGGGATGGTTCGCCGCATGGAATCTCCTTGGCCTGAGCCGTATCGTCATAGGGGCGCCCTAGGAAATGCTCTAGGAGCAGGTGCTTTACCGCGGTGGCCGGCAGGTGCGCCGGCAGGGGTAAATCGCAATCGGTGATGAGCAGGGGCCCTGCCTCGGCACTGCTGGGCAAGCGTCCGTGGCTGCCGCGAATCAGTGAGGTGTCCAGGGGAATCAGGTCCATGTAGTAGCGAAAGCCGAGCTTCTTCTGCAGCAGCCGGCGAGCGACCCGCAGCTTGGGAAAGCGGATCGCCGGGTCGATGAACAGCTCCAGTGGGTCGTAGCCCGGCTTGCGGTGGATATCCACAGTGCGGGCGAAATCCGGGGCCAGGCGGTCGTCGAACCAGTAGTAGTAATCGAACCAGAAGCCCGGGGCGGCCACCGCCACCAGCTCGCCGCTGCGTGGGTGATCGAGCTGGCAGGCCCGCTGCTCGCTCCTGTCCAGCACCTGCTCGATACCGGGCTGGCGCAGCAGCAGGGCCTTGACCCGGGCAATGTCCTCGGGCTGGCGCACATAGACGTGGGCGATCTGGTGGTCGACCACGGCGAAGGCCGCGCTGGCGCCGGGGTCCAGCAGCTCCCAGCTCAGTGAGCGACGTACCTGCAGCAGACCTTGCTCGCGCAGCACGCGGTTGATCGAGATGGACTGCTGCACCGCCTCGATGCCGTATTCGGAGACCAGCATCACGGCCGCGCCTTGCTGCTGGGCAAAATCCAGCAGGCGCCCGACTTCATGGTCGATGGCCCGCACTTCGTCGCTGATGGACGGATGCTCCGGCCCCAGGCGTTGCAGGCTGTAGTCCAGGTGCGGCAGGTAGATCAGTTGCAGGTCGGGGCGGCTGATCTGGAACTCGGCGATGGCGCAGTCGACGATCCAGCGGCTGGAGGCAATCCCCGCGGCCGGGCCCCAGAAGCTCGGAAAGGGGAACTCGCCGATCTGCTGTTCGATGCGTTCGTGCAGCCCCGGAGGCGACGAATAGAGGCCGAACATCTTGCGCCCGTCGGCCGGGTAGTGGGGGCGCGGGGTGATGGCTGCCTCCACCTGGGCGTACATGTTGAACCACCAGAACAGCTGGCTGCAGCGCAGGCCGGGGATCTCCCGTTGCAGCGCCTGCCAGACCTTTTCACCCTGGATCAGCGCGTTGGGCTGCAGCCAGAAACGCACCTCGGCCTGATCGCGGAAATACCAGCCGTTGCCGACGATGCCGTGTTCCGAAGGCGGCAGCCCGGTGAGGATCGAGGCCTGCACGGTGGAGGTCACGGCGGGGAACACCGGACGTAGCCGGGCCATCCGCGCCCGTTGCAGCAGGTTGTTGATCCGCGGCGTGGCCGGCCCCAGCAGGCTGGGTGTCAGGCCCACCACATTGATCAGCAGCAAGGGCTGGCGCGGGCGTTCAGAAGGCATGGGCCGGAGCCTCCAGGGCAGACGAGTGGGCACGCAGCAGATGCCGCTGGCGCAATTGGCCCTCGACCCATTGCAGCTCGGCGGCGATGCCTTGCAGCAAGGCCTGCGCGCTGTCCGGGCGCAGCGCACCAGGCAGCACGTTCCAGCTGTAGGTTTCCACCTCCAGCACCGGCTGGAAGTTCGGGTGCGCGGCGAGAAAGTCGAAGGTGCGCAGCAAGGCCTGCTGGCTGCCGCTGAGCTCGGCCAGTAGAAACTGTTCGCTGAACAGCGGCACATGAAAGTGAATGCGCAACTCGGGGCATTGCCCCTGGGCCGGTTCGGCGGCATCCAGGGCCCCGGGCAGGTCGGCCCAGGCCAGTAGCTGCCCGGCCATATCCCGGGCCTTGACCTGATGCAGGTAGGTGGCTTCGGCGAAGTTGCCCAGGGCCTGCAATACCTGCTGGCGGCGTGGGCGATCGGCAAACGGCAACTGGCAGATCAGGGCGTTGGACAGCTGGATCTTGCCCACCGGAACCCGCGCATCCAGCAGCCGTTGCAGGGATTGGTAGCAGTCTTCGAAAACCACCGCCTGATGGCAGACGTCGAAGCACAGCGCCAGGTAGCCATGATGGGGATCGGTGACCTGCCAGTGCTTGAAAAAGGCCAGGGCCTGATCGGTGTTTTCCAGCACGCAATCCGGCTCCATCTCCAGGCACACCAGGATCTTCCTGCCGCTGCTGCGATGCAGGCTGGCCAGCTCGGCGGTCAGTTGCCGCAGGTGGGTTTCGGCCTGTTGCTGCTGGGCTTCGTCCCAGGTGGCGGCATAACCGAAGGGCACGCTGGAAATCACCCCCTGCTGGCAATCCAGGGGCAGAGCGGCGGCCAGCAGATGCGCCAGTTGCAGGCTGTATTCCAGGCGCTGGGGTTCGGCCCAGGTGGGCCGGTAGACCTCGGCCTTCACCGCGCCTTCATGGAACTGGCCATAGGGAAAACCGTTGAGCGAGGTCAGGCGCAGGCCACAATCGTGCAGCAGTTCGATGAAGGCCTCGCGCACCTCGGGCACCTGAAGTTCGGCGGCGGCCTGGGCGCTGATCCACAGGCCGCTGTCCTGCACCGCCAGCCCACGCTGACGCCGCACACCCTGGAAATGTTCCTGGATCGACGCCCGCAGGCCGGCCACGTCACGGGCCGGGTGCACGTTGCTGCAATAGCCGATCTGCGCGGCGTTCCAGCCGGCCCGGGCACTCATTTGACCACCGGTTCCTGGCCCCTC
Organism: Pseudomonas sp. W17; assembly: GCF_040268305.1. NCBI lineage: Bacteria > Pseudomonadati > Pseudomonadota > Gammaproteobacteria > Pseudomonadales > Pseudomonadaceae > Pseudomonas > Pseudomonas sp. W17. The sequence continues at coordinate 6,364,845 of NZ_CP158490.1, read as the reverse complement.
AGGGCCGAGTTGTCCTGCCACTGGCGGCGCTGGTCGATCGGCAGCGGGGTGCTCACCAGTTGCTTGTCCAACTGCCCGCTCTGGGCGAAGAAATCCACTGGGTTGTGGAACAGCACCTGCTCCACCTGGGCTTCGCTGAAGCCGGCGGCGAGCATGGCCTGGCCGGTCTTGGGCACTTTGAGCGGGTCGCTGATGCCCCAGTCGGCGGCGCTGTTGACCACCATTTTTTCGCTGCCGTATTCCTGCAGCAGGGCCACCATGCGCTGTTCCGACATCTTGGTGTTGGGGTAGATCGAGTGCCCGCGCCAGCAGTCGCTGTCCAGCACCAGGGGCAGGGTCAGTTCGTTGAGGTGGTCGATGATCACCAGGTTTTCGGCGATGCCCACCTCGCGGATCACCGCCAGGGTGCGCTTGGTGCCGCCGATCTTGTCGCGGTGCGGGGTGTGCACCAGCACCGGCAGGTTGAACTGTCTGGCCAGTTCCAGTTGTGCGGCGAGAAAGCGATCTTCTTCCGGGGTGATGTCGTCGTAGCCGATTTCCCCTACCGCTACCACGCCGTCCTTGACCAGGTAGCGCGGCAGGATCTCCAGCACTTCGTTAGCCACCGACAGGTCGTTGGCTTCCTTGGGGTTGAGGCCGATGGTGCAGAAATGGTGGATGCCGAACATGCTGGCGCGAAAGCGCTCCCAGCCCAGCAGGGTGTCGAAGTAGTCGATGAAGCTGCCGACGCTGGTGCGCGCCTGGCCTTGCCAGAATGCAGGCTCGATAACCCCGGTGATGCCGGCGGCGGCCATGTTCTGGTAGTCGTCGGTGGTGCGGCTGACCATATGAATGTGCGGGTCGAAGTACTTCGCCATGGTGGCTCCTTGCTTGAGTGCGGGAAAAAACGTGGGCTCAGCTGGCGGGGGTCAACCGCCCGCCGGGAAGTGGTCGCGCCAGTGCGCAGGCAATCGTCCCTGCTGGTACAGGCCTCGCAGGCGCTGCAGCTGGGCTTGGCTCAACAGCTCGAAGGCAATGGCCTGGGGCAGGCCGTCGGCGACCTCGCGTTCGGCGGCCAGCTGTTCTTCCATCAGGTCCAGGGCCAACTGGTTGAGGTCGACGCTGCGCCGTTCTGCCAGGCCGTGGATATGGCGGCTGTCCAGGCCCATGCCCAGGGTCTTGAGCACCAGCTGGTGGAAGGCCCGTTCCGGGTAATGGCGCGCGGCAAAGGGGTTGTCCAGGGCGATGGCGGCGAACACCTCGCGGTTGTTGGTACGCCCGGCCTGGAGCGCCAGGTCGAGGCTGGCCCCCTGGCTGTCGAGGTCATCCAGGGCCTTGAGCAGGGCAGCCTTTTCCTGGTCGTCGCCCCAGAGAAACAGCTGGCGCAACAGGGCCAGTTGCCCGGCGCCGGCCTGCTGCTCCAGCAACTGGGCCAGTAGCAGCGCCCGGGCCAGTTGAATGCGGTTGCAGTCCGGGCTGGGGGCCAGCAGTGCGCTGGCCAAGCGGCGCCGACACTGACTGCTGAGCAGCATCAGGGTGTTGGCCGAGGGCTGCCGGGCCAGTTGTTCCCGGGCTTGCTGCCACCAGCTTCGGCTGGCGTCGTCCAGATGCCGTTCCAGCAGTTGCTGGCGCTCGGCGAAGGCACCATGGCGAATGACGAGCGCCAGCGGCGCAGGGGCGATGGGGTCCATGTTCATGTCGGCTTGATCCAGCGTTGAAGGTGGGGAAGCAGAAAGAACACCAGCACACACAGCAGGCTGCCCAAGGGCTGGTTGGCCACCGCCAGCACCAGGGCGTCGAACAGCGGCAGGGCGGCCAGCCCGGCACCGATGAAGGCACGGATCTGCCGTTGTTGCGGGTTGGCCAGGTGGCGCTGGTAGTGCCAGCCCAACCAGCCCAGCCACAGCAGCAGGACCAGCCAGAACACGCTGTTGCCGGCATAGGCGGCCAGGAGCAGAGGGCTGAGCATGAGCAGCAGCGGCAGGCGGCTGAGCAACTGGTTGCGATGCTCCAGGCGGGCCAGGTAGGTCAAGCCGGCGATGTAGGTGCCCAGCAGCGCGGCGCACAGCCACAATGGCTGGGGCGGCATGGCCAGGCTGGCGGCGGCGGTCAGGTACAGCGCCGAGCGGCAGCCGCCCATCAGCCAGACGCTGTGGGGATATTTCTTGTGCAGAAGGTTGTAGCCAAGGATAAACAGCAGCAGCAATCCGGCGCTGGCCAGCAGCCAGTGGGGCTGGGCAATCATCCGGCTCAGGCCGAGGACCGCCAGCGCCGCCAGCAGCAGCAGCGCGGCAGTGGCCAGGCGGACCTGGGCGCGGCTGACCAGGCCGAGAACGATCGGCCGCGGGTTGTGGTGCTGCTGGTCCCAGTCGGCGTCCATCAGGTCGTTGAGCAGCATGCCCGCCAGGTACAGCGCCGAGAGCGCCACCAGCAGCAGGGTCCAGACCAGCGGCGAGGGCGGCGCCAGGGTGGTAGCGCTGCTGGCCAGCAGCGCGGCGGCCAGGGCATTGGTCCATACCGTTGGCAGGTTGGAGACCCGGCCCAGGGTCAGCCAGGTGGTCAGCGACGACTGGATCATTGCGCGCACCCCGGGCCCCAGGCGAAATCCGGCCCGGCGAAACCCGCCAGGCGCAGCAGGGCCTGTTCCATCAGCGGCATGTCGATCTGGTGCACATCCACCGACTGGCCCAGGCGGTTGAGCATCGGGATCGACAGCTGGCCCCCCAGGTGCTGGCGGAACTCTTCCAGGCCCACCAGGATCGGCGAACGCCCCTGGCTGTCCCGCAGGCTCAGTTCCGGCGGGCAGAGGTTGAAGCCGAGCCTGTCCAGCAGTCGCAACAGGCGCTGGCAGTCGGCGTCGGACAGCAGGCCGCTGGCGTTGGCATACAGCGCATCCAGGGCCATGCCCACGGCCACCGCTTCACCGTGGCGCAAGCGATGCTGGCTGAGGTTCTCCAGCTTGTGGGCGGCCCAGTGCCCGTAGTCCAGGGGGCGGCCATTGCCCCGTTCGAACGGATCGCCGGCACCGGTGATATGGCCCAGGTGCAGTTCGGCGCAGCGGCGAATGGCATAGCGACTGGCGTTGTGCTCGAAACCGGCCAGGGCTTCGGCCTGCTGCTCCATCCACTGGAAGAACGCGGCATCCTTGATCACCGCGACCTTGACCGCTTCGGCCAGGCCGGCAATCTGGTCCCGGTGGGAAAGGCTGAGCAGCAGCTGGAAGTCGTTGATCACCGCTGTGGCCGGGTAGAAGGCCCCCAGCAGGTTTTTCTGGGCGAAGGCGTTGATGCCATTCTTCACCCCGATGCCGGCATCGTTCTGCGCCAGCACGGTGGACGGGATGCGGATCAGACGCATGCCCCGGTGGAAGGTGGCGCAGGCATAGCCCACTGCGTCCAGCACTGCGCCGCCGCCCAGGGCCAGCACATAGCAGTGGCGATCCAGGCCGTGTTCCAGCATCTGCGCGTACAGCTGCTGGAGCACGTCCGGGGTCTTGCTCAATTCGCCGGCCGGCACCGCGATCGGTGCGGCCTGCAGATGCAGGTCGGCGGCGTGGGCGCTGAAGTAGTGGTCGATCTGCAGCGGCAACTGGGGTGAGCACAGCAGCAGTTGTTCATCGACAAACACCAGCACCGTGGTGCGCCCCGGGTTCTGCCGGGTCAGTTGCTGGTGCAGGCAGGGATTGTCGGCCTGGAAGATGTGATCGGTGAACAGCACCGGGTAGTGGTAGCTCACCTGGAAGCGGCCCTCCAGAGACTGCGCCTGATCGTACCGGGGCTGGGCCAGGCGGCTCTTGAACAGGCTGCGGGTGCCGAGGAACAGCCCGGGCAGCACCATGCTGGCGAGAATGGTTGCCAGCAGGGCGTTCTGTTCCACCAGCAGGCTGCCGATGGCGGCATAGGCCAGGGCCAGCCCGGCGTTGGCCAGGGTGGTGACCAGGAGAAACTGGCGCAGCGGATAACGTTGCATGCCGGCGGCCAGCACCGAGGTTTCTGCCAGCACCGGCACGCCACGCAGGCACACCAGCGACAGGGTGCTGAGGCGATAGGCCAGTTGCCCGGGTTGCCAGGTCCTGAGCCCCAGCCAATTGGACAGCAGGCGGAAGTAGCCGGCCCCCAGCCAGTAGCCAAGGCTGGCCCCCAGGCACAGGCCGATGAAGATCACCAGGTAGCCGCCAATGGCGCCCAGGGCCGCCACGGCCAGCAGTGCCACCAGGCTGGAGGGCACGGGCAGCAGCACGTCCAGGGCCAACAGGGTTACCAGCAACAGGGCCAGGCTAAGGCGCTGTACGGGATCGGTGGGAAGGAAGGTACCCAGGTGACTCAGCAGCTGTTGGATCTGCTGTTCAAACAACAGGAAACTGGCGATAACCAGGATCGAGAATAGTAATAACGAGAGCCAGTAATTTTCGGCCGCACCCTTGAGTGAAAAGGCACGAGACAACGAGCTGCGCTTCATCAAGCGTCCCTCTTGATTGATATGACTGGATTCCGTGTCAGTGTCAGCTGGGTAGGGCAGGAGGGCGTCTGGTTATTGAATTCCTCGACGGTTTTTATTGATCTTCTGGCGGCTGAAGAACACTTCAGTGGCGAGTAGCTATCAACTTAGTCAAGGCCGAGGGTTTTGCAAGTAAGTTGAATGAAGTGGCCTGCAAGGCATTTTTATGGCTTCAGGGGAAAGTGCGTGTTTAGTCCGGGACGGCTCCAGTGAACGTCTTGCAAGAAGTCTGGTGGAGCCTGTTCTTGCTCAATGAATGCTGGGGGTGGTACAGACGGTGGGGCTGTTTTTTACTTTGCTATAAAGATTATGAAAATTGGATATATAGAAAAAATCGTTTCATGAAAGCGCACTAAGTAATGTGCGAGGGCAGCTCTTGATGGTTTTCTACAAATGTTTCAAATCAGGTTTTGAAATAACGGATTAACCCTTGATTACTATTAGTCAGCTATTTAATGGCTTGCTTATTAATTGGGAGTTATTTAGTTGTTCCATAGAGCTGTTCGAGCGGGTTGCCGGGGAGTGTTTTTTTGTTAATGGGAATCATTCGTTCGCATTGTGGTTAACTTGTAAGTCCTGCAACTATCGGCATTTACCGCTATTAACCTCTTGGTAAACAGCGGCGAACTTAATCCGGGAAATGCCTGGTGCCATGAAGTTGCGGTGAGCCACGGCTCACCGCTTGCGGGTAATCAAGCCGCGGGGGCCTGCCCGGCCGCCAGAAACTGCTCGGTGGACAGCACGCTGGCATAGGCGAACGCCAGTGCCGCCATCACCGCACTTTGTACCTGGGCGGCGGGCACGCGCTGGCCAGCGAACTCCAGGTCGAGAGTGGCACAGGCGTCATGGATCACCTTGACCGGGTAGCCCAGGTCGGCAGCGGCCCGGGCAGTGCCTTCCACACACATGTGGCTCATGTTGCCGACGATCACCAGTTCCTCGATGCCCTGCCGCGTGAGCAGCGATTGCAGCTCGGTGTCGCGGAACGCGTTGACGAAATGCTTGAGCACCACCGGCTCATCGGCGTGGTTCTGTACCTTGGGATGCAACTGCGCACCTGGGGAACCGGGAGTGAAGAAGGGAGCGTCGTCGGAGGTGAATTCGTGGCGGATGTGCACCACAGGTTCAGCGTTCTGGCGAAATGCCTGGATCAGCCGGGCGGCGTTGTCCGCTGCAGCGTCGACGTCGATCAGGGGCCACTTGCCGTCGGCGAAGTAGTCATTCTGGATATCGATTACGATGAGTGCCTGTCTGGCCATGGGTAATACCTGCGAGTGAGTGATTGACGTGGGAGCCAGTATCGCCACCGGTCGTTCCTTCGAGGATTGGCCGCACCGACATTAACCGGGGGAAAACTGACAGTGGGTATTCAAGGCACGCACGCCGAATTGGGGGTACTGCTCTATCCCGGTGTGCAGATGGCGGCGGTACATGGCCTGAGCGACTTGTTCGAGGTGGCCAACCGGATTGCCGGCGAACAGCCGCAGGCGCAGTTGCCGCGGTTGCGCGTCAGCCACTGGCAGGCCAGCGGCGAACTGCCTCCGGTGCGGGTCCACGACAGCCTGGCCGAAGCCCCCGGGGCCTTGCTGGCGGTATTGATTCCGCCTTCGCTGGCGGGCTTCTCAAGCCATCAGTCATCTGCCGCCCTGATGGACTGGCTACGCCAGCAACACGCCGCCGGAGCCACCCTGGGCGGGGTCTGTGTGGGCTCGATCCTGCTGGCCGAAAGCGGCCTGCTCGATGGCCGCAGCGCCACCACTCACTGGACCTCGGCCCAGGCCTTCGCCGAGCGTTACCCACAGGTGCGCCTGGAAGCGGACAAACCCATTGTCGATGACGGCGACCTGATCACCAGCGCCGGGCTGATGGCCTGGGCCGAGCTTGGTCTGCGCCTGGTGAACCGCTTGCTGGGGCCGAGCATCGCCAGTGCCACGGCGCGCTTTCTGGTGATGGAACACAGTGCCAGCGCGAGCGAGTGCGGGAGCAATTTCGCGCCGATCCTCAGCCACGGCGACGGGGCGATTCTCAAGCTCCAGCACTGGTTGCAGGCCAATGGCGCGGTGGATGTTTCGCTGCCGGTGATGGCGCAACAGGCGGGGCTTGAGCCGCGCACCTTGCTGCGGCGCTTCCGGGCGGCCACCGGCCTCAAGCCGACCCAGTACTGTCAACACCTGCGGGTGGGCAAGGCCCGGGAACTGCTGGAGTTCACCAACGGCAGCATTGATCACATCGCCTGGACCGTGGGTTATCAGGACCCTGCCACCTTTCGCAGCCTGTTCCGGAAAATCACCGGGCTGGCGCCCAGTGAATATCGCAATCGCTTCGGTGCCACCTCAACGGCTGCAAGCCGGGTACCGTAACCCGGCTGCGGGTTGTTGCAGCAGCGACGCCGGCGGGCGGTGGGTAATGTTCTTCGGCACGAACAGCAGGCTGCCGATAAAGGCGATCACCCCCAGGGCGGACACTGCGAGGAAGGTTTCGCGCCAGCCCAGATGCTGGCCGATAAAGGTGCCCAGGGGTACGCCGGTGACCAGGGCCACGGTGAGCCCGGTGAACATGATGGCGATCGCGCTGGCGGCTTTTTCCTTGGGCACCAGGCTGGTGGCGATGGTCGAGCCGATGGAGAAGAACACCCCGTGGGCCAGGCCCGTGACAATCCGTGCCAGCACCAGGGATTCATACCCGGGTGCCTTCCAGGCCAGCAGGTTGCCAACGGTGAACAGCACCATTAGCGACAGCAGCAACAGCTTGCGCGGCACCTTGCCGCTGAGGGCGGTGAGCACCGGGGCGCCAATCGCCACGCCCAGAGCGTAGAGGCTGACCAGCAGCCCGGCGGACGGCAGGCTGACCCCGAGGTCGGTACCTATGGTGGGTAGCAGGCCAACGATAACGAACTCGGTCGTGCCGATGGCGAATGCGCTGAGGGTCAGCGCGAGCAGGGCAATGGGCATCACTGCAACTCCGGTGAAAGTGGGATTGGCGCGCAGTGTCCGGGTTTGACTCGTGCGGAAAAATAGCCCTATCGGCACAAGATATTTGCCTGTGGGTCAAGGATCCCGGAGCCCGTCGTTCACCGGCGCGCCGGCCCCGGGGGCAACTGAAGCGAACTTGCCAGGCGTTTGCTGATCAGTTCCTTACAGACCCTGCTGAAGGAGCCCTGCGTTGTGTTGAATTTCAAGACCGCGATCTTGCTCGGGATGCTGCTCGTTCTGGGCAGCAGCGAGCTCTGCGCCGCCACTGCCGCAACAGCTCCGGCGGCGGCCCCGGCCAAGCCGGAACTGCTGGTGGAAGGGGGCCTGCTGGGCGCCATCAGTTCGAGCATCGACGATGTCCAGGACAAGCTCGACCTCAATGAAAACCTGATCGACGCCTGGCGCCTGCGGGCCGACCGCGCGGCGGACGAAGTGGGGCGCCTGGTGAACCAACCCTCGGACCGTTCGGGCTGGAGCGTGGCCGGGGATTTCCTCACCTTGTCCGGCACCTGGCTGGGCAGCTTCGCCCTGCTCACGGTGCTGGCCGGGCTGCTGGTACGGCGGCTGAGCCAGCGGCCCTGGCTGCAGGCCCGGCCCCGAGGCCAGGGCCTGTTGGAATACATGCTGCCTTACACCTTGCCGGCCTTGGTCTGCCTGCCGCTGACGCTTTACGTCAGCCATTCCCTGAACGGTTCGGTGGGGCGGGCGCTGGCCCTGTGCCTGGCCTATGCCACCAGCAGCGGCATCGTCTCGACCTCGGTGCTGTTGTGCCTGATCGTGATGTTCAACGTCGGGCACAAGCGGCCCGCGGTGCGGATCATCCGTGGCTACTGCCCGAAACCGCTGTTTCTGATCGGTTTCCTTGCGGCCCTCAGCGATGCCCTGACCAGCCCGCAGATCGCCCGCCAGTTGGGGGGTAATATCACCAGCAGCGTGGCGGTGTTCACCGGCCTGCTGGCCTCGCTGATCTTCGCGGTGCTGGTGATCCGCCTGCGCCGGCCGGTGGCGCACCTGATCCGCAACCGCTCCCTGGCCCAGCGTCTGAAACAGCCGGCGTTGCAGGAGTCGCTGCGGATCTTTTCCGGGCTCTGGTACTGGCCGATCCTGCTGATGGTGCTGGTCTCGGCGGTGAGCCTGATCGGTGCCGGCGAGGACAGCCAGCAGGCCCTGCGCTGCGCCTTGCTGACCACCGTGCTGCTGATCGCCACGGTGTTTCTCAGCACCGTGCTGCAGCACCTGTTCAAGTCCGGTAGCGCCCAGACGATTCAGCGCAGCAGCGCCTACAAGGAGCGTTTCCTGAGCCTGTTGCACGCCCTGCTACGGATCGTCATGGCCATCGCCTTCATCGAGATCCTCGGGCGCATCTGGGGGATCTCGCTGTTCGAGTTCGCCCAGCGCAATACCGTGGGCCGGGCCATCAGCGACTCCCTAAGCAGCATCGGCCTGATCTTCCTGGTGACCTGGCTGCTGTGGGTGGTGCTCGACACGGCGATCCAGGAGGCCCTCAAGCCACCGGCCAACAAGCGTTCGGCGCGCCAGCCCAGTACCCGGGTCAAGACCATCCTGCCGCTGCTGCGCAATGCGATCAAAATCATCCTGGTGGTGATCTGCGCGATCACCACCATGGCCAACCTGGGGATCAACGTCGCGCCGCTGCTGGCCGGTGCCGGGGTGGTGGGCCTGGCCATCGGCTTCGGTTCCCAGCAACTGGTGCAGGACGTGATCACTGGCCTGTTCATCATCATCGAAGACACCCTGTCCATTGGTGACTGGGTGGTGCTCGACTCCGGCCATGCCGGCACCGTCGAGGGCCTGACCATCCGCACCCTGCGCCTGCGCGACGGCAAGGGTTTCGTGCATTCGGTGCCGTTCGGCCAGATCAAGGCGGTCACCAACCAGTCGCGGCAGTTCGCCTATGCCTTCTTCTCGGTGCAGTTCACCTACGACTCCGACGTCGACAAGGCCATCGAACTGATCCGCGAAGCCGGGCGTTCCATCAGCGAGGACAGCTTCCTGCGCTACAACCTGCAAGGCGGCCTGGACGTGTTCGGGGTGGACAAGATGGACCTCAACGGCGTGGTGCTGACGGCCCAGTTCCGCACGGTGTCCGGCGGCCAGTACGCGGTGAGCCGGGCCTTCAACCAGCGTCTGAAAAAGCTTGTGGATAACTGCCCCTGGGTGCATTTCGCCCAGACTTATCCACAGTCGGTGGTGTTGCCGGCGCGGCGGGTGCATGAAGACGAACCGGAGCAGGACGACTCGGCGCTGCTGCTCCCCGAATCCCCCCGCCCGCAATGATTGCGCAACGACGGCCAGCGTAAGGGCCGCTGGATGTGGCGCAGGGCTCACGGGCCCTTTCGCCGGCAAGCCGGCTCCTACGAGGGTGGGCGTGGATTGTCTGGAAGGGTGCCTGCTGCCTGGGTAGGAGCTGGCTTGCCAGCGAAGAGGCCGCTGGATGTGGCGCAGGACTCACGGGCCCTTTCGCCGGCAGCCGGCTCCTTCGGGGGGAGGTCAGTGCCGGATGAGCTTGTTGCGCAGGGCCTGAGCGGCCTGGGGTTCCAGCTCCAGCCACAGGTGCTGGGTGCCGCCGATGTCGGCGGCCGCCGGCAGGCCGTCGCGGAACACCAGGCGGTTGCCGCTCAGGGCCGGGACCTTGGGCCCGGGCAGCAGGGTCCCGGCAAGGTTCAGCGGGTCGACGCCGCACACCGCGATCAGGCTGCCGTCATGGGGCCGGCGGCGCACTTCGCGCAGTAGCGGGATGGCTTCCGGCAGGGCGAACTGCTCGCCGGCCAGGCCGCTGACGAAGCGCCCGCCGCGAATTTCTCCGCGGGCTTCCAGGCGATGGAAGGTACGCAGCAAATCGCGCCAGTTGGGCAGCCAGTCGGCCTCGCGCTCCAGCAGGCGCCAGAACACCACGCCATAGCGGCGTAGCAGGGTCATGGCCACGTGCTCCAGGGTGGCGGCGCTATCCTCGCTGGCGGCGCGGCGCAACAAAGCCCAGCGCCCCGCGTCGTCCATTCCTCCGACGAAGGCGCCGCGACCCCGTCGGCTGCTGCGGTTCTGGCGCTTGCTGGCCGGGGTGATCAGGGCCCGCAGCCCGGCGAAGCTGTCGGCATTCACCCATCCGGCGCCCACCAGTTCCTGCAGCACGGTTTCCAGTTCGCTGCGCAGCAGGTGGGCTTCTTGCAGCAGTTCATCGAAAAACAGTGCGCCCAGCTGGCTCAGTACGGCGTGAACCTTCTGGGCCTTGGGTGACAGGTCACTGCTGTCGATGGGGCAAGTCAGGGCGTTCCAGAGCGCCACGCGGGCCCGGGGCAGCAACACGATGGGGGTGCTGCGCAGGGCGCTGCCGGCGATCTTGCCGCTGCTGTTGATCCGGCTCCAGACCACCTTGCCGCTGCGGCACAGGTCATCCAGCCAACTGGCGGAGTAATCCTTCAGGCGCGCCGGCAGCAGGTCGCTGTCCCAGGCCGAGGCCGCTGCGGGGTAGCCTTCGAACTGCGCGACCACCTCGGCCAGCATGGCGCTGCCCTGGCCCTGGGTACCCGGCGACAGGTGCTGCCAGTCGAACAGAAAGCGCATGAAATCCTGCAAGGCCACCGGTTCGATTTCCCGGCGCAGGCGCTTCACCGTGTAGCGGTGGATCCGCGCCAGCAGGTGACGTTCGCACCATTGTTCTTCATCGCCGCCAGGGCTGAAGCGCCCCCGCAGCACATAACCTTCGCTCTCCAGCTGGATCAGCGCCTGGTGGATGCTGGAAGCGGGCAGGCCCAGGGGCGCGGCGATCTGCGCCAGGGTCAGGGGAGCGAAGCCGCTGAGGCGGGCGCGAATCAGCTCCACCAGGGCCGGCTGTGTCTCCCAGGCCTGGTCGAAACCGGGGACCGGTTGCAGCGCGGGTTGCAAGGCGGCCTGAGGGTACAGCGCCCGCAGACAGCAGATGCGTTCCAGGGCCAGCCACAAGCCGCCGCCCGGGCCGGCCTGCAAGCGGCAGGCGCGGCCCTGGCTGGAAAGGGCTTGCAGCCACTCGGGCCAGTGGAGGTTGGCCTGCGCCTCGGCTTCGCTGATACAGGCCAGGCTCATCAGCGCTTCGTGCATTTCATCGGCACTGGCCGGGGCTGGCCAGGCTTCGGCGGCTACCGCGGCAATCGCTTCGGCATCCAGGGCGCCCAGGTCGTCGGTGGCTTGCGGGTCGCTCCAGCGCCGGGCCAGCACTGCCTGGGTACGGCGTTCCTCCAGGGGGGCGTCATCGAGAAAGGTGTAGGGCTTGGCGCTGAGGATTTCCGCCGCCAGGGGCGAGGGCGCCGGTAGTTCGCGGCTGAGCAGGCGCACCTGGCCCTGTTCCATGCGCCGCAGCAGGTTCAACCAGCCTTCGCTGTCCATGGCTTCGTGCAGGCAGTCGTCGAGGGTCTGCTCCACCAGCGGATGGTCGGGAATCTCGCGCTCGCCCGCCAGGTTTTCCAGGCAGGCGATCTGGTCGGGGAACACGCTGGCGATCAGGTCTTCGCTTTTCATCCGCTGGATTTGCGGCGGCACTTTGCGCCCGCCGCTGTAGCGCGGCAGGGCCAGCGCCACCCCGGCGTTCCAGCGCCAGCGCACGCCGAACAGCGGTGCGTCCAGCAGCGCCTGGACCAGGATGTGTTCGGCGCTGTTGCTGTGCAGGTAACGCCAGACCTCGTCCAGGGCGAAGCTGTGGCTGGTGGACAGGGAAAGGACGATCGCGTCCTCGCTGGCGGCGGCCTGCAATTCGAAATTGAAGGTGCGGCAGAAGCGCTTGCGCAGGGCCAGGCCCCAGGCGCGGTTGATGCGGCTGCCAAAGGGGCTGTGGATCACCAGTTGGGTGCCGCCGGACTCGTCGAAGAAGCGCTCCATGATCAGCGTGTCCTGGGACGGTAGCGCGCCCAGGGCCAGGCGCGCCGGTGCCAGGTAATCCACCAGTTGCTCGGCGCTGGCCAGGTTCAGGCCCAGTTCGTGGTGCAACCAGTGGATGGCCGCTTGCAACTGGCCGGGCGTGGCGCCGAGCAACTCGTCGAGTTGGGCCAGCAGGCGCGCCACGGCACTGGAGAGTTCGGCGCTGCGCCCGGGGGCTTCGCCGAGCCAGAAGGGAATGTTCGGCGGCTGGCCCTGGGCATCCTCGACCCGCACCTTGCCGGTTTCCACCCGCAGGATGCGGTAGGAGGTGTTGCCCAGCTGGAACACGTCGCCGGCAATGCTTTCCACGGCGAAGTCTTCGTTGACGCTGCCAATGTTCAGCCCCTGGGGCTCCAGCAGTACGCTGTAGTCGGCGTTGTCGGGGATGGTCCCGCCGCTGGTCAGTGCGGTCAGTTGGGCGCCTCGGCGCCCGCGCAGGGCGCGGGCCAGGGCGTCGCGGTGCAGGTAGGCGCTGCGCAGGCCCTGGCGCCCATTGAAGCCCTCGGCGAGCATCTGCAACAGCGCCTGGTAGTGGGCCTGATCCAGGTCGGCGTAGGGCGCGGCCTGGCGCAGCATGTCCAGCAGCGCGGCTTCCGACCACTCCTGGCAGCTGACTTCAGCGACGATCTGCTGGGCCAGCACATCCAGGGGGGCATGGGGAATCAGTAGAGTGTCCAGTTCGCCCCGGCGCACGCAGTCGAGCAGGGCGGCGCATTCGATCAGGTCGTCGCGGGTCAGGGCGAACAACCGGCCCTTGGGCGTGCCGCCCACCTGGTGACCGGAGCGGCCGACCCGCTGCAGAAAGGCCGAGATCGAGCGCGGCGAGCCGATCTGGCACACCAGGTCGACATCACCGATATCGATCCCCAGCTCCAGGGAAGCGGTAGCGATCAGCACTTGCAGGTCGCCGGCCTTGAGTCGCTGCTCGGCTTCCAGGCGCTGCTCCTTGGCCAGGCTGCCGTGGTGCGCGGTCACCGCCTGCTTGCCCAGGCGCTCGCTGAGGTGGCGGGCCAGGCGCTCGGCCAGGCGCCGGGTGTTGACGAATATCAGCGTGGTGCGGTGTTCCCTGGCCAGGTTGGCGAGGCGCTCGTACACCAGCTCCCAGACGTCATTGGCCATGACCGCCGACAGCGGCACCGGCGGCACTTCGATGTCCAGGTCCCGGGGCCGGGCGTGGCCGATATCGACGATTTCGCAAGGGCGGCCGTGGCCCACCAGAAAGCGCGACACGGCTTCGATGGGCTTCTGCGTGGCGGACAGGCCGATGCGCAGCAAGGGTTCGGCGCACAAGGCCTGCAAGCGTTCCAGGCTCAGGGCCAGGTGGCTGCCGCGCTTGCTGCCGGCCAGGGCGTGGATTTCGTCGACGATCACGCTGCGGGTGCTGGCCAGCATCCTGCGGCCGGAATCCGAGCCCAGCAGCACGTAGAGGGATTCCGGGGTGGTGACGAGGATCTGCGGCGCGCTCTTGCGCATGGCGTTGCGGTCTTTCTGCGGGGTATCGCCGGTGCGCACCGCGGTGCTGATGGACAGTTCCGGCAGGCCCATGCGGCGCAATTGCTCGGTGATGCCCGCCAGTGGCTGCTGCAGGTTGATCTGAATGTCATTGCTCAAGGCCTTGAGTGGCGACACATACACCACCAGGGTGGCGTCTGGCAGCTGGCCACCGCCGGCCAGCCCCTGGCGCACCAGGTCATCGATCACCGCGAGAAAGGCGGTCAGGGTCTTGCCGGAGCCGGTGGGCGCGGCGATCAGGGTCGAGCGGCGCTGGGCGATCAGCGGCCAGGCGCGGGCCTGGGCCGGGGTCACCGCGGCAAAGGTATGCTTGAACCAGGCGCTGACAGCGGGGTGGAAGCCGTCCAGCACCGGATTCACGGATTGGGCAAGGTTCATGGATGGATTTATGCGGCCGCACCCGGCAACTTGCAAGCACCGTTGATTCCATGGGGGCTTCGACACTTTCTGAGTGACGCTTGCGCCACAAACCCGCAAAATGCAACGATTCCGGCAATTATCGACGGCCAGCCCCACGAGACTGGCCGACTCCAACCATCGTTCTGAACAGACTGGGCCTGCTGACTCTATGCGAATGCGCCTTATGTTACTGGGCGGCGGAAATGCCCTTGGGCAGGCGCTGATTCGCCTGGGTGCGGAGGAAGACATCGGTTTCCTCGCCCCCCGTCCGCCGCAAGACGGCTGGGATGCCGCGAGCCTTACGCAACTGCTCGACGACACCCGCCCGGATGCCTTGATCAACCTGGCTTACTACTTCGACTGGTTTCAGGCGGAGAGCGTGAGCGAGGCGCGCTTGAGCGGCCAGGAACGGGCGGTCGAGCGCCTGGCAGAGCTTTGCCAGCATCACAACATCATCCTCCTGCAACCTTCAAGCTACCGGGTGTTCGACGGCTCCCGGGCGACTGCCTACAGCGAAAAGGACGAGCCGGTGCCCCTGGGCCTGCGCGGCCAGGCTCTGTGGCGGATCGAGCAAAGCGTTCGCGCCACCTGCCCGCAGCACGTGCTGCTGCGTTTCGGCTGGCTGCTGGACGACAGCCCGGACGGTATTCTCGGGCGTTTCCTGGCCCGGGCCGAATCCCCGGACGAACTGTTGATGGCCGACGACCGGCGGGGTAATCCGACCCCGGTGGACGATGCCGCGCGGGTGATCATCTCGGTGCTCAAGCAGCTCGATTGCGCCGCGCCGCTTTGGGGCACTTACCACTACGCCGGCCAGGAAGCCACCACGCCCCTGGCCTTGGGGCAGGCGGTGCTGACCGAAGCCCGGCAATTGCACCCGCTGGCCATCGAGGCGCCGACCGCCCAGGCCCACGCCGCCAGCGCCGATGCCGCCGAGGAACCGCAGCACGCAGTACTGGCCTGCAAGAAAATCCTTCATACCTTCGGGATCAAGCCGCGCGCCTGGCGTGCCGCGCTCCCGGCTTTACTGGATAGGTTTTATCGTCATGGCTGAAGGCCTCGTATTGATTACCGGCGGTGCCGGTTTCATTGGCTCGCACCTGGCCGATGCCCTGCTCGCCAAGGGCTACGCGGTTCGGGTGCTGGACGACTTGTCCACCGGCAAACCGAGCAACCTGCCGCTGGCTGATCCGCGGGTCGAGCTGATCGAGGGCAATGTGGCCGATGCGTCGCTGGTCAGCCAGGCCATGCAAGGCTGCTGCGCTGTGGCGCATCTGGCAGCGGTGGCTTCGGTGCAGGCCTCGGTGGACGACCCGGTACAGACTCACCAGAGCAATTTCATCGGTACCCTGAATGTCTGTGAGGCCATGCGCCAGTGCGGCGTCAAGCGGGTGTTGTTCGCCTCTAGCGCGGCGGTTTATGGCAACAACGGCGAAGGCGAGTCCATCGACGAGGACACGGCCAAGGCGCCGTTGACCCCTTATGCGTCCGACAAGCTGGCCAGCGAGCATTATTTTGATTTCTATCGGCGCCAGCATGGCCTGGAACCGGCGATCTTTCGCTTCTTCAACATCTTCGGCCCGCGCCAGGATCCCTCTTCGCCCTATTCCGGGGTGATCAGCATCTTCAGCGAACGGGCCCAGCAAGGCTTGCCGATCACCGTGTTCGGCGATGGCGAGCAGACCCGGGATTTCGTCTACGTCGGCGATCTGGTTCAGGTGCTGGTGCAGGCCATCGAGGCGCCGCAGCTGGAAGTGGGGGCGGTCAACGTTGGCTTGAATCAGGCCACGACCCTTAAGCAGATGCTTGCGGCCCTGGCCGAGGTGGTGGGTGCCTTGCCACCCATCAGCTACGGCCCGGCTCGGGCGGGCGATATCCGCCATTCACGGGCTGGCAACCAGCGCCTGCTGCAGCGCTTCAAGTTCCCCGAGCCGACCCCGATGAGCGTCGGCCTCGCCCGCCTGATGGGGCGCTGAGGGAAAACACGCACATGAAAAAGGCGCCTTGCAGGCGCCTTTTTTATTGCTGGCGGGTTTAGAACTTGTAACCCAGGCCCACCATGTAGACCCATGGATCAACGTCGACATTGACCTTGGCGCGGGTGCCGGCGGCCAGGGCGTTGTTGTCCACGTAGGCACGGGTATCGATATCGATGTAGCGCACCTGGGCGTTGACCATGATCTTGTCGGTCAGCATGTAGTCGGCACCGACCTGCCAGGCCAGGCCCCAGGAGTTCTTGGCGCGGAAGTTGTCGAAACCGGCGGCTTGGGCGCGGCTGCCGACGTGCTCGTCGTAGATCCAGGTGTAGTTGATACCGGCGCCGACGTAGGGTTGGAACGCCGATTTGCTATCCAGCGGGTAGTACACAACGCTCAGGGTTGGCGGCAGGTGTTTGAGGGTACCGAGCTTGCCGTTGGCTGCGGCCAGGGAGGTGTCTTTGATCTTCACGTCGTGTTCGAACGGGGTGGCGGCCAGCAGTTCGATACCGACGTTATTGGTCACCATGTAGGCGAAGTTCAGACCCAACTGAGTGTCGCTGCTCATGGTCGCCTTGCCGCCCAGGTTGGCGCCGGCCAAGGGGCCGCTGTCGACCTTGACGTCGGAGCTGTTGGCTTTTGGATTGACGGTAATGGCACCGGCGCGGATCAGGATATCGCCAGCTTCGTGGGCGTTGGCAATCGGGGCGGCGAGTGCGAGCGCGATCAGGGAGGCGCTAAGCAGAGACTTGTGCATGGGAGCTCCAAAGGACGATTCAGATTGGCTATGTCCAATGGTAAGGATCGTCAAGTTGACCGCCTTGACTCAGCTCAATGAAATGGCAAACCCCGGTTGGCGGGGTGAACTATTCTTTTGCCCCGCACTCTTTTGACGTTCCCCGGGCGTCGCCCACCCGCACTCTTTTACTCCGGCAACTCGTAGACGTAGATCTTCTGCGCCGCCATCTGGTAGCCGGCATCCGCCAGCTCGCTGGTGGAGGGCTTGACCTGCATGTCGCCTTCGATCCAGTACGGCTGGTACAGCTCATCGAGTTTCACCCCGACTTCGCTGGTGACGTGGACGATCTGGTTCGACGGCGGTGGCGGTACGTGGATGCAGGCGCCGAAGTAGGGCACCAGCAGGAAGTCTGTGGTACGTCCTTCCTCGCTCACTTCCAGGGGCACGATGTAGCCGGGCAGGCGCACCGATTGGCCGTCGAGGCTCTTCACCACCGGGGCATTGGGCAGGTCCTGCTTGGCAGCGGGGGCCGATTCGGCGGACAGCGCATCGCTCATCTGCGACAGGTCGTGCAGCGGCTTCATGTTCGGCACTTCCGGCGGCGCGTCCGGCGGGATCATTTCCGACCAGGTCAGGTCCTTCGGAGCCCCCGCCGCCCACAGCGGCGAGCTGAACAGCAGCGACAGGGCAAGCAGAGAGCGCAGCAAGCGTTGGGTCTTCATAAACCAGGGCTCATAAACGAATCGACAGGCCATCGGCCAGGGATTGCCGGTAGGCGCGCCAGGCCGGCACGCTGCCCATCAGCAGCGCGGCGATCAGAATACCGCCCAGCAGCGTCCACTCATACTGGCTGGGCCAGGACAGTGGCAGGTACAGCCCGTAATTCGACTGCACGTAGCCCTGGGCCAGGGCGATGCCCAGGTACAGCAGGCCAAGCCCGGCCAGCACCCCGAACAGCGCCAGGGCGAAGGCTTCGAAGATCAGCAGGGTCGCAATGTGCCAGGGGCGCGCGCCCACCGAGCGCAGGATGGCCATCTCCCGCCGGCGTTCATTGAGGCTGGTGAGGATCGCCGTGAGCATGCCGATCAGGCCGGTCAGGACCACGAACAGCGACACCACGAACAAGGCTTTCTCGGCGGTGCCCATCAGGCTCCAGAGCTCCTGCAGGGCCACGCCGGGCAGGATCGCCAGCATCGGCTCGCCGCGGAATTCGTTGATCTCCCGTTGCAGGGCGAAGGTCGAGATCTTGCTGTTGAGGCCCAGCATGAAGGCGGTGATGGCCTGGGGCGTCAGGTCCATGTTGCGCGCCTGGTCGGCGCTGATGCGCCCCTCGCCACGGGCCGGCACGCCGTTGTGCCAGTCGATGTGGATCGCCTCCATGCCGCCCAGGCTGATGTGCAGGGTGCGGTCCACCGGAGTGCCGGTGCGCTTGAGGATGCCGACCACGGTGAAGGGCTTGTCGTCGTGCTTGACCAGGCTGATGGCCGCCACGCCATGGGCCAGTACCAGCTTGTCCCCCAGCTTGTAGTGCAAGGCATCGGCGACTTCGGCCCCCAGCACCACTTCGAAGGGGTCGCTGGCGAAGGCCCGGCCCACCGCCAGTTGCAGGTTCTGCTGGTGGCCGTACTGGTAGTGCTGGAAGTAGGCGTCAGTGGTACCCATCACCCGATAGCCGCGGTGGGAGTCGCCCAGGGAAATCGGAATTGCCCATTTCACCTTGGGGTTGCTGGCGAAGTGCTCGAAGCTGTCCCAGCGAATGTTGTTGGTGGCGTTGCCGATGCGGAATACCGAGTACAGCAGCAGGTTCACCGAGCCGGAACGGGCGCCGACGATCAGGTCGGTTCCACTGATGGTGCTGGCGAAACTGGCCCGGGCTTCGGTGCGCACCCGCTCCACCGCCAGCAGCAGGCAGACCGAGAGGGCAATGGCGAAGGCGGTGAGGATCGCGGTGAAGCGACGGTTAGCCAGGCTGGCCATGGCTAGACGGAACAGATACATCTCAGACCTCTGCGGGCTTGGCGGCGCGATTGAGTTCGGCCAGCGACAGGTTGCGATCGAACAGCGCTGCCAGGCTCTGGTCGTGGCTGACGAACAGCAGGCTGGCCCCGGCTTCACGGCATTCGGCGAACAGCAATTGGAGGAAGGCTTCCCGGGCGTCATGGTCCAGCGCCGAGGTCGGTTCGTCGGCAATCACCAGTTCCGGCTGGCCGATCAGCGCCCGGGCCGCAGCGACCCGCTGCTGCTGGCCGATGGATAGCGAATCGGCGCGGCGGCCGAGCAGCTCCGGGTCCTTCAGCCCCAGGTGGGCCAGCAGGGTGGCTGCGGCCTGGTCGACGCTGCCATGGCGCTGTGCGGCGCGGCCGGCCCGTAGCTTGGAGAAGTGGCAGGGCAGCTCGACATTCTCGCGCACCGAGAGAAACGGCAGCAGGTTGAACTGCTGGAAGATGTAGCCGGTGTGATCGACGCGAAAGCGGTCGCGGGCGCCGGCCGAAAGCTCGGTCAGCTCCTGGCCCAGCAGGCGAATGCTGCCCTGGTTGGGTTTCTGCACGCCGCCCAGCAGGCCCAGCAGGGTGGTCTTGCCGCTGCCGCTGGGGCCCTTGAGGAACAGGGTTTCGCCGACTTCCAGGCGAAAGTCCGGGATGTCCAGTAACGGTGGATGACCGGGCCAGTTGAAGCCCAGGTTGGACAGTTCGATAAGTGCTTGGGTCATGTCGGGTCGATCATCGGATGAGTGTTGTAGCCGCCGAAGGCAGCGGCTACAGGGTTGGCGCTCAGAACTTCAGGGTTGCCGCCGTGGCGCTGGCTTCGACGCCCTGCTGGCCATTCGGCGAAATGAGTTGTACCTGAATTTTCTGGGTGGCGGGGAAGGTCTTGAAGACCTGCCCCAGATCGAGGGTCTTCAGGGCATCCGGCTTGGCGCAGGTGAACTGGTAGTGGGCATGGATCTCGCTGTGCTCATGGTGATGCTCGTGGCCAGCGGTGTCCTTGGCATCTTCGTCGTGGTCGTCGTCATCGTGATCATCGGCATCGGGCTTGTCGCCGAACAGCGGGCTCTGAAGCTCCTGCTTGGCCACCACGCACGCCGCTGCCTTGGGCAGGCTGAACAGCACCAGCGGCTGTTCCAGCTGGCTGCGGGCGGCAGCCACCTTGGCTTTGTCGGCATCGGTGCTCGGAGCGTGTTCGAAGCCCACCAGGTTCATTGCCGGGCTCTCCAGCTCCAGTTCCAGGGTCTGGCCGTCGAGCACCGCGTTCAAACGGCCGACTCCATGTTCGTGGGCGCCGAGGCTGCCATGTTCATGCTCGTGATCATGGGCTTGCGCGGCCTGGGCGGCGGCCAGCGGCAACAGGGCGAACGGCAGGGCGAGTAGCAGACGGCGCATAGCAAGTCTCCGGAGCGAAGATGAAATAAATGTTATGTGATCTTATAACAATCGGCCGCTGAGTTTGACCGTCCGCTT
This sequence comes from Pseudomonas sp. W17, assembly GCF_040268305.1. NCBI lineage: Bacteria > Pseudomonadati > Pseudomonadota > Gammaproteobacteria > Pseudomonadales > Pseudomonadaceae > Pseudomonas > Pseudomonas sp. W17. The sequence goes on along the minus strand of NZ_CP158490.1, from coordinate 6,344,405 downwards.
GGCGTTGCGCAAGACGCGTGGGAGCATGCTCGTCAGAAAAATTCAGGAGCACAGCAATGTTGCGGATTCGTGGAAGCATCGGCGACTGGCCGGTGGATTTGACCCTGGAACTGGACGAAGGCGACTGGGCGCAACTGGGTGCGCAGTTGCAGGCGGCCAAGCCCGAGAGCGTCGCGGTGGCGGCGAAGCCGGCCAGCCAGGACGATGCCCTGTGGCAGACCACCAAGGAGTTGCTGCGCAAGGCCGGGCAGCTCAGCGGGCCGGAGTTGCTGGAGCAACTGGAAGGGCTGGCCGGTAGCGCGGCGGCAGGCAAGCGCTTATTGGTGCGCTTGCGTCACTGTGCCGAGGTCAAGGTGGTGAGCGGCGCCGATACGCCGATCTACAGCTGGGTGCAATGACCCTGCAGGAGCCCGCTTGCTGGCGAATGCGTTCGGTCGGTCAGAACGCTTTCGCTGGCAAGCGGGCTCCTACACAAGCCAGCTCCTCCGGCTCAGTACAGGGCGGCGAACAGCTTGCGGCGGTAGGCGGTCACCAGGGGGTGGTCGTTGCCCAGCAGGTCGAAGACTTGCAGCAGGGTCTTGTGGGCGATGCCTTCGTTGTAGCTGCGGTTGCGCATGAACAGCTTGAGCAGGGCTTCGAGCGCCGCTTCATATTGCTGGCGCGCCAGTTGCTGGATCGCCAGTTGGTACAGGGCTTCATCGTCCTGCGGGTCCTTGGCCAGGCGCGCTTTGAGCTCGGCGGCGTCCGGCAGGTCCGCGGCCTGCTTGAGGAAGGTGATCTGCGCCTTGGCTCCGGCCAGGGCCGCCTTGTGCTCATCGCTCTTGACCGCGTCGAGCACGGTCTGGGCTTCACCCAGCTCGCCACGCTCGGCCAGGCAGCGGGCGTAGAGGATCAGCGCCTTGGCGTTGCTGTTGTCTTCGCCCAGCAGCACCTTGAGCAGGGTCTCGGCATCGCCGATACGGCCTTCGGCAAACAGGGCTTCGGCCTGTTCCAGCGGATCGGCGGCCGGCGGTGGCGGCATCTGCACATGCGGTTCGAGCATGGCCCGCACCGCGGATTCCGGTTGCGCACCGGCAAAGCCGTCTACGGGCTGGCCGTCCTTGAACAGCACCACGGTGGGCAGGCTGCGGATGCCGAAGCGGGCGACGATGTCCTGCTCGATGTCGCAGTTGACCTTGGCCAGCAGCAGTTCGCCCTGATAGCTCTCGGCAATTTGCTGCAGCATCGGCATCAGCGCCTTGCAGGGCGCACACCACTCGGCCCAGAAGTCCACCAGGACCGGCTTGTGAAAGGAGTTCTCGATCACCGACTGGTCGAAATCAGCGGTGCGGGCGTCGAAGATGTAGGGCGTTTCCTGACTCATGGGGTATCTCGAATAAGCGGGAATGGAACCACTATAAAGGCTGGCCGGGAGGCTGAAAATCGCTATCGCCGCTGTGCGTGATAGAGGCTCACGTTGCGAAATTCCCAGGGTTCGGCCAGGTCGGGCAGGGTGAGGGCATTGAGCATTTCCAGGCGCTGATAGAGCGGGTGCTGGAAGTCCCGTACGCGGGAATCCGCCACCAGGGCCTGGTGGCCACGGCTGAGGAACTGGTCCAGCAGCGGCAGGTTGGCCCGGTCGTAGAGCACGTCCGCCACCAGGATCAGGTCGAAGCGGTCGGCCTCGGCGAAGAAATCCATGGAATAGCTCAGCTCGACGCCATTGAGTCGGGCATTCGCCCGGCAGGCGGCAATGGCCAGCGGGTCAAGGTCACAGGCCACCACTTCCCGGGCCCCGGCCTTGGCCGCGGCAATTGCCGCCACGCCGGAACCGGCACCGAAATCCAGCACCCGCTTGCCCGCGACCCAATGCGGCTGCTCGGCCAGGTAGCGCGCCAGGGCCAGGCCGCTGGCCCAGCAGAAGCTCCAGTAGGGCGGCTCGTGGAGGATGCGCCGGGTTTCTTCCGGGGTGAAGGCGCGGTCCATGTTGTTGGCGTCGATCAGCCAGAGCTTCAGCGTGGTATCGGGCAGCTCGCAGGCTACCAGTCGCGCGTCCCCCAGCAGTTCGCTGAGGGCAGCTTGCAGGTCGAGCGGGACATTCATGGGGCTTTGATAAATTGCAGTTGGCCCAGGGCCTGGCTGGTGGGTTGGTCGATGCGTTGGGCCGGCAGGTGCAGGATCAATTGGCCGGACTGGCTGGCGCGGCCGCGCAGTTCGACCCGGGCGCCGGCCGGAAAGGCTTCGGTGGCAAAGCGCAGGCGGAACGGCAGGGCCTGGCTGGTGCCGCTCAGGTTGCTGCTGGCCAGCAGGCGTTGCGGACGGCCGCGCTCATCGATCACCAGCAGGGCCAGCTCGACGTCGGCGCCGGCCGGTACGCCCTCGAGGGTGCCACTCAACTCGCGCTGGTAGGCCGGCAAGGGGCCTGGATCGGCTGGTTCCTGATTTTTTTTCACCGCCTGCTGCTGTGAAGTGGAGGGGGCCGCGGTTTTTGGCGTATCGCTGCTGCAAGCGACCAACAGGCTGACAAGACTGAGCAGAACGAGCGGTCTGAGCGGCATCTGAAGCTCCAACAAGGCGAATTTCCGTGTGCGAAACATAATAGTCGGTCTGTATACCGTAAAGGCTATGGCTTGTCTTGCCAGTGGGATGCGCTACCATGGCCCTCCCTTTTTTTGTTGCCTGCCACCATGCACTGTCCCTTCTGCGGTGCCAACGACACCAAGGTCATCGACTCGCGTCTGGTCGCCGAGGGCGAACAGGTGCGCCGCCGGCGTGAATGCCTGGCCTGTGGTGAACGTTTCACCACCTTCGAAACCGCCGAACTGGTGATGCCGCGCCTGATCAAGACTGACGGCAGCCGTCAGCCCTTCGACGAAGAAAAACTGCGCGCCGGTATGCAGCGCGCCCTGGAAAAACGCCCGGTGAGTGTCGAGCGTCTGGAGGCGGCGCTGGTGCACATCAAGCACAAGCTGCGGGCCACCGGCGAGCGCGAGGTCAAGTCGCTGGTCGTGGGTGAGCTGGTGATGACCGAGCTGCAGAAGCTCGATGAAGTCGCCTACATCCGCTTCGCCTCGGTCTATCGCCGTTTCCAGGACCTCAACGAATTTCGCGAAGAGATCGACCGTCTCGCCCGTGAGCCGGCCAAGCAATGAACCAGCCTGCCGAGCAAGCGGTCCTCGACGCCCACTACATGGCCCGTGCTCTGGAACTGGCGCGCAAGGGTCGCTACTCCACCCATCCCAACCCGCGTGTCGGCTGCGTCATCGTGCGCGACGGCCAGGTGGTGGGCGAGGGCTGGCACGTGCGGGCCGGCGAGCCCCATGCCGAGGTACATGCCCTGCGCGCGGCCGGTGAACTGGCCCGTGGCGCCACCGCCTATGTGACCCTCGAACCCTGCAGCCATCACGGGCGTACGCCGCCCTGCGCCGACGCCCTGGTGAATGCCGGCGTGGCACGGGTGGTCGCGGCCATGCAGGACCCCAACCCGGAAGTGGCCGGCCGCGGCTTGCAGCGTCTGGCCCAGGCCGGCATCGACACCCATGGCGGTGTGCTGGAAGGCGAGGCGCGGGCGATCAATAAAGGCTTTCTGAAACGCATGGAGCACGGCCTGCCTTATGTGCGGGTCAAGCTGGCCATGAGCCTGGATGGCCGTACCGCCATGGCCAGTGGCGAGAGCCAGTGGATCACTGGCCCTGCGGCGCGCTCTGCAGTGCAGCGCCTGCGGGCCGAGTCCAGCGTGGTACTGACCGGCGCCGACACAGTGCTGGCGGACGACGCGCGGCTGACCGTGCGCGCCGCCGAACTGAGCCTGGATGCCGAGCAGACCGCCCTGGCCATGAGCCGGCCGCCGCTGCGGGTGCTGATCGACGGCCGCCTGCGGGTGCCTCTGGATGCGCCATTCTTCAAGGCCGGCCCAGCGTTGGTTGCCACTTGTGCGGCGGTGGAAGAGCAATACGCCAACGGCCCGGAATGCCTGATTGTTCCCGGCCCCGATGGCCAGGTGGATCTGCGTCGCCTGCTGTTGGAGCTGGCGGCCCGTGGGGTCAACGAAGTGCTGGTGGAAGCCGGCCCACGCCTGGCCGGGGCCTTTGCCCAGCAGGGCCTGGTGGACGAGTACCAGATATTCGTCGCCGGCAAGTTCCTCGGTTCCTCTGCGCGGCCGTTGCTGGACTGGCCGCTGGCGCAGATGAGCCAGGCGCCATTGCTGAAGATCATAGAAATGCGTGCGGTGGGCGATGACTGGCGAGTCACTGCCATCCCGGCCCCGCCAGCGAGCGTATAATTCCCGACTTTCGCCTACCCGGCGGCCCTGTTCTCGAGGAGGACTCCATGTTCACCGGCATCATCGAATCCATCGGCAGCATTCGCGCATTGACCCCAAAAGGCGGAGATGTGCGGGTCTATGTAGAAACCGGCAAGCTTGATCTGGCCGACGTCAAACTGGGCGACAGCATCGCGGTGAACGGCGTCTGCCTGACCGCTGTTGAACTGCCTGGCGATGGTTTCTGGGCCGATGTCAGCCGTGAAACCCTGGACTGCACCGCCTTTCATCAGTTGAAGGCCGGCAGCCGGGTGAACCTGGAGAAAGCCCTGACCCCGACCACCCGCCTGGGCGGTCACCTAGTCAGTGGCCATGTCGACGGCGTCGGTGAAGTGGTGGCGCGGGAAGAAAATGCCCGGGCCATCCAGTTCCGCATCCGCGCACCGAAAGAGCTGGCCAAGTACATCGCTCATAAAGGCTCGATCACCGTCGACGGCACCAGCCTGACGGTCAACGCGGTCAATGGCGCCGAGTTCGAGCTGACCATCGTTCCCCACACCCTGGCGGAAACCATCATGGCCGACTACCGGCCGGGTCGGCAGGTCAACCTTGAGGTGGACCTGCTGGCGCGCTACCTGGAGCGCCTGCTGCTGGGCGACAAGGCGGCCGAGGCCACGGGCGGCACCATTACCGAAAGTTTTCTGGCCGCTAACGGCTATCTCAAATCCTGACTCAAGGGGGTGCCGAGTGGCGCTCAACAGCATCGAAGAACTGGTTGAAGACATCCGCCAAGGCAAGATGGTCATCCTCATGGATGACGAAGACCGCGAGAACGAAGGCGACCTGATCATGGCCGCCGAGTGCTGCAAGGCCGAACACATCAACTTCATGGCCAAGCACGCCCGCGGCCTGATCTGCATGCCCATGAGCCGCGAGCGCTGCGAGCTGCTCAAGCTGCCGTTGATGGCGCCGCGCAACGGTTCGGGGTTTGGCACCAAGTTCACCGTGTCCATCGAGGCCACCGAAGGCGTGACCACCGGCATCTCTGCCGCTGACCGTGCGCGTACCGTACAAGCGGCAGCGGCCAAGGATGCCAAGGCCGAAGACATCGTCAGCCCGGGCCACATCTTCCCGCTGATGGCTCAGCCCGGCGGCACCCTGGCCCGCGCTGGCCACACCGAGGCCGCCTGCGACCTGGCGCGCATGGCCGGTTTCGAGCCCAGCGGGGTGATCTGCGAAGTGATGAACGACGACGGCACCATGTCCCGTCGCACCGAACTGGAAGCCTTCGCCGCCGAGCACAACATCAAGATCGGCACCATTGCCGACCTGATCCACTACCGGATGATCCACGAACGTACCGTTCAGCGGATTGCCGAGCAGCCGCTGGATAGCGAACTGGGCCAGTTCAACCTGGTGACCTATCGTGACTCCGTGGAAGGCGACGTGCACATGGCCCTGACCCTGGGCGAGATCTGCGCTGAAGAGCCTACCCTGGTACGGGTGCACAACATGGATCCGCTGCGCGACCTGCTGATGGTCAAGCAACCGGGCCGCTGGAGCCTGCGGGCGGCCATGGCCACGGTGGCCGAGGCCGGCAGTGGCGTGGTGCTGTTGCTCGGGCACCCGCTGGATGGCGACGTGCTGCTGGCGCATATCCGTGAAACCGCGGAGCACCAGCCGGCGAAGAAACCCACCACCTACAGCATCGTCGGTGCCGGTTCGCAGATCCTGCGCGACCTGGGCGTACGCAAAATGCGCCTGATGAGTGCGCCGATGAAGTTTAATGCGATATCCGGTTTCGACCTGGAAGTTGTAGAATACGTGCCCTCCGAATAAACGCCGCCTGTTTCCGGCAGCCTATTCGCGGTTCAAATATCACTGAAGAGCGTGTACTAGACACGCTCTGGCTCTTTAAGAGATTTGTCGAATGACCCTGAAGACCATCGAAGGTACCTTCATCGCCCCTAAAGGCCGCTATGCCCTGGTGGTCGGCCGTTTCAACAGCTTCGTCGTCGAAAGCCTGGTCAGCGGCGCGGTTGACGCCCTGGTTCGCCACGGCGTGAGCGAAAGCGACATCACCATCATCCGTGCTCCTGGCGCCTTCGAAATTCCGTTGGTTGCACAGAAAGTGGCACAAAAGGGTGAGTTCGCGGCAATCGTCGCCCTGGGCGCGGTCATTCGTGGCGGTACTCCGCACTTCGAATACGTGGCTGGCGAGTGCACCAAGGGCCTGGCCCAGGTGTCCATGGAGTTCGGCGTGCCAGTGGCCTTCGGCGTGCTGACCGTTGACTCGATCGAACAAGCCATCGAGCGTTCCGGCACCAAGGCCGGCAACAAAGGTGCTGAAGCTGCCCTGTCCGCCCTGGAAATGGTCAGCCTGCTGGCGCAGTTGGAGGCCAAGTGATTAGCGACGATAGCGATCGTTTCAACCCGCGCGATCCCAAGCCTGCCAATGCCGGCAAGCCATCCAAGAGCGCCAAGCGTCGCGAAGCCCGTCAGCTCGCGACCCAGGCGCTGTATCAATGGCACATGGCCAAGCATTCGCTGAACGAGATCGAAGCGCAGTTCCGGGTCGACAACGATTTCACTGACATCGATGGCGCCTACTTCCGTGAAATCCTGCACGGGGTTCCGGCCAACAAGAACGAGATCGACACCGCGCTCGTGCCTTGCCTGGACCTGGCCATCGATGAGCTGGACCCTGTGGAGCTGGCGGTTCTGCGCCTGTCCACCTGGGAACTGCTCAAGCGCGTCGACGTGCCGTACCGCGTTGTGATCAACGAAGGTATCGAACTGGCCAAGGTCTTCGGTTCCACCGATGGCCACAAGTTCGTCAATGGCGTACTCGACAAGCTGGCCCCACGCCTGCGCGAAGCTGAAGTGAAGGCGTTCAAGCGCTGAACCGCGCTTGCAGCTGCCATGGGCGAGTTTGAGCTGATCCGTAACTTCTTCGCTGCCGCGCCTTGTGCGCAGGGCGGCGAGGGTGTTGCCCTGGGGATCGGCGACGACTGCGCCTTGCTGGCAGTTGCCCCTGGCGAGCAGTTGGCGATTTCCACCGACACCCTGGTGGCCGGTGTGCATTTCGCCGATCCCTGCGAGCCCTTTCTTCTTGGCCAACGCTCCCTGGCGGTGGCTGTCAGCGACCTGGCCGCCATGGGCGCCACGCCACTGGCCTTTACCCTTGCCCTGACCCTGCCGACGGTAAGCACCGATTGGCTGCAGGCCTATGCCCAAGGCTTGAATGCCATGGCGCAGAACTGCGGGGTGCACCTGATCGGTGGCGATACCACCCGCGGCCCCTTGACCCTGACCCTGACGGTATTCGGCCGGGTACCTGCCGGCCTGGCCCTGACCCGCAGCGGTGCTCGGGCAGGCGATCTGCTGTGCGTCGGCGGTGACCTGGGCAGCGCCGCCGGCGCCTTGCCGCTGGTTCTGGGCCAGCGCAGCGCCGAGCCGGCGCTGGCTGAGCCACTGCTGGCCCATTACTGGTCGCCGCAACCGCAACTCGCCCTGGGCCAGGCGCTGCGGGGCAAGGCCACGGCGGCGCTGGACATCTCCGATGGCTTGCTGGCCGACTGCGGCCATATCGCCACGGCCTCGGCGGTTGGTTTGCAGGTCGAGGTCGAGAAGCTGCCGCTGTCGCCGGCGCTGCTGGGCTTTCTCGGCCAGCAGGGCGCTCGCGCCGCGGCCCTGAGTGGCGGTGACGACTACGTCCTGGCCTTCACCCTGCCACCGGCCGAACTGGCGCCGCTACTGACGGCCGGCTGGCCAGTGCGGGTGGTCGGGCGAGTGGTGGCCGGGCAGGGGGTGACCCTGCTGGATGCCGATGGGCAGGACATCACCCCCGGCACCCGGGGTTATCAACACTTTCCGGAGACACAGTGACAGATCATCCCAAACAGGTCCCGGCGGAGTTCGTACCGCCGTCGGTGTGGCGCAACCCCTGGCATTTCCTGGCCTTCGGCTTTGGCTCCGGCACCTTGCCCAAGGCGCCGGGCACCTGGGGTTCGCTGGTTGCGCTACCCTTTATCCCGCTGTGGCAGATGTTGCCGGACTGGGGCTACTGGCTGATGCTCGGCATCACCATGCTGTTCGGCTTCTGGTTGTGCGGCAAGGTGGCCGACGATCTGCGGGTGCATGACCACGAAGGCATCGTCTGGGATGAAATGGTCGGCATGTGGATCACCCTGTGGCTGGTGCCCGAAGGCTGGTACTGGCTGCTGGCAGGTTTCCTGATGTTCCGCTTCTTCGACATTCTCAAGCCCTGGCCGATTCGCTGGATCGACCGGCATGTGCATGGCGGCGTCGGCATCATGCTCGACGACGTGCTCGCCGGGGTGTTTGCCTGGCTGGCGATGCAAGGGCTGGTGTGGTGCTTCAGCTGAGGAAATAGGCATGGGTGTGTGCCGCGCGCTGCTGGTATTGCTGGTTGCCTTGAACTGTTGCAGCGTCCGGGCCGCGGAGCCGCAGGCGCAGCCCAGGCACATTCGCATCGCCAGCGAGGTCTGGAGCGATTACACCGAAGCCAACGGCGAGGGGCTGGGCTGGGACATCCTGCGCGAAGTCTTCGAGCCGCTGGGTGTGACCATCGAACGTTGCAGCGTGCCCTATACCCGTTCGGTCGGGCTGGTACAGCGCGGCGAAGTGGACGCCCACATGGGTGCCTACCGTGATGAGTCGCCGGGTGTGCTTTACCCCCACTGGAACTACGACACCGATCACATCTACGCCCTGGGACTGGCCAGCAACCCCGAGTTGAGCCTGGCGACTATCGCCAGTTACCGACTGGTCTGGGTGCGCGGCTACAAGTACCAGGACTACCTGCCCAATATCCGTCGCTACAACGAGATCCGCCGGCGCATCGGCATCCTGCCGATGCTGCTGTACAGCCGCGCCGACTATTACATCGATGCCCAGACCGAGATCGACTACGTGCTGGGGCAGGCCTCCGATCCGAGCCAGTTCAAGCGTACCCATCTGACCGAGCTGCCGCTGTACCTGGGGTTCGCCAGCAACCCGCGCGGGCGGGAAATGCGCGAACTGTACGACCAGCGCATGGCACAGCTGGTGAGCACCGGGCGTTTGCGGCCGATCTTCGAGCGCTGGAAACAGCCTTATCCCTTTGACGGGAGCCCTTAGCCGGCGGTGCGTTGATCAAACTTATCGATCTTTATCTCCGATAATTCAGCCTAAGCGTCCAGTGGAGGCTGCTGTTACAATGCCGCCTCTGCGAATCTCCAGTCCTCATACAGATCAGGAGCACAACAGTGCCCGTCGTTTTTGTTGCTGCTTGCAAGCTGCCTACGCCTTTTGCGCAATTCACCATGCATGGTTTTCTCGATGAAGCTACCGGCCGCGAGCATGTGGTGCTCAGCCTGGGCGATATCGCCGACGGCGCTCCGGTTCTCGGCCGCCTGCACTCCGAGTGCCTGACCGGCGATGCACTGTTCAGCCAGCGTTGCGACTGCGGCTCGCAACTGGAAGCCGCCCTGCAGGCCATTGCCCGCGAAGGTCGTGGGGTGTTGCTGTACTTGCGCCAGGAAGGCCGGGGTATCGGCCTCTTGAACAAGATCCGCGCCTACGAACTGCAGGACGGTGGCGCCGACACCGTGGAGGCCAACGAACGCCTGGGCTTTGCCGCCGACCAGCGCGACTACGCCATGTGCCTGCCGATGCTGGAGCACCTGGGGGTCAAGTCCCTGCGCCTGATGACCAACAACCCGCGCAAGGTCAAGGCCTTGACCGAGATGGGGATCCAGGTCGCCGAGCGCGTACCGCTGCACACCGGCCATAACCCGCACAACAAACTCTACCTGGCGACCAAGGCCAGCAAGCTCGACCACATGATGGGCAACGAGCATCAGGGCGAGGTCGACCGCGCGTGACCCGGGGCCAAGTCAAGCGGCGCCTGACCGTCAGTTGGTGGCAATACCTGGCCCTGGGCCTGTTGCCGTTGTTCGTGATCAACGCGCTGTTCGGCCAGGGCGAGCCCATCCTGCCGGTGCTGGCGATGCCGTTCTTCATTGCCGGGGTGGCATCGATGTTCGTCAGCCTGCGCTTCTTCGGCGGCTACAAGCACGCCCTGATCGCCACCCAGAAAGCCCTGGACACTCCCGAGGAACCGGCGGCCTGGATCAACCTTGCGGCCAGCCGGCGGGTGGCGTTCCTGGCGGCGTCGCTGCCGGCCTGGATCGGTACCCTGGCGGTGTTCGTCGGCCTGGAAGCGGTGCCGCTGATGCTTCTGGCGGTGTCCACGGCGGTGCTGTTCTACCTCTATCGCATTCCGCGTCAACTGGGCTGATGCTGCGCTGGCTGGCGGTCCTGTGCCTGCTGGCCAGTGTTCCGGCGCTGGCGGCGCAGCGGGTGGTGAGTCTTGCGCCATCGCTCTCGGAAATCGTTGTAGAGCTAGGCGCCGCCGAGCTGCTGGTGGGCGTGCTGGATGCCGGTGAACGGCCCGCGCCGCTCAAGGACCTGCCTTCGGTGGGGCGCTACGGCCAGCTGGATATCGAGCGCCTGCTGAGCCTCAAACCTGATTTGCTGTTGCTCTGGCCGGGCAGTGTCGGCCCGGCCCAGCGCGATCAGCTGGCGCGCCTGGGGATTCCCACCCTGGTTGCCGAACCCCATGACTTCCCGCAACTGACCGCGCAGATTGCCGAGATCGGCGAGCGCCTGGGCCGCCCGGCGGCCGGCCGCGAGCTGGCCGCCGAGTTGAACGGGCAACTGGCTGCATTGCGCGTCCGCTATCACCGCGAACCGCTGTTGCCGGTGTTCTATCAGGTCTGGGACCAGCCGCTGTACACGGTGGGTGGTGGGCAGATCATCAGCGAAGCCTTGAGCGTCTGCGGCGCGCGCAATGTGTTTGCCGACCAGCAACTGCCGGCGCCCCAGGTCAGTATCGAGTCGGTGTTGCAGCGCAATCCGCAGGCGATCCTCGCCACCGCCCAGGGACAACTGGATGCCTGGAAGGACTGGCCGCAGGTCGCGGCGGTGCGGCAAGGGCGGTTGCTGCTGGTAAGGGACAAGGGCCTGGAGCGGCCCAGCGGGCAGATGATTGCCGCGACGGCCAGGCTCTGTGCCTTGATCGCACCTGAGCGCTGAGCCCCTTCACCGGCAGGCCTTGCCCTAGGGGCCTGTAGGAGCCGGCTTGCCGGCGAAGGCGGCGGACCTTACAGCTCAGGCGTCCAGGTCACGCCGAGCATCCAGGTACGGCCTTCGCTGCGGTAGCCATAGTCGTTGCCGTTGTACTCGTAGAGCGCGCGGCTATAGGACTTGTCGAAGATGTTGTCGAGTTTCAGGTCCAGCTTCACTTCCTGATTGATCGCCCAACTGCTTCGCAGTCCGAGCAGGCCGTAGCCGCCAATCGGGACTTGCTTTTTCGTGCTCAAGTCCTCATGGCTCTTGCTCACCAGTTGCCAGCTGGCACCTAGCGCCAATTGGTCGAACTGCCGGTCTAGATCCAGATTCAAGGTGCGGCGGGCACGGCGCGGCAGTTGATGGCCATCCTTGCGATTGCGCGGATCAATGATCGCGGTGCCGATGCTGGTCTGCCAGCCGAACAGTTCCTGTTTCAGGGCCGCTTCGAAACCGTTGATTCTCGCTGCGCCAACGTTTTCCGGGCGTTGGGCTATGCGGTCATAAATGATTGCGTCCTTGATATCGGTGCGGAAGATCGAGGTCTCCAGGCGAGTGCTTTGCGTCAGTTGGCTACGCCACTGCAATTCATAGCTCTTGGAGTGTTCCGGCTTGAGGTCGGGGTTGCTGAAGCCGGGGTAATACAGGTCGCTGAAGTTGGGCGCCCGGAAACCTTCGCTATAGGAGAGCAGCAAGTCATTGTCCGGGTTGAGCGGCAGGGTAAAGGTGCCGCTCCAGGTGTTCTGGCTGCCATATTGCTGGTTCTGGTCGCGGCGCAGACCCAGCTCGGTGGAGAAACTGTCACCGCGAAAGCGGTGCTGAATGAAGGCTGCCCGGTTCCAGCGGCTGTCTTCGGCAAATCGCGCCGGGCTGGTATTGAGCCGGTCTTCGTACCAGTCAGCGCCGAGGATCAGGCTGTTGTGTTCGTCCAGGCGCAGATCGTTCTGCCAGTTCAGCGAGTCCCGGTAGGTATTGAATACGTTTCGTTCGTCACTGAGTTTGTCGCGCTTGAGGTCGCGGTTCTCGCTATGCCCCAGCTCTACTCGCGACGTCCAGTAATCATTGATGTGCGCATCGAGATAGCCGCTGACGCTGCTGACACTGAAGTCGGTGTAAGGATCCTGGGCGAAGACGTCGTAGCTTGAGTCGTAGCGCCCGAAGGGGTTGTCATAGCGCGTGCGACCACGGTTATCCAGCAGGTTGAGGCCTACCTCCAGGTCATCGTTCAGCGCATGGCTGAGGGTGAAGCTCAACGACTTGTTGCGGTAACCATCATGGTCGGCATCGCTGGGGAACGATTCGTGGGTCCAGTCGATCCCGGCGGTTTCATCCAGGTTGGCGCCGAGGCTGAAGCGTGTCTGTTGATCTCCACCGGACAGTCCCAGGCTGCGCTCCCAGGTCTGGTTGCTGCCAGCGGCGACGCGCATGCGCCCATGGAGCCCCGAGTCCGCTCCGCGCCGGGTGAAGATCTGGATCACCCCGCCAATGGCGTCGCTGCCATAGATCACTGAGCGCGAGCCACGCAGTACTTCCACCCTTTCTATCTGCTCGATACTGATGAACTGCAGGTTACTGTCGCCGCTCGATGAGCTGCTGATGCGCTGGCCGTCCACCAGCACCAGGCTCTGGGCCGAGTTGGTGCCGCGGATGAAGATATTCGGCAGGTTGCCGCGCCCGCCGCCCTGGGCTACCTGCACCCCTGGCACCCGCTGCAGCAGGTCGGTGAGGCTGCCGGGTTGCAGGCGGTCGATGTCTTCCCGGGTGAATACGGTGTTGGCGGCGCTGCTGTCATTGCGCGCTTCCACCTGGCGGTTGGCGCTGATCAGCATTTCGGGCAGTTTCAGGGCCTGATCGCGGTCGGGGGTGTCGGCAAAGAGTTCGGCGCAGGGCAAAAGGCAAAGCGGCAGGGCCAGGCGAGAGAGTTTCATGGCTATTCCGTTAGCGCGGCTCGGCCTTTGCCGCAAAGTGGGAGAGGCTGCACAGTGAAGGCCAAAAAGCGACGCCCGCATGGCGGGCGTGCAACAGCGGCTACAGCTGGCCGTTGTGGATCAAGCCAGGCCCAGCAGCGCCAGGCGCTGGCGCACCGAGGCCTCGATGCCGGCTTCGTCGAGGCCGCACTCGGCGAGCATCTGCGCCGGTTTGGCGTGCTCGACGTAGGCGTCCGGCAAGCCCAGGTGGAGGATCGGCTTGAGGATGTTTTCCCGTGCCAGGTACTCGCTGACCGCGCCACCGGCGCCACCCATGATGGCGTTTTCCTCGATGGTCACCAGCAGTTCGTGGCTGCTGGCGATCTCGCGTACCAGGGCTTCATCCAGTGGCTTGACGAAGCGCATGTCGACCACCGTGGCGTCGAGTTTCTCGGCCACTTGCAGGGCTTCGGCCAGTTGCACGCCGAACACCAGCAGGGCCACTTGCCTGCCCTGGCGGCGGATCACGCCCTTGCCGATCTCGATCGGTTCCAGGCTCTTGTCGATCGGTGCGTTGGGGCCGGTGCCGCGTGGGTAGCGCACGGCCGCAGGGCCGTTGTACAGGTGCCCGGTGCTGAGCATCATGCGCAGCTCGTTCTCGTCGCTCGGGGTCATCACCAGCATGCCGGGGATGCAACGCAGGTAGGAGAGGTCGAAGCTGCCGGCGTGGGTCGGGCCGTCTTCGCCCACCAGGCCGGCGCGGTCGATGGCGAACAGCACGTCGAGGTTCTGTACCGCCACATCGTGGATCAGCTGGTCATAGCCGCGCTGGAGGAAGGTCGAATAGATCGCCACCACCGGCTTGGCGCCCTCGCAGGCCATGCCGGCCGCCAGAGTCACGGCGTGCTGCTCGGCAATTGCCACGTCGAAGTAGCGCAGCGGGAAACGCTCGCTGAAGGCCACCAGGTCCGAACCTTCCTTCATCGCCGGGGTGATGCCCACCAGGCGCGGGTCGGCGGCGGCCATGTCGCACAGCCATTCGCCGAACACACCGGAGTACTTCGGCCCGCCGGCCTTTTTCGGCGCGGCCGCCGGGGCGTCCAGGGGTTCCAGCTTGGTGATGGCGTGGTAGCCGATCGGGTCGACTTCCGCCGGGGCGAAGCCCTTGCCCTTCTTGGTCACCACATGCAGGAACTGCGGGCCCTTGAGGTCGCGCATGTTGCGCAGGGTGGCGATCAGGGTCGGCAGGTCATGGCCGTCGATGGGGCCGATGTAGTTCCAGCCCAGTTCTTCGAACAGGGTGCCGGGGACCAGCATGCCCTTGGCGTATTCTTCGGTGCGGCGAGCGATTTCCCAGGCCCCGGGCAGGCGCGACAGCACTTTCTTGCTGCCTTCGCGCATGCTGGCGTAGGTGCGGCTGGAGAGAATCTTGGCCAGGTAGTTGGACAGCCCGCCGACATTGCGCGAGATCGACATGTCGTTGTCGTTGAGGATCACCAGCATGTTGGCGTCCACCTCCGGCGCGTGGTTCAGGGCCTCGAAGGCCATGCCCGCGGTCAGGGCGCCGTCGCCGATCACGGCGATGGCCTTGCGCTCGCTGTTCTGCAGGCGTGCGGCGATGGCCATGCCCAGGGCAGCGCTGATGGAGGTACTGGAGTGGCCGACGCCGAAGGTGTCGTACTCGCTCTCGGAGCGCCGCGGGAAGGCGGCCAGGCCGTCTTTCTGGCGCAGGCTGGCCATATGCTCACGGCGCCCGGTGAGGATCTTGTGCGGATACGCCTGGTGACCCACGTCCCACACCAGCCGGTCGTCCGGGGTGTCGAACACGTAATGCAACGCGATGGTCAGCTCGATGACCCCGAGGCCGGCA
Organism: Pseudomonas sp. W17; assembly: GCF_040268305.1. NCBI lineage: Bacteria > Pseudomonadati > Pseudomonadota > Gammaproteobacteria > Pseudomonadales > Pseudomonadaceae > Pseudomonas > Pseudomonas sp. W17. The sequence continues at coordinate 6,329,254 of NZ_CP158490.1, read as the reverse complement.
CCGAAGTGCCCGCCGGTCTGGCCGACCGTATAGAGCAATTCCAGGCGCAACTCATCGGCCAGGGTTTCCAGCTCGGCTTCGCCTAACCGGCGCAGGCCGTCCGGCGTCTGGGCGCGGTCGAGCAGCGGCGTGGTCGGGCGTTTGCGGGGAATCTCATGAAACGTCGTGGGCATCAGGCGAATCGTTATAGGTATAGAAAGAGGCGGCAGTTTACCTTATGCATCGCAAGCTGCCCACGCAGAGCGCCGAACTTGGCCGATATGCGGTCCTGCTACGGACCGCCGATCAGCTGCGGCGTTCGACGATATAGCGCGCCAGCTCGCGCAGCGGCTCGGCCGCTGCGTCAAACGGACGCAGGGCATGCAGCGCCTGGTCGCGCAGTTCCAGGGCGTACTCCTTGGCTGCGGCCAGGCCCAGCAAGGCCGGGTAGGTCGGCTTGTCTCGGGCGATATCGGCGCCCTGGCGCTTGCCCAGGGTGGCGGTATCGCTTTCGACATCGAGAATGTCGTCCTGCACCTGGAACGCCAGGCCAATGGCCTGAGCGTAGGTTTGCAGGGCCTTGAGCTCGCCCTTTTCGGCCCGGCCGCTGGCCAGGGCGCCAAGGATCACGCTGGCTTCGATCAGTGCCCCGGTCTTGTGCCGATGCATGTATTCCAGGGCCTGCTGGTCCAGCTTGAGCCCCACGGAGCCGAGGTCGATGGCCTGGCCGCCGACCATGCCCGCCGGGCCCGCGGCCTGGGCCAGGGTGGTGACCATGCGCAGGCGGATCTCGGCGCTGGCGTCGCTCAGGGCCGGGTCCAGCAGGGCGCTGAAGGCCAGGCTCTGCAGGCCGTCGCCGGCGAGGATCGCGCAGGCTTCATCGAAAGCCTTGTGGGTAGTGGGCTGGCCGCGGCGCAGGTCGTCATCGTCCATGGCCGGCAGGTCGTCGTGCACCAGGGAATAGGCGTGGATCAGCTCCACCGCGCAGGCGGCGCCGTTGGCTTGCTCGGGCTTGCCGCCCAGGGCCTCGCAGGCGGCATAGGCCAGCAGCGGGCGCACGCGCTTGCCGCCATTCATCACGCTGTAGCGCATGGCTTCATAGAGGCGGGCAAGTTCGGGGCTAGGGGCGGTGAACAGGGTGTGCATTGCAGCGTCGACGCGGGCCTGGCTGGAGGCCTGATAGGCGGTAATCATTCCGGCTGTTCCGCATCGAAGGGCTGTTCCGCCAGTTCGCCATCGCGCTCCAGGAGGATCTGCACCTTCTGCTCGGCCTGGGCCAGGGCCGCCTGGCAATCGCGGGTCAGGCCGATGCCTTGCTCGAAGGCGGTCAACGAGTCTTCCAGCGACAGCTCGCCGTTCTCCAGACGCTCGACCAGGGTTTGCAGGTCGGCGAGGGATTGTTCGAAATCTAAGGCAGCTTTTTTGCGGGCCATGGCGGCTATCCCGGTTGACGTTAAACCGGCGCGACACTAGCAGACAGCGGGGTTTCGGGCAAATGAGAAGCGCCCGCTGGCGGGCTTCGGGCGGGGGGGCGTTGGGGGCGGGGGGCTGGGGTTTTCACGACGCGCATCGCTCCCGGGAGTGAAGGGGGTGATGGCGCTGTAATGGCACTTGCTGCGGGGGGTTCAGGGCATTGCCGATTCCCTCGCAAATTCCTTTTTCGGCAATTGTGCAACAGGCGCCAAGTCGCTAATCTGCGGCCTTTCCAACGCCCTTTGTTGCCGGGCACTCTTTCCGAATATTTGCAGCCGCGCCGAGGATCTGGCGCCAGGGTTTTCCCATGCATGGCAGGACGCATTACATGCGCGCTCTATCCTCCCTTCTGCTGACCTTGCTGCTGGCCGGGCCGGCATTCGCCGAGCCTTCTGCCGAGCTGCAGGAACCCCTGGCCGGCTGGCGTTATTCCGGCCTGCTGGACCGCACCGAGCAGGATCGCGTGGCCTATCCGACGCCGCCCATCGACCGCGGCATCCAGCGCAACCGCACCCTGATCGAAGGCCAGCTCAAGGCCATTGGCCATTTGCGCCAGCCCCACAGCCTGTCGGTCAACGGCAACCCGTTGAATCTCTATACCGACGAGCAGGGCCGTTTTGCCCGGCCCTATGCGTTCGGTGCCGGCTCCAACAGCGTCGAAGTGCGCAGCTCCGAGGGCAAGTCCCTCAAGCGCGTGCAGTTCTATGAAGCCAACCTGAACAAGACTCCACCGCGCATTCGCGTAGTGCTGGGCTGGGACGATCCCAAGGCCGAGCTGGACATGCACATCATTACCCCCGACGGTCAGCACGCCTTCTTCGGCCACCCCGGCCTGACCAATGGCGGCGGCCTGGACCCGGACGGCGTCGATGGCCCGGGCCCGGAAATGTTCACCATGACCGCACCGCTGCGGGGCACCTACCTGATCTACGTGAACTACTGGGGCAACTTCGGCAGCGGCGGATACAACTTCGACGAAGGCAGCAATCAGAACGAGGTGATCACCTCGCAGATCAACCTGATCCTTAACGAAAACACCGTCGATGAGAAACGCGAGACCTTTATCGTGCCCATGCGGGCCATCGGCGACCTGTTGCTGGTCAAGTCTTTCAACTATTGAACATCCCGCACCACGGATGAATTGGGCTTTGTGAATCATGAGCGAAAACACAGCATCCCCGGCAGCCGGCGTGCCCGGTACTGAACAACCCGCCAGCAAGCGGCGCTGGCCGGTCCTGGTCATGGGCCTGTGCCTGGTGGCGGCCGCGGCCACCGGCGTGGGCTGCAAGCCCAAGACTCCGGTGGCGGAGCTGGCCGGCGACAAGCTGGGCCTGAGCCGCCCCGACGGCCTGCTGGAAACCCATTCCCTGGCGCAGTTGCCCAAGGACCTGCTGGCGGTGCCTTTCCTCAAGGAAACCCTGACCGAGGATTTCGTCTTCTATTACCAGACCCACGCCGACCGCCTGGGCCTGATCGGCAGCCTGCGGCGGATCATCTACGAGCATGACCTGAAGCTGCAGGACAACCTGATCGAGCAGTTGTTCGACCAGCCGGCCGACGTGGCGCTGTGGCGCGGCGCCGACGGGCGTCTCAAGGACTTCCTGCTGGTGATGGACCGCGGCGGCTTGGCCAAGCTGCTGGAGCCCCTGGCCAAGGTGGCCCTGGATGACACCCAGTTGAGCAAGCTGGCGGACCTGAAGGTCGGTGGCGATGCGGTGACCCTGTACCAGTTGAATTACAACGCCAGCCGGTCCCTGGCATTCGCCTCCCACGGCGACAAGCTGGTGGTGCTGTCCAACCCCGCCAAGCTGTATGACCCCGCCACCGGCGCCGACGACGAGCATGGTGCGGTGTCCACCACGGCGCTGGAGGCCCTGCTCAACGGCGACAAACTGTTCCCCGAGGCCTTTGGCCTGGAGGCGCGCAAGCCTGAAGTGCAGCAGCGGCTGGCAGTCAACTCCAGTGTTTTGGCCATGGGTTACCAGCGCTTTATCCCCAACTTCGCCGGCCTGCGCTTCGATATGGACGACAAGGGCTGGCACAGCTACCTGGCCATGCAAGAGCAGGACAACCAGCCGGCGTTCGACTTCAAGCCGATCTGGCAGGCCATGCCCATGGGCGCCAGCGCCTGTGTAGCCTTGCCCCTGGCGGCGGAGCAGCAGAAGCCGTTGCTGGTCAAGCTGGGCGCCGAAGAAGCGGTGGCCACCACCCTGACCGAGCACATGGCCGGGACCGCCGGCCTGTGCTGGTACGCCGACTCGCGGCTGTACACGCCGCTGCTGGTGGCCAGCCTCAAGGACAAGGACAACGCCAAGCTCGATGCGGACCTGGGCAAGCTGTTCGGCTCCATGGTCGGCACCCGGGAAAGCAAGGTGGCGGAGCGCATCTTCCCGGTGGTCGAGCAGCAGAACGGCGACGTGCACCAGTGGCAGCGCCAGGTCAGTTCCAACTTCGGCCAGTACCCGGCCAAGGAGGCCAAGGACCCGCAAACCATCACCGGTCGCGCCTTCATGCAGGTCAGCCTGGCCCGCCATGGCTCGACCCTGGTGTTCTCCCTGGATGACAAGCTGGTGAACAAGGCCCTGGGCACCCTGGACAAGCGCTTCCCGCCCCTGGCGGACGTGGTGCCCAAGGATGCACTGATGCCGGTGTACCTGGGCCCGCAGTCCCTGGCCCAGCTGATCCAGCAGGAAACCTTCGACAGCCTGCCCCAGGACATGGAGCCGGTGTTCAACAACGCCGCGCAAACCTACCTGGTGCCCAAGCTGCGTACCCTTGGCGGTTATGGCAAGTACGCCCTGACCCTGCCCGAGGGCAGCGAGCCCGACGGTCGCTGGCAATGGCTGCCCCTGCAATGGCGTGCCCTGTGAGTGCACTGCGCAAAGGTCTGAGCAGCCTTGGCCTGTTGGCCTTGTTGCTGAGCAGCGCCGTGGGCGCGACCCAGGCTCCGCCGCTGGACGTGCAACAGTCCCAGGTGTTCCGTGCCTGGTTCGTGCGCATCGCCCAGGAGCAGTTGAGCCAGGGCCCTAGCCCGCGCTGGTACCAGCAGGACTGCGCGGGCCTGGTGCGCTTTGCCGCCAACGAAGCGCTCAAGGTCCACGACAACAAATGGCTGCGGGCCAACGGCATGTCCAATCGCTACCTGCCGCCGGAGCTGCAACTGAGCGAAGGCCAGCGCGGCCTGGCCCAGCAGTGGCAGCAGGGCGGCGGCCAGACCGGGCCCTACGTCAATGCCATCAAGCTGATCCAGTTCAACAGCCATCTGGTGAGCCGTGACCTGGGGCAGGCGCGCCCCGGTGATCTGTTGTTCTTCGACCAGGGCGACGACCAGCACCTGATGATCTGGATGGGCCGCAACATCGCCTATCACACCGGCACCACCACTCCCACCGACAACGGCATGCGCTCGGCTAGCGTGCAGCAACTGATGACATGGAAGGACACTCGATGGATACCCGACTCAGCCAACCCCAACTTCATCGGCATCTATCGACTGAACTTCCTCACCCAATGAGCGAATCCCGTATGTCCCGTTTTCTGTTTCGCCTGACCCTGGCCTTGACCCTGCTCACCCCCGTGGCCCTGGTCAACGCCGAAGACTCGGTGCCGCCCAGCGACTATGCGGCGGTCTCCGGCGAGAGTTTCTTCCTCCTGGCCGACAGCAGTTTCGCCAGCGACGAACAGGCCATGGTGCGCCTCGAAGCCCCGGGCCGTGACTACCGGCGCTTTCGCATGGAGCCCTATGGCGGCGCGGACATCCGGGTGTACCGGATCGACCAGCCGCTGGACTTTCTCAAGCGCCAGAAGAACCTGCACCGGGTGGTCAGCGACGGCCAGTTCAAGGGCGAGGGCCTGTCCAACACCCTGGCCTACCTGTGGGACAACTGGTACCGCAAATCCCGCCGGGTGATGCAGCGCGCCTTCTCCTACGAGTCACGCAAGCAGGTCACCGAAGAGGTGCCGGAACTGAAGGTGGGCAACTCCATGCTGGCGCCGACGCCGTATGACGCCCAGCCGCAATTCGCCCTGATCCCGGGGCTGCCCCTGGTGACCCAGTTCCGTTATCCGCTGTGGCAGGCCAAGCCGATCCAGCCGCCGGCCGGGGTAAACCTGTCCGGTTCCTCCAGCCAGTTCATCAACGTCGCCCCGGGCAACGTCTACATCCCGCTGGGGCAGCTCAAGCCCGGCCTGTACCTGGTGGAGGCCCTGGTGGGCAAGTACCGCGCCACCACCATGGTTTTTGTTTCCAACACCGTGGCGGTGAGCAAGATCGCCGGCGACGAACTGCTGGTCTGGGCTGCGGGCAAGCATGAAGGCAACTCGGTGCCCAAGGTCAATGTGCTGTGGACCGACGGCCTCGGTGTGATGAACAGCGGCGCCACCGACGAACAGGGCCTGGTGCGCCTCAAGCACGTCAGCCCCGAGCGCTCCTACGTGATCGGCGAAGACCAGGAAGGCGGGGTGTTCGTCTCCGAGAACTTCTATTACGACAGCGAAATCTACGACACCAAACTGTATGCCTTCACCGACCGGCCGCTGTATCGCCCGGGGGACTGGGTATCGCTGAAGATCGTCGGTCGCGAGTTCAAGAACGCCCGGGACTCGGTACAGCCGGGTGCGGGCACGGTGAACGTCAGCGTGCTGGATGCCGCCGGCACCGCCCTGCAGAACATGACCCTGAACCTGGATTCCAAGTCCGGCGCCCAGGGCCGCTTCCAACTGCCGGAAAATGCCGTGGCCGGTGGTTATGAACTGCGTTTTGGCTACAAGGGCCAGGTCTACAGCAGTGCCTTCCGCGTGGCCGAGTACATCAAGCCGCACTTTGAGGTTTCCCTGGCCCTGGCCAAGCCGGACTTCAAGACCGGCGAGCCGGTGAAGGGCAACCTGGTGCTGCTCTACCCCGACGGCAAACCGGTGGCCAACGCTCGCCTGCAACTGAGCCTGCGGGCCCAGCAGCTGTCCATGGTGGACAACGAACTGCAGTACATGGGCCAGTTCCCGGTGGAGTTGACCAGCGCCGAACTGACCACCGATTCCAAGGGCAGTGCGACCCTCGACCTGCCGGCGGCGGACAAGCCCAGCCGCTACATGCTCACCGTATTCGCCAGTGATGGCGCTGCGTATCGGGTCAAGACCACCAAGGAAATCCTCATCGAGCGTGGCGCGGCGAGCTTCAGCCTCAGCGCGCCGCAGCGTTTCAGCGCGGCCGGCGACAAGGTGCAGTTCAGCTACGCCAACCAGAACACCAGCGAGCAGAGCAAGAACGTCAAGCCGAGCCGCTACGGCTGGGTGCGCATGGAGGACCAGTCCACCGGCGAGGGCAAGCTGGCTGCCGCCGACAGCGGTTTCGCCCTGGCCTTCGAGCGCCCCGGTACCTACAACCTGACCCTGCGCGACGAGCACGATCGTGTACTGGGCGGCACCAGCCACTCGGTCACTGGCGAGGGCGTGAAAGCGGTGCCGGGCACCGTGGAAATCGTCCTCGACAAGCCCGAGTACAAGGCTGGTGACGAAGCCTTGGCGCTGATCACCTTCCCGGAGCCGATCAACGACGCCCTGCTGTCCCTGGAGCGGGACAAGGTCGAGGCCACGGCGCTGCTGTCCAAGGGCGGCGATTGGCTCAAGGTGGAAAAACTCAGCCCCACCCAATACCGCGCCCGGGTGCCGGTGAAGGACGGCTTTGCGCCGAACCTGACCTTTTCCGTGCTCTACACCAAGGGCGGCGAGTACAGCTTCCAGAACGCCGGGATCAAGGTGCTGACGCCGCAGATCGATGTGGCCATCCATACCGACAAGGACAAATACCAGCCGGGTGACATGGTCACCGTCGACCTGTCTACCCAGTTCGCCGGCAAGCCGGTGCCCGCACACCTGACGGTCAGCGTGGTGGACGAAATGGTCTACGCCCTGCAACCGGAAGTGGCGCCGAGCATCGACCAGTTCTTCTACCACCCGCGGCGCAACAATGTGCGCACCAGCGCCAGCCTGTCGTTCATCAGCTACGACGTGGCCCTGCCGGGCAGCCCCACCGCCCCGGGCAAGGCCAACCGCAGCGAACGCGGGGTCAAGGTACTGGAGCGTCCGCGGCGCGAAGATGTCGACACCGCTGCCTGGCAGCCGGAGCTGGTCACCGACGGCAGCGGCAAGGCGCGTTTCACCTTCCGCATGCCGGATTCCCTGACCCGCTGGCGCATCACTGCCCGGGCCATCGCCGATGACGGCCAAGTGGGGCAGAAAAAGCAGTTCGTGCGTTCCGACAAGGCCCTGTACCTGAAGTGGAGCGGTCCGACCCGCTTCCGCACGGGTGACAAGCCGGACCTGGGGGTATTCGCCTTCAGCCAGTCCGAACAACCCACCAAGGCCGAACTGGTGATCCATTACGCCGGTGAGTCCCAGCGCCTGCCGCTGACCCTCAACAGCGGCATCAACTATGTGGCGCTGCCGGCCATTGCTCCGGGCAATGGCGAGTGGAGCGCCGAGCTGGTGCAGGGCGGCAAGACCGTGGATGCCCTGGCGGTGCGCCTGGTGAGCAGTGCGGCCGGCTGGCAGAGCGTGCAGACCCAAAGCCTGGACGTGGTCACCATCAGCACGCCGCTGGGCCTGCCGGCCGATGCTGCGGACATTCGCCTGCGCCTGGACGACAGCCCGCAAGCGCTGTTCCGTTCGGCCCTGGATGACCTGCTGGAATACCCGTATGGCGGCGTAGAACAGACCGCCAGCCAGTTGCTGCCGCTGAGCGTTGCCTACCCGGCGCTGGCCAGCAATCCGCAGATCCGCGACCGGCTGCGGCTGATGATGCAGAACAGCCGTCTGCGCCTGGTGCACATGGCCGGGCCGGAAGCGGCATTCACCTGGTGGGGCGAAGATGCCGAGCCGGATGCCTTCCTCACCGCCTACGCCTATTACGCCGACTGGAATGCGAGCAAGGTGCTGGACCTGAACCTGCCGCCGGAGCACTGGCAGCGGGTGCTGGAGGTCTACGCCAAGCAGGCTGGCAATACGCCGTTGCTGCAACGGGCGCTGATCCTGTCGTTCGCCCGTGAAATGAAACTGCCGATCAACACCCTGGTCAGCGGCCTGATGGACGACCTGGCCAAGGCCGGTAGCGGCCCGGCAGCCAGCATGCAGGACAACGGCAGCGACAGCCTGGTGATGGACGATCCGGATTCGACTCTCGGCCTGGCCAGCGCCCGGGTGCTGGCCGCGGCCCTGGCGCGGGATGCCAAGGTCACGCCACCCGCGGCGTTCGTCGCCCAACTGGAAGCGGCGCAGCAGCAATTGGATATCAGCTCCCAGCCGTTCACCCAGGCCCTGAGCCTGTCGCTCAAACCGTTCGACCAAGGCGCGGCGCGTGCCTTGCTGCAACGCCTGCTGCCGTCGCAATCGACCCTGGAACGGGCCCTGGCCCTGACCTGGTTGCAGCGCAGCATCGCCCAGTCGACCCCGGCGGTGGCCTTGAACCCGGGGCAGGGCTGGCAACAGCGCCAGGGCGCCAGTGGTGAAAGCTACTGGCAGTGGCAAGGGGCGCAGGTGCCGACGGTACTGGCCCTGGGCTCTGTGCCGGAACGTCCGCTGCGGGCGTCGGTGAGCTACCTGAGCAAGCTGGACATGGGCACGCCGTCGCCGGTGAACATCACCCGCCGCCTGTTGCGCCTGGTGCCGGGGGACGAAGCCTTCACCTTCAAGCTGGAACCGGTGGGCAACAAGCCGATCGCCAGTGACGGCCTGTACCTGGACGAAGTGATCATCGCCAACGAAGGCAACCGGCCGCTGCTGTACGGCATGCTGGAAGTGCCGCTGCCGCCGGGCGCCGATGTCGAGCGCACCACCTGGGGCATCAAGCTGGCCGGCCCGGCCGGTACGGAGGCGGCGTCCCTGGAGAAGGCTCGCTCCGAACCGGGGCAGATGAGCTACGCGGTGCCGCTGGATGCGTTGAACGACGGCAGCGAAGTGCGCCTGCGCCATCTGGTTCGCTTCTCCCAGAAAGGCCAGTTCAATCTGCCGCCGGCACGTTTCTACCAGGTGTACGCACCGGAGCATCAGGCTCAGGAACGCACCCCGGCCCTGGGTCAGGTCACGGTCAAATAACATGGTGCGGTGCTGGGCCTGGCTATGTCTGTGTTTGCTTCCTGGGTGGGTGACGGCCCAGGACGAGCCCCTGCGCCTGGCCTGGAAAAACGCCCCGGACAGTGAGTTGGTGAGCCTGAGCAAGACCCAGGTTCTGTCTCGCGAGCCGTTGCCCAAGGATCTGCAAGCGCCCCTGGGCAGTGTCTGGAAACTCTTTGTCTACGCCTGGCTGGTGGACACCGGCGCCCAGGAGCCGGCCTATGCCTGCCAGGGCAAGTCCAAGGAAGAGGTCTACTGCTGTGCGGTGGGTGCCAGCATCGCCCGTGATCAGGCGCTGGTACGTTCCTGCGGTTTGTATTTCGAGCCCCAGCGCTTGCAACTGTCCGCCGCTGACTGGCGCCATTACTGGCGGGCCCGCAACGCTCCCGACTGGTTGCAGGACCTCAACCAGCTGCAGCCCCAGACCCGGGTCCCGGTGGCGGAGCTGCTGCAGGTGCTGGCGCTGTTGCCGGCCCGGGACACGGCCCGGCGCGTGCTGCTGGATGTGGTGCTCAATGCCGCCGACGGCGCAGTAGTGGGCGCCTTGGGCGGGCGCTTGCGGGTCAAGACCTGGAGTTGGCTGGCGGATCAGGACCCGCAGTCGCGCCAGGGTGGTTTTGCCGGCTGGCTGGTGGATGGCACACCGCTGTGGGTGGGCGGGCGTGGCACCAGCCAACGGGTGTTGAAGGACTACGCCCAGGCCCTGAACCAGGAACTGCCGGACAACCCGCCTGTGGATAAAGGCCGCTGTGTGGAGGTCAGCCTGTTTTCCCGCTACCCGCTCAAAAGCGTCAGCCAGGGCGGCCAGCCGGCTAAACCGGGTGCCTTGCAAGGGGATTACCGGGTGGAGTTTGCCAACGGCAACCAGCTGGATATCCACAGCGCCGGCGAGCTGTTCCTGCAGCAAGACCCTGCGGCCCAGCGACTGGTGGCGCGCCTGGACCGTGAGGAATATGTCGCTCGGGTACTGCAGCGCGAAGCCACCAGTGAGCCAGTGGAGGCCGCCAAGGCGCTGGCCGTGGCCATCCGTACCTACCTGTTGCAGAACGCCGGGCGCAGCGGCGAATGCCTGAGCATCGACGACAGCAGCAACCGCCAGCGGGTCGCGCCGCGCCCGGCCACTGCCCAGGCCCGGGCCATTGCCGCCTGGACCAGCGACCTGGTGCTGGCCGGCACTCAAGTCACCTATCACTCGGACCTGAAGGCGCCGGACAAACTGTCCTGGCAACAGGCCGTGGAGCAGGCCCGGGCCGGGCAACGCTACGACGCCATCCTGCTGCACGCCTATCCCCGGGCCAGCCTCAGCCGCTGGGACAACCCCGTGGCCTCCTGCGAACCCTTGCCGGCGGCCCAGGAGTGGCTGCTGCAGCAGCGCCGGCGCTGGCGCCAACCGCTGGAGCAAGAGATCGGCTACAACGAAATCAGCCAGTTCGCCGTGTGCCGCCTGAGTTTCGGCCGGCCCTACGTCGACCGTGAACGGCAACGCATCTATGTGCGGGGCGTGCTCTCGCTGCAAGACCGCCTCGACCTGACTCACGAATACCTGCACCTGGCCTTTGAAGCTCATCCCAACGGCCAGGATGAAACCTACATCGAAGGGCTCGCCCGTCATCTTTTATTGGAATAGGCCATGAAACTTCCTGCTCCCCCGGTCCTCCTGTTCCTTTGTGGAATGTTCAGCCTGCCCATGGCCCTGGCCGACAGCGGCATCCAGCTCGACACCCCCAAGGGCGGCTGGCGCACTCGAGCCATGGATGGTGAACAGTACATTCAGGAGGTCAACTACCCGGCCTCCTCGGTGAATACCCCCCAGGGCCAGGCCGATACTGCGCGTATTCGCGGGCAGATCAAGGGTGCGCCCAAGGCGAACAAAGAGCCCGGCAAGCTGATCGTCAATGGCGTCAGCATGCCGCTCAAGTTCGATGAGCAAGGCAGCTTCGACCGGCCGTACGCCTTCCCCAACGGCAGCAACAGCGTCGAAGTGCGCAGCCCGGATGGCCAGCAGCGCAAGCGCGTGCAGTTTCTCAACACCGGCGGTGGCGTGACCCCGCCCAAGTTGCGCGTGCTGCTGTCCTGGGACAGCGACAACACCGACCTCGACCTGCACCTGGTAACCCCGGACGGCGCGCACATCTGGTACGGCGACCGCGTGGCTCCCAACGGCGCGACCCTGGATGTGGACGTGACCACGGGCTACGGCCCGGAGATCTTCTCCATGCCGGCGCCGCTCAAGGGCCAGTACCTGGTCTATGTGAACTACTACGGTGGCGGTTATCGCAGTGACGACGATGAAGACGGCGGCCAGGAAAATGCCGTGCAGCCCCTGACCACCGCCCAGGTCACAGTGATTACCGAGGAAGGCACGCCGGATGAAAAGAGCGAGACCTTTGTGGTGCCGATGCGCGCTCCCGGGGAACTGACCCTGGTGCGCAGTTTCAGTTATCCATGACCGGGCTCAACAGATGCGCTTTCCCGGCCATCCGTTCATTGCCCTGAGACAATACGGGCCCCCGGTGTTTGCCTTGCAATGAATCACCATTCATTGGCAGGGAAATGCAGAACATGGGTGCTTTTCAATCGTGGTTGAAGTGCTGTGTAGTGGCCGGAAGCTGTGCCTCCAGCCTGGTGTTGGCCGCGGGCGCCGACGGTTTGCAGCGGGTCAAGGTGGACCTGGTGGCGCCGCCCCAGGTGCATGTTCATGAGCAGGCTGTCAGCGGGCCGCCGAAGGTCGTGCAGTTCCGCATGAACGTGGAAGAGAAAAAGATGGTGGTGGACGATCAGGGCACCACCCTGCAGGCCATGACCTTCAACGGCTCCATGCCGGGGCCGACCCTGGTGGTGCACGAGGGCGACTACGTCGAGCTGACCCTGAGCAATCCGGCCAGCAACAGCATGCCCCACAACATCGACTTCCATGCGGCCACCGGTGCCCTGGGCGGTGCGGCGCTGACCCAGGTGCTGCCGGGGCAGGAAGTGGTGCTGCGTTTCAAGGCTGACCGCAGCGGGACCTTCGTCTATCACTGCGCGCCGCCGGGCATGGTGCCCTGGCACGTGGTTTCGGGCATGAGCGGGACCTTGATGGTGCTGCCGCGCGAAGGCTTGCAGGACCCTGCCGGCAAGCCCTTGCACTATGACCGGGCCTACACCATCGGCGAGTTCGACCTGTACATCCCCAAGGACAAGGACGGGCATTACAAGAGCTACCCGGACCTGGCCTCCAGCTACCAGGACACCCGTGAAGTGATGCGTACCCTGACCCCGAGCCACGTGGTGTTCAACGGCCGTGTCGGCGCCTTGACCGGAGCCAACGCCCTGACCGCCAAGGTCGGCGAAAGCGTGCTGTTCATCCACTCCCAGGCCAACCGCGACAGCCGTCCGCACCTGATCGGCGGCCATGGCGACTGGGTCTGGACCACCGGCAAGTTCGCCAACGCCCCGCAACGCAACCTGGAGACCTGGTTCATCCCCGGCGGTTCGGCCCTGGCGGCGCTCTACACCTTCAAGCAGCCGGGCACCTACGTGTACCTCAACCACAACCTGATCGAGGCCATGGAGTTGGGGGCCCTGGCTCAGGTCAAGGTCGAGGGGCAGTGGGACGATGACCTGATGACTCAGGTAAAGGCCCCCGGGCCCATGACTCCGGCCAAGTGATAGCAGCCGGGGCTCAAGCCCCGGCACCTGGCATCAGAGGTTCAGGGCGAACTTCAGGTAGCCCGGATACACCTGGCGCCAGTCGTCCTGGAAGGTATGGCCTTGCTCATGCTCATGGCTCTGGACCTGGTTGCCGGGTTCCAGGGCCTGTTGCGTGGCGGCGGTGAGCTTCTGGTTGCTCTCGTGCTCCTTGGCGCCATGGACGATGACGATGCGCTTGTCCCGGGCCTTGGTTTCGCCGAAGGGAATCCGGTAGCCGCCGGGTGACAGCAGCAGCGCGCCGCTGTAATGCTGCGGGTACTCGGCGATCAGGTGCGAGGCGTGCTCGGCACCTTGGGAGAAACCCATCAGGACGATGCGCGAGCGATCGATACGGGTCTGCTTTTCCAGTTTCTTCAGCGCTGCGCTGACCGCTTCTTCGGTCGGTGCTACCGAATGCTGCTGCCACATGAATTGGTGCTCGTCGCGCTTGAGAGTGCCGTTGATGCCCACCAGCACGGCTTTTTCCCCCACAAGGTCCGTGCGCATGTCGATGCCGTCGCTGCCTTCGGTACCGAACCCCGATAGCCAGACCACTACCGGCCAGCCCTCGCTCGGGGCCTTGCCCTGGGGAATGCTGAAGGCCGCAAGGCCCGCATCCCTGGCCTTGGCCGGGTAGTTCTTCTCGGCGGCCTGCAACAGCTTCTTGTAGGCCGGGTCCTGCTGCAACGATTCCAGTTCGTCGTCTTCCTTGAGCAGCACCAGCTGCCAGAAGCCACGCTCGCGGGCCTGGTCGAGGTATTCGGCGGCGCGCTTGTTCTTGTCCATGGCCGCCAGGCTGCCGGCGGCCTGGTAGGAGGCGTAGGCATTCTTCGGGTCGAGGCGGGCAGCGGTCAGGTAGTAGGCGAGGGCGCCGGCGTAGTTGTCGTGCTGGCTCTTCTCATTGTCCCCGGCCTCGATGAAATCCGCTGGCGTGGCTTCGTCCAGGTACAGGTTGGCCATGCCGGCCAGGCCTTGCCAGCGCCCCTTGGCGACGTCCTGTTGTGCATCGGCATGGGCCCAGGAACTGCTGAGGCTGAGAACGCTGAACAGCGAGAGAAATGACAGGGGCAGGCGTACTGCGGCCGGCAACGACATGACTGAGAGTCCTTTTTCAGTGAAGGAGGTCCCGGGCCGTTGCCCGAAACGGCGCGCAGCTTAGCATGGCGGATCGCCCGGATGGACGACCCGCGCTGTGGCCGGAGTCAGCGCCGAAGCGGTAGGTCAATCGCTCTGGTCGGCAGTGGAAATCACTTCATCGATCTTCCAGCAGCCCTTGTCCTTGATCATCCGCACATCGACGATCTGGGTGGTGTCCGGGGTGTTGCCCAACGTCACTTGCTCCTTGGCGCTGGAGCCCTGGACTTGTGGTTCGCTGACCTTGATCTGGGTCAGCCACTCATCCATGTAGTCCTGGGCCTTGAGGAAGTAGTCCTCTTCCAGGCCGTCGGGGCTGGCCATCTGTTTCTTGATCTTGGTGATCAGCGAGTCGGAGACGTACTTCTTCATTTCCGCCACGTTGTCGGTCAACGGATCCTTGTCTTCGCTGAAGGTTTGCAGGTACCAGCTATAAAACGCCTGGGTTGCGGGCTTTGGCGAACTGGCGCAGTCGGCCAGGGCGACCGACTGATGCATCGCGACCGCTGCCAGAAGCGAGCAGAACAGCATTCTCATGGAGGACCCCTTACGGATGGCGATAGATTTTGTAGGCAGGTTTCTGCACCCGGTAGGAATGCCCCGGGTAGAAACCGTGCAGTTGCTTGAAGTCTGACACCCAGAGTGTGCCGTTGAACATCGCCATGTGACCGTGGGGGTGCCCTGGAATGGGCTGGATGATCACCACATCGCCCGCTGCGGGCGTCTGGCCGGCCGGCTGTTCGATGAAACCGGCAGAAGTCAATGATGAGCCGAAGTCCTTGGCCGAGTGCTTCCTGTGCAGAATCACCCCACCGCCACCGGCTTCGATCGCCTGGCGAGTATAGGCCGCACAGCGCCCCGTACTACCGGCGTGAGCGTGAGCGTTCAAGTGACTGATAGCGGCTTCTTTATTCCACATTCCTTGTCATCCGAGAGTCCTGGAGAGCGGCGAGTTTATTCTTGCCCAAGGGCGCCGGAAATACTGGCTAAGTGCCTTATTTGCCGCCTTTGGGGGGCGTATCACAGTTATCCCGCTGATTGGCAAAACCACGCAGGAGCCAGGCGGCCTGCTCATCGGTCGCGGCCAGGAGGCAGGTGAACTCTTCACCGCCAATGCGGGCAAATACGTCTTTTGTACCCAGGGTTTCTGCAAGCACCTGGCTGAATGCGACCAGCACCTGGTCGCCGGTCTGATGACCGTAGGCGTCGTTCAGGCGCTTGAAATGGTCCAGGTCGCACAGCAGCAAGGTCATTGGTGAGCACCGGCGCTGGCATTCGATCAGCATCCGCTCGCCATTGACCATGAACGCCCGGCGTTTGCATGTCCGGATTTCTCGTTAACGTCGCGCTCAAGGGGCAGGAGTCGAAGCCGGCCGCTGCAGAGCGGGCGAATTGCCATCAATGGGCGGGATTGTAGCGAGAACGTGAGGGCCTTGGTGTGGGGGCCAAGGAGTGAAGGGCCTAGCGGAACCTCCCGCAAAGCGCGTTGCCCTGGTAACCGTGCGCGATTGGCCCGAGGAACATGAATGGGCCACAGGCGTAGAAGTCCGAACTGACTTTCTGGTTCACATACAGCAACGCAGCTTCGGCGCCGTTTATATCGTTGCCGTATGAGGTGGCGCTGTAGGACTCGCAAACCGGCAGTTTCAGCGGGATTGGCAGGATCACGAGCAAAACGGTGGTGCCGCACCACTGGCGTTCGGCGGGGCTCTTCTGCGTGCGGGTGATGACCGGGGTCATGGAGTGGCCTACCAGCGTTTGGTGAGCGTCGGTCTTGGTGACTTGCCTTTCGGGCATATCCATCCAGGCACCCACGCACCCGCAAAGGCCAAGGGCTGTCAGCGCCGCCAGCAATGCACCGTTGATGGCTCGCCGCAGGGGCTGAAAATTCACCGCAGGGGATCTTGTGGGAGCTGCAAAGCTGCGTAGGTCGTGCATCCTGCACCTGCTGTAGGAGTGGCCGGTCCTTCCCGTGCCCGGGTTCCAGGCATTAAAAAGCCGGCTTGTGGCCGGCTTCTCGGGGACTGGCTTGGTTCATTTTTGGTAAACCGTACCAGCCTTCAAAACGTACACCCAGCTCTTGCGGCTGGCTGTGGGACTGGGCGAGAAAGTCATCCGCTTCGTCAGGCGCTCTGACCGCTTGAAGGGTCGATGCGCAAATGTGGGGCGCAGCATACGCATATTCGCCGGGAATTCCCAGTGCGAAGCGCGTTCCAGAGGCCTTGAAGCAATAAAAAGTGCGAAGAATATGTTGCTGGATGCGTGGTCTGCCGAGGAAGCGGTTCACCGGCAAGCCGGTGCCAGCAGGCAACTGGTGCTGCGTGCGGGCATAAAAAAGCCCCGGATGACCGGGGCTCTTTCTTGAAGCCTGTTGCTCCAAGCGTGCAGTTGCTTCTTAGCCTTTGTAGGCAGCAACCGACTTCAGGATCTCGGCGCGGGCTGCATCGGCATTGCCCCAACCGTCGATCTTCACCCACTTGCCTTTTTCGAGGTCTTTGTAGTTCTCGAAGAAGTGCTTGATCTGTTCCAGCAGCAGGGCTGGCAGGTCGGTGTATTCCTTCACGTCGACATACAGCTGGGACAGCTTGTCGTGTGGTACCGCGATCACTTTGGCATCGCCGCCGCCGTCGTCGGTCATGTTCAGGATGCCTACTGGACGGGCACGGATCACCGAGCCTGGCGCTACTGGGTAAGGGGTCACGACCAGTACGTCGAGGGGGTCGCCGTCGTCAGCCAGGGTGTTGGGGATGAAGCCATAGTTGGCCGGGTAGAACATCGGGGTGGCCATGAAGCGGTCAACGAACAGGCAGTCGCTGTCTTTGTCGATTTCGTACTTGATCGGCGCGTGGTTGGCCGGGATTTCGATAGCGACGTAGATGTCGTTCGGCAGGTCTTTGCCCGCCGGAATCTTGCTGTAGCTCATTGGGCGTTGCCCCCGTTAGTTGACCAAATGACTTGGCCGGATTGACCAAAAAGTGGCGGCGATTATAGACACACTCCGCTACCGATGCCACGTGCCAAGGGTCGTAGAACCTTGGTTGTACTGTGTTGCGGGCGTGTTCGGGTTTACCGAGCGACCGGCGGCCTGGTTGTCAGGTAACCGGTCTTCAGATGAACAGCTTAAATAGCGCGACAGGACATTAGTGGTGCGTTTGATAGACCGGATCTTCTGCTTGAAGTTGCTGTAACCGGGCCAGTGGATTCTGCCGATAAAACAGCTGTAGTTGTGCATAGACTTTCGGATAGGCCGCCACCAGCAAGTCCGGGGCGCTGAAGAAGTATTCGCTGGTGACGGCGAAGAATTCCGCCGGGTTTTCCGCGGCGTAGGGGTCGATGGCGGTTTCTGCGTCCGGATTGCGGTCCAACTGGTGGTTGAGGTCGTCGTAGGCGCTTTGCATCACTTGCGCCCACTCGCTGACCCGCATGTCGCTGTGCAGCGGCGGCAGGCCGTTGGCGTCGCCGTTGAGCATGTCCAGCTTGTGGGCCAGTTCGTGGATCACCAGGTTGTAGGCTTCCCAGCCACCGCTGGCCAGGACTCCGGGCCAGGCGAGGATGACCGGCCCCTGCTGCCAGGCTTCGCCACTGTGCTCGCCATCCCATTCGTGCTCGATACCGCTGGCGTCGCGATGGCGTTGCGGGCTGAGGAAGTCGTCGGGGTAAAGGATGATTTCGTGGAAGCCCTGATACCAGTTCAGGTCCCCCAGGTGCAGCAGCGGCAGCTGTGCCTGGGCCGCCAGTAGCAGGCGCTGTTCCTGATGCAGCTCGACCCCGGGCAGGGCGGTGAGGTGCTTGTCGTCGAGAAACAGCACGCTGGCCTCGCGCAGCCACTGGTCCTCGGCGGCGCTGATGCCGTCGAGGAAGGGCAGGTGCTGGCGTACCCGCTGCCAGGTTTCATCGCTGACCGGGTGCCTGGCCAGCCGGCGCTTGCGGCGCCAGGCGCTGAGGGACCACATGGTGCTTAGCGGGTTTCGGCTTTTTCGGTACTGCGGCCAAAACGGCTGCGCAGTACGCCAATGATCATCGGCACCAGGGACAGGAGGATGATGGCCACCACCAGCAGCGAGAGGTTTTTCTTGATGAAGGGCACGTTGCCGAAGAAGTAGCCCAGGGTCACCAGGCCGCCGACCCAGAGGATGGTGCCGGCCACGCTGAAAGCGAAGAACCGTGGGTAAGGCATGCGCGCCACGCCGGCGACGAAGGGCGCGAAGGTGCGGATGATCGGCAGGAAGCGCGCCAGGGTCACGGTCTTGCCGCCGTGCTTTTCATAGAAGTCGTGGGTTTTCTGCAGGTAGTCGCGGCGGAAGATCTTCGAGTTGGGGTTGCTGAACAGCCGTTCCCCTGCCGTTCGTCCAATCACATAGTTGGTGCTGTCGCCAAGGATCGCCGCCAGCATCAGCAGGCCGCCCAGCAGTACCGGGTCCATGCCGCCGCCTGCGGCCACCGCGCCGGCGATGAACAGCAAGGAGTCGCCGGGCAGGAAGGGGGTTACCACCAGGCCCGTCTCACAGAAAATCACCAGGAACAGGATGGCGTAGATCCAGGGCCCGTAGTTGGTCACCAGCATGTCGAGATAAACGTCGAGATGAAGGATTAGGTCGATCGGGTTGAAATCCATTGGGGCACCTGTGATGACAGCCTGGCTCGGCAGGCCTGTGCGATGACTCGGAGAAAGGGACTACAGGGGTGTGTAGCTTTTCTTACGATCCGAAAAGGTCGGCATTATAAGGGCTGACAAGTGAAATGCGTGTTCAGATTGTAGCGGGGCGTTTCGGCTTGGCCGGTGCTTGGTAGGTTGCCGGGAGGGCGCGCGTCAGGGGCGGAAATACCAAAGCGGCCCTGGGGCCGCTGTCTGCAGAGTCAGTCGTCGCTGAGGGGCAGGACGTAGTTCTTGAACTCGGTATCTTCGCGAAAACCCATGGACTCGTAGGTTTTGCGTGCCACTTCGTTGTTGCTGCTGGTGGACACCCGCAAGCGCACGGCGTTGGTTTCCTTGGCCATCTTCTTCGCGGTGCGCATCAGGTTGTCCGCCACCAGCTGGCGCCGGGCGTCTTCGGCAACGTAGATATCGTTGAGAATCCACACACGCTTGAGGGAGAGGGAGGAAAAGCTCGGGTACAGCTGGCAGAAGCCCAGCAATTTGTTGCTGTCGTCGTCGGCCAGGGCCAGGTAGATCACCGATTCCTTGCGCCGCAGGCGTTTTTCCAGGAAGGCCCTGGACGAATCCGGGTAGGGCAGTGCGCCATAGAATTCGCGGTATTTGACGAATAAGGGGGTCAACAGATCCAGGTGCTCGAGGGTTGCTTGAGTAATCCGCATGGTGGCTCTCAACTTCAAGTGGATGTGACGGCACAGGTTGGATGACTCGGGCAGCCGTGTTGCGATGCTGCCCAAAGCGGCGAAAAAGCGCAATCGTCTTGCAAAATCACGCTTGGGGCGGGCCCAGGAGGAAGTTGCCCTTCATATCTGCCGGCTCGTCGCTGTCCAGGGTCTGCACTTGCGCCTCGTCTTTGAGGTTCACCCCCGACAGTTGGCGGCGGCAGGCTTCACGCATCAGGTAGAGCAGGCGGTGAGCGGCCATGCCGTAGCTCAGGCCCTCCAGGCGCACATTGGAGATGCAGTTGCGATAGGCGTCGGTGAGGCCGATTTTCGGCTGGTAGGTGAAATACAGCCCCAGGCTGTCGGGGGAACTGAGCCCCGGGCGTTCGCCGATCAGGATCACCGTCATCTTCGCCCCCAGCAGTTGCCCGACCTCGTCGGCCACCGCCACCCGGCCCTGTTCCACCAGCACCACGGGCGACAGCGACCAGCCTTCGGCGGCGGTCTGTTCCTCCATGCGTGCCAGAAATGGCAGGGTATGGCGATGCACCGCCAGGGCCGACAGGCCATCGGCTACCACCACTGCCAGATCGAACCCGCCGGGATGGGCGCTGGCGTAGTCGCGCAGGGCCTGGGCCGAGTCGTCACTGAGCCGGCGTCCCAGGTCGGGGCGTTGCAGGTAGCTGTGGCGGTCGGTGGCGGCGCTGTGCAGCAGCAGGCTGTCACGTCCGCGCTCGGCCAATTGAGCGCTCAGGCCGGCGTGGTCGAAGGGCAGGTGCACGGCGTCCCGGGCCTGGGCGTGGGCGTATTGGAAGTCCAGTTGAGCATCGGTGGGCAGGCTGGTGCCGGTACGGCCCAGGGCAATGCGTGCCGGAGTCAGGCGGCGCAGTTCCAGCCAGGGGTTCTGCGAATCGGTCGGGTGTTTTTGCATGAGCCTGTTCCTTATCCCAACTGGGCCAGCGCCTGGCGGAAAGCCGGCGGCAGGTTGTTGCCGAAATGCACCTTGCCGTCGGCCTGGGTGAAGATGCCGGTCCTGGCCAGCCATTGCTCGAATTCGGGAGCGGGTTTCAGGCCAAGGGTCTGCCGGGCATAGAGCGCGTCGTGGAAGGACGTGGTCTGGTAGTTGAGCATGATGTCGTCGGACCCGGGGATGCCCATGATGAAGTTGATTCCTGCCACCCCCAGCAGGGTCAGCAGGTTATCCATGTCGTCCTGATCGGCTTCGGCGTGGTTGGTGTAGCAGATGTCGCAACCCATGGGCACGCCCAGCAACTTGCCGCAGAAGTGGTCTTCCAGGCCGGCGCGGATGATCTGCTTGCCGTTGTACAGGTACTCGGGGCCGATGAACCCCACCACGGTATTGACCAGGAACGGCTTGAAGTGCCGGGCCACGGCGTAGGCGCGGGTTTCGCAGGTCTGCTGGTCGATGCCGAAGTGGGCGTTGGCCGACAGGGCGCTGCCCTGGCCGGTCTCGAAATACATCAGGTTCTGCCCCAGGGTGCCGCGGTTCAGGCTCAGGCCCGCCTCGTAGCCTTCCTGGAGCACGTTGAGGTTGATGCCGAAGCTGGCATTGGCCGCTTCGGTGCCGGCAATCGATTGAAAGACCAGGTCCAGGGGCACGCCGCGATTGATCGCCTCGATGGAGGTGGTGACGTGGGTCAGCACGCAGGCCTGGGTGGGGATCTCGTAGCGCTGGATGATGGCATCGAGCATTTCCAGCATGGCGCAGATCGAGGCGATGCTGTCGGTGGCCGGGTTGATGCCGATCATCGCGTCGCCGTTGCCGTACAGCAGGCCGTCGAGAATGCTTGCGGCGATGCCCGCCGGCTCGTCGGTGGGGTGGTTGGGCTGCAGGCGGGTGGACAGGCGTCCACGCAGCCCCAGGGTGCCGCGAAACTTGGTCACCACGCGGATCTTCTGCGCCACCAGGATCAGGTCCTGCACGCGCATGATCTTCGACACCGCGGCGGCCATTTCCGGGGTCAGGCCCGGCGCCAGGGCCCGCAGGCTCTGTTCGTCGGCGGCGTCGCTGAGCAGCCAGTCGCGAAAGCCGCCCACGGTCAGGTGGCTGACCGTGGCGAAGGCCTCGCGGTCATGGGTGTCGATGATCAGCCGGGTGACTTCGTCGGACTCATAGGGAATCAGCACCTCTTCGAGAAAGTGCTTGAGGGGGATATCCGCCAGGGTCATCTGGGCGGCAACTCGCTCGCCGTCGTTGAGGGCGGCAACCCCGGCCAGAAAGTCGCCGGAACGGGCCGGGCTGGCCTTGGCCATGACGTCCTTGAGGCTGTCGAAGCGATAGGTCTGAGAACCTACGCTGTGGGAAAATTGGGCCATCTCAGTCTCCGTTTCAACGATGTAGGGGCGTTGCCGAGTGCTGGCGGATCATCAGGATGCCACCTTCTTCAGCAGGTTTTCCAGACGGTTGCCGGCAGCCCGGTGATGGAGGATGGCAAAGGCCTTTTCCGCCACCAGGCTGCCGCCTTCCAGCGGTGGCAGGCCACCGCTGTAGATGTTCGAGATCACGGTGTATTCATAGCGAATGTCGGCATTGCCGCTGAACTGGGCGGCGGCGCGGCGCGCCTGGTCGTCCGGCAGGCGGTAGCCCAGGTAGGCGGACATGCTCCGTGAGGCCAGGGCATCGCCGCCGGGCCGCTCGCCGATCAGCACGATGATCAGCTGGGGTTGCAGGGCCTCGCCCACCGACTCCGCCAGCTTGACCCGGCCATAGGGCGCGAGGATCGGCTGGCCGATGCGCAGCTCGCGGCTGTGCAAGCCGTCCATCAGCACCGGCAGCAGCTCGGGAATGTTGTGGTGGATGGCCTCGGCACTGAGGCCGTCGGAAATCACGATCTGCACGTCGTTGTATTCCGGTTTAAGGCGCCGCAGCACTTCCTCGGTCAGCCGCGCGCCCAGCTCCGGGTCTTGCAGATGAGCCAGCTTGTCCGGGGCAGCGGTACGCAGCTCGCGCAGGGCAATGGCGCCGATTTCGCTGGGGCGCAGGTCGACGTAGATTGCCTCGCGGGCCACTGCCAGGTTGGCGCGCACCGTACGCGAAACGCTGTTGGCCGGGCGCGGCCCGGCGTTGTCGAAGCCGTAGGTGGCCGGGGTGGATTCCAGCAGGCGCTGGAAGTCGATGTCCGACTGGCAGAAAATCCGCGGGTTGCCCCAGTTCGGCCCGCGTTCCACGTTGCCGTGGGCGTCTTCCTGGAAAATCCCCTTGCCCAGGGCCCAGCGCAGGTATTCCGGGGCCGGTGCCAGGTCGTGCACCTCGCGCAGGGTCTGGTTGTCGTGGGCGCTGGTGTCGAAGTAGGCGAGCATGCGGTCGGTGCTCAGGTACACGTCCATGAAGAAGTTGGCCCCGGCCGCGGTCAGCAACTCGGTGGCCATCTGCTGGCCTTCCAGGGTTACTTGCGAGTGCAGGGTGTAGCAGGGGGCCATGCCCATGGGCAGGCCCAGCAACTTGCCCATGAACTGATCCTGCAGGCAGGAGTAGGTCATCTCGAAGTTGTCGAGGTGGGTTTCCGGGCCGATGAAGCCGGTGACGTTGTTCACCATGTACGGCCGGTAGCGCCGGGCAAGCCCGTAGCACAGGGCTTCGCAGGTGGTCATGTCGATGCCTTCGTGCTTGCCGTAGGTCAGCTCGCTGCCCTGGCCGGTCTCGAAGTACATGAAGTTTTCCGCCACATCCCGCAGCGGGCCGCGCTCGGCCATGGTCTGCCAGGCCTGGTCCAGCAGCTGCACGGTAACGTCGAACTCGTCGGTCAGGGTACGTTCGGTGCCCGCCAGGCTCTGGAACATGATCTCCACTGGAGCGCCCTGGTCGAGGCAGGCCAGTTGGGTCTTGATATGGGAGAGCACGCAGATTTGGGTGGGTGCTCCGGTTTCCCGGCGCAGCTTGTCCAGGTGGTGGAGCGTGGCGCTGATGTTGTCCACGGTGTCGATGGCCGGGTTGAGGCCGATCAGTGCATCCCCCGAGCCCATGCTCAGGCCGGTGTAGACCAGCAGGGTGATGCCGCTGAGGTTGTCGGTGGGATGGTTGGGCTGCAAGCGCGACGACAGGGTGCCGGGCAGGCCCACCAGGGTTCGGGCCTTGGCGGCCGCGCCACTCTTGAGCTTTTTTGACAACAGGATCAGTTCATGCACGTCCAGTAGCTTGGCCAGGGCGGCCACCATCACCCCGGTCAGGGCGCGGCCGATGCGGCGTATTTCGGTGCCGTGGCTGCGCAGCAGGCGATCTTTCAGGGCGCCCAGGGTAAGAGGGGCGATTTCCCCGAACACTTCGTGGTCGATGTCGTAGTTGACCTGCATGACACTGTCGATATGGCCGTGGCGGTCGGTCAGCGGGTGCTGGAAATAGTGATCCAGGGTCAGTTCCGAGAGCACCTTGCGCGCTGCTTCGCGAGTGATTTCATCCACGGCGGCCAGCCCCGCCACGCGGTCCCCGGCCTTGCTGATGTCGGCGGCGCCGAGCACTGCCTTGAGGCTGTCGAAGGCGATCTCGCGATCCAGCACCCGGGTGCTGTAGCCACGTTCGGCCGGGACGACGGGAAGGCGGATGTGCTGCAGTTCGGTGAGTGACATGGCAAGACTCTCCTTGGCCGGCATCGGCATCAGTGCACACCGTAAAAGGCGACGGGCACTATGTGCTGATGGGGTGTTCCCAGATTGATGAAGTGCGCCGAGCGTTCACGTACTTCGTCGATGACGATCAGGTTGCAAGAACTGCGCCCCCAATCCGTGGCGTAGTTGCCCAGGACCTTGCCGACGTTGCTCTCCAACAGCAGCACCAGCGGCCATTGGGGAGCCGGGCGGGCAGTGCCCAGGGCCCGGCACAGCAGGGCGCCGAGGTGGCGTATTTCTTCCAGGCCTGGCGCCTGGCCGCCATCGAGCAGTTGCAGGCAGGCACCGTCGCGGCTGCTCAGGGCCAGTTCCAGGGCCGCCTCCAGTTGCTGCCGGGAGGCGCGCACCGATAGACGGGCAACGATGGGCAGGTCCTTGAGTGGCAGTGCTTCGGGCCGGGGCAGGAACAAGGTGCTGCCGGAGATTTCGGTGTTGTGCAGGGTCAGCCCGTAGACCGTGGCCCGGCCACGGTTTTCCGGAACCAGGCGGCGGGCGTCACGTACCAGCCGCGGTTGGCGGGCAATGGCCAGGGCCAGGTCGATGCCCAAGTCGCCGTAGTGAGTAGTGCCGGGCAGGGTTTCACCCTGCAAGTGCCGATACAGCAGCTCGCCGACGCCACCGGAAAAGGTCAGCGCCACATCGGGTTCGTGAGCCGGAAGGTTCAGCGGCAGTTGCTCCGTCAACCGGCCCAGCGGGCTGGCGAAGAACGCCCGGTCCCCCGACACGAGCGCCAGCAGGGCGTCGATGTACCAATCCAGCACGGCCTGCAGTTGTGAGCTGTCGAGGAGTTGCCCGGATGTTTTGCCAATCGCCAGGTGATCGAGCAGGGCCCGGCCGAACTCCGACATTCCGCTGAGCCGATAGCTGCCCGGCTCGAATTGCAGGTGCCGGGCACCGATGAAATGGCAACCGCTGGCCAGCACATTGCCCTCCAGGCCCCAGGCGGCATTGGTGGTGCCACCGCCGATATCCAGGTTGAGCATGGGCTGCTGCGCGTGAAAGCGGCTCAGGGCCGAGCAACTGCCCATGAACGCCAGCCAGGACTCCAGCCCGCCATCGTCGGCACGGGTGATCAGTGCGTTACCGATCAGTTGCCCCACCAGTTGCGCCAGGGCCTGGGCGTTGTGCCGCCGGGCCGCCAGCCCGGTGATGATCACCCCGCCGGAAAACAACTGCTGCGGGCGCACGTCCGCCTGTTCAAGCCAGGTTTCGATCAGGCCGCGGATCGCGGCTTCATCGATGACCTCATCCTTGAAGGGCGTGAACACCGGGTCGCCGCGAAACAGCACCCGGGGTTCGTTGAGGGCCATGCGCCCGGTGATGCAGTGGCTGCTGAGGCTGGCCTGGGCAATCAGCACGCTGCTGGTGGTGGACCCGAAGTCCAGCCCCAGCAGCAAGACCTGGGCGCCGCCGGTGAAGGCTTGCATGCAGGCGCTCCTCGCCGCGCCGGAGTCAGGCCGTGGCCTTCTGGCCTGCCGGTTCCGGGGTTTCCAGGGCCGTGCCGCCCAGGTACTCGCCTTCGCCGATGATTCCGGCAGCCCGGTCCTGGGCTTCCAGTTGCAGGGCCTTGGGCACCGACAGCCAATAGGCCAGTCCCACCGCGACGAAGCCGGCGCTGATTTTGCCGATCAATACCGGGAGGATGATGGTCGGCTGGAAGTTGGCGGTGAAGGACAGGTGGTCCCCCAGCAGGAAGGCGGCGCAGACACCGAAGGCGATGTTCACCACCTTGTCCTTGGGCGGCATGAAGCGCACCAGGCGGAACATGGCGAGGATGTTGGCGATGGTGGCCAGCATGCCGGCGCTGCCTACCGCACTCAGGCCGATCTTGCCGCCGAGGTTTTCCAGAGGCTTGCCCAGGTATTTGCGCAGCAGATAGACCATGGGGAAGGCGCCGGCCAGCATGATGCCGATGTAGCCGGCGGTTTCCAGGGCGCGGGTCTGGTCCTCGGCGTCGGCGATGATCGGGTGGAAGCCCCAGCCGCCGAACACCGCGGAGAAGGCCCCGGTGAAGTACTCGACGATGGAGAACACCAGTACCAGCTTGATCGCTGCATCCATTGCCCGGCCGAAGATGATGAAACCCTTGATCATCATGTCCGGCAAAAAGCGCAGGCCCAGGGCCAGGGCCACGACGAAGATCAGGATCGGCAGCAGGTTGGCGAAGATGCTGCCCAGGCCCAGGGCCAGTTGGTAGCTGGCTTCGCCGCTGGTGCTGACCAGTTCGCGTACCTGCGGGTTGCTGAAGGCCAGGATCAGGCTGGCGATCATTACGCCCACGGGAATGGTGAGGATCCCGGACATAATCCCCAGGGCCATGTACTTGTGGTCGCGCTTGTCGAGCATCGCCAGGCCCATGGGGATCGAGAAGACGATGGTGGCGCCACCCATGAAACCGGTGATCAGCGCCATTACCAGCGCTTCCTTGCTGGCGGCCAGGGCCGAGGCCAGCTGATAGCCGCCCATGTCCGAGGCGATGATCATGGTCGCCGCCAGGGCCGGATCGGCTCCCAGGGAATTGAAGAACGGTCCGAAGACGGTTTCGATGACCACGGTGAGATAGGGGATGGAGGCCATGATGCCCGCGGCCGGCACGAAGATATAGCCGGTGGCGTGAATGCCTTCCATGAATTCTTTGCCCAATCCTCGCTCGCTGTCATAAATGGCGGCGAAGGCGCCAAGTACGGCGCAGAGCATGATGAGGTAGAGCACGTAGTTGCCGATCTGATCCATTGCGTTTGTCCCTTGTTATTGTTTTTCAAGCAGGGTCTGTGCACGACTGGTTTGGCGCAGAACTTCCGACAGCAGTGTCCCGTCCGGCAAGCCGTCGGCACCGGATCAGAGCAGGTGAACCTGTGCGGCAGGGCCGCGAAAAGGCCTCCCGGCGGCCTGGGCCGCCGGGAGGATCGATCAGAAGAATCCCAGCGGGTTGATGTCGTAGCTCACCAGCAGGTTCTTGGTCTGCTGGTAGTGGTCGAGCATCATCTTGTGGGTTTCACGGCCGACGCCGGATTTCTTGTAGCCACCGAACGCGGCGTGGGCCGGGTACAGGTGGTAGCAGTTGGTCCAGACGCGGCCGGCCTTGATCCCGCGGCCCATGCGGTAGGCGCGGTTGATGTCGCGGGTCCAGACCCCGGCACCCAGGCCGAACTCGGTGTCGTTGGCGATCGCCAGGGCTTCGGCTTCGTCCTTGAAGGTGGTGACGCTGACCACCGGGCCGAAGATTTCCTCCTGGAACACGCGCATCTTGTTGGTGCCCTTGAGCAGGGTCGGCTGGATGTAGTAGCCGCTGGACAGGTCGCCCTCGAGTTTTTCCACCTTGCCGCCGGTGAGCAGCTGCGCACCTTCGTTCTTGGCGATGTCGAGGTAGGAGAGGATCTTGTCGAACTGCTGCTCGGAAGCCTGGGCGCCGACCATGGTGTCGGTGTCCAGCGGGTCGCCGCGCTTGATCTGCTCGATCTTCTTCATCACCACTTGCATGAATTCGTCGTAGATCGATTCCTGTACCAGGGCACGGGATGGGCAGGTGCAGACTTCACCCTGGTTGAAGAACGCCAGCACCAGGCCTTCGGCGGCCTTTTCGATGAATTTTGGCTCGGCCTGCATGATGTCTTCGAAGAAGATGTTCGGCGACTTGCCGCCCAGTTCCACGGTGGACGGAATGATGTTCTCGGCGGCGCATTTCATGATGTGCGAGCCCACCGGAGTCGAGCCGGTGAAGGCGATCTTGGCGATGCGTTTGCTGGTGGCCAGGGCTTCGCCGGCTTCGCGGCCAAAACCTTGCACCACGTTGAGTACGCCGGGTGGCAGCAGGTCGCCGATCACTTCCATGAGCACGGTGATGCCCAGCGGGGTCTGCTCGGCGGGCTTGAGTACCACGCAGTTGCCCGCTGCCAGGGCCGGGGCGAGTTTCCAGGCGGCCATCAGGATCGGGAAGTTCCACGGAATGATCTGCCCGACCACGCCCAGGGGCTCATGGATGTGATAGGCCACGGTGTTGCCGTCGATTTCCGCAGCGCTGCCTTCCTGGGCCCGCAGGCAACCGGCGAAGTAGCGGAAGTGGTCGGCGGCCAGGGGAATGTCGGCGTTCAGGGTTTCGCGCACGGCCTTGCCGTTGTCCCAGGTTTCGGTGATGGCCAGCAGTTCGAGGTTCTGTTCGATGCGGTCGGCAATCTTCAGCAGGATCAGCGAGCGCGCCTGCACCGAGGTCGCGCCCCAGGCGTCAGCGGCGGCATGAGCGGCGTCCAGGGCCTTGTCGATGTCTTCGGCAGTGGAGCGGGGGAATTCGGCAATCGGCTGGCCGTTGACCGGCGAGGTGTTGGTGAAGTACTGGCCTTTGACAGGCGCGACGAACTCGCCGCCGATGTAGTTACCGTATTTGCTCTTGAACGAAACGATAGCGCCTTCAGTACCGGGGTGTGCGTAACGCA
Source organism: Pseudomonas sp. W17 (assembly GCF_040268305.1). NCBI lineage: Bacteria > Pseudomonadati > Pseudomonadota > Gammaproteobacteria > Pseudomonadales > Pseudomonadaceae > Pseudomonas > Pseudomonas sp. W17. Next base: position 6,300,521 of record NZ_CP158490.1, on the reverse strand, counting down.
TGGTGGGTATCTCCTGGCTTTTATGCTTATGGGGGAGGACGCGCTTGAGCGCATATCAAGCGTAGAGCAAAGGTCGGGCCAGCGTGCTACAGGCCATATGCATCAAGGGTTTGCGGATGTTTCGAGGGGACCGCTACGGGGCGCTGTGACGGATCCGGTACAGGCTTGAGTGACAGTTTGTAACCTAAGTGGCACAACCTGTGACTCGGGAGTCAAGCCGGCATTGCAATGCAGCAGCGCCTGGAGGATGCTGGTTCGCGTGTCGAATCTTGTCGGACAAGTCTGATGAGCATTCCTCCTTCGTAGTCGATTGCAGCCCGGCAGTGGCGACAGTATTTCGTCTGAGCGTGACAGCGCAGCAGGAGAATAATAAGAAATGCACACTAGCAATTACTTGAGCCGGCATGCCCAGCAGGTGCTCACCGTGGCCCAGGGCAAGGCTCATTTGCAGGGCCCGGGCAGCGATCCTTCCATTGCCCGCTCCTGGCTGCGCTGCCTCGAGGACTATCATCTCGACCCGGCCCAGGTCATGGCCCCTACGGTGCTTGAACATGGCCGCCTGTTGGAGAGCCGCGAGCGCCTGCAAGATGTCTTGCAGATTGCCGGCACCGAGATGGCCAACCTGCACCAACAACTGTCCGGCGCCGGGCATGCGGTGCTGCTGACCGATGCCCGGGGCGTGATCCTCAACTGCATTACCGCCCCCAGCGAACGCAAGATCTTCGAGCATGCCGGACTGTGGCTGGGCGCCGATTGGAGCGAGGCCCGGGAGGGCACCAACGGCATCGGCACCTGCCTGGTGGAGCGCCAGCCGCTGACCATTCACCAGGGCGAGCATTTCCGCGGCCGGCACACCGGCCTGACCTGCTCTGCGAGCCCGGTGTTCGACCCCCATGGCGAGTTGCTGGCGGTGCTGGATGTGTCGTCGGCGCGCCAGGACGTGTCCCGGCAGAGCCAGTTCCACACCATGGCCCTGGTCAATCTGTCGGCGAAGATGATCGAGAGCTGCTATTTCCTGCGTTATTTCGAGAACCAGTGGCTGCTGCGCTTTCATCTGCAGGCGGAGTCGGTGGGGCTGTTCAGCGAGGGCCTGCTGGCGTTCGATGGCGATGGCCGGATCTGTGCGGTGAACCAGAGCGCCCTGAACCTGCTGGGGCATATTCGCGGCGGGTTGCTGGGCAAGCCGGTGGAAAGCTTTTTCGACTGCTCCCTGGATGAACTGCTCGGCCGCGCCAGTATCAATGCCAGCGCCAGTTGGCCATTGCGCACCCGGGACGGGCGACGCCTGTTCGCCTTGTTGCGCGGCCAGCCACAGCCGGCCGCACAACCAGCGGTGCTGCGGGCACCGCAGGCCATTGCGCCGGCGCGGCCCTCGGGGATCTGCCTGGGGGATGACGGCCTGCAGAACGATTTTCGCCGCGCCTCGCGAGTGTTCGAGCGCGATGTGCCGTTGCTGATCAATGGCGAGACCGGCTCCGGCAAGGAGGCCTTCGCCAAGGCGGTGCACCAGGGCAGCGCGCGGGCGGGCAAGGCCTTTGTCGCGCTCAACTGCGCGGCTATCCCGGAAAGCCTGATCGAGAGCGAGCTGTTCGGTTATCGCGGCGGCAGCTTTACCGGGGCGCGCAAGGAGGGCATGCGCGGCAAGTTGCAGCAGGCCGATGGCGGTACCCTGTTCCTCGATGAAATCGGCGATATGCCCCTGGCCCTGCAGACCCGTTTGCTGCGGGTACTGGAGGATCGGCTGGTGGTGCCGATCGGCGGCGAGCCGCAACCGGTCAACGTGCGCATCATCAGCGCGACCCACCGTGACCTGCTGGAGCGGGTGCGCGACGGTAGCTTCCGTGAGGACCTGTATTACCGGCTCAATGGCCTGGAGATCGCCTTGCCGGCCTTGCGCGATCGCAGCGACAAATCCCAGTTGCTGGATTTCCTCCTGGCCGAAGAGGCGGGCGGCCAGCCGGTGATGCTGGAGGACGCGGTGCGCCAGAGCCTGTTGAGTTATTCCTGGCCGGGTAACGTGCGGCAATTGCGCAACGTGCTGCGCACCCTGGCGGCCTTGTGTGAAAACGGCCGCATTGGCCTGGATGATCTGCCGCCGCTGATCCGCCACAGCCGCCCGGCGCCGCTGGGCGAAGCGGTAGCAGAGGTGCTGGAGCGGCCACTGGAGGACGCCGAGCGGGTGGCGTTGCTGGCGGCCCTGGAGCAGCAGCGCTGGCACATGACCCATACCGCCGAGCAGTTGGGCGTGAGCCGCAACACCCTCTATAGAAAGCTGCGCAAGCACGGCATCGCGCGATAGTCCGAGCTGCCGGCCGCTGCCGGCCGCTGCTGGCCCGTCGGGCTTGCGCCAGCGCAGGCCAGCAGCAACCTCCCGGTCAGCTAATGGGTGCGATTTGCAGCCCTCTACGCTAACCTGCGCCGATGTTTTTCGAGGTCGACTATGCACATCCATATTCTCGGTATCTGCGGCACTTTCATGGGGTCGATGGCGGTTCTGGCCAAAGAGCTGGGCCATCACGTCACCGGTTCCGACGCTAACGTGTATCCACCGATGAGCACCCAGTTGCAGGCCCAGGGCATCGAGCTGACCCAGGGCTACGATCCTGCCCAGCTGGACCCGGCGCCGGACCTGGTGGTGATCGGCAATGCCATGTCCCGCGGCAACCCGGCGGTGGAGTACGTGCTGAACAAGGGCCTGCCCTATGTGTCCGGCCCGCAATGGCTGGCCGACCATGTGCTGCAGGGGCGTTGGGTACTGGCGGTGGCCGGGACCCACGGCAAGACCACCACCAGCAGCATGCTGGCCTGGGTCCTGGAGCATGCGGGCATGAGCCCGGGCTTCCTGATCGGCGGCGTGCCACAGAATTTCGCCGTCTCCGCGCGCTTGGGAGGTACGCCGTTCTTCGTGATCGAGGCTGATGAGTACGACAGCGCCTTCTTCGACAAGCGCTCGAAGTTCGTCCACTACCGCCCACGGACCGCGATCCTCAATAACCTGGAATTCGATCATGCGGACATCTTCCCTGATCTTCCGGCTATCGAGCGGCAGTTCCACCATCTGGTGCGGACCATTCCCAGCGAAGGCCTGGTGATCCATCCCACCACCGAGCCTGCCTTGCAGCGGGTGATCGAGATGGGCTGCTGGACCCCGGTGCAGACTACCGGCGCCGGTGGCCAGTGGCAGGTCAAGTTGCTGAGCGCCGACGGTTCGGCCTTCGAGGTGATGTTCGAAGGCGTGAGCCAGGGCGTGGTGGAGTGGGAGCTGACCGGCCAGCACAACGTTGCCAATGCCCTGGCCACCCTGGCTGCGGCACGCCATGTGGGCGTGGTGCCGTCGATGGGCATTGCCGGCCTGAGCGCGTTCAAGAGCGTGAAGCGGCGCATGGAGAAAGTCGCGCAAGTGCATGGCGTGACCATCTACGATGATTTCGCCCATCACCCGACGGCCATCGCCACTACGCTGGATGGCTTGCGCAAGCGGGTTGGCGATGCCCCGGTGATCGCCATCATCGAGCCGCGCTCCAACTCCATGAAGCTCGGCGCGCACCGTGATGGCCTGCCGGAAAGCGTCAACCAGGCCGATCAGGTGATCTGGTATGCCCCGGCCAACCTGGGCTGGGATCTGGCCGCCACGGCGGCCTTGTGCACGGTGCCGTCGATTGTCAGCGACTCTCTGGAAGGCATCATCGAGCGGGTGAAGAGCCAGGCCAAGCCGGGCACCCAGGTGGTGATCATGAGCAACGGCGGCTTTGGCGGCCTGCACGGCAAACTGGCCGAGGCGCTGCGATGAACAACGGCCCGGAACGCATCACCCTGGCCATGACCGGTGCCTCGGGCGCCCAGTACGGCCTGCGTCTGCTGGACTGCCTGGTGCGTGAGGACCGGGAGGTGCATTTTCTGATCTCCAAGGCTGCGCAATTGGTCATGGCCACGGAAACCGATGTGACCCTGCCGCCCAAGCCGCAGACCATGCAGGCCTTCCTCACCGAATACACCGGTGCGTCGGCGGGGCAGATCCGCGTTTATGGCAAGGAGGACTGGATGTCGCCGGTGGCCTCGGGCTCCGGCTCGCCGGCGGCGATGGTAGTGGTGCCGTGCTCCACCGGTACCTTGTCGGCGATTGCCACCGGTGCCTGCAACAACCTGATCGAGCGCGCCGCGGACGTGACCCTCAAGGAGCGCCGGCAGTTGATTCTGGTGCCTCGCGAGGCGCCGTACTCCAGCATTCACCTGGAGCACATGCTCAAGTTGTCGAACATGGGCGTGACCATTCTGCCGGCCTCGCCGGGCTTCTATCACCAGCCGCAGACCATCGATGACCTGGTGGATTTTGTCGTGGCGCGGATTCTCAATCTGTTGAACATCCCGCAGGACATGTTGCCGCGCTGGGGCGAGCATCATCTGAGCAGCGATGAGTAAGTCCCTGCTGGTGCTGTTGGCCGCCCTGCAACTGGGCGGCTGTGCCACGGCCCGGACCTTGAATGCCGCCCAGCCCGGGGCGCCGGTGGTGTATTCGGGGACGCGCCTGGACTTGTATGCGATGCAGGGTGGGTGCTGCGCCATGGACCGCTTTGGCGCCGAGGCACCGAGCTATCCTGGCGTGGATCTGCCAGCCAGTGCCCTGCTCGATACCCTGTTGCTGCCGCTGTCGGTGCTGACGGTATTGGGGGTGGGGTTTCAGGCAACGGGCGGGTTGTAGTGCTTCGCCGGCAAGCCGGCTCCTACAGGTACGTGCAGGAGCGGCTTGCGGGCGAGCGATTCATTTGCCCAGCTTGCGTAGTTCGTCGGACTCGACGATCCGCGTGCCGGTCTGCTCTTCCAGGGCCAGGCGCCACATGGCCCGGGCCAGTTGGCAGGCTTCGATCCCGCGGTACTTGCCCGGTATCAGCCGCGACAGTGGTCCGGCCAGCTGTTCGCCCAGGCGCGGCTCGATGCGATCCCCCAGCAGCAGTGATGGCCGGCAGATGGTCAGTTGTGGCCAGCCCTGCAGTTTCAGCGCTTCTTCCATTTCACCTTTGACCCGGTTGTAGAAGATCGACGACTTGGGGTCGGCGCCCAGGGCGCTGATCACGATCAGGTGCCGTGCGCCCAGCTCCCGCGCGCGTTTGCCGAAGGCCACCACCATGTCCAGGTCCACCGCGCGAAAAGCGGCTTCGGAACCGGCCTGCTTGAGGGTGGTACCCAGGCAGCAGAAGGCGATTTCCACTTTGCCGCTGAGTTGCGGCAGGAATACGGCGGGTTCGCCGACCGGGTTTTCCAGGCGTGGGTGTTCGCTCAGTGGGCGTCTGCTGGGCGCGAGGACGCGGGTGATGGTGGGCTCGTTGAGCAGACGATCGAGCAGTTGCTCCCCGGTCAGGCCAGAGGCGCCGGCGAGCAGGATATGCTGAGGCGTCAAGTACATGGTCATTCCCCCTTGATACTGTTTCAGCTTAGTTGCTCTGTGCTTCCTTGCTGCTTATAGAGACACTCTGCAGGGCCTTTCGTGCCTGCTGTTTGCGCAATTGTTGCCAATGGGCAATGACGCCTCTGGGCGCCCAGATCTGCGGTTCCGACGCTTCGAAGCCGTCTGCCTGCTCACGCTCGGCAACGATGCCCCGGGCCAGCTTGAATGCATGCTCCAGGTCGTCGGTCTGGTTCAGCGCCTGGGCGATCAGGGCATCGCCAAAGTAGGTGAAGTCGGCCTCTTCCGAGCAGCCGAAGGACACCCGGTCTGCCTGGGATGCGGTCATGATCAAGGTTCGCTCATCCTTGAGGGCCGGAATGAAGCCGCCGGAGTAGCAGGAAGAGATGACGATGATCTTGTCGCGGTTCTTCAGCGGGGCCAGGGCGGTGGCCAGTTCATCGGCGGGCAGGTCTGCCAGCTCCAGGCGCGGCTGGTCCAGCACCAGTTCGTGGGCGCTGGTGCCGTGGCTGGTGAGGTAGATGAACACCAGGTCTTCCGGGCCGCTGCGTTCGGCCAGGGTCTGGGCGGCGCGGCGCAGGTTTTCCCGGGTGGCCATGGGCCGGTTCATCAGGTGGTCGCGGTGATTGACCAGGCGGATCTGGCCGTAGGCGCCGAAGCGACTGGCGAGCATGTTGCTGACATAGTCGGCCTCGCGCAGGAACACGCTCTGCTTGCCGTCACCGGCCAGGGTCAGGCTGTAGAGTTCGATGGCCGGGGTGGAGGCGGGCACCGTATCGAGGGCTTCCTTGAGCAAGCGGCCCTGGACCAGCAACGCAGTTTCCAGCGGGTCTGGCAGTAGCTTGCCATCGGCGTCGCGAACCCGCAGGCCGTTGTTCCACACACCGCTTTGCACGCTGCCATCGCGCAGTACCAGTACGCCGTGGCCTTGGTAGTTGTCACTGTCGAAGCCGCCAACGTAGAAGCTGCCATCGCTGAGGTTGAGCCGCCCCTCACCGCTGAAGCGCCAGTCGCTGAAGGTGCCGACATAGTGGCTGCCGTCGGCGCCGGTCAGTTCGCCCTTGCCACTCAGGGCGCCTTCCTTGAACTGGCCGATCCAGACGTCGCCGTCGGAGTTTTCGTAGCGGCCCTTGCCGTTGAGCTGGTTGTGCTTGAAGCCGCCGACGTAGATGTCGCCTTCGGCACTGTTGAAGGTGCCGTTGCCTTCCAGCTGGCCGTTGACGAAGTTGCCGGTGAACTGGTTGCCGCTGGCGTCGCTGCGCTGGCCTTCGCCATTGGGCTTGCCCTTGGCGAACTGGCCCTGGTACTGGCTGCCGTCGTCCAGTTCCAGGCGCCCGAGGCCCGAATACAGGTCGGCCTTGAATTCGCCGCGGTAGGTCATGCCGTCTTCTTTGAGGGTGCCTTCGCCATCCCGGCGGCCGAGCTTGAAGCCGCCGCTGTAGCTGCTGTCCTTGGTGGTCAGGGTGCCCTGACCATGGAACAGCCCTTGCTGGAACTGGCCGCGATAGACCTCGCCGTTGCTGCCGTGCCATTCCCCCTGGCCATGCCACTGGCCCTTGTCGAACTGGCCGGCGTACCAACTGCCGTTGGGGTAGTCGATGCGCCCTTGTCCCTGGAGCAGGCCATTGACCAGGTCGCCTCGATAGCGCCCGCCGTCCGGCAGGCGGGCATCGGGCGGCAACAGCGATTCGCCGTCGCCACAGGCACTGAGCAATAGGGTCAAAACCAGGGGTGCAAGTGGGCGCATAACGGGTTCCGGATAATTAGGGGACCGAGTATGCCGCAGCGGTGTGTCTTATATATAGAGAGGTTGAGCGAAACAGCGTGAGCTGTTTCGCATCGGAGAGGTTTCAGACGAAACAGAGCGACAGCGGCTCGGCGATATAGGCCGGTTTTTCCTGGCCGTCGATTTCCAGGGTGGCGGTCGCCTTGAGCAGCCACTGACCGGGTTTCTTTTCGGTGACTTCAGTCAGGTCGACCTTGAGCCGCACCTTGGAATTGACTGGCACCGGCTGGATGAAACGCACGCTGTCCAGGCCGTAGTTGACCACCATCTTCAGGCCCTGGGGCAGCACTAGGATGTCTTCCATCAGTTTGGGGATCAGCGACAGGGTCAGGAAACCGTGGGCAATGGTGCTGCCGAACGGGGTCTGAGCGGCCTTGACCGGATCAACGTGGATGAACTGGAAGTCACCGGTCGCCTCGGCGAAGAGGTTGATGCGCTCCTGGTCGATGGTGAGCCATGGGGAACGTCCGAGTTCCTTCCCGACATAATCTTTGAGCTCTGCAACAGGAACATGGGGCATTGAGACTCTCCTTGGATCAACGATTTATTAGCATTCGACGTTGTGTGGTGCGCTCTGAAACTTCCACTTTAGATCATCATGGCGATCCTTCCCGGTAAACATCCATGCTTTTGGCGAATGCCGGTTCATAGCACCTGCGTGCTTATAATGCGCGACGGGATCTGGCTGGAGAGGCGGTATGTTGTTACGCGGTTTGACATGGCTGGTGCTGTTCCAATTGCTCGGAACGGCGCTCAATCACCTGCTGTTGCCCGTGCTTCCCGGGCCCATCATCGGCCTGTTGCTGCTGCTGGTTTTCCTGGTGGTGCGCGGTGAAGTGGGCGAGCCGCTGAATCTCGCGGCTGGCAGCCTGCTGCGTTACCTGCCGCTGCTGCTGGTGCCGCCTGCGGTGGGGGTCATGGTCTATGCCCGAGACATCGCCGCGGACTTCTGGGCCATTACCGGCGCGCTGGTGTTGTCCCTGGTGATCTCGATGGCCTTTGTCGGCGTGCTGATGCAGCGCCTGGTCAAGCGCCAGGGCCGGCAGGAGGACAGTCAATGATCTTCGATTGGCAGGGGGCCTGGGCCGCGGTGATCCATCACCCGCTGTTTGGCATCGGCATCACGCTGGGTGCCTATCAACTGGTGCTGGCTGCGTTCGAGAAGACCCGCTGGATGTTCCTGCAGCCGGTGCTGGTGTCCATGCTACTGGTGATCGGCGTGCTGCTCGGCTGCGGCCTGAGCTATGCCGAGTACCGCAAGAGCACCGAAATCCTGAGCATTCTGCTGGGCCCGGCGACGGTAGCCCTGGCGGTGCCGCTGTACCTCAACCTGCGACGGATCCGCCAATTGTTCTGGCCGATATTGGCTACGCTGGTGGTGGGTGGCGTCGTGGCTACCAGCCTGGGCGTACTGCTGGGATGGTGGTTTGGTGCCGAGCACATGATTCTAATGACCATGGCGCCCAAGTCGGTGACCTCGCCCATTGCCATGCTGGTGGCCGAGCAGATTGGTGGCGTGGCGGCGTTGGCGGCGGTCTTCGTGCTGATTACCGGAGTGATCGGAGCGATATTTGGCCCGGGGCTGCTCAACCGTTTGGGGGTGCATGGCCCGGAAGCGCGAGGCATGGCCCTGGGCATGACCGCCCACGCAGTGGGCACCTCGGTGGCCCTGCAGGAAAGTGAGGAGTGCGGCGCCTTTGCGGCGCTGGCGATGAGTCTGATGGGCGTGGCCACTGCAGTGTTGCTGCCGTTGGCGGTGTCGTTGCTGGTTTAAGGAAGGAAGTATGAACCTGGCGCTTTTTCCTCTGAATACCGTGCTGTTTCCCGATTGCATTCTCGATCTGCAGATTTTCGAGGCGCGTTATCTCGACATGATCGGGCGCTGCATGAAGCAGGGCAGCGGGTTTGGGGTGGTGTGCATCCTTGAAGGGGAGGAGGTCGGAACGGCCGCCCAGGGCTATGCGCAAATTGGCTGTGAAGCCTTGATCACCGACTTTCACCAGCAGGACAACGGGCTGCTGGGAATCAGGGTCAAGGGCGGTCGGCGTTTTCGCATTCTGCAAAGCGAAGTGCAGAAAGACCAACTGACGGTGGCCCGGGTGCAATGGCTGGAAGAGGCCCCCGAACAGCCGTTGCAGGATGAGGATGCGGACCTGATTGCGCTGCTCAAGGCCTTGGCCGAACATCCGATGGTCGAGGCCCTGGATATGGGCGTCGAGGCTACGGGGCAGCTGTCACTGGCCAATCAGTTGGCCTACCTGCTGCCTTTTTCCGAACAGGACAAGATCGACCTGCTGCAACTGGATGACCCGCAGCAGCGTCTGGATGCCATCCAGCAGTTGCTGGACGAGCTGCAAGGCGAACTCTTCGCCTGAGCCGCAGCCTGTAGTGACGGCTGCAGCTTGCCTCTGGCGGTTTTAATAGGCGTACCGCAGCAGGGCGTGAGGCAAGTGCCGTGTCGCCATGTATCCGCACATCAACAGCATGACCGGCAGTAGCAGCCACCAGGCCCTGGCCGGCATCGGCTTGAGCGGGCCTTGCCATTGGCTCAGGGTCAGGCTGGCGGCGCAGACACAGGCCGCGAGCATGGCGCCGGCGAGAATGTCGGTTGGCCAATGGGCCCCCAGATAGACCCGGGACAAGGCAATGGCGGCCGCCGGCAGGCAGCCCAGCAACAGCCAGGTCAGGCGCATGCGGGGTGGCTGGCCGCGGCCGGCCAGAACTGCCAGGGTCAAGAACAGGGCGAAGGAGCCGGAAGAGTGACCGCTGGGCATGCTGAAACTGGTGAGAGGCTCGCTCAGCACTTCAGGGCGTACCCGTGCGAAGAACCATTTGCTGCCGGTGTTGGCCAGGGCAGTACACAGCAGGGTCGCTCCGGCGAACGCGGCCTGGCGCCATTGGCGCAGGGCCAGGAGCAGCAGGGTCAGCACTGCGCTGAGGATGAACATGGCGCGGAACTCGCCGATCTGGGTGACCATGACCATGATCTTGTCCAGTGTCGGGTCCCGGTGCTCCTGTACCAGGGCGATCAGGCCCTGGTCGAACTGCGTCAGGTACGGATAGCCGATGAACAGCCCTGCCAGAATCAGCAGGCTCAGGCCAGACATCAACAGGGTTGCCCGGCGATGGCGCCGCAGGCTGCTGTTGACGCTCAGGCCGACAAGCACCACCAGGCTGCCAATGACGATGCCCGCCTGGGGCCAGAAGCCTTCGGGCAGGGGCAGGCGAATCGCCGCACCCGTGGCCCAGCCCGGCAACAGATAGGCCAGTGACCAGCCCGCTGCCGCCAGCAGGCTGACGGCGAGGAAGCGTGGGAACGGCATGTCGAACATTCCGGCCACCATCGGCAGCATCGGTCGTAGCGGGCCGATGAAGCGGCCCACCAGCAGGCTGGCGATGCCATAGCGCTGGAAGTAGGTTTGCGCACCGCTGATCCATTCAGGGTGATGACGAAGGCCGGGCAAGCGGCGAATGCCTTGGTGGAAATGCCGTCCCAGCAGATAGGACATCACGTCCCCCAGCAATCCGCCGGCAGCACCCAGGAGCAGGGTTTCCCCCAGTGACAGGGCGCCATTGCCGGCCAGTACCGCAATCGCGAACAGCAGGACCGTGCCCGGCACGATCAGGCCCACGATCGCCAGGCATTCCATACAGGCCACGATGAACACTGCGGCTGCCAGCCATTGGGGGTTGCTGGTTAGCCAGGCGGTCACGCTGTCGAGCCATGGGCCCATAAATTCAACTCCGTTGTTGTTTTTTGCAGAGGTGGGACGGTGGCGTCAGCCGAGCACCAGATAGTCGCGTCCTTCGACCTGGCCGCGACGCATAGGGTTACGCGTGCAGTAGGGGGCGTAGGCGGCATCGACAAAGCGATACATCAGGTGTTCGTCACGCCCATGGGGGATGCCCAGGCGGGTGGTCTGGAGGATGTGTGGCACGGCGGCACCCACATCTTCGACGAAGAGAATCTCGTGATCGAAGCGTTTCGCGTCCCAGACCGGAACCTTCAGGCCCAGGGCCTTGCACAGCAGGGTCTGGCCGGCGCAGAGCTTTTGCGCGGGGCGCGGCCGGCCACTGGCGTCCGGATTGTTCAGCAGCATCTGCGCAAGGCTGGCAGGGCCGGAGACTTCATCGACCCAGGGATAGGCGGATTTGATCAGTACGGCATTGCCAGGGCCCCGGGCACTGAAGTTCAGGGAGTCGCCGCCGCGGGCGTAGTACATATAGATGTGGCCGCCGTCCAGAAACAAAGCCTTACGCTTTTCTGTGTAGCCGAGGGAGGCGTGGCTGCCTTTTTCCTCGCAGTAATAGGCTTCGGTTTCGATAATGCGCGCTGACAGCCACAGATCGCCGACTTTATGGCGGATGACTTTGCCCAACAGTTCGCGGGCCAAAAGCTCGGCATCACGGTCGAAAAAGCCGTCCGGCAGGGCTTTTGGCAGTTTTGCAGAGGTCAGAATGGACATGGTGGCGAAGGGTTATGGCGGAAAAGGTGACGCAATGGTAACAACTCCAGGCTTAATTCAGGCTGAACGCCGGGTATTTGCACTCCATTTCGACCATCCGCCCGTGACCGCTGTCCGTGGGCCGGCGCGACAGCTATAATCAGCCGCTTTCCTCTTTGCCAAGACCACACCAGACCATGACTGAGTCCGTTCTTGACTACATGACCCGCCTGGGTCGCGCTGCCCGCCAGGCTTCCCGGGTGATCGCCCGTGCCACCACCGCGCAAAAGAATCGTGCGCTGCTGGCGGCTGCCGATGCGTTGGACGCGGCACGACCGGAACTGACTGCGGCCAACGAGCAGGACCTGGCCAACGGCCGGGCCAATGGTCTGGAGCCGGCTCTGCTGGATCGCCTGGCGCTGACCCCGGCGCGTATCGACGAAATGATCGAAGGCCTGCGTCAGGTGGCCAAGCTGCCTGACCCCATCGGTGAAATCCGCGACATGCGCTACCTGCCGTCGGGCATCCAGGTGGGCAAGATGCGCGTGCCCCTGGGGGTGATCGGCATCATCTACGAGTCGCGCCCGAACGTGACCATCGATGCGGCCAGCCTGTGCCTGAAGTCGGGCAACGCCACCATCCTGCGCGGCGGTTCCGAGGCGATCCATTCCAACCGCGCCATCGCCACCTGCATTCAGCAGGGCCTGGCGGCGGCCGACCTGCCGCCTCACGTGGTGCAGGTAGTGGAAACCACCGATCGCGCTGCGGTTGGAGCACTGATCACCATGCCCGAGTTCGTCGACGTGATCGTGCCCCGTGGCGGCAAGAGCCTGATCGAGCGGGTCAGCCGCGACGCCAAGGTGCCGGTGATCAAGCACCTGGACGGCGTCTGCCACGTGTATATCGATGTCGCGGCGGACCTGGACAAAGCCATTCGCATTGCCGACAACGCCAAGACCCAGCGCTATGCACCGTGCAACACCATGGAAACCCTGCTGGTTCACTCCGCCATTGCCGAGCGCGTATTGCCACCATTGGCCGCGATCTACCGCGACAAGGGCGTCGAACTGCGTGGTTGTGCGCAAACCCGCGCACTCCTCGTTGCCGGTGTGTTGGAAGCAACCGAAGAAGACTGGCGCACCGAGTACACCGCGCCGATCCTCTCGATCCGCGTGCTAGACAACCTGGAGCAGGCCATCGAGCACATCAATACCTATGGCTCGCACCACACCGACTCGATCGTCACCGAAAACTTCAGTGACGCCCGGCGCTTCCTTAACGAAGTGGATTCCAGTTCGGTCATGGTCAATGCCTCGACGCGCTTTGCCGACGGCTTCGAGTACGGCCTGGGCGCGGAGATCGGCATTTCCACCGACAAGCTGCACGCCCGTGGCCCGGTTGGGCTGGAAGGGCTGACCAGCGAGAAGTACGTAGTCTTTGGCGACGGTCACGTGCGTACTTGATGGGCAAACGTATCGGTCTGCTGGGCGGCACCTTCGATCCAGTGCATATCGGCCACTTGCGTGGCGCGCTGGAGGTGGCGGAATCCATGCAACTCGATGAGTTGCGCCTGGTACCCAGTGCCAGGCCGCCCCATCGGGATACACCGCAGGTGTCGGCTCTCGATCGTCTGGCGATGGTCGAGTGTGCGGTGGCGGGCGTTTCACCCCTGGTGGTGGACGACCGTGAGCTGAAACGGGACAAGCCGTCCTACACCATCGACACCCTGGAACAGATGCGGGCCGAGCTGGCCGCAGATGACCAGTTGTTTCTGTTACTGGGCTGGGACGCGTTTTGCGGCCTGCCCACCTGGCATCGTTGGGAAGAGTTGCTCCAGCATTGCCACATCCTGGTGCTGCAACGCCCGGATGCCGACAGCGAACCGCCGGATGCCTTGCGCAACCTGCTGGCAGCGCGTTCGGTGAGCGACCCTTTGGCCCTGCAAGGGCCTGGGGGACACATTGCATTCGTCTGGCAGACGCCGCTTGCGGTGTCCGCCACCCAGATCCGTCAACTGCTGGCCAGCGGTAAGTCGGTACGTTTCCTGGTGCCTGACGCGGTCCTGGCCTATATCGATGCACACGGGCTTTACCGTGCGCCGAACTGAAGGAGCGCTGCCGGCCTGTGCTGAGCGGCGTTCCAAACATACGAGCTAAACGAGTTTTATATGACTAACCAAGTAATGAAAGGCGAAGATCTGGTCAAGGTGGCTGTCGCCGCGCTGGAAGACGTCAAGGCCCAGGACGTCCTGGTGATCGATGTTCGCGACAAGCAGAGCATCACTGACTACATGATCATCGCGACCGGTACCTCCAACCGCCAGATCGGCGCGATGCTGGAAAAGGTCCGTGAAATGGTCAAGGCCCAGGGCGTGCGCCCATTGGGTGAAGAAGGCAAGGGCGACAGTGACTGGGTGCTGCTGGACCTGGACGACGTGATCGTGCACATGATGACCGCCTCGGCCCGCCAGTTCTACGACCTGGAGCGTCTGTGGCAGGGCGCCGAGCAGAGCCGCGCGGCCGATGGCAAGCACCACAGCCCGGAGCATGGCCACGAGCACTTCACCAAGCTCAACAAAGACCAGCAATAAGGGACGGCTGTGCGCCTGCGTCTGATCGCTGTCGGTTCACGCATGCCCAAGTGGGTGGAGGAGGGTTGGCACGAGTATGCCAAGCGTCTGCCATCCGAGCTGGCGTTGGAACTGGTGGAAATTCCGCTCAATACCCGGGGCAAGAACGCCGACGTGGCTCGCTTCATCCGTCAGGAGGGCGAGGCCATGCTGGCCAAGGTCGGGCATAACGAGCGCATCGTCACCCTCGAGGTGCATGGCAAACCCTGGAGCACCGAGCAACTGGCGGTGGAACTGGATCGCTGGCGTCTCGATTCGCGCACCGTGAATTTCATGGTCGGCGGCCCGGAAGGGCTGGCGCCGGAGGTCTGTGCGCGGGCGGATCAGCGCTGGTCGCTGTCGCCGCTGACCTTGCCGCACCCGCTGGTGCGGATTCTCATCGGTGAACAGCTGTATCGCGCCTGGACCGTGCTGTCCGGGCACCCTTACCACAAGTAGCCCGCGCCCCTCATGTCCCAGCCGATCCGCATCAAGGACCACGAAAAAGACGCCCGTCTGGTGCGTGGCCGTGTCGTGTTCGGCGCCATCATGGTGGTTTGCCTGATCGGTGTGCTGATTGCCCGGCTGTATTACCTGCAGGTGATCCAGTACGACTATCACTCCACCCTTTCGGAGAACAACCGGGTCCACGTGCAGCCGATTCCACCGACTCGCGGGTTGATTTTCGACCGCAATGGCGTGGTGGTGGCGGACAACCGGCCCAGCTTCAGCCTGAGCATGACCCGCGAGCGTTCCGGCGACTGGCAGCAGGTGCTCGACGTGATCGTCGAGGTGCTGGAGCTGACTCCGGAAGACCGGGTGCTGTTTGAAAAGCGCATGAAGCAGGGGCGTCGGCCTTTCGAGCCGGTGCCGATCCTGTTCGAGCTGACGGAAGAGCAGATCGCCCGGATCGCGGTGAACCAGTTCCGCCTGCCCGGTGTGGAAGTGGTGGCCCAGTTGGTCCGGCATTACCCCCAGGGCGCGCACTTTGCGCACTCCGTGGGCTATATGGGGCGGATCAACGAGAAAGAGCTCAAGTCCCTCGATCCGGTGAACTACAGCGGCACCCACCATATCGGCAAGACCGGCATCGAGCGCTTCTACGAGCCTGAGCTGCACGGCCAGGTGGGTTATGAAGAGGTCGAGACCAACGCCCGGGGCCGGGTGCTGCGGGTGCTCAAGCGCACCGACCCGATTCCCGGCAAGGACATTGTCCTGAGCCTGGACATCAAGTTGCAGGAAGCCGCGGAACTGGCCCTGGGCGGGCGCCGTGGCGCGGTGGTAGCCCTGGATCCGAGTACCGGTGAAGTGCTGGCGATGGTCAGCCAGCCGAGCTTCGACCCCAACCTGTTCGTCACCGGCATCAGCTTCAAGGCCTATGCCGAGCTGCGCGATTCCATCGACCGGCCGCTGTTCAACCGGGTGCTGCGGGGCCTCTATCCGCCGGGTTCGACCATCAAGCCGGCGGTGGCCATTGCCGGGCTGGATGCCGGCGTGGTCACGGCTTCGACTCGGGTCTACGATCCGGGCTACTACCAGTTGCCCAACTACGACCACAAGTACCGCAACTGGAACCGTACCGGTGACGGTTATGTCGACCTGGATACCGCGATCATGCGGTCCAACGACACCTATTTCTACGACCTGGCCCACAAGCTGGGGATCGACCGGCTGTCCGCCTACATGAGCAAGTTCGGTATCGGCCAGAAGGTCTCTTTGGACATGTTCGAGGAGTCGCCGGGCTTGATGCCGACCCGCGAATGGAAGCGCGCCACCCGGCGCCAGGCCTGGTTCCCGGGGGAGACCCTGATTCTCGGGATCGGCCAGGGCTACATGCAGTCCACGCCGTTGCAACTGGCCCAGGCCACCGCCCTGGTCGCCAGCAAGGGCAAGTGGAACCGGCCGCACCTGGCCAAAAGCATCGAGGGCGAGAAGCCGGTGGATCACAACCCGATGCCGGACATTGTCCTGCGTGACCCCTCGGACTGGACGAAGGTCAACCATGGCATGCAGCAGGTGATGCACGGTGCCCGGGGCACCGCGCGCAAGGCTGCGGTCGGTTCGCCGTACCGGATTGCCGGCAAGAGTGGTACCGCCCAGGTGGTGGCGATCAAGCAGGGCGAGAAGTACGACCGCTCCAAGGTCCAGGAACGGCATCGTGACCACGCCTTGTTCGTCGGCTTCGCGCCGGCGGAAAACCCCAAGATCGTGGTCTCGGTCATGGTCGAGAACGGTGAGTCGGGCTCCGGCGTCGCGGCACCGGTAGTGCGTCAGGTGATGGATGCCTGGCTTCTCGGCCAGGACGGCCAGCTCAAGCCCGAGTTCGCTAGCCCTATCAGCGCGGAGGCTACGGCCCGTGAAGAGTAATTTTGACCGCATCCTCTCCAGTGAGGATGTGATGCGCCGTCGCGCGACGCTGTTGCAGCGCCTGCATATCGATGGCCCGCTGCTGGTGCTGCTGCTGACCCTGGCTGCCGGCAGCCTGTTTGTGCTGTATTCCGCCAGCGGCAAGAGTTGGGACCTGCTGGCCAAGCAGGCCACTTCATTCGGTATCGGCCTGGTGTCGATGATCGTCATCGCCCAGTTCGAGCCGCGCTTCATGGCCCGCTGGGTGCCGCTGGGCTACGTGTTCGGCGTGGTGCTGCTGGTGGTGGTAGATGTCATGGGCCACAACGCCATGGGAGCTACCCGCTGGATCAACATCCCCGGGGTGATCCGCTTCCAGCCGTCGGAGTTCATGAAGATCATCATGCCGGCGACCATCGCCTGGTACCTGTCCAAGCGCACCCTGCCACCCCATCTCAAGCATGTGGGGATCAGCCTGGTGCTGATTGGCATTCCGTTCATCCTGATCGTGCGCCAGCCTGACCTGGGTACGGCCTTGCTGATCCTGGCCGGTGGCACCTTCGTGCTGTTCATGGGCGGCTTGCGCTGGCGCTGGATCCTCAGCGTGCTGGCGGCTGCGGTTCCCGTGGCCATCGCCATGTGGTTCTTCATCATGCATGACTACCAGAAGCAGCGGATCCTGACGTTCCTCGACCCGGAGAGCGATCCGCTGGGCACCGGCTGGAACATCATCCAGTCCAAGGCCGCCATCGGCTCCGGTGGGGTGTTCGGCAAGGGCTGGCTGCTGGGCACCCAGTCGCACCTGGACTTTTTGCCGGAGAGCCACACCGACTTCATTATCGCTGTCATGGGCGAGGAGTTCGGCCTGGTGGGCATCTGTGCCCTGCTGCTGATCTACCTGCTGTTGATCGGGCGCGGGCTGGTGATCACCGCCCAGGCCCAGACACTGTTTGGCAAATTGCTCGCGGGCAGCCTGACCATGACGTTTTTTGTTTACGTTTTCGTCAACATCGGTATGGTCAGTGGCTTGTTGCCGGTCGTAGGGGTGCCGTTGCCGTTCATTAGCTACGGAGGAACTTCGCTGGTGACGCTACTGTCAGCGTTTGGGGTTTTGATGTCGATCCATACCCATCGCAAGTGGATCGCGCAGGTTTGATTAAGGTGAAGAATTCAATGCAAGCAATGCGTGGCTGGGTCGCTCGGCAAGCGCCATGGGTCGGTCTGGTAAGCATCCTTGGTGCAGCGCAGCCCGCGTTCGCCGGTGATTACGAAGGTTCGCCCCAGGTGGCCGAATTCGTGGGCGAAATGACTCGGGACTATGGTTTTGCCGGGGAGCAGCTGATGGCTGTGTTCCGCGAGGCCGAGCGCAAGCAGTCGATTCTTGACGCCATTTCGCGGCCCGCCGAGCGGGTCAAGCAGTGGAAGGAATACCGGCCGATGTTTATCACCGACGCGCGCATTGCCCGCGGTGTGGATTTCTGGCGCCAGCATGAAGCGGTGCTGGCCCGCGCCGAGCAGGAATATGGCGTACCGGCTCAGGTAATTGTCTCGATCATCGGCGTTGAAACCTTTTTCGGTCGAAATACCGGGAATTACCGGGTGATCGACGCATTGTCCACCCTGGGTTTCGATTATCCGCCCCGTGCCGAGTTCTTCCGCAAGGAACTGCGCGAGTTTCTGTTGCTGGCGCGTGAGGAGCAGGTCGATCCATTGAGCCTCAAGGGTTCCTACGCCGGAGCCATGGGCTTACCACAGTTCATGCCCAGCAGTTTTCGGGCTTATGCGGTGGACTTCGACGGTGACGGCCACATCAATATCTGGACCAACCCCGATGATGCCATCGGCAGTGTGGCCAGCTATTTCAAACGCCACGGCTGGGTGGCCGGCGAGCCGGTGGTCAGTCGCGCCGATGTGCGTGGCGATCGGGTAGATGAAGGCTTGACCACTGGGATCGAACCGACGAAAACCGTCGGGGAGTTGCGGGCCCTGGGCTGGTCGAGTCATGATGCGCTGCGCGATGATATGCCGGTCACCGCTTTCCGTCTGGAAGGTGACAATGGCCCGGAATACTGGATGGGCCTGAAGAATTTTTACGCGATCACTCGCTATAACCGCAGCGTGATGTACGCCATGGCCGTACATCAGTTATCTGAACAGCTGGTCCAAGCACGGGGCGTCAAGTAATGCTGGCAATGCCAATTCGCAAACCCCTGAAGCTGGTGGCTTTTGCCGCGTTGTCCTTGCTGGTGGTCAGTTGCTCGACGAGTCGCTCGCCGCAGCAGAAATCTTCCACCGCTGTGCGTTCCATGCCGGGCCTGGACGTCAACCGCGCCCACAAGGATGGCGCGCCGTGGTGGGATGTCGACGTTTCGCGCATCCCCGATGCGACCCCGACCCTGCATACCGGCCCGTACAAGGCCAACCCCTACACGGTACTGGGCAAGACCTATTTCCCCATCCAGGAATCGAAGAACTATGTGGCCTCCGGCACGGCGTCCTGGTATGGCACCAAGTTCCACGGCCAGAACACCGCCAATGGCGAGGTCTATGACCTGTACGGCATGAGTGCCGCGCACAAGACTCTGCCGTTGCCCAGTTACGTGAAGGTCACCAACCTGGACAACAATCGCAGCGTGATCCTGCGGGTCAACGACCGTGGGCCGTTCTATTCCGACCGCATCATCGACCTCTCCTACGCCGCGGCCAAGAAGCTCGGCTATGCCGAGACCGGCACCGCCCGGGTCAAGGTCGAGGGCATCGATCCGCAGCAATGGTGGGCTCAGCGTGGCCGTCCGGCGCCGCTGATGCTCAACGAGCCGCAAGTGGCCCAGAATAGCGCGCCGGTGGTCACGGCCTCGGCCGGCACTGTCGAACAATGGACCCCGCCGCCCCAGCAGCACGCGGCGGCTGTGGTTCCCGTACAAGTGAAAAACACGGCAGCAGCTTCCGGCCAGTATCTGCAGGTGGGCGCCTTCGCCAACCCTGACGCTGCCGAGCTGTTGAGGTCGAAATTGAGTGGCATGGTGAGCGCCCCGGTGTTCATCAGCTCGATCGTCCGCAATCAACAGACGCTGCATCGGGTCCGCCTGGGGCCATTCGGCACGCCGGGTGAGGCCCAGCAAGCGCAGAACAGCGTACGCCTGGCGAACCTTGGGCAGGCCAGCGTGGTTTCTGCCGAGTAAGAATACTGAAGATTGAAGATCCGCTTGCGGTATTGGGGGTGGGTCCTGGTTGTTGGCTCGTCGAACAACAAAAGCCCGGCAAGGGTCAGTGAGTGAACAACTGCACACGCGACAGCCCTTTAGAAGGCTGTCTGAAATAGTTTTGCCCGCAAGGGCAAGTTTCCATTAGCAACTTCGAGAGACGGATGAACATCACCACCTTTGCCAAACGCCTGTGCCTGCTTGTCCCGCTGATCATCACGCCCGCCGCCTGGGCGGTCGAAGCGATGCCGTCGCCACCGCAACTGGCCGCCAAATCCTATGTGCTCATGGACGCCAGCAGCGGTAACGTGCTGGTGGAGAACAATGGTGACCAGCGCCTGCCGCCGGCCAGCCTGACCAAGCTGATGACCGCCTACATCGCGACCCTGGAAATCCGTCGCGGCCAGATCGGCGAGAACGATCCGGTGACCGTCAGCGAGAACGCCTGGCGTACCGGCGGTTCGCGGATGTTCATCAAGGTGGGTTCGCAAGTCACCGTCAGCGACCTGCTGCACGGCATCATCATCCAGTCGGGTAACGACGCCAGCGTCGCGGTTTCCGAGCATATCGCCGGTAGCGAAGACGCGTTCGCCGACATGATGAATAAGACGGCTACCGACCTGGGCATGAGCAACAGCCACTTCATGAACCCTACCGGCCTGCCGAACCCAGAGCATTACTCGTCGGCCCACGACATGGCGGTGCTGGCTCGCGCGATCATCCACGAAGACCCTGCGCACTACGCGATCTACTCGCAGAAGGAGTTCTTCTGGAACGGCATCAAGCAACCCAACCGCAACCTGCTGCTGTGGCGCGACAAGACCGTTGATGGCCTGAAGACCGGCCATACCGACGAAGCCGGCTACTGCATGGTGTCCTCGGCGGTGCGTGATGGCATGCGCCTGATCGCCGTGGTGTTCGGTACCAACAGCGAACAGGCTCGTGCTGCTGAAACCCAGAAGCTGCTGACTTACGGTTTCCGTTTCTTCGAAACCCAGACCTTCTACCAGAAGGGCACTGAGCTGGCCCAGGCCCAGGTCTGGAAGGGCACCACTCATCAGGTCAAAGCCGGTCTGGCCGAAGACCTGACCATGACTATGCCTAAAGGCCAGTTGAAAAAGCTCGCCGCCAGCATGACCATGAACCCGCAACTGATCGCGCCGATCGCCAAGGGCGACGTGATTGGTAAAGTCGAAGTGAAACTGGACGACAAGGTGGTGCACAGCGCTGATCTGATCGCCCTGGAAGCGGTCGACGAAGGTGGTATCTTCCGTCGCATGTGGGATAGCATCCGTCTATTCTTCTACGGCTTGTTCAACTGATATTGTCGACCTGCGTGGCCCTCGTTCCCCAGTGGAGCGGGGGCCATGTCCGTCGTCCGGCTATACGAGGCCGTTACTGCCATGACAGACACTGACGTTAAGTCGCACAAGATTGAGTTTCCCGTCGATGATTATCCGATCAAGGTGATCGGTGACACGGTTGTCGGCTTCAAGGACACCGTGATCGAGATCCTTGCCAAGTACGCCAAGCTGGACATCAAGTCCCTGGCCGAGCGTCAAAGCAGCAACGGCAAGTACACCACCGTACAACTGCACATCACCGCCACCGGTGAAGACCAACTGCGTGATATCAATAGTGCCCTGCGTGCTACCGGTGTCGTCCACATGGTGCTGTGATGCCACAGACGCTGGGCTTTCGTGAGCTTGGCCAGATGGCTTACGAGCCGGTCTGGCAAGCGATGCAGCGCTTTACCAATGAACGCGGTAGCGATGCACCGGATGAAGTCTGGCTGGTGCAGCATCCACCGGTATTCACCCAGGGCCAGGCCGGCAAGGCCGAGCACCTGCTGCTCCCGGGGGATATCCCCGTGGTGCAGGTGGACCGCGGCGGCCAGGTGACCTATCACGGCCCTGGCCAGTTGGTGGCCTACCTGCTGCTGGATGTGCGCCGATTAGGTTTCGGTGTGCGTGACCTGGTCAACCGCATGGAGCACTGCCTGATCGAGCTGCTGGCCAGCTACGGCGTGCCGGCGGCGGCCAAGCCCGATGCACCGGGCGTCTACGTCAATGGGGCGAAAATCGCCTCCCTGGGCCTGCGTATCCGTCACGGATGCTCTTTTCACGGTCTGGCCTTGAACGTGGACATGGATTTGCAGCCGTTTCGACGGATTAACCCCTGTGGTTATGCCGGGTTGGCGATGACCCAGCTGAGCGACCATGCAGGGCCGATTGAATTTGCCGAGGTAAGTGCCCGGCTGCGTGCGCAGCTCGTCAAACACCTCGACTATGCTGAGCAGACGACCCTAACGGGCGGAATCGACTGATATGACTACTGCGCAAGACGCTGTTCAAACCCTGATCCCGACGCTGGATATCTCCGAGCGAGCGGCCCGTCCGAAAGTTGAAACCGGCGTCAAATTGCGCGGTGCGGAAAAGGTCGCGCGCATTCCGGTGAAGATCATTCCGACCACCGAACTGCCGAAGAAACCGGACTGGATTCGCGTACGCATCCCCGTCTCCCCGGAAGTCGATCGGATCAAGCAGCTGCTGCGCAAGCACAAGCTGCACAGCGTCTGCGAAGAGGCGTCCTGCCCGAACCTGGGCGAGTGCTTCTCCGGTGGCACCGCGACCTTCATGATCATGGGTGACATCTGCACCCGTCGCTGCCCCTTCTGTGACGTTGGTCATGGCCGTCCGAAGCCTCTGGATGTCGACGAGCCGATGAACCTTGCGGTGGCCATCGCCGATCTGCGCCTGAAATACGTGGTGATCACCTCGGTGGACCGCGATGACCTGCGTGACGGCGGTGCCCAGCACTTTGCCGACTGCATCCGTGAAATCCGCAAGTTGTCGCCGAACGTGCAGTTGGAAACCCTGGTTCCCGACTACCGTGGCCGCATGGATGTTGCCCTGGAAATCACCGCCGCCACGCCGCCGGACGTGTTCAACCACAACCTGGAAACCGTGCCGCGCCTGTACAAGGCCGCCCGTCCTGGCTCGGACTACCAGTGGTCGCTGACCCTGCTGCAGAAATTCAAGCAACTGGTGCCGCATGTGCCGACCAAGTCCGGGCTGATGCTGGGCCTGGGTGAAACCGATGACGAAGTCATCGAGGTCATGAAGCGCATGCGCGAGCACGACATCGACATGCTGACCCTTGGCCAGTACCTGCAACCGTCGCGCAACCACCTGCCGGTCCAGCGCTTCGTGCACCCTGACACCTTCGCCTGGTTCGCCGAGGAAGGTTATCGGATGGGGTTCAAGAACGTTGCTTCCGGCCCGCTGGTACGTTCTTCGTACCATGCCGACGAACAAGCGAAACTGGCCAAGGCAGGCCTGGTTTCCTGATCTGCCTGCCCGCAAGGCGCACGTCTTGCGGGCAGTTCCCCGGCTCTTTCGAGCACTTTCGCAACACCTGCCGCTTTTTAAATCCCGCCTCTTCTGTTTGACACCATTCATGGCTACTGTGCTTGAGTGAATTCACACAGGGAGAATCTGCATGCCTATCCAACCGACTGCTGCGCTGAACGCCCACCTGCCGGTGCCGGCGCTGGCCGCAGAAGGCGTTATCGGCCTTATTGCACCTGCCGGTCCCGCAGCGCTGGATACTGAAAAAGCCCACCAATGGATGCGCTCCAGGGGATACAGCCTACGGATCTTCCCGGGTGTCGGGTTGCAGGAGGGGTACCTGGCCGGTAGCGACGAAGCGCGCCTCAAGGACCTGCATGAGGCTTTCGCCGACACGGACATAGACGCCATTCTGTGCCTGCGTGGCGGCTACGGCAGCCCCCGCCTGCTGGACAAGATCGATTTCGATCTGTTGCGGCGCAATCCCAAGCCCTTTGTCGGCTACAGCGATATCACCGCCCTGCACCTGGCGATCAACCGTTATGCCGGCTTTGTGAGCTTTCACGGGCCGATGCTCAACGCCGACCTGCTGGGCGACAAGCAGGCGCCCACCGAGGCTTCCTTTTTCAATCTGCTTCGAGGCCAGGCCCGGGCTGGCAGCCTGCTGCCCCATCCCGTGGCCTTCCCCTTGACCACCATCGAGCCGGGCATTGCGCTGGGCTCCCTGCTGGGCGGGAACCTGTCGCTGATCGCCAGTACCCTGGGCACCCCGTATGAGATCAATACCGACGGCATCATCCTGTTTATCGAGGATGTCAATGAGCCGCTGTACCGCATAGATCGCCTGCTCAATCACCTGCGCCTGGCCGGCAAGCTGGAAAATCTGCGTGGAGTATTGGTGGGGGATATGGCCGGTGTGGATTTTGCGGCGTTGTGCGCTTTGCTCAAGCAGACCTTCGAACCGCTGCGGATTCCGGTGCTGGCGGGATGGCGCAGTGGTCACTGCGACCCCAACCTGACCTTGCCCATGGGCGCGTTGGTCAGGCTGGATGCGGGAGCCAGGGAACTGACCCTGGCGCAGGATGTGGTCTTCAAGTAATCGCAGGGCCGGCGAGGGGAGTGTTTCCCCTGGGCCGGACCGGCTCCTAACGATTGCGCAGGCTTTCCAGCAGCTTGTGGGTCGGATAGCCATCCGCCGGCCAGCCCAGTGCCTGTTGGGCATTGCGAATGGCCTTGCGGGTGTTGGCGCCGATGATACCGTCGGGATTACCGGCGTCATAGCTGTTGGCACTGAGCAGTGTCTGTAGCTCGATGCGCTCGGAGCGGCTCAGGGGCAGGTCGTCCTTGGGCCAGCTGCCGCTGATCTGGCCGGCTCCGCCGAAGCGTTCGGAGAGCAGGTTCACCGCCAGGGCATAGGAGGAGGAGTTGTTGTATTTGAGCACTGCCCGGAAGTTGTCCAGGATCAGGAACGCCGGGCCGCGGTAACCCGCTGGCAAGAGCAGTGAGGCCGACAGGTGCTCTGAGCCGTAAGGCAGGGCCTTGCCATTGGCAGGAGTCATGCCCAGGCGCATCCATTCGCCCACGGCCTTGCGGGTGGAGGCGTCGGCCAGGGCGTAATCGAAACCACTATTGAGCTGTACTTCAAGACCCCAGGGCTGTCCCTGCTGCCAGCCGGAACTCTGCAGATAGTGCGCGGTGGAGGCCAATGCATCGGCCGGGCTGTTCCAGATATCCCGGCGGCCATCGCCGTCGAAGTCCACGGCGTGGGTGTTATAGGTGGTGGGAATGAACTGGGTCTGGCCCATGGCTCCGGCCCAGGAGCCGAGCATTTTCTCGGGCTGTATATCGCCATGCTGGATGATCTGCAGCGCAGCGATCAATTGGCTGTTGGCAAACGCCGGGCGCCGACCTTCATAGGCCAGGGTGGCCAGGGAGCGAATGACCGATTTGTTGCCCTGGAAGTCGCCGAAATTGCTTTCCATGCCCCACACCGCCACCAATGCCTGGCGGTCGACGCCATAGCGCTGTTCAATCCGTTGCAGGATGTCGCTGTACTGCACCAGCAGCGCCTGGCCCTTGCGTACCCGGACCGGGGACAGCGCCCCCTCCAGGTATTCCCATACTGGGCGGCTGAACTCGGGCTGGCTGCGGTCGGCCTTGATCACGCTCATGTCCGGGGTCACACCGGCAAAGGCGCGATCAAATACTTCGGCACGGATACCGGCGCCCAAGGCTTCGGCACGGAAGGCGTTCAACCATTGGTCAAAGGTCTGGGTGGGCTGGATATCCAGGTTGTCGACGGTCAGGGGCGCGACAGTGGCAGGTGCGGCAAGAGGGGCTGCCTGGAGGCTGGGCAGTGGCTGGGCGTCGGCGGCGGTGGGTTTTTCCGCGCAGGCGACTAGCAGAATAAGGCTGGAGGCAGCGATCAGTTGGCGCATGTGCCAACGACGGGAAAGACAAAAGGGCATGCACGGGTCCAGAGAGAATAACAATCAGGTGCAGACCTTATCATGCCGGCGGGGTTCTGGGCTTCAGGCAGCCAGAAAGTAAGAAGCCTCCCAGCTTTTAGACTGGAAGGCTTCGCGGCGGTAGCTGCCTTTGCCCTTGGCCGGGCGTTCCTGACGGCTGCGGAACAGTGGCTGGGCGACGATGGATTTGGCCTTGTTGGGGCCATGCTTGGATGGCTTGCTCATGCTCAATACTCACTTTGGGAGGGAGGTGTTGCGGCGCAGATCATCGGCCAGAGTCGGGCCGCTGTCCAGCATCATGGATACAGAAAATTGTAAGCGTGACGGGGTGGCCGCTTTACTCGGCCGCAAGCGCCAGGCGCTGGCCGGCCATCAGCAGCGATAAGCGGCTCAGGCTGCTCCAGGGCGAGCCACTGGCCTGTCCCTTGATCTGCGCATCAATGCGCTGGGCATCGAGCAGCAGTTGGCCCCAGCGTTGTGCGGAGTAGCGCTGCAGGGCTTTGCTCATCAGGGGTTTGCGTTTGTCCCAGACGGGCGGGCGAGCCTGGCTGAAGACCTTGTCCAATGGCACGCCCTGGCTGAACTGCAGGGCCAGGTTGGCCAGCAGGCGCAGTTCCCGGGACAGTGCCCAGAGAATCACCGGTGGTTCCACGCCTTCGCCGCGCAAGCCTTCCAGCATGCGCAGGGCATGGGCCGCTTCACCATTGAGGATGGCGTCCACCAGGCCGAATACGTCGAAGCGGGCACTGTCGGCCACCGCCGCCTGGACCGTTTCGACGGTGATCTGGCCACCCTCGGCCATCAGCTTGAGCTTCTCGATTTCCTGGGCGGCAGCCAGCAGGTTGCCTTCGACCCGGGCGGCGATCAATTCGACGGCATCCTGGCTGGCGGACAAGCCGGCCTGGGACAGGCGCTGGCGAATCCACTGCGGCAGCTGGTTGGCATCCACCGGCCAGATCTGTACGAACTGAGTCTGGGCACCCTCGACCAGCGCCTTGCCCCATTTGGTTTTCTGCGCGCTGCCATCGAGTTTGGGCAGGCTGATCAACAGCACTGTGTCTTCGGCAGGCCGCGAACAGTATTCGATCAGCGCTGCTGCGCCCTTGTCACCAGGCTTGCCCGAGGGCAGGCGCAATTCCAGCAGGCGTTTTTCGGCGAACAGCGACATGCTGGCGCCTGCTTGCAGCAGGGTGCCCCAGTCGAAACTGGCGTCGGCGCTGAATACCTGGCGCTCATCGAACCCCTGCTGGCGTACGGCAGAGCGAATGGCGTCGGCGGCTTCCTGGCAAAGCAGTGGATCATCGCCGCTGATCACGTAGATCGGCGCGAGAGAGCCTTGCAGGTGTTTGCCGAGTTGGGCGGGGGCTAGTTTCATAGGCGGGTGCCAGGGGGGCGCCGGAGCGCCCCGCATGGCTTACTGGTTCGGCAGTTCCATAGGGGACTGTCGCGGGGTTTCCGCCTCAGCCTTGCGTGCGGCTTCCAGGGCGTCGGCTTCTGCCTTGGCCTTGGCTTCGGCGGTCGCCTGCAGTTGGGCAAGCTGTTCCGGGGTCAGCAATTGCAGGCGGATCAGCATGCGCTGGATCAGGTCGCGACGCATTTCCTTGCGGGTCTCGGAAGACTCCTGGTCGGAACCGGTGATGTTGTTGCCGTCGTGCAGGAAGACTTTCTGCACTTCCAGTTTGTCGTCCAGCAGGTGCAGGTTGTCGTGAGTCAGGATCTCGTACTTGAGGGTGGTGCCGATCTCGTACTCGGCCGAGTTGCCACCGCCGGTGTAGCTGAGGGTACGCTGGGAGTTCTCCTCGCTCAGCAGCACCAGCTTGTAAGGTGCGCCGGCATGGACTCGCACACCGCTGCTTTCCAGCTGTTGCTTGAGCATCTTGATGGTGGTGCCGTAGGCGTCCCGGGCGCTCAGGTCCAGTTCCTTGATGGTCAGCTCCTGAGTTCCAGTGCCGCGCAGCTGGAAGCCACAGGCGCTCAGCAGCACGGCCAGGCCCATCACCAGCAGATTACGTTTGATCATGTATTGCTCCCCTTGAAACCAGATGGGCCAACCTTGTGGCCCTGGAGGTTTTATTCGGCGCCCGATCGCGGACCGGGCGCCTGATCCAATTAGCTGGCGACGATGTTGACCAGTTTGCCCGGCACCACGATGACCTTGCGAATCGTAAGGCCTTCGGTGAAGCGCAGTACGTTCTCGTTGCTGCGAGCGGCCGCTTCGACTTCTTCACGGCTGGCGCTGGCTGGCATCTCGATCTGGCCACGCAGTTTGCCGTTGACCTGGATCACCAGTTGCAGGCTGTCCTGCACCAGCGCGCTTTCGTCCAATGCTGGCCAGCCGGCATCGATGATCGCGCCGCTTTGACCCAGTTGGCCCCACAGCTCATGGCTGATATGCGGAGTGATCGGGGCGAGCAACAGGGCTACGGTCTGCAAGCCTTCCTGCAGCAGTGCACGGTCCTGTTCGCTGCCTTGCGGCGCTTTTTCCAGGACGTTCATCAGAGTCATCACCTGGGCGATGGCGGTGTTGAATTTGTGATGCTGGCCTACGTCCTGGCTGGCCTGCTTGATGGCCAGGTGGATTGCACGGCGAATGGCTTTCTGCTCGTCGCTCAGGGTCGCTACATCCAGAGCCCCCGGCAGCCCCTGGCTGACGTGGGCCTGGGCCAGGCGCCAGACGCGCTTGAGGAAGCGGTGCGCACCTTCAACGCCGGAGTCGGACCATTCCAGGCTCATGTCGGGCGGCGAGGCGAACATCATGAACAGGCGGCAGGTATCGGCGCCGTATTGTTCGATCATCGATTGCGGGTCTACACCGTTGTTCTTCGACTTGGCCATCTTCTCGGTGCCACCGATCTCCACCGGCAGGCCGTCGGAGATGAGTTTGGCGCCAATGATCTTGGCCTTGCTGTCACGCTCCAGCTCGACATCCGCCGGGTTGTACCAGGTGTAGCTGCCATTGGCTTCGCGACGGTAGTAGGTCTCGGCAATCACCATGCCCTGGGTGAGCAGGTTCTTGAACGGCTCGTTGGAACTCACCAGGCCTTCGTCACGCATCAGCTTGTGGAAGAAGCGCGCGTAGAGCAGGTGCAGGATGGCGTGTTCGATACCGCCGATGTACTGATCCACCGGCAACCAGTGGTTGGCCGCGGCCGGATCTACCAGGCCGCCTTCATAGTGCGGCGAGGCGTAACGGGCGTAGTACCACGAGGACTCGACGAAGGTGTCCATGGTGTCGGTTTCACGCTTGGCAGGTGCTCCGCATTTCGGGCAGTTGCACTCGTAGAACTCGGGCATGCGCGCCAGTGGCGAACCGGCGCCATCGGGAACCACGTCTTCCGGCAATACCACCGGTAACTGCTCTTGCGGGACGGGTACATCGCCGCAGCTGTCGCAGTGGATGATCGGGATCGGGCAGCCCCAGTAGCGCTGGCGGCTGATGCCCCAGTCCCGCAGGCGGAACTGGGTGCGCGATTGGCCGAGGTTCTTCTTCAGCAGCGCCACTTCGATGGCATCGAACGCGCCAGGGAAGTCCAGGCCGTTGAACTCGCCGGAGTTGATCAGCTCGCCATGCTCGCCGTAAGCGTCCTGCCAGGGCGCCGGAGTTTCATCGCCAGCGCTGGTGCGTACCACGGCCTTGATCGGCAGGTTGTACTTGGTGGCGAACTCGAAGTCGCGCTCATCGTGGGCCGGTACCGCCATGACTGCGCCGTCGCCGTAGTGCATGAGCACGTAGTTGGCGACCCAGACCGGGAGTTTTTCACCGGTCAACGGGTGCTCGACGAACAGCGAAGTCGGCAGGCCTTTCTTTTCCTGGGTCGCCATGTCGGCTTCGGCGACGCTGCCACCCTTGCATTCGGCGATGAAGGCCTGCAGCTCGGGGTTGTCCTTTGCTGCCAGGGTGGCCAGCGGGTGCTCGGCTGCCACGGCAACGTAGGTCGCGCCCATCAGGGTGTCTGGACGGGTGGTGAAGACTTTCAGTGTCCCGGCTTCGCCGATGGAGGCCTGGTCGTAGGGAAATTGCACTTCCATGCCACGGGATTTGCCGATCCAGTTGCGTTGCATGGTCTTGACCTGCTCGGGCCAGCCCGGCAGTTCGTCGAGGCTCTCCAGCAGTTCATCCGCGTAGGCGGTGATCTTGAAGTAGTACATCGGAATTTCGCGCTTTTCGATCAGCGCGCCGGAACGCCAGCCGCGGCCGTCGATCACCTGTTCGTTGGCCAGCACGGTCTGGTCGATGGGGTCCCAGTTCACAGTGCCGTTCTTGCGGTAGATCACGCCTTTTTCGAACAGACGGGTGAACAGCCACTGTTCCCAGCGGTAGTAGTCCGGCTTGCAGGTGGTGACCTCGCGGGACCAGTCCACCGCCAGGCCCAGGCTGCGCAACTGGGTCTTCATGTAGGCGATGTTTTCGTAGGTCCACTTGGCGGGAGCCACGTTGTTTTTCATCGCGGCGTTTTCCGCCGGCATGCCGAAGGCGTCCCAACCCATGGGTTGCAGAACGTTCTTGCCTTGCATGCGCTGGTAGCGGGAGATCACGTCGCCGATGGTGTAGTTGCGCACGTGCCCCATGTGTAGCTTGCCGCTGGGGTAAGGGAACATCGATAGGCAGTAGTAAGTTTCCTTGCCTGGCTGTTCACTGACTTCAAAGGACTTTTGCTCGTCCCAGAACGACTGGGCGGCGGCTTCGATTTCACGGGGCTGATAGTGTTCGTGCATGGCTACTTTTGTACTGAATAGGGGTGGCCTAATCCTCTTCAACGCAACTTCGGGTGGCGATGACGCCAAATGCGGCGTTTTTCAGTGCCCGATGGAGCTGGAAGTGGAGTTACAGGAAGCGCCGTAGCATACATGACCGCACTCTGCCGAGGGAAACCCTGATTGCTCGGGCGGGCCGTTGGTCGCGGCGGCGCGTCGCTTTCGGCTGTCCGACTAAGCTCAAAAAGGGGAGTGAGTCTTATCTTCGATGAGGTGAACGGATGCTTGAATCGCAGCGAAAAGCAACAGAACCGGAGGTGTATGAAAGGCTCCTCAATCGACTGGCTCTGGCCCTGGATGCGGCAAAAACGGCGGATCGACTGCGCAATGAGCGGCCTATCGAGCTGGAGCTGCGGGGTTTGAGCCGGGCGGAGTTTGAATTGATCAGGGCCTATCTGGCCCGCCATCAACGTGAAATGCAGATCAATCCAATGGGCAGTCTGCAACACCAGGAGGTGCCTCGTTCGGCCAAGATCATTTGGCTGAAGGATCAGGCACCCGTCAAGGCATCGGTGAAAGTCCGATCTCAGCAGTTCAAGTAGGTCCCAGGGCCCCTTATCGGGTCGAGCGAGGTCGCGGCCGAGGACCTCGGGAGCAAAAATACCAGGCATTGGTTGTTGCCGGACAGGTATCCCCTTTAGGCTTCGGGCATCTTGTTGGAGATGCTCGATGCCTTTTCGCTATTTCATCAAACAGTTGCTGCTGCCGCCCGGCATTCTATTGCTGTTGCTGCTGCTTGCTTGGGGCTTGCGCCGTTCCCGGCCACGGCTGGCAGGTTGGTGTTTTGCCTTGGGGCTGGGTGGTTTCTGGTTGATGAGTCTGCCGGTCATGGTGGAGTGGGGGGCGCGCGGTCTGGAGCGCCTGCCGCCCTTGCCGCAAAGCCAATGGGCGAGCCTGGCCGAGCAGGCGGATGTGATTGTGGTGCTGGGTTCGGGGCGGGAGCGGGGCGATCCGGCGTGGGGCTCCGATCAGCCCACCGGCGTGGGCCTGGAGCGCGAACGCTATGCCGCGCGCCTGGCCAAGGCCTCCGGGCTGCCGGTGCTGACCAGCGGCGGCTTGCATTACGGTACGCCGCCCACCGAGGCTGCGTTGATGGCGCAATCCCTGCTCGATGACTTTGGCGTGACGGTGCGCTGGCAGGAAGGCCGCAGCCGCACTACCTGGGAAAACGCGCAGTTCAGCGCCGAAGTCCTGCTGCCATTGGGGATCAAGCGTGTGGTGGTGGTGACCCAGGCCTGGCACATGCCCCGCTCGGTGTGGAGTTTCGAGCACGCCGGGTTTGAAGTGGTGCCTGCGCCAGTGGGGTTCCTGGGAATGGATAACGCCCGTCCGCTCGGAGGTTGGATGCCTGAGTTCAAGTCGATCTGGCAGAGCGGGCAGTTGCTCAATGAGGCAATGGGCCAATTGGGCTACCGGTTGTTCTATCGCTGATGGCAATCCGGCTCTCTCGGGAGCCGGATTGCCAGTGAGGGCCCTCAAACGGTCTTGGCAATACGGCTGGCCAGCAAGGCCCAGCCAAACAGCAGGGTGCAGAGCACCACCAGCGGCCAGGAGCGCCATTGCAGATACGGCGTCAGGTTGTGCATGGGCACGACCTCGCCGTACAGAATGCCGCGTTCGAACTGGGGAATCTGTACCGTGATCCTGCCGAACGGATCGATCAGCCCGGTGACGCCGTTGTTGGTCGCGCGAATCATCCAGCGCCCGGCTTCCAGGGCGCGCATCTGCGCCATCTGCAAGTGTTGCAGGGGGCCGATGGAAGTGCCGAACCAGGTGTCATTGCTGATGGTCAGTAGCAGGTCGCTACGGGCCGAAAGGCTGGCGGCGAATTCGGGGTAGACCACTTCGTAGCAGATGAACGGCGCTATCTGATAGCCCTTGGCCTGCAGCAGCGGCTGGTCGGCCGGGCCGCGGGCGAAGTCCGACATCGGCAGGTTGAAGAAGTCGATCAGGCCGCGCAGCACTTCCTGCAGGGGCACGTACTCGCCAAAAGGCACCAGCTTCTGCTTGAGGTAGGTGCCGTCCCCTTCGCCGGTCACGGTGATGCCGTTGAAGTAGCGTTTTTCATGGCGTACCAGTTGGCGCACCGGAACGCCGGTAATTAGCGCGGAATGACGGTCGGCGGCAAAGTTGCCCATCATCGTCAGGTAGCCTTCGGCCGACTCCTTGAGCACCGGTACTGCGGTTTCCGGCCAGACCAGCAGGTCTACGCGCTTGCTGCGAAAACTCATGTCGCGATACAGCGCCAGCTGGGCGTTGAGCTCGGCCGGGTCCCACTTCATGCTCTGTTCGATATTGCCCTGGATGGCGGCGACCGATAGCGGCTCTCCGGCCGGGCTGGTCCAGGCATGGCCTTTCAGGGCCAGGCCCACGACCCAGGGGGCTGCCAACAGGAGCACGCCCGCAACGATGAAGGCTTTGCGCCCGGCCTTGATCAGTCGCGGCAGGTTGTAGAGCAGCGCTGCGGTGAGGGCCAGGGAGAAGGAGATCAGCCAGATGCCGCCCAGCGGCGCAAGCCCGGCCAGTGGGCCGTCAAGCTGGCTGTAGCCGGAATACAGCCAGGGAAAACCGGTGAGGAACCAGCCGCGAAAGGCTTCCTGGCCCAGCCACAGGGCCGCGAATGCCAGGGCGTCCGCCAGCGGCGCTTCATTGCGTCGCAACCAGCGGGCCCAGAGCCAGGCAGGCAGTGCGAAAAACCAGGCGATGGCGGCGATGAAGGCCAGCATCAGCAGGCCGGCAAGCAGGGCCGAGGCGCCGCCATAGGTGTGAATGCTGACGTAGATCCAACTGGTGCCAGCCCCGAACAGGCCGAAGCCGAAGCACCAGCCGCGGCCCAGGGCCTGGCGCGGTGTCAGCTCGCGCAGCCCGGCGTAGAACAGGCCGACTGCCAGCAGCGCCAGAGGCCAGATGTTGTAGGGGGCCAGGGCCAGGGTGGTGATGGCGCCGGCGATCACGGCCAGCAGGTTGCCGGGCCAGCCGGGGCGGGTTGAGCGCTGCAAGAGGCGTTTCATCAGCTCTTTCCTGTGTCGTACCGCGCGAGGCACGAGGAGAATGGTTGGGTTGTTTCAGATGAGCGTCGAGTCACGCAGCGCTGCTCGGCCGATGCGTCCCCGCCCTGTATCGCCTGAGGCCAGGCAAGTGGCCTCAAGAC
Source organism: Pseudomonas sp. W17 (assembly GCF_040268305.1). Taxonomy (NCBI): domain Bacteria; kingdom Pseudomonadati; phylum Pseudomonadota; class Gammaproteobacteria; order Pseudomonadales; family Pseudomonadaceae; genus Pseudomonas; species Pseudomonas sp. W17. The sequence goes on along the minus strand of NZ_CP158490.1, from coordinate 6,267,008 downwards.
GATATCGCGGTGCGGGGGAGGGCAGATGACCCGTTTCCTCAGCGGGAAATGGGGGTCAGGCGCAGCAGATGAATCCGCCGGCTGTCGGCGTTGAGCACGCGAAAGCGATAGGCGCCGATTTCAGTGATTTCGTTGCGTTTTGGCAAGTGGCCGAACGCACTCATGACCAGGCCGCCTACGGTGTCGAATTCGTCGTCGGAAAAGTCGCTGTCGAAAAACTCGTTGAAGTTCTCGATGGGCGTCAGCGCCTTGATCAGGAAGTCGCCGCTGGGCAGTGGCTTGATGTAGCTGTCTTCCTCGACGTCATGTTCGTCCTCGATGTCGCCGACGATCTGTTCCAGCACGTCTTCGATGGTCACCAGGCCCGCCACGCCGCCGTACTCGTCGATGACGATGGCCATGTGGTTGTGGTTGGCGCGGAACTCGCGCAGCAGCACGTTCAGGCGCTTGGACTCGGGGACGAAGGTCGCCGGGCGCAGCAGGTCCTTGATGTTGAAGCTGTCACCGTTCTCCTTGAGGATCAGCGGCAGCAGGTCCTTGGCCAGCAGGACGCCCATCACGTCGTCATGGCTTTCGCCGATCACCGGGTAGCGCGAGTGCGCCGAATCGATGACTGCGGGCAGGAACTCCCGAGGGGTCTGGGTCGCCTTGATGCTGATCATTTGCGAGCGCGGAACCATGATGTCCCGGACTTGCAGGTCAGCGACCTGGATGGCGCCTTCGACGATGGCCAGCGCTTCGCTGTCCAGCAACTTGTTCTGATGGGCTTCGCGCAGCAGCTCCAGCAGCTCCTGGCGGTTTTTCGGCTCATGGGCAAAAGCCTGGGTCAGTTTGCCCAGCCATGACTTTTGCCCGTTGCTCGATCGATCTTCGCTCATAGCGATTGCTCTGAATCCTTGGTTGTTACAGGGGGTTGTTGATCAGCTTTCGTCGTCTGCATAAGGGTCCGGATGGCCCAGTTCTGCAAGCAACGTTCGTTCCAGCGCTTCCATTTCTTCGGCTTCGTCGTCATCTATATGGTCGTAGCCCAACAGATGCAAGCAGCCGTGAATCACCAGATGGGCCCAGTGGGCCTGAAGTTCTTTGCCTTGTTCAGCCGCTTCGCGCTCGACCACCGCAATGCAGATCACCAGGTCCCCCAGCAATGGGATATCCAGCAGCTCATCCGGTACATCGGCAGGAAATGACAGCACATTGGTGGCGTAATCTTTATGACGCCAGGTGTGGTTCAGCTCACGCCCTTCTGCTTCGTCCACCAGGCGGATGGTCAGTTCCGAATCGGCGGTGCGCTGGCGCAGGGCCAGCTCGCACCACTGGCGGAACTGTTCATCGCTGGGGGCCGGCTGTTGGCTGGCGCGCTGCAGGTCAAGCTCAAGCATCGTGGCGGTTGCCTCGGTCTGCGGCAGCCTTGGCGGCCTCGTCGGCAGCGTGCAGTTCGAAGCGCTCGTAGGCTTCGACGATGCGTTGCACCAGCGGATGGCGCACCACGTCCTTGGGCATGAAGTGAGTGAAGCTGATACCAGGCACATCCTTGAGTACGTTGATCACATGGGCCAGGCCGGACTTGGTGCCCTTGGGCAGGTCGACCTGGGTGATGTCGCCGGTGATCACCGCAGTGGAGCCGAAACCGATCCGTGTCAGGAACATCTTCATCTGTTCCACGGTGGTGTTCTGGCTCTCATCGAGGATGATGAAGCTGTTGTTCAAGGTGCGGCCGCGCATGTAGGCCAGGGGCGCGATCTCGATGACCTGGCGTTCGATGAGCTTGGCCACGTGTTCGAAGCCGAGCATTTCATACAGGGCGTCGTACAGCGGGCGCAGGTAGGGGTCGATCTTCTGGGCCAGGTCGCCGGGCAGGAAACCGAGCTTTTCGCCGGCTTCTACCGCCGGGCGCACCAGCAGGATGCGTCGCACCTGCTCGCGTTCCAGGGCGTCCACGGCGCAGGCCACGGCCAGGTAGGTCTTGCCGGTACCGGCCGGGCCAATGCCGAAGTTGATGTCGTTGCCGAGGATCTCTTTGACGTAGCGCTGCTGATTCAGGCCGCGGGGGCGAATCATGCCTTTCTTGGTGCGCAGGGCCACGGCGGCATCGGCTACCGAAGGGTTGTCCAGCTCTTGCACGGCAGACTCCTGCAAGAACAGGTGGACCAAGTCCGGCGACAGCTCGGTGCCCTTGGTTTCCCGGTAGAGACGGCGCAGAAGGTTTTCCGCGGAGGTGGTTTGCTTGGGTTCGCCGATCAGTTCGAACTGATTGCCGCGGTTGCGGATCTCGATCGTCAGGCGCTGTTCGATCAAGCGCAGATGCTCGTCGAATTGCCCGCACAGATTGGCGAAGCGGCGAGCCTCGAAGGGCTCGAGGATGAAACGATGAGGTTCTATGGGTGCGTTCAAGGTCGTTTTTAGCCGCCCAACGGCAATTAAGATGAATTCAAGGATAACGCCAGCAGCCTGGGTGCGAAAGCTCTTATGCGGAGCAAGGGCTGCTGGGGCTTTTCCCTGCCAGGTTATTGCAGCAGGGAGCCGCGCAGCGAGTGAGGCTGCGCCGAGTCGATGTACACGTCGGCGAACTGGCCGATCAGTGTGGGATTGTCACAGCGGAAGTTGACGATGCGGTTGTTCTCGGTCCGTCCCTGCAGTTCGCCCGGGTCTTTCTTCGAGTAGTCGGTCACCAGGATGCGCTGGGTAGAGCCGACCATTTGTCGGCTGATTTCAAAACCTTGCTGGTTGAGGCGGTGCTGCAAGGCGTTGAGCCGTTCCTTTTTCACCGCCTCCGGTGTTTCGTCGGCCAGGTCGGCGGCCGGTGTTCCCGGCCGTTGGCTGTAGACGAAGGAGTAGGAGAAGTCGAAACCGACGTCTTCGATCAGTTTCATGGTCTGCTGGAAATCCTTCTCCGTCTCGCCTGGGAAGCCGACGATAAAGTCCGAACTGATGCAGATTCCCGGAACAGCCGCCCTGAGCTTGCGCAGCTTGGACTTGTACTCCAGGGCGGTGTGATTGCGCTTCATGGCCGCGAGGATCCGGTCCGAGCCGGATTGCACCGGCAGGTGCAGGTGCTTCACCAGTTCTGGTACTTCGGCATGCGCCTGGATCAGGCTGTCGGAGAACTCCAGCGGATGTGAGGTGGTGTAGCGGATTCGCTCGATGCCATCGATCGCGGCAACCACACGAATCAATTCGGCCAGGTCGGCGATGCGCCCGTCGTGGGTTTGGCCGCGATAGCCATTGACGTTCTGGCCCAGCAGGGTCACCTCGCGGACGCCGTTTTCCGCCAGGTGGATGATCTCGGCGATCACATCGTCGAAGGGCCGGCTGACTTCTTCGCCGCGGGTGTAGGGCACGACGCAGAAGGTGCAGTACTTGCTGCAGCCTTCCATCACCGAGACATAGGCGCTCGGGCCATCGATCCGGGGCTCGGGCAGGTGGTCGAACTTTTCGATTTCCGGGAACGAGACGTCGACCTGCGGCAATTTGGTGATGCGCGCGACGTCGATCATTTCCGGCAGGCGGTGCAGGGTCTGCGGGCCGAAGACCACGTCCACATAGGGTGCGCGGTCGCGGATGGCCGCGCCTTCCTGGCTGGCCACGCAGCCGCCTACGGCGATCACCATGTCGGGATTGGCCAGCTTGAGCTCACGCCAGCGCCCGAGCTGGGAGTACACCCGGTCCTGGGCGCGTTCGCGAATGGAGCAGGTGTTGAGCAGGATGACGTCCGCATCTTCGGCGCGTGCGGTGACTTCCAGGGCCTGATGTTCGCCCAGCAGGTCCACCATGCGCGAGCTGTCGTACTCGTTCATCTGGCAACCGTGGGTTTCGATGTAAAGCTTCTTGGCCATGGACGGGATCATCACGTGATTCAAAGAACCGCGCATTATAGGGGCCATGCCCACAGGTTCCTAGGGTTGTGCATCGGGTAGCTATGCTATAGTTCGCGCCCTATTTTTGTCCCCCGATGTGTTACCCGCCCGCCATGACCAAACGTGAAGCTCCAATCTACAAGGTGATTTTCCTCAACCAGGGCCAGGTGTTCGAAATGTACGCCAAGCAGATCTATCAGAGTGATCTGTGGGGTTTCCTGGAAGTGGAAGAGTTCGTCTTTGGCGAGCGCACGCAAGTGGTCGTTGACCCGAGCGAGGAGAAGCTCAAGGCCCAGTTCGAAGGTGTAGTGCGCAGCTTTGTGCCGATGCACTCGATCGTGCGCATCGATGAAGTCGAGCGCCTGGGTACGCCGAAGATCAGCGAGGCCCGCGGGGTGAGCAACGTCATGCCGTTCCCGATGCCGATGCCGGAAAAATAAGCCTGGCCGATTCCGTCTTTCCGGGAGGGCGGTTGTTTGTGTGGAAGCCGGCTCACCGGCGACTGAGGCGCAAATGCCTACGGCAGGGGCGAGAAGGGTGAACGCCCATCGGCGCTCTGCAGTTCCATCAGGTATTTGCGGAAAATCTGTCCCAGCACCTGGGTCGCTACTTCCAGTTCGTCGCGCTGCATGTGCTCGGCGACTTCGTCGGCGGTGTCCAGGGCGTCTTCGGCGCCATTGACCGCAGCCATCTTCAGCACGATGTAAGCCTGGACGTTATTGGCCGGCACGCCTTCGCCGTGGAAGAACATGGTGCCCAGCTTGAATTGCGCCTGGGCATGGCCTTGCAAGGAGGCCTTTTCGAAGTAGGTCAGGGCTTGATTGAAATCTTGCGGCGCACCTTTGCCCTCGTAGTAGAACTCACCCAACTCGTATTGCGCCTCGGCATCCCCCTCGTCGGCGGCCTTCTGGCAGGCGGTGAGGGCCTCGGCCTGGTCCTGAGCCTGGGGATCGAGGGTGCAGCGACCCAGCGCCGGGATCAACAACGAGTTGCCACCTGCTTGTGCATGCGCGAGCAGGGGCTGAAGGAGCAACAGGCAGCCCAGTGTCAGGGCGCGGCCGGTGCGGTTCATGGGAATCGACTTACCTCTGAGGGGCGCGGGGCCCAGCGTGGGGCCCAATAAGCGCGCATTATGAAATAAGCAGGGCCCACCTTACAAAGTCTTTACTCGTTTTTCTGCTGCGTGGGCGCTATATCCCAAGGATTCATCAGCATTTCCAGGTTTCGCTGGAGAAAATTCAAGTAAAGACTACAACGGGCGTGATGTTTCACACGCCCGCCGTCCAGCGCTTACTTCAGGGCGGCGAATGCCCGCTCTGCCGCATCCAGCGTCAGCTGCAACTCGGCCTCGCCGTGGGCGATGGAGGTGAAGCCGGCTTCGAAGGCACTCGGCGCCAGGTACACGCCGCCTTCCAGCATCAGGTGGAAGAAGCGCTTGAACAGGTTGGCGTCGCTGGCCATCACATCGTCGAAGGTGACGATGTCATCGGCACCGCTGAAGTACAGGCCGAACATGCCGCCAGCCTGGGTGGTGACGAACGGAATGCCTGCTGCATCGGCGCGTTGTTGCAGGCCTTCGAGCAGACGGCTGGTGTAGTCGCTCAGTTCGGCGTGGAAGCCCGGGCGGCTGATCAGGCGCAGAGTGGTCAGGCCAGCGGCCATGGCCAGCGGGTTGCCGGACAGGGTGCCGGCCTGGTAGACCGGGCCCAGGGGCGCGATATGTTCCATGATCTTGCGCTTGCCGCCGAAGCAGCCTACCGGCATGCCGCCGCCGATGATCTTGCCGAAGGTCGACAGGTCGGGTGTCACGCCGTAATGGGCCTGAGCGCCACCGAGGGCAACACGGAAACCGGTCATCACTTCGTCGAAGATCAGCACTACGCCGTGCTGATCGCAGAGGCGACGCAGGCCTTCGAGGAAACCCGGTGCCGGCGGTACGCAGTTCATGTTGCCGGCCACTGGTTCAACGATGATGCAGGCCACTTCCTGGCCTACTTCGGCGAGCATTTTTTCCACCGCCACAATGTCGTTGAAGGGCAGGGTCAGGGTGTGCTTGGCGAAAGCCGCGGGCACACCGGCGGAGCTCGGCACGCCTTGGGTCAGGGCGCCGGAGCCAGCCTTTACCAGCAGGCTGTCGGAGTGGCCGTGGTAGCAGCCTTCGAACTTGATGATGCTGTCCCGGCCGGTGAAGCCTCGTGCCAGGCGAATGGCACTCATGGTGGCTTCGGTGCCCGAACTGACCATGCGCACCATTTCCATCGACGGCACGATGGAGCACACCAGGTCGGCCATTTCGGTTTCCATGGCGGTCGGGGCGCCGTAGGACAGGCCGTGTTCCAGTTGCTTGCGCACGGCGTCCAGGACATCAGGGTGGCTGTGGCCAAGAATCATCGGGCCCCAGGAGCCAACGTAGTCGACATAGCGCTTGTCGTCTTCGTCGGTGACGTAGGCACCTTCTGCGTGTTTGAAGAACAGCGGGGTGCCGCCCACGCTCTTGAAGGCGCGGACAGGCGAATTGACGCCACCCGGGATGTGTTTCTGGGCGTTGGCAAACAGGGTTTCGGAACGAGACATGATCGGGCTCTCAAAAATCAGCTGTTGAATAAGGCGTTGAAGGCGCGGGCGCGGCGGGTCACTTCCTCGGCGCTCTCGGCGCCGAACAGGCCGTGGACCACCGCCAGCAGGTCGGCGCCGTGGTTCACCAATGGTGCGGCGTTGTCCAGGGTGATGCCGCCGATCACGCAGATCGGCAGGTGCAGGCTGGCCCGGGCCTGGTCCAGCAGCTCCAGGCTGGCCGCAGGCGCGCCGGGCTTGGTGGTGGAATTGAAGAAGCGGCCGAAGGCGACATAGCTGGCGCCTTCCTTGGCAGCTTGCTCGGCCAGTGGCAACTGGCTGTGGCAGGTGGCACCGATGATCGCCTGGCGGCCCAGCAAGGCTCGGGCCGGAGTCAATGGGCCGTCAGTCTGGCCCAGGTGCACGCCGGCACCGATACGCGCCGCCAGCTCGGCATCATCGTTGATGATCAAACGGGTCTTGTAGCGCTCGCACAAGGTCAGCAGGGTTTCGGCTTCCCGCAGTCGGCGGGCCTGGTCGTCGCTTTTGTCGCGGTACTGCAACAGCGTGACACCGCCTTCCAGCGCCGCCTCCACGTACTTCAGAAACTTGCCGGCCAACAGTTGGCTGTCGGTGATGGCGTACAGACCACGTAGTTTCATTGAGCAGGCCTCATGACATTACGAGCAGAAATCCAGCGGCAAACGGCGCGGAACGAACTGGCCACGGCCAAGCTGTTCGGCATCGCGTAGGGTGCGCCAGGTGTAATCCAGGGCGGACTTCACCGCACTGGCCAAGTGTTCACCTTGGGCCAGGCGGCCGGCCAGTGCGCTGGCCAGGGTGCAGCCGGAGCCGTGGTAGCTGCCCGGCAAGCGCTGGCAGGTATAGGTTTCGCGCAGGCCGTCACGGCTGTACAGGCGATTGTGGACTTCGTGTTCATCGCCGTGGCCGCCGGTGATCAGCAAATGCTTGACGAAGGGCAGGAGTTTTTCGGCGCATTGGTCGGCGCTGCCTTCAGGCAGTTCCGCGAGAATTCGGGCTTCGGGAAGGTTGGGGGTGGCAATGGTTGCCAGGGGCAGGAGGCGCTCGCGCATGGCGTAGCCGACTTCATCCTTGCCCAGCCGGCCACCGCCGCCGGCGCGCAACACCGGATCGCAGACCACTGGCAGGTGCGGGTGGGCCTGGAGCAGCTCGACCACGGTGTCGACCATTTCCAGGGAACCGAGCATGCCCAGCTTGACCGCCGCTACCGTGGAGTCGTTGAGCACGGCATTGGCCTGGGCCAATACCCACTCGCGATCCAGAACGCGGAAGTCGCTGACATTGACCGTGTCCTGCACGGTCAACGCGGTGACAGCCGGAGCTGCATGACAACCCTGAGCCAGCAGGGCTTCGATATCTGCCTGCAGGCCGGCGCCACCACTGGGGTCGTGGCCGGAGAGACAGAGGACAACGGGGCGAGAGCTGTAGATATTCATGGGCGGCGAGCTTACCACCAAACGTTTTTTTTCGCGGTGCTCGACATATAAGAGGGGGGCGATCTGGCGCCGGCCAGCCCACTTGACCGAAGCAACAGCTCTAGCCCGCTGGATTGCGCTGAAAGCCCCGTTCTAGAGCCTTTAGACTAAAACTTACAATGGTGTTCAATGGCCATCAGCGGCTATGCTAGAGTGGATTCAAATCAATAACAGGTCATGCCGGTTCTACGTCTGCTCAAGGGAAATGGGGGACTTCCTGACACCACCGGACAAGCCACGCTGGGGCTTTATGCACTATTTGCTGATGTTGCTGTTGAGCTTGCCGATGCTGGCTGGCGCCGCCGAGTTCGACGAGTTCACTCAACGCCTGCCCTTGGGCCGAGTGATGCAAGTACTCGAAGACGCGGGGGGTGAGGCGACCATTGCCGATGTCAGCTCGGGGCCTCTGGCTGAACAACTCAAACCCCACGACAAAGACACCCTCAACGCCGGTTATTCGCGCTCGGCGTTCTGGCTGAAGATCGACCTCGACTATCGCCCTGCCAACCCGAGCGCACAACGCAGTTGGTTGCTGGAGTTGGCCTATCCGCCTCTGGACCATCTTGAACTGTACGTCCCTGACGAGTCTGGTGGTTATCGCCTGGCGGGTCGTACCGGGGATGCCTTGCCCTTCGACAGTCGAGAGATTCGTCAGAACAATTACCTGTTCAACCTGAATTTTTCTCCCCACGAGCACAAGACCATCTACCTGCGGCTGGCCAGCGAAGGCTCGATCCAGGCGCCGGTGAGCCTTTGGTCCAGCAGTGCTTACCTGGAAGCCCAGCCGGTGCGGTTGTATGTGCTCGGGCTGATTTATGGCGTGCTGCTGGGGATGCTGGTGTACAACCTGTTCATCTACCTCAGCGTGCGGGACACCAGCTACCTCTACTACATCGTCTATATCGCTTCCTTCGGTCTCTATCAGCTGTCGGTCAATGGCGCCGCAGTGGAGTACTTCTGGCCCGACAGCCCCTGGTGGGCCAATGCCGCGACACCGTTCTTCATCGGTTCGGCAGGTGTGTTCGGCAGCCAGTTCGCCCGCAGCTTCCTGCAGACTTCCCGCCACAGCCCCTGGGTCGACCGTGTACTCCTGGCCTTGATGGCCTTTGGCGCGCTGGTCATGGCGCTTTCACTGATGACCAGTTATGCCCTGGCATTGCGCCTGGCCACCACCCTGGCCCTAGTGTTCACCGTGGTGATCTACGTGGCCGGGATTGTCGCCTGGTGTCGAGGCCTGCGCGTGGCACGCTATTTCATCATCGCCTGGTCGGCCTTTTTGTTTGGAGGGGTGATCAACACCTTGATGGTGCTGGGTTACCTGCCGAACGTATTCCTGACCATGTACGCCAGCCAGATCGGCTCGGCGATCGAGGTGGCGCTGCTGTCCCTGGCTCTGGCCGACCGGATCAATTCGATGCGCGAGCAACAGGCCCAGACTCTGCTTGAGGCCGGGCAGAAGCTTGAAGTGCTGAACCAGCAACTGGCCCACAGCAACCGGCTCAAGGACGAATTCCTGGCCACCCTGACCCATGAGCTGCGGACCCCGATGAACGGCGTCATCGGCTCCCTGGAACTGATGCAGACCCTGGAACTGGATCCGGAGCTGGAGCAATACCAGCAGACAGCGGCCGGCTCGGCGCGGGACATGATGCGCATGGTCAACGGCATTCTGACCCTGACCGAGCTGCAGGCCGGTAAGCTCAGTGCCCAGCGTCAGCCGTTCAGCCTGCGCTCCCTGCTGACGACACTGCAGACCCAATACGGCGCCAGTGCCGCCGCCAAGTCGCTGGCTTTCCAGATCGACTTGAGCGCCGGGCTGCCCGATCGCTTGCAGGGCGACCGCTGCAAACTCAGCCACTGCCTGGAGTGCCTGCTGGACAATGCCATCAAGTTCACCCCTTCGGGCAGCGTGGTGCTGCGGGTGCTCACGCGTTCCGTGTCGGCGCAGCGGGTCAGTCTGAGTTTCGAAGTAATCGACAGCGGTATTGGCTTCGTCAACCTGGATGAAGCGACCCTGTATCAGCGTTTCTTCCAGCTCGATGGCTCCATGACCCGCGAATATGGCGGGCTGGGTATCGGCCTGGCGATCTGTCGGCAGTTGGTGGAGTTGCTGGGCGGGCAATTGACCCACGAATCCACACCCGGCCGGGGCAGTTGTTTCCGCCTGCTGGTGGAGTTCGACGCCCAGGAGCCCGCCCCGCGCTCGCCGGCGGCAGTGGCGCGACGCTTGCCCCGGGACTGTACCGTGCTGCTGGTGGACGACAACGACGTCAATCAGTTGGTGGTCAGGGGCATGCTGCTCAAGCTGGGCTACCAGGTGCGCACCGCCGGTAGCCCTACTGATGCCCTGCAATTGCTCGGGCGTGAGCTGGTCAGTGCGGTGTTGATCGATGGCGAGATGTCCACGGCGCAACTGGGGGCGTTTCGCTTGCAGGCCCAGGCGCTGCCCGGCTATTCCCAATTGCCCATCCTGCTGGCCTGCGTGCCCGGCAAAGAGGGCTGCCCGGCGGGGGCTGGCTCCGACTATCTGGCTAAACCGGTGAAATTCGAGGCCTTGCAAACGGCGTTGTCGAGATATGTGCTCTCCGTTGAGCAGGGCGAAAGCGCCGACATTTAGGCAGGTATGCCACTTTTTTCGGGGTGGGGGCGGTGCTTAACTGGGGTCTTGGCACACCCTGAAGGAGCCCCGCGATGAACCTCCACCAGTTCGCTGAAACCCACGAAGTCACCAACCAGCCGCCAGCTTTGGACGGCGCCAATCTCTATCGGATCGACCTGCCGCTGCAGCAATGGATGCGCCGTTTCGATGCCGGTTGGGCCGAGTCGCGGGTCGACGCCTATGGCGCCCTGGCCGGTGGTCCGTTGATGGAGGCGGGGTTCCTGGCCAATCAGAACAAACCGGTATTTTCCAGCCACGACCGCTTTGGCCACCGGATCGATCTGGTGGAGTTTCATCCCGCCTATCACCAATTGATGCAGGCGGCGATCGAAGCCGGCCTGACTTCGCTGCCCTGGACCGATCCGCAAGCGGGGGCTCACGTTGCCCGCGCCTCCATGACCTATCTGCACAGCCAGGCCGAGGCCGGCAGCGGATGCCCGCTGACCATGACCTTCGCCTGTGTACCGGCCTTGAAGCTGCAACCTGATATCGCCGACCAGTGGCTGCCCAAGATCCTTGCCACCCGGTACGACCCGCGCAATGTCGGCATGCAACACAAGGCCGGGCTGACCATCGGCATGGCCATGACCGAGAAACAGGGCGGCACCGATGTGCGTGCCAACACCACCCGGGCCTACCCGGTGGGGGCTGGCGGCCCCGGGCAGGCGTACGAGCTGGTGGGTCACAAATGGTTCTGTTCGGCGCCGATGTGCGATGCCTTCCTGACCCTGGCCCAGACCGACAAGGGCCTGACCTGCTTCCTCCTGCCCCGGCACCGTCCCGATGACACGCGCAACCAGTTCTATATCCAGCGCCTGAAGAACAAGCTCGGCAACCTTTCCAACGCTTCCAGCGAAGTGGAGTTCCGCGGTGCCCTGGCCTGGATGATTGGCGAGGAAGGCCGCGGCGTGCCGACCATTATCGAGATGGTGGCCATGACCCGTTTCGATTGCATGGTCGGCTCCAGCTCCCTGATGCGCCAGGCCCTGACCCAGGCCAGCCATCACTGTGCCCATCGCACCGTAGGCGGGCGGGTGCTCAGCGAGCAACCCCTGATGCAGAACGTGCTGGCCGACCTGGCCCTGGAAAGCGAAGCAGCCCTGGCCCTGAGCCTGCGCATGGGGCGGGCCCTGGATCATCTGGACGATGCCCAGGAGGCGAAGTTTTCCCGGCTGGTGACGGCGGTGGGCAAGTACTGGATCTGCAAGCGGGCCCCGGCGATGATCAACGAGGCGGCGGAGTGCATGGGCGGTGCCGGTTACGTCGAGGACAGCATCCTGCCACGGCTGTACCGCGAAGCGCCGGTGAACTCCACCTGGGAAGGCTCCGGCAACGTGCAATGCCTGGATGTGCTGCGAGCCTTGTCGAAGGAGCCGGGCGTGCTGGACGCCTTGTTCGCCGAATTGGGTGATGGCCACGGCGACAAGCGCCTGGCCGCCCATATCAACGGGCTGAAGGAGAGCTTCAAGGACACCGGCGACATTCAATACCGTGCTCGTCAACTCACCGAGGACATTGCCCTGGGCCTGCAGGCCAAGCTCTTGCTGGAAGCCGGCAACCAGGTGGTCAGCGACGCCTTTATCGCCAGCCGCCTGGGCGGCCAGGGCGGGCGGGTCTACGGCACCTTGCCGCGTGGCCTGGACGTGGCAGCCATTGTCGCCCGCTCCACCCCTCAGGGCTTCTAACCCTCCCCGGGCGCCGGCTTCCCGGCGCCTGCGGTGATTACGCTGTTCCCGTGGGACGGTCTTGCAGGCAAGATGAACGCCTGCAAGTTCAGAACACAGGATGCTTATCGTGACCGAAGCTTTTATTGTCGTTCAAACCGCCGAGCAAGCCGTGGACCGGCTTGCCGCCCTGCATGAGCGGGCCACTACGGCGCTGAGCCAGGCGCTCAAGCGTTATCTCAAGGATCGGGTCGAGCCGGATGCCGAGCAACGAGCACTGTTTCGCTACCCTGAGTTGCGCCTGACCTACCACTGCCACGGCGAAGTCCCACAGACCACAAGGGCCTATGCCAAGGTTCAGTTGCCGGGCACCTACAGTGTCACCGTGACCCATCCTGCAGCCTTCCGTAATTACCTGCTCGAACAATTGGTGCCGTTGATGCACGATTTCACCGTGACGGTGGAAGTGGGCGTCAGTGAGCAGAACATTCCTTATCCCTATGTCGTGGAGCAGGGCGACGAGCTGGCAGGTTCCGGCGTGACCGCTGCGGCGCTGGCGCGGGTGTTCCCGAGTACCGACCTGTCGGCCGCCACCGACGGCATCGCCGATGGCCTCTACGATTGGGAAAATACCCATCCGTTGCCCCTGGCGCTGTTCGATGCCGCGCGAGTGGATTTCTCCCTGCGGCGCCTGGTGCACTACACCGGTAGCGACTGGCGTCATGTGCAGCCGTGGATCCTGCTGACCAACTATCACCGCTATGTGGACCAGTTCATCGTTCATGGCCTGGAGCAGTTGCGCAGCGATCCGCGCTTTGTGCGCATGGTCCTGCCGGGCAACGTGATCATCGAGAAAAGCATGGATCACGGCGAGGCCTCGGCCATCGCCGCTGGCGTGGTCTGGCACCGCTACCAGATGCCGGCCTACCATTTGCAGGCCAGCGATGGCCACGGCGTTACCCTGGTGAATATCGGTGTCGGCCCGTCCAACGCCAAGAACATCACCGACCACCTGGCGGTGCTGCGTCCGCATTGCTGGCTGATGATCGGCCACTGCGGCGGCCTGCGGCAGTCCCAGACCATTGGCGACTACGTGTTGGCCCACGCTTATATGCGTCGCGATGGCATTCTCGACCGCGTGGTGCCGCCGAACATTCCGATTCCGGCCCTGGCTGAAGTCCAGCTGGCGTTGCAGCAGGCGGCGGCCAATGTCACCGGGGAAAAGGGCGAACAACTGAAGAAACGCCTGCGCACCGGCACCGTGCTGACTTACGACGACCGCAACTGGGAATTGCGTTGGGCCGAGGAACGCCCGCTGATCAACCTGTCCCGGGCCGTGGCGGTGGACATGGAAAGCGGCACCATCGCCGCCCAGGGGTATCGCCTGCGGGTGCCGTACGGCACCTTGCTGTGTGTGTCGGACAAGCCATTGCACAGTGAAATCAAGTTGCCGGGCGCGGCCAACGCCTTTTATGAGCGTGCGGTCAGCCAGCATCTGAAGATCGGCATCGAAGCGGTGGACCTGATGCGTAGCGAGCTCAACTCCCTGCACTCGCGCAAACTGCGCAGCTTCGACGAGCCGCCTTTCCGCTAAGCGTTTAAGCCATGGTCATTTGGCGGTCAGGCCACTAGCATTGTCGGTCCTGATCGCTGAATGTTCCTGCTCCCATGTCCCGTCCGCCCCGTCCCGCTTCCCGCCGCCCTGGCGCCAAACCGTTTTCCTCCTCTCCCGCCAAGCGTGCGGCCAAGGCCGCGCCGACCGAGCCGAAGCTGATCCTGTTCAACAAGCCTTTCGATGTGCTGACCCAGTTCAGCGATGGCGAGGGGCGGGCCACGCTCAAGGACTTCATTGCGGTTCCCGGGGTCTACCCGGCCGGGCGCCTGGATCGCGACAGTGAAGGGTTGCTGCTGTTGACCAATGACGGGCAGTTGCAGGCGCGCATCGCCGATCCCAAGCACAAGCTGGCCAAGACCTATTGGGTGCAGGTCGAGGGCGAGCCCAGTGCCGAGCAGTTGCAGCGCTTGCGCGAAGGTGTGCAGTTGAATGACGGCATGACCCTGCCGGCCGAGGCGCGCCAGCTCGAAGAACCGACGCTATGGCCGCGCAACCCGCCGGTGCGCTTTCGCAAGAGCGTGCCCACCAGTTGGCTGGAGTTGGTGATACGCGAGGGGCGCAACCGCCAGGTAAGGCGCATGACCGCTGCGGTGGGGCTACCGACCTTGCGCCTGGTGCGAGTCAGGATCGGCGACTGGACCCTGGACGGCCTGGAGCAGGGCCAGTGGAAAGAGGTGGCGGCGCGCTTATAAGGCGCCGGACTCGATCAGGCCGATCACCACGCTCTTGATGATGAATGCTGCAACGCCCAGGCCCAGCACGAAGAACAGGATGAACGAGCCGAAGCGCCCGGCCTTGGACTTCTTGGCCAGGTCCCAGACGATGAAACCCATAAAAATGATCAGGATGCTGACCAGGCCGGTCATCATCCACTCTTCGAATACTGCTGGGTCCATCACTCATCTCCAGTGCAGGCAGGGCAAAAAATGCCGGGCGAGTATACGCCAACGCCCGCGGCCCAAGCATTGATCTGCATGCGTTATGTCGCCACAGCGGGGGCCGGGATTCAGTTGCGCAAGTGGGTCAGCGGCAGTTCGGTGCTGTTGAGCACCTGATTGAGCACGAAGCTCGAACGCACGCTGGTCACGCCCTCGATACGGGTCAGATGGCCGAGCAGCAGCTTCTGGTAATGGTCCATGTCCGGTACCACCACCTTGAGCTGGTAGTCGGCATCGACCCCGGTCACCAGGCTGCACTCCAGCACCTGGGGCAGGCTGCGGATCGCGGCTTCGAAATTCTCGAAGCGTTCCGGCGTGTGCCGGTCCATGCCGATCAGGACATAGGCGGTCAGGCTCAGACCGAGCATCTTGCGGTCCAGCAGGGCGACCTGGCGGGAAATGTAGCCATCGTCCTCCAGCTGCTTGACCCGGCGCGAGCAGGGGGAGGGCGACAGGCCGATGCGCTCGGCCAGTTCCTGGTTGGAGATACGGGCGTCGCGTTGCAACTCCGCCAAAATGCTCAGGTCGTAGCGGTCGAGTTTGCTCATCAATCAGGCCTTTGTCGTAACTATTGCGTTTAATTATCTATCTTGGGTTAAAAATTGCGCAAGTGGTGTTTTTGCAAGCAATCTTCGCAATCCTCTGTCTTCGCTGCGCGCCTATTCTTATCACCAGAATCACTGCCCGGACATAGAGTCCACTGCGGCCCGCCGAATCAGGCCTGCCGCGGCCGCCAATCCCACAGGGTTGAGCCGGCCCCCGGGCTACACGCTGTCCAGAAGACGGAGTGAGGTGAGCCGGCGTCAAAAGCGCCGAGCACGGACAAAATCTCAAAGGGCGGCCGACGGGCCGCCCTTTTTTATTGCCTGCGAAATAAGTCTCGTGACTGATAACCTGATGCAGAACCGCCCAGGGCTTTTTCAGTCTTATGTACAGGCCCCCCCTATCCGCAGTGAGGAATAGCATGAAGTCGCGCATCTGGCGTATGGCAGGTGTTGGTGTGTTGTGCCTGAGCGTCAACGCTCAGTTGCTCGCCGATGAGCGAGACGAGAATCGGCCGCCTGCGCAGCATGGCGCTCCCGGGGGCGAGCAGCGAGAGCATCAAGGCCAGGGTCGCCCGGAAAATGCCCCGCCGCGGCCCGCCAATGTTCCCAACCGTCCATCACCCAGTGCGCAGCCACAGCGGCCGCAGAATGAAATCATTCGCGGCGATAACAGCCGTCAGTTCGAGCACAACGGCCAGAACCCGGGAGGGCAGTGGCAGAACCGGCCTCAGCACGATCCCAATCAGCAGGTTCGCCCGCCCCCCGCGCCACAACCCCAGGTGCAGCAGCCGAACAACCTGCCGATCCAGGGCCGCCCCGACACCGTGCGCCAGACCCAGGAGCCACAGCGTGGCTACTATCAGGACATTCCCCGGCGCAACGACTACAACCAGCATTGGCAGGCTGGCGGCCCGGGCTCTCGGCCAGGTGGCGGCCATCCCAACGACTACCGCTGGCCGGGCCGCCCAGATGGCCATGGCAATGGCTGGGGCCCCGGGCCGCAGTACCGCCCCGGGTATGTGATCGACCGCTTCCCCGGGCGCAATGACCGGGTCGCCTATCGCGGCCAGGATTACTTTTTTTCCGGTGGTTACTGGTACCGCCCGCAAGGCCCGCGCTACGTGGTGGTGCGCCCGCCCTATGGCATTCGCGTGACGTACCTGCCCGACTATGCGCGGGAAGTCTGGATCGGCAGCGCGCTGTTCTTTCTGGCGGCAGGGGCCTACTACACCTACGAAGCCAACACCCAGCAGTACGTGGTGGTCGAGCCACCTGCCGGCGTGCCGGTTGCGGACCCGCAGCAGAGCGGCAATGGCTATGACGTGCTGGCCTACCCGGTCAACGGCCAGTCGCCGCAGCAGATCGACCAGGACCGTTACGACTGCTATCGCTGGGCGGTGCAGCAGAGCGGCTTCGATCCTGCGAGCGTGACCTATCAGCCGGCCCCGCAAGTGGTCCAGGCCTACCGCCAGGCCCAGGGCAACTGCTTGAGCTCACGGGGCTATCAGGTGACCTACTGAGCCCTGGCTGCCTTCACCACTTCCTGCGGGTCGGCGTGCACCAGCACTTCGGCCCGTGGATAGGCCTTCTGGATGGCATCGGCGGCCTGGTCGCTGATGCCATGGGCCACCGAAAGGGTCAGTTCCCCGGGTAATTCCAGGTGCAGTTGGACAAACCAGTGGCTGCCGGAAATCCGTGTGCGCAGGTCATGGGCTCCCAGTACTCCCGGCACACTACACGCCAGCTCCAGCATGTGCTGGCTGACGTCCGGTGGCAGCTCCTGGTCCATCAGCACCGAGAAGCTCTCCCGGGCGATCTGGATCGCGCTCCAGAGAATGTAGACGGCAATCCCCAGGCCGAACCAGGCGTCCACCTGATGCAGGCCGAACGCCGCCAGCACCAGGGCCAGCAGGATGCTGCCGTTGAGCATCAGGTCGGAGCGGTAGTGCAGGGAGTCGGCGCGCACTGCATTGGAGCCGGTCGCCCGGATCACCCGGTGCTGCAGGAGCAGCAGGGCAATGGTCAGCGCCAGCGACAGGACGATCACCCCGATGCTCAGCCAGGGCGCGCCTACCGGTTCCGGATGTTGCAGGCGTTGCGCCGCCTGGAGGGCAATCAGAACCGCGCTGCCGGCGATGAACAATGCCTGGGCCATGCCCGCCAGGGACTCGGCCTTGCCGTGGCCATAGCGGTGGTCGTCGTCTGCCGGGCGCAGGGCGTAATGCACTGCCAGCAGGTTGAGCAGCGAGGTGAAACCGTCCAGCACCGAGTCGGTGAGCCCGGCGAGCATGCTCACCGAGCCGCTGAGCCACCAGGCGACAGCCTTGGTCACGATCAGTATGCCCGCCACGGTGACCGAGGCGCGGGTGGCCAGGCGCAGGAGGCGGGCGTGTTCCGAGTCGGCGGTCATCGACGGCGGGTTCCTGGGTAAAAGTGATCAGGCAGCAGGTTGCAGGCCGTACAGCGCCAGTTGTTGCACGCTGCCCTTGTGCTGGATCAGGCGTGGGTCATCCAGGGGGAAGCTGCCCCCCAATTCGCTTTCCAGGATGGCCTGCAGCTTGCGGTTGTCGACTTTACCGTCGGCGCCGATGGCCTGTTGCAGTTTTTCCGGCGCGATCTGCGCGGTCTTGCCCGGCTCCAGGTAGATGGCCCCGGTGGCGAAGTCGACGCCGAAGGCGATCAGCCCCGGAATCACGTAGAACAGCAGGCCAACGGCATCCAGCACAGCCACCAGGGGATCGATCTTGCCGTCGATCTGGCCGCGCCGGTCGGGGAAGAAGATCGAGCCGCAGGCGGTGAGTTGGGTCAGCAGGGTGGCCACCAGAACGCCGCCGATGACACGGTGGGAAATACGCATGGAAATCTCCTAGCAAGCACGAAAGCAACGAGGGATGAAGCGGGGTGTTGAGTCTTGTCGATCAGCACTCAGACCATGATTAACCCCAGGCAGTTCGCCGTTATACTCGCGCCTCTGTTTTGGAGCCAGCATGAATTCTTTGCCAATTGATGAAGTTTTGCCTGCACTGCGTACCGCCCTGGCGACACGCCATGAAGCTGTGCTCGAAGCCCCGCCCGGTGCCGGCAAGACGACCCGCGTGCCCCTGGCGCTCCTGGACCAGGACTGGCTGGCCGGACAGACCATCCTCATGCTCGAACCCCGGCGCCTGGCCGCCCGGGCCGCCGCCGAGCGCCTGGCCAGCGAGCTGGGAGAGAAAGTCGGCGAGACCGTGGGTTATCGCATCCGCCTGGACAGCAAGGTCGGCCCGCGTACCCGCATCGAGGTGGTCACCGAAGGCATCCTCACCCGGCGCCTGCAGGATGACCCGGCCCTGGAAGGCGTCGGCCTGCTGATCTTCGATGAATTCCACGAACGCAGCCTGGACGCCGATCTGGCCCTGGCCCTGAGCCTCAATGGCCGCGAGCTGTTTCGTGACGAGCAGCCACTGAAGATCCTGCTGATGTCGGCGACGCTGGAAGGCGAGCGCCTGTCGACCCTGCTCGGCGATGCGCCGATCCTGCGCAGTGAAGGGCGCATGTACCCGGTGACCCAGCGCTGGGGCCGACCCTTCCAGCCCGGTGAATTCATCGAGCCAAGGGTGGTGCAGACCGTGCTCGAGGCCCTCAACGATGAAAGCGGCAGCCTGCTGGTGTTCCTCCCCGGCCAGGCGGAGATCCGCCGGGTGCACCAGCAGTTGGCCGAAGCCCTGGGCGAGCGCAGCGAGATCCTGCTCTGCCCGTTGCATGGCGAGCTGGACCTGGCAGCCCAGCGCGCAGCCATCGACCCGGCGCCGTCGGGCAAGCGCAAAGTGGTGCTGGCCACCAACATTGCCGAAACCAGCCTGACCATCGATGGCGTGCGGGTGGTGGTGGATGCCGGGCTGGCGCGGGTGCCGCGTTTCGATCCCGGCAGCGGCATGACCCGCCTCGATACCCAGCGTATTTCCCGGGCCAGCGCCACCCAGCGCGCCGGGCGTGCCGGGCGTCTGGAGCCCGGCGTGTGCTACCGCTTGTGGTCGGCCGATCAACAGGAGCAACTGGCCGCCTATGCCAGTGCGGAAATCCTCCAGGCGGACCTGGCCGGATTGGCCCTGCAACTGGCGCGCTGGGGCGTGACGCCAAATCAACTGGTATGGCTGGACGCTCCCCCCAGTGCCGCTTATGCCCAGGCCCAGGACTTGCTTGTGCGCCTGGGGGCGTTGAATGACGATGGCAGCCTGACCCGCCACGGCCAGGCCATGGCCGAGTTGCCGGCTCACCCGCGCATCGCCCATCTGCTGCTGCGCGGCCAGTCCCTGGGGTTGGCGCCGATGGCTTGCGATGTCGCGGCCCTGCTGGGGGAGCGGGATATCCTGCGCGGCGCCGGCGCCGACCTGCACAGCCGCCTGGTGCTGCTTGGCGGAGAAGAACGTGCCGCTCGCGGAGCCCAGGGCGGGGTGCAGCGTGCCCGACAACTGGCGCGCCAGTATCGGGGCTATCTGCGCGGGCAGCCCGAGGCTGCGGTGGCCGACCCCGAGCACCCGCGCTGGCTCGGCGCCCTGTTGGCCCTGGCCTATCCCGACCGGGTGGCCCAGCAGCGGCGCCCCGGCGGCGCCGAATACCGCCTGGCCAACGGCCGCGCGGCGCTGTTCAGCGAAACTGACAGCCTGATGAAGCAACCCTGGCTGGTGATCGCCGACCTGGGCAGCCGCCAGGGGCAGCGCGAGGAACGCATCTACCTGGCGGCGGATTTCGATCCGATGTTGTTCGATTCGGTACTGGCGGAGCAGGTGCGGCAAGTCGATCAGCTGGATTGGGACGAGCGCGAAGGCGTGCTGCGGGCCGAACGCCAGCGCAAGGTCGGCGAACTGGTGCTCAGTCGCGAACCGCTGAGCGGGCTGGATGAGTCCGCCCGCACCCTGGCCCTGGTCAATCTGGTCCGGCGCAAAGGCCTGGAGCTGTTGCCCTGGACCCCGGAGCTGCGCCAGTGGCAGGCCCGGGTAGCGTTGTTGCGTCAGCTGGACCTGGAGGCCACGGGCACCAGCCAATGGCCGGATGTCAGTGACGGGGCCTTGCTCAAGGGGCTGGAGCAGTGGTTGCAGCCCTACCTGGGCAAGGTCTCGCGGCTCAGCCACTTCGCCAACCTGGAGCTGGCCGGAATTATCCACAACCTGCTGCCCTGGCCACTGCCTCAGCGCCTGGATGAGCTGGCCCCCCATCACCTGACGGTGCCTTCCGGGTCGTCGATTCGCCTGGACTACAGCGAGCATCCACCCATCCTGGCGGTACGCCTGCAGGAGCTGTTCGGCCTGGCGCAAACACCGCGCATTGCCGGTGGCCGCCAGGTGGTCAAGTTGCACCTGTTGTCTCCGGCACGACGTCCGGTACAGGTCACCCAGGATCTGGCGAACTTCTGGCGCAGCACCTACGCCGAGGTGAAAAAGGACCTCAAGGGCCGTTATCCCAAGCACTACTGGCCGGATGACCCGCTGATCGCCGAAGCCACGGCGCGGGTCAAACCGCGCAAATAACCCGAACTCCCGTACTGCCCTGTAGCCGCTCTGGGGTTTATTGCGCCGGCAAGAGGAACCGGGCCAGCACCGGCAGGTGGTCGGAGATGCGCAAGGTGTCGTCCTGGCGCACCCGGGATTCGACTCGCTTGAGCCGCGGGCTGTAGAACAGGTAGTCCACCGTGCGATCCGGGCCGTCGAGGCTCGGGTCGTTGGGGTAGTGGGTCAGCCAATGCGCGCGGTCGACGCCGCTGGCCTGGGTGTTGCTGGGAATCATCGGGTATTTGTCCCACAGCAGGTGCAGCGGGCTGTCGGCACTGTAGGGCGCCCGTTGCACGTCGCTCAGTCGCTGGTACTGGCCCAGGGGCAACAGGTTGAAATCCCCGCCAATCAGCCAGGGCGTGCCGCGGCCTTCGAGTTTATCCAGGACTTTACCAATGGCTGCGACCTGCCTTGATTGCGTCTGGCCAGGCGTGCGAGCACGTTCCAGATGGGTATTGAGCACCGCCACCTGGCCGCCGTCGTTCAGGGGCAGGTAGCTCAGCAGCAGGGCCTCCCTGGGCTGGAACTGCCGGCCGATGAAGCCGTGTTCGGCTGTGGGCAGTTGCAGGCGTTCGGCGTGATCGATGCGATAGCGGCTGAGGGTGGCCAGTTGTCGGCCGACACTGCCGAAAATATGCGGCGATGGTACGAAATCGGCTTTCCAGTCGTACGCCTGGGTGCTGCAGGGGTAGAGATCGGTGAGGCGTTCCTGCAGGAGTTTGAGCTGGTCCTGGTAGGCGCTGGCCTTGGCGCCGTTGTCCACTTCCTGCAGCAGCACCAGGTCCGGTTGTTCGTCGCGGATCACGCGAGCCACTTCGTCGAGGCTGAAGGCCATGTCCTCCAGGGTCGGCTGCTCGTCCTCGCCCTGTGCCTGGTCGTTCCAGAACACATAGCGCTTGCCCGCCAGGTACTGCAGGTTCCAGGTCATCACTTTCAGGGCCTGGCCCGGCACCAGCGGCGCGGCCTGGGCACTGCAACTGACAGCGAGGCTTTCCTTGGCCTCCGGGCGCCAGGTCAGGCTGTAGACCAGCCCGGCCAGCACCAGACCGATCAACAACAGGCTCAACAGGGTGATGCGAAGTAGACGGATCATCGGCTCGGCTTATGGCGTTGCAGGATGGCCCCGGAGCATAACCGAGAGCACGGCCGTCACCCAAGGGGCAGAGCGGCCGGGGGGAGGATTCAGCGCTTGTCCGGCTGCTCGCTGATCAGCATGAACAGGCGGAACAGCACCACGCTGGTGAACAGCTGCAGAAAGCTGTAGGCGCTATCGATGGCCAGGGACAGCAGCGGGTTCAGCGGTTCGGAATAGGCCGCTTCACTGGCCCCCTTGAGCAGCCACAGCGGGGTCATTACCGCCAGGATGCACACCAGGATCCGCAGGAAGTGCCCACGGCTGAGGCGGAAACTTTCGCTGATGGCCGCCAGCGGCGCCATGCCCTTGAGCACCAGCAGGTACTCGGCGAAAGCCAGTACCACCATCAGCCACAGCCCCGGCAGGAAATACAGCGACAACCCCACCAGGATCAGCAGGGTGCTGACCGCCGTCAGCAGGGCAAAACGCGGCCACAGGGTCAGGGCCATGGCCAGCAGGTCCCGGGTACGCGGCGACTCGCCCCGGGTGCGGGCGTCGAGAAACAGGATCAGCGCACCGGTGTACAACGGGTACACCAGAAGGCCCACCACCACGCTGTAGCCCGGGAAGGTATCGGGGCCCAGGGCGCTGTTGACCCCTTGTTGCAGCAAGGCTTCGAGAATCACCAGCGGCAGGCACAGCTGGGTGATCTGCCCGAGGTTGCGCTGGAAGAAATACAGAGAGTCACGCAGTACATCTAACGGATTCATTCGATGAGATCGCAGTTGAAGAAGCGGTTGCACACTTTAACCGATGCAGGCCCCGCCCGAGCAAACGTAAACCTTGGGTAAAGACCATTGAAAGTCGTCGCACCAGCCCCATAACTGGTGCGTACCACCGCTCTGTCCGAGCGGCGGACCAGATTTCTACCGGCAATCTAAAGAGGTCGCCATGAACAACCAAGAGCAAACCCTGATCGATGGACTGTTTTCACGGTTGCAGCAAGCCGAAACGGATTCAGCCCCGCGCGACGCCCAGGCAGAGGCGCGGATCAAGGAGCATCTGACCCGCCAGCCTGCGGCCGGGTATTTCATGACCCAGGCGATCCTGGTGCAGGAGGCCGCACTTAAGAGCCTCAACGAGCAGAACCAGCAGCTGACCCAGCAAGTCCAGCAATTGCAGGCTGACCTGCAACAAGCCCGGGCCCAGGCCAGTGCACCGGCACCGGCGGCCGGTGGCGGTTTCCTGTCGAGCATCTTCGGCGGTTCCCGCGAGCCACAGCCGGCACCGAACCAGAGCGCGCCGCCGCCGTCGTCCGGTGGAGGCTGGCGTGAACCGGCGCGTTCTTCCTTTGGCGCCACCGCGCCACAGAACTTCGGCGCGCCGCAGCAGAATTACGCCGCACCGCCACAGAACTATGCACCGCAGCAGGCACCGGCAGCGGGTAGCAGTTTCCTGGGCGGCGCCTTGAAAACTGCCGCCGGCGTTGCGGGCGGGGTCATGCTGGCCCAGGGCATTAGCAGCCTGTTCCACAACAACCAGCAGCCCCAGGAAATCGTCGAAGTCATCAAGGAAGAGCCGGCGCCGGCCAGCGACAACAGCGGCTGGGGCAATGACGACCAGCGCCTGGCCAACAACGATTCCTGGGGCAACAGCGACCAGGGTGGCTTCAGCAATGCCGACTACGACAACGACGACAGCTCGTTCTTCTCCGACGACGACTCCTTCGTCTGACCTGCGTCGGTCCGGGGCAAACACCTGCCCCGGACCGATTATTCGCGGAACAATCCCTGCGACTGGCATACTGGGCGACTTTTCGGGGCCCGAGGCCCGATCCAGCCCCTGCGCTGCTGCGCCATGAGGATTAGCGGTGAAGAAAATCGCTGTGTTCGCCGATGTCCAGAACCTCTACTACACCGTTCGTCAGGCTTATGGTTGCCACTTCAACTATGCGGCGCTGTGGGCGGATATCAGCAAGCAAGGGCAGATTGTCGAAGCCTATGCCTATGCCATCGATCGTGGTGACAGCAAGCAACAGCAGTTCCAGCAGATCCTGCGCAACCTGGGCTTCACGGTAAAACTCAAGCCCTATATCCAGCGCAGCGACGGCTCGGCCAAGGGCGACTGGGACGTGGGCATCACCATCGACATCATGGACGCTGCGGCCCATGTCGACGAAGTGGTGCTGGCTTCCGGTGACGGTGATTTCGACCTGCTGCTGGAGCGCATCATCCACAAGCACGGGGTCAGCGCGGTGGCCTATGGCGTGCCGGGGCTGACCGCCAACTCGCTGATTCGCGCGGCTACGCGTTATGTGCCGATCGAAGGCGCCTTGCTGCTTAAAAGCTGATCAATTTTCATACGGAGCAGGACAGGTTTGGAACGCATTGCCGTCATCGACTTTGAAACCACCGGGATCTCCCCGAGCAGCAGTTGCCGGGCCACGGAAATAGCCGTGGTGATCCTTGAGCAGGGGCGCATCGTCGAGCGTTACCAGAGCCTGATGAATGCCGGCGTGCGGGTGCCGGCGTTTATTGAGCAACTGACCGGCATCAGCAATGCCATGTTGCGCAGCGCACCCCCGGCAGAGCAGGTGATGAACGAGGTCAACGAGTTCGTCGGCATCACGCCGTTGCTGGCGCACAACGCGGCCTTCGACCAGAAGTTCTGGGATTTCGAGCTGGGCCGGATCAAGCGCACCCGCCTGCAGAACTTCGCCTGTTCGCTGCTGCTGGCGCGGCGCCTGATGCCGGCGGCTCCTAATCACAAGCTGGGCACCCTGACTTCATTCGCCGGCCTGCCGCACACTGGCCAGGCTCACCGGGCCATGGCCGATGCGGAAATGGCCGCCAACCTGGTGGCCCACCTGGCCGGCGAACTGAGGCACAAGCATGGCCTGCGCGAGCTGTCCCATGACTTCCTGTGCAAACTGCAGAAGGTTCCCGCGGCCAAAGTACCCGAACACCTCAAGCGCCACCGCGGGTTCTGAGCCCCGAGGTTCATTTGCTTTCCAGTTGCCCCAGGGGCACGCGCCGTTCAATGGCGCTGGAGAGCACGATGGAAGTCTTGCTGAAACCGAACTGGGCCACGCGGTTGATCAACTCCTCCAGCTCCGGCATCGATCCCACTGCGGCCTGCATGATCACGCAGGGGTCGCCGGTGACCCGGTGGCACTCGGTAAGCTGGGGAATCTTGATCAGTTCGTCATAGGCCTTCTGGTTGCCGTGCTGGGCCAGGCGCAGTTCGATCACGCACTGGATCGGCAAGCCGACCTTGGCCATGTCGACTTTGGCCTGGTAGCCGGTGATCACTCCGCTGGCCTCCAGCTTGGCCACGCGCTCGGCCACCGCTGGTGCCGAGAGATTCACCTTGCGTGCCAGCTCGGCGTAACTCGCCCGGCCATTTTCCAGCAGGCTGGCCAGGAGCATGCGGTCGTACTTGTCCATGGAAGGCTCTCGATCTATCCAGCTTTCGAAAGCACGGTATATAGCCCTTATCTCCATCTTTTGGAAAGTGTACGGGCGTTATAAACAGGTTTTGTAACTTAAGTTCCCTGGGCCGAGTTTCTAGAATAGACCTCCCCCTGCCTGCCTCAGAGCCGCCTACCATGCCTGGCCAAAGCCGTTTTTCGCTGCCGTTGATCGCCGCCTTTTTTGCCCTCTACGTGATCTGGGGCTCGACGTACCTGGTGATTCGCATCGGTGTCGAATACTGGCCGCCACTGATGCTCGGCGGCATTCGCTTCATCATCGCCGGTAGCCTGATGTACGCCTTTCTGCGCTGGCGCGGAGTACCGGCGCCGACCTGGGCACAATGGAAGGCCGCAGGGATCATCGGTGTGCTGCTGTTGAGCTGTGGCAATGGCGCGGTAACGCTGGCCGAACACTCCGGGGTGACCTCCGGCGTCGCGGCGCTGGCGGTGGCCACGGTGCCTTTGTTCACCTTGCTCTGCGGGTATTTCTGGGGCGCACGCAACACGCGCCTGGAGTGGGCCGGGATCGTCCTCGGGATGATTGGCATCGGCATGCTCAACCTGGGGTCCAACCTGCAGTCGAGCCCGATGGGCGCCGCCTTGCTGCTGTTCGCTGCGGCGGCCTGGGCTTTCGGCTCGGTGTGGAGCAAGCATCTGCCGCTGCCCCAGGGCGCCATGGCCAGTGCCGCGGAAATGCTTGTCGGTGGCGTGGTGCTGATGATCGGCAGTGCCCTGAGCGGTGAGCATCTGGACACCCTGCCTGCGATGGAAGGCTGGCTGGCCCTGGCCTACCTGGCCGGTTTCGGTTCGATCATCGCCTTCAACGCCTACATGTACCTGCTCAAGCACGTGCGTCCAGCCGCGGCCACCAGCTACGCCTATGTCAACCCGGCGGTGGCGGTGCTGCTGGGCATCGTCTTCGTCGGCGAAACCATTGGCATCGAGGAGGCCATGGCCATGCTGGTGATCATCAGTGCCGTAGTGCTGATCGGCCTGCCCCAATGGCGCAAGCCCAAGGCCGCGGCCCAGGAAGAGGCGGCCTGATCACTGTCCCGGTGGCAGGCCGGCCAGGCTCCGTTGGAGAAAGTCGCCGATGACCTGGCTCGCTTGCTGGTGAATCGCTTCGCGGCTGCGCTGGCCGCCGTCCCGGCAGATGATTTCATCCTCGGGGTTCTCTTCCCGGAGCAGGGCCGTGGCGCCTGGCTTGCAGATTTGCATGAAGCTGAAATGGCTGGCGTCGGCGATCACCAGCAGGCTGGAGGTGGCCGATGGCAGGTGGGTTTCCAGGTAGCCCGACTCCTGCTGCACCGGCATGCTGGCAATATCGACTCCTGCTCCCAGGATCAGGGTCGGCGTCTGCACCGCTGACAAGCTTTGCGGGGTGAACCCACGGACCAGCCCCGGGTCCAGGGAGACGACCGCCTTGACTCGCGGGTCCCGCAGGTCGGTGCTCAGAGAGCCCTGGTTTTGCGGCGCAATCCCCAGCTCCGGAGCCAGCCCGCACAGACGCGGGTTGGGATGCAGCCGACATTCCTCAAGGAAGCGTTGCGGGCTATAGCGGGCGCCGGCCAATGCGGTGACTGTCCAGCCGCCCAGCGAATGGCCGATGGCGGCGATGCGCTGCGGGTCGACCGCGCCTGCCAGGGACTGGTCAGCGCTGAGGGCGTCTATGACCCGGCTCAGGTCCTGCGGCCGCTCCCAGAGCCTTGCGGCTTGCACCGGGCGCTTGTCGAAGGTGCTGGTGCCCGGATGATCAGGTGCCGCCACGATATAGCCCTGGCTGACCAGTGACGGTACCAGCCAACTGAGGTTGCGCCAGTTGCCGCCATAGCCATGGGACAGCACCACCAATGGATGGGCGGGGGAGGTGGGGTGGGCATCCTTGATCGCCGGCACCCCCTGGAAAACCGGATTTTCCGAGGAGGTGGCAGGCGTTGACCCGTCCTCGGTGGGGTACCAGAGGCCGACATGCAGCTCACGGTTGTGGCTGGAATCCCCTAGCTGGATTTCACGAAAGCCGATGGATTCGGCTGCATAGGCGTGTGGCAGGCAAAGCCCCACTAGCATTGAGGTGTACAGGACAAGATTGCGCATCGCTCACTCCATTGAGCCAGGCCGCAAGAGGCTGCCCGGTGGGGGCTTGTGGCGGCTGAAAGGGCTGCCAGGGGGCCTTACTCGAACCCGCTCAGCAGGACGAGGGCGAATAACACTGCCGCGAGGGCCAGGGAAAACAGCAGGCTGATTCCCGCCACTCGCCATAGCGAGAAGAAGCGCCCGTTGCCGGCCTTGTGCTCTATCACCTGGGGGCCGAACAGTTGGCGTGCGTAGGCGTTCATCCCGTAGATCGGCGGCAGGATGAACACCACCGCAGGGATACTTTCCGGAAGAAAAAAGCCTGCCACGCTCATGGCAATGAAAAGGCCGATGCCCATGGCCCAGACTTTGTTCACTTCGCTCTCGCGGCCCATGGCCTTGAGGTTCTGGCTGATGAAATAGGCGCCGGCCACGGAGGTGCCGATGAAGGTGCTCAGGCCAATGGCCGCCACGCTGTAGAGGCTCAGGCTCTGATCGGTTGGCTTGCTGGCCAGGAGTTCGGCGGCAGGGGCCTGGAAGGGGTTTTGGTTGTCCATGCGCGGTGAGGCTCCTTGGGAAGGGCAAAGGGGCGGTTGAGTGCCAGCTCGGATGTTGCGCTGCCCTTGTGCGCGACCCGTGGCAAACAGTGGGGCGAGCATACACTCACCGGGGCGGGCTTGGCAGGCCTGGGGCGGCCCGGGAGCAAGCCCCTGAATTAGGGTAAACTGCCGCCCATTGCGTCCCTGTGCTGACTTTTTCCTACGGTACCCCCATGACATTCGCCACTCTTGGCCTGATCGAACCCCTGCTGCGCGCCCTCGAAACCCTCGGCTACCAGACCCCGACCCCGGTGCAGGCGCAAGCCATTCCGGCAGTGCTGGGCGGGCGTGACCTGATGGCCGCGGCCCAGACCGGCACCGGCAAGACCGCCGGTTTCGCTCTGCCGCTGTTGCAGTTGCTGACCCTGGAAGGGCCGAAAGTCGATAGCAACTCGGTACGCGCGCTGATCCTGGTGCCGACCCGGGAACTGGCCGAGCAGGTCCACGAAAGCGTGCGCCAGTACGCCGAACACCTGCCGCTGCGCACCTATGCGGTGTACGGCGGGGTCAGCATCAACCCGCAAATGATGAAGCTGCGCAAAGGCGTGGACCTGCTGGTGGCGACTCCGGGGCGTCTGCTGGACCTGTTCCGTCAGAATGCGGTGAAGTTCAGCCAGTTGCAGACCCTGGTGCTGGATGAGGCCGACCGCATGCTCGACCTGGGTTTCTCCGAAGAGCTCAAGAGCATCTACGCGGCCCTGCCGAAGAAACGCCAGACCCTGTTGTTCTCCGCCACCTTCTCCGACGCCATCCGCCAGATGGCCGGGCAGATGCTCAACGATCCGCTGAGCATCGAGGTCAGCCCGCGCAACGTGGCTGCCAACACGGTCAAGCAATGGGTGGTGCCAGTGGACAAGAAGCGCAAGCCGGAGCTGTTCAGCCACCTGCTGCGCAAGAATCGCTGGAAGCAGGTGCTGGTGTTCGCCAAGACCCGCAACGGTGTGGATGCGCTGGTGGAGAAACTCCAGGGCCAGGGCGTGAATGCCGACGGCATCCATGGCGACAAGCCACAGGCCACGCGTCAGCGCGCCCTGGACCGGTTCAAGGCCAGTGAGATCCAGATCCTGGTGGCCACCGATGTGGCGGCCCGCGGCCTGGACATCGAAGACCTGCCGCTGGTGGTCAACTTCGACCTGCCGATCGTGGCCGAGGACTACATCCACCGCATCGGGCGTACCGGCCGTGCCGGTTCCACCGGCGAGGCGATTTCCCTGGTGTGCGCCGACGAGGTGAACCTGCTCTCGGCGATCGAGATGCTCACCCGCCAGACCCTCAAGCGCCATGAGGAACAGGATTTCGAACCCGAGCACCGGGTGCCGGAAACCGACGCCAGTGGCCAGGTGGTGAAAAAGCCGAAGAAGCCCAAGAAGCCGAAAACCTCCGGCGGTGGCGGCAAGCGCAACCTGGGCAAGTGGGTGGACAGTGGCGAAGTGGCTGAAGCTCCGGCGGTGAAACCGGTGCGCAAGGTGCCGGCTTTCAACACCGGGCCGCGCAAGCGCAAGCCTTGATCTGACATCGCGCCGGGCCCTTCGCCGGCAAGCCGGCTCCTACCCTTTCGTAGGCGCCGACTTGCCGGCGAAGCTGTTTATGGCTGGCGCCGCAACCACTTCAGCATCCCCAGCCCCGCCTGGCGCCCGCTGGCAAAGCAGGCGGTCAGCAGGTAGCCGCCGGTCGGCGCTTCCCAGTCGAGCATTTCCCCTGCGCAAAACACTCCAGGCAACTGCCGAAGCATCAGGTCGTTGTCCAGGGCTTCAAACATTACGCCGCCGGCGCTGCTGATGGCTTCGTCCAGTGGGCGAGGCTTGATCAGCGTCAGGGGCAGGGCCTTGATGGCTGCCGCCAAGAGCGCCGGGTCATTGAAGGCCGGGGCGGGTGTCAGTTCTCGCAGCAACGCCGCCTTTACCCCCTCGATCCCCAACTGGCTCTGCAAGTGCTTGGCCATGGACCGCGAGCCGCGTGGCTTGGAAAGGGCGGCCTGGACCTTGTCCAGGGGCTTGTTCGGTAGCAGGTCGATATGGACCGTCGCCTGCCCGTGCCGGTTGATGGATTCGCGAATCGGCGCCGACAGTGCATAGATCAGGCTGCCCTCGATGCCGCTGGCGGTGATCACGCATTCACCCAGCCGAGGCACATCGTCATTCAGGCCGATGGCCACGTTCTTCAGCGGCGCGCCGGCGAATTTGCTGCGCAGCAGCTCGCTCCAGGCGCTGACCTCAAAACCGCAATTGCTCGGTTGCAAGGGCGCAAGCTGCACACCGCGCTGTTCCAGCAGGGGCAGCCAAGCCCCGTCGGAACCCAGGCGTGCCCAACTGCCGCCGCCCAATGCCAGCAGGACCCCATCCGCCCGTACCGCACTTTCACCCTCGGCATGCCGGATGCGCAGGCTGCCGTCGGCATTCCAGCCCAGCCAGCGGTGCCGAGTGTGGATAACGACTCCGGCATCGCGCAGGCGCTTGAGCCAGGCGCGCAGCAGCGGCGCAGCCTTCATGTCGGTAGGAAACACCCGGCCGGAGCTGCCGACAAACGTCTGGATACCCAGCTCATGAATCCATTGGCAGAGTGCCTCGGCGCCGAACTCGCGCAGCAGCGGGGCGATTTGCGGCGCACGCTCGGCGTAGCGCGAGAGGAAGGCCGGATAGGCTTCGGAGTGGGTGATGTTCATGCCACCGACCCCAGCCAGGAGGAATTTTCGGCCCACCGATGGCATGCCGTCGTACAGGTCGACCAGAACCCCGGCCTGGCTCAGTACCTCGGCGGCCATCAGGCCGGCGGGGCCGCCGCCGATAATCGCGACGCGGGAAGTAAGGGTGGGGGACATCAAAAAGCCTAGAAAATGGAAGGGGCGGTTATTGTAAGCAATGCTCGGGAACAGCGCCTGCTGGATGAATTGCCGGCCATGGCCCGAGGCATGTCCTGGGTGCTCCACCAGCCGCTCTTCAACACCGCCAGTCACCAATTTCTTGATTTAATCTGCACGAAACCTGAAAACCCATGAGGCAGTCGTGCCGGCCAGTGCCGTCTTCATTCAAATGACCTGTACCCATCCGGGTTATTCGACTGCCAACGCCACGTATCCTCCATCATCTCCTTCAAACCGCGTTCTGCCTTCCAGCCCAGGTCGTGCAGTGCCTTGGACGGATCCGACCAGCATTGCGCAATGTCGCCCTGACGGCGTGGGGAGAGGGTGTAGGGAATGGTGCAGCCAGAGGCATCCTCGAATGCCCGGATCATTTCCAGTACTGAGTAACCCACCCCGGTCCCGAGGTTCCAGGCATTTATACCGGTGTGCTGGGAAATGTAGTTCACGGCTGCTATGTGCCCTTTGGCAAGATCAACTACATGAATGTAGTCACGCACACCGGTGCCGTCGGGGGTCGGATAGTCGTTGCCATAGATGGAAAGTCTTTCGAGCTTTCCCACAGCGACACGGCTTATGTAGGGCAATAGGTTTTCCGGCAGGCCGTTTGGGTCTTCGCCCATAAGTCCACTCTGATGTGCGCCCACCGGATTGAAGTAGCGCAACAGGGCGACTGACCAGCGTGGATCGGCGGCTGCCATATCCTGCAGTATCTTCTCTACCATTAACTTGGAGGTGCCATAGGGGTTGGTAGGTGTTCCCAGCGGGCTGTTTTCGACCAGCGGTATCTGCACCGGGTCGCCGTACACTGTGGCGGAGGAGCTGAACACCAGGCGGTAGACGCCTGCGGTGGCCATGGCCTGGCACAAGGTGATGCTGCCACTGACGTTGTTCTGATAGTAGGACAAGGGCTGTTTTACGCTCTCTCCGACGGCTTTCAGGCCCGCGAAGTGCAATACCCCATCGATCTCGTACTGGGTAAAAATTCGGTCAAGGACGGCGCGGTCGCAAACATCACCTTGAACAAATACAGGCGCGACACCGGTTATTTGTTGCACGCGCTGTAGCGAGAGCATGGAACTATTGCACAGGTTATCCAGAACCACCGCCTCATGGCCTGCCTGGAGCAACTCCAGCAATGTGTGTGAACCGATATACCCTGCACCGCCAGTGATTAAGAACCGCATAGTAATGAGCCTGTTTCAAGTGAGTGCTGACAGTCCGGCCGCAATATTATCTGGATCTGATTGTGGATTTTTGAAAATAGTTGTCGGCGATCAAATGCGGTTGGAGTTGCCTGGGTGTTTCTCGATTGATCTTCTTGAGAAACTCCAGTCACTGCTGATGCCGATGTTTATATCCAATACTCCTGGTCGAATGCCCCTGAAGTTAGTTCAGGGCCATCAACAGCGTGGCGGTGCCATGACGCACATAATCGTGCGACCGCATCATGCTTCGGCAGCTCCATCAAGGTTTACCGGTGCGCGGTTGAGTGACTTGCGCAAGGACGCGACGCGCAGCTTCAAAGGGCAGAAAAGGTTTACGGCCCCATCTGGCTTATCGAGCAAGTCGTTATCTGGCAACGAGTATGGGCGTTGAAAAACGCCATGGAGGTGTGTCGCCACCCTGATCAAAAAACAGACACCGCTCTGCAAGCCTTACAGCGCAAGGGATCTAGCGCCTTTCACTCAGGTTATCCACAGGCAGCTCCACAGGTATTGGGGGTAAGCGATCCACAACAACATGACCGTCTGGTGACATTGATCAAAAAACAGACGATAGCCTTGAGGCCACGTGGAGCAAGGGCTGTAGAGGCTTTCTCCCAGGTTATCCACAAGCGGCTCCACAGCGGATGTGGGTAAGGGCGCAAGGGCTCAGTAGCAGCCTGACGACTCCCAGACTCGTTGTGCGCTGTGGTGGAGGATGCCGTGGCGACGGGCCAGGGCCTGGCGGTCCTTGCTGTAGCCACCGCCGATCACGCCGACCACCGGGATGTCGCGGCCCAGGCAATGGCGCATGACCCGTTCGTCGCGTTCGGCCACGCCGGCATCGGTGAGTTTGAGGTAGCCCAGGGCGTCGTCCTGATGCACGTCGACCCCGGCGTCGTACAACACCAGGTCCGGCTGGTACAGGGGCAGCAGGTAGTTGAGGGTGTCGTCCACCACGTTCAGGTAGTCGGCGTCGCCCATGCCCATGGGCAGCGGGATATCCCAGTCGCTCTGGGCCTTGCGCGCGGGGAAGTTCTTTTCACAGTGCAACGAGACGGTCACCGCGTCGGCGGTATGTTGCAGGATCCGCGCGGTGCCATCGCCCTGGTGCACATCGCAGTCGAATATCAGCACCCGGCCCACGCGTCCGCTTTCCAGCAGGTAATGGCTGATCACCGCCAGGTCGTTGAAAATGCAGAACCCCGCCGGGTAGTCATAGTGGGCGTGGTGGGTGCCGCCGGCCAAGTGGCAGGCCAGGCCGTGTTCCAGTGCCTGTTCGGCGGCCAGCAAGGAGCCGCCGACGGCACGCACCGTGCGCCGGGCCAAGGCTTCGCTCCAGGGCAGGCCAAGGCGCCGCTGGTCCTCCCGGGACAACTCGCCGCTCATGTAGCGTTCGATATAGGCCGGGTCGTGGGCCAGGGCGAGGATTTCTGCCGGGCACAGCTCGGGGCGCAGCAGGTCGGCGTCGCGGGTCAAGCCGCTGGCCACCAGGTGATCGCGCAGCAGGCGGAACTTGTCCATGGGAAAGCGGTGCTCCGGCGGGAACTCGGGGCTGTAGTCGTCGTGATAGATCAATGGCAATGGCATGGCATTTTCTTAGAGGAACCCGTGAAGGATCCTACCAGCGATGTAGACTTGCACCCACGGAAACGGAGGGCACTGATGGAGCCGATACTGCAACTCGAAAGCGCGCGCCTGCTGCTGCGTCAATGGCGCGACGATGATTTGCCGGAATTTGCGGCAATGTGTGCCGATCCACAGGTCATGCGCTACTTTCCCGCGCCCTTGAGTCGTCTGGAAAGTGCCGCGCTGATCGGGCGGATACGCGGGCATTTTGCCGAGCACGGCTTCGGGGTCTGGGCCCTGGAGCGTAAGGACACTGGTGCGTTCATCGGTTTTACCGGACTGGGCGTCGTCGGTTTCGAGGCGTCGTTCACCCCGGCAGTGGAAATCGCCTGGCGCCTGGCTCGCGAGCACTGGGGCCTGGGTTATGCCAGCGAAGCGGCCTGGACAGCCTTGCGTTGCGCTTTCGATCGTCTGTCCCTCGACGAAGTCGTGGCCTTTACCACCCGCAACAACCTGCCGTCGCAGAAGGTGATGCAGGCCATTGGTATGCATCACGCTGCCGAGGACGACTTCGAGCATCCGAACCTCGCTGGCGATCACCCGCTGCGCGAGCATGTGCTGTACCGCATTACCCGCGAACAATGGTTGGAAACCTTGCATGGATAGCAAGCGCGCACGTTTAGAATGTGCCGATGAGGTGCGACCCCAATTGATTTGACCGCCGCAGCCGAGATTGCGCGGTTTTGCTCTGTGTGAGGAGAGTCTGAATGAGTCATGTGCTGGATGATCTGGTCGATCTGTTGACCCTGGAAGCCATCGAAGAAAACCTGTTTCGCGGTCGCAGCCAGGACCTCGGTTTTCGCCAGCTGTTTGGCGGCCAGGTGCTCGGCCAGTCGTTGTCCGCAGCCAGTCAGACGGTGGAGGAAGCGCGCCACGTGCATTCCATGCACGGCTACTTCCTGCGTCCCGGGGATGCCGCGCTGCCGGTGGTCTACCAGGTGGACCGGGTGCGCGACGGCGGCAGCTTCAGCACCCGGCGAGTGACGGCGATCCAGAAGGGCAATCCGATCTTCACCTGCAGCGCCTCGTTCCAGTACGACGAACAGGGTTTCGAGCACCAGAACAGCATGCCCCAGGTGGTCGGGCCGGAAAACCTGCCATCGGAGCTGGAGATCACCACCCAGCGCGCCCACCTGATTCCCGAGCACATGCGCGAGAAGCTGCTGTGCCCCAAGCCGATCGAAGTGCGCCCGGTGACCGAGAAGGACCCCTATAACCCGCAGCCCATGGATCCGGTGAAGTACGTCTGGTTCCGCGCCGACGGCGCCCTGGCCGACAGCCCGGCGCTGCACAAGTACCTGCTGGCCTACGCTTCGGACTTCGGCCTGCTGACCACCTCGATGCTGCCCCACGGCAAGTCGGTGTGGCAGAAGGACATGCAGGTCGCCAGCCTCGACCACGCTCTGTGGTTCCACGCCGACCTGCGTGCTGACGACTGGCTGCTGTATGCCATGGACAGCCCCTGGGCCGGAAACTCCCGGGGCTTCTCCCGGGGCAGCGTGTTCAACCGTGCCGGGCAGTTGGTGGCCTCGGTGACTCAGGAAGGGTTGATCCGCCATCGCAAGGATTGGGCATGAGTCTTTCAGAGATAAAACATTGGGTGTTCGACATGGACGGCACCCTGACCATCGCTGTGCATGATTTCGCGGCGATCCGCGAGGCGCTGTCGATTCCTGCCGAGGATGACATCCTCACACACCTGGCGGCCTTGCCGGCGGACGAGTCCGCGGCCAAGCATGCCTGGCTGCTGGAACACGAGCGCGACCTGGCCCTGGGTTCACGCCCGGCGCCGGGTGCGGTGGAACTGGTGCGGGAACTGGCCGGGCGCGGTTATCGCCTGGGCATCCTCACCCGCAATGCGCGAGAGCTGGCCCATGTGACCCTGGAGGCCATCGGCCTGGCGGACTGCTTTGCCGAGGCCGACGTGCTGGGCCGCGACGAAGCACCGCCCAAGCCCCATCCGGGCGGTTTGCTGAAGCTGGCCGAAGCCTGGGATATCTCGCCGTCACGGATGGTCATGGTGGGGGACTACCGCTTCGACCTGGACTGCGGGCGGGCCGCCGGGACCCGTACGGTGCTGGTCAACCTGCCGGACAACCCCTGGCCGGAGCTGACCGACTGGCATGCCCGGGATTGTGCGCAGTTGCGCGACCTGCTGTCGGCCTGAGGGCCCTGTTCGCCGGCAAGGCACCCGTAGGCGCCGGCTTGCCGGCGAAAGCGTCATTCCAGGCAGCGCCTTTCTTTACTTGAACACTGCCGCCTGCCCCTCGGGCGAGGTGAACATCCGGTCTCCGTCATGCCCGACCCCGGGCACCTCCACTAGCCGTTGCAGCAAGCCTTGCGGATGACGCCGCACCAGGTAGTCGAAGTAGTTGTGCCCGCGAATCAACCGGTACGCGCCCTGGGTCTCGGCAGCGCAGCTCTTGTCCAGGGCGGGATGGTTGGGATCGGTGTCCTGCTGGCCCAGCAGGTAGGTGATGTCGCGCGTCACGTAGCCCTGTTCGAGCTGCGCCGGGGAATGGCCGCCGGCATAGCCCGGCAGCCGGTTCAGGCCGTACTTCCAGTCGTTGAAGCCCGGGCAACTGGCCGGTTCGAATGCCACCGGGCGCCATGCGTCGAAGTAGGCGTAGGACGACGGATTGGCGATCACGTAGCGCAGGCCGATCCCGGCTTTTTCCAGCTCGGGGTGGCTGCCGGTGCTCAGCGCATAGCGCTGCACCACCTGGGCGCCGCCGGAGTGACCGGCAATCACCACTTCCTTGAGTGCCGGAAAACGTTTGCGGTCTTCCAGGCGCTGGAGGATGGCATCGAGCACCGCATAGGAGCTAATGGCCTGCGGGCCCACTGAAGGCTCGCCGGCCATCCAGCCATTGCCCTTCCAGCGCAGTAGCGCGTCTGGCAATTGATGGCGGGCGATGTCGCCCTGGTTGAGAAACTGCGGAGCGATCACCAGGGTTGTTGTGCTTTGCCCGGCCTGCCCGGCAGCGCTTTGCCCACTGTGCAGATACGTCTGGGCGTTGCGCAGCCGGCCGTGAACGATGATCAGGGCCCGCTCTACGCCCGGCAGCGGCTGGCGCCAATCCTGGCTCAGGCCCAGCGCCAGTTGCCCGCCCTCCAGGGGCAGGCGTTGCGGGCTGATGAGCTTGACCCCCTGTTCCACCGCCTGGGCGCCGCAGCAGCCCAGGCACAGCAGCAGGGCCAGCAGGCGGCGCATCTACAGGCTCCTGGCGCTGAAGGTGTCGCACTGGCTGACCTGGCCCTGGCTGAAGCCGGTCTTGAACCAGCGCACTCGCTGCGCCGAGGTGCCGTGGGTGAAGGAGTCCGGCACCACCCGGCCCTGGCCTTGCTGCTGCAGGCGGTCGTCACCGATGGCATTGGCGGCGTTCAGGGCTTCTTCCACATCCCCGGGTTCCAGCCAGTTCAGGCGCTTCTGTGCGTGATAGGCCCAGACCCCGGCAAAGCAGTCGGCCTGCAGCTCCTGGCGTACCAGCAGGCCGCCATCGCCTTGCATCTGCTGGCCTTGCTGGCGTGCGGCCTGGATTTTTGCCGAGACCCCGAGCAGGGTCTGCACGTGGTGCCCGACCTCATGGGCAATCACGTAGGCCTGGGCGAAGTCGCCGGCGGCGGAAAAGCGCTGGGCCATCTCCCGGAAGAAGTCCATGTCCAGGTACACCTGGCGGTCGGCGGGGCAGTAGAAGGGCCCGCTGGCGGAAGTGGCCGCGCCACAGGCGGAATTGACCCGGCCCCGGAACAGGATCAGCTTGGGCGGCTGATACTGGCGGCCGGCTTGCTGGAATATCTGGCCCCAGGTGTCTTCGGTGTCACCGAGGATGGCGCGAACAAACTCTGCCTGTTCGTCATTGGCCGGTGGTGCCTTGCGTGCCTGGGTGGTGGCCGGCGCTGAAGTCTGCCCGCTCTGCTGGCCCAGCAGTTGCCCGAGGATCTGCAGCGGATCCTGGCCGGTGGCCCAGCCGATGCCGACGATGAGTACGATCGCCGTCAGGCTCAAGCCCTTGCCTCCACCGAACCGCATGCCACCGCCACCGCCGGCGCTGCTGTCATCTCGCGCGTCCACGACGTTGTCGCTGCGCCGGCCTTTTTTCCAAAGCATGGGGGTGTCCTCGTTTTTTCTGCTGGTCAGTGTTGCTGGTGGCTCGAACCGGCGCCAGTCCGGTCGTCAGGGATTTTTCTGCACGCTACCATGGCCCGGTTACGGATCGATCCGATCCAGGCGCATTCGGGGCTCCCTATTGAACATCGATACCCGCATCAAATTCCGTCACTTGGTGTGTTTTCTTGAAATGGCCCGCCAGGGCAGCCTGGCCCGGGCGGCCGATGTCCTGGCGGTGAGTCAGCCGGCGATGTCGAAAACCCTCAAGGAACTGGAAGCGTTGCTGGAGACCCGGCTGTTTGCCAGGAGCAAGGCCGGCCTCAGCCTGACCGAGGCCGGGCGGGCCTTCCTGCGTTATGCCGGGCCTTCGGTGCAGGCCCTGCGGGAGGGTGTCAGCAGCCTGCGCGGCGGTGAGTACGCCGCCGGGCTGGTGCGCATCGGTGTGCTTTCCACGGTGGAAAGCCTGCTGCTGCCGGAGGTGATGCGGCGCCTGCATCAGCGCCATTCGGCGCTGACCGTGAGTGTGCTGACCGGCCCCAGTGCTTACCTGCTGTCGCAATTGCGGGTCGGCGACCTGGACCTGGTGGTGGGGCGCATGACCGAGAGCCCGGAGATCCACGGCCTGAGCTTCGAGCATCTGTACAGCGAATCCATGACCCTGGTGGCCCGCCCGCAGCATCCACTGGCAACCGGCCCTCTGGACCGCGACGCGGTGAGCGCCTATCCCTTGGTGCTGCCCCTGGCCGGCACCAGCATTCGCAAGCACGCCGACAGCCTGTTCATCCAGTGCGGCATTGCCCCGTCGCAGCAGCGCCTGGAAACCCTCTCGGTGGCCCTGAGCCGACGCTACACCTTGTCCAGCGATGCGCTGTGGATCGCGCCGCTGGATGCCGTGCGCCTGGACCTGGCCAATGGTGAACTGCGGGAGCTGGACCTGGGCCTGCGCGAACCCGGTGGCTCGGTGGGGATTTCCAGCAATGCCAGCCTGCCTTTGTCCCTGGCGGCGCAATGGGCGGTGGAGGTGCTCCGGGAAGTGGGGCTGGCCTATCGCGAGGGCAGTTATCCATAACCATTTGGTTATTGATTGAGGGCGGCATTTCAATTTTCCCCGCTCCTGGTTTGTTTGAAACTGCGCCGGCTGCGCTCCATAAATCAAACAACAGGAGATCGACATGTCTGATGCAGACAGCAGTCGCTTCGTGATTCGCGACCGTAATTGGCACCCCAAGGCCCTGACCCCCGACTACAAGACCTCCGTCACTCGCTCCCCGCGCCAGGCGCTGGTGAGCATTCCACAATCGGTTAGTGAAACCACAGGCCCGGACTTTTCCCACCTGCGCACCGGGCGTTTCGACAACGACCTACTGCTCAACTTCAACAACGGTGGCTTGCCCGTGGGCGAGCGGATCATCGTTTCCGGGCGGGTCTGCGATCAGTACGGCAAACCCATTCCCCATACCCTGGTGGAAATGTGGCAAGCCAACGCCGGCGGTCGCTACCGGCACAAGAACGACCGCTACCTGGCGCCCCTGGACCCGAACTTCGGTGGCGTCGGCCGGGCTCTCACCGACCGTGATGGCTACTACAGTTTCCGCACCATCAAGCCCGGCCCCTACCCATGGCGCAACGGCCCCAATGACTGGCGCCCGGCGCATATCCATTTCTCCATCAGTGGCCCGTCGATCGCCACGCGCCTGATCACCCAGCTGTATTTCGAAGGCGACCCGCTGATCCCGCTGTGCCCGATCGTCAAGTCCATCGCCAACCCGGACGCGGTACAGAGCCTGATCGCGCGCCTGGACATGGGCGGCGCCAACCCCATGGATTGCCTGGCCTACCGCTTCGACATCGTGCTGCGCGGCCAGCGCAAGACCCACTTCGAGAACTGCTGAGGAGCCTGACATGCCTGTTCAACTGCTGCCTGAAACCCCCTCGCAAACGGCCGGCCCCTATGTGCATATCGGCCTGGCCCTGGTGGCCGCGGGAAACCCGCCGCGCCCCGAGGAAATCTGGAACCAGATGGCCAAGGCCGATGCGCCGGGTGAGCGGATCCTGCTGATCGGCCACGTCTACGATGGCAATGGCCACCTGGTGCGCGATTCATTCCTGGAGTTCTGGCAGGCCGACCACGCCGGGGTCTACGACCCGGTGTTCGATACGGAGAAACCGTTCAACTGCTTCGGTCGTACCGCCACCACCTTCGATGCCGGGGAATGGACACTCAACACGGTCAAGCCCGGGGTGGTGAACAACGCTGCCGGCGTGCCCATGGCGCCGCACATCAACCTGTCGCTGTTTGCCCGGGGGATCAATATCCACCTGCACACCCGGCTGTACTTTGCCGATGAGCCGGAAGCCAACGCCCAGTGCCCGGTGCTGAACCTGATCGAACAGCCCCAGCGCCGGGAAACCCTGCTGGCCCATCCCTGTGAGGTCAATGGCCAGCGTGCCTACCGTTTCGATATCCGCATTCAGGGTGAAGGCGAGACAGTGTTCTTCGATTTCTGAAGCATCGCCAAGCCAGGGATGGCCAGCGCTCGAGAATCCGCCCCCTGACGCCACGCTGCGGTGTCAGGGGGCGTTTCGTTTCAGTGGTCGAAGTGGTCCCACACCGGGGCGAAATCCGGGTTGACCTGACGCTGGTCCTTGGGCAGGGCGGCGATCAGCGCCCGGTCTGCATCGTCCAGGTGGATCTTCAGGGACTCCAGGTTGGCCAGCTGGTTGGCCCGGCTGCTGGCCTTGGGGATGGCTGCCACATTGTCCTGGTCGAGCAGCCACTTGAGGGCCACCTGGGTCGGCAGCACGCCGTGCTTGGCGGCGATCTGCTGGATTTCGGCCACCTCTGAGACCTTGTTGCGCGCCAGCGGGGTATAGGCGGTCAACACCATGTCGCGCTCGCGGGCGTAGTCCAGAAGGCCGCTCTGGCCCAGCAGCACGTGGTACTCCACCTGGATCGCCGACAGCGGAGCGCCCAGCCCTTCGATCACTCGGCGCAGCAGGGCCAGGGGAAAGTTGGCCACGCCAATGTGTTTCACCAGCCCCTGCTCCTTGAACGACACCAGGGTTTCGATGCTGCGTTCCAGTTCCCAGTCGCTGGTGGGCCAGTGAATGTGGAACAGGTCGATGTAGTCGGTTTGCAGGGCTTTCAGGCTGCGCTCCAGTGAGTGGCGCATGGCGGTGGGTTGCAACTGGTCCCACCAGACCTTGGTGGTGACGTGGATCTGCTCCCGGGGCACAGGAGTGTTGGCCAAGGCCTGGCCCACCGCTTCTTCGTTGTTGTAGGCCTGGGCGGTGTCGATATGCCGGTAACCCAGTTCCAGTGCCTGTTCCACGGCGCGGGTGCATTCCTGGTCGAGCATTGGCCAGGTGCCCAGGCCGAGCTTGGGCATGTGCAGGCCGCTGTGGGTGAGGACGGGGCAGTCAAGGGTATGAGGCATGGGCAATCTCCCTGTGGATAAAAGAGCACAGCCGGTTGAGGGGCGAGTGACGATCCGGGCTGCGGGGGTGTTGCTGAAGGTTGGACAGCATTGGCGGGCGGAAAATGCCCGGAAAATCGATGCGGCGGGTAAGCCGTTATTTTGCGTTTTATGGAAGCGGGTTCCAAAAAATATACGAGCTCGGCTACCCTGCCACAAGGCGCCGTGCCGGGTACAAGACTCGATCGGCGCCGATTCCGGGCGGTAATCGAACACCGCCGCCCGGTTCCCCAACCGGCCGCTTGTCTCTAGAATCGGCCAAATTTTGTCGGGACCCGACCATGGCTGGCAGTCAAATCGAACGCGTCTTCAGTGTTCTCGAACGTCTTACCGCTGATCCCCGTGGGCTGCCGCTGCAGACCCTGGCCGAGCAACTGGAGATTCCCAAAAGCGCCACCCACCGCCTGCTGGCGGAGCTGATCCGCCTGGGTTATGTGCGGCAGAACCCGGACAACCTGCGCTACCAGCTGTCCACGCGGCTGGTAGCCATGGGCTTTCGCTACCTGTCCGCCAGCGGCGCCGATATCGTTCAGCCAGTACTGGACCGCCTGGCTGTCGAATCCGGCGAGCTGGTGCGCCTGGGCGTGATCGAGGGCGAGCGCCAGACCTGGATCGCCAAGTCCCAGGGCGCCCGTTCTGGCTTGCGCTATGACCCGGACATGGGCCGTGAAGCACCGTTGTTCTATACCGCCTCCGGGCATGCCTGGCTGGCCACCCTGAGTGATGCCGAGGCCCTGTCCCTGGTGGAGCGCCAGGCGGCCGAGCCCCCGACGGACCTGGGGCCCAACGCTCCGCGCTCGAACATCGAACTGCTGGAGCGCCTGCGCCTGGCTCGGGAGCAGGGCTATGCCTGGGTCGAAGAAAGCTCCGCCGTGGGCACCTCGGCGATCGCCGCGGTGGTGCGCCATCCCATTGATGGCCGGGTCGTGGGCGTGCTCAGCGTTGCCGGGCCCAGCGCACGCCTGCCTCTGGCGCGGCTGCACGAACTGGCGCCACTGCTGCTGCAGTTTGCCGAGGAACTGTCGGCCGCCAGCCAGGCGTCCGAGTTGTTCAATTGAGATAACGCCGCAGGGCCTTGCTTGGCGATCTG
The DNA here is from genome assembly GCF_040268305.1 of Pseudomonas sp. W17. NCBI lineage: Bacteria > Pseudomonadati > Pseudomonadota > Gammaproteobacteria > Pseudomonadales > Pseudomonadaceae > Pseudomonas > Pseudomonas sp. W17. The sequence goes on along the minus strand of NZ_CP158490.1, from coordinate 6,224,548 downwards.
CCGTCGGGCCGGTGGTGGCCTTGATACCGCCGCATCTGTTGCACAGCCGTTCGCAGCCTGCGGCAGCGGCTACGTAGACCTCGACTCGGCACAAAGCTGTTCGATAATCGGACGGTATTTTTTATCCCTCTTGTGTGAAAGTGGAACTGAGTTCTAAATATTTCAAATTCAGTGTCCCTATAACAATCACAAGAGGATCTTCCATTGAGCACGCCACTGCGCATCGCCCTGATCGGCGTCGGCAATATGGGCCAGCAGCACTATCAGTACCTCAAGACTCTGGCCGAGGCCTGCCTCTGCGCGGTGGCCGATCCCGGCCCCCAGGCGGCGGCTGTCGCCGCACAATGGCAGGTGCCGCACTTTGCCGATCACCAGACCCTGCTCCGGGAAGTCCGCCCGGATGCGGTGATCGTTGCCAATCCTAACAACCTCCATGTCAGCACCGCCCTGGATTGCCTCGCCGCAGGCGTGCCGGTGCTGCTGGAAAAACCAGTGGGCGTGCATCTGGATGAAGTGCGCGAATTGGTAGCGGCCACGCGGACCACTGGGGTCCCGGTGCTGGTGGGTCATCATCGACGGCACAACCCATTGATCGCCCGCGCCCATGAACTGCTGCGCAGCGGCGCCCTGGGGCGCCTGACCAACGTCACCGCACTCTGGCAATTGCACAAGCCCGAGCACTATTTCGACATTCCCTGGCGCCGCGAGGCCGGGGCCGGCATGTTGCTGACCAACCTGATCCACGACCTGGACCTGCTGCGCCACCTGTGCGGCGAGGTGCGCCAGGTCCAGGCCATCACCAGCAACAGCGTGCGCGGCTACGCCAACGAGGATTGCGCAGCGGTGCTGCTGCAATTCGACAACGGCGCCCTGGGCAGCCTGACCGGTTCCGACGCCGCGGCCGCGCCCTGGAGCTGGGAGCTGGATTCCGGGGAAAACCCGGTGTACCCGCGCCAGCCCGACCAGCCCTGTTACCTGCTGGCCGGTACTCAGGGGGCGTTGAGCATCCCCCAACTCAAGCGCTGGTACTACGCCGAAGCCGGGGCCGGCTGGCATGAGCCTCTGCTGATGCACCAGGAGGCCTTTGACCCGGGCGAAGCCCTGCGCCTGCAGTTGCAGCACTTTGTCCAAGTGGCCCGGGGGGAAGTCGAGCCTCTAGTCAGTGCCGCCGATGCCGCGCGCACCCTGGCGCTGATTGAAGCGATTCGAGAGGCCGCCGCCACCGGCCGTGCCTGCACCCCAACCCTGATTGAGTGAAGAACGCATGAGTGAGCGGATTTTCTCCCTGGCCAGCCTGACCGTGCTGGAGCTTTCCCCGCCGCAGATGATCGAGGTGGCGGCCCAGGCCGGCTACAGCCACGTTGGCCTGCGGCTGGTGCCGGCGACGCCGCAAGAGCACCATTTTCCCTTGGTGGCGGATGCCGATTTACGCCGCCAGACCCTGGCCCGGTTACGTGATACCGGGGTGCGGGTGCTGGATGTGGAAATCCTGCGGCTCAAGCCGCAGACCCGGATCAAGGACTTCGAGGGCGTGCTGGCAGTGGGCGCCGAGTTTGCCGCCAGCGAGTTGCTGGTGGCGGGCAATGACCCGGATGAAGCCCGCATGACCGACAACTTTGCCGCCTTGTGTGATCTGGCGGCGCAGTATGGCTTGCACCCCCATCTGGAGTTCATGCCCTGGACCGATGCGCGCAACCTGGAGCAAGCCGTGCGCGTGGTGGAGAACGCCGGTCGCAGCAACGGCTGCGTGCTGGTGGACGCCTTTCACTTCGACCGCTCGGGATCGCGCCTGGAGGACCTGGCCAAGGTGGCTCCGGCGCGGTTGCGGTATGCCCAGTTGTGCGACGTGGCCGGGCCGCGGCCGGACGATATGCAGGAAATCTTGCGCCAGGCCCGTAACGAGCGGCGTTTCCCGGGGGAGGGCGATTGCGATCTGGCGGGGCTGCTCAAGTGCCTGCCGGAAAACCTGCCCCTGAGCCTGGAGATTCCTACGGTGCAATTGCTGGAGCAGGGCGTGAGTGCCTTGCAGCGAGCACAGATGGCCCTGGGCAGAACCCGGGAGTTGCTGGCTCGGATTTGAAGCCGCGCAGGCCTTTCGCCGGCCTGCCGGCTCCTGCCAACATCCGGTAGGGGCCGGCTGGCCGGCGAAGCCGTTTCTACAATTGCCCCAAGGAAAGCCCATGACCCGCAGCACGCCCCTTTCCGGGACCAACCACCCTTTCAAGGGCATTGTGCTGATCGTTCTGGCGACCTTTCTGTTCGCCAGCCACGATGCCCTGTCCAAATACCTCTCGGGATTCTTTCCGGTGATCATGGTGGTCTGGGCCCGTTACCTGATCCACACCCTGCTGATGGCCGGGATCTTCCTGCCGCAATCCGGCCTGCGGGTACTACGTAGCAAGCGACCGCTGCTGCAACTGCTGCGGGCTCTGTGTTTGCTGAGCACCAGCCTGTTGTTCACCTCGGCGCTGCTGTTCATTCCCCTGGCCGAAGCCACGGCGGTCAACTTTCTCGCCCCGGTACTGGTCACCGCGTTGTCGGTGCCTTTGCTTGGCGAGCAGGTGACCCGGGGCCAGTGGCTGGCGGTAATCTGCGGTTTCGTGGGGGTGCTGATCATCGTGCATCCGGGCGGCGAGCTGTTCACGCCGGCGGTGTTGCTGCCGTTCTGTTCGGCGCTGTTCTTCTGTTTCTATCAACTGCTCACACGCAAGCTGGCCGAGCATGACAGCCCCACCACCAGCAACTTCTTTGCCGGGCTGTGCAACACCCTGGTGATGACGGCGCTGGTGCCGTTCTTCTGGCAGACCCCCGGGTTCCTCCATGGCTTGCTGATGCTGGCGCTGGGCGCCTGCGGCATGAGTGCCCATCTGTTCCTGACCCAGGCCTTTCGTCATGCGGCGCCGGCGCTGCTGGCGCCCTTCGGTTATTGCCAGATTGTCTTTGCCGGGTTGCTGGGCTGGTTGCTGTTCGGCCACGCGCCGTCGTTGATCACCCAGGTGGGCATCGCCGTGATCTGCCTCAGCGGGCTGGCGGCGGCCTGGCAGCAACGCCACCGCTGAGACGGCTCAAAAGCGCAAGCGCACCACCAGGTTCTGCAGGCCGGCCGCCAGGTGCGACAGCTCCTGGCTGGTGGCGTTGGTGCGGGTGGCGGCGTCGGCGCTTTCCAGGGACAGGTCGCGGATGTTCAGCAGGTTGCGGTCCACTTCACGGGCCACCTGGGCCTGTTCTTCCGAGGCACTGGCGATCACCAGGTTGCGCTCGTGGATCTGTTCCATGGCCCGGGTGATTTCCCCCAGGGCCAGCCCGGCCTGCTCGGCGATGGACAGGGTCTGGGCCACCCGCTGACTGTTGCCGTGCATGGACTGCACCACGCTGTCGGTGTCGCCCTGGACCCGGCCGATCATCTGTTCGATTTCCTGGGTCGACTGCTGGGTGCGATGGGCCAGGGCCCGCACTTCGTCTGCCACTACGGCAAAACCACGGCCGGCTTCCCCAGCCCGCGCGGCCTCGATGGCGGCGTTCAGGGCCAGCAGGTTGGTCTGTTCGGCAATGGCGCGGATCACGTCCAGCACCTTGCCGATTTCCCGTGACTGCTCGGCCAGGGTCTGCACTTGCTGCAGGGCGATGCCGACATCGCTGCTCATGGCCTGGATCGCGTCCAGGGTCTGGGTCACCCGGGTTTGCCCCTGGGTGGCCTGGGCGGTGGACTGGCGGGTGGTATCGGAGGTGGACACTGCGTTGCGTGCCACTTCCTCGACGGCCGCGGTCATCTCGTTGACGGCCGTGGCTGCTTGCTCGATTTCGTTGTGTTGCTGCTGCAGCCGGCTGGAGTCCTGATGGGTACTCTGGCTCATCTGTTGCGCGGCGGCGGCCAGTTGGGTCGAGGTGCTGCTGATCAGTTGCAGGGTTTCACGCAGGCTGGCCTGCATCCTGGCCAGGGCCTTGAGCAGGCGCGCGGTTTCATCGCTGCCCTCGCAGTGGATGGGGCGGCCGAGATCGCCGGCGGCCACTTGCTCGGCCACGTCCACAGCCTGGCGGATGGGCACGACGATGCTGCGAATCAACAGCCAGGCCAGGCACAGGGTCAGCAGGGCGACGGCGATCAGGGCGCCGATCACCGTGATTTTTACTTGGGTGTAAAGCGCGTCGGCATGCTGCGCCGACTGGCTGACTTCCTCGGCAGTCAGGTTCATCAGCTCGGTGAACTGGTCGCCGGTCTGGGTCGAGTAATCCTGGATCTTGCCGTTGAGCAGGGCGGTCATCTCGGCGCTGCGGTTGTCCTGGGACAGGGCTTCATACTGGGCCAGGGCCTGTTGGTAGCTCTTGACCGTGGCGAGGAATGTCTCGTATTGCACCCGGTTGTGATCGCCCACCAGCGGCGCGAACCTGGCCAGGGCCTGGTCGAGCCAGGCTTGCACTTGGTGCAGGCGAGCGATGGTGCTTTCCAGCACTTGCGGTTCACGGTTGAGGGCCATGCGCAGGCTCAGCACGCGGATGCTCAACACATAGTCGCGCACTTCCCCCAGGTAGCGGGTGCTGGGCAGGGAAATGTTTTCGGTGTGTTGGCCAGTAGCGCGGACTTCGGCCACTTGCTTGAGGGCGAACAGCCCCTGCAGCAGGACCAGCAGGGCAATCACGCCGAAGCTGATCACGGCGCGTTGGGCGATGCTCAGGTTACCGAGCGTCATGGGACGATCTCCGAGTCTGGAAATACAAAAGGGGGGAGGGGGAGCAGATAAAAAAACGCAGGCCCGGAGTGGGCCTGCGTGAACGGAGCATCAGTCTTCTACGCGGGGAATCTTGCGCGGGGCCATGAAGTACATCCAGGTCAGGGCAATGAAGTACATCGCCGGGATCAGGGTGAACAGCAGGGTGTAGTTGTTGTTGGTCACGGTCAGGATGTGGCCGACGATCTGGGTCATGAACATGCCGCCGATGGCCGCGCACATGCCGCCGAAGCCGAACACCGTGCTCATCATGTGCTTGGGCGTGTAGTCCATCACCAGGCTCCAGATGTTGGCGGTCCAGGCCTGGTGCGCGCCGATCCCCAGGGAGATGGCGAACACGGCCAGCCACAGGTTGGCGGTGCCGGCGGCCATGATCACGCCGATGATGCAGCAGGCGAACAGGAACATCGACAGCAGCCGCGCCTTGATCGGGTTCATGCCGCGCCCGATCAGGAACGAAGAGAGGATGCCGCCGCCGACGCTGCCGAAGTCGGCGGTCAGGTAGATGATGATCAGCGGGATGCCCATCTGGGTCACGTTGATGCCCAGGTTGTACTGCTGGTTGAGGAACGGCGGCAGCCAGTACAGGTAGAACCAGAACACCGGCGCTGTCATCGCGTAGGCCAGGGCGAAGGCCCAGGTGCCGCGCATGCGCAGGATGCGGCTGAAGGGCACGCGGGTTTCTTCCGGCTCCACCTGTTGCTGGATGTAGGCCAGCTCGGAGGCTTTGACGCTTGGATGATCTTCAGGGTTGAAGTACTTCAGGCCCCAGAACAGCAGCCAGATGCCACCCAGCGCGGCCATGCACAGGAACGCCGCCTGCCAGCCCCAGGCGTGGAGGATCAGCGGCAGCAGCATGGGCGTGAACATTGCGCCGACGTTGGTCCCGGCGTTGAAGATCCCGGTGGCCACGGCCCGTTCGCCGGCCGGGAACCACAGCCGCGTGGTCTTCACGCAGGCCGGGTAGTTGGCGGCTTCGGTGAGCCCGAGAATGAACCGGCAGACCATGAAGCCCGCCGCCGAAGTGGCCAGGCCGTGGGCGCCGGTGGCCAGGCTCCACAACAGCACGGCGAAGAAGAACACCCGCTTCACCCCAACCCGGTCGATCAGGCGGCCCTGGAGCACGAAGCCCACGGCGTAGCCGACCTGGAACCAGAAGTTGATGTTGGCGTAGTCCATCGCCGTCCAGTTCATTTCCTTGGCCAGGATCGGCTGCATCACGCCCAGTGCGGCGCGATCTATGTAGTTCAGGGTGGTGGCGAAGAACACCAGGGCGAGCATGCCCCAGCGGGTCTTGCCGACCGCCATGGCGCCGCGGATCTTGTCGCCGATGCCGCCGGCAACGCTGAGGCTCGGGGCGATGCGAGAGCTTTGGGAAGGAGTCATGTGGGCCATCCGTTCAGTGACTGGCGAGCCGGGGCTCGTCGGAACTCAAGGGCGCGTGATCAACCGTCGGCGGGGGCATGGCAGCCCGGGAACTTGCGGGTTGATCGGCTGGGGCGGCGCGTCGCTGCGGCAGATGCCGGGCAGGCGAACGCCATCGGGTCGGCTGCAGCTCAGGGCTGTAGCGCGGCGTATTCCAGAGTGCCGGTTGAGGCCGTTGGCGGTATCAGCCAAAGGGATGTGCAGCAGTGAAGGGCGTTGAGTGCAAGCATGAGGGTGTACCCGATTTTTGAAATTTTTATGGTGTGTTCTGGGTCTGGGTGATTGAAGCCGGGGGGTTGGGGCCGGCTCAATGTGCTATCGATGGTGCGCAGTGGCTGAAAAATCGTCAATTCGCCAATCTGTATTTTGTTCGATAATCGAACACAAAACTAACTGGTTCGTACACTTTAACAAGGCCTGTGGAATAATCCGCAACATCCAATAAAAAGCCGCGGTCCCCCTGTGCCCGACTGGCCGTCCTTACCCGGGAGTCGAATCATGCAGCGTTCCATTGCCACCGTGTCCCTGAGCGGTACCCTGCCGGAAAAACTCGAAGCCATCGCCGCCGCCGGGTTCGACGGCGTGGAGATCTTCGAGAATGACCTGCTCTACTACGACGGCAGCCCTCGGGAAATCAAGCAGATGTGCGCCGACCTGGGCATTGCCATCACCCTGTTCCAGCCATTCCGGGATTTCGAGGGCTGCCGTCGCGACCGCCTGCCGCGCAACCTGGAGCGCGCCGAGCGCAAGTTTGACCTGATGCAGGAATTGGGCACCGACCTGGTGCTGGTGTGCAGCAACGCCTCGGCGGACAGCCTGGGGGACCGGCAGATCCTCATCGACGACCTGCACCTACTGGCCGAGCGGGCCGGTGCCCGGGGCCTGCGCATCGGCTACGAAGCCCTGGCCTGGGGCCGTCACGTGAATACTTATCAACAGGTCTGGGACATCGTGCGCAGCGCCGATCACCCAAGCCTCGGGGTGTTGCTGGACAGCTTCCACACCCTGTCGCTCAAGGGCGACCCGGCGGCGATTGCCGAGATTCCGGGGGACAAGATCTTCTTCGTGCAGATGGCCGATGCGCCGATCCTGGCCATGGATGTGCTGGAGTGGAGCCGGCATTTCCGCTGCTTCCCCGGTCAGGGCGAATTCGACCTGCCGGGCTTTCTGGCGCCGATCATCAAGAGCGGCTACACCGGGCCGCTGTCCCTGGAGATCTTCAACGACGGCTTTCGCGCCGCGCCGCCGCGGGCCAACGCCGCCGATGGCTTGCGCTCGCTGCTGTACCTGGAAGAGAAGACCCGCGAGCGCCTGCTGCAGGAAGGCCTGCCGGTGGCGAACATCGACACCCTGTTCGCGCCGCCTGCGGTGCAGGCCTATGGCGGCACCGAGTTTCTCGAGTTCGCCGTGGACGAGGCCCTGGGCGCCAAGCTCGGCGGCTGGCTGGAGCGCCTGGGTTTCGCCAGGGCTGGGCAGCATCGCTCCAAGAGCGTAAGCCTGATGCGCCAAGGGGAGATCAACCTGATCCTCAACTCCGAGCCCTATTCCTTCGCCCACAGTTTCTTCGAGGCTCACGGCCCTTCGGTGTGTGCCACGGCAATCCGGGTCAAGGACAGCGCCAAGGCCCTGGAGCGGGCGGTGGCCTACAAGGGCCAGCCCTATCGCGGCCTGGTGGGCCCCAATGAGCTGGAGCTGGCGGCGGTGCGCGAGCCCGATGGCAGCCTGATCTACCTGGTGGATCAGCAGCAGGGCGGCCAGCACCTGTACGACACCGATTTCAATATGCACAGCGGCGTGGTGGCCAAGGGCGGCCTCAAGCGCATCGACCACATGGCCATGGCCCTGCCGGCGGACAGCCTGGACAGCTGGGTGCTGTTCTACAAGAGCCTGCTGGACTTCGAGGCCGACGACGAAGTGGTGCTGCCCGACCCCTACGGCCTGGTGAAAAGCCGCGCCCTGCGCAGCCGTTGCAGCTCGATCCGCCTGCCGCTGAACATCTCGGAAAATCGCAATACTGCGATCTCCCATGCTTTGTCCAGCTATCGCGGTTCCGGGGTGCACCACATCGCTTTCGATTGCGACGATATCTTTGCCGAAGTCAGCCGGGCCAAGGAGGCTGGAGTGCCGCTGCTGGACATCCCGCTCAACTACTACGACGACCTGGCGGCACGCTTTGATTTCGACGACGAGTTTCTCAGCGAACTGGCCTACTACAACGTCCTCTACGACCGCGATGCCCAGGGCGGCGAGCTGTTTCACGTCTACACCGAGCCCTTCGAAGGGCGCTTCTTCTTCGAGATCATCCAGCGCAAGAACGGCTATGCCGGCTACGGTGCGGCCAACGTCGCGGTGCGCCTGGCGGCCATGGCCAAATCACGCAGCGGTGCCGTGCGCCAGGCCAAGTTGTAGAAGATTGTTAACGACGGCGGTAACGGCCGCCGTCGCGCTTTCTTTCGCAGGGTGACGCGGCCCATAATCGCCCGCGTGTGCAGTGATGGCCGTGAGCCCAGAATGACAATGACCAGTGAACGCTCGATTGCGCCCGATGAGCCTGCTCTCGAACCGCGCAAGAGTCGCAAGAACAACCCGGAAAAGACCCGCGAGAACATCCTTCAAGAAGCCATTGTCGAGTTCGTCCAGCAGGGCTTGTCCGGCGCGCGAGTGGATGCGATCGCCGAACGCATCCATACCTCCAAGCGCATGATCTATTACTACTTCGGCAGCAAGGAGCAGCTGTACGTCGAGGTGCTGGAGAAGCTCTACGGCGATATCCGCAGCACCGAGAGCCGCCTGCACCTGGCAGAGCTGGCGCCGCAGGAAGCGATTCGCCGGCTGGTGGAGTTCACCTTCGATCACCACGACCGCAACGTCGATTTCGTGCGTATCGTCAGCATCGAGAACATCCACAAGGCCGAGTACGTGAAGCAGTCCGGCGTGATCAAGGCCATGAACAACACCATTCTCCATGCCCTCGGCGAGATCCTCGAGCGCGGCGCGCGCGAAGGCGTGTTCCGCGGCGGCCTGGATCCGCTGGACGTGCATTTGCTGATCAGCTCGTTCTGTTTCTACCGGGTCTCGAATCGCCACACCTTTGGCGAGATTTTCCAGATCGACCTGCCGGATGAAGGCATCAAGAAACGCCACCGGGAGATGATCTGCGAGTCGGTGCTGCGCTACCTGCAGGCCTGATCCCACTCTTTGTAGGAGCTGGCTTGGCAGGCGCTGGCTTGCCAGCGAAAGCGCCCGTAAGATCGCCATCGCCACCAAGGCTTCTGCAACCTGCACCACGACAAGGAAGGCACCATGGGCAACCCCGTTCCAACCCTGAAAATAATCCTGATCCTGATGATCGTGGTCGACACGTTCTGGTTCGGCGAGCGCCTGCTGTCCCTCACCGGGTTCAGCATGTTCGACTGGTTGCCGTCGTCGGTGATCAGCCTGGTGGGCATCCTCGGCAGCCTGCTGATGATTCTCTTCAATGTGCTGCTGATCGGCCTGCTCTCGCGCCTGCAGCTCAAATCCGACTAAGCAGGCTGTAGCCGCTGCCGCAGGCTCGCCAGCGCCCTGAAGGCAGCAGCTGCTACCGAGCCCTGTCTCAGCCGTTCATGCTGTGAAAGTGCGCCAGCATGCGCTGCGGGTCCGCGCGTTGGCCGCTGAACAGCTCGAACGCCTTGACCGCCTGGAACACCGCCATGGTGCCGCCGTCCAGGGTTCTGCAACCCAGGGCCCGGGCGTTGCGCAGCAGTTCGGTTTCCAGGGGAAAGTAGACGATCTCGGCAACCCACAGCTGCGCTCGCAGCAGTTCCACCGGCACCGGCATGCCCGGCAGCTTGGCCATGCCCATGGGCGTGGTGTTCACCAGCCCGTCGGCGCTGTGCAGGGCACTCGACAGATCACCGCCTGCACGGGCCCGGGCGCTGCCGAAATGCTGGTTGAGGTTGTCCGCCAGGCTTTGCGCCCGCTGCGGCTCCACGTCAAAAATGTTCAGTTGCTCCACGCCTTCACTCAGCAGGGCGTGAGCCACTGCGGCCCCGGCACCGCCGGCGCCCATCTGCACCACCTGGCGCCTTGCCACGTCCGGCAGGCCGCGGCGAAAGCCCTCGGCAAAACCCAGGCAGTCGGTGTTGTGGCCGACTCGTTTGCCATTCTTGAGCACCACGGTGTTCACCGCACCGATGCCCCGGGCTTCCGGGGACAGTTCGTCGAGCAGCGGCAGGATGCTCTGCTTGCAGGGAAAGGTGATGTTCAGGCCGGTGAAGCTCATCTGCTCGGCGGCGCGCAACAGTTCAGGCAGGGCGCTGCTGTCCAGGCCCAGTTGATCCAGGTCGATCAAGCGGTACAGGTAGCGCAAATGCTGGGCATCGCCCTCTTGTTCGTGCAGGGCCGGGGTGCGGGAGGCCTGGATGCCGGCGCCAATCAGCCCGGCCAGAACACTGGCTTGCCGGCTCATGCGCCTTGCTCCTTGAACCGCTGGCTGAAGTGTTCCAGCGCCAGGCGATAGCCATGGCTGCCAAAGCCGCACATCACCGCCTGTGCGATGGCGGAAACGAAGGAGTGATGGCGAAACGGTTCGCGCGCGTGGACGTTGGACAGGTGCACTTCGATCACCGGCAGCTCGCTGGCCACCAGGGCGTCACGGATTGCCACCGAGGTGTGGGTCCAGGCGGCCGGGTTGATCAGGATGCCGGCGCAGCGACCACGCGCCCCGTGGATCCAGTCGAGCAACTCGCCTTCGTGGTTGGTCTGGCGAAACTCCACGGCGAGGCCGAACTCCTCGGCGGCGCGGCCGCACAGGGCGGAAATGTCAGCCAGGGTTTCGTGGCCGTAAGTGGCCGGCTCGCGGGTGCCGAGCAGGTTCAGGTTCGGGCCGTTGAGCACCAGAACGATAGGACGCATGGGGTAAATCTCCGTTGTTATTGTCGGCCTCGGGAGAGCGTACGAGGCGTTGAAAGGTAAATTGTACTAACTGGTTAATTTGGTCAATTGGCGGTAGATGCACAACGGGGGGCGGGCGGATTAAGTGTTCGGTAATCGAACGGCAGCGTAGGGCTCGCAGGTGCAAGGCTGCCGCCAATGAGTGCTTATATCAATTGAAAATCATTCTCGACTGACCGTAAGATGCCCGGCAATTTCCTTCATGTTCCAGGGAGTCGGTTTGTCGGACGTGGATCTCAAGGGACTGTTTCTCAAGCATGCCGCTGCCTTGCGTGGGTACCTGGCGCGCAAGATACGGGACCCGCAGTTGGCCGCTGATCTGGTGCAGGAGAGTTTCCTGCGGCTGGCCGAGCACACGCGCGGCGAGCGTATCGACAACTCCCAGGGCTATCTCTACCGCACGGCGAACAATCTGCTGATCGACCATGTACGTCAGGAGGCGCGGCGCAAGACCGAGACCGTGCCCCATGAAGTGCTGGCCGACATCGAGGATGAGGCGGCCGGGCTGGAGGCTCAGGCGATGGCGCAGCAACAGCGCAAGGCACTGAAACAGGCGATCATGGAACTGCCCCCGCGGACCCAGGAAATCTTTCGCCTCAACCGTATCGAAGGCATGACCCACGCCGAGGTGGCCCGGCACCTGAATATTTCCGACAGCTCGGTGCAAAAGCACCTGTCCCGGGCGCTGGCCTATGTGATGCAGCGTTTGCAGGCTACCGACGGTCGGCCGGTCGACGAGTGAGTTACGGTAAAAGTCGGGGTCAGACGTCACTGCTTATATATAACGAGAAATCGAGATTCACACGTGAATAGCCAGGGTCCGCAAGAGCGCAGTATCACCGAGGCCGCCGCCGACTGGGCGGTGCGTTTGCACGCGGGAGGCCTGAGCGCCACCGAGCAGGCGCAGCTTGCCCAATGGCAGGCCGCCGACCCGCGTCATCCCCAGGCTCTGGTGTTTGCCCGGCAGACCTGGGAGGCCCTGGGCGAGTTGCGCCTGGACCCCGAACTGGCGGCCACTGCCCCACCACGGCGCCAGGCGGCGCGGCCTGCGGCGACAATACCGCGCCCGCGCCGTCGACGCCGGCTGGTGCGGGCCGCCAGCGCGGCGATGCTGGTACTGGCGGTGGCCCTGGGCTGGCTGCAAGGACCGCAGGCGCTGCTGTACCTGCAGGCTGACTACCTTACCGGCAAGGGCGAGGTGCGCACCGTACAACTGGCCGATGGCAGCCAGGTGGAGCTGGATTCGGGCAGCGCCATTCGCCTGGACTACAGCGGCGACAAGCGCCAGGTTCAATTGCTGGCCGGCTCCGCGGTGTTTGACGTGGCGCCCATGGCCGGCGAGGAAAAAAGACCTTTTATCGTGCAGAGTGCCGGCGGCCAGACCCGCGCCCTGGGCACCCGTTTCGTGGTCGGGCGCGAGAGCGCTCAACAAGCCTGGGTCGGCGTGTTGCAGCACAGTGTCGCGGTAAGCCTGGATGCCCCGGCGCAACGCGGGGCCTCCGAGCGGGTGCTGCAAGAGGGGCAGAGCGTGCGCTATGACCCGCAGTCGGGGGTGGTGGCGCTTGATGGGCTCGACCTGCAGCGGGCCACCAGTTGGCGGCGCGGTGTCCTGGTGTTCGACCGCCAGCCCCTGGGCCTGGTGGTGGAGCGCCTCAATCGCTATCGGCCCGGGCGGGTGGTGCTGACCAACAGTGCTCTGGCCCAGCGTCAGGTCAGCGGTGTCTTCCGTCTGGACATGCTCGATGCAGCCCTGGTTACCCTGACCCAGGAATTGCAGGTGCAGCGTTTCGACCTGGCCGGCGTCAGCCTGATTTACTGAGGCCTGCGGGCCTTTTTCCACCCTTGTGCAAAATAATTGGAAAAAACCTTACTGAGTTTTCCTGTCTGGCACGTCTAGCTAATTGAGATGCATTCGCATAAACAAAAATAGCCAGCGCAGGAACAAGGGACATGAGGGTAGGCAGTCGCACTGGAATTCACGCAGCAAGTCGTTTGGCCCTGGCCATTCACTTGGGCGTCGCAGGGCTGTTGGCAGGAGGCGGTTTGCTGCACGCGGCAGAGCCTGTGGATGCAGCCCCACAGAGCGCCCAGCAGCAACGCGAGATGGATTTCGATATCCCCGCCCAGGCCCTTGGCAGTGCGGTGCTGGTGTTTGCCGAGCAGGCCGGGGTGCAGGTGCTGTTCGACAGCCTGCGCCTGCATGGCTTGCACAGCTCGTCGCTCAAGGGCCGCTACAGCGCCGAGGAGGGCCTGGCGCGGTTGTTGGGCAATGCGCCGGTGCAGTACCGCTTCACCGGCGAGCGCCAAGTGACCCTGAGCCGGGTGGAAACCGGCCGTGACGGCGCCCTGGCCCTGGCGCCCACCACCATCTCCGGCAACCTCGAAGGCCGCCAGAGCGACTGGGTGTATAACGCGCCGCGTTCGGTGAGCGTGGTCGGCCGCGAGCAGCTCGATCGCAACCCGCCCCGGCACGCGGCCGACATGCTGGAGGAAACCTCCGGTGTGTATTCGGCAGTCAGCCAGCAGGACCCGGGCCTGTCCGTGAATATCCGCGGCCTCCAGGACTATGGTCGGGTCAACATGTCAGTGGACGGCATGCGCCAGAACTACCAGCAGAGCGGCCACCAGCAGCGCAACGGCACCCTCTACGTCGACCCCGAGCTGCTCTCCGAGGTGATGGTGGAGAAGGGCGCCACTTCGACCATGGGCGGCGCCGGGGTGATTGGCGGGGTCGCCAATTTTCGTACCGTCGAAGCCCGTGACCTGCTCAAGCCCGGCCAGGAAATCGGTGGCCGGATCCGCGTGACTAGCGGCCTGGGTGGCCGCAGCAACGGCACCCATTTCATCGGCAGCACCGCCTTCGCCATCGGCACCGAGGTCTGGGACATGCTGCTGGCCGCCAGTGAACGGCACCTGGGGGACTACAACCCGGGGACCAAGGGCGGCATTGGCGAGCTGCGTACTGGCAGTTGGATGGACCCGTCGATCAATGACCGGGTGAAGAATTCCAAGGTGGCCTATTCCGCTTCCGTGATGCGTTCGCGCCTGGCCAAGCTGGGGCTCAACCTGCCCCAGGACCAGCGTCTGCAACTGAGCTACCTGACCACCCAGGTGTCCTACGACGACGCCAACATGATGAACGTCGAGAACAAGCAACAGCTCTGGGAAAAGCTCGGCAGCAGCGATGTGCGCTCGCAGAACTTCGGCCTCGACTACAGCTACACCCCGGACAACCCGCTGATCGACTTCAAGGCCAAGCTCTACTACGTCGACAACAGCAACGACCAGAGCACCCTGACCCGGCGCAGCAGCCCCGGCTACTCGATCACCTACCAGACCGACACCTATGGCGCTCAGGCGCAGAACACCTCGACCTTCGCGCTCGGCGAGCTGGCCACGCTGAAGGCCAACTACGGTCTGGAATTCTTCTATGACAAGGTCCGCCCCGACTCCAGCCAGCCGGTGCCCAAAGGATCGGCGGTCAGCGCTTCGCCCGCGGCCAGCATGACCCCCGAGGGCGATCGTGTCCTGGGCAGTCTGTTCACCCGCCTGGACTTCGACTACGACGGCTGGCTGAACCTCAACGCCGGTTTGCGCTACGACCGCTACCGCCTGCGGGGCGAGACCGGAATCAACACCCGCACCTTCGTGATCGGCAAGACGCCCCAGCAGATTTCGGTGCCGGTGGCCTATGACATCGACAACGAGGAAGGGCGCTTCTCGCCGACCTTCGGCCTGTCGGTCAAGCCGGGCGTCGAATGGCTGCAGTTGTTCGCCAGCTATGGCAAGGGCTGGCGGCCACCGGCGGTGACCGAAACCATGATCACCGGCCGGCCCCATGGCGGCGGCTCGGAGAGCACCTTCCCCAACCCCTTCCTCAAGCCGGAGCGCTCCAGCACCTGGGAAGCGGGGGTCAACGTCTTCAAGGAAAACCTCTGGTTCAACGATGACCGCCTGGGGATCAAGGTGGCGTACTTCGATACCCGGGTCGATGACTTCATCTATATGGCCATGGGTGTGCAGCCCCCTGGCTACGGCTCGCCCGGCATCGGCAACAGTGCCTATGTCAACGACCTCAGCAGCACCCGCTTCAAGGGCGTGGAGTACCAGCTGGACTATGACGCCGGTCGCGCCTACGGCCAGCTGAACTACACCCGCATGATCGGCGACAACGATTTCTGCACGAAAATCGCCTGGCTGGGGGGCGTGACCCAGCCGGTGAAGAATGGCAGTGGGCGTGGTGCGATCGTCACCGGCATGCGCCCCGATGATGCGGCCAACAACGCCAGCCGCTGCAATGCGGCGATCCTCGGTTCGGCCGAACACATGCCCATGGACCGCGGCACCCTGACCCTGGGCGCACGCTTTTTCGACCGCAAGCTGGATATCGGCGCCCGGGCCCGCTACAGCGCCGGCTATTCGATCGCCGGCTCCGCCACCGGCACCGTGAGCCAGACCGGTGTCTACCCGGCCGACTGGAAGCCCTACACCGTCTACGACCTGTATGGCAGCTACCGGGCCACTGAAGAACTGACCCTGCGCCTGGCCATGGAAAACGTCACCGACCGCGCCTACCTGGTGCCACTCGGCGATGTCCTGGCCTTCACCCTCGGCCGTGGCCGGACCTTGCAGGGCACCGTGGAGTATCAGTTCTGACCGCTTTTGCCCATTGATGGGCAAAACCGCAGCAGGCAGTGGCGTGCTGCGGACATGACCCCCTAATGTATTGGAGTTTTGCATGAGCATTTCGATCTCTTACAGCGCTACCTACGGCGGTAATACTGTTGCGCAATACCTGACTGACTGGTCGGCCTACTTCGGCGACGTCAACCACCGCCCAGGCGAAGTGGTCGACGGCACCAACACCGGAGGCTTCAACCCGGGCCCGTTCGACGGCACCCAGTACGCCATCAAGAGCACCGCCAGTGACGCGGCCTTCGTCGCCGACGGCAACCTGCACTACACCCTGTTCAGCAACCCAAGCCACACCCTGTGGGGCTCGGTGGACACTATCTCCCTGGGCGACACCCTCGCCGGTGGTTCGGGCAGCAACTACAACCTGGTCAGCCAGGAAGTCAGCTTCACCAACCTGGGCCTCAACAGCCTGAAGGAAGAAGGCCGTGCAGGCGAAGTGCACAAGGTGGTCTACGGCCTGATGAGTGGTGACAGCTCGGCGCTGGCCGGCGAGATCGATGCCCTGCTCAAGGCGATCGACCCAAGCCTGTCGGTGAACTCCACCTTTGACGACCTGGCCGCTGCTGGCGTTGCTCACGTCAACCCGGCTGCCGCAGCCGCTGCCGATGTTGGCCTGGTGGGTGTGCAGGACGTGGCCCAGGACTGGGCGCTGGCCGCCTGAGTGCAGGCCTGAGGCATAAAAAAGCGAATGCAGGATCGCTCCTCCATTCGCTGGCTTGACTCACCTCCGTCGCCCGAGTTTTCGAAGGCCAGGGCGGCGGCGGTGGCAAATTCTGGGGAGCGCCGTGGTGCCTGTCAACGCACCGGGCGCGCCTCTTGTCGTTCCGCTCTGCCCGAGCGGAAGGCCCTGTAACCCTAAACTCTCCACAGGACACCTTGATGAGCAGGCCGAATCCACTTGCCGCTTCCGAGACGCTGGCGGCCTTGACGGCCTACAAGGGCGGCTTTTTCAACATCGGCCTGTTCTCGGCGGTGATCAACCTGCTGATGCTGGCCCCGGCCCTTTACATGCTGCAGGTCTACGACCGGGTACTGGCCTCGGGCAATCAGATGACCCTGCTGATGCTGACGCTGATGATCCTCGGCCTGTTCGGCCTGATGGGGGCGTTGGAGTGGGTGCGTAGCCAGGTGGTGATCCACCTCGGTACCCAGATGGACATGCGCCTGAACCAGCGGGTGTATGACGCCGCTTTCGAAGCCCAGCTCAAGGGCAGCCCCCAGGCCGCCGGCCAGGCTCTGAACGACCTGACCGCGCTGCGCCAGTTCGCCACCGGCAATGCCTTGTTCGCGTTCTTCGATGCGCCCTGGTTTCCGGTCTACCTGCTGGTGATCTTTCTCTTTCACCCCTGGCTCGGCCTGCTGGCCCTGGCCGGTGCGGTGCTGCTGGTGGCGCTGGCCTGGATCAACCAGCACATTTGCCAGGCGCCGCTGGCCCAGGCCAGCCAGTTGTCGATCATCACCAGCCAGCAGGCCACCGCCAACCTGCGCAATGCCGACGCGATCGAAGCCATGGGCATGCTCGGCGCCCTGCGCGAGCGCTGGTTCATTGGCCACCAGGGCTTTCTGGCCCAGCAGAACCTGGCCAGCGAAAAGACCGCCACCATCAGCGCCTGGTCCAAGGGCGTGCGCATGGCCCTGCAGTCCCTGGTGCTGGGCCTGGGCGCCTGGCTGGCGGTGCAGGGCCAGATCACCCCGGGGATGATGATCGCCGGCTCGATCCTAATGGGCCGCGTGCTCAGCCCCATCGACCAGTTGATCGCGGTATGGAAGCAATGGAGTTCGGCGCGCCTGGCCTACGAGCGTTTGTCCGAGTTGTTGCAGGCCAACCCGCCGCGCCCGGCACGCATGAGCCTGCCGACGCCCAAGGGCAAGTTGAGCGTCGAACAGTTGAGCGCCTGTGCACCGGGCAGTCGTCGCCCGGCCTTGAGCAACCTTGGCTTCACCCTGGAGGCTGGCCAGGTGCTGGGGGTGATTGGCCCTTCCGGCTGTGGCAAGTCGACCCTGGCCCGGCTGCTGGTCGGTGCCTGGACGCCCCTGACGGGAAAGGTACGCCTGGATGGCGCAGACCTGGCTCAGTGGGACAGGCAGCAACTGGGGCCGCATATCGGTTACCTGCCCCAGGACATCCAGCTGTTCGCCGGCAGCATCGCCGAGAACATCGCGCGTTTTGCCCAGCTGGACTCGGATCAGGTCCTGCAGGCCGCACAAATGGCCGGGGTGCATGAGCTGATCCTGCAATTGCCCCAGGGCTATGACACGCGCCTGGGCGAGGGCGGTGCCGGGTTGTCCGGTGGCCAGCGCCAGCGCATCGGCTTGGCCCGGGCGCTGTACGGCCTGCCGGCGCTGATCGTGCTCGACGAGCCCAATTCCAACCTCGATGAAGCCGGCGAGCAGGCGCTGCTGCAGGCCATCAGCCAGCTCAAGCAACAGCAGCGGACCCTGGTGCTGATTACCCACAAGCCCAACGTGCTGACCCTGACCGACCAGTTGATGATCCTGCGCGACGGCCAGTTGCAGGCCTATGGTCCTACGGCGCGGGTGCTGGAGGCGAACAAGGCCAAGGCCGCGCCGCCGCCGGCTGTACCGATGAGCAATCCGGCGAGCAGCCCGGTGACCAGCTTGAACATGAACTACCGCCTGGGCGTGGCCGGCGGCGAAGGGAAAAAGGCATGAAGGCGAATTTATCCACAGGTCCTGCTGCGCCGGTCGCGGGGCCGGCCGCCAGCAATGTGTTGTCCCTGGACGACAGGAAGTACTCACGGCTCGGTTGGCTCCTGGTGCTGGGAGGTTTTGCCGGGTTTATCGGCTGGGCCGCCCTGGCGCCGCTGGACAAGGGCGTGGCGGTGTCGGGCAAGGTCATGGTCTCGGGCCATCGCAAGACCGTGCAGCACCAGAGCGGCGGCATCGTCGAGCGGATCGAGGTCAAGGAAGGCGATCGGGTCAGCGCCGGGCAGGTGCTGCTGCGCCTCAACGAGACGCCGCTGCGCACCCAGATGCAGTCCCTGCGCAGCCAGTACCTGGGCTCGCTGGCCAGCGAAGCGCGGCTCAATGCCGAGCGCGACGGCGCCAGCGATATCGTCTTCGACCCGCAACTTCAGGCCCTGGCCAGCGAGCCGGACGTGGCCGCCAGCCTGGCGCTGCAACGGCAGCTGTTCAGCAGCCGGCGCCAGGCCCTGAGCATGGAGCAGCAGGGGATTGCCGAAACCATCGCCGGCTCCGAGGCGCAGTTGCGTGGCACCCGGGATTCCCAGGCCAGCAAGTTGGCGCAGCGCCGCGCCTTGAATGAACAGTTGCAGGGGCTGCGGGAACTGGCCCGGGACGGCTATATCCCGCGCAACCGGCTGTTGGACAGCGAGCGCCTATACGCGCAGATCGATGGCTCGATCGCCGAGGACTTCGGCCGCATCGGCCAATTGCAGCGGCAGATCCTCGAACTGCGCCTGCGCATCCGCCAGACCACCGAGGATTTCCAGAAAGACCTGCGCAGCCAGTTGGCCGATACCCGGGTGCGCACCGAAGACCTGCGCAATCGCCTGGCGTCCGCCGAGTTCGAACTGGCCAACAGCCAGGTGCGCGCCCCGGCCGCCGGGGTGGTGGTGGGGCTGGAGGTCTACACCGAAGGTGGGGTGATCAAGCCGGGCCAGCCGCTGATGGACATCGTGCCCCAGGACGAGCCGCTGCTGGTGGAGGCGCGGGTGCCGGTGCAACTGGTGGACAAGGTGCACCCGGGGCTGCCGGTGGAGCTGATGTTCTCGGCCTTCAACCAGAGCACCACGCCCAGGGTGCCGGGGGAGGTGACCCTGGTGTCCGCCGACCGGCAGGTGGACGAGCGCACCGAGGAGCCTTACTACACCCTGCGGGCCACGGTCAGCGCCCAGGGCATGCAACAGTTGCAGGGCTTGCAGATCCGCCCGGGAATGCCGGTGGAAGCCTTTGTCCGTACCGGCGAACGCTCGATGCTCAATTACCTGTTCAAGCCCCTGCTGGACCGGACTCACATGGCGTTGGTGGAAGAATGATTCGAGCCTGGTGCTACCTGTCCCTGCTGTGCCTGTTGAGCAGCCCGTCGGTCCAGGCCCTGGGCTTGCTGGACGCCTATGACCTGGCCTTGCGCAATGACCCGACCTTCCAGGCGGCGATCAAGGAACACGATGCCGGGGAACAGAACCGCGCCATCGGCCGTGCCGGGCTGCTGCCGAACCTGTCCTGGAGCTACAACAATTCGCGCAACCAGTCCGAAGTGACCCAGGAGACGGTTGGCGGTGATGTCACCAATGACCGGGACTACCGCAGCTACGCCTCGACCCTGACCCTGCAGCAACCGCTGCTGGACTACGAAGCCTATGCGCGCTACCGCCAGGGCTCGGCCCAGGCGCTGTTTTCCGATGAGCGCTTTCGCGGCAAGAGCCAGGAACTGGCGGTACGCCTGCTCAGTGCCTACAGCCAGGCGCTGTTGGCCCAGGAGCGCATCGAACTGAGCCGGGCGCAGAAGCGTGCCTACGCCGAACGCTTGCAGCTCAACGAACGCCTGCTCAAGGGCGGCGAGGGCACCCGCACCGATGTGCTGGAGACCCAGGCCCGGCTGAGCCTGGCCCTGGCGCAGGAGATCGAGGCCCAGGACCAGCAGGATGCCGCCCTGCGCGAGCTGCAAGCCATCGTTGGCGAACCGTTGCAGATCGAACAACTGGATCCGCTGACCCGGCAGTTCCAGATCCAGCCGCTGCTGCCCAACCGCTTCGACAGCTGGCGTGACCTGGCCATGGCCAACAACCCGGACCTGGCGTCCCAGCAGCAGGCGCTGCGAGTGGCGGAGTACGAAGTGGAACGCAAGCGCGCCGGGCACCTGCCCAAGGTGAGTTTGTATGCCAGCAGCCGTCAGACCAGTTCCGATTCGGAAAGCTCCTACAACCAGAAGTACGACACCAATACCGTGGGCATCCAGGTCAGCCTGCCGCTGTTTGCCGGTGGCTCGGTATCGGCCTCGACCCGACAGGCGGCCAGCCAGCTGTCCCAGGCCCAGTTCGAACTGGACGCCAAGACCGCCACCACCCTCAACGAACTGCGCAAGCAGTTCAACCTCAATACCAGCGCCGCGGCCAAGGTCCGGGCCTATGAAATGGCCGTCAGCTCCGCCGAGGCCCTGGTGACCGCGACCCAGAAAAGCGTGCACGGCGGCGAGCGGGTCAACCTGGATGTACTGGACGCCGAGCAACAACTGTTTACCGCCCGCCGTGACCTGGCGGATGCCCGGCATGCTTACCTGTTGGCGCGGATCCAGCTCAAGTACTACGCCGGCCTGCTCAACGAACAGGACCTGCAGCAACTGGCCGGCTACTTCCGCCCCACGGGCTGACACCAGTGCCGCCGCACCTACCCTGTAGGAGCTGGCTTGCCAGCGAAGGCGTCGGCCGGATTGGCACAAGGCTCAGGGGCCTCTTCGCCGGCAAGCCGGCTCCTACGGAGGGGGAGACAGAATGCAAACAGCCGTCACGAGGACGGCTGTTGGCTATTGCACGGCAAATCAGCGGCGGGTCAGCAGGACTCCGGATTCCATGTGGTGGGTCCAGGGGAACTGGTCGAATAGAGCACAACGGGTGATGCGGTGGGTGTCGTGCAACTGGGCGATGTTGGCCGCCAGGGTTTCCGGGTTGCAGGAGATGTACAGGATGTTGTCGAAGCGCCGGGTCAGTTCGCAGGTGTCCGGGTCCATGCCGGCCCGGGGCGGGTCGACGAACACGCTGCCGAACTCGTAGCTCTTCAGATCCACGCCATGCAGGCGGCGGAACGGGCGCACGTCGTTCAGGGCTTCAGTCAGTTCCTCAGCGGACAGACGCACCAGGGTGACGTTATCCACAGCGTTTTCGCTGAGGTTGCTCAAGGCGGCGTTGACCGAGGTCTTGCTGATCTCGGTGGCCAGCACCTTGCGCACCCGGGTGGCCAGGGGCAGGGTGAAGTTGCCGTTGCCGCAGTACAGTTCCAGCAGGTCGTCCTCGCGCTCGCCCAGGACTTCATAAGCCCAGTTGAGCATCTTCTGGTTCACCGTGCCGTTGGGCTGGGTGAAGGCGCCTTCGGGCTGGCGGTAGCTGAAGGTACGCCCGCCGACTTCGAGCTTTTCCACCACGTAGTCCTGGCCGATAACCTCGCGCTTGCCCTTGGAGCGGCCGATCACGCTGACCTTGAGGTCGGCAGCCAGCTGGCTCGCGGCCTTGTGCCAGTGCTCGTCCAGGGGGCGGTGGTAGCACAGGGTGATCATCGCGTCGCCGGCCAGGGTGGTGAGGAACTCCACCTGGAACAGCTTGTGGCTCAGGGGCGCGCTGGCTTGCCAGGCGGTCTTGAGCTGGGGCATCAACTGGTTGATGCGCTGGCTGGCGATGGGGAACTCCTCGATGAGGATCGGCGTGCGCTTGTCGTCCTGGGAAAACATCGCGTAGTGCCGTTCACCGGCCTCGCGCCACAGGCGGAACTCTGCCCGCAGGCGGAAGTTCTGCAGGGGCGAGTCGAAGACCTGAGGCTCGGGCGCATCGAAGGGGGCCAGCAGGTCGCGCAAGCGCGCGACCTTGTCATTCAACTGGGTGGTGTAGCTTGCGGCGTCAAAAGTCATGCGGGGTAACCGAGCTTGATCACGAACAGGATCGACAGGATCACCAGAGGCGCGTTCAGCTCACGGGCACGGCCCGACAGCAGTTTGATCACGGTCCAGGCGATGAAGCCGAAGGCGATGCCGTTGGCGATGGAATAGGTGAACGGCATGGCCAGGGCGGTGACGACCACGGGAGCGGCGACGGTGATGTCTTCCCAGTCGATTTCCGCCAGGCCCGAGGTCATCAGCACGGCGACGAACAGCAGGGCCGGTG
Organism: Pseudomonas sp. W17; assembly: GCF_040268305.1. Lineage (NCBI taxonomy): Bacteria > Pseudomonadati > Pseudomonadota > Gammaproteobacteria > Pseudomonadales > Pseudomonadaceae > Pseudomonas > Pseudomonas sp. W17. Next base: position 6,201,912 of record NZ_CP158490.1, on the reverse strand, counting down.
CGGTGGCGAAGGCGGGTACGCTGGCCGCCAGTGGCGAGAAGAACAGCGCCAGCAGGAACATGATCGCCACCACGATGGCGGTCAGGCCGGTGCGGCCGCCGGCGCTCACGCCCGCCGCGGATTCGATGTAGCTGGTGGTGGTCGAGGTGCCCAGCAAGGAACCGGCCATGGCGGCGGTGCTGTCGGCGATCAGCGCCCGGCCCATTTTCGGCATGTGGCCGTCCTTGCCCATCAGGCCGGCGCGCTTGGCGACGCCGATCAGGGTGCCGGAGTTGTCGAACAGATCGACGAACAGGAAGGCGAAGATCACGCTGATCAGGCCGATATCCAGGGCGCCCTTGATGTCCAGTTGCAGGAAGGTCGGGGCCAGGGACGGTGGCATCGAGGTCACGCCGCCGAACGGGGTGACGCCCATGAGAATCGAGACGATGGTCACCGCGAGAATGCCGATCAGCACCGCGCCGCGCACTTTCAGGGCCTCCAGGGCCACGATCAGGGCAAAGCCCAGGGCCGCGAGGATAGGTGCCGGTTTGCTCAGGTCGCCCAGCCCTACCAGGGTCGACGAGTTGCCCACCACGATCTCGGCGTTATGCAGGGCGATCAGCGCCAGGAACAGGCCGATACCGGCGGCAATGGCCGAGCGCAGGGGCAGGGGGATGCTGTTGATGATCCATTCGCGGATCTTGAAGATCGACAGTATGAAAAACAGCACCGCCGAGATGAACACGGCACCCAGGGCCACTTGCCAGGTGTGGCCCATGTGCAGGACCACGGTGTAGGTGAAGAAGGCGTTCAGGCCCATGCCCGGCGCCAGGGCGATCGGGTAGTTGGCGATCAGGCCCATGACGGTGGAACCGATGGCCGCCGCCAGGCAGGTGGCAACGAAGATCGCGCCCTTGTCCATGCCCGTCTCGCCGAGAATGCTCGGGTTGACGAAAAGGATGTAGGCCATGGCCAGGAAGGTGGTCACGCCCGCAAGAATCTCGGTGCGCACGTTGGTGTTGTGTGCCTTGAGTTGAAACAGCCTTTCCAGCATGTCTGCTCCCCGTGGCGCCGCCGGGCGCCGTGAATGTATCGACTCCAACAGCAAAGCACAGACTTTATAAGGTGCCTGCGGATTTGCGCTGGGTCGGAAAAAGCCGCGCATCATACCAGCAGCGTGGGCCAATGGCTGCGATCGTCGGCGATGTTTTGCCGCGCTGGCAAGTAGCGCATACTGCGCCCTGGTTTTAGGGGGGATTTATGCGCAGCACAGTGAAAATGACAGCCCTGGTATTGCTCGGCGCGACAGCCTGCTGGCTGGCGGCCCCGGCCATGGCGCGCTCGGCCCCGCTGCTGAGCCGGGTGGAGATTCTCAAGGTGCTGTCACCTTCCTGCGGCCTGGAGGATGTCTCCGACGGCCGTGAACGGACCCAGTGCGATCACAACGGCTCGAACATCAAGGTCTACGTGCTGGAGATCGGCTATGGCCGCGAGCCTCATGTGACCCTGGACGGCTTCGAGGTCGATGGCACCCGCTCGCCGGTGTGCGAGGACGGCTCCAGCTATGTGCCCTGCGGCAACTCGGGGACTACCGTCGGCTATGTCTATATCTTCGACCTGGCGGGCAAGCAGGAGGGCACCTTCAGCTTCCGCAACACCTCGCTCAACGCCCCGGGCAACAGCCTGGGCGCGCAGATCTACATCAAGTGACGGCGCCCTGAACGGCAGCCGGCAAAGCTGACTAAGCTCTAAAGACCTCCACGCGGAGTCATCCCCATGACCTTCAGAGCCCTGGTCACCCTTGCCGAAGGCATCGACGACCTGCAAAGCGTGACCCTGATCGACGTATTGCGCCGTGCCGAAGTCGAAGTGCTGGCCGCCAGCGTCGAAGGCCGGCGCATGCTCACCTGCGCCCGGGGCACCCGCTTGACCGCCGACGCCATGTTGGTGGACGTGCTGGCCCAGCGCTTCGACCTGATCGTATTGCCCGGCGGCGCGGTGGGCGCCCAGCACCTGGCGGCCCATCAACCGCTGCAGCAACTGGTCAAGGATCAGGCCGCAGCGGGGCGCCTGTTCGCCGGCATCGCCGAAGCCCCGGCCCTGGCCTTGCAGGCGTATGGCGTGCTGCGCCAGCGGCGCATGACCTGCCTGCCCAGCGCCAGCCATCAGCTACTGGGCTGCACCTTTGTCGATCAGCCGGTGGTGGTGGACGGCAACTGCATCACCGCCCAGGGTTCCGCCGCGGCCCTGGCGTTTGCCCTGGCCCTGGTGGAAGCGTTGTGCGGTCGCGGCAAGCGCGCCAAGGTGGCTGGAGAGCTGCTGGTTTAGGGCTCAGCCAACATGGGCCACGATGGGCTCGATCACCGGTTGCAGTTCCTGCTCGGTGTGCCATATGTCGTAATCGGCCTGTACCGCCAGCCAGACCTTGGCCTTGCCGATCCCGGCGCGTTCCAGCTTGACCGCCAGTTCCGCGCGGATTGGCGCATGACCGTTCAGCACCTTGGACAGGTGCGGGCGGGCGTAGCCGATATGCCGCGCCAGCTCCGTCACGCTGATGCCCAGTTCGGGCAAGATATCCAGGCGCAGGGTGTCACCGGGGTGGGGCGGGTTGTGGATGGGCATGATCCTGCCTCCTGTTCAGTGGTAGTCCAGATAATCCACCAGCTCGATATCCGAACCTACGAAACGAAAGATCACTCGCCAGTTGCCGGACACCACCAGGGACCAGTAGCCAAGCAGGTCGCCCCTGAGCGGGTGCAGCCGCCAGCCCGGCAGATTGAGGTCTGCCGGTTCGCTGGCGTGATCCATGAACGACAGCTGGCGGGCCAACCGGCGTGCATGCTTGGCCCGTATTCCACGAGTCGACCCGGTTTCATAGAAGGCGCGCAGGCCTTTGTACTGAAAGGACTTGATCATGGCGTGCGAGTGTAAGGCGATACCTTACACTCTTCGTAGCGGTTTTGTATTGCAGAGAATGATCAACAAGCTGTTACAGGGGCAAACCGCCTGAGGATTTACACCTTGGCTTCTTCCACGTGCTCGATCATCCGGTCCCGCTGGGCCAGGGTCGGGAACAGCTTGATCCAGACCCCGGTCACCAGCAGCGTGCCGACCCCGCCCAGCACCACCGCCGGCACCGTGCCGAACCAGTGGGCGGTGACTCCGGATTCGAATTCCCCCAGCTGATTCGAGGCGCCGATGAACAGGCCGTTCACCGCGCTGACCCGGCCGCGCATTTCGTCCGGGGTCTCCAGTTGCACGAAGGAGGCACGGATCACCATGCTGATCATGTCCGCCGCCCCTAGCACCACCAGCACCGTCAGGGAAAACCAGAACGAGGTCGAGAGGCCGAAGGCGATGGTGGCCACGCCGAATACCCCGATCGCGGTGAACATCACCCGCCCGACCTGGCGCTCGACGCTAAAACGCGCCAGCCACAGGGACATTAGCAAGGCGCCGACCGCCGGCGCCGAACGCAACAGCCCCAGGCCCCAGGGGCCGGTGAGCAGGATGTCCTTGGCGAACACCGGCAGCAGCGCGGTGGCGCCACCCAGCAATACCGCGAACAGGTCCAGGGAAATGGCGCCGAGGATGTCCGGGCGGCTACGGATGAAGCGGATGCCCGCCAGCAGCGAATCAATGGTGGCCTTGCCCTTGTTCAACGGGGTTTGCCGAGCCGGCAGGTTGAGCATCAGCAGGCAGGCGATCAGGTACAGAACCACCGTGGGGCCGTAGACCCAGACGCTGCCGAAGGCATACAGCAAGCCGCCCAGGGCCGGGGCGACGATGGTCGCCGACTGTTGCGCCGATTGCGCGGCGGCCACCGCCCGGGGAAACAGCGCGCTGGGCACGATGCTCGGCAACAGGGCCTGGGTGGTGGGCATTTCGAAGGAGCGGGCGCCGCCGAGGAGGAAGGCCAGGATGAAGATCATTTCCCGGGTGACGTTGTCGGTCAGGCTGCCGATGGCCAGGGCCAGGGCGATCAAGGCCTGCAGCGACTGGCAGATGGCCGCCACTCGGCGCCGGTCATAGCGGTCGGCCACATGCCCTGTGTGCAGCATGAACAGCACTCGCGGGGCGAACTCCACCAACCCCACCAGGCCCAGGTCGAGCACGTTGCCGGTGAGCTGATAGAGGTTCCAGCCAATGGCCACGGTGAGCATCTGGAAGCCGCTGGCGGTGAAGATCCGCGCCAGCCAGAACGCGATGAACGGACGATGGTGACGGAGCAGCAGAGGGTCTTGGCTGGGCATCTGGAGGCAAATCTGAGCGGGGAGTGAAACGAGATTATCACCAAGATGTAACCAATGGTTGCAGCCGGCGGAAAATTCGTTAGCCGCGCATCTATCTCGGTTTTCCGGGGAAATCTTGCCGGGTCCTTGGCGGTGCCCGCCATCGCCGCTCGCGATGGACACCAAGGTGGCGGCGATCCTGCGCATTAAGGCGGAAATGTCCGGGAAAAGCCCGGTTTTGACAGGGTGAGGCAAGCTGTCACGCGGCAAATAACCACAGAGTTGCGCGGCGAATTTAGGACTACTCTTTCAACGTTGCTTGATCCAGATCAAAACCTTTTTGCAAAGGCTGATGTGGTGGGCCAAGTGCCAGAATCCCTGCGTAGCGATGGTTTAAAAAAGAACGAATCCGAATTCGCCGCACTCCATATCCGTGGGGGCAGTGGGTGCAGGCCTCTGGCCGGCAGCCGGTATTACCTGACAGAGGAAAGCTTATGTTCGGTTTAGAGGCTCTAGATCTCGCCCGAATTCAGTTCGCGTTCACCATCTCGTTCCACATCCTGTTCCCGGCGATCACCATCGGCCTGGCGAGCTACCTGGCGGTGCTCGAAGGCCTCTGGCTGAAGACCCGCGACGACACCTACCGCGATCTCTACCACTTCTGGTCGAAGATATTCGCCGTCAACTTCGGCATGGGCGTGGTCTCCGGCCTGGTGATGGCCTACCAGTTCGGCACCAACTGGAGCCGTTTCTCGGACTTTGCCGGCTCCGTCACCGGCCCCTTGCTCACCTATGAAGTGCTCACGGCCTTCTTCCTGGAAGCCGGTTTCCTCGGGGTCATGCTGTTCGGCTGGAACAAGGTCGGGCGCAAGCTGCACTTCTTCTCCACGGTGATGGTGGCCATCGGCACCCTGATCTCGACCTTCTGGATCCTCTCGTCCAACAGCTGGATGCAGACCCCGCAAGGTTATGAAATCGTCAATGGCCAGGTGATCCCGGTGGATTGGCTGGCGGTGATCTTCAATCCATCATTCCCCTATCGCCTGGCGCACATGGCTGTAGCGGCGTTCGTCGCCACGGCGTTCTTCGTCGGTTCGTCCGCAGCCTGGCACTTGCTGCGCGGGCGGGACAACCCGGCCATTCGTCGCATGCTGTCGATGGCCATGTGGATGGCCCTGATCGTGGCGCCGGTGCAGGCGGTGATCGGCGACTTCCACGGGCTCAACACCCTCAAGCACCAGCCGGCGAAAATCGCCGCCATTGAAGGCCACTGGGAAAATGTCGGCAACGAGCCGACCCCGCTGATCCTCTTCGGCTGGCCGGACATGAAGGCCGAGAAAACCAGGTTCGCGGTGGAAATCCCTTACCTGGGCAGCCTGATCCTCACCCACTCGCTGGACAAGCAGGTTCCGGCGCTCAAGGAGTTCCCACCCGAGGACCGGCCCAACTCGACCATCGTCTTCTGGTCGTTCCGGATCATGGTCGGCCTGGGCATGCTGATGATCTTCACCGGCCTGTGGAGCCTCTGGCTGCGTAAGCGCGACACCCTCTACACTTCGCGCCCCTTCCTGTACCTGGCGTTGTGGATGGGCCCATCCGGGCTGATCGCGATCCTGGCCGGCTGGTTCACCACCGAGATCGGCCGCCAGCCGTGGGTGGTCTATGGCCTGATGCGCACGGCGGATGCCTCTTCCGGCCACAGCTTTGTGCAGATGAGCATCACCCTGGCGCTGTTCGTGGTGGTGTACTTCTCGCTGTTCGGCGTGGGTATCGGCTACATGATGCGCCTGGTGCGCAAAGGCCCGGTTACCAACGAAGGTGCCGAAACCAGCCACGGTGGCCCCGGACAGAAACGCACCCCGGCCCGTCCGCTGTCCGCAGCCGACGATGACCACGACGCCGACCACGGCACCCGCCTGAACAAGGGGAACTGAGTCATGGGTATTGATCTTCCGCTGCTCTGGGCCGTGATTATCATCTTCGGCATCATGATGTACGTGGTCATGGACGGCTTCGACCTGGGGATCGGGATTCTCTTCCCGTTCGTCAAGGACGACCGCGACCGTGACGTGATGATGAACACCGTCGCCCCAGTCTGGGACGGCAACGAAACCTGGCTGGTACTGGGCGGCGCGGCGTTGTTCGGCGCCTTCCCGCTGGCCTACTCGGTGGTGCTCTCGGCACTCTACCTGCCGCTGATCCTGATGCTGGTGGGCCTGATCTTCCGCGGCGTGGCCTTCGAGTTCCGCTTCAAGGCCAAGGAAGACAAGCGCCACATCTGGGACAAGGCCTTCATCGGCGGCTCGGTGGCGGCGACCTTCTTTCAGGGCGTGGCCCTGGGGGCATTCATCGATGGCCTGCCGGTGGTCAACCGCCAGTTCGCCGGCGGTTCCCTGGACTGGCTGACCCCCTTCACCCTGTTCTGCGGCCTGGCGCTGGTGGTGGCCTATGCCTTGCTCGGCTGCACCTGGCTGATCATGAAGACCGAAGGCAAGCTGCAACTGCAGATGCATGACCTGGCGCGGCCCCTGGCCTACGTGGTGCTGGCGGTGATCGGCGTCGTCAGTATCTGGACGCCCCTGGCCCACGCCGAGATTGCCGCGCGCTGGTTCACCCTGCCGAACCTGTTCTGGTTCCTGCCGGTGCCGATCCTGGTGCTGGTGACCATGTACGGCCTGCTCCGCGCCGTGGCCCGCAACGCCCACTACACGCCGTTCCTGCTGACCCTGGTGCTGATCTTCCTCGGCTACAGCGGCCTGGGCATCAGCCTGTGGCCGAACATAGTGCCACCGTCGATCTCCATCTGGGACGCCGCCGCGCCGCCGCAGAGCCAGGGCTTCATGCTGGTGGGCACCTTGTTCATCATCCCGTTCATCCTGGGTTATACCTTCTGGAGCTACTACGTGTTCCGCGGCAAGGTCACCCACGAAGACGGTTATCACTAGGTAGGAGCCGGCTTGCCGGCGAAAGGGGCCTTGCGCCCAGCTGGCCTGCGCTTTCGCTGGCAAGCCAGCTCCTACGAGGGTTTGGGTTAGGCAGGAGTTGAGGTCATGAGCGGTAAACACTCTTTGCAGGAAATCGAACAGGCGGAAAAGAAGCCGCTGTGGCAGCGCCTGGGTTGGCTGGTAATGATCTGGGGCGGCAGTGTCCTGGCCCTGTTCGTGGTCGCCAGCCTGATGCGCATGTTCATGAATGCCGCAGGCCTGACCACCCACTGATCATCCCATCCCGTTGCCTTGCGGCACGGTTTCAACCCTCCCTTGGCGGAGGGTTTTTTTTGCCTGTCGAAAAGGCCGCTGTGTTCTGGCGAGCCCTTACTTGCGGGCCTTGAGGATGACGAACTTGGGGGTTGCCGCCACTTGCTCGACGCCGCGGAACAGCCGCGCCAGCTTGCTGTGGTAGCCCAGGTGGCGGTTGCCGACGATGTACAGTGCACCCCCTACCACCAGGGCCTCCCGGGCCTGCTGGAACATGCGCCAGGCGAGGAAGTCGCCCACCACCTGCTGCTGGTGGAACGGCGGGTTGCACAGCACCACGTCCAGGGACTGTGGCGCTTGCCCGGCCAGGCCGTCGCCGGCGCGCATCTCGGCCTCGCGCTCACCGAGCACCGCCTGCCAGTTTTCCCGGGCCGACTGCACCGCCATGAAGGATTCGTCCACCAGGGTGTAATGGGCTTGCGGGTTGTCCAGGGCGCTGGCGATGGCCAGTACGCCGTTGCCGCAGCCCAGGTCCGCGACCCGGGCGCTGCCGAGGTTCTGCGGCAGGTGCGGGAGGAAGGCGCGGGTGCCGATGTCCAGGCCTTCACGGCAGAACACGTTGGCGTGGTTGAGCAGTTCGATGGCCGGCTGTTCCAGGCGATAGCGGGTCGGGTAGGGCGACACGACGGGCTGCTTGTCTTGCGGCGTGGCAATCAGCAGCCGAGCCTTTTTCACCGCCAGCGAGGCCTGGACCGGGCCGATGTAGCGCTCCAGCAAATCACCGGCGGCGCGGGGCAGGTGCTTGACCATCGCCGCCGCCACCACCTGGGCGCCGGGGGCCAGGTGCCCTTGCAGGCGGATCAGTTGCTCTTCCAGCAGGGCCAGGGTCTTGGGCACGCGGATCAGCACCCGGTCGAAGGGGCCGTGCAACGGCTCGCTGGCCGGTATCACCCGCAGAGCGTCGAAGGGCAGGCCGTTGCGCGCCAGGTTCTTTTCCAGGGCCAGGGCGCCCAGGTACGAATCGCCGCTGCTGCTGACCTGGACCTTGCCCTGCAGGCTCGCGGCCAGGGCGCCAAAGCTGTCATTGAGGATCAGCACCCGGCTGTCGCTGGTCGGTTGCTGCTCGGCCAGATGGTTGAGCAGGTATTCGTCCGCCGCGTCGAAGGCTTGCAGTGGCTCGTTCTGCTGTTCGGGCTGGCGGATCAGGTCGAGTTGGGCGAAGGAGCTTGCAAGCAGGGGCATGGGGCGGACTCTAGGTAATCGGTGAGTGTCCCGGCGGTGGGGGCTGTCGAGCGCACGGGAACCCTCGGACAGCGGCAGTGCGGGCTGTTCGAAGCGGGGCTAAATGGTACGTTTTTTTGTCGCTGATTGCCCGCGCTCTATGCCACTACAAACCGCCGGTGTTTCTGCGCGGCGCTTTGCGGGACACTAGCGCATCGGTTTTGTGGAGCCTGTCATGACTGCCAGTGAAGAAAAGTACACCCGCCAGACCCTGCTCGAGGTCCAGCCCCTGACCTCCAGCCTGTTCACCCTGCGCACCACCCGGGATGCGGGTTTTCGCTTTCGTGCCGGGCAGTTCGCTCGCCTCGGGGTGACCAAGGCCGACGGCAGTACGGTGTGGCGCGCCTATTCCATGGTGTCATCGCCGTTCGATGAGTTTCTCGAGTTCTTTTCCATCGTGGTGCCCGGCGGCGAGTTCACCAGCGAGCTGAGTCGCCTGGAAGTGGGGGACAGCCTGCTGGTGGATCGCCAGGCCTTTGGCTACCTGACCCTGGACCGATTCGTCGACGGTCGCGACCTCTGGCTGCTATCCACCGGCACCGGGATTGCGCCGTTCCTGTCGATCCTCCAGGACTTCGAGGTGTGGGAAAAATTCGAACGCATCATCCTGGTCTACAGCGTGCGCGAGGCCAAGGAGCTGGCCTATCAGCGCCTGCTGGCCGAGTTGCCCCAGCGCGAATACCTGGCGGAATTTGCCCACAAGCTGCAATTCATCAGCACCGTGACCCGCGAGCAGCATCCGGGCAGCCTCAACGGGCGCATCACCCAGTTGATCGAGAGCGGTGAGCTGGAGCGTGCCGCCGGCGTGGAGCTGAGCCCCGAGCACTCCCGGGTGATGCTCTGTGGCAACCCGCAGATGATCGATGACACCCGCGCCCTGCTCAAGCAGCGGGGCATGAGCCTGAGCCTGACCCGGCGACCGGGGCAGGTGGCGGTGGAAAACTACTGGTAATGAAAACGGCGCCATCAGGGCGCCGTTGTCGTATTGCGGGATCAGCCTCAGGGCTTGTTGTTCTGAGCCTTGAGCAGGTCGCGGATCTCCCCCAGCAGCTCTTCTTCCTTGGTCGGCACCGGCGGCAGCGTCGGGGCCACGGCCTCTTCGCGCTTGAGACGGTTGATCACCTTGACCCCCATGAAGATGGCGAAGGCAATGATCACGAAGTCGATGATGCTCTGGATGAACTTGCCGTACGCCAAGACCACTGCCGGCGTATCGCCCGCAGCCGCCTTGAGCGTGACCGCCAGATCCCCGAAGTTCACCCCACCGATCAGCAGGCCGATTGGCGGCATGACCACGTCGCCAACAAAGGACGAGACGATCTTGCCGAACGCGGCGCCGATGATGATACCGACGGCCATATCGACCACATTACCTTTGACCGCGAAGGCCTTGAATTCACTTAGCACGCCCATAGGTTATTCCTTGCTACAGATGAGGTTGGTTACGGCAGTGTAATTCAGCAAAAAGTATTTTGCCGAAACAACTTTTTACAGCTCGCGGGGTTATCGACCGATAAAGAGGCAAATAGTTTATTCAAAGTGCCATCAAGTCGCGCGCGATATACCCCGCGCCCCACGATATAACCAGTACATTCTGTCAATCGAGCGGTTACGGCCTTTCTATTTATCTTTCAAATATTTAGTCACTAGCCTCTAGCAGGCGCATCGAGATGCGCCTTATATAACTAGAGGAATACAACATGACCGCTTCTCTTGGCCTTGGGAGTCTTTCCCAGCGACGCGTACTGGGCGTGCTTGCCGCCAGTATGCTTTCCCTTTCCGTACAGGCCGCCACGCTGACCCGCGACAACGGTGCGGCAGTGGGCGACAACCAGAATTCGCAGACTGCGGGCGCCACCGGCCCGGTGCTGTTGCAAGACGTGCAGTTGATTCAGAAGCTCCAGCGGTTCGACCGCGAGCGCATTCCAGAGCGAGTGGTGCATGCCCGTGGCACGGGTGCCCACGGTACTTTCACGGTAACCGACAACCTCACGGACCTGACCCGTGCCAAGGTGTTTGCCGCCGGCGAAGTGACCCCAGTATTCGTGCGTTTCTCGGCGGTGGTGCATGGCAACCACTCCCCGGAAACCTTGCGCGATCCACGGGGCTTCGCCACCAAGTTCTATACCGCGGACGGTAACTGGGACCTGGTGGGCAACAACTTCCCGACCTTCTTCATTCGTGATGCCATCAAGTTCCCGGACATGGTGCACGCATTCAAACCGGACCCGCGCACCAACCTTGACGATGACTCGCGGCGTTTCGATTTCTTCTCCCATGTTCCCGAAGCCACCCGTACTCTGACCGAGCTGTATTCCAACTCCGGCACTCCGGTCAGTTACCGGGAAATGGACGGTAATGGTGTGCACGCCTACAAGTTGATCAACGCCAAGGGCGAAGTGCACTACGTGAAGTTCCACTGGAAGAGCCTGCAGGGTCTGAAGAATCTCGACCCGAAACAAGTGGTGGAGGTACAGGGCCGCGATTACAGCCATATGACTAATGACTTGGTAACCCACATTAATAAAGGGGACTTTCCCAAGTGGGACTTGTATGTCCAGGTATTGAAACCCGAAGACCTAGCCAAGTTTGATTTCGACCCGCTGGACGCTACCAAGATCTGGCCCGGTGTGCCCGAGCGCAAAGTCGGGCAGATGGTGTTGAACCGCAATCCGGCCAACGTCTTCCAGGAAACCGAGCAAGTGGCCATGGCACCGGCCAATCTGGTGCCAGGCATCGAACCGTCGGAAGACCGCCTGCTGCAAGGACGGGTGTTCTCCTATGCCGATACCCAGATGTACCGCATCGGCGCCAATGCCCTGCAATTGCCGATCAACGCGCCGAAGAACCCGGTGAACAATGGCAACCAGGACGGCGCGATGAACCTGGGCCACAGCAGCACGGGGGTCAACTACCAGCCAAGCCGCCTGATGCCACGCGAAGAGCCGCAGACCGCGCGCTACAGCCAGATGGCGCTGGCGGGCAGCACCCAGCAGGCGAAGATCCAGCGCGAGCAGAACTTCAAGCAGGCCGGTGACCTGTATCGCTCCTTCAGCAAGAAGGAACGCCAGGACCTGATCGACAGCTTCGGCGGCTCCTTGGCCACCACTGATGATGAGAGCAAGCACATCATGCTGTCGTTCCTTTACAAGGCCGACCCTGAATACGGCACTGGGGTGACCAAGGTGGCCAAGGGCGACCTGGCCCGAGTCAAGGCCCTGGCGGCGAAGTTGAGCGACTGATCGAGCGAGCCTTACCCGTCACGCCCGCCCGGGCGTGACGTCTTTTTCCGACAGAGGAGTCGCGCCATGCGTCTTTTTATAGCGCTGCTGTCAGTGGCCTGGTCGTTTGCCGCCTACGCGCAGCCTACGGCCGAAGCAGCGGCCGCCGCCGACCCGGTGGCGGTCAAGGTCCAGCTGGAAAACTACTATTTCGATGCCGCCCGCCGTGGTGATGTGGAAATGCTCGACACCTTTATCGCGGCCGGCTATTCCCTCGATACCCAGGATGAAAAGGGCTACACCGCGCTGATCCTCGCGGCCTATCACGGCCAGGGCCCGGCGGTGGAGCACCTGCTGGCCGCTGGGGCCAACGCCTGCGCCCAGGACAAGCGTGGCAACACGGCCTTGATGGGGGCGATCTTCAAGGGCGAGGTGCAGATCGCCCGGCGCCTGCTGGCCGCCGATTGCAGCCCCGACCAGCGCAATGGCGCCGGCCAGACCGCCGCCATGTACGCCGGGTTGTTCAAGCGGGTCGAATTGCTTGATGCCCTGGCCGCCAAGGGCGCCGACCTGAATGCCGAGGATCCCCTGGGCAATAGCGCCACGCGCCTGGCCAGCGGGCAGATACGTACCGCCGCACCGCGCTGATCCGCGCCAGCTGAGCTATCATCGCGGTTTTTGCCGGGGGTTCAGATGGCCAAGGCCAAGCGCATGTACGGCTGCACCGAGTGCGGCTCCACCTTTCCCAAATGGGCCGGGCAGTGCGGTGAGTGCGGGGCCTGGAACACCCTGACCGAGACCATGATCGAAAGCGGCGGCGCGGCGGCACCTGCCGGGCGCACCGGCTGGGCCGGGCAGCAGGCGCAGATCAAGACCCTGGCGCAAGTCAGCGTCGAGGAAATCCCGCGTTTCTCCACCGCTTCCGCTGAACTCGACCGGGTACTGGGCGGCGGCCTGGTGGACGGTTCGGTGGTGCTGATCGGGGGTGATCCGGGGATCGGCAAGTCGACCATCCTGCTGCAGACCCTGTGCAATATCGCCACGCGCATGCCGGCGCTGTATGTCACCGGTGAGGAATCCCAGCAGCAGGTGGCGATGCGCGCCCGGCGCCTGGGCCTGCCCCAGGACCAACTGCGGGTGATGACCGAGACCTGCATCGAAACCATCATCGCCACGGCCCGGGTGGAAAAACCCAAGGTCATGGTGATCGACTCGATCCAGACGATTTTCACCGAACAACTGCAGTCGGCCCCGGGCGGCGTGTCCCAGGTGCGCGAGAGCGCGGCCTTGCTGGTGCGCTACGCCAAGCAGAGCGGCACGGCGATCTTCCTCGTCGGCCACGTGACCAAGGAAGGCGCCCTGGCCGGGCCGCGGGTGCTGGAGCACATGGTGGACACCGTGCTGTATTTCGAGGGCGAATCCGACGGGCGCCTGCGCTTGCTGCGGGCGGTGAAGAACCGTTTCGGTGCGGTGAATGAGCTGGGTGTATTCGGCATGACTGACCGCGGCTTGAAGGAGGTCTCCAATCCTTCGGCGATTTTCCTGACTCGTGCCCAGGAAGAGGTTCCGGGCAGCGTGGTGATGGCCACCTGGGAAGGCACCCGGCCGATGCTGGTGGAGGTCCAGGCGCTGGTGGATGACAGCCACCTGGCCAACCCGCGCCGGGTGACCCTGGGCCTGGACCAGAACCGCCTGGCCATGCTGCTGGCGGTGCTGCATCGCCATGGCGGCATCCCCACCCACGATCAGGATGTGTTCCTCAACGTGGTGGGCGGGGTCAAGGTGCTGGAAACCGCCTCCGACCTGGCGTTGATGGCCGCCGTGATGTCGAGCCTGCGCAACCGTCCGTTGCCCCATGACCTGCTGGTGTTTGGCGAAGTCGGCCTGTCGGGTGAGGTGCGCCCGGTGCCCAGCGGTCAGGAGCGCTTGAAGGAAGCGGCCAAGCACGGCTTCAAGCGAGCTATCGTGCCCAAGGGCAACGCGCCGAAAGAGGCGCCGCCGGGCTTGAAGATCATTGCCGTGACCCGCCTGGAGCAGGCGCTGGATGCACTTTTCGAGTAAGCATGCAGGTCTTTTTTGAAAGGAAGCAGGTGATATGGCCATGAGCGGATTCAGGGGGCGGGTGTTGGGTTGGGGGTTGCTGGGCTATTGCGGCCTGGCCCTGGCACAGCCGGCCGAGGTGCCGGAAGGCTATCGGATTGCCCAGCAGGTGCTGGTGGGCGACGGTTCGGTGCTGGAGGTGCTGGAGGATGTGCGCATCACTCCCCAGTTGCATGCCGATAGCTGGGGCAATGGCCTGGACGCCGACAGTTTTGCCGAGCCGGAGGGGGATCAGCCGAGCGCGCCGTTGGGAGCCCAGGCGCGCCTGGTGTCCGATAGCGGCGAGGTACTGGCGCACAAGTCCCTGGGCTACCCGATGGCCACCGTGGAAAAGGCACCGCTGAACGGCCTGCCGTCCCCGGCGTTTTTCCTGACCATCGACCAGACCGCTCCCATGGGCAGCTACAGCGGCCCGGCCACCCAAGTGCTGATGCCGGAACAGAATCAGTTGGACCCGGTGCTGTGCCAGGGGGAGGGCGCGGAGAAGCAGCCGCTGGTGTTTGCCCAGACCGGCAAGGCGGCCTGGCAGATCGTACCGTCCGTTGGTGGCGGCACGGAAAGCATCCAGCAGGTGTCGTCCGCTTCATCGATGGAGAACGAAGAATTCGTCACCACCTATCGCACCTTCCGTTATGCCGACGGCCAGTGGACTGTCACCACGCGCCAGCAGGCGGGTTACTGGGACACGGAAAGCGAGTTTCCCGAGCCCGCGCTGTTTCCCTGAAAGGCCATCAGATATCGATCAAGGCCCCGAGCTCGCGCTCAAGCTCCTCGGGATCTGCCAGGTTCAATTCGATCAGGCGCCTGAGGTGCTCGATGGACTCCAGGCCGATGTGCAGGCAGACGAAGCCCAGTTGGCCCTTATTGTCATGGGCCAGTTGTACGTCCATGCGCACATCGGCGTCGGAACTCAGGTGAATGTCGGCCTCGAAGGGGCGCGCCGGGTCGCCCAGCCACGGATCGGGGCGCTCGATCAGCAGGCCCTTCAGTGAAAGATCCAGCAGCCGTACCGGCCAGCGGTGGGTGCCTTGGCTGAGTTCGGTCCGGGCATCGAAGGCGATGCGTTTGAAGCGTCGGCGGTCGTCGTGTTGCTCGGTCATGGGCTGGCCCTCTGCATGGTGCCCTGAACTATAGACCCCGGTTCGCGCCTGTCGCTACAACCAGCGCCGGACCTTGCGGCAGTAGTCACGGTAGGGCTGGCCAAAGAGCTCCAGCAGTTGTCTCTCGTCCGGGCGGATCACCGTGCGGTTCATCAGGTACAGCAGCCCCGGCAGCAACAGCCAGGGCCACAGGTTGCCCAGCAGCAGGGCAATGGCGCAGTAGCCCAGGGTGTCGCCCAGGTTGATCGGGTTGCGCGAGATGGCGAAGGGGCCATCGCGGAGCAACTGGTCGGGCTGGTCGAAGTTGCTGGAGGTGGTGCGCTGTTGCCGGAAACGCCACATGGCCCAGAACGACAGGCCCTGCCCGAAGACGATCAGGATCACCGCCAGGCTGCGCACGCCGTTATTGACCGGCAGCGGCAAGGGCAGCCAGCCGCTGAGAAACAGCGCCAGGGTCAGGCACAGTAAATACAGGAGTGGCGGTGGCAATGGCGGTTGTTCGGGCGGCGTTGACATGGAGGTTCCTGCACCAGGGCTCAAGCGTGCGACTGTCGGCAAGTGCCCAGGGTTCCGGTTTTTTCCTGGCGGGCCCCGCTCAGGCAGATCGGGAGCAAGAAAAATCGCCCTCATAAGTTAAAAGAAGGCTCTAGACCAACGTGGGGGGTGGTCTTTAAGAGCAGTAGCGCTACACTCGAAACGCGGTTTTTCTATCCTCCTGGCTGGAATAAAAAAATGAAAAATAATAATAGCCTGTTGCGCCATGTTCCTTGGCTGCTGCTGGCAATCGTAGGAGCTTGCGCCCTTGGCGTAGTTGCATTGCGTCGCGGCGAGGCGATCAACGCCTTGTGGATTGTGGTCGCCGCCGTGGCCATCTATCTGGTGGCGTACCGGTATTACAGTCTGTTCATTGCCAACAACGTGATGCAGCTGGACCCGGGCCGGGCCACGCCCGCCGTGGTCAACAATGATGGCCTGGACTACGTCCCGACCAACAAGCACATCCTCTTCGGTCACCACTTCGCGGCCATTGCCGGCGCAGGTCCCCTGGTGGGCCCGGTGCTGGCGGCGCAGATGGGCTACCTGCCCGGCACCCTGTGGCTGATTGCCGGGGTGGTCCTGGCCGGTGCGGTGCAGGACTTCATGGTGCTGTTCCTGTCCACCCGGCGTAACGGCCGTTCCCTGGGCGACATGGTCCGTGAGGAAATGGGCCGTATCCCGGGGACCATCGCGCTGTTCGGCTGCTTCCTGATCATGATCATCATCCTCGCGGTGCTGGCGCTGATCGTGGTCAAGGCCCTGGCCGAGAGCCCGTGGGGCATCTTCACGGTGATGGCGACCATCCCGATCGCGGTGTTCATGGGCGTGTACATGCGCTACATCCGCCCGGGCCGCATTGGTGAGATCTCGTTGATCGGTGTGCTGCTGTTGCTCGGCTCCATCTGGCTGGGTGGCCAGGTGGCGGCGGATCCGGTGTGGGGCAAGATGTTCACCTTCACCGGCGTGCAGATCACCTGGATGCTGATCGGCTACGGTTTCGTCGCGGCAGTACTGCCGGTGTGGCTGATCCTGGCACCGCGGGACTACCTGTCGACCTTCCTCAAGATCGGCACCATCATCGCTCTGGCGATCGGCATCCTGATCACCATGCCCGAGCTGAAGATGCCGGCCCTGACCCAGTTCACCGACGGCACCGGCCCGGTGTGGAAAGGCGGCCTGTTCCCCTTCCTGTTCATCACCATTGCCTGCGGTGCGGTTTCCGGCTTCCATGCGCTGATCTCCTCGGGCACCACGCCCAAGCTGCTGGATAACGAAGCCAACGCCCGCTACATCGGCTACGGCGGCATGCTCATGGAGTCCTTCGTGGCGATCATGGCCATGGTCGCGGCCTCGGTGATCGAGCCGGGCGTGTACTTCGCCATGAACAGTCCGGCGGCCATCGTCGGCGGCGACGTGGTGGCGGTAGCCCAGACTGTCAGCAGCTGGGGTTTTGCGATCAGCCCGGACCAACTGCAGGCGGTGGCCAAGGACATCGGTGAAAACACCATCCTGGCCCGTGCCGGCGGCGCGCCGACCCTGGCAGTGGGGATCGCGCAGATCCTCCACCATGTATTGCCGGGTGAGAACACCATGGCCTTCTGGTACCACTTCGCGATCCTGTTCGAAGCCCTGTTCATCCTCACTGCGGTGGACGCCGGTACCCGTGCCGGGCGCTTCATGCTTCAGGACCTGCTGGGTTCCTTCGTTCCGGCGCTGAAACGCACCGAGTCGTGGACCGCCAACCTGATTGCCACCGCAGGCTGCGTGGCGCTCTGGGGCTACCTGCTGTACCAGGGCGTGATCGATCCTCTGGGCGGCATCAACACCCTGTGGCCGCTGTTCGGCATCTCCAACCAGATGCTGGCCGGTATCGCCCTGATGCTGGGTACCGTGGTGCTGATCAAGATGAAGCGCCAGCGCTACATCTGGGTCACCCTGCTGCCGGCTGTGTGGCTGCTGATCTGCACCACCACCGCAGGCTTCATCAAGCTGTTCGACGCCAACCCGGCGATCGGCTTCCTGGCGCTGGCGAAGAAATACAGCGATGCAATGGCCAACGGCCAGATCATCGCCCCGGCCAAGGACATCACGCAGATGCAGCACGTGATCTTCAACGCCTACACCAACGCGACCCTGACAGCCCTGTTCCTGCTGGTGGTGTTCAGCATCCTGTTCTACGCGCTCAAGGTCGGCATCGCCGCCTGGGGCAGCAAGGAGCGTACGGATAAAGAAGCGCCCTATCAGGCGGTGCCGGATGCGTAATCGAGGATTGCAAGCATGTTCAACGACCTGAGTCGCCTCGGTAAATACCTCGGTCAGGCCGCGCGCCTGATGGTCGGCATGCCCGACTACGACAACTACGTCGAGCATATGCAAACCAAGCACCCGGACAAGCCGGTGATGTCGTACGAGGCGTTCTTCCGGGAACGCCAGGAGGCGCGATACGGCGGCAAGGGCGGTCCGAAGTGCTGTTGAAACACAGCGTTTGAGCCACACCCCTGTAGGAGCCGGTTTGCCGGCGATAGCGGTTCTTCGGACGCCATCGCCAACAAGCCGGCTTCTACGTTTTTATGCGTGGGAGATCCTGTTTTGCACAACCCTATTCCCGTGACCGTGCTCAGCGGTTTTCTTGGCGCCGGCAAGACCACTTTGTTGCGCCACCTGCTCAAGGCCGAGCACGGCCTGAAAATCGCCGTGATCGAGAACGAATTCAGCGATGCCGGCATCGACACCCAGTTACTGGGCGAGCAGCCGGTACAGGTCATGACCCTGTCCAATGGCTGCGTCTGCTGCACCATTCACACTGACCTGACCAAGGCCCTGTACCTGTTGCTGGAGCGTCTGGACAGCGGCGAGATCGCCTTTGACCGGCTGGTGATCGAGTGCACCGGGCTGGCCGATCCGGCGCCGGTGGCACAGACCTTCTTCATCGATGAGGAACTGCGCGAACGCTATATCCTCGACGGCATCATCACCCTGGTGGACGCCAAGCACGCCGAGTTCCACCTGACCCAGACCATTGCCCAGGCGCAGATCGGTTTTGCCGACCGG
Organism: Pseudomonas sp. W17; assembly: GCF_040268305.1. NCBI lineage: Bacteria > Pseudomonadati > Pseudomonadota > Gammaproteobacteria > Pseudomonadales > Pseudomonadaceae > Pseudomonas > Pseudomonas sp. W17. The sequence continues at coordinate 6,183,211 of NZ_CP158490.1, read as the reverse complement.
CTGCTGGTGAGCAAGCGTGACCTGGTGGACGAGGCGACTTTCGAAGCCCTCAGCCAGCGCCTGACCCGGATCAACCGCCGGGCACCGATCCGCCTGGTGGAGCACGGCCAGATCGACCTGGCCGAGCTGCTGGATGTGCGGGGGTTCAATCTCAATGCCGACCTGGGGGGCGGTCTCAGCCTGCGGCCAGTGAGCAAGGCGCCGTCAGTGGACCGGATTTCCAGCCTGGTGCTGCGCACCGAGCAAGCCCTGGACCTGGATCGCCTGAGCGAATTCATGAATGAGCTGCTGGAAGACCACGGCAAGCAACTGCTGCGCTACAAAGGTGTGCTGAGCGTTATCGACGAGCCCCGGCGCATGGTGTTCCAGGGCGTGCTCAAGCTCTATGGCTTCGATTGGGACAGCGAATGGGCCGAAGGCGAAGTGCGCGAGAGCGTGATGGTGTTCATTGCTGACGATCTGCCGGAGAAGAAGATCCGGCAGGGGTTCGAGCGGATGCTCGCGGGCTGATGGCGGCTACAGGCCGCCCAGCAGGCGCTGCTCCAGGTGCGCCAGGTGCTGGTTCATCAGGGTTTCGGCCTTTTCGGCATCGGCCTCCTGTAGTGCCTCGATGATCTTCGAGTGTTCCTGCCAGGAGCAGTAGTTGCGGGCCCGGCCCTCGAACTGGGCGATGGCCAGTGAGGTCAGGGGCACCAGGCTGCCAAGGAACTGTGCCAGGGGCCCGTTGCCGGCGATTTCCGCCAGTTGCAGATGGAACTCCCCGGACAGGCGGATAGCCGGCCCGCGCTGGTCGCGGGCAATGGCCTCGCGCTCCTGGGCGATCAACTCGCGCAAGGGTTGCAACTGGCGCTGGGGCTGCTGGCAGGCCAGGCGCACCAGGGTGATTTCCGTCAGGCGCCGGGCATGCAGGATCTGCCGGGTCTGTTCCAGGTCCGGCGCCGCCACCTGGGGCCGGTAATTGGGCCGCAGGATTACCACTTGCTGATGGGAAAGCCGCGCCAGGACCTGGCGCACTATGCTGCGGCTGACGCCGAAGGCCTGCCCCAGGCTGTCTTCGGTGAAGCGGCTGCCGGGAGCGATGCGCTGTTCGAGAATGGCGTCGAAGATCTGCGGGTAGACATCATCCACCAGCAGCTTCCTTTCACCCCGAGGGCGCCTTGGCTGGCTGGCCACCCGGGTGAAGGGATTGTTTTTCAGGGCGTAGCTGACCATGGCCTGTCTCCAGTCCGGTTGCTGACTCGGGGGGATTACTGGGCGCTGTTGCCCAGGTGATCGTCCGGGATATTCAGTTCGATGCCCATGCGCTGGCCTTCCTGGAGGATGTGCCGGCGCATCTCGGCGCTGGCCAGGGCGCTGTTCTTGTTGCGGATGGCCCGCACCACCGCCTCATTTTCTTCCAGGCGTTCGGCCAGGTGCTCCGGTGAATTGCGCAGGATCTGTGCGCTTTGCTTGAGGGCATTGCTGGTCTGTTGCACCACGTTCTGGAAGATCGGGTTGCTGGTCAGGGTGAACAGTTCCTCGTGGAAGGCGATGTAGGCGTTGACCCCGGCTTCGCTGTCGCCGGCTTCAAGGGCTTCGCGCATGTCCATCAGGGTCAGGCGCAACTGGCCGACTTCCTTGCTGCTGATGGATTGCGCTACCAGGCCGACGATGAAGGGCTCCAGGGTGTAGCGCAGTTGCAGCACGTCTTCGAGGCTGGCCCCGGCCACAGCGCTGTCGCTGCCCTGCGCTTCGTCCAGGGGGGTGTCCAGCACCACCACGCCTTTGCCGGGCATGGAGCGCACCAGGCCCAGGGTCTCCAGGACGATCACCGCTTCGCGCAGGCTGGGGCGGCTGATGCCCAGTTGCTCGGCCAATTCGCGTTGCCCTGGCAGCATGTCGCCGGAGCGCCACTGGCCGCGGGCCAGGGCGGCCCGGAGCTTTTCTACCACTGAATTCACCACTGTTGACGAGCTGATCACTGTTGACTCCATGAACGATTAATAGCGCGCTGTTGCCGCGCCGAGTGTTGTGCCTGCCGATGACAGGCACAAGATCGGGTCAAAATTCCTGCTGGTGGGCGCCGGTCACCGGTTTTCGGGCCTGGAAGGTGTAGCCCTGCTGGCCGCTGAGCACCTTGTTGGCCCGCTGCACGTCGATGTCCTTTTCCCAGCGGGCGATGGCGACGGTGGCCACGCAGTTGCCGATCAGGTTGGTCAAGGCGCGGCCAATGCCCATGAACCAGTCCACCGCCAGCACCAGCACCAGGCCCACCACCGGAATCGCCGGGATTGCAGTCAGGGTTGCCGCCAGGATCACCAGCGCCGAGCCGGGGATGCCGTGGGCGCCCTTGGAGGTGATCAGCGACACCAGAAGAATGGTCAAGAGGTCCGACATGGACAGCGGAGTGCCGGTGGCGTTGGCAATGAAGACGATGGCCAGGGTCAGGTAGATGGAGAAGCCGTCGAGGTTGAACGAGTAGCCGGTGGGAATCACCAGGCCTACGGTGGAACTGCCGATCCCCAGGTGTTCCAGCTTGCGCATGATCTGCGGCAGCACGGCGTCGGAGGAAGCGGTGCCGAGGACGATCAGCAACTCTTCGCGCAGGTACTTGAGAAAGGGCAGCATGCGCAGGCCCGACAAACGCATCACCAGGCCCAGGATCACCGCGACGAAGGCAAAGCAGGTCAGGTAGAACAGCCCCACCAGGCTGCCCAGGTGCTGCAGCGAATCCAGGCCGTACTTGCTGGTGGTGAAGGCGATGGCACCGAACACGCCGATGGGCGCCAGACGCACGATCATGCCCATGATGCGGAAGATCACATGGCTCAGTTCGTTGATCAGCCGGGAGATGCCCGAGGCGGCTTCACCCACCAGGTTAAGGGCGCTGCCGAACAATACCGAGAACAGCAGTACCTGGAGGATGTTGTTCTCGGCGAAGGCACCGATCACCGAGGTGGGAATCAGGTCCATGAGGAACTGGGTGGTGGTGTGCATGTGCTGGCCGCGCTGGGCGATGTCGCCCATGTCCGCGGTGGACAGTTGCTCCAGATGGATGTTGGCGCCGCTGCCGATGCCGGTGCTGAAGGCCATGACCAGGCCGATCACCAGGGCCACGGTGGTGAGGATCTCGAAGTAGATCACCGACTTGAGGCCGATGCGGCCGACCTTTTTCAGGTCGCCGGCACCGGAGATGCCGCTGACGACCACGCAGAACACGATCAGCCCGATCAGCATCTTGATCAGCTTGATGAAACCATCGCCTAGGGGTTTGAGCTGGGAGGAGTATTCGGGGAGGGTGAGTCCGCACACGATGCCGAGCATCAGTCCGAGGACAACCTGGAGGAAAATCGAACGCGAGCACCATCTGAGCATGGGGGGAATCCTGGTCGGTGTCCTGTCTGCCGTGCGCGGGGGATGCGCAGCGGATGGAGGACTTAATTATTGTGGTCTTACCGGTATGTCCAGTGCAGGCGCAGTCTACGCTCGGGTTTTATGGATTTACAAGGGGGAGTGTGAAGATTGGCTTTACCGGTCTGACCAGTAGTTTTTCCTCCCCTGGCCACTGTAGCCGGTGTCGCAGGCTGCGATCGGCCGGACCAGCCGCCCGGGCATCTTGCGTTCGCAAGACCTCGCAGGCTCCTTTCACCGCCTGTCGCCGCGGCCCTGCGGGCACAAAAAAGCCCGGCACTGGGCCGGGCTTTTTCTGCTGCGGTCTGCGGGCTGATTAAGCGCCGTATACCGGCAGCTTCTTGCAGATGGCCTTGACCTTCTCACGCACAGCGTCGATCACCGCTTCGTTGTTCAGGTCCGCCAGGATGTCGCAGATCCAGCCGGCCAGTTCCTTGCACTCGGCTTCCTTGAAGCCACGAGTGGTCACGGCCGGAGTACCGAAGCGCAGGCCGGAGGTGACGAACGGGGAGCGTGGATCGTTTGGTACGGAGTTCTTGTTCACGGTGATGAAGGCTTTGCCCAGGGCGGCGTCAGCGTCCTTGCCGGAGATGTCCTGCTTGATCAGCGACAGCAGGAACAGGTGGTTCTTGGTACCACCGGACACCACGTCGAAACCGCGCTCGATGAACACTTCGGCCATGGCCTGGGCGTTCTTCACCACTTGTTCCTGGTAAGCCTTGAACTCAGGCTGCAGTGCTTCCTTGAAGCAGATGGCCTTGGCGGCGATCACGTGCTCCAGTGGGCCGCCCTGGGCGCCAGGGAATACGGCGGAGTTGAGCTTTTTCTCGATGTCGGCGTTGGCGCGAGCCAGGATCAGGCCGCCACGTGGACCGCGCAGGGTCTTGTGGGTGGTGGTGGTCACAACGTCAGCGAATGGCACCGGGTTCGGGTAGACGCCAGCGGCGACCAAACCGGCCACGTGGGCCATGTCGACGAACAGGTAGGCACCAACCTTGTCGGCGATATCGCGAAAGCGCGGGAAGTCGAGGATCTGCGAGTAGGCAGAGAAGCCGGCCACGATCATTTTCGGCTTGTGCTCGACGGCCAGGCGCTCGACTTCGTCGTAGTCGATCAGGCCGTTGGCGTCGATGCCGTACTGGATAGCGTTGTACAGCTTGCCGGAGGAGGACACCGCGGCGCCGTGGGTCAGGTGACCGCCGTGGGCCAGGCTCATGCCCAGGATGGTGTCGCCGCCTTGCAGCAGGGCCAGGTAGACCGCGGCGTTGGCTTGGGAACCAGCGTGTGGCTGGACGTTGGCGTAGTCGGCGCCGAACAGCTCCTTGGCGCGGTCGATGGCCAGCTGTTCAACCACGTCGACGTATTCGCAGCCGCCGTAGTAACGCTTGCCCGGGTAACCTTCGGCGTACTTGTTGGTCAGTACCGAGCCTTGAGCTTCCATCACCGCTGGGCTGGTGTAGTTTTCCGAAGCGATCAGCTCAATGTGCTCTTCCTGGCGCTGAGCTTCTTGCTCCATGGCGGCAAAGAGATCGGCGTCGTACTTGGCAATAGTCAAATCACGGCTGAACATGGCGGTCCTCAAGGATCGGGGGCAGAAAAGGGAGGCATTCTAACCCAATGGGTTTTAGATGGCATATGAAAGGACATCATGTCGCAGACAAGTGGCCTTCACTTGGGTACGGGCTCGTGCAGGAGCTGGCTTGCCAGCGAAGAGGCCCCTGAGACCGCCTTCGCCGGCAAGCCAGCAATTACGCAAGCAGGGGATGTTAGTCGAACATGAACAGGGCGTCGTTGCTGAACTGCGCCTCGAAGCGGTTGGCCGGCATCGGCCGGCCGAACAGGTAGCCCTGGACCTCGTCGCAGCCATGTTCGCGCAGGAACTCCAGCTGTTCGTGGGTCTCCACGCCTTCGGCGATCACCGCCAGGTTCAGGCTGTGGGCCATGGCGATGATGGCGCGGGCGATCTGCGCATCCTGCTCGCCGGACGGCAGGCCGTCGACGAAGGTGCGGTCGATCTTCAGTACGTCGATGGGGAACTGCTTGAGGTAGTTCAGCGATGAGTAGCCGGTGCCGAAGTCGTCCACCGCGATGCTCAGGCCGAGGTTCTTCAGGCCATCGAGAATCTGCATCGCCTCGCTGACTTCGCGCATCAGGATACTTTCGGTCAGTTCCAGCTCCAGGCACGCCGGTGGCAGGCCGGTGTCCTTGAGGATGGTGGCGATGCGCATGCCCAGCTGGCCGTCGGAGAACTGCCGGGCGGAGATGTTCACCGAAACCTTCGGCACCCGCACCTTGGCCTGGTGCCAGGACTTGAGCTGGCGGCAGGCTTCGCTGATCACCCAGTCGCCCACATCCACCACCAGCCCCAGTTCTTCGAGCACCGGAATGAAGTCACCCGGCGGTACCAGGCCGCGACGCGGGTGGCGCCAGCGCAGCAGCGCCTCGGCGCCGGTCAGGCGCTTGCCGTCACCGCTGAACTGCGGTTGGTAATAAAGCACGAATTCCTCCTGCTCCAGGGCGTGGCGCAGGTCGCTTTCCAGTTCCAGGCGCTCCAGGGCGCTGGCGTTCATGTCTGCCTGGTAGAACTGGAAATTGTTCTTGCCGCGTTCCTTGGCGTGGTACATCGCGGTGTCGGCGTTCTTCATCAACTGGCTCAGCTCGTTGCCATCCTGGGGGCTCAGAGCGATGCCGATACTGGCGGTAACAAAGAACTCGCGGCCTTCGAGGACGAAGGGTTTGACCAGGCTGGCGAGAATCTGCTCGGCCACATGGATCGCCCGGTTCAGGGCCATCTCACGGCTGGAGCGCGGCTGCAGGAGCAGGGTGAATTCGTCGCCGCCCATGCGTGCCACGGTGTCGTCGTCATCGACGCAGCCCAGTAGGCGCGTGGCCATTTCCTTGAGCATGCGATCGCCGGCGGCATGGCCCAGGGAGTCGTTGATCGGCTTGAAGCGGTCCAGGTCGAGGAACATCAGCACCACCCAGGACTTCTGTCGTTCTGCCGATTGCAGGGCGGTGTGCAGGCGGTCCTGGAACAGAGTGCGGTTGGGCAGGTGGGTCAGGGCGTCGTAGTAGGCCAGGCGGTGGATGCGCTGTTCACTGGCCTTGCGTTCGCTGATGTCGCTGAAGAAGCACACGTAGCTGGCCAGGTCGCCTTCATCGTCGAGCACTGCGGTGATCCCGACCCACGCCGGGTAGTGCTCGCCATTGCGGCGCTTGAGCCAGACTTCGCCTTCCCAGGTGCTGTGCTGGTTCAGTTGCTTGAGTACATAGCGCAGGTGGGCTTCCTGCTGGTCGTCCACGGTGAGCATGTTCGGCAACTGGTCGAGCACCTGGGACACCGCGTAGCCGCTGACCCGGCTGAACGCCTCGTTGGCCTGGACGATATAGCCGGCGGGGTCGGTGATCAGGATCGCCGAGGTCGAGTGCTCGAATACCGTGGCCGCCATGCGCAGGTCCTTTTCCGCTCGGCGCTGCTGGCTGATGTCGCGGCCGACCCCGAGCACGCCCTCGAAGGCGCCATGCTCGTCCCACACCAATACCAGGCGCAGTTCGATGGGGATCTTGCGGCCATCGGCCCGCAGGCAGTCGAACAGGAACAGCTGGGTCTGCACCTGGCTGCGCAATTGCGCCAGTTGCTCGGGTTTGTCCAGGGCCTTGCTGACCCGGTCCATGAGGGTGTAGATGCCGCTCAGCTGCTGCGGGTTGGCGATGGTCGACTGCCAGCCGTTCTGGAAGATCCACTCCACGTCGTAGCCGAGCACCGCGTGCACCGAAGGGCTGACGTAGTTCAGCGAAAGCTTGCTGTCGGTGGAGAAGATCACGTCGCTGATGCTTTCGGCGAGCATGCGGTAGCGCTGCTCGCTGTCACGCAGGGACTCGCTGGCCTCGATCTGGTCGGTGATGTCCTTGGCCACGCCGATGATCCGCGTCACCTGGTCGTAGCGGTCCCGGGCCAGGGCCTGCTCGCGAATCTCGAAGCGCCGCCACTGGCCGCTGCGGTGGCGGAAGCGCAACTGGCATTGCAGGAGTTGGGCGTAGGCCGAATGCCGCTGTTCCTGGCGCAGGCGGTGATAGAGGTCGGCGTCTTCCGGGTGCAGGAGGATTTCCCAGAAGTACTCGCCCATCTGGTGCAGCTCGGTCTTGTTGTAGCCCAGGGTCTGGCCCAGATGGTGGTTGCTGAAGATCATCCGCTGGCTGATCACATCCTGTACGTACAGGTGATCGGGCACGGTGCGCACCACGTCCGACCAGAACCCTTCGCGCTCCAGTAGTGAAAGTTCGATCAGCTTGCGGCTGGTGATGTCGCTGATGCTGAGGATCACCGCGCTGTAGTCCGCGATGGCCTCGGGCAGGCGCAGGACCAGCCACAGATGCTGGTCGTTGCCCTGGGCGTCGCTGAGCTTGATCTCCAGTTCCAGCTGTTTCTGCTGGTTGATCACGGCTTCGAGCAACTGGCTGCCGATGGCGTTGCCGTTCTTCGGGCTGCCTTCGATCAGCAGTTGCCAGGCCTGCTCGCTGGATTCGACGTTGAGCAGGCGCAGGGCAACCTGGTTGACCTCGGTGATGCGCAATTCACTGAGCAGTTGCAGGCGGTGGCCAGGATCGCTGGCCTGCCAGCGCTTGAGTTGGTCGCTGTTGTGCAGGTTGTGCTTGTCGAGCAAGCCTGGAAGCCCGGAGATATCCATGACGCACAAGGCCACGCCGGTGCCTTCGAAAATGTCCTGATAGCGCCGCCGGCCCTCGTGCAGTTGGCGCTGGCGCCGGCGCATGTTCAGCAGGGCGATCACCGGCAGCAGGGAGAAGGCCAGGCCCAGCAGGCACTTGCCAATGAAGGCCGGCAGCAGCGCCTCGAGCACCGCCCGCTGGTCGAACAGGCCGCGCAGTTGCCAGTCGCTGTTGCTCAGGGGCACCAGCAGTACGCTGCTGGCCATTTCGTCGGGATCCAGCATGCCTGGGGGCGAAGTGCTGCGCTCATCGCGCTTGATCACCTGGTGGCTGAGGCGGTTCTCGATCACCCAGGTGGGCTTGAAGCCCTCTTCGCTTTGCCGCACCAGGGTCTGCAGAAAGCTCGGAGCCAGGCGCAGGACCCAGTAGCCGCGGCTCCCGCCGCTGGACTGGTGCAGCAGGACATGCACCACCGAGCCATCGGCGGGGTTGCTGTAGTAGTAGCGTTGGGCACGGCTGCGCTGGACCAGCTCGGCGAGCCACAGGGCGTCCTGGCTGTCGGTGGCGCTGTCGCTGAGGATCTGCCCCTTGCTGTCCAGCAGGGCAAAGCTGCGTACGTCCGGCAGCGAGCGCTGGAGTTTCTGAAGCAGTTGCTGTTGCTGCTGGCTGTCTTGCGGCGCCTCGATGATGGGTAGCAGATTGAGGGCGATCTGGGCGTTGAGCGCCAGGTTCAGGCTCAGGTGGTCGGCCAGGTCGGCGCTGTAGTCGATGGCATGCTGACGCTGGTCCTGGCGGGTCTGTTGCAGTTGATCGAGCAACTGCCAGAACAACAGGGCCAGCAGCAACAGCACCAGCGTCGCCAGTGCGCCTTTGAGTGTGCCACGCATAGGATAGGCCGACCCGGGGGCAGCGGCGCGCGCGGGCTTTGGCGAAGTGACGTTGAACAAGCTGTGATCCTGCGGTTTGGCTGGGCTGGCGCGACGTGCACTATAAGCCGGACGCCCGAAGGGCGGCTAGCATGCCTTGAGTTGTGGCAAAGTGCCAGTCCCGCCTGGCTGGACCTGGATCGTGCATTGAGGTAGTTTTGCCGGTTACGCGGGAGCGTTCCAGCTCCAGACAATCAGGCTTTTTCCGCCCGTCGGTATTGATCATGGTCAATGCCGGCGCAGCGCATGGCCTGGCCCGGGCCCGGCCCGTTCTATTCATCTGTCACTGACGCTAGGTTCACCATGGCTCAATACGTCTTCACCATGCATCGGCTGGGCAAGGTTGTTCCGCCGAAGCGGGAAATCCTGAAAAACATCTCCCTGTCCTTTTTCCCTGGCGCCAAGATCGGCGTGCTGGGCCTCAACGGTTCGGGCAAGTCCACGCTGCTGAAGATCATGGCCGGCGTCGACACCGAGTTCGAGGGCGAAGCCCGCCCGATGCCGGACCTGAACATCGGTTACCTGCCCCAGGAACCCCAGCTGGACCCGGCCAAGACCGTGCGTGAAGTGGTCGAGGAAGCGGTCAGCGTGATCAAGGACGCCCAGGCGCGCCTGGACGAGGTCTACGCCGCCTATGCCGAGCCGGATGCCGACTTCGACAAGCTGGCCGCCGAGCAGGCCAAGCTGGAAGCCATCCTGCAGGCCAGCGACGGCCACAACCTGGAGCGCCAGCTGGAAGTGGCCGCCGACGCCCTGCGCCTGCCGGCCTGGGACGCCAAGGTCGAGCACCTGTCCGGTGGCGAGAAGCGTCGTGTGGCCCTGTGCCGCCTGCTGCTGTCGGCCCCTGACATGCTGCTGCTCGACGAACCCACCAACCACCTGGACGCCGACTCCGTCGCCTGGCTGGAGCACTTCCTCCACGACTTCCCGGGCACCGTGGTTGCGATCACGCACGACCGTTACTTCCTGGACAACGTTGCCGGCTGGATTCTGGAACTCGACCGCGGCGCCGGCATTCCTTACGAGGGCAACTACTCCGGTTGGCTGGAAGCCAAGTCCGACCGTCTGGCCCAGGAATCCAAGCAGCAGTCGGCCCATGAAAAGGCCATGAAGGAAGAGCTGGAGTGGGTGCGCAAAGGCGCCAAGGCCCGCCAGTCGAAATCCAAGGCTCGTCTGCAACGCTTCGAGGAAATGCAGTCCCAGGAATTCCAGAAGCGCAGCGAAACCAACGAGATCTACATCCCGGCCGGCCCGCGCCTGGGTGACAAGGTCATCGAATTCAAGAACGTCACCAAGGGCTACGGCGATCGCGTGCTGATCGACAACCTGTCGTTCTCCATGCCCAAGGGCGCCATTGTCGGCGTGATCGGCGGTAACGGTGCCGGTAAATCGACCCTGTTCCGCATGCTCATGGGCAAGGAAACCCCGGATTCGGGCAGCATCGAGATCGGTGAAACCGTGCAGCTTGCCTGCGTGGACCAGAGCCGTGAGGACCTGGACGGCAGCAAGACCGTGTTCCAGCAGATCTCCGACGGCTCCGACCAGATCCGCATCGGCAACTACGAGATCCCGTCGCGTACCTACGTCGGCCGTTTCAACTTCAAGGGCGGCGACCAGCAGAAGTTCGTCAAGGACCTGTCCGGTGGTGAGCGCGGCCGCCTGCACCTGGCCCTGACCCTGAAGGAGGGTGGCAACGTCCTGCTGCTCGACGAACCTTCCAACGACCTCGACGTTGAAACCCTGCGCTCCCTGGAAGAAGCCCTGCTGGACTTCCCGGGCGCCGCCATTGTGATCTCCCACGATCGGTGGTTCCTGGACCGGGTGGCCACTCACATCCTGGCGTACGAAGACGACTCCCAAGCGGTGTTCTTCGAAGGCAACTACACCGAGTACGAAGCCGATCGCAAGAAACGCCTGGGCGAAGCCGCGGCGCAACCGCACCGGGTACGGCACAAGAAGCTGGCCTGATCGGTTAGCTGCTTGAAAAAAACGGGGCCTTCGGGCTCCGTTTTTTTATGCCTGGCAGAAACCACGGCGGTTAATTCGGGGGCGTGGCTCAACGTTCAAAGTGAGTGCAAAGCAGTTAATTTTTGTCACCAATTCGGTGCGTAAAACACCTGTAGAACCGGGCTATTTATATTTATTGCACCATTTAAATTCATATCTGCGACATTTTGCGCTGTCGCGGTGCGGATTGAATTGATAAAGTCCCGGGCAAATCTCTTCTTAACGACAATAAATTTGCCGAGACTTCCCATGATCGAATCCGTCGAAGACTTCCTCGCCCGCCTGAAAAAACGCGACCCGGACCAGCCTGAATTCCATCAGGCGGTGGAAGAGGTCCTGCGCAGCCTCTGGCCGTTTCTCGAAGCCAATCCGCACTACCTGAGCTCCGGTATTCTCGAGCGGATCTGCGAGCCTGAACGCGCGGTGGTCTTTCGCGTGTCGTGGGTCGACGATCAGGGCAAGGTTCGGGTCAACCGCGGCTTCCGCATCCAGATGAACAGCGCCATCGGCCCGTACAAGGGCGGCCTGCGCTTCCATCCCTCGGTCAACATGGGCGTGCTGAAATTCCTCGCCTTCGAGCAGACCTTCAAGAACTCCCTGACCTCCCTGCCCATGGGCGGCGGCAAGGGCGGTTCGGACTTCAACCCCAAGGGCAAGAGCGACGCCGAGGTGATGCGCTTCTGCCAGGCCTTCATGAGCGAGCTGTACCGGCATATCGGTGCCGACGTTGACGTCCCGGCCGGTGACATCGGCGTGGGTGCCCGGGAAATCGGTTTCCTCTTTGGCCAGTACAAACGCCTGAGCAACCAGTTCACGTCGGTGCTGACCGGCAAGGGCATCAGCTACGGTGGCAGCCTGATCCGCCCCGAGGCCACGGGCTTTGGCTGCGTGTACTTCGCCGAGGAAATGCTCAAGCGCCGCGGTGATCGGGTCGAAGGCAAGCGCGTGGCGATCTCCGGCTCCGGCAACGTGGCCCAGTATGCGGCGCGCAAGGTCATGGACCTGGGTGGCAAGGTGATCTCCCTGTCCGATTCCGAAGGCACCCTGTATTGCGAGTCGGGCCTGAGCGAAGAGCAGTGGCTGGCGGTACTGGAACTCAAGAACGTGCAGCGTGGGCGTATCAGCGAGCTGGCGAGCCAGTTCGGCCTGGAGTTCCGCGCCGGCCAGACTCCGTGGGACCTGCCGTGCGATATCGCCTTGCCCTGCGCCACGCAGAATGAACTGGACGCCGAGGCGGCCCGTACCCTGCTGCGCAACGGCTGCACCTGTGTCGCCGAAGGTGCCAACATGCCGACCACTCTGGAGGCTGTGGATATCTTTATCGACGCGGGCATCCTCTTCGCCCCGGGCAAGGCGTCCAACGCCGGTGGCGTGGCGGTGAGTGGCCTGGAAATGTCGCAGAACGCCATGCGCCTGCTGTGGACCGCCGGTGAAGTGGACAGCAAGCTGCACAACATCATGCAGTCGATCCACCACGCTTGCGTGCACTATGGCGAAGAGAATGGCCGGATCAACTACGTGAAGGGTGCGAACATCGCCGGCTTCGTCAAGGTCGCCGATGCCATGCTGGCCCAGGGCGTGGTCTGAACCGTCTCAGGCCGGTTCGATGCGGATGATCTCGATCAACTGATTGCCCGCCGGCCTTTGCCACAGGACTTCGTCCCCCGGTTGTGCTCCCAGTAGGGCACGACCCAGGGGCGAGGCCCAGTTGATCAGCCCCTTGGCCGCATCCGCTTGATCCTCCCCCACCAATTGCACGCTTTGCTGGCGATCCTGTTCATCGGCGAAGGTCACCCGGCTGCCGATCTGCACCTTGTCGGTTGAATTGGCCGTCGTCACCACTTGGGCGCTGTGCAGGCGCTGGGTGAAATAGCGCAGGTCGCGCTCAAGCTCTGCCATTCGCTGCTTGTCGGCGTCATCCCCCAGGTCGTTTTGCTCGCTGTGCTGGCTGTGCAGCAGGGCAACCCTGGCCTGCAATTCGGCAAGGCCCTGGGGTGTGACGTAATTGGGCTGGGCGCTGATCTGGCGCTCCACCGGCTGCTCGGCCTGGGCGGCTTGATCTTCATTGACGAAAGCGCGGCTCACGGTTTTCTCCTTGAAGGGAGGCGGGTGGACCATGGTTGCAGGCTTTTCACCTGGGCGGTTACCTGAAAGCGACCTACGGCGAACGATAGGCCCGGGCCGCATCGCGGTCCTTTTCCTGCTGCCAGGCTCGCTCGCGCTCGTCCCAGTGCCGCTCTCGATACTCGTTGCGGTCCTGGTTCTCCAGCATGGCCTGGCATTGGCGGAAACCATCGTTCCAGCCTTCGGCGTATTGCGCGTCCTTGAGGTAGCGCGGTACGTCCTTGCGAAACTCTCCGCTCATGGAGCCTGCCGCCTGGCGGCCGCTGACGCAGCCGGCATCGAAGCCATCGGCAAAGGCCGGCGGATAGCCCTGCGCCAGCAGATGCTCATGGGTTGATTCACAGCCACCGACTAGCGCCAGCAACAGCGCTGCCCACCCGTACCGCCACATTTTCGTCTCCCAGGCTTCCTCTGCGTGAAGTCTAGAAGGGCGTTTGTCAGCAAGCCGTGAAAGCTGGGTGATCAACCCATTTATCCGTGGCCGCTGGTGCAGGCTGCGACAAGGTTCGCAGCACCTTCCAGGGCCCTTGAGAGCGGCCTCTGGCTGCCTTTAGTAGTGATACCACTTGAGTTCGAGCATGACCTCGTTGACCGGAGTCGCCAGTTGGCTGAACTCCCGCTGTGCGCTCAGGCGCAGGCCCAGGTTGCGCGACAGCTCCCACTGCTGGTTGAGGCTCAGGCTGCGGCGTACCTCGCCATTGGTGAAGTAGTCGCCCTTGGCCTCAAGGCTGAAGTTGCCCAGCGGGTTTTTCCACAGCAGCCCGGAGTTGAAGCCCGCTGCCGGGGCGATGAAACCGGCGAAGTCGGCGTTGTGCTCGACCCGCACCGTGCCCAGGACAAAGCCCAGGGTGTCCTCGCCCAACTGCCAGGTGCCGCCGGCCCCGCCGTTGACGTGGCTGACCAGGGTCTCGTCGTCGTGTTTGCCCGGTACTCGCTCCAGGCCGCCGGTGACCTGCCAGGACCAGGGTTGCAGCAGGTCATTGCGTGGGGTCAGGGAACGGATGGTCGCCAGGTCCAACTGTTGCAACTGCCAGTGGTTGCCTTCGTACTGGCGCAGCTTCATCTGCAGGATCTCGATCTGCGCCCCCAGGGGGAAGCCTTCGGCGTTGTCGTTGAGGTCGTGATAGGCCATGCGCAGGCCGTACTCGGCGAAGGCCTTGTCGTCCCGGGTGCCGACTCCCAGCTGCCAGGTGCGCGACTGGTGGCCGTCTTCCGGCAGGCCGGGGCGCTGGATCTGCAGCTCCGGTGCCGGGTTCTGGTTGATTGCCCGCAGCAGTTCGAAACTGCGTTGCGAGCGCTGCGCATCTCGTTCCAGGCCGTTGGCCCGGTAGCGTTCAAGACGGTAGGCGGCATCCACGATCAAGGCCTGTCGATCCCGGGGCAGAGCCTTCAGCTCAGGGGCCTGCAATTGCTTCTGGTCAGCGCTGACCTTGAGCACCCATTGCTGTTCTTCCGGGTCCAGGGGCTGGGCGCGGCTCAGCAGCTCCCGCTCCCGGGACGGGCGATAGTCGATGCGTTCCACCAGCCCGGCGTCCTTGACTGCCTTGACCGTATCGGTAGGGATCGCCGTCAGCGGGAACTGTTCGGTCAGGCGCAGGCTGGGGCGCGCCACTTGCAGCAGTTCCAGGAGCCGGTAGGAGCAGTTTTCATCGAAGAAGAAGTAGTCGAACTTGATCTGCTTGAGTTCCCAGACATGCTCCACCATGCGTTCGGTTTCGGCCTGGGTCAGGTTCAGGCGGTATTCCCACAGGTCGCGGTTTTCCAGGCTGCGGTATTCCGAGAGCTTCTCCTGGTAGGGCACCAGAGCGAACAGCCCCGGATAGCCGCCCATCAGGCCTTTCCAGGCGTAGAGAATGCTGTTGTCCGAGCCCTCGATATAGGCCCCGAAGTTGATTGCGTAGCTGAGCAGCGCGGTGTTGTTGCTCTGTACGTCCGCCTGATCGATGCGCAGCAGGGTGTGGCCGAACATCGACGAGGGGCTGTTCAGGTAGGCCGCGGGAAAGATCATCACCGTGCTGTGGGGCGAGACATCTTTGAACCATTGCTTGAACTCGGCGCATTCCACCGGAGGCAAGTCGTTCAGGCCCAGTTGCGCCTTGAGCCAGCGGGTGCGGGACGGGTAGACGCACTGGGCATGCTGGTCACCCGCATCGGCGGGAGCGTAGAGGGCGTTTAGGGTCGCGGCCAGCTCAGCGTCGGGATGGTGGGCACCGTCGGCAGCGAGGAAGAATTTCGGGTCGCTGACATAACTGCGCCAGCCGCCGAGCTTGGCAGTTTCGTAGTGACCTATGGATATCCAGAAGGGGTCATTGGCCAGTTGCTGCAAACGTTGAGGGTCGATGTGAGGCGCGGCATACAGCGGGGCGCAGACACAGAGCGCCAGGTAGGCAAGGCGTTTGAGCATGTTGGGCAACTTAAGTCGGAAATACAAAGACCCAAGGTGGGCAAGGTCCGGAAAATA
Source organism: Pseudomonas sp. W17 (assembly GCF_040268305.1). Taxonomy (NCBI): domain Bacteria; kingdom Pseudomonadati; phylum Pseudomonadota; class Gammaproteobacteria; order Pseudomonadales; family Pseudomonadaceae; genus Pseudomonas; species Pseudomonas sp. W17. The sequence goes on along the minus strand of NZ_CP158490.1, from coordinate 6,167,635 downwards.
AAACCCGCTCCTCGCGAGGAGCGGGTGGGGCGAGCTTAAGCTGGGGTTGCGTACTTGGCCAGGCGCGCGTCGTTTTTCAACACGGCCAGGGTATTGGTGTGCACATCTTCCGCGGTCACGTCAGCCTTGCTGAAGATCTGTTGGAAGTGCGCGTGGGTAACCGCGGCAAAGTGCGCGCGATCCTCAGGGGCTACACCGAGTACCACGGCGTAGGTGGTCAGGGCTTCGCCTTGACCCTTGGCCATGTCTTCGGAGAGCTCGTTCATCATGCCGTTCATGGCGAACCAGGACTTGCCGCCATAGGTCAGCGAGGCATTGGTCGAGCAGCCGTTGGTACCGGAGGTCATGCCGAAAGTGGCGTTGCCTGAGGTGCCGTTGGTGGTGGATGCGAGGAAGTGCGCCGGAGTGCCGCGCTGGCCTTCGAACAGCATGTTGCCCCAGCCGCAATCCGGGCCGCCTGGCGCCTGGGCCATGGCGTTGAGGGATACAGCGGTGAAAAGAGTACCGAGAAGAATCCGTTTCATAGCGTTGTTCTCTTTGTGTGCATACCAATGGACAGGGAGACTGGCCCGTGTGGGCGCCAGTGGGCCGGTTATCTATCCAGCCGCGCAGTTTGGAGTTTAGGCAGGTTCCTCAGGTTCCGTAACTATTTACAAAACAATACCTGAAACAGCTGGTTTTACTTGGTGCGGGTCGTGGCCTGCGGCTTGGCTATGCTTTCCCCTGAGGCGCGCCTTGCCAGCCGGGCATACCCGGCGCCAGAATGCCGCCATCTGCCCCGCCTGATGTAAGGAAGCCCGATGCCTGATCCTGTTGCTGCCAGCCTGCGTCTTGCGCCTGAAGCGCTGACCCGTCCTTTCTCTGCTGAACAGTTCAGCTTCTCCACCACCAATGATCTGGAGCCCTTCCGCGGTGTGCTAGGCCAGGAACGTGCGGTCGAAGCCTTGCAGTTTGGCGTGGCCATGCCGCGCCCCGGCTACAACGTCTTTGTCATGGGCGAGCCGGGCACCGGCCGCTTCTCTTTCGTCAAACGCTATCTGAAGGCCGAAGGCAAGCGCCTGCAGACCCCGTCGGACTGGGTCTATGTCAACAACTTCGACGAGCCCCGGGAACCCCGGGCACTGGAGCTGCCAGCGGGGGCCGCGGGCAGTTTCATCAGCGACATCAACGGCCTGATCGATAACCTGCTGGCCACCTTTCCGGCGGTCTTCGAGCACCCTTCGTACCAGCAGAAGAAGAGCGCCATCGATCGCGCCTTCAACCAGCGCTATGACCGCGCCCTGGATGTGATCGAGCGCCTGGCCCTGGAAAAGGACGTGGCGCTGTACCGCGACAGCAGCAACATCGCCTTTACCCCGATGTTCGAAGGCAAGGCCCTGGACGAGGCTGAGTTCGCCCAGTTGCCCGAGGCCGATCGCGAACGCTTCCACGAGGACATTTCTGCCCTGGAGGAGCGCCTCAACGAAGAACTGGCGAGCCTGCCGCAATGGAAGCGCGAGTCGAGCAACCAGTTGCGCCAGCTCAATGAAGAAACCATCACCCTGGCCCTGCAGCCCCTGCTCGCACCGCTGTCCGAGAAGTACGCGGAAAACGCCGCGGTCTGTGGCTACCTGCAGGCCATGCAGGTCTATCTGTTGAAGACCGTGGTCGAACAACTGGTGGACGACAGCAAGACCGACGCCGTGGCGCGCAAGCTGCTGGAAGAACAGTACTGCCCGAGCCTGGTGGTCGGTCACCCGGCCAGCGGTGGTGCCCCGGTGGTATTCGAGCCTCATCCGACCTACGACAACCTGTTTGGGCGCATCGAGTACAGCACCGACCAGGGTGCGCTCTACACCACCTACCGGCAGTTGCGCCCTGGCGCCTTACACCGGGCCAATGGCGGTTTCCTGATTCTGGAAGCCGAGAAGATGCTCAGCGAACCCTTTGTCTGGGACGCGCTCAAGCGCGCCCTGCAATCGCGCAAGCTGAAGATGGAGTCGCCACTGGGCGAGATGGGCCGCCTGGCCACTGTGACCCTGACGCCACAGGTGATTCCGCTGCAGGTCAAGGTCATCATCATTGGCGCCCGCCAGTTGTATTACACGCTGCAGGACCTGGATCCGGACTTCCAGGAGATGTTCCGGGTACTGGTGGATTTCGACGAAGACATTCCGATGGTGGATGAAAGCCTGGAGCAGTTCGCCCAGTTGCTGAAGACCCGGACTTCGGAAGAGGGCATGGCGCCACTGACCGCCGACGCCGTGGCGCGGCTGGCCACCTACAGTGCACGCCTGGCGGAGCATCAGGGGCGCTTGTCGGCGCGTATCGGTGATCTGTTCCAACTGGTCAGCGAAGCCGATTTCATCCGGCACCTGGCTTCGGATGAAATGACTGACGCCGGGCATATCGAGCGCGCGCTGAAGGCCAAGGCCACGCGTACCGGGCGGGTGTCGGCGCGGATTCTCGACGACATGCTGGCGGGCATCATCCTCATCGACACCGATGGTGCCGCGGTAGGCAAGTGCAACGGCCTGACGGTGCTGGAGGTCGGGGACTCGGCCTTTGGCGTGCCGGCGCGGATCTCGGCCACGGTCTACCCCGGCGGCAGCGGTATCGTCGACATCGAGCGCGAGGTCAATCTCGGCCAGCCGATCCACTCCAAGGGGGTGATGATCCTCACGGGTTACCTGGGCAGCCGTTATGCCCAGGAGTTCCCCCTGGCGATTTCCGCGAGCATCGCCCTGGAGCAGTCCTATGGCTATGTGGACGGTGACAGTGCTTCGCTGGGCGAGGCCTGCACGCTGATTTCGGCGCTCTCCAAAACCCCGCTCAAGCAGTGCTTCGCCATTACCGGCTCGATCAACCAGTTTGGTGAGGTGCAGGCGGTCGGCGGGGTCAACGAGAAGATCGAAGGCTTCTTCCGTCTGTGCGAGGCCCGTGGCCTGACCGGGGAGCAGGGGGCGATCATTCCCCAGGCCAACGTCGCCACTCTGATGCTCGACGAGAAGGTCTTGCAGGCGGTGCGAGCCGGGCAGTTCCATGTGTATGCGGTGCGTCAGGCCGATGAGGCCCTGAGCCTCCTGGTGGGCGAGCCGGCTGGCGAGCCTGATGCCGAAGGGCAGTTTCCCGAGGGCAGCGTCAATGCGCGTGTGGTGGAGCGGCTGCGGGTGATTGCCGAGATGATCAGCGAAGACGACCTGAAGGAGGCCGAGAAAGAACAGGCCCAGGAGGCGTTGGCCGATACCAAGCCGGCATGATGCTGTTCGATGGCGAGGGGGGTGTTCCCTCGCCATCGGCGCCAGGCCGCTGACGCCAATTTTTCAAAATAGACCATTCGGCGCCTGTTGGATCGGTCAACTTTGTTTATCAGGCTTTTCTTCTATTCTCAGGGCAAGGAGAACGACAGTCGTCGCTGGATCGAAACAGCCTTGCGTTGAAGGCTGAATAGTGGATCTACCGAGGGTCGCCGCCATGTCGCGCAACCTTTGCCTTACTCGCCAATGCCTTGGCCTGGTTACCCGTATCGAATGCATTGTTCGCCCTTTGGCGGGGGACAACGGTATGTGGACCCTTCTCTTCGCCGCCGGAATGGCCGGTGAACAACCCTCGGCGATCAAGTCCCAAGGGCCGTTCTGCGGACCTGTGGTGGCCGAATCGATCCTCGATTCGATCGTTGAAAGCCTGACTACCCACGGTTACCAACTGGCCGACGATCCGCAGATATGGTGCCTGCATCTGCAGGCCCAACTGCGGCAGATCAACGGTGAGCGGGGGCGTCACGCCGGGGATTTCCAGTTCCATCCCGAACATTGATGGCTAGGGTGGTGTCGGCTCGGCTTTGTCGAGTTTGACCTCAAAGCCGTATTCGACGGCATTGAGTTCGCTGCGCTCGTAGCTTTCCAGTTGGCTGGGCTGGCCGTAGAAGTAATGCACGTCGAACAGCGCGGGCCCGTTGTTCGAGGCGCCGTGGCTGACGGCAAGGATCTCCTTCAGGTACTGGCCACTGTCGTCCTTGGCATAGAAGCGCCAGGCATCCCCGGGAAAGAGCTTCTGGTCGACTATCAGGGCATTGCCCTTGAGCTCCAGGCCCTTGGGCAGTTGCTGGGCACTGATGGTCTTTTTCTCGATGTTGGCGAGAAACAGCGGGATAGAGCCGACGGCATAGGCCGGGGTTTCCGGGAACAGGTTCAGGTCGTAGGTGATGACGCCACGCATGGGGTCGATTTCAAAGGCCTCGTCCGGCAGTTCGATCGGTTCGCCACGCTGGCCCTTGTCGTCCTGAGTGAAGAAGGTCAGCGGGGTGTCGCCGGCATTGAACTCCGAGCCCAGCAGTTCGTCGTTGAAGGTCCGCGGATGGCTGAACTCAATGCGTGCTGCACTGGCATCTTCCACCGATTGGCTGATGGTCACGGACTTTTTCAATGAATCCTCATCAAGCTCCGCGCCCTTGAGGTAGCTGGCGGCCTGATCGTCATAGACCACCACCGGCATCGGCAGTGGCTGGATGTTCTTGTCGGTGGTGAGCCGATCGAAGCGGTGTACCGGCAGGTCGAGGTCCTTGCGGGTCACGCTGGCCTGAGCGAAGTCGAGTACGGCGACCTCCAGCTTGTCGATCTGGCCGTTGAAATACACCTTGGCGTAATGCTGGGTGTGCTGCTGGTCGAAGGCTTTCTGCTCATCCTCCAGTTGCTTCTCGAAGGCCTCGCTCCAGCTCTTCTGCTTCTGCATCTCGGCCAGTTGCTGGCGGTAAAAGGCGACCTGCTGGGCGCTCTCATTGATCGAGCCCGACCGAGAGAGGATTTGCCCGCTGCTGTCCCGAGCCTGCGCCAGCAAGGGGTTGAGGGAGGCGTCGTCGGCTTCTTGAGGCAGGGCGGCGTTATTGCTCAGTTCGATCTCGGCGACATTCTTTTCCAGCGCCAGCAAGGTCAGGCTGATGTTGCCGTCCTGGCGTGGCTTGCCGATGTCGGCCCGGGTCAGTTCGAAGGTCAGGGTGCGGCCGGGAGCTATCACTTCCAGCTTGCCCTGCAGCGAGACTGGCTGCGGCTGGTTCTTGTTGTCCACTTCCAGGCCCTCGATGAAGGGATAGGTCACGGTCAGGTCATCCGGGTTGGTCAGGTTGGAACTGGACGGGCTGAGTTGAATCCCCGGGTCGGTTTCCGACCATTCGGGCTGAAAGGGGATGACCTTCTTGTTGCTCAGGGTGACGGACTGCCACTCCAGGCCATGGGGAAAGGGGAACTGCGCGGGCATGTTGAAGCTGAAGGGGAACACCGGCTGCAGGTCGGTCAGGTAGTCCGAGCTGGAGGGCTTGCGCAGCACGAACAGGCCATTGACGTAGGTGTCCACCAGCGCCTGGGCCGTGGGGTAGTGCTTGAGCAGGGCCAGGCTGTCGTCACCGTATTCGGTTTCGATCGGCTTGCTGTCGAGCTTGATCTGCGCACGCTCCAGCAGCAGCAGTGAGCCGCCGAGGTCGGCGATGGCGTCCTTGAGCTTGGGGTCCTGGATGGCGTCCAGGGATTTTTCAAACTGTGCGGTCCTCTCTTCGAGGCTGGCCTGCTTCTTTTCGTCGCTGGGTGAACAGCCGCCGCTGATCAGCAGCGCCAGACCGAGGCCGAAGCTGGCCAAAGGCAATCGCAAATCCATTTTCCAGTCTTCCTGTCCAGTGTCGATGGGCGGTGGCAATGGCTTCGACACTAGCAGAAAAAACGTTCGGAAAAACCCGTGGGTCAGGGGATTGTCTGTGGTTTATGGGCTTTTGGCGCGCTGATATACTCGCCGCCGTTTTTACACCGGGTACGAGATTCAATGGAACGTTTTATCGAAAATGCAATGTATGCCTCACGCTGGCTGCTGGCGCCGATCTACTTCGGATTGTCCCTGGGCCTGCTGGCACTGGCATTGAAGTTTTTCCAAGAAGTCTTCCACGTTATTCCCAATGTGTTCTCCATGGCCGAGTCCGACCTGATCCTGGTGCTGCTGTCGCTGATCGACATGGCGCTGGTGGGTGGCCTGCTGGTGATGGTGATGATTTCCGGCTACGAAAATTTCGTGTCGCAGCTGGACATCGATGAGGACAAGGAAAAGCTCAGCTGGCTGGGCAAGATGGATTCTTCGTCGCTGAAGATGAAAGTGGCGGCGTCCATCGTCGCGATCTCCTCGATCCACCTGCTGCGGGTGTTCATGGACGCCAAGAACACCCCCACCGAGTACCTGCTGTGGTACGTGGTGATCCACATGACCTTCGTGATCTCGGCATTTGCCATGGGGTACCTGGACAAGCTGACTAAGCACTGACCGCCCCCTGCCCACCGGACACCTGCCGCCCGGCCGTTGCGAAACGGACGGGCGGCGTTGTTTGTGGCTTGTGCTTTTTCCGGGCGGGGCATATGCCTGTAGGGGTCATGGCTTTCAATTGCACGAGGTGCGCTCATGAACCTGCAGGAAATGAATGCCTACGCCATTGCCGGAAAAGTCGATGAGTTGAACCTGATTTCGCTGGAAGGCGGAATCTACCTGCTTGAGGCGCGCATGCACGGGGCTGCATACCCGTTGAGCGATGCCCATGGGCAGATGTTTCATCTGCGTTCGGTGGAGCATGCCCGTGAAGTGCTGCAGTCGTTTCCCAAGCTGCCGTTCAACCTGATCCACACCTCGGTGCATGACGAGATGTGCGGGTTGTCTGCCAGCGCCGAGGAAAGCCTCAAGGTGCCGATCACCCTGCACTCCGGCTGGTAGCGCCGGGGTTGCGCTGATTGTCGCCGGACTTCTGTGCTAGTCTGCTCGCCCTTTTGGTTCCGGGCGCTCCGGAAGGTGCTGTGTTTCCACGGCCTTTCCCGAGCCGTCCGCACAGCGGAGCAGTGTCATGTCCGAAGTAAATCTGTCCACCGACGAAACCCGCGTCAGCTACGGCATCGGCCGTCAGCTGGGCGACCAACTGCGTGACAACCCGCCACCGGGCGTGAGCCTGGATGCAATCCTGGCCGGTCTGACCGACGCTTTCGCCGGTAAGCCAAGCCGTGTGGGTCAGGAAGAAATGTCTGCCAGCTTCAAAGTCATCCGCGAAATCATGCAGGCTGAAGCCGCTGCCAAGGCCGAAGCGGCTGCCGGTGCCGGTCTGGCATTCCTGGCGGAAAACGCCAAGCGTGAAGGCATCACCACCCTGGCTTCCGGCCTGCAGTTCGAAGTGCTGACCCAGGGCGAAGGCGCCAAGCCATCCCGTGAAGACAGCGTTCGCACTCACTACCACGGCACCCTGATCGACGGCACTGTGTTCGACAGCTCCTACGAGCGCGGCCAGCCTGCCGAATTCCCGGTTGGCGGCGTGATCGCTGGCTGGACCGAAGCGCTGCAACTGATGAACGCCGGTAGCAAATGGCGTCTGTACGTGCCGAGCGAACTGGCTTACGGCGCGCAAGGCGTGGGCAGCATCCCGCCGCACAGCGTCCTGGTGTTCGACGTCGAGCTGCTGGACGTTCTGTAACCCCTGTAGGAGCCAGCTTGCTGGCGATGAAGTCTGCGCACTCGCGGTCTGCTCATCGCCGGCAAGCTTGCCCCTTGATCGGCTTTGGTTTCATAGACGGATTTTTGCGCTCAGGCTTTGACCATCGGTGCCGGTCGGCCGCAAGGCTCTGGCGTAGCAGAACAAAAACAGGTTGCGCACCAATTCCTTGAGTACCAGCGGTTCGCTGGAGCTCAGGCCGTTCAGGTCCAGATCTCCCTGGTCCTGCAGCTCGTTCAGGGCTTCCTCTTCCAGTACCGCACAGACTTCCCCGGTTTCCCGATGCAGGATTCGCAGGTAAGGGTGTGGGCGGTCCAGCCAGGCATCAATCAAATAAGTCATGGTCGTCATCTCCTTGAATGGGGTTCAATGAGAATAATTCTTATTCAATGAATAGCAAGTGCCTATTGGCGGTTTCTGCTTTTTTCTGTGCAGAAATTGTTTTCGATCAAATCGACTGGCTTTTTGCTAGCAAGGTTGCGGGTTGACCGAGCGGGGAGGGACGCAGGGGGGGAACCCTCTCGCGGCGGGCGCGAGAGGGGCTGGATTCAGACCTTGCGGACGAACTCGGACTTGAGTTTCATCGGGCCGATTCCGTCGATCTTGCAGTCGATGTCATGGTCGCCATCGCACAGGCGGATGTTCTTGACCTTGGTGCCGACCTTGACCACCAGCGAGGTGCCCTTGACCTTGAGGTCCTTGATCACGGTAATGGTGTCGCCGTCTTGCAGCACGTTGCCCACCGAATCTTTCTTCACGGCTTCATCGGATACGGCTTCGGCTTCACCGCTGGCGGACCACTCGTGGGCGCACTCAGGGCAGATCAGCTGGGTGCCGTCCTCGTAGGTGTATTCGGAATTGCATTTTGGGCAGGGTGGCAAAGTGCTCACTTAAGCTCCTCAAAGTCAGGATGGCTAAAAAGCGCACATTGTATAGGGTTTTGTGGGCGAGAGGGGATGAAGGGGGGGGGCAGAGCAACGAGCCGGCTCCTGTGATGAGCAGGAGCCGGGCTGTTTAGTGGGTGCGGGCGACGGCGAATTCGCTCAGTTCCACCAGGGCATCGCGGTACTCGCTCGGTGGCAGGGCTTCCAGGCAAGTGATGGCGCGCGCGACGTAATCGCGGGCCAGTTGTGCGGTGTAGTCCAGGGAACCCGAGGCCTCGACGGCGGCACGGATGCTTTCCAGATCTTCGATGCCGCCTTTCTGGATCGCCTGGCGAACCAGGGCTGCCTGCTCCGGTGTGCCTTCGCGCATGGTGTAGATCAGCGGCAGCGTCGGCTTGCCTTCTGCCAGATCGTCACCGACGTTCTTGCCCAGGGTCTCGGCATCGCCGCGGTAGTCCAGCAGGTCGTCCACCAGTTGGAAGGCCACGCCCAGATGGTCGCCAAAGGTGCGCAGGGCTTCGGCCTGTTCCTCGGTGGCGCCGGCCAGTGCGGCGGCGCTGTGGGTCGAGGCTTCGAAGAGCATCGCGGTCTTGCCGCGGATGACTTCCATGTAGGTTTCTTCGGTGGTGCTGGCGTCACGCACCTTGGAGAGCTGCAGGACTTCGCCTTCAGCGATGATCCGGGTGGCCTGGGACAGGATGCGCATGACCGGCATCGAGCCGAGCTCGACCATCATTTCGAACGAGCGCGAGTACAGGAAGTCGCCCACCAGTACGCTGGGAGCGTTGCCCCACATGGCGTTGGCGGTTGAGCGGCCACGGCGCATGCCGGACATGTCGACCACGTCGTCATGCAGCAGAGTGGCGGTGTGCAGGAATTCGATGGTGGCGGCCAGCAGGCGCAGGTCGTCGCCTTCGCGACCCAGGGCCTTGCCGCACAGCAGCACCAATAAAGGACGCAGGCGCTTGCCTCCGGCCGAGGTGATGTAATCGCCGATTTTGGAAACCAGCGGAACTCGGGAGGTCAGCTGTTTCTTGATGATGCCGTCGACGGCGCTAAAATCGTCCGCCACCGCGCGGTAGAAAGCTTGGGGTTGCATCAGCGACAGGTGCTCCAGAAGGGTTGCGCGGCATGCTAGGACCCACGTCCGCGGGTGTCAAGGCGCGGTCCCGCACGGCAAAAGCCCCGACGGGCTGTAATTTGTCAGGGTAAAACACTGGGGTATAGTCGCGTGCTGCCATTAAACCCAGGTTTCAGGAGGTTAGGTCCCCGGCGCCAGGGCTGGCAGCGTTGTCCGGCGTGGCCTGAACGGCACTTGCAAGGCCATTGAGCCTTGCGTACAATCGCGCACCCTGAACTTCCTGGGCAGCACCTGCCTTACGCAATTGCACTTGGGCCGTTCCAGCCCCATGCAGCCATGCCAGCCAATACCTCTTCTTATAAAGAGCTGGGTGAGCAGGATTATCGGAGAAATACCATGTACGCAGTAATCGTTACCGGCGGTAAGCAATACAAGGTCGCTGAAGGTGAATACCTGAAGATCGAAAAACTGGAAGTCGCTACTGGCGAATCCGTGACTTTTGACCGCGTTCTGTTGGTCGCCAACGGCGACGACGTGAACATCGGCGCACCTGTTGTTGCTGGCGCAACCGTCAAGGCTGAAGTGATCTCCCAAGGTCGTCACGATAAAGTCCGCATCATCAAGTTCCGTCGCCGTAAGCACCACATGAAGCGTATGGGCCACCGCCAGTGGTTCACCGAGATCAAAATCACCGGTATTCAGGCTTAATTTCAGCCTAATTCCTCACTAGGAGAATTGAACTCATGGCACACAAAAAAGCTGGTGGTAGTACCCGTAACGGTCGCGACTCAGAAGCCAAACGCCTTGGCGTGAAGATGTATGGCGGCCAGGTCATCAAGGCCGGCAACATCATCGTGCGTCAGCGCGGCACCCAATTCCACGCTGGCTACGGCGTTGGCATGGGTAAAGATCACACCCTGTTCGCGAAAATCGAAGGCGTGATCAAGTTTGAAGTAAAAGGCGCCTTCGGTCGTCGTTACGTGAGCGTCGTCGCAGCTTAATTGCGCGATCGCTGGAAAAGCCCTGTCTCGCGACGGGGCTTTTTCGTTTGTGGGATGAGTCTCTTGCAAAACTGTTTGTACGAGCTGCCAGCGTTGGATGTTTCGGTCGTTGATTGAGGTCGCTGCGCTCATTTTTGCAAGAGTCTTATGTCTTAGTGCTTTTCAGCTCGCCCGTGTGGCGAGAGGCGTTTGAACATGAAGTTTGTTGATGAAGTATCGATTCGAGTAAAGGCTGGCGACGGCGGTAATGGTTGCATGAGTTTCCGTCGGGAAAAGTTCATCGAGAACGGTGGTCCCAACGGTGGTGATGGTGGTGATGGCGGCTCGATCTACATGGTCGCCGACGAAAACCTCAATACCCTGGTGGACTACCGCTACACCCGGCACTTCGATGCCGAGCGCGGCTCCAATGGCGGCAGTACCGACTGCACCGGCAAGAAAGGTGAGGATCTGGAGCTGCGGGTTCCGGTCGGTACCACGATCATTGATGCGGGCACTCAGGAAGTCATTGGCGACCTGACCAAGGCTGGCCAGCGGTTGATGGTGGTGCAGGGCGGCTGGCACGGTTTGGGCAACACCCGTTTCAAGTCCAGTACCAACCGTGCGCCGCGCCAGACCACTCCGGGCAAGCCGGGTGAGCAGCGTGATCTCAAGCTGGAGCTGAAGGTGTTGGCGGACGTGGGTCTGCTGGGCTTGCCGAATGCGGGCAAAAGTACCTTTATCCGCTCGGTGTCCGCGGCCAAGCCGAAGGTGGCCGATTACCCGTTCACCACCCTGGTGCCGAACCTGGGTGTGGTCAGCGTCGATCGCTGGAAGAGCTTCGTGATCGCCGACATTCCGGGTCTGATCGAGGGGGCTTCCGATGGTGCCGGCCTGGGGATTCGCTTCCTCAAGCACCTGGCGCGTACGCGTATCCTGCTGCACCTGGTGGACATGGCGCCGCTGGATGAAAGCAGCCCGGCGGATGCGGCAGAGGTGATTGTCAATGAGTTGATGAAGTTCAGCCCGTCCCTGGCCGAGCGCGAGCGCTGGCTGGTGCTGAACAAGTCCGATCAGATCCTCGAGGAAGAGCGCGAAGAGCGGGTCAAGGAAATCGTTGATCGCCTGGAGTGGACGGGGCCGGTATACGTCATCTCGGCCATCTCCAAGGATGGTACCGAGCGCCTGAGCCGCGACATCATGCGTTACCTGGAGGATCGTGCCGATCGCCTGGCAGCCGACCCTGCCTATGCCGACGAGCTGGCTGAGCTGGATCAGCGCATCGAAGACGAGGCGCGTGCCCAGTTGCAGGCCCTTGACGATCAGCGTGCTCTGCGCCGCAGTGGCGTGAAGAGCGTCCATGACATCGGTGATGATGACTGGGACGAAGAAGACGTTGACGATGAAGATGGTCCGGAAATCATTTACGTCCGTGACTGATTCGGCAGCAGCGGGCTTGCCCCGCGAAGACGGTTTATCTGGCAGGGTGCGGTGTTATCATCGCTGCCAAGCCAGCTTCCAAGGCGCCGCTCATTTGAGCGGCGTTTTGGTGTCTGCAGGATACAAATACGAATAACCCCATGAGTGGCGCTCGGTCGCGTCGCTCGCTGGCAAAGGTTGAATAAGATGCGGAGCAAGGTGACAGGTGCGCAGCGCTGGGTCGTTAAGATCGGCAGTGCGCTGCTGACGGCGGACGGCAAGGGGCTGGATCGCGCGGCAATGGGTGTGTGGGTGGAGCAGATGGTGGCCTTGCATGAGGCTGGCGTCGAGCTGGTACTGGTTTCCTCCGGTGCTGTAGCGGCCGGCATGAGTCGCCTGGGCTGGACCGCACGACCGAGTGCGATGCATGAGTTGCAGGCTGCTGCGGCCATCGGCCAGATGGGGCTGGTGCAGGCCTGGGAGTCGAGCTTTGCCGAGCATGGCCGGCATACTGCACAGATTCTCCTGACCCATGACGACCTCTCTGATCGCAAGCGCTACCTCAATGCTCGCAGTACCTTGCGTGCCCTGGTGGAGCTCAAGGTGATCCCGGTGATCAACGAGAACGACACCGTGGTGACTGACGAGATCCGCTTTGGCGACAACGATACCCTGGCGGCGCTGGTGGCCAACCTGGTTGAGGCTGATCTGCTGGTGATTCTTACCGACCGTGACGGCATGTTCGATGCTGATCCGCGTAACAATCCTGATGCCCAGCTGATCTATGAGGCGCGGGCCGACGACCCGGCGCTGGATGCGGTGGCCGGTGGTACGGGTGGTGCGCTGGGGCGTGGCGGCATGCAGACCAAGTTGCGAGCGGCGCGGCTGGCAGCGCGTTCCGGGGCGCATACGATCATCGTTGGCGGGCGCCTGGAGCGCGTGCTGGACCGCCTCAAGGCTGGCGAGCGCATCGGCACCTTGCTGTCGCCGGAGCGCGGCATGCTGGCGGCGCGCAAGCAGTGGCTGGCCGGGCATCTGCAGACCCGTGGCACCCTGGTGCTGGACGAGGGGGCGGTGTCGGCTCTGTCCCGGGGTAACAAGAGCCTGTTGCCGGTGGGGGTCAAGCAGGTCCAGGGTGGTTTCCGGCGTGGTGAGATGGTGGTGTGCGTAGCGCCGGATGGTCGTGAGATTGCTCGTGGTCTGGCCAACTACAGTGCGCTTGAGGCGCAGAAGATCATCGGTCAGCCGTCCGACGCTATTGTCGGTGTCCTGGGGTATATGGCGGAGCCTGAACTGGTACACCGCGATAACCTGATTCTGGTGTAAGTGGCGTAAGGAAAAGCGTATGCGCGTAGCAAAAGGATTGTTGGGCTTGCTCTTGGCGATGCCTCTCATGGCTTCGGCCGAGGAGATTGGCCAGGTGTCCACGGTGTTCAAGTTTGTCGGGCCGAATGACCGGATCGTGGTCGAGGCGTTCGATGATCCCAAGGTCGATGGGGTGACGTGCTATCTGTCGCGAGCCAAGACGGGTGGGCTCAAGGGTGGCCTGGGCCTGGCGGAAGATCGTGCGGAAGCCTCCATTGCCTGTCGTCAGGTGGGGCCTATTGCGTTCAAGGGTGAGCTCAAGGATGGCGACGAGGTATTCAAGGAGCGCACCTCGCTGGTATTCAAGACCATGCAGGTGGTGCGTTTCCTGGATAAGAAGCGCAATACCCTGGTGTACCTGGTCTACAGCGATCGTCTGATCGAGGGCAGTCCGCAGAATGCGGTGACGGCTATCCCGATCCTGCCCTGGCCGCACCCGTAACGGAGTTTCTCCTGGCATGCTGGCCCTCTATTGGGGGCGGGGCTGGTTTGCTGGATGGGTAAATCACGGGCAATAAAAAACCGACCCTTGGGTCGGTTTTTTAACAAGCGTGTCGCTTAGGCTGCAGCAGCAAGGTTCAGAGCCTTGATGTGGCCATTCAGACGACCTTTATGGCGAGCAGCCTTGTTCTTGTGGATGATGCCTTTATCGGCCATGCGGTCGATAACTGGCACAGCCAGAACATAAGCAGCTTGCGCTTTTTCAGCGTCTTTTGCGTCGATGGCTTTAACTACATTCTTGATGTAGGTACGAACCATGGAACGCAGGCTGGCGTTGTGGCTGCGACGCTTCTCAGCCTGTTTTGCACGTTTTTTGGCGGAAGGTGAGTTGGCCACCGTCGAGCTCCTCGAAAGACTTTTTGGGAAATAGCAAACAAAATAGGCCGCGAATCATGCCGATGAGTTGAAGTCTTGTCAAGGGCGGGTGATGCGTTCCGCTGAGTGGTCGATCTGAAGAGGCGGGATATTTATTTCCGGCGCTTGACCTGTAAACTCGCGAGCTTTGGCTCTGTGCTGTTGCGGCGCGGAGTATCGCATAAGTGGGTGTCTTTTCGCCTGCTGTTTATCTACAAGGCGCAAAACCTTTTCATGAACCTGCTCAAGTCGTTGGCCGCCGTCAGCTCTATCACGATGCTTTCCCGGATACTGGGGTTTGTGCGTGACACCATCATCGCGCGCGCTTTCGGTGCCGGGATGGCCACCGATGCCTTCTTCATTGCCTTCAAGCTGCCCAACCTGCTGCGGCGCATCTTTGCCGAAGGAGCGTTCTCCCAGGCGTTCGTGCCGATCCTGGCGGAATACAAGAGCCAGCAGGGGGAAGAGGCGACCCGTACCTTCATTGCCTATGTCTCGGGTCTGCTGACCCTGGTCCTGGCGCTGGTGACGGCTTTGGGTATCATCGCCGCGCCTTGGGTGATCTGGGCCACGGCACCTGGGTTCGTCGACTCTCCGGAAAAGTTCGCCCTGACCTCTGACCTGTTGCGGGTGACCTTTCCTTATATATTGCTGATCTCGCTGTCGTCTCTGGCCGGGGCAATCCTCAATACCTGGAATCGTTTCTCGGTGCCGGCCTTCGTGCCGACCCTGCTCAACGTCAGCATGATCATTTTTGCGGTGTTTCTCACGCCGTACTTCGATCCGCCAGTGATGGCTCTGGGCTGGGCGGTGCTGGCTGGTGGCCTGGCGCAGTTGCTGTATCAGCTGCCGCACCTGAAGAAGATCGGCATGCTGGTGCTGCCACGCCTGAACCTGCGGGATACCGGGGTCTGGCGGGTGATGAAGCAGATGCTGCCGGCGATTCTCGGGGTTTCGGTGAGCCAGATCTCGTTGATCATCAACACCATCTTCGCCTCTTTCCTGGTAGCCGGTTCGGTGTCGTGGATGTATTACGCCGACCGCCTGATGGAGCTGCCGTCCGGTGTGTTGGGGGTGGCGCTGGGCACCATTCTTCTGCCGACCCTGGCCAAGACCTACGCCAGCAAGGACCGCCACGAGTATTCGCGGATTCTCGATTGGGGCCTGCGCCTGTGTTTCATCCTGGTGCTGCCGTGCTCCCTGGCCCTGGGTATCCTCGCCGAGCCGCTGACCGTGTCACTGTTCCAATACGGTGAGTTCAGTGCCTTCGATGCGTCCATGACCCAGCGTGCGCTGGTGGCTTATGCCGTGGGTTTGCTGGGGATCATCGTGATCAAGGTGCTGGCGCCGGGCTTCTATGCGCAGCAGAACATTCGTACGCCGGTGAAAATCGCCATCTTTACGCTGATCGTCACCCAACTGCTGAACCTGGCCTTTATCGGCCCCCTGAAGCACGCGGGTCTGGCCCTGGCCATTAGCGCCGGGGCCTGTATCAACGCCGGACTGCTGTTCTACCAGTTGCGCAAGCAGCAGATGTTCCAGCCCCTGCCGGGGTGGGGGCGGTTCACCTTGAAGTTGCTGTTAGCGGTAGCGGTCATGTCCGCGGTGTTGCTGGGCCTGATGCATTTCATGCCGGCCTGGGATCAAGGCCACATGCTCCAGCGGTTCCTGCGTCTGGGCGTGCTGGTGGTGGCTGGGGTGGTGGCATATTTTGGCATGCTGGCGCTGCTGGGCTTCCGTTTGCGCGACTTCAATCGCAAGGCCTTGAACTGACGGCTGTTTAGTCGCCAGGGTAGGGCAGGCATCGGTTTTGTCGGATCAACCACATTGGGTGCGGTGCTGCCTGTCGTCGGCCGCCGGGTGTGGTTATAATCGACCACTTTATGAGCAAGAAGCGCGTTATGCAGCTGGTTCGAGGCCTCCACAATCTGCGCCCCCAGCATCGGGGCTGCGTCGCCACTATTGGCAACTTTGACGGTGTTCACCGTGGTCACCAGGCTATCCTGGGCCGGCTGCGCGAACGTGCGCTCGAGTTGGGCGTGCCCAGCTGCGTGGTGATTTTCGAGCCCCAGCCGCGGGAATTCTTTGCCCCCGAGACGGCTCCGGCGCGTTTGGCCCGCCTGCGGGACAAGCTGCAGTTGCTGGCTGACGCCGGTGTCGACCGGGTGCTGTGCCTGGCCTTCAACCAGCGCCTGAGCAAACTCAGCGCCAGCGAGTTCGTCGAGCGAATCCTGGTGGATGGCCTGGGTGTACAGCACCTGGAAGTGGGTGATGACTTCCGCTTCGGTTGCGACCGGGTCGGTGATTTTGACTTCCTGCAGCAGGCCGGAGCCACCCACGGCTTTACCGTCGAGGCGGCGCAGACCGTCGAGCTCGACGGCCTGCGGGTGAGTAGTACCCAGGTCCGCAATGCCCTGGCCGCCGCCGATTTCGATCTGGCCGAGCGCCTGCTGGGTCGCCCGTACCGCATTGCCGGGCGGGTGTTGCACGGCCAGAAACTGGCGCGCCAGTTGGGTACGCCCACTGCCAATGTGCAGTTGAAGCGCCGTCGCGTGCCGCTTTCCGGGGTGTACCTGGTGAGCGTCGAGCTCGATGGCAAGACCTGGCCCGGCGTCGCCAATATCGGCGTGCGGCCCACGGTTGCAGGTGATGGCAAGGCCCACCTGGAAGTACATCTTTTAGATTTTGCCGGCGATCTGTATGACCGGCGTATGACGGTGGTTTTCCACCACAAGCTGCGTGAAGAGCAGCGTTTCGCCTCCCTGGAGGCGTTGAAGACGGCGATCAATGCGGATGTTGCCGCCGCCCGTGCCCAAGTGGCACGTATCCATAGCGCCAATCGCTAATGAAGAGCCTTAAATGACCGACTATAAAGCCACGTTAAACCTTCCGGACACCGCCTTCCCAATGAAGGCCGGCCTGCCTCAGCGCGAACCACAGATTCTGCAGCGTTGGGACAGCATTGGCCTGTACGGAAAGTTGCGCGAGATTGGCAAGGATCGTCCCAAGTTCGTACTGCACGACGGTCCTCCCTATGCCAACGGCTCGATTCACATCGGTCATGCGGTCAACAAGATTCTCAAGGACATGATCATCCGCTCGAAAACCCTGGCGGGTTTCGACGCGCCTTACGTTCCTGGCTGGGACTGCCACGGTCTGCCGATCGAGCACAAGGTCGAGGTGACCCACGGCAAGAACCTGTCCTCGGACCAGACCCGCGAGCTGTGCCGCGCCTACGCTTCCGAGCAGATCGAAGGGCAGAAGGCCGAGTTTATCCGCCTGGGTGTGCTGGGCGACTGGGCCAATCCCTACAAGACCATGAACTTCGCCAACGAGGCCGGCGAGATCCGTGCCCTGGCGGAAATGGTCAAGGGCGGCTTCGTGTTCAAGGGCCTGAAGCCGGTGAACTGGTGCTTCGACTGCGGCTCGGCCCTGGCTGAAGCAGAAGTCGAGTATCAGGACAAGAAGTCCGCGACTATCGACGTGGCCTTCCCGGTCGCCGACGAAGCCAAGCTGGCCGGCGCCTTTGGCCTGGCCAAGCTGGCCAAGCCTGCTGCCATCGTGATCTGGACCACCACCCCCTGGACCATCCCGGCCAACCAGGCGCTGAACGTACACCCTGAGTTCAACTATGCCCTGGTCGACACCGGCGAACGCCTGCTGGTGCTGGCCGAAGAGCTGGTGGAATCCTGCCTGGCCCGCTACAACCTGGAAGGCTCGGTGATTGCCACGGCTCCAGGTTCGGCCCTGGAACTGATCAATTTCCGTCATCCGTTCTACGATCGCCTGTCGCCGGTGTATCTGGCCGAATACGTGGAGCTGGGTGCCGGCACTGGCGTGGTTCACTCGGCCCCGGCCTATGGTGAAGACGACTTCGTGACCTGCAAGCGTTATGGCATGGTCAACGACGACATCCTCAACCCGGTGCAGAGCAATGGTGTCTACGCGACATCGCTGGAGTTCTTCGGCGGCCAGTTCATCTGGAAGGCCAACCCGGCCATTGTCGACAAGCTGAGCGAAGTCGGTGCGCTGCTGCACACCGAAACCATCAGCCACAGCTACATGCACTGCTGGCGCCACAAGACCCCGCTGATCTATCGCGCCACCGCGCAGTGGTTCGTTGGCATGGACAAGCAGCCGGAAGCCGGCGACACCCTGCGCCAACGCGCCCTGCAAGCCATCGAAGACACCCAGTTCGTGCCGGCCTGGGGCCAGGCACGCCTGCACTCGATGATCGCCAATCGCCCGGACTGGTGCATCTCCCGCCAGCGCAACTGGGGTGTGCCGATCCCGTTCTTCCTGAACAAGGAAAGCGGCGACCTGCACCCACGCACTGTCGAGCTGATGGAAGAAGTGGCCCAGCGCGTCGAGCAGGAAGGCATCGAGGCCTGGTTCAAGATGGACGCCGCTGAACTGCTGGGCGACGAAGCCGCCCAGTACGACAAGATCAGCGACACCCTGGACGTCTGGTTCGACTCCGGCACCACTCACTGGCACGTGCTGCGCGGTTCGCACCCCATGGGCCACGAAAGCGGTCCGCGGGCCGACCTGTACCTGGAGGGCTCCGACCAGCACCGTGGCTGGTTCCACTCGTCCCTGCTCACCGGTTGCGCCATCGACAACCACGCGCCGTACCGCGAACTGTTGACCCACGGCTTCACCGTGGACGAGAACGGCCGCAAGATGTCCAAGTCCCTGGGCAACGTGATCGCGCCACAGAAGGTCAACGACACCCTGGGTGCCGACATCATGCGCCTGTGGGTCTCGGCCACCGACTACTCCGGCGAGATGGCGGTTTCCGATCAGATCCTGCAGCGCAGCGCCGACGCCTACCGGCGGATCCGCAACACTGCGCGTTTCCTGCTTTCCAACCTGAGCGGCTTCAACCCGGCCACCGACCTGCTGCCGGCCGAAGACATGCTGGCCCTGGACCGTTGGGCCGTGGACCGTACCTTGTTGCTGCAGCGCGAGCTGGAGCTGCACTACGGCGAATACCGCTTCTGGAACGTCTACTCCAAGGTGCACAACTTCTGCGTGCAGGAGTTGGGCGGCTTCTACCTCGACATCATCAAGGACCGCCAGTACACCACCGGCGCCAACAGCAAGGCGCGCCGCTCGGCGCAGACTGCGCTGTACCACATCTGCGAAGCGCTGGTGCGCTGGATCGCACCGATCCTGGCCTTCACCGCCGATGAGCTGTGGGAATACCTGCCGGGCGAGCGTAACGAATCCGTGATGCTCAACACCTGGTACGAAGGCCTGACCGAATTGCCCGCTGACTTCGAACTGGGCCGCGAGTACTGGGAAGGCGTGATGGCCGTCAAGGTTGCGGTGAACAAGGAACTGGAAGTTCAGCGCGCGGCCAAGGCCGTCGGTGGCAACCTGCAAGCCGAAGTCACCCTGTTTGCCGAGGATGGCCTGGCCGCTGACCTGGCCAAGCTGAGCAACGAACTGCGTTTCGTGCTGATCACCTCGACCGCCAGCCTGGCCCCGTTTGCCCAGGCACCAGCGGACGCCGTGGCCACCGAAGTACCGGGCCTCAAGCTCAAAGTCGTCAAGTCGGCCTTCCCCAAGTGCGCCCGTTGCTGGCACTGCCGTGAAGACGTCGGCGTGCACCCTGAGCACCCGGAAATCTGCGGTCGTTGCGTAGACAACATCAGCGGAGCAGGCGAGGTCCGTCACTATGCCTAACGCCGCAGGCCGTTTCGGCCGTCTGGGCTGGCTGTGGTTGAGCGTGCTGGTCCTGGTCATCGACCAGGTCAGCAAGCTGCACTTCGAAAGTTCGCTGAGCATGTACCAGCAGATCGTGGTGATCCCGGATTACTTCAGCTGGACCCTGGCCTACAACACCGGCGCCGCCTTCAGCTTCCTCGCCGACGGCTCCGGCTGGCAGCGCTGGCTGTTCGCCCTGATCGCGATTGCGGTCAGTGCGGTGCTGGTAGTCTGGCTCAAGCGTCTGGGGCGCAATGAAACCTGGCTGGCCATCGCTCTGGCGCTGGTGCTGGGCGGGGCCCTGGGTAACCTGTACGACCGCATCGCCCTGGGCCACGTGATCGATTTCATCCTGGTGCACTGGCAGAACCGCTGGTACTTCCCGGCATTCAATTTCGCCGACAGTGCCATTACCGTTGGCGCGGTGATGCTGGCCCTGGATATGTTCAAGAGCAAAAAAACCGGAGAAGCCGTTCATGACTGAACAGGTATTGACTGAACAACGCATCGGTCAGAACACGGAAGTCACTTTGCATTTCGCATTGCGCCTGGAGAACGGCGACACCGTAGACAGCACGTTCGACAAGGCCCCGGCGACCTTCAAGGTCGGCGATGGCAACCTATTGCCAGGGTTCGAGGCGGCGCTGTTCGGGTTCAAGGCCGGCGACAAGCGCAACCTGACCATCGAACCGGAAAACGCCTTCGGCCAGCCCAACCCGCAGAACGTGCAGGTCATCCAGCGTTCGCAGTTCCAGGACATGGAGCTTTCAGAAGGCTTGCTGGTGATCTTCAACGATGCGGCGAACACCGAGTTGCCAGGTGTGGTCAAAACTTTCGATGACGCGCAGGTGACCATCGATTTCAACCACCCGCTGGCCGGCAAGACCTTGACCTTCGACGTTGAAATCATCGACGTCAAAGCGCTTTAAAAGCATCGCCGGCATGCCGTCTCCTATTATCCAGGAGCCGGCTGCCGGCGATCCGCTGTCTACAACGATCTAACTTCTTGCGCGCAAGACACGAGGCACAGCATGCAAATCAAACTCGCCAACCCCCGTGGCTTCTGCGCCGGCGTGGACCGGGCGATCGAAATCGTCAATCGCGCCCTGGAAGTCTTCGGGCCGCCGATCTACGTCCGGCATGAAGTGGTGCACAACAAATTTGTCGTCGAAGACCTGCGCAATCGTGGAGCGATCTTCGTCGAAGAGCTGGACCAGGTGCCGGATGATGTCATCGTCATCTTCAGCGCCCACGGTGTTTCCCAGGCGGTGCGCAGCGAGGCTGCAGGTCGTGGCCTCAAAGTGTTCGACGCCACCTGCCCGCTGGTGACCAAGGTGCATATCGAAGTGGCGCGCTACAGCCGCGACGGCCGTGAATGCATCCTGATCGGCCACGCCGGCCACCCCGAGGTCGAAGGCACCATGGGCCAGTACGACGCCAGCAATGGCGGCGCCATCTACCTGGTGGAAGACGAAAAGGATGTGGCCGAATTGCAGGTGCGCAACCCCGAGCGCCTGGCATTCGTGACCCAGACCACCTTGTCCATGGATGACACCAGCCGGGTGATCGATGCCTTGCGCACGCGCTTTCCGGCCATCGGCGGGCCACGCAAGGACGACATCTGCTACGCCACGCAGAACCGTCAGGACGCGGTCAAGCAACTGGCCGACGAATGCGACGTGGTGCTGGTGGTCGGCAGCCCCAACAGCTCCAACTCCAACCGCCTGCGCGAGCTGGCCGAACGCATGGCCACCCCGGCCTACCTGATCGACGGTGCCGAAGACCTGCAGCGTAGCTGGTTCGATGGTGTGGAGCGCATCGGCATTACCGCCGGCGCCTCGGCCCCGGAAGTGCTGGTGCGTGGCGTGATCCAGCAACTGCAGGCCTGGGGTGCCACCGGCGCCGATGAGCTGGCCGGCCGCGAAGAAAACATCACCTTCTCCATGCCCAAAGAGCTGCGGGTTCGCTCGCTGCTCTGATCAGCCGACGCCTGCGCACAAGACCTGCTCGGCGTTTTCGCTGCGCAGGCTGACCCTCCCGCTACGTGACAGCACCACTTGATGGCGGCTGTACTCCTGGCCTGCCTGGCAGACATGGAGTGTTCCGGCCTGGAAGGCGCCACTGGGCAGCAGCGGATGGCCCAGGGCACTGAAGCGCACGAAGTGCTGCACCGGGCGATTGCCCACGATCAATACCTGCCCACTGCCTTGGCGCTCGATCAGTTGCGGGTTGCGTGCGTCCTGGGCGCCCTTGCCGCTGATATCCAGGATGATCCTCCAGCCCCGGCTCCAGTCGTCCTCCAGCCCATGGATCAAGACCGTGCGCTGGTGCAGGATCGCTGCCGCCCGGGCGTTGCGCAGGCCACTGGCGAGCATCTGCGCGGCGTCCTGCTGGCGATTGGAGCGCAGCAGCTCACTCATGGCGCTACCGGAAAGCGGCAGCAGCAGGGCCAGCAGAACCAGTGTGGTCAGCAGTTCAATCAGGCTGAAGCCTTTCTCATGCATGGGGTCTCCCTCCCTGGGGACGACGGTTTCACGCAATCCGTGCGTGTTCATTGAGCAAATGGCCAAAGCGCCGGTCTATGGAGGGTCCGGGCGCTTGCCTGTTATAGCCGATGACACTTCCAAGGCCGGCCATGAATTTGCATACAAAGGGTTTCACCTTGCTGGAATTGCTCGTCGCCCTGGCGATCGCGGCCCTTCTTGTGGGCCTGGTGGTGCCAGCCTATCGCACCACCGTGCAGCGAGTGCGTGCCGACACCGAGATCAATCAACTACACCAGGCCCTGGCTTACGCACGGTTGGAAGCGATCAATCGCCGCCAGAGGGTCGGGATTCGCCCGGCTGCCAAGGACGCTCCCTGGAACGGCGAATTAATGGTGTATGCGGGGCAGGACCCCGGAGGCAATGTATTGCGGGTTGTTCCAGCCATCAGTCCGGGGGCCACCCTGACGCTAACCTCAGATGACCACAGCATCGATTTCAATCGCCTCGGCGGCTTGGCGGCCAGTGATGCGCTGCACATCGTCTATGGACTGGACCAGCAGCGGCGGGTGATCAGTGTCTGTCTCAATGGGCGGGTGATAGCAGCGGAGAACTGCGGATGAACGTGCGGGATGCACAGGATGGCATGACCCTGATCGAGGTGCTGGTGGCGCTGTTGATACTGGCGGTGGGCCTGCTGGGTGCGGCGGCGGTGCAGATCAAGGCGCTGCAGTACACCGACAGCTCGCGGATGACCACCCAGGCCAGCTTTATCGCCTATGACATGCTCGACCGAATCCGCGCCAACGCCGCCGCCGACTACAGCGTGGCGATACCGGCCGAGGGCAACCCGGGCAATGTGCGGGATCAGGACCTGTACGACTTCGCCGTCAATATCGCGAGCTTCGCCGGCCCCAGCGGCAAGGGCAGCATCAGCGTCAAGCAGCATGTCTACACCATTCGCATCACCTGGGACGACTCCCGTGCCGAAGGCCGGGAGGGCAGCCTGCGTAGCCTGGAGCTCAGCAGCCGGGTTGCAGCGCAACCGGGAGGCTTGCCGTGAACCGGGCCGATAGTGGCTTCGGCCTGGTGGAGATGATGCTGGCACTGGCCTTGAGCCTGGTGCTGGTACTGGGGGTGGCCCAGGTATTCATTGCGGCGAAGAACACCTACCAGAGTCAGAGCGCTGCCGCCTACCTGCAGGAGGATGCTCGCTTTGTCCTGAGCAAGATGCTTCAGGAAATCCGCATGGTGGGGCTGTTCGGTTGCCTGCGGACCATCAGTGATGCCAGCACGGCACGGGAGTTCTCGCACTATGCGGCGACACCGATCCAATGGGACAACGCCGAGCAGAAACTGACCCTGATCACCGCCGATGTCGGGGACGATGGCGGTACGCCGACCTGGAGCGTGGTCAGCGACTGCCAGCGCAGCGCCGTAGCCTATTCAGGCGCTCATCGAGGGGCCGGCGCTGAGCAGGTGTTCGCCCTGCGCCGGCTGTTCTACAGCCTGAAGAATCGCCAGTTGCTGCTGGGCAGTGGCCTTGGCAAGCAGCAAGCGGTGCTGCTGGACAACGTCGAAGCCTTTGATGTGAGTTTCGGCATGGCCCGTTCGGCCACAGACATTGCCGCCTCCAGCTACAGTCGCAACCCGTTGGACCCGGAACGGATCCGCAGTGTGCGCTTGCGCCTGACCCTGGTCGACCCCCATGACCGCGTGCGCCCGCAGACCTATAGCGTGGTCGCGGCCCTGCGCAACAGGTTGCCCTGATGACGCGCTTGCGAGGTCGGCTTCCTCTCGGGCAGCGGGGCATGGCGTTGCTGGTCAGCCTGGTGTTCCTGTTGCTGCTGACCCTGATCGGGCTCTCGTCGCTGCAGAACGCTACCCTGCAGGAAAAAATGGCCGCCAGCCTGACTCTGCACAACCACGCATTCCAGGCCGCCGAAGCCGCGCTGCGGGTGGGGGAGAGTGCGGTGCAACAGGATGATTTCCGCTTGCCGGTATGTGCCAGCCCTGTTCAGTGCGCGCCTCCCGCCGAATCAGCGCTGGTCAAGGCTCCTGGAGTCAATGCTGCTTCGGCGGTGCTGTGGATCGCCAGCGGCTCTGGCTTCTACGGGGTGCAGAACCTCGGTGTTTCACAGGATGCGGTGAATGTGCCGAGCAATACTCCGGCCACCTTGTATCGCGTGACCGCTGTCGGTCTGGCCGGGCAATCGCGCAGTGTGCTGGAGAGCATCTATGCCAAGTATTGATCGGGGCATGCGTCGGCCCGGCTGGCGAAGCCTGGGCGCGCTGCTGCTGAGCCTGTTGCCGGTACCTCTAGCCATGGCGTTCAACCCTGCCAGCACCCCGCTTCTTGGTGCCGCGGCGGTGGCGCCGAACGTGATGCTGGTGCTGGATGACTCCCTGGGCATGAACAGCATTGTCCATGCCCGGGAGTTCGATCCGCTGCTCGCCCGGGCTGCGGTCTGGCGCTGTGCCGGAGTGGGGGGCGAGTGTGCTCGGGGTGAGCGACTTGCAGGCCAGGCGATTGCCTTGTCCAGCCTCGGCGAGTCGGGGTGCCGGGCAGGCTTTCACAGCTTCCATGATCCCGAGCGTGGGGTGCGCTGCCTGAAGCTGCCGGACCCGGTTGGGGCGGGAAATACGCTGTACTCCGCGGACTACCTGTCCTGGCTACTGGCGCAGGCCAAGGGACGGGAGCGAGACTTCACTGACGGTTCCATTCCCAACGACTACCGGATGAATGTGGCGCGGCGGCTGGCGACGGCCCTGGTTACCCGGTATCGCTGGCTGCGCCTGGGGGTGGCCACCTTCAACTCGCCGGCCCCGGGTGATCCGGGCCCTGGGGGTTACATTGCCCGTCCCATCAGCGACCTGTCGGCCATTGAAGGCGCTGTGAGCCCGGCCCAGGCCGAGGCCAATTACCAGGCCCTGCTGGCGACAATCAACGGCCTCAAGGCCGGCGGTCATACGCCGTTGGCGGAAACCTACTACGAGATCACCCGCTACCTGCGCGGCATGGTGCCGTACTACAACCTTTCACCGGCGCTCTACAGCAGCCCCATTCAATACCGTTGCCAGAAGAACTACGGGGTGGTGATCAGTGCCGGCGCGGCGGATCACGATACTCAGTTCCCGCTCAACGACCCTTTGGGGGCGGGGCGCCTGCCCAACTGGGACGGGATCGGCAACGACGGTAGCGAGCGCGATGGGCAGACTCTGTTCCTCGATGATCTGGCCAAGTTCGCCTTCGATATCGACTTGCGTGGCCCAGGAGTGGATGAGGCCGGGAAAAGCTGGGCGGCGGTGGATTTCCCCCGTCAGTACCTGAATACGTTCACGGTGGGTTTCCAGGCCCACAATCCTCTGCTGATGGGCGCTGCCGACTACGGCCAGGGTGAGTATTTCCAGGCTCGCAGCAACCTTGAACGCGTGCTGGCAGGCGTTCTGGGCGAAGGCGTGGCCAGTGCGGTGACTGCCGGCAGTGGTGTACTGGATGCCGCCAGTGGTCGTTATTACCAGAGCCAGTACGACCCGGTCGATTGGCATGGCACGATCCGCGCCTACGGCATCGACAATCAGGGCCGAGTGGCTGTCGGTTCGCCGTTGTGGAGCAGCGATAGTGGTGTGGATGGTGCCGGCGCGGCGGTAATCCATGAGACCTGGAACACTGCCAGCCGGCGGCCGGTGAGCCTGGCCTACGGCAACTTGTCCACCGCTCAGCGTGGTGAACTTGAGCAGTCGTTGCCTGCAGGTGTCAGTGGCGCCGAGTTACTGGGCTGGAGCCAGGGCCGCTCCGTGAGCGGGCTCAGGGAGCGCCGCTATCAGTTGGGAGATATCGTCAATTCGCCGCTGGTGCTGGCAACTGCCGGGCAGCGCAGTGCTGTCGATGGGGCTGCCGGGGGCGACTACAGCCGCTACCTGGCACAGAAAGCCACGGCCATGGCGACGCGCTTGTTGGTGAACAGTAATGACGGGCTGTTCAATGTGCTGGACCCGGCCAGCGGTGAGCGCCTCTATGGCTACATGCCCTCCAGCGCGTTGGGCGCCCTGGCGCAGGTCGCCGATCCCGGTTATCGGCGGGGCGAGCGCCATCGCTATCTGGTGGATGGTCCCCTGGCGGTGTTCGATGGGCAGCGGGGCGGTGCCTGGCAAACCCTGGCCCTGGGGGGCGTCGGGGCGGGCGGCAAGAGTTTCTTTGCGGTGCGTCTGTTCGACGCCGTGCACGGCAATACGCCTGGCGCCTTGTGGGAAATCGGCGCTCCTCCCGAGCCGGACCGCAATCATCCTTTCAATGACCTGGGGTATGCCTATGCCCGCCCACAGGTAGCGCGCTTGGCCGATGGTCGCTGGGCGGCTTTCATCGGCAATGGCTACGGCAGCCATTCCGGGGTGGCAGCGCTGTATGTGGTAGACCTGAATGATGGCTCGCTGATTCGCGAGATCGCCATTGACGACCAGCCTGACAATGGCCTGTCGTCCGTCACCCTCAAGGTCAATGCACGCAATGAAGTGCAGGCGGCCTATGCGGGCGACCTCAAGGGGCGACTGTGGAAATTCGAGCTGTCCGGCAACGATAACGCCAGCTGGCATCTGGCATTTGCCGGGCAGCCCTTGTTCCGCACCGCGGGAGGCGCCAGCCAGCCGATCAGCGCACCGCCGCGCCTGCTCGATCATCCCCGTGGTGGTCAATTGGTGCTGTTCGGTACGGGCAAGCTCAACGAGACCCGGGACAAGCAAAGCCGGGCGCGCCAGGGATTCTATGGCGTGTGGGACGCCGAGGGCGGTCCTGGGGGCATTGGCGAAAGTCAGTTGCAGGTGCAGCACCTTGAGGCCGGTTTCAGCGCGGCGGCCGGCAGTTTCCTGCGCAGCACCCTCAACGAGGTGCGTTATCCGGCGCAGCGCGGCTGGTACCTGCCCCTGGTACAAGGTGGCCTGGCAGCCGGCGAGCGGGTGCTCAACGAGGCGACCCTGGTGGCCGGCAGGGTGGTGTTCAGCACCCTGCAACTGGAGCCCGACGACCCTTGTTCGAGTGCCGGCAGTGGGAAATTGATCGAGCTGGAGGCGTTCAGCGGTAAGATGCTCGACGCTGCGGTGCTCGACACCAATGGCGACGGGGTCGTGGATGACCAGGACCAGCCCTCCAGCGGCGTGCGCTACGTCGGCACCGTGCCCAGCCTCGGCGGAGTTGCCAGCAATGGCGCCCGCAAGATCATCAGTGACTCCAGGGGTGGCATCAGCACCCTGGTGGAAAGGCCCGGCGGTGGCAGCCGGCGCATCCTGTGGCGACAAATCCAGTAAGCGAGATTCTTGACCATGCGCAGATCCAACCAAGGTTTTACCCTGATCGAAATCATGATCGTGATTGCGATCATCGGTCTGGTCCTTACCTTGAGCCTTCCCAGCATCACCGAATACGTGAAAAAACCGCACCGCAGCGAAATCGCGGTACTGCTTACCGAGCAGGCGCAGCAGCTTGAACGGCATTTCTCCAAGGCAGGGGTCTACAGCAACGCCCCGGACCTGAGCGCCGGCAATGAGTACTACAGCATTGCCGCAACCCTGACCGACACCGGCTTCTCCCTGACCGCGACCCCGAAGGACGATGGGCTGATGGCGGCGGACAAGTGCGGCAGTTTCAGCATCGACCAGACCGGCGCGACCCGCATCAGCGGCCAGGCCGAAGGGCTGACCGCCAAGGATTGCTGGGGGCGCTGAGCACCTGATTCGGGCCGCGGCGCCCACTGTCTTTCTCATGATTGGATCGGACTATGGCTAAGCAACAGCAAGTGCTGGTGGTGGGCGGCGGGGTGATCGGCCTGCTCACCGCCTTCAATCTGGCGTCCCAGGGCCAGCAGGTACGGCTTCTGGAACGTTCGGACCTGGGGCGTGAATCGTCCTGGGCCGGTGGTGGGATCGTCTCGCCGCTTTACCCCTGGCGCTACAACCCGGCGGTCACTGCCCTGGCGCACTGGTCGCAGGATTTCTACCCACAACTGGCCCAGCAACTGTTCAGTGCCACCGGTGTCGACCCGCAGGTGCATGTCACCGGCCTCTACTGGCTGGACCTGGAGGATGAAGCCCAGGCCCTGGAGTGGGCCAAGCGTGAAGGCCGGCCGCTGAGTGCTGTGGATATCTCGGCGGTGCATGACGCGGTGCCGGTGCTGGGCAATGGTTATCAACAGGCGATCTACATGGCCGATGTGGCCAACGTGCGCAACCCGCGCCTGGTCAAATCCCTGAAGGCGGCGTTACAGGCGTTGCCTAATGTGCAAATCGATGAGCAATGCATCGTCAGTGGTTTTATCCGCGAAGGCCAGCAAGTGGTGGGGGTCGATAGCTCGCTGGGCGAGGTTCGCGCTGATCAGGTGGTGCTCTGCGCCGGGGCCTGGAGTGGCGAACTGCTGGGCAGCCTGGGCCTGGAACTGCCGGTGGAGCCGGTGAAGGGGCAGATGATCCTCTACAAGTGTGCTGCCGACTTTCTGTCCTGCATGGTCCTGGCCAAGGGGCGCTATGCCATCCCGCGGCGCGATGGCCACATTCTGGTGGGCAGCACCCTGGAGCATGAAGGCTTCGACAAGACCCCGACCGTTTCGGCCCTGGAGAGCCTCAAGGCCTCCGCGGTCGAGCTGATTCCCGCACTGGCCAAGGCCGAGGTGGTCGGGCACTGGGCCGGGCTGCGCCCGGGCTCTCCAGAAGGCATTCCCTACATCGGGCCGGTTCCGGGCTTTGCAGGCCTGTGGCTCAACTGCGGGCACTACCGCAATGGCCTGGTGTTGGCGCCGGCCTCCTGCCAGCTGTTCTGCGACCTGCTGCTGGGGAACCCGCCGATCATCGACCCGGCGCCTTATGCGCCTGAAGGTCGGATCTAGTCCAGCCCGAGCTTCTTCATGCGGTAACGCATCGAACGAAACGACAGGCTCAGCCGCCGGGCCGCTGCCGTGCGGTTCCAGCGGGTTTCCTCCAGGGCCTGGAGCAGCAGCTGGCGCTCCACCTGTTGCAGGTGCAGCGCCAGGTCTAGCTGGGTGGCCGCCGCCGATGATCGGGTTTCAAGGCTGCCGGCTCTGGGCAACTGCAAATCGTCTGTTTCTATCCAGCGCCCTTCGCATAGGGTCTGCGCCCGTTCCAGCAGGTTTTCCAGCTCTCGCACGTTGCCCGGAAAGTCATAGCGCTCCAGGGCTTGCAGGGCTTCGGGACGTAGCTGGACGGCAGGCTGGCCGCTGTCCCTGGCCAGGCGCTGCAGGACGTGCCCGGCCAGTGCGGGGATGTCGCCACGGCGCTCGCGCAACGCCGGGACTCGCAGCTCGATGACGTTCAGGCGGTAGTAGAGGTCCTGGCGAAAGCGTCCGGTCTCTACCTCGTTTTTCAGGTCCTTGTGGGTGGCACAGAGAATCCGCACGTCGACGGTTTTTTCCTGTTGGCTGCCTACCGGGCGCACGGATTTTTCCTGCAAGGCTCGCAGCAGTTTTACTTGCATGGCCAGGGGCAGGTCGGCGACCTCATCAAGAAACAGGGTGCCGCCGTGGGCGGCCAGAAATAACCCGGGCTGATCGCTGACGGCGCCACTGAAGCTGCCTTTGCAATGGCCGAAGAGTTCACTCTCCATCAATTCGGAAGGAATCGCCCCGCAGTTGACCGGGACGAACGGGTATCGGGCCCTGGGGCCAAGCTGGTGGAGCAGACGGGCGACCCGTTCCTTGCCACTGCCGGATTCACCGCTGATATAGACCGCCGCCAGGCTGTGGGCCAGCTTGTCGATGTGGCGACGCAGGGCATTCATGGGCGCCGAGTCTCCCAGCAACTGCCGGGCTGGGTCCTCCGTTGCGCAATCCGTGGCTTGTTTCAGGCTGGCACCTACCCAAGCGCGCAGTTGCTTGAGGTCCAGGGGCTTGTGCAGCAACTGGCAGGCTCCGGCCTGCAGGGCGCCGGCGCTGGCCTGTGCACAGGCGCCGTTGCTTAGCAGCGCCACAGGAAGGTTGGGGTGGGACTGGCGGATGTGCCGCAGCAGCTCCAACCCGCTGCCGTCCGGTAGCTGCAGGTCGGTCAGGCACAGGTCAAAGCGCTCCCGGGCCAGGCGGCCACGGGCTTCCTGCAGGGTGCGCGCACTTTGGGTGTGCAAGCGCATTCGGCCCAGAGTGATCTCCACAAGGGCGCGGGTTTCCGTGGCGTCATCGACCACCAGCACCGATTGCCGTGGGTTCATGGCGGCTGCAGTTTTCATCCGTGAGTGAGGAGCGGGCAACAGTGCTCGCCCGATGGGCGTGAACTCAAGTCTAGGCCCGACGGGATGGCGGCGCAGGGGATGGGCAACTGGTCATCCAGCCGGGCGTCCTGAAGGTGCGCGTCGTCGGGACGTTGTGGTGCCCGTGGATCGGGGGCTACAGCGCTCTGCCCGAGAGCGAAACGGCGAGCGGGCGCCAACAGGCTATTTTGTCGCCAATTGTTCGGCCGGGGTTGGCACTTGGGCCTTCCCGTTCCTGAGTAGAGGTTCGAAGCCTGGGAGAGGCGAGGGAGGACGGGGGCGACGAGCCGGTTCATGCGCTGACCAAGGCCTGGAATAGTTCGTGTCAGACGCCATTTTTCGCCCCCGAGTTCCTTGCCTCGGGTATCCGCAGTGGGCCTGGGGGCTCAGCGGTCCTGGTTTCCAGGTCCTTGTTGCAGGTGTGCCTGGCTGCAGTACCACTGTTGCGACTGGCTCAGGGCCCGGTCCTGGGGCAGGTGCACGCCGCAATGGGCGCAACGCACCATGGGCGTAGTGACCGGTTCATTGGGGTAGCGAGGGGCGGCGGCAGGACGCTTGAACTTGCGCCACAACCATACCGCGGCGGCAATCAGAGCGATCCAGAACAGTAGACGAACCATGGCAACCAGCTTTTTGAAGGGGGAGGGGGCAGTTTAGCCAAGCGCCCGTCGGGCGCACAGGCCCATCAATGCGCGGGCATAAAAAAGGGAGACTTCAAGTCTCCCTTTCCGGCCTGCGGGGTGATCAGTCGAACACGCCGAAGGTCATGTAGCTGAACCAGGAACGGTCGCTATTGTTGCCGGCAGCCTCGTGCTCTTCTTCCTCGACCACGTCGCCGTTGCTGTCTTTAGGCTTGAGCTCGGACGGAATGGCGTCCTTGGCATCCTGGTACTGCTTCATCACGTCCTGGTTGGCGCGGGTTTCTCCCGGCGGCAGCGGTGGACGGGACTCGATCAGGCCCAGGGTGGCCTTGCTCAGCCACGAACGGTTGTCGGCCTCAGCCACGCGTGGCACGAACTGACCGTCCACCAGGCTTGGGTGGTTGGGGTAGTTGAGCTTGAGAGTTTCCAGGCTGGTGGCAGCCAGTTCATCCAGGTGCAGGCGCTGGTAGGCCTCGGTCATCACCGCCAGGCCGTCGCCGACCGATGGGGTTTCCTGGAAGTTCTCCACTACGTAGCGGCCACGGTTGGCGGCGGCGACATAGGCCTGGCGGGTCAGGTAATAGTCGGCTACGTGGATCTCGTAGGCAGCCAGCAGGTTGCGCAGGTAGATCATGCGCTGCTTGGCGTCCGGCGCGTAGCGGCTGTTGGGGAAGCGGCTGGTCAGCTGGGCGAACTCGTTGTAGGAGTCGCGGGCGGCACCCGGGTCACGCTTGGTCATGTCCAGCGGCAGGAAGCGCGCCAGCAGGCCGACGTCCTGGTCGAACGAGGTCAGGCCCTTGAGGTAGTAGGCGTAGTCCACGTTCGGGTGCTGGGGGTGCAGGCGAATGAAGCGCTCGGCGGCGGACTTGGCGGCCTCCGGCTCGGCATTCTTGTAGTTGGCGTAGATCAGCTCGAGCTGTGCCTGATCGGCGTAGCGACCAAAGGGATAGCGCGATTCCAGGGCCTTGAGCTTGGCGGTGGCGCTGGTATAGCTGTGGTTGTCCAGGTCGGTCTGCGCCTGCTGGTACAACTCGACTTCGCTCAGGTTTTCGTCAACGACTTCCTTCGATGAGCAAGCAGCGGTCAGTGCGAGGATGGCGATCAGCAGCAGGTGTTTCACTTGCATGGCGGCTTGCGTCCCTATGACGGCCGCTGTCTTGGGCGGGGCCGTCCTGTTATGATGAGCGCCCCGTTGAAAGCCTCGGGGCAAAAGACGCCGTATTTAACCACAAGCGCGCAGCCGAAACCAAAGGCTGTGCCGACGCCCAGTCCGAGCATGTCCGATAAAATTGAACTTCGCGCAGAGGTGCCGTCCGAACTGGGCGGTCAACGCCTCGATCAAGTCGCCGCCCAACTATTCGCTGAGCATTCTCGCTCGCGCCTTTCCGCCTGGATCAAGGACGGCCGCCTGACTGTGGACGGAGCGGTCATCCGCCCGCGGGACATCGTGCACGGCGGCTCCATTCTTGAGCTGACTGCCGAGCAGGAGGCCCAGGGCGAGTGGATCGCCCAGGATATCGAGCTGGACATCGTCTATGAAGATGACGACATCCTGGTGATCAACAAGCCTGCGGGCCTGGTGGTGCACCCGGCTGCCGGCCATGCCGACGGCACCCTGCTCAATGCCCTGCTGCATCACATCCCGGACATTATCAATGTGCCGCGGGCCGGTATCGTCCACCGCCTGGACAAGGACACCACAGGACTGATGGTGGTTGCCAAGACCATCCAGGCGCAGACCCAACTGGTGGCTCAGCTGCAAAGCCGCAGTGTCAGCCGCATCTATGAATGCATCGTGATCGGCGTGGTAACCGCCGGGGGCAAGATCAACGCTCCGATCGGCCGTCATGGCCAGCAGCGCCAGCGCATGGCGGTGATGGAAGGCGGCAAGCAGGCCGTCAGCCACTACCGGGTCCTGGAACGTTTCCGTTCCCACACCCATGTGCGGGTCAAGCTGGAAACCGGTCGCACCCACCAGATCCGGGTGCACATGGCCCACATCAACTTCCCGCTGGTGGGTGATCCAGCCTACGGCGGCCGCTTCCGCATTCCGCCGGCGGCGAGCCAGACCATGGTCGACTCGCTGAAGAACTTCCCGCGCCAGGCCCTGCATGCACGCTTCCTGGAGCTGGATCATCCGACCACCGGTATCCGCATGAGCTGGGAATCGCCGCTGCCGGACGATTTCGTCTGGCTGCTGTCGCTGCTCAAGCAGGACCGTGAGGCGTTCATCGGATGAATGACTGGCTGATTCCCGACTGGCCCGCGCCGGCCGGAGTCAAAGCCTGTACTACCACCCGCGCTGGCGGCGTCAGCCTGACGCCGTTCGACAGCCTCAACCTGGGCGACCATGTCGACGATCAGCCGCAAGCAGTGGCCGAGAATCGCCGTCGCCTGAGCGAACACTTCGGCATCGCCCCGGCCTGGCTGCAACAGGTGCACGGGGTGGCCGTGGCCCACGCCGACCCTTCCATGGTCGCGACCGCGGACGCCAGTTGGTCCGCCACCCCGGGCGTTGCCTGTGCGGTGATGACGGCCGATTGCCTGCCGGCACTGTTCTGCAACCGTGCCGGAACCCGAGTCGCCGCGGCCCATGCCGGCTGGCGCGGGTTGGCGGCGGGCGTGCTGGAAGCCACCCTCGACAGCCTGGATACGCCCTGCGCCGAAGTGCTGGTGTGGCTGGGGCCGGCCATTGGCCCGCAGCGCTTTGAAGTGGGGCCCGAGGTGCGTGAAGCCTTCGTCGCCCAATTGCCGGCAGCTGAGCAGGCCTTTGTGCCGAGCGCCAATGCCGGGCGCTTCATGGCCGATATCTATCAGCTGGCGCGCCTGCGCCTGGCTGCCTGTGGTGTGACTGCCGTGTTCGGTGGCGGCTACTGCACCGTCAGCGATCCCCGCTTCTTTTCCTACCGGCGCAGCCCGCGCACCGGGCGTTTTGCCTCCCTTATCTGGCTTGAGCGCTAGACTAATCTGACTTGTGTCAAGCTGCTGACGCTTGAATCTCCCAGAATCGACCGCATCTAGTGAAACATCTGGCAGGTTTCTCTATTTAGGTGTGTCCATCGCTCCGGCCTGCTCAAAAGGAAGGTGACTAATGCGTATAGACCGATTAACCAGCAAATTGCAGCTGGCCTTATCCGATTCTCAATCTCTGGCGGTTGGCCTCGATCATCCGGCCATTGAACCGGCGCACCTGATGCAGGCGCTGCTGGAACAGCAGGGCGGCTCGATCAAGCCTCTGCTGATGCAGGTGGGCTTCGACGTCAACAGCCTGCGCAAGGAACTGAGCAAAGAGCTCGACCAGCTGCCGAAAATCCAGAACCCCACTGGCGACGTCAACATGTCCCAGGATCTGGCGCGCCTGCTCAACCAGGCCGACCGCCTGGCGCAGCAGAAAGGCGACCAGTTCATCTCCAGCGAGCTGGTGCTGCTGGCCGCCATGGATGAGAACAGCAAACTCGGCAAATTGTTGCTGGGCCAGGGCGTGAGCAAGAAAGCCCTGGAGAACGCCATCAACAACCTGCGTGGCGGTGAGGCGGTGAATGACGCCAACGTCGAAGAGTCGCGCCAGGCCCTGGACAAGTACACCGTCGACCTGACCAAGCGCGCCGAAGACGGCAAGCTTGATCCGGTAATCGGCCGTGACGACGAAATTCGCCGGACCATCCAGGTGCTGCAACGCCGGACCAAGAACAACCCGGTGCTGATTGGTGAGCCAGGCGTGGGTAAGACGGCCATCGCCGAAGGCCTGGCCCAGCGGATCATCAACGGCGAAGTGCCCGATGGCCTCAAAGGCAAGCGCTTGCTGTCCCTGGACATGGGCGCCTTGATCGCCGGCGCCAAATACCGTGGCGAGTTCGAAGAGCGCCTGAAATCCCTGCTTAATGAACTGTCGAAGCAGGAAGGGCAGATCATCCTGTTCATCGACGAGCTGCACACCATGGTCGGCGCTGGTAAAGGCGAAGGCTCGATGGATGCGGGCAACATGCTCAAGCCCGCCCTGGCCCGTGGCGAGCTGCACTGCGTGGGCGCCACCACGCTCAACGAATACCGCCAATATATAGAGAAGGACGCGGCCCTCGAGCGGCGCTTCCAGAAAGTGTTGGTGGATGAGCCGAGCGAGGAAGACACCATTGCCATCCTGCGCGGCCTGAAAGAGCGCTATGAGGTGCACCACAAGGTGGCGATCACCGACGGCGCGATCATTGCCGCGGCCAAGCTCAGCCATCGTTACATCACCGATCGGCAGTTGCCGGACAAGGCCATCGACCTGATCGACGAGGCCGCCAGCCGCATCCGTATGGAGATCGACTCCAAGCCGGAAGTGCTGGACCGTCTGGAGCGGCGCCTGATTCAGCTCAAGGTTGAATCCCAGGCCCTGAAGAAAGAAGACGACGAGGCCGCGATCAAGCGCCTGGAAAAACTCCAGGAAGAGATTGTCCGCCTGGAGCGTGAATACGCTGACCTGGAAGAAGTCTGGACCTCGGAGAAAGCCGAAGTGCAGGGTTCTGCGCAGATCCAGCAGAAGATCGAGCAGTCGCGCCAGGAACTGGAAGCGGCGCGTCGTAAAGGCGATCTCAATCGCATGGCCGAGCTGCAGTACGGGGTGATCCCGGACCTGGAGCGCAGCCTGCAGATGGTCGACCAGCACGGCCACAGCGAGAACCAGTTGCTGCGCAGCAAGGTTACCGAGGAAGAGATTGCCGAAGTGGTGTCCAAGTGGACCGGCATTCCAGTGTCGAAAATGCTTGAAGGCGAGCGCGACAAGCTGCTGAAGATGGAAAGCCTGCTGCACGAGCGGGTGATTGGCCAGAACGAAGCCGTGGTGGCGGTGGCCAACGCTGTGCGCCGTTCCCGAGCCGGGTTGTCCGACCCGAACCGGCCCAGCGGTTCGTTCATGTTCCTCGGCCCGACCGGCGTGGGTAAGACCGAGTTGTGCAAGGCCCTGGCGGAATTCCTCTTCGATACCGAAGAGGCCATGGTGCGGATCGACATGTCCGAGTTCATGGAGAAACATTCCGTGGCTCGCCTGATCGGTGCGCCACCAGGCTATGTCGGTTATGAAGAGGGCGGTTACCTGACCGAAGCCGTGCGTCGCAAGCCGTACTCGGTGATTCTTCTGGACGAAGTCGAGAAGGCGCATCCGGATGTGTTCAACATCCTGCTGCAGGTCCTGGAAGATGGCCGTCTGACGGACAGCCACGGGCGTACCGTGGACTTTCGCAATACGGTGATCGTCATGACCTCCAACCTGGGGTCGGCGCAGATCCAGGAGCTGGTAGGGGATCGCGAGGCACAACGTGCGGCGGTGATGGACGCGGTGTCCACCCACTTCCGGCCGGAGTTCATCAACCGGGTCGACGAAGTGGTGATCTTCGAGCCTCTGGCACGGGATCAGATCGCCGGCATCACGCAGATCCAGTTGGGTCGCCTGCGCAGTCGCCTGGCGGAGCGCGAGCTGAGCCTGGAACTGAGCGACGAGGCCTTGGACAAGCTGATCGCTGTGGGTTACGACCCGGTGTATGGCGCACGGCCGCTGAAACGGGCCATCCAGCGCTGGATCGAGAACCCGTTGGCGCAGTTGATCCTCTCCGGCGGTTTCCTGCCGGGAGCCACGGTTACCGCCTCGGTGCAGGACGACGAAATCGTCTTCGCCTGATCACTGATCGGTGGGTTTATAGAGGAGGCCTCGCATTGCGAGGCCTTTTTTTTCACTAGGGCGTTGAACTGTAAGGAAAAGGCTTGTAAAGTGCGCCCCGCAGTCAGTCACCCCCGAGGTTTTTTCTAATCAAGAAGAAACCGGCAATGAAGTCGCAAATCATTGTCTTAAAAGCAATTTAAGGGGTTGACAGGGGTTTTTAAGATTGTAAAATAGCGCGCCTCAGAGACATGAACGTAGCGATGCGAACAAGTCGAAGAGGATGAAGTAAAAAGTTGTAACTTGAAATATGTAGTTCCGTGATAGCTCAGTCGGTAGAGCAAATGACTGTTAATCATTGGGTCCCAGGTTCGAGTCCTGGTCACGGAGCCAATTTCAAACCGGGGTATAGCGCAGTCCGGTAGCGCGCCTGCTTTGGGAGCAGGATGTCAGGAGTTCGAATCCCCTTACCCCGACCATTTTTGGGTCGTTAGCTCAGTTGGTAGAGCAGTTGGCTTTTAACCAATTGGTCGTAGGTTCGAATCCCACACGACCCACCATTTTTGAAACCAGTTAGCGCTGGAATCGAATCTTAAGAACAGAGGCCAAAAGCGCTGTTCGAAGAAGGCGCCTCTAGAAGGTGCCTTTTTTTTACCGGGGTATAGCGCAGTCCGGTAGCGCGCCTGCTTTGGGAGCAGGATGTCAGGAGTTCGAATCCCCTTACCCCGACCATATTCACGAAAAAGGGCACCTCAATGAGGTGCCCTTTTTTGTATGCCTGTGGAAAAGTTCGCAGGCCCGCTGGCGTCGAGCCTGGGCAGGGTACCTACGGCCCTTGATGCCTCGATTGTGCTTGTGCTGAATGTTCTCCGTCACAGTATTTGGCTGATGACTCAAGTCATGGTTGAAGCGGCGAGCCTTCTCTGTGGGGGAGGGCGTTTTCCAGACAGTTGAGTCAACTGCCAATGATGTTGTACCGCGGCCCGTACGGCAGCCCGGTGATATTGCACGCGCCGTGCTCGTCGACGATCAGGATGTCGTGTTCCCGATAACCGCCGGCTCCGGGCAGGCCTTCGGGCAGCCTGATCATCGGTTCGATGGACACCACCATGCCGGGCTCAAGAATGGTCTCCACATCCTCACGAAACTCCAGCCCGGTCTCGCGCCCATAGTAGTGGTTGAGGATGCCGAACGAATGGCCATAGCCGAAGGTACGGTATTGCAGCAGGTCGTGTTCCAGGTAGAGGGCGTTCAGTTGTCGAGCGATATCGCTGCAGCGTGCGCCGGGCTTGACCAGTTGCAGCCCAGCTTCATGCACCTGGACGTTGATCTCCCACAATCGCAGGCAGGCGTCGGGGCAATGGCCGAGGAACAGCGTGCGCTCCAGGGCGGTGTAGTAGCCGGCGATCATCGGGAAGCAGTTGAGGCTCAGCACTTCTCCTGGGTTGACCCGTCTCGAGGTCAGTGGATTGTGGGCGCCATCGGTATTGAGCCCGGACTGAAACCAGGTCCAGGTATCCATCAGTTCGGCCCCCGGAAACGCCTCGGCAATCGCCCGCACCATGGCCTGGGTGGCGTGTCCGGCCACTTCGTATTCCGGTACCTGGTCGTGCAGGGCTTCGATGGCGGCGGCCCCGCCGATGTCTGCAATCCGCGCACCCTGGCGGATCAGCGCTTGCTCTTCAGCGGACTTGAGCATGTGCAGGTTCATGCAGGGCGCGGCGATGTCCAGTAACTGTGCCTGGGGATAGAGCTCGGCAAAGGCCCGGTGATTGGGCAGGGTCAGATGATCGAACTCCAGTCCCAGGCGCGAAGCGCGGGGCAGGGCCTGCTTGACCGCGACGAAGAAATTGCCCCGCTGCCAGTCGGTATAGATCACCTGGGCATCGCAGGTCGCCCGCCGCCCCGGTTGGCCGCCGTCGATATTGGCGCTGATCAGCACGCTGTGTTCCTGGGTCACCACGAGGGCGTACTGGCGGCCGAAGGAGCAATACAGGAAGCCGGCGTAGTAGTTGATGTTGTGGTACGAGGTGAATAGCGCGGCGTCAATGTCCTGTTGCGCCATGTAGGCCCGCAGGGCGCCCAGGCGTCGAGCGTATTCTTTGGGGGAGAAGGTGGCAGGGGCTTTGTCACCGTTGTGCAACTCAAGCGTCTGGGGCATCTGCATGGCCTGGGTCCTTGTCTGCTATGAGCGATGCATGGCGCCACACGGGGTGGGCCGTGACACAGCATTGCAGCAGATAGGGCGGGGGCAGGCATGTGCGGTACCGACCTTGAGCTGGTTGTCAGCGCTGTTTTGCGGGTCATGGCCATGGGCGCCGATGACGCTGGGGCAAGCGCTGGTTGTGCCGCAAACCTGGTATTTCTTATAGGTTTTGCCTGGCCCGTTGCTGCCGGGCGTGGCATTCTGGCCCTTCGCTGTTAAGGATCAACAGTAAGGAAGCGGCAAGGATGCAGAGCAGGCTCGCGGAATTTGATACCCATCTTTTGTCCGGAAACTCGCTGCATGAGCGAATGACGGGAACCATGACACTGGCCTCGGAACTGGGTTTCGATGCCCTGGTTTATGACTACAGCCCGGTGCCTTTCGATCAGGCAGGCGAGCTGATCATCCCCAGTGCCATGGTCTGCAATACCCCCAGTGACTGGCTGGAGCTCTGGTGCGATCAGGGTTACTACCATATCGACCCGGTCCAGCAGGTTGCTCTGGACAGTTCCTCGCCCTTTATCTGGTCCTACAAGCCCGAGGCGGAAACCGTCCTGCGCCAGGCCCTCGGGCAGCAGCACGCTCCGGTATCCAGTTACCTGCACCATCATCAAATGGCCCACGGCATGACCGTGCCCATCCATTTACCCAGGGGCGGTTTCGCCAGCCTCACCGGTTTGCGCTCCGGCAATGCCACGGTGGCATTACAGGACTTGCAACAGGTTCAGGGCCACTTCACCCTGCTTGCTCATGCGTTGCAGGAGCATCTCTATCCACAGCTCAGCAAATGCGTTCGCAGTTATCCGGTTGATCTGACCCGGCGTGAACGCGAGTGCCTGAAATGGGCTGCAGAGGGCATGACTTCCGGCGAGATTGCCGAGCGCTTGCAGCGTTCGCAGGCCACGATCAACCTGCACCTGACCTCGGCGATGCACAAGCTGGGCGCCAGGAATCGGGTTCAGGCGGTGGTTCGCGCGGTTCACTATCGCCTGCTGGGTAACTGAGGCGAGTAGCACAGGCTCTGCCGCACTGGAGGCGTTGGAGCGCGGAACGGAAGATTGAACGACACAGGCTGATTGTCATCAGGGAGCGATGCGCAATGAATGCAAGCAAACCACCACTGGAAGGCTATGCCTCCTTTGGCGTCCATCAGACGTGGTATCGGGTCACCGGGGATCTGCACAGCGGACTTACGCCCCTGGTGATTCTGCACGGCGGTCCGGGCTGCACCCACGACACCCTGGACGCCTTCAGGGATGTGGCCGCCAGTGGTCGGGCGATCGTTCAATTCGATCACCTGGGAAGTGGCCTCTCCACTCGTCTGGATGGCAAGCCGCCGTCGTTCTGGAGCCTTGAACTCTACCTGGAGCAGCTGGACAACCTCCTGGACCACCTGCGCATCAGCCAGGACTACGCCCTGCTGGGTCACTCCTGGGGAGCTGCGCTGGCCAGCGAGCACGGGGTGCGCGCGCCGGCCGGCTTGCGTGCGCTGATCCTGGCCAATGCGCCAGCCGACATGCGCACCTGGGAAGCCGAGACCCTGAAACTGCGCACAGCCCTGCCTGAGGAAGCGTTGCAGGTGCTGGCCTGGCATGAGCAGCCGGGCTCCCCTCGTGGCGCCGAATATGTGCAGGCCTGGCAGTTGTACTTTGAACGGCATGTATGTCGGCTGCGCCCGTGGCCTGAAGAGGTGGCGCGGATGTTTGCCCAGGGCCGTGGTGCCGATGGCGCGGAGCGGGGGGGAGGTTTTCCGCTGATGGACAACCTGCGTGACTGGAGCATCGTCGAGCGCCTGGGACGCATCGAGGTGCCGACGCTTTTGATCTGTGGCCGCTACGATGAAGCCACGCCAGTTGTGGTCAGACCCTACCTGGAGAAGATTCCCGGCATTCGCCTGGCGTTGTTCGAACACTCCAGCCACATGCCCCACGTCGAGGAGCGGGTCGCCTGCATGGGCACCGTCGTGAATTTTCTCGATGAATGCCTGTAACCGTACGCCAGCAGCCCCCGCTACGTTACGTAGCGGGGGGCGTGGTTTTTCAGGGGCCTAGTGCAGCTTCAGGCGTGGATCGGTACCGCGGCCGATTCGGCTGCCAAGCATCAGCATCGCGGTGCGGAAGACTCCGTACAGCGCCATCTGGTGCATGCGATACAGCGAGATGTAGAACATCCGCGCCAGCCAGCCTTCGAGCATCACGCTGCCAGTGAGGTTGCCCATCAAGTTGCCCACCGCCGAGAAGCGCGACAGCGAGATCAGTGAGCCGTAGTCGGTGTACTTGTAGGTCGGCAGGTCCTTGCCTTCGATGCGCAGCTTCAGCGACTTGGCCAGCAACGAGGCTTGCTGGTGCGCGGCCTGGGCCCGTGGCGGCACATTACGGTCGCTGCCTGGTTGCGGGCAGGCGGCGCAGTCGCCGAAGGCAAAGATGTTCTCGTCGCGAGTGGTCTGCAGGGTCGGTAGTACCTGCAGTTGGTTGATGCGGTTGGTCTCCAGGCCGTCGATGTCCTTGAGGAAGGCTGGCGCGCGAATGCCCGCGGCCCAGACCTTGAGGCTGGCGGGAATGGTCTGGCCGTCGGCGGTGATCAGGCTGTCGGCGGTCACTTCGCTGACCGAGGCGTTGGTCAGCACCTTGACCCCGAGTTTCTCCAGGGTCTTGTGCACCGGGCCGCTGATGCGTTCGGGCAGGGCAGGCAGCACCCGTGGCCCGGCCTCGATCAGGGTGATGTGCATGTTTTCCGGGAGAATCCGGTCCAGCCCGTAGGCCGCCAGTTCATGGGCCGCGTTGTGCAGTTCTGCCGCCAGTTCCACGCCAGTGGCGCCGGCGCCGACGATGGCCACGCTGATCTGCTCCACGGCATCGGTCTGCCCGGCATGGGCTCGCAAGTAGTGGTTGAGCAGTTGCTGGTGGAAACGCTCGGCCTGCTTGCGGGTGTCGAGGAACAGGCAATGCTGGGCCGCGCCCTGGGTGCCAAAGTCGTTGGTGGTACTGCCCACGGCGATCACCAGGGTGTCGTAGCCCAGCTCCCGGGCCGGCAACAGCTCCACGCCTTCTTCGTCGTAGGTGGCGGCCAGTTGGATCTTCTTGCGCTGCCGATCGAGCCCGCTCATGCGGCCCAGCTGGAACTCGAAGTGGTTCCATTTTGCTTGGGCGACGTAGTTGAGTTCGTCTTCGGAGGAGTTCAGCGAACCGGCAGCCACTTCGTGGAGCAGCGGTTTCCAGATGTGGGTCAGGTTGGCGTCCACCAGCATCACACTGGCGATGCCGCGCTTGCCCAGAGTCTTACCCAGGCGGGTCGCCAACTCCAGGCCGCCGGCGCCGCCGCCAACGATGACAATACGATGAGTCATGGGGATATCTCGCAAGGCTAAAAGAAATCGGTGCAGTCAACCGAGCGAGCGCGAAGCAGCTCATAGCGTCAGGTAACTGATGAAACGGCTCAACAGGCCCAGGGCGACAGTCACCGCAATCACCACCACGAGGAGCATC
Source organism: Pseudomonas sp. W17 (assembly GCF_040268305.1). Classification (NCBI taxonomy): domain Bacteria; kingdom Pseudomonadati; phylum Pseudomonadota; class Gammaproteobacteria; order Pseudomonadales; family Pseudomonadaceae; genus Pseudomonas; species Pseudomonas sp. W17. The sequence goes on along the minus strand of NZ_CP158490.1, from coordinate 6,125,167 downwards.
CACGGCCGGAAGGGCCGGCGCTCGACTCGATGCTGGGGCAGTTGCAGGTATTCTTCGACATGGCGTTGGTCGTCGGGGTTCAGGCGGCTGCTCATAAAAGACCTCGTCAGATAGACGTCGCAACGTTGAGGAATGTTACAGCGCGGTGTTATCCGGCATGAACGGAGCATAGCCGCTGCCGCGTGAGGGCTCGCTGGCACGGGCCCGGCGTTGGCAGGCAAGTGTGCTTTTTTACCATTGCCGGGCGGATTGCGCCATGGCTACACAGGCCGCATTGACCGGCGTTACAAACTGATGCCGACGTCGAAGAGGATGCTGCGGCCCAGGTTGCTGCGCAGGAACTCCGGCGCATCCGGGTGGGCGAACAGCACGCGGGCGAACGTCGGCCCCACCAGGGACAGCGAGCGCCAGCCCTGGCGCAGGTATTCGGTGGGGGGCGGGAAGTGGCTGTTGAGGTCCAGGACTTCGCGTTTCAGGGCGGCGAAGGCAATGATGTCCAGCTCGCCGAGGTTCATTCCGCGCTCCTGATAGTTGTGGGCCTTCTTGCGCAAGGTCGGTGCCAGGCGCAGCAACAGTTCGCTAGCCGGGATGCGCTTGGGCTTGGCTTCGCGGCGCACCAACTGGCTCAGGGAGAACGCGCTGCGCCGGCGCTGCAATTCGTCGCGCCATTCATCGTTGAGCCTGCGGCCTTCGTCGAGGACGAAGAACACTTCGAAGCTGGCCTCGCGAAACAGCACATCGGGGGGCTCTTGCCCGGCGGCGGTGAACTCGTCGTTGCGGTAGGGAATGTTCAGGCCTTGCAGCAGGCGCTGGCAGACCCAACGCTCACGCTCCCATTTGCGGGCATTGGACAGGAACGCGTTGGCTTGTTCGGCCTGGATGGTAAGCAGGCGCAAAAAATCTGAGTCATCCATACCCCCAAGCTTAGCGCTCAAATATGACCTTAAAAACCACGGCCGTGCAAAAACCTCCGCAGGCGTTGCCGGCAACCTCGCTGGAGCCTGCCCAAGGGCGGTGTAGACTGTTTGCCGTCCAACCATTCGATAAGGAGTGCGCAGTGAAGCGCTGGTCAATGCTGTTGCTGGCCCTGTTGCCGTTGTGGGCCCAGGCCCTGGAAATAGGAGAGCGCCTGGCGCCCTGGACCCTGCTCGATCAATTCGACCAGCCCTACAGCCTCGATTCCCAGGCGCGGATCCTGTTGGTGGCACGCAGCATGGACGCCGCCAAAGTGGTGAACGCGGCGCTCAAGGACAAACCCAAGGGCTACCTGCAGGAGCGCCACGGGGTGTTTGTCGCCGATATCCAGCGCATGCCGACAGTGATCGCCAAACTGTTTGCGGTGCCGGCCATGAAGGATTACCCCTACCGAGTGATGCTCGATCGCGATGGGCGCGTGGCACCACGCTATCCCGCCGCCGAGGATCAGGTGCTGTGGCTGCAGCTGCAGGATGGGCAACTGGTCGCCCGGCAGGCGTTCGCCACGGCCGCGCAATTGGCTGCGGCGCTGGAGCGGGCCCAGCCATGATCAGCGCGGCGCTGCTGTCGCCGCAAAGCCTGATTGGCGGCTGGCTGCTGTATGTGCCAGTACTGATCTGGGCGGTACTGCGGGCGCCCTGGGTCGAGCTGTTTACCGACAGCCGGCGCCAACACTTGCTGTTTGGCACGGTGTTCGCCTTGTTTCTGCTGTGGCTGGTGCGCCGGGATTTCGACACGGGGGTCTCCTACCACTTCATCGGCATGACCGCAGTAACCCTGCTGCTGGACTGGCCGCTGGCGATAGTTGGCGGCTTGATCGCACAGTTGGGCCTGCTGGCCCTGGGCCGGCAGGACCTGGCGGCGCTGGGGGTCAATGGAACCTTGCTGATCCTGCTGCCGGTGGCGGTCACCGAGGCCTGCGCCTGCCTGGTGGAACGGGCCCAGCCGCGCAATCCCTTCGTCTATATCTTCTGCTCGGGGTTCTTTGCCGCGGCACTCTCGGCATTGTTATGCCTGCTCTGCGGCCTGGGCCTGCTGTGGTTCGACGAACGCTTTGCCATGCCCGAATGGCTGGAAGATTTTGTCGGCTACCTGTGGCTGATCATCTTCCCGGAAGCCTTTATCAACGGCATGGTGATCAGCGCCCTGGTGGTGTTCTGCCCGGAATGGCTGGAAACCTTCAACCGTACCCGCTACCTGTCGGCGCCCTGGAAAGACGAGGATCCGCGCCCTTGATCCATATCAATCCACGGTGTTTTGCCGGGCTGCATGCTCGGCAAAAATCTCAGGAGTGCGGTCATGAGTGTCTACCAGTGGGCCCGGCAGGAAGTGCGCGACAGTCTGCACAATGCTCAGCAGGAAGGTTTTGAACCGGGGTTGAGCCTGCGCGCCCTGCTCAGTGCGGTGGTGCAGCAAAGCAAGAGTGTGCGCAGCATCGAGGACCTGGCAGACGAGCTGCAGTTTCTAGCGGAGAACCTCGACGACGATCAGGACTACAGCTTCATGCGGCCCTGACCGGCGCCGGGGTCAGCACTCAGTGAGCGCGAGGGGGCAGCTCTTCGGAGAACAGCTCGTCCTCGGCATCCGGGCTCACCGGAATCTTGTGCTCCTCGGCAGCCCAGGCGCCCAGGTCGATCAGCTTGCAGCGATCGGAACAGAAGGGCCGGTTGATGTTGGCCGCGGTCCATTCCACAGGGGCGCCACAGGTTGGGCATTCGACGGTCAGGGGTTGGCTCATGACTGGCCTCCACGCAAAGTTAGGTAAAAGTGATGCAGGCGCTCGACCTCGCTGCGCAACCAGGCGTGGTCGCGGTCGTTGACCAGCACGTCATCGGCATGGCGCAGGCGTTCCTCACGGCTGGCCTGGGCCTGGAGAATCGCCTGGACCTGCTGTTCGCTGATCTGGTCGCGCTGCAGGGTACGCTCGATCTGCAGTTGCTGGGGTACGTCGATCACCAGAATCCGCTGGGTCATCCGCGACTGGCCGGATTCGATCAGCAGCGGCGACACCAGGATTGCGTAGGGCGATTCGGCGCGGGCCAGGTGGCTGACAATTTCCTCGGCGATCAGCGGGTGCAGCAGGGCTTCCAGCCAGCGACGCTGTTCGGGTACCTCGAAGATCAGCTTGCGCAGAGCCGCGCGATCCAGTTGGCCGTCGGCCTGCAGCACGCCTTGGCCAAAGTGCCGGGCAATCTGTTCCAGGGCCGGGCGGCCGGGCTCCACTACCCAGCGGGCGGCATGATCGGCATCGATCACATGTACCCCCAGGTCGATGAAGTGCTGGGCGGCGGCACTTTTGCCGCTGCCGATGCCGCCGGTCAGGCCGAGGGTCCAGGGTGTGTTAACGGAGCGAGTCATTGGAAACCGACAAACTGCAGATAGAAGTCGGTTATTTGACCACCCCAGAGCAAGGCAATCCAGCCGGCAATGGCCAGAAAGGGTCCAAAGGGGATTGGCGTCGAGGTCTTTTCCCGGCGCAGGCGCAGCAGGATCGTGCCGAGAATCGCTCCCAACAGGGATGACAGCAGCAGGGTCAGAGGCAGGATCTGCCAGCCGCCCCAGGCCCCGAACAGGGCCAGCAGCTTGAAATCACCGTGGCCCATGCCCTCCTTGCCGGTCAGCAGCTTGAACAGCCAGAACACCGACCACAGGAACAGATAGCCGATCACCGTCCCCCACAGCGCATCCTCCAGGCTGATCAGCAGGCCGAAGCTGTTGGCGATCAGCCCCAGCCACAACAGTGGCAGCACCAGCACATCCGGCAGCAGCTGGTGATCGGCGTCGATCAGGCTCATTGCCAGCAGCCCCCAACTGAGGATCAGCATCAGCCCGGCCGCCCAGCCGAAGCCGAAGTGCCAGGCGATAAAACCCGAGATCAGCCCGCAGGCCAGTTCGGTCAACGGGTAGCGCGGGCTGATGAAGCTGTTGCAGTGGGCGCAGCGGCCACGCAGCCACAGGTAACTGAGCAGCGGAATGTTTTCCCAGGGGCGGATCGCCTGCGCACAGTGCGGGCACTGGGAGTGCGGCAGCATCAGGTTATAGGGCGCAGCCACAGGTTCCGGCTCCAGCCCCAGCACGTCGCGGGCCTGGGCTCGCCAGTCGCGTTCGAGCATTTTCGGCAGGCGCCACACCAGCACGTTGAGAAAGCTGCCGACGATCAGGCCCAATACCAGGGCCGCAGCCACGAAGGCCATGGGGTAGAGAGTGAGGGCGTCAGTCAGGGGCATGTTCAGATCGCTGTACCGAGTTGGAAGATAGGCAGGTACATGGCAACCACCAGGGCGCCGACGATACCCCCCAGGACCACCATGATCAACGGCTCCATGAGGCTGGTCAGGCTGTCCACCAGGTTGTCCACCTCGACCTCGTAATGGATCGCGACTTTTTCCAGCAGATGATCCAGGGTTCCGGACTCTTCGCCGATGGCGGTCATCTGGATCGCCATGGTCGGGAAGACGCCGCTGGCGCGCATGGCAAAGTTCAATTGCATGCCGGCGGCGACCTGCTGGCGGATCCGTTGCACCGCTTGCCTGAAGACAGGGTTGCCGCTGGCTCCGGCCACTGAATCCAGGGCCTGCACCAAGGGAACGCCGGCGGCGAAGGTGGTGGCCAGGGTCCGTGCGTAGCGGGCCACCGCGGATTTGTGCAGCAGTGGCCCGGCCAGGGGCATGTGCAAAAGGCCGACATCCAGGCGGTCACGCAAGCTCGGGGAGCGCTGATAGGCCAGGCGCGCCGCAAGCCCGCCCAGCACACCGGCGGCCAGCAGCAGCGCCCCCTGCTGCTGGATGAAATGTGACAGAGCGATGACCCACTGGGTGAGCAGTGGCAGCTCGGCATTGAAACCGGCGAACAAGCTCTGGAACTGGGGGACCACCTTGAGCAGCAGGATGCTGCTGACCACGACCGCCACGCCGATCACCGCCAAGGGATAGACCATGGCCTTCTTCAGCCGCGCCTTCAGGTTCTCGCTCTTTTCCTTGTAGGTGGCGACTCTCTCCAGCAGGGTATCCAGGGCGCCGGCCTGCTCGCCGGCGTCCACCAGATTGCAGTACAGCGGGTCGAAGTGGCGCGGTTGTCTGCGCAATGCCGTGGCCAGGCTGGAGCCGGCCTCGATGTCGCGCTTGAGGCTGGCCAGCAGTTGGCGCATCTGCGGATGCTCGAAACTTTCGGCAATGATGTCGAAGGATTGCAGCAGCGGCACCCCGGCCTGCATCAGCGTGGCCAACTGCCGGGTGAGCAGGGCAATGTCCCGTGCCCCTACTCGCTGATGCAGGCGCAGCCAGCCCTTGGGTTTGCGTCGGATTCGGGTTGGGGTGATGCCCTGTCTGCGCAATTGCGCCCTGATCAGGGCCGGGGTCGCGGCGCTGAGTTCTCCGGTGAGGGGGCGGCCCTGGCTGTCGGTGCCGTGCCAGAGATAGACACTGGTCGCGGGTGCTTTTACCGCCATGGTTCGATCCTTGGTGCAAGGGTGGATAGGGAGGCGCAAGCGCCCTGCTGTGTTCGAACGGGTGATAGATCACCCTGCCCCCCGGACGTTCCTTGGTGGGGGCGCGAGCCGACTGTCGGGTCGCCATGCACCTGTCCAAGCCTAGCTGGCGAGGCGCTGCCCGAGAGGGGCAGGGGCTGACGAAATTTGTCAGTTTGTGCGACTCCTGGCGCTCAAGGCCATGGGCTATCGCGCCTGCAGGCCACGTAATCCGTGGGTTATCCCCTGGCACAGGCTGTGCTTCACGCCTTTGTGCTCATGCAACATTCGTCCATGCCAGGAGGCAACCCATGAAACATCAATCCGGTTTTACCCTGATCGAATTGCTGGTGGTGGTAGCCATCATCGGCATCCTCGCCACCGTGGCGATGCCGATGTATGCCAAGTACCAGGCGCGGGCCAAGGTGATTGCCGCCCTGGCCGAGGCGTCGGCCCTGAAGGTCAACGTCGAGGATCTGCTGAACCAGGGGACCGATCCGACCCTGGCCCTGGCCGGGGGCACGGCCCAGACCGCCAACTGCCAGATGAGTGCCGGCGGGACGGCGGCTACCGGTGAAGGCAGCATTGGCTGCACCCTGCTCAATGCGCCGGGGCCGGTGCTGAACAAGACCCTGACCCTGACCCGTTCGGCGACTTCAGGATGGACATGCACCACCACTGTGGAGGCCGACTATGCGCCCAAAGGCTGTGGTACGGAGGGGGCTTGAGGAGGCTTTTCACGATTGGCTAGGCCGCGCTGAAAAAGCCGCAACTTGCATGCAGATTGGCGGGTAGTCATGCATTTTGCATGATGCCGAATTATTTATGAATTTATAACTTATTGAATTTTATGAATATTTATAAGCTCCTAGACTTGGCACAGCATCTGCAATATCCCTCATAACCCTGTTGCCAGGACACGGCGCAGGCTTTCTTAAAGAACAGGAGTTACTCGTATGAAGAAGTTCGCTATCGCTGCCGCAACTGCTACCGCTCTGACCCTGACCATGGCTAACGCAGCATTTGCGCAGACTACTCAAAACACCCAGTCGCCCATGGTAGTGGCTGCCGGTGAAGTGACCAAGGCCAAAGAGGCCACCTCCGATACCTGGATCACCACCAAAGTGAAAAGCGATCTGGTAACCGAGAAAGGCATTCCTGGCACCGACATCAAGGTTGAAACCAACAAGGGCGTTGTTTCGCTGTCGTCCACTGTTGCGGTAACCGAGGCTCAGAAAGCTACCGCCGTGGCCATCACCAAGAAAATCAAAGGCGTCAAGGCAGTTTCCGCTGACGGCCTGAAAGCCGAGTAACACTCACGCTTCTCGCCTGGACAGGGAGAGGGTGCGGTAGACGAGCCGAGTGATACGTCTGCCGCTTCTCAAAAGGGTTCATGCGGAAGATCACAAGGACGTGATCATTACAGGCCCCGGCACTGAGTGTCGGGGCCTGTTCTATTGTGGGCGCCAGGCAGGCGCTGCAGGAGAGACCGGCCGGGCTGGGTGGAGCCCGGCGCGAGAGGTTTATTCGCTGTCCAGGTGCAGCGGGGTGACGACCCGGCCATCGCTTTCGGCCTGGCCCAGGTTGGCATCGATGAAGTAGACCCGGTCGTCGGCCAGTTGGCCCTTGTCCACCAGGAAGTCCTTGATGCTGCTGGCGCGCTCCTGACCCAGTTGTCGCAACAGCACGTCGCTGCTGCTCCAGAACTTGATCAGACCTTCACGCAGCTTGGCGCTGCGTTCGTCGCGGCTGAGCTGGGCCCATTCCGCCGGCGGCTGCTGTTTCAGGCGGGTGCGGTAGATACCTTCCAGCAGAGGGGCTTTTTCGCCCTCGGGAACCTGCAGCAGGGACGCCTGGGCGGGGACCTTGTCACCGCGGCGCTGGAGGATCTTGTAGTAGTTGTACTGGTATTCGCGCTCCAGCCGCTGTTCGGCGATCAGCGGGCCGTCACTGCTCTGGGCGCTGGTACCTTCGATTTCCAGGCGCAGGGTCGGACGCTCCTTGAGCGCCTTGGCCAGGGTGGTCAGGGCCGACTCGGATTCCTTGCTCAGGTCGCTGGAGCCTGGAGCGAAGGACACGTTGCTCAGGTCTTCCGAGCCACCACCGCTGACCAGCCCGCCAATGAACTTGAAGGGTGCCTGGGCGGCGCGCAGCACCAGATTGCGCAGGGTCTGCCAGACAATCGGCATCACGCTGAACTGCGGGTTGTTCAAATCACCGGAGATAGGCAGCTCGATGGAGATCTTGCCGTCCGTATCTTTCAGCAAGGCCACTGCCAGGCGGATCGGCAGATCCACGGCGTCCGGGCTGTCGACCTTTTCCCCCAGTTGCAACTGCTCGACCACCAGTTTGTTCTCGGCCTTGAGCTGGCCCTTGGTGATCATGTAGTGCAGGTCGAGGTTGAGCCGACCCTTGCGGATGCGGAAACCGGCGAATTTCCCGGAGTAGGGGGTCAGGGTGGTCAGTTCAACTCGTTTGAAGCTGGTGGCGATATCCAGGGCGGCCATCGGATCGAACGGGTTGACGCTGCCCTTGATGGTCACCGGCGCATAGCGGTCGACCTTGCCCTTGACGTCCACGTCTGCCGGCTTGGCCTGGCGGCTGTCGATGGTGCCGACATGGCCGTTGAGCTGCTGGATGGCGGTAGCGAAGTTAGGCGTCAGGCTCAGGTCGGCGAAGTTCGCCGAACCGTCGTTGATGGCGATTTCACCGATGTGGATGCCCAGGGGCTTGCTTGAGCTGGGCTCGGCCTTCGTCGAGGATTTGCCACCACTGCTGGGTGGTTGTGGAATCAGCAGGTCGTCGATATTGGTGGTGCGGTCATCGTTGATGATGAAGCGTGCATAGGGCTGCATCAGGTTGACCCGGCTGATGGTCAAGCTGTCACCGTGCTGATAGTTCAGGCCTTCGACCACCACTTGTTTCCATTTCACGAAGTCGCGGGTCTTGAGGGTGTCCAGGGTGTGCAGCTGGTCCACATTGGCCCGGCCGGTGACGCTGAAAGTCAGGGGTTCGACTTTCTTCAGGTCCACTGCCAGGTCACTGCCGAGCATGCCGCTGCGCAGTTCCAGGCGGATGAACGGGCTGATATAGGACTGGGCGACGCGCAGGTCGATGTCCCGGGTCTGCACCTTGAGTTTGGCGCTGACGGGGTTGAGGTTGACCTCGCCGGTGGCGTTGACCTTGCCTTGTTTGCCCAGGCCGGTATCGAGCTTGAGGGTGAAGGGCGACTGGTTGAGGCTGTCGAAGTTCTGCAGGTCCAGGTTCAGCGGCCCCAGCTCCAGGGCTACGGCGGGCTTGGCCTTGCGATCGGCCAGGTGCACCTGGTAGTTGCGCAGTTGCACGTCCTTGAGCAGCACCTGCCAGGGTTTACCTGGCACTGCTGGTTCCTTGGGCGCGTCGGCGGCGGCCGGCTCGGGTTTTGGCGCCGGTTTGGCCGGCTGACTGGCGAAGAGCTTTTGCCAGTCCAACTGGCCGTCGGCTTCAAGGGCGGCCCAGGTTTCGAGCTTTTGGCTGCGGACCTTGCCGACAATCACGTGCTGCTTGGCCAGGTCGACTGTGGTTTCGCTGACGTCCAGGCGCTCCAGGCGCGCCAGTGGGCGACCGTCCGGGGCCTTGATGGCAAAGGGTGCGACGCTGATGGAGGTGTTGTCCAGCAGCAGCTCGGTTTCCTTGGTCAGGCTGAATTTGTAGTGGGTACTGAGGTTGACCACGCCGTCTTCCAGCACTAGCGGCACCGCATCGCGCACATAGGGCCACCAGGCTTTCATCTTGCCGTCGGTGACTTTCAAGGTGCCTTCGGAGGTCAGCGGCGTCACGCTGAAGTTGCCGCTCCAGTCGATCTGCCCGCCCTCGGGGCCGGTGGCGACCAGCGTCATGTCGGCGCTGTCGTCCGGCAGGGTACTGAGGTTCTTCAACTCAAAATCGAGCTTGTTGTAGAGGAATTCGATGGGTTCGCTGGGGCGCAGATCCTTGAAATGCAGGTAGCCGCCGGCCAGCTTGATGCGTTCGATGCGTACCGGGAAGGGTTTGGCGTTGGGGTCGCTTGGGGTCGGTTCGCTGGCCGGCAGCTTGAACAGGGCCAGGAGGTTGAGCTTGCCTTCCTTGTCGAAGAGGATTTCGGTCTTGGGCTGGTCCAGCTCGACATCCGCCAGGTGCAGCGCGCGTTTCCACAGGCTGTCCAATTGCAGATTGGCGTAGAGGCGATCGAAGGCGATCTGCTCCTTGCCTGGTTCACCGATGCTCAGGCCCCAGAGGGTCAGCTCCAGGCTGAAGGGGTTGAGCTCGATGCGCTGGATATGGGCTGGGGTGGTGGCGTAGTTGGCCAATTGCTGGTTGGCCACCCGCAAGGCAATGCCCGGCAGAATCAGAAAGCCCAGCAGACTGTAAAGGGCGAGAGCGGTCAACAAGGCGCAAAGAGCGCGAATCAATCCTTTGGTCATGCGAGGCTTCATCTATCTGAATCGGAAGTGCCTTGGAGTATGGCACGCGTTTACGGTTCCGAAACCACTCCAGTCTTCAGGATTGTTCAGATTTCCTGCCCTTGGTCAAAGTTGCAGGATCAAGGTTTTCAGTGGGGGTTGCCCGTCTTGGGAGGGGAAGTCCGCGGCGGGTACTAGGACCTGGCAGTCGCGTACCGGACGCCCGGCCTTCTCGGCGCAGCGCAATACTTGTTCACGCCAGTCCGGCATCGAGACCTTGGCCAGGTTGTTGCAGCAGATCAGCACGCCGTCTTCGGCGGTGGCCAGCAGTGCCGGCTTGAGCAGGCTCTGGTAATCACGCAGCAGGTCGACCGTACCGAAGGCGCTCTTGGCCCAGGCTGGCGGGTCCAGCAGTATCAGGTCGTACTGGCGCTGTTCAAGACGCGGATAGCTGGGCAGTTTCTGCCCGCGGCGCTGGCTGATGGGCAGGCCCGCCAGTTGGCGGATGGCCGGGAAATAGTCCGACTGCACGAACTGCATCTGTGGCAATTGCGGGTTGAGCTGGCCGTTCTCCCGTCCGACGGCCAGGTTGCCCTCGGCGAAGTCCAGGTTGCACACCTCGCGCGCGCCGCCAGCTGCGGCGCTGAGGCCTACGCCACAGGTGTAGGCGAAGAGGTTGAGCACGCTTTTACCCGCGCTGTGCTGCTTGACCCAGCCACGGGCGTTGCGCAGGTCGAGAAACAATAGCGGGTCCTGCCCGGCGTGGCGTCCACGCACGCGGTAATTCAGGCCCCATTCGTGGCCAACCAGGTCCTCCAGGGCAGCCTCTTCGGCGCGGTACACCGAGTCTTCGCGGTCGATCCGCGAGTTGCCCCGGGAGCGGTCGTTGTAGACCAGCAGGGTCGACAGGTTCAGATGCTGATTGATGCTGTCGTGCAGTTGCAGCAGGGCGTCGCGTTCCAGCGTCTGGTGAAAGCTCTGTACCAGCAATTGCGGGCCATAGCGGTCGATGGTCAGGCCGCCGGCACCCTCCTGGCTGCCGTGGAACAGGCGATAGCAGTCGGTGCCTTGCTGATGCAGCTCGGCGAGCAGGTCCTGGCGGTGATCGAGAGCGGCGCGCAGCGCCTGATTCAAGGAGGACATGCGGAGCGCCTTGGAGCTGAGGAGTGAGGCGCGGCAGTTTACCAGCGTCCCGTCCGTTGTAGGAGCCAGCTTGCCGGCAAAGACGATCATGCGCACGTCTTCCCCGTAGGAGCCAGCTTGCTGGCGAAAGCGCTCTCACGGACGCCTTCGCTGGCAAGCCAGCTCCTACAAGGAGGGCGGTTTTGCGCGGAGGTTAGCGCTCGATCGCCAGGGCCACACTCTGGCCGCCGCCGATGCACAGGGTCGCCAGGCCCTTTTTGGCATCACGCTTGATCATTTCATGCAGCAGGGTCACCAGCACCCGGCAGCCCGATGCACCAATCGGGTGGCCGATGGCGATCGCACCGCCGTTGACGTTGACCTTGCTGGCGTCCCATTCCAGCTCCTTGGCCACCGACAGCGACTGCGCGGCGAAGGCTTCGTTGGCTTCGATCAGGTCCAACTGGTCCAGGGTCCAGCCGGCCTTGTCCAGGCAGCGGCGGGTGGCCGAGACCGGGCCGATGCCCATGATCGCCGGGTCGACGCCGGCGTTGGCGTAGGCGGCAATTTTTGCCAGCACCGGCAGGCCCAGGGCCCGGGCCTTGCTGGCGCTCATCAGCATCACCGCGGCGGCGCCGTCGTTCAGCGCCGAGGCGTTGCCGGCGGTGACGCTGCCGTCTTTCTTGAACGCCGGCTTGAGCTTGGCCAGGGCTTCGGCGGTGGTGCCGGGGCGTGGCTGCTCGTCGGTGGCGAAGGTCAGCGGCTCGCCCTTGCGTTGGGGAATCTGGATCGGGGTGATCTCGTCGACAAAGCGCCCGGCCTCGATGGCCGCTGCGGCTTTGTGCTGGGAAGCGGCGGCGAAGGCGTCCTGGGCTTCACGGCTGATGCCGTATTTCTCCACCAGGTTCTCGGCGGTGATGCCCATGTGGTAGTCGTTGAAAGCGTCCCACAGGCCGTCGCTGATCATGGAGTCGACCATCTGGCTGTGGCCCATGCGCAGGCCGGTGCGGGCGCCGGGCAGCACGTAGTTGGACAGGCTCATGTTTTCCTGGCCGCCGGCGATGATCACCTCGGCATCGCCGCAGCGGATGGCCTGGGCGCCCAGGTGCAGGGCCTTGAGGCCGGAGCCGCAGACCTTGTTCAGGGTCATGGCGGGCACGGCGTGGGGCAGGCCGGCCTTGATCGCGGCCTGGCGTGCGGGGTTCTGCCCGGCGCCGGCGGTGAGCACCTGGCCCATGAGCACTTCGTCGACCTGGGCCGGGTCGATGCCGGTCTGGGCCAGCAATTGGCGGATGACCGCGGCGCCCAGGTCAACGGCGGGAATGTTCGCCAGGGAGCCCTGGAAACTGCCCACGGCGGTGCGGGTGGCGGCAACGATTACGACGTCTTGCATGATCGGGTCCTTGTGTTCGGTGGCGGGGACCTGTGGCGTGGTGCGGGTGTTGGCCGGGCGGCACAGGCACTGGAAATTGGCGAAATCATGGTTGCACACAACCCCGGGAGCCGGCCAATCGCGAACCGGCCGGTCGGGTTGTGCTTGAACGGTCGGTTTTTACAGGCCCATGCGTCGTTTCGCCCGGTGCACGGAACTGTCCCGTACCGCCCAGCGCAGCATCGGCGTGCTGCGCTTGACGCTGGCACGAATCAGTTGGCGTTGCAGCGGGTTCTGATTGACCTCGAGCATGGCGCTGGCCCAGTCCGGCAGCAGGTCGATGCCGGCCTGCATCATCAACGAACCGAAGGGTTTGGCCAGGCGGCTGGGGGCTGGGGCCGCCAGCAGCAGGCGCAGGACCTCCCGGCTGCGCTGGTCGCAGAGCAGTTGGGGGCGCATGGCCTGCAGGTAGTCGGCCACGGCGCGTCGCGAGCGCGGCACGTCCCGGGCTCCCAGGCGTTCGGCGATCAGGGCGATCTCGTCGTAGTAGCGATCCTGGTCAGCCCCGGAAAGATGAGGGTTGAGGTAACGCAAGTGCGCAGCAAGAAAGCTGCTGACCTCAGCCACGTGAACCCAGGTCAGCAGATCGGGGTCGCTGGCAGCATAGGGGCGGCCATCGGGGGCGGTGCCGACTATGTGCAAGTGAATGCTGCGTACCTTGTCGATCAGCCATTCGGCGTCCTGGCGGGAGCCGAAGGTGGTGCCGGAGATGAACTGCCCGGTGCGGCGCAGGCGGCCGATCATGTCCTGGCGAAAGTTCGAGTGATCCCAGACGCCGGCCAAGGCCAAAGGATGCAGGGCCTGCATCAACAGGGCGCTGATGCCGCCGATCAGCATGCTGCTGAAGTCGGCGTGCACCTGCCAACTGACGGACCCCGGCCCGAACAGGCCGGGGTCACCTTTGGGATGTTCCAGGTCGAGTTGGCCCAGAGACAGGCCGGACAGGCTCATGACCTGGCTTTCGATGCGGCTGCGAATGAATTCCATGACAGCTCGGTGTGGCTATTTAAAGGTGTGGCTATTTAAAAAAGAAGCGCGGCGGATGCCGCGCCGGTTTCAAACGTTCAGGCGTTTGTCGATCAGGCCGTCCACCACGCTGGGGTCCGCCAGGGTCGAAGTGTCACCCAGGGTATCCAGTTCGTTGCAGGCGATCTTGCGCAGGATACGCCGCATGATCTTGCCCGAGCGAGTTTTCGGCAGGGCCGGAGCCCACTGGATCAGCTCCGGCTTGGCGAAACTGCCGATCTCGCGGCAGACCAGGGCCAGCAGTTCCTTCTTCAGTGCCTCGTCGGGCTCGACGCCCTGCATCGGTGTGACGAAGGCATAGATTCCCTGGCCCTTGAGATCATGGGGGTAACCGACCACCGCCGCTTCGGCGATGCTGTCGTGCAGCACCAGGGCGCTTTCCACTTCGGCGGTGCCGATGCGGTGCCCGGAAACGTTGATCACGTCGTCGATGCGCCCGGTGATCCAGTAGCTTCCATCCTCGTCGCGCCGGGCACCATCACCGGTGAAGTAATAGCCGGGGTAGGGAGCGAAATAGGTTTCGACCATGCGTTTGGGATCGCCATAGACGCTACGGATCTGCGCCGGCCAACTGGCCTTGATTGCCAGGATACCGCTGCCTGCCCCATGGATTTCCTTGCCCTGGTCGTCCAGCAGCACCGGTTGTACGCCGAACATCGGGGTCGAGGCGCATCCGGGCTTGATCTGCCGGGCGCTGACCAGGGGGCTGAGCATGATGCCGCCGGTTTCGGTCTGCCACCAGGTATCGACAATCGGGCAGCGTTGTTCGCCGACCACGTTGAAATACCACTCCCAGGCTTCCGGGTTGATCGGCTCGCCGACGCTGCCGAGCAAGCGCAGGCTGGCGCGGGAGGTGTTCTGTAGCGGGGCGCTGCCTTCGCGCATCAGGGCACGCAGAGCGGTGGGCGCGGTGTAGAAGATGTTCACCTGATACTTGTCCACCACCTCCCAGAAACGCGAGGTGCTGGGGTAGCTGGGCACGCCTTCGAAGATCAGCGTGGTCGCGCCGTTGGCCAGGGGGCCGTAGAGGATGTAGCTGTGGCCGGTGACCCAGCCGACGTCGGCGGTGCACCAGAAGACTTCGCCGTCGCGGTAGTCCAGCACGTACTTGAAGGTCATGGCGGCCTGTAGTAGGTAGCCGCCGGTGGTGTGCAGCACGCCCTTGGGTTTGCCGGTGCTGCCGGAGGTGTAGAGGATGAACAGCGGGTCTTCGGCGTCCATCGGCTCGGGGGCGCATTGGTTGCTGGCGCCAGCCACGGCCTGTTCATAGGAAATGTCGCGATCTGGCACCCAGTTCACCGGGTTGCGGGTGCGTTCGACCACCAGCACGCTGCTGACATCCGGGCAACTGAGCAGGGCCTTGTCGACGTTGCTCTTCAGCGGAATCAGTTTGCCGCCGCGCACGCCTTCATCGGCGGTGATCACGGTGCGGCAGTCGGCGTTGAGAATGCGGTCGCGCAGGGCCTCCGGCGAAAAACCGCCGAACACCACCGAATGCACCGCGCCGATCCGGGTGCAGGCGAGCATGGCGTAGGCCACTTCGGGAATCATCGGCATGTAGATGCACACCCGGTCGCCCTTCTTCACGCCACGGCTTTTCAGCACGTTGGCCAGGCGGCAGACCCGGTCGTGGAGTTCCTGGTAGGTGATGCGCTGGGAGTCTGCCGGGTTGTCACCTTCCCAGATGATCGCCGCCTGATGGCCGCGTTTTTCCAGATGACGGTCGATGCAGTTGTAGCTGACGTTGAGTTGGCCACCGCGAAACCAGTTGGCCTCGCCGGTGCGCATGTCGTGGCTGTGGACGCTGTCCCAGGGGCTGCTCCAGTGCAGGAAGCGCCTGGCCTGCTCGGCCCAGAACTGGTCCGGTTGCTCAATGGACTGGCGGTAGAGGTGGTGGTAGTCGTCCTGACTCATTTGTGCCGCCCGGCGGACGGCATCGGCTTTCGGAAAAGTGCTGATATCGAACATGACGGTTCCTTATTCTTGTTTTGCGACAAGTCATAAGGGTGCGCACAAGTGCCGGGAAGGTTCAAGTGGGGAAGGGCCGGGGCCCGGACAGGAGCCGGTGTGGCCGGCTCCTGAGGTGACAGGGTCGATCAGCCGCGGTGACGGCCGCGGAAGTAGTTGATCAGGCCTTGGGTCGATGCGTCGTCGGCCAGGGTTTCGTCGCTGCCGACCAGACGGTTGTAGACGCCTTTGCCCAGCTCCTTGCCCAGCTCCACGCCCCACTGGTCGAAGGCGTTGATGCCCCAGACCACGCTTTGCACGAACACCTTGTGTTCATACAGCGCCACCAGTGCGCCAAGGCGCCGCGGGCTGATGCGCTCCACCACCAGAGTGTTGCTCGGACGGTTGCCGGGAATCACCTTGTGCGGTGCCAGTTTCGCGATTTCGGCTTCGCTCAGGCCTTTCTCGCGCAGTTCGCTCTCGGCTTCGGCGCGGGTCTTGCCCAGCATCAGTGCCTGGCTCTGGGACAGGCAGTTGGCGTACAGCCATTGATGGTGGTCGGCCACCGGGTTGAAGCTGACGATCGGCACGATGAAGTCGGCCGGAATCAACTGGGTGCCCTGGTGCAGCAACTGGTGGTAGGCATGCTGGCCGTTGCAGCCCACGCCGCCCCAGATCACCGGGCCGGTATCGGTGGCCACCGGAGTACCGTCCTGGCGCACGCTCTTGCCGTTGGATTCCATGTCCAATTGTTGCAAGTGCTTGGTGATGTTGCGCAGGTAGTGGTCGTACGGCAGGATCGCGTGGCTCTGCGCGCCCCAGAAATTGCCGTACCACACGCCCAGTAGCGCCAGCAGCACCGGCATGTTCTGTTCGAATGGGGCGCTCTGGAAATGCTGGTCCATGGTGTAGGCACCGGACAGCAGTTCCTTGAAGTTGGACATGCCGATGGCCAGGGCGATCGGCAGGCCGATGGCGGACCACAGCGAGTAGCGCCCACCGACCCAGTCCCACATCGGGAAGATGTTCTCTTCGCGAATGCCGAAGGCCACTGCCGCCGCATTGTTGCTCGACACGGCGATGAAGTGGCGGTGCAGTTCGGCCTCCGAGCCGCCCTGGGCCAGGTACCAGGCCCGTGCTGCCTGGGCGTTCTTCAGGGTTTCGAGGGTATTGAAAGACTTGGAGGAAACGATGAATAGCGTAGTTTCTGCACGGATTTTCGCAGAAAGCTCATGGAATTCGCTGCCATCGATGTTCGCCAGGTAATGGCAGCGCACGCCTTTCTGGGCGTAGGACAACAGCGCTTCGGAGACCAGTTCCGGGCCGAGGAAGGAGCCGCCGATGCCGATGTTCACCACGTCGGTGATGGGCTTCTCGGTGTAGCCGCGCCACAGGCCGTCGTGGATGCGGCCCACCAGCTCGGTGATCTGGTTCAGTACCTTGTGCACTTCTGGCATCACGTTGACACCGTTCACCGACAGCTTGTCGCCCACCGGGCGGCGCAGTGCGGTGTGCAAGGCCGGGCGGCCTTCGGAAGCGTTGACCAGTTCGCCGGTGATCATGGACTTGATGGCGTCTGAGAGGCCGACTTCCTTGGCCAGGTTCACCAGCAGGTCGCGGGTTTCGCTGGTGATCAGGTTTTTCGAATAGTCGAGAAACAGCCCGCAGCTGCTCAGGGTGAATTGGCTGAAGCGCTGCGGATCGGCATTGAACGCCTCGCGCATGCTGAAATCCTGCATGGCTTGGCGGTGGTCTTTCAACGCTTGCCAGGCGGGCAGAGCGGTAACGTCATGAGGAGTGCGGTAGTACGCCATCGCTGCGGTTTTCCTTTTGCTTGAACTGCCTTTTGGACACTGAAAAGCCCGGAACGTCCTGCGCGGTCTCAAGGACCCGTTGGGCCGGCCTTGTGCTGATACGTTTAATCACTCGGGGGGATAACAGTAACCCCGGCGTGCTGTTCTGTCTTGGCTTTGTCCGACTGGTGGCCAGTACTATTTTGTACTCAGCGGGCCTGCCTGGTCTGGATTCGGGTTTTCAATGGGTAGAAATAGGGGGAAGCGTCAGGCGACCTGATCCGCAATCGCAGGGCTGGTAAGGCTCTGCTCATTGCCAGGGGCCATGTGCAGCATGCGCGGCCTGGAACCGAGCGGTTCGGCTTCACTGCAGGGAGCATAGGTACAGAGGGTCGCTCGATCACCGACCTTGGCCTTGAACATGATGGTGTACATGGGGTGTTCCCTGGGGCGGATCCTTGAACGGGGCCCGCAGTCATGGGCTGCAGGCCCCAGCCGGCGGCAGTTTGCCCGAAGGTTGGAGTTCGGGCAATCGGGCGTTCATGCCGGTGTGTCGAGGTCCAGGTGCAGGTTGTCGATCAACCGTGTCGCGCCCAGATAGGCTGCCACAAGAATCACCAGTTCACGGTCTTGCGCGGTGGCTGGACGCAGGTTCTGTGCCTGGCGGATTTCCAGGTAGTCACGGCGCAGACCGGCGGCTTCAAGCTGCTGCTGTTGTTCGGCCACAAGCTTGGGATAGTCGCGTTCGCCGTTCCTGATGGCCTGGGCAATCTGGCTCAGGCTGCGGTACAGCACCGGGGCGATAGCGCGCTGCTCTTCGCTCAGGTAGCCGTTGCGCGACGACAGGGCGAGGCCGTCGGCGGCACGTACCGTTGGCTCACCGATGATCTGGATCGGCATGTTCAGGTCGTGCACCAGGGCCCGAATCACTGCCAACTGTTGGTAGTCCTTCTGGCCAAACACCGCGAGATCGGGCTGGACCATGTTGAACAGCTTGCTGACCACTGTAGCCACGCCTTCGAAATGCCCGGGACGGCTGGCGCCGCACAGGCCTTCGGACAGCTGGGGAACGCTGACCCGGGTCTGCCCGGCCATGCCGTCGGGGTACATTTCTTCGACGCTGGGGGCAAACAGCAGGTGGCAACCGGCTTCCAGCAATTTTTCCTGGTCGGCGGCGAGGGTGCGTGGGTACTTGTCCAGATCTTCGCCGGCACCGAACTGCAGTGGGTTGACGAAGATGCTGGCGACCACGAAGTCCACCCGCTGGGCGGCTTTGGCCACCAGGGCGGCGTGGCCACTGTGCAGGTTGCCCATGGTGGGCACGAAGCCGATCCGCTTGCCCTCACTGCGCGCGCGCGCGACCGCGGCGCGCAATTCGCGCACGGTTTTGACTGTATTCATGCAGAGAACCCGTGTTCGGCGCCAGGGAAGGTGACGGCTTTGACTTCTTCGACATAGGCGCTCAAGGCGGCCTGGATACTGTCCTTGCCTGCCATGAAGTTCTTCACGAACTTCGGCGAGCGACCACTGAGGGACAGCCCCAGCATGTCGTGGAGCACCAGGACCTGGCCGTCGGTAGCATTGCCGGCACCGATACCTATTACCGGGATCTTCACCGCCTGGGTGATTTCCGCCGCCAGTTCACTGGGCACGCACTCCAGCAGCAGCATTGCCGCGCCGGCCTGCTCCAGGGCGATGGCATCGGCACGCATCTGCCGTGCCTGGCTTTCATTGCGGCCCTGGACCTTGTAGCCGCCCAGAACGTTCACGGTCTGTGGCGTCAGCCCCATGTGCACGCAGACCGGCACTCCACGCTCGTTCAGCAGGCGCACCGGCTCGGCCAGCCAGGCTGCGCCTTCGATCTTGAGCATATGGGCGCCGGCCTGCATCAGCTGGGCCGAGCTGCTCAGGGCCTGTTCAGTGGTGGCGTAGGACATGAATGGCAGGTCGGCCAGGATCAGTGCCCCGTTGTTGCCGCGCTTGACCGCCGCGACGTGATAGGCCATGTCAGCGGTGCTGACGGGCAGTGTGCTGTCGTGTCCTTGCAGCACCATGCCCAGGGAGTCGCCTACCAGCAGGACTTCGACGCCTGCCTCGCAGCAGGTGTGGGCGAAGGTGGCGTCGTAGCAGGTCAGCATGGTGATTTTCTCACCTTTCTGCTTGAGGCTTTGCAGGGTGGTCAGAGTGATATCTGGCATGAAAGGGGTCCTCATTTCAGGCGCTTTGGAAACTACTGCGAGTAACGCGCGTGATTCTTCGTTATTCAGGCGCACGGTCTTTTGTCGTGCTTATACAGCCTGGTTCCAAGCGATTTGAACGGGCTTGCGGGAGTCGCGCCTGTGGCGTCGGGCCCATCATTCTGTGCCCAGAAGAGGTGCCATGCCAGCGGGTGCCACCGCCGTTGCACAACTGCCCCTGCCTGGCGTTTCCCGGGCTCGCCGCGAACCGACTTCACTTGAATTGCGCCCTTTAGCGCCGTGATGGCGGCAACGGGACGCCTATAGTCGTGAGGAGAACTCGGGAAGTCAATTAGATGTGTTACCGCATTGTTACGCTGCCAGTGTTACCGCCGTTACTGATGCGTTTCAGCGGTCAGGCCAGGCGTTCCAGGCCGACAAATGGGCAGGCAGCGAGCAGTTCGTGCAGGGTGCGGCCGTCAGCCAATTGCAGGTCGGCAGGGGCCAGTTCCGCCAACGGGTAGAGCACGAAGGGGCGCGCCTGCATGTGGTAATGGGGGACTTTGAGGCGGGGTTCGTCGATCAGTCGATCGCCGAACAACAGGATGTCCAGATCCAGGGTACGTGGGCCCCAGCGCTCATTTCGCTCGCGGCCTTGCTGGTTTTCGATGGCCTGCAAGGCGTCCAGCAGGGCTAGCGGCGCCAGCGCGCTGTCCAGCGCCGCGACGGCGTTGGTATAGCGTGGCTGGCCTGGGAGCAATGAGTCGCTCTGGTAGAAGGCCGATACGCCGTGCAGGCGGCTTTCGGGCAACTGCGCGAGGGCCTCGGTGGCACTGCGCAGTTGTGCTTCAGGGGCTGCCAGATTGCTGCCCATGCCGATATAGATGCGTTCCATCTATTACTCGCCCGATGCGCCGCTGCTGCGCTTACGCTTGGCACCGCTGCTGCGCCGGCGCTTGCGTGGCGCGCCACTGGCGTCTTCCTTGCCGCTGAGGTCGCGGATCATGTCGCGGCGTTCGGCGTCATTGGCGTCCTGATAGTCGGTCCACCATTCTCCCAGGCCATCGGTCTGCTCGCCGGCGCTTTCGCGCAGCAGCAGGAAGTCGTAGCCGGCGCGGAAGCGCGGATTGTCCAGTAACTGGTCGGCGCGCTTGCCGCTGCGCCGTGGCAGGCGTTCCTGCATATCCCAGATTTCGCGGATCGGCATGGTGAAACGCTTGGGAATAGCGATGCGCTGGCACTGTTCGGCGATCAGCTCGTGGGCGGCTTCCTGCATGGCCGGAATCGGCGGCATGCCACGCTCCTGCAGGCGCAGCACTCGGGCCGGCAGGGCTGGCCAGAGCAGGGCGGCGAACAGGAAGGCTGGGGTCACCGGCTTGTTCTGCTTGATCCGCAGGTCGGTGTTGACCAAGGCTTCGCTGATCAGCGTATGGGTGTAGGTCGGGTTGTACTCCAGGGCTTCGGCGCTGGCCGGGAACAACGGGTCGAACAGTTGCAGGTCCACCAGCATTTCGAAGGTGTCCGCCGCGTAGCCGGAGAGGAACAGCTTGAGCACTTCTTCGAACAGGCGCGCCGAGGGGATCTCCCGCAGCATCGGTGCCAGTTCGCGGATGGGCGCGGCAGTGTGTTTCTCGATGCCGAAGTTCAGTTTTGCTGCAAAGCGTACTGCCCGAAGCATACGTACCGGGTCTTCCTGATAACGCTGGCGAGGATCGCCGATCAGGCGGATCAGGTTGTTACGAATGTCGTGTACGCCATTGGCGTAATCGAGAATGCGTTCGCTGACCGGATCGTAGTACAGGGCATTGATGGTGAAGTCGCGACGTTGCGCGTCCTCTTCCAGGGTGCCATAGACGTTGTCCCGCAGGATCCGCCCGCTTTCGTTGCGCGATGACTGGTTACTGTCCTCGTCGTCTTCGTTTTGCGGGTGATTGGCGCGGAAAGTCGCAACTTCGATGATTTCGCGACCGAAGTGGATGTGCACCAGCTTGAAACGCCGGCCAATGATGCGCGCGTTACGGAACTCGGCCTTGACCTGTTCCGGCGTGGCGCTGGTGGCGACGTCGAAGTCCTTGGGGGTGATATTGAGCAGCATGTCGCGCACGCAGCCACCCACCAGGTAGGCCTGGTAGCCGGCGTTCTGCAGGCGTTCGACGATATTCACCGCATACCGGCTGAACTGGGCACGTTGCAGCGAATGCTGGCTGCTATTGAGCACTTCAGGCGTGCTGCGTTTATGTTGCGTACGACGCAAGGGAGAACGGAATGACTGGAACAGCTTCTTCAGCATGGGATGCACTGTTTGAAGGAATATTCGGCCAAAACGAAGAGTGGCCGCATGATGGGCGGGGATTCTAGCATTTAGTCGAAGGATGGTGTAGGAAGCTGCCGCGACTTGTACAGGCTGGCGCTGAGCTGCGGTTTGGCGAGGTTGGATGGGGGCGGGGGAGTGAAAACACGAATTCCGGAAACCACAAGGGGAGCCGAAGCTCCCCCAGAATAGTTGCGTGCTCTATTTTTATTATTGGTTTCGGGCTTCTTGTTTTTGTTAAACGCCCTTGTCATCTGGTTTACCCAGGATGACCCTCCCAATCGGGAGCCAAGAGCAAACGGATTGCTTTGATCGCTGAGTTGCAATGACCTTTCGATCCAACCAGTTCAGGCTCTGCCTTAGGGCAGTTTTTGTTGTTCTCGGCCTGGTTGTGGGGCAAGCCCCAAATACAACGCCTCTCCAAAAGAATCAGTTAGCTGCGCCTCCGCCGTGTTGTTTTTATTATGCGTGAGTCGATTCGTCTTATTTTTATTGTCTTGTGCATTGCTTGTTATTGTTCTTGTACCAAACATATAGCAGGTGCCGTGCCAACTTTTGCGATCCCCAGTAAAACAAGGGGTTAGGCGTGCCGTTGGGTGTTTTTCAGGGCAAAAAAAACCGGGGCTTCGTTACCTTTAGCCCCGGTTCCTGTTACGTGCGATGGAGCAGGTAACAGTTTTTTTCACAAAAGCGAGTGTTACCCGCGTTTTCGTCAGCCGTAGTTCAGCTTTCGCTGGCGACCCCGCTCTTGCGCCGTGGGATGCCCAGGCGCTGACGACGTTCCCACAGGCACTTGCGGCTGACGCCCAGTTTGCGTGCCAGCTCGGTCTCGGTCATGTGGTCCTGGTGTTCGAGGACGAAGTGCTGGAAGTAGTCCTCCAGGGACAGGTCTTCGGTCGGTTCGTGGCTGGTGTTACCCGCTTGTGGGGGCAGGCCGACGAAGTCGTCGTCTTCCAGGTCGCTCAGTTCGATGTCGATGCCCAGCAGGTCGGCCGAGATTTCCGGGCTTTCGCACAGAATGACCGCACGCTCGACAGCGTTCTCCAGTTCGCGCACGTTCCCCGGCCAGGAGTAATGGCGGATGGCCTGTTCTGCATCGGCGGCGAACTTAAGGTCCGTGCGGCCGACGCGCGCGCTCTGGCGGGCCAGAAAGGCATTGGCAATTTCATTGACGTCTGCACCGCGCTCACGCAGGGCCGGCAGTTTCAGGGCAATCACGTGCAGGCGGTAGTACAAGTCTTCACGGAACTGGCCTATTTTCGACAGGCTTTTCAGGTCGCGGTGAGTGGCTGCAATCAGGCGCACATCGACTTTCTGTGACTGTACCGAGCCGACACGGCGGATTTCGCCTTCCTGCAGTACTCGCAGCAATCGCGCCTGCGCCTCCAGCGGTAGCTCGCCAATCTCGTCGAGGAACAGGGTGCCGCCGTCCGCAGCTTCTACCAGGCCGGCACGGCCGGCGCTGGCCCCGGTGAACGCGCCTTTCTCGTGGCCGAACAGTTCGGACTCGATCAGGGTTTCCGGAATGGCTGCGCAGTTCACCGAAATCATCGGTGCCTTGGCACGCTTGGACAGGTTGTGCAGGGCCCGGGCCACCAGTTCCTTGCCGGTACCGGATTCACCCTGAATCAGTACATTGGAGTCAGTGGGCGCCACTTTGCGGATCTTGCTGTACAGATCCTGCATGGGAGCGCAGGAACCGATGATGCCGATTTCGCCATTGTTGTTGCCCGCACCGGCCCGCTCCGCAGTGGCGCCAGCCTTGGCGGCCGGACGGTCTGGCGGGGAATTTTCGGCGCTTTGCCGATCCCGCAGGATCCGCGCCACGGCCTGGAGCATTTCATCGTGATCGAACGGCTTGGCGATGTAGTCCACCGCGCCCATTTTCATCGAGTCCACGGCTGAGCGCAGGCTGGCGTAGCTGGTCATGATCAGCACCGGAGTGCCCTGGCCGAGCTTGATCAATTCGGTGCCCGGGGCGCCTGGCAGGCGCAAGTCACTGACGATCAGATCGAAAGTGGGAATGCTGAAGCGTTCCTGTGCCTCCTGCACTGAGCCGGCTTCGCTGACCTGGTACTGGTTGCGTTCCAGCAGGCGGCGCAGGGCGGAGCGGATAATGGTTTCGTCTTCGACGATCAGAATATGCGGCATTGATTCAATTCTCTCGACGGTCTCAGTTCACAGCGGACGTCGCTTCGACATGACGCGGTAAAGTCACCCGGATACGGGTGCCGCGTTGGCTTTGAGGATCGGCCGGGCTGTCGATGGTGATTTGTCCATAATGCTCTTCAACGATGGAATAGACCAGTGCAAGGCCCAGACCGGTGCCTTCCCCAGGGTCTTTGGTGGTGAAAAACGGTTCGAATAATCGGTCCATGATGTTCTTCGGAATGCCGCTGCCTTCGTCCTCCACGATCAGGTCGACCGTGTGCTCGAAAGCCTCGCTCTTGACGCGTACCGCGCTGCCAGGAGGGGAGGCGTCGCGGGCGTTGGAAAGGAGGTTGATCAGTACCTGGGCAAGGCGCTGGGGATCACCGTCGACCCAGTGGTCGGGATCGCACAGGTTGAAGAACTGCACCTCGAAATTGCGCCGGTTCAACGCCAGCAGGCCAATGGCGTCCTGGGCCACTTCGGCCAGGCACACCGACTCGTCGTTGTGCTGATGGCTGCCAGCGTGGGCGAAGCTCATCAGCGACTGGACGATGCGCGAGATGCGTTTGGTCTGTTCGAGGATCTGCTCGCTGATTTCCGTCAGTTCGCCGTCCTCTTCCCGTTCTTCGCGCAGGTTCTGCGCCAGGCAGGCGATGCCGGTAATCGGGTTACCGATCTCATGGGCCACCCCGGCCGCCAGGCGCCCGATGCTGGCCAGGCGTTCGGAGTGCACCAGCTTGTCTTCCAGGGTCTGAGTTTCGGTCAGGTCTTCCACCAGCAGTACCAGGCCGCTGTTGCCCGGGGCCAGAGGCTCATCGATGGCGGCCTTGTGCAGGTTCAGCCAGCGGGTCTGGCCATCAAGGGCCAGGTGCTGTTTGTGCAAGTGTTCGTCCGGCAGGTTGATAAAGCCCTGCAGCAGGTCCTTCCACGGGTTGGTAATGGTGCTCAGGCGTGAGCCCACCACGTGCTGGGCTGGTATACCGGTGAGCTCCTCCATGGCCTTGTTCCACATGAGGATCTCCTGGTCCTTGGCCAGGGAGCAGACCCCCATCGGCAGCTCTTGCAGGGTTTGCCGGTGATAGCGGCGCAGGGCATCGAGCTCGGCGGCCAGGCCGGTGAGGCGTGAGTGGTAGTCCTCCAGCCGGCTTTCGATGAAGTGGATGTCCTCGGTGACGTAGTTTTCTCCACCGGCCTTGTAGGGCAGGAAGGTTTCCACCATGTCCTGGGCGACACTGGGGCCCATCAATCCGGACAGGTTGGCTTCGATGCGGTCGCGCAGGCGCCGCAGGGCGTAAGGGCGGCGTTCGTCAAAGGGCAGATACAGATCACGCAGGGCCTGCTCCACTTCCTTCTGGGCTGCCTTGGCCCCCAGCGGCTTGGCCAGTTGGGTGGCGAACTCCTGGGGCGAGGCGGCGTGCAGTTCCCGGCGTTGTGGACGGCGCACGTTGTCCACGGCACAGGCTTCGGCGGCGCTGGCCTCCTCGGTGCTGGCATTGGTGAACAGCGAGATCAGGGTGAACATCAGGACGTTGGCCGCCAGCGAGGCAATGGCCGCCATATGCCAACTGGTGTCGTCAAGGACGTAGATCATGTTCAGCAGCGGGATGTAGAAACCCTGCAGGTTGCCGATCAACGGCAGCAGCATGGTCACCAGCCACACCAGGATCCCCGCCAGCAGGCCAGCGATGAAGCCCCGGCGATTGGCAGTCGGCCAGTACAGCACCGACAGTACGCCCGGAAGAAATTGCAGGGTGGCGACGAAGGCCACTATCCCCAGGTTGGCCAGGTCCTGCTCGGCGCCCAACAGCAGGTAGAAGGCGTAGCCGGCCATGATAATGGCGACGATTAGGGCGCGGCGGGTCCACTTCAGCCAGCGGTAGATGTTGCCTTCCGCCGGCGGTTGGTAGAGCGGCAGCACCAGGTGGTTCAGGGCCATCCCCGAGAGCGCCAGGGTGGTGACGATGATCAGGCCGCTGGCGGCCGACAGCCCGCCGACATAGGCCAGCAGAGCCAGGGCCGGGCTGTTGGCGGCGATGCCGATGCCCAGGGTGAAGTATTCCGGGTTGGTGGTAGCGCCGAGCTTGAGGCCAGCCCAGAGAATCAGCGGCACTGCCAGGCTCATCAGCAGCAGGAACAGCGGCAGCCCCCAACTGGCGCTGACCAGGGCGCGAGGGTTGAGGTTCTCGGTAAAGGTCATGTGGTACATGTGCGGCATGACGATCGCCGAGGCGAAGAACACCAGTAGCAGGGTGCGCCACGGGCCTTCCTGAAGGGGTGTATGCAGTGCGGCGAGGGCAGTCTGGTTCTGCAGCAGCCAGAGTTCCAGTTGTTGCGGGCCGTCGAATACCCCGTACAGCGCGTACAGGCCGACACCGCCAATGGCGATCAGCTTGATCACCGATTCGAAGGCAATGGCGAACACCAGGCCTTCATGTTTTTCCCGGGTGGCGATATGCCGCGAGCCGAAGAAGATCGTGAACAAGGTGATCAGCGCGCAAAAGCTCAGCGCCACCCGATGTTGCACTGGCTCGTGGGTGAGAATGCCAATGGAGTCGGCCACGGCCTGGATCTGCAGCGCCAGTAATGGCAGCACGCCGATCAGCATGAAGATCGTGGTCAGCGCACCGGCCCAGGTACTGCGAAAACGGAAGGCGAACAGGTCGGCCAGGGATGACAGCTGGTAGGTGCGGGTGATTTTCAGGATCGGGTAGAGCAGTACCGGTGCCAGCAGGAAGGCCCCGGAAACCCCCAGGTAGCTGGACAGAAAGCCATAGCCGTACTGGTAGGCCAGGCCGACCGTGCCGTAGAACGCCCAGGCACTGGCATAGACCCCGAGTGACAGGGTGTAGGTCAACGGGTGGCGAATGATCGAGCGGGGGATCATCCCGCGCTCACTGATCCAGGCAACGCCGAACAGCACCGCCAGGTAGGCGGCGCTGATCAGGATCATCTGGGTCAGGCTAAAGCTCATCGGCATCTTTTTGGCTCTGCAGGATGAAGGTCACGACGATCAGAATCAGCCAGAGCAGATACGGGCGATACCAGGCGCCAGTAGCATCGATCCACCAATCCATGATGGCGGGGGAGAACAGATAGATCCCCACTACCAGGAGCAGGACCAAGCGATAGATGTACATCTCGGCCTCTCTTTATTGTGTGCGTGCCCGAAAACGTGCGGCGATGGTAACGGATGGGCGCCAAGCTGCAAGTGGCGTCAGCTTAATTGCGCTTCCGGCACGCTCAGTGTGCGTGGAATCAGGGCGGCATCCCAATGGGCCATGCCCCAGGCCATTATCTGCGCGACGCTGGCGCCATCGAGGTCCGTCGGTGGCTTCTGGCCCAGTGCCCGCAGGGCGCGCAGCAGCAGGGGCGGGGCCTGATCCTCGGTCAGCGGGGGCGAACGGTAGGACTTGCCCAGTTTGTGCCCGTCCGGCTGGGTGATCAGTGGTACATGCAAGTAGCGGGGCTGGGAAAGGCCCAGCAGTTCCTGCAGGTACAGCTGGCGCGGTGTGGAATCCAGCAGGTCGGCGCCGCGCACAATATCAGTGATGCCTTGCCAGGCATCGTCGAGCACCACGGCCAGTTGGTAAGCGTAGAGACCGTCGCGGCGGCGGATCACAAAATCCCCCACTTCCCGGCCCAGATGCTGGCGGTATTCGCCCTGGACCCGATCGACGAAGCGATACTCCAGTTCGGGTACCCGCAGGCGGATCGCGGCGTCGTCCTGGGCGTGGCCGAGGTTGCGGCACAGTCCTGGGTAAATGCCGTGGTAGGGTTCCAGCTGTTTGCGCGAACAGGTGCAGGCATAGGCCAGGCCCTGCTGGAACAGGCGATTGAGGATTTCGCCATAGGCGTCGTGGCGATCGCTCTGGCGGATCATCTGCCCGTCCCATTCGAAGCCGTAGCTTTCCAGAGCCTTGAGAATGGCCGCCTGGGCACCGGGCTCTTCCCGGGGCGGGTCAAGGTCCTCCATGCGCAGCAGCCAGCGGCCGCCGACGGCGCGGGCATCAAGATAGGAGGCAAGCGCGGCAACCAGAGAGCCGAAATGCAGATAGCCGCTGGGAGTGGGGGCGAAGCGCCCGATGTATGAGAAAGAGGTGGAGGCAGTCATGGAGCGGATGTTACTTCGTCTGGCCCCGGGATGACGATGGTGCCGG
Source organism: Pseudomonas sp. W17 (assembly GCF_040268305.1). Classification (NCBI taxonomy): domain Bacteria; kingdom Pseudomonadati; phylum Pseudomonadota; class Gammaproteobacteria; order Pseudomonadales; family Pseudomonadaceae; genus Pseudomonas; species Pseudomonas sp. W17. The sequence goes on along the minus strand of NZ_CP158490.1, from coordinate 6,097,190 downwards.
GGGATCGCTTTGGCGAGCGGGCTTGCTCTTGCAGGGTAGGCAGAAACGAAAACGGAGCGTGGGTACGCTCCGTTTCAGGTTCCAGTCGGCGATTATTTGCCGACTTGTTTTTCCTTGATTTCCGCCAGTGTCTTGCAGTCGACGCACATGTCGGCGGTTGGGCGGGCTTCCAGCCGGCGGATGCCGATCTCGACGCCGCAGGATTCGCACCAGCCGTATTCTTCGTCTTCGATCAGTTGCAGGGTCTTGTCGATCTTCTTGATCAACTTGCGCTCGCGATCACGGGCCCGCAGTTCGAGGCTGAACTCTTCTTCCTGGCTGGCACGGTCAGCCGGGTCGGGGAAGTTGGCCGCTTCGTCTTTCATGTGATCAACAGTGCGGTCGACTTCCTGCATCAAGTCCTGTTTCCACTTGTTCAGGATCTTGGTGAAGTGCTCGCGCATGGGCTTGCCCATGTACTCTTCGCCCGCAGTTTCAACGTAAGGTTCAAAACCGCTGATCGATTGAATCTGTTGCTTTGCTTGGGTGGGCATGAATGGACCGCCTCTACTCTTGTAATCCATTGCGCAGGATTGCTCCATCTCCGACACTTGCCGGCCCTGCGGCTGCAAGCGGGCGAACTTACCAGATCAAACCAGAGCGCGCTACTCCCGGTTGTCGAGCCTATGTCCTGCTTCGTCCATGGATATGGGAAAAGTCTGACATGGCTTGTTGATCGGTTCGTTCAATCATTGATTTTAGTCAAGTCTGCGGGTTGTGTTGGCGCCAGTTGGCGCAAGCAACAGACCGCTCGGATCCGCCTGGGTTCTCCCGGGCTTGATCAGATGGGTAGAATCGGTCCTTTGCTCCCCCCTCGAATCAATGAAGGACGGCTAATGGCTCAGCCCTACAGTGCGCGTAGTCGCGCTATCGAACCTTTCCATGTCATGGCCTTGCTGGCCCGCGCCAATGAGCTGCAAGCCGCCGGGCATGATGTGATTCACCTGGAAATCGGCGAACCGGACTTCACCACCGCCGAGCCGATCATCAAGGCCGGGCAGGCCGCGCTGAGCGCCGGCAAGACGCGCTACACCGCAGCCCGCGGAATTCCCGAGCTGCGAGGGGCGATTTCCGGCTTCTATCAGCAGCGTTACGGCCTGGACATCGATCCCGAGCGGATCATGATCACCCCCGGTGGTTCCGGAGCCCTGTTGTTGACCAGCAGCCTGTTGGTGGACCCGGGCAAGCACTGGCTGCTGGCGGACCCGGGTTATCCGTGCAACCGGCATTTTCTGCGTCTGGTGGAAGGGGCTGCGCAGTTGGTCCCGGTGGGGCCGGATGTGCGTTACCAACTGACGCCGGACCTGGTGGAGCGCTATTGGGATCAGGACAGCGTGGGCGCCCTGGTGGCCTCGCCGGCGAACCCCACCGGCACGGTCCTGAGCCGGGACGAGTTGGCGGGTTTGTCCACCGCGATCAAGGCTCGCAACGGGCATCTGGTGGTGGACGAGATCTACCATGGCCTGACCTATGGCACCGATGCCGCCAGCGTTCTGGAAGTGGATGACAGCGCTTTCGTCCTGAATAGTTTCTCCAAATATTTCGGCATGACCGGCTGGCGCCTGGGCTGGCTGGTAGCTCCGCCGGCAGCCGTGGGTGAACTGGAAAAGCTGGCACAGAACCTCTATATCAGTGCGCCGAGCATGGCCCAGTATGCTGCGCTGGCTTGCTTCGAGCCGCAGACCCTGGAGATCCTCGAGGAGCGCCGCGCCGAGTTCGGGCGCCGCCGGGATTTCCTGCTGCCAGCCTTGCGTGAGTTGGGCTTCGGCATCGCTGTGGAACCTGAAGGGGCGTTCTACTTGTACGCGGACATCAGCGCCTTCGGCGGTGATGCCTTCGCCTTCTGCCGGCACTTCCTGGAAACCGAGCACCTGGCCTTTACCCCTGGCCTGGACTTCGGCCGGCACCAGGCTGGCCATCATGTGCGTTTTGCCTATACCCAGAGCCTGGAACGCCTGCAGGAGGCGGTTGAGCGTATCGCCCGTGGCCTGCAGAGCTGGCACGCCTGATGCGCTTCGATCCTCCCCTGGAAGAGGGGCGTCTGCTGCGTCGGTACAAGCGCTTCCTGGCGGACATCGAAACCACCACCGGCGAGCTGTTGACCATCCATTGCCCCAATACCGGCTCGATGCTCAATTGCATGGTCGAGGGCGGGCAGGTGTGGTTCAGCCGCTCCAATGACCCCAAGCGCAAGTTGCCGGGCACCTGGGAAATCAGCGAAACCCCTCAAGGCCGCCTGGCCTGCGTCAACACCGGGCGGGCCAACGGGCTGGTAGAAGAAGCCTTGCGGGCGGGGCTTATCAGCGAGTTGAACGGCTTCACCGGGCTCAAGCGCGAGGTGCCTTACGGGCAAGAGAACAGCCGTATCGATTTTCGCCTGGATTACCCGGACGGTCCGGCGTACGTCGAGGTCAAAAGCGTCACCCTGGGGTTCGATGGCACGCCGGTGGCAGCGTTTCCCGATGCCGTGACCCAGCGCGGCGCCAAGCATCTGCGGGAACTGGCGAGCCTGGCCCGGGCGGGCGTGCGGGCGGTTCAGCTGTATTGCGTCAACCTTTCGGGCATCGACGCGGTGCGGCCGGCGCAGGAGATCGATCCGGGGTACGCCGCTGCCCTGCGCGAAGCCCGCGCGGCGGGGGTTAAGGTGCTGGCCTATGGTGTGTGCCTGACGGCCGAGCAAGTGTGCATCGACCGGCGTCTTGAAGTGTTGCTCGGGGATTAGAGGTCCACCCAGATCCCCTTGCTGTCTTCATGGCAGCCGATGCTCTCCAGGAACTGGCCGGCGCAAGGTCCGGCCACGCACTCTCCGCTCTCGATCAGAAACAGGGCGCCATGGGTGGCGCACTGGATCAGGCTGGCGCTGGGGTCGAGGAACTGGTCAGCCTGCCACTCCAGCGCCACTCCCCGGTGCGGGCAGCGATTGGCATAGACATAGGCTCGCTGCTCGCGCCGCACGGCGAACAGCTTCAGCCCCGAGAGCTGGAAGCCCCGGCTGCCGGCTTCGGGCAGATCGTTGCCGGCGCAAAGAAATTTCATGGCTATCCTCTTGGTCCGAAGGCTCTGCGTCCAGGCTGTCACAGTTTCTTTCCGGCTGCAGGATGAAACATGTCGGCGCTTGACGGCTAAATGAAAACAATTATCAAATGGCCGCCCCGCCCGTTACGGGACGCTTGTTCCTTTCGATGCCCGGCCTGTCCGGCATGTCACATGGACAGCAGCTGCGCGGGCCCCCACTTTAATGAAGGAAATGTTCTTATGCGCCTGAGTGCCTGCGCCATTGCGTTCTGTGCCGGATTGCTGGTGAGCCAGTGGGCCGCCGCTGATGAGTTGCCGCAGCGTTGGGTCAGTGCCGGTGGGGCCTTGTCCGAGTGGATAACGGCTCTGGGGGGCGAGTCCAAGCTGGTGGGCGTCGATACCACCAGCCAGCACCCGGAGTCGCTCAAGGCGCTGCCGAGCATCGGCTATCAGCGTCAGTTGTCGGCCGAAGGCATTCTCAGCCTGCGGCCGCAGATTCTGGTGGGTACCGAGGAGATGGGGCCGCCGCCAGTGCTTTCGCAGATCCGTAGTGCCGGGGTCAAGGTCGAACTGTTTTCCGCCCAGGCCGACTTGCCGACCTTGCAAGCTACCCTGCAGCACCTGGGGCTATTGCTGGGTCGAGAAGAGCAGGCCGGGCAACTGTTCCAAGGCTATCAGCAACAACTTGGGCAGCAGCAGGCCTGGGTCGCCCAGGCTCAAGCGCAGCACGCGGCGCCCGGGGTGCTGTTGTTGCTCGGGCATGCCGGCGGCAAACCCCTGATCGCCGGCAAGGACACCGCCGCGAATTGGCTATTGCAACAGGCCGGTGGGCGCAACCTGGCGACTCATACCGGCTATAAGCCATTCTCGGTCGAATCCCTGGCGGGCTTGAATCCGGATGTACTGGTGTTCTCCGATCGCAGCCTGACCGGCGATGCCGCTCGTGCCGCACTGTTCAAGGAGAACCCGGTGCTGGCATCCACACCGGCGGCCAAGGCCGGGCGGGTGGTGGAACTGGACCCGACCTTGCTGGTGGGAGGCCTGGGCCCTCGCTTGCCTGATAGCCTGAAACGCCTCTCCAGCGCCTTTTATCCCCAGGCCAAGCCGGCCCAATGAATCGTCTGGTCAAGCCTCGAACACTGTTTATCGGGCTGGGCGTCCTGTGCCTTGTGGCGATCTGGCTGTCCCTGGCCCTGGGCCCTGTCAGCCTGCCCTTGTTTGATACCTTGCGTGCCGCCTTGCACCTGCTTGGATTGCCGATCGACGGGCAGGGCCTGGAGCAGGCGGAACTGATCCTGGGACAGATTCGCTTGCCCCGGACTCTGCTCGGTCTTGCGGTGGGCGGAGTTCTGGCGCTGTCCGGGGTCGCCATGCAGGGGCTGTTTCGCAACCCCCTGGCGGACCCGGGGTTGGTGGGGGTTTCCAGTGGTGCAGCATTGGGTGCGGCCATCGCCATTGTTGGCGGCTCGATGTTCGGCGGCCTGCCAGAGGCTGTCGGCCCTTATTTGCTCTCCCTGTGTGCCTTCCTTGGCGGCCTGGGGGTGACGGCGCTGGTGTATCGCCTGGGGCGGCGCAACGGGCAGACCCATGTGGCAACCATGCTGCTGGCGGGGATTGCCCTGACGGCGCTGGCCAGTTCGGCGGTGGGGTTGTTCACCTATCTGGCGGACGACGCCACGTTGCGCACTCTGACTTTCTGGAACCTGGGCAGCCTGAATGGTGCCAGTTACCAGCGCTTGTGGCCCTTGCTGCTGGTGACCGCCGCGGTTGCGCTGTGGCTGCCGCGCCGGGCCAAGGCGTTGAATGCACTGCTGTTGGGCGAGTCCGAGGCCAAGCACCTTGGCATCGATGTCGAAGGTCTCAAGCGTGAGCTGGTGTTCTGCACCGCGCTGGGTGTGGGCGCTGCCGTGGCGGCGGCGGGAATGATCGGTTTTGTCGGCCTGGTGGTGCCGCATCTGGTGCGCCTGTTGTCCGGTCCGGATCACCGGACCTTGCTCCCGGCCTCGATCCTGGCCGGAGCCAGCCTGCTGCTGTTGGCTGACCTGGTGGCGCGCCTGGCGCTGGCGCCTGCCGAGTTGCCCATCGGTATCGTCACGGCCTTTATCGGTGCGCCATTCTTTCTGTACCTGTTGTTGCGAGGGCGTGCCTGATGCTGCGAGTCGAGAACCTGCATGTGCGGCGCGGAGGCAAAGACGTCCTGGCTGGCATCGACCTGCAGTTGCTGCCGGGCGAGGTGCTGGGAGTCCTCGGCCCTAATGGTGCAGGTAAAAGCAGCCTCTTGGGGGGCTTGAGTGGTGAACTGGCGGCTCATCAGGGACAGGTGCTGCTGGATGATCAGGAACTGGCTCATTGGTCGGGCGCCGAGCGTGCGCAGCGCCTGGCAGTGCTGCCCCAGGCTTCGAGCCTGGATTTCGCCTTTCGTGTGGAGGAGGTGGTGGCGCTGGGGCGTTTGCCCCATCAGACCGGGCGCGTGCGTGACGAGGAAATCGTCAACGCTGCTTTGAATGCTGCCGATGTGGCGCACCTGTCGGGGCGCAGCTATCTCGCGCTGTCCGGCGGCGAGCGCCAGCGGGTGCATCTGGCGCGGGTCCTGGCGCAACTGTGGCCGGGCCAGCCAGGGCACAACCTGCTGCTGGATGAGCCCACTTCTGCACTCGACCCCTTGCACCAGCACGTCACCTTGCAGGCCATTCGAGCCTTCGCCGACCGCGGCGCGGCGGTGCTGGTCATCCTGCATGACCTGAATCTGGCTGCGCGTTATTGTGACCGGGTCTTGTTGCTTGAAGGCGGCCGCCCGCATTCATTGGGAACACCGACCGCAGTACTGCGGCCCGAGCCCTTGAAGGCGGTGTTCGGCCTGGAAGTTCTGGTGCAGGAGCATCCCGAACGCGGGCACCCGTTGATCATCGCCCGCTGAGGCGAAGCCCGGAGAGACCTGATGCGCGTATTGCCATTGTTGCTGGCCATGCTGCTGGCCGCCTGTCACAGCATGCCGGGGATCCTGCCGCCGCCGGTGGCTTCGGCGCCCGGCAGTATCATTGAGCTGCGCAGTGCCCAGGCGCTGACCCCTGTCGAACTGGTAGGGCGCCTGGCACGGGCCCCTCGAGTGATCATTGGCGAGCAGCATGACAATCCCGATCATCATGCCCTGCAACTCTGGCTCTTGCGCTCCATGGCCCGGGAGCGGCCACAGGGCAGCCTGTTGCTGGAAATGCTCAACCCGGATCAGCAGCCAGAAGTCGATGGGGTAAAACGCTCCATTGATGGGGGGCGTTTGCCTGATGACCTACCCGGCAGGTTGGCCTGGCAATCAGGCTGGGATTGGAGCCTCTACGGCCCGTTGGTGGGTTTTGCCCTGCGTCAGCCCTATCCCTTGCTCGCTGCCAATCTGGATCGCCAGGAGGTGCGTGCCATTTATGCACGGGCGCCCGTCCTGACCGGCACACGGAGCAACGCACCGTCGGTGATCGAGGCATTGGCCGGGCAAATCCGCGAATCGCACTGTGGCTTGCTGCCGGAGAGCCAGGTGCCGGCAATGCGGGCGGTGCAGCAGCAACGGGACCGACGCATGGCTGAACAGCTGCTGGCGGCTCCGGCTCCGGCCCTGTTGCTGGCCGGGGCGTTTCACGGTCGCAAGGATCTTGGCGTGCCCCTGCATCTTGCCGATCTGGACCGAGGCCAGGAGGTGGTGGTGTTGATTCTGGCGGAGCAGGGGCATCAGGTTGCCGCGGCATCGGCCGACTACGTCTGGTATACGCCGCCCCAGCCCGCCAAGGACTATTGCGCGCAACTGAGGCCCTGATCGGAGGGCTTTTCTGCGGGCAAAAAAAGACCCGGCAAGAGCCGGGTCAAATAACCGTGATTAGCCTGATGAGGAGATAATCTGAGAGTCCGAACCACTGGTCTTCCAGGTTATCGACTGATCTCGCGACCAGTTGTGATAATCATAACGATTCTCATTTCGAAGTCAACAAGGCTTTTCAGATTTCTGCATATTTTGCCAAACGTCCGTTTGGATCTGCCTGGAATCCGGGTTCAGTTCGGGTTGTTCAAGGTCATGAGCCGGGTCACTTCCTTGTTTAACAGTTCGATGCGGCGCGCCATGCTTTCGATCAGGCTGTGGGCAATGCGCGGATTGCTCTGGGTCAGGCTGAGAAACTGGTCCTTGGGAATCAGCATGATTGTGCTGGGTTCGCTGGCGATCACGCTGGCGCTGCGTTTTTCTCCGGTGAACACTGCCATGGCGCCGAAAATCTCGTCCTTGGGGACGTCGCCGACCTTGTGCCCGTCGACGAAGGCCTGCGCATGGCCTTCGAGTATTACAAACACATGATCTGCCTCATCCCCCTGGGTAATCAGCCTTTCGCCCGCCTCCACGCGCTTGAAACCGTTGCTGCTGCGCAACTCTGGCGGCTTGAGACGAGCAATGGCATCGGACAGCAGGGCGGTCTGGCCGATCAGGTACTGTACGAGCAGTTCCGAGCGTTGTACGTCGGCCTGGATGTGCCGAAACACTTCAGTCCTCAGATAGGGAATCAGTTGCAGCGGCGTATCGCAGTGCAGTTGCCACTGCGGGAGTTCGATGCCGCGCCGCAGCCCCACCAGGTCGCCTTCATGCAGGTAGAACAGTGGCCGCTCTTCGACACTGGCCTGGATCACGCCACTTGCCAGCAGGAACAACTGGTCGCCGGGCAATACGCTGGACAGCTCAGCGATGGGGCCAAGCTCCAACGTCGGGCCGCTGGGCGCAAGCCCGTCCAGCAATTGCGGCGGAATGCTCTGCAGTCTGTTGATCAAGGCGTCGGCGTAAGCCGGCTGCTCCCCCATTAGATACATTTGGCTCTGCCAGTCAGTTTTTGTGACGAGAGGAAATGGCGTCCAGTTGCTTGTTCAACGCCTCTTTGCGTTCGGCGGGAAGGTCGTTCCAGTGCATGTCCATCAGGGCGCCCTCAATGGCATAGAGCAAGACTTTCGACGCACGAAAACCACGGGTCCGCACGGCCCGGTAGGCGTCCACCGCACCCAGGCGGCGCAAGTCGGAAGCGCTATGGATGCCCACTGCATGCAGCCATTGTGCCGATGTCTTGCCAAGGTTCTTCAGGTGTTGCAGTTCATCATTCATTAAGCCTCCTGGCGATGGCCGAATGGTGAGTGGGCAGCCTCAGAGGAGTGTAGCGCTCAGTAGAAAACGCGCTGTTCTTTGGTCGGGTTTGGCGCAAATGCTTCTAAGGGCGCAGCGGTGAAGCTCGAAGGGAGGAGGGGGCAGGCCATGCGAAGGGCAGGGTGCAGGCGAGAAAGCGGACCAGGTCCGGCGCTAAACAGAGCGCCGGACAAAGACGGGTGGCGGGGGTCAGCGAGTGCGGTAACGCAGGCGGGTGCCGAAATTGACCGACATGAGAATCTCGTCGGCGCTCAGTTCCACCGGAAAGTAGGCGCCGGAAATCTGTGCATGGGCGAGGCTGGCGCCTTCCATGGACGAGTTTCTCAAGTCCAGCCCCCGCAGATCCGCGGAGCGAAAGTAGGCGTCAGTGAAATCGATGCCTTGTGCGTTCAGTTCTCGCAGGTCGAGGCCGCGGAAATCCCCGCCGCGCATGTCGATGGGTTGATCTTTCGGGCGTTCGCGGTTGAAGCCGACGATGTCGTCTTTATGCAGCAGGGCGTAAAGCGGAGTGTCGAGAAGTTTCGGTTGGCTCATGGCGACGTCACCAGTGTTGGATTTATGACGCCAGTATAGTGCCACTATTTTTCAGCCGTGAAGTCTTTGCCACTTCACGGCTGAAATGACCGTTTACAGGCCTGGGAGGCGTTGGCGAATGTTGGCAACCAGGGCGTCCAGGCTGCCGCTTTCGTTGGTTTCTATGCGCTTGCTGCGCAGCAGCTCTTCGTCGGTCAGCGCTTCGCGAGTGGCTTGCTGGTTGGCAATCACTTCCAGAGTGGCGTCGGATGGATCGTTCTGATCAGCCTGGCGCTGGGCCAGCCAGCTGGCAACCACTGCTTCAGGAGCGTTGCAGTCGATGATCAGGCAGGGCGTACCAGTGGCCTCGGCCACTTTGGCCGCGGCATCGCGCTGGGCACGTTTGAGGTAGGTCGCGTCGATCACTACCGGGAAGCCGGCACGCAGGATGGTTTCGGCGATTTCATGCAGGCGCGCGTAGGTGGCGCTGCTGGCTTCGCTGCTATAGATGCCAGCGTGTGGGTCGTTGGGCACCTGTTGCTCGCCGAACAGGCGCTTGCGCTCTACGTCGGAGCGCAGGCGAACGGCGCCCAGTGCCTCTACCAGGCGCATGGCCACGCGGCTCTTGCCGACCGCCGAAATGCCTGAGGTGATGGCCAGGAAACGCGATGGAATGGTGCTGTAGCTTTCCGCCAGATTGGCGTAGTTGCGGTACTGGCGCAGGGTGGTGGCGCGCTGCACCGGCGTGGCTTCGGCAGGCATGCTGAACAGGCTGACCTTGGCGCGTACCAGGGCACGGTAGGCCTTGTAGAAATTGAGCAGCTCCAGGCCCTGGTAGTCGCCGGTCAGCTCCAGGTACTGGCTGATGAAGCGTCGCGCCAGGCTCTTCAGGCCGCGGTCTTCCAGGTCCATGGCAAGGAAGCCGGTATCGGCGTAGACGTCGGTGAAACGAAACGGTTCGTTGAATTCGATGCAGTCGAAAATCACCACCTTGCCGTCGATCAGGGTGGCGTTGCCCAGGTGAATATCGCCATGGCATTCACGGATGAAACCTTCGCTCTTGCGTTGGGCCAGCAGAGGCTTGAGGCGTTCGAAGCTGGTTTCGGCCCAGGCTTCCAGGGCTTCAAGTTGTTGCAGGTCGGCCTTGTCGCTGAGGAACGGGCGGATTTGCTCGAAGTTCTGACGCACCGGAGCCATCACGCTCTCCGGGGTGCCGGCTTCATGCTCAGCTGGAACCTTGGGCGCGTTGAGGTGGAAGTGGGCGATCTGCCTGGCCATCTCATCGATGTGCGCAGTGGTCAGCTCGCTGTTGGCCTGCAAGGTGCTGAGCAACTGGCTTTGCGGGAACTGACGCATTTTCAGTACGTATTCGATAGCCGGACCATCGCCGCCCAGTATCGGGGCTTCGGCGCTACCGGTGATCGGCAGGACTTCCAGGTACAGGTCCTCGGTCAGGCGCTGGTTCAGGCGCAACTCTTCGCCGCAGAAGTGCTCGCGGGCGTCCAGGCTGGTGAAGTCGAGGAAGCCGAAATTGACCGGCTTCTTCACCTTATAGGCAAAGGGGCCGGTGAGCAAAACCCAGGAGATGTGGGTTTCGATGACCTGAAACCCTTCTACGGGATGAGGAAACAAGGCGGGGTTTTGCAGGGCAGCGATCAGTGACTGGCTCACAGGCGATCCTTCAGAGTCGGGAAAATCGAGGGCGTCATTATGGCCGCTGAGCGCACTAAGGCAAACCTCGGGTGGCGCATGTTGACGATGAATAAAGTGCGTATAATCCGCCGCCATGACTCGTACCCGATCCCCTCGTTCTGCTAAAAAAACGCCGTCTGGTGGCCTGCGCCCCTGGCTGGGCTGGGCCCTCAAGCTCAGCCTGGTCGGTCTGGTGGTGCTCGCCGGCTTTGCGGTTTACCTCGATGCCGTGGTCCAGGAAAAATTCTCCGGCAAGCGCTGGACCATTCCGGCCAAGGTCTACGCCCGCCCGCTTGAGCTGTTCGTCGGACAAAAGCTCAGCAAGGATGATTTCCTCACGGAACTCGACGCTCTGGGCTATCGCCGTGAAAGTGTCGCCAACGGCCCGGGCGCAGCCTCGGTCAATGGCAATACCGTGGACCTGAACACCCGCGGCTTCCAGTTCTACGAAGGGCTGGAGCAGGCTCAGCCGGTGCGCGTGCGCTTCTCCGGCGATTACGTGGCGGAACTGTCCGGCAGCAAGGGGGCCAAGCTCGCGGTGGTGCGCCTGGAGCCATTGCTGATCGGTGGCCTGTACCCGAAGAGCCTCGAAGACCGGATCCTGATCAAGATCGATCAGGTTCCGCCATATCTGCTGGAAACTCTGGTAGCGGTGGAAGACCGCGACTTCTATTCACACCACGGGGTGTCGCCCAAGTCGATTGCCCGTGCGATCTGGGTCAACACCTCGTCCGGCCAGATGCGCCAGGGCGGCAGTACCCTGACCCAGCAGTTGGTGAAAAACTTCTTCCTGACCAACGAGCGCAGCCTGTCGCGCAAGCTCAATGAAGCGATGATGGCGTTGTTGCTGGAGCTGCATTACGACAAGCGCGAGATTCTCGAGGCCTACCTCAACGAGGTCTTCGTCGGCCAGGACGGTCAGCGTGCGGTGCACGGTTTCGGTCTGGCCAGCCAGTTCTTCTTCAGCCAGCCCCTGTCCGAACTCAAGTTGCACCAGGTGGCGCTGTTGGTCGGGATGGTCAAAGGGCCTTCCTATTACAACCCGCGGCGCTACCCGGAACGTGCCCTGGAGCGGCGTAACCTGGTGCTCGATCTGCTGGCACAGCAGGGCGTGGCTACCCCGGAACAGGTGGAGGCGGCGAAGAAGATGCCGCTGGGCGTAACCAAGCGCGGCAGCCTGGCGGACAGTTCCTTCCCCGGTTTCCTCGACCTGGTCAAGCGTCAGTTGCGCGAAGACTACCGTGATGAAGACTTGACTGAAGAAGGCCTGCGGATCTTCACCAGTTTCGATCCGATCCTGCAGATGAAGGCCGAAGCCTCGGTCAACGACACCTTCAAGCGCCTGGCCGGGCGCAAGGGCTCGGAAGACGTCGAGGCGGCGATGGTGGTGACCAACCCGGAAACCGGTGAGGTCCAGGCCATGATCGGCAGTCGTCAGGCCAGCTTTGCCGGTTTCAACCGGGCCTTGGATGCGGTGCGTCCGATCGGCTCGCTGATCAAGCCTGCGGTCTACCTGACCGCCCTGGAAAAGCCCAGCCAGTACACCCTGACCAGTTGGCTGTCGGATGAGGCGTTCTCGGTAAAAGGTGCAGACGGCCAGGTGTGGAAGCCGCAGAACTATGACCGGCGCTCCCACGGTACGGTGTTCCTGTACCAGGGCCTGGCTCACTCCTACAACCTGTCTACCGCACGGCTCGGTCTGGAAGTGGGTGTGCCCAATGTCCTGAAGACCCTTGGGCGCCTGGGGGTGACCCGCGAGTTTCCAGCCTTCCCATCGATGCTGCTGGGGGCAGGGGGCATGAGCCCGATGGAAGTGGCGACCATGTACCAGACGCTGGCCAATGGTGGTTTCAATACGCCGATGCGCGGGATTCGCAGCGTGTTGACAGCGGAAGGCGAGCCGCTCAAGCGCTATCCGTTCCAGATTCAGCAGCGTTTTGATGCCGGCTCGATTTATCTGATTCAAAGCGCGATGCAACGGGTGATGCGCGAGGGCACCGGCAGCTCGGTGTACAACGTGTTGCCCAAGACTCTAGCGTTGGCGGGCAAGACCGGTACCAGTAACGATTCCCGTGACAGCTGGTTCGCCGGTTTCAGCCAGGACCTGCTAGCCGTGGTCTGGCTGGGCCGCGACGATAACGGCAAGACGCCGTTTACCGGTGCTACCGGCGCCTTGCAGGTGTGGACCAGTTTCATGCGCAAGGCCGACCCGCTGCCGCTGGATATGCCGCAGCCGGACAACGTGGTTCAGGCCTGGGTCGATTCGCGTACCGGGCAGGGCTCCGATGCCAACTGTCCGGGGGCTGTGCAGATGCCGTATATTCGCGGCAGCGAACCGCCTCCCGGTGCTTCCTGTGGGGGAGAAAACCCGGCAGGCGGCGATTCGGTGATGGATTGGGTCAAGGGCTGGATGAACTAAGCGATGAGGGTTTGACGTGAACAAGTGGTGGATTCCAGCTATTACAGCTCTGGCGTTGCTCAACGGTTGCGCCAGTGTGCAGCGCGGCTCTATTCCCGTCGTGGATTCCGGCACTGCCGTGTCCAACAGCGAGCGGATTTCCGCCTCCGGAGGCTTTCGCCAGACGACCATCAAGCGCCCGGCGCAGGCTCAGGCACAGGCGATTCCGGAAGATTCCGGCGTAGTGGTAATGGTTCCGGGCGGCGGCGCTACGGCCTCTGCGCCGATCAGCAGTTCGCCCATTACTCCGGGGCCGGTCACTTCAGGGCCTATTACCCCGGGTCCGGTGGACGGCTCCGGTTATCAGTCGGCACCGATCAGTCAGGGCACTTACAACATGCCCTCTACGCCCAGTGGCATCCCTTCGGCCCGGGCCGGTGGTCTGTCGGCCGATGAGCAACTGGATGGCCCGGTGCTGGCGTTGCTGACCACTGCGCAACAGCAGCAGTCCAGTGGTGACTTGAACGGTGCTTCCTCCAGCCTCGAGCGAGCGCAGCGTGTTGCGCCACGCGAGCCGCAGGTGCTGTATCGCCTGGCTCAGGTACGCATGGCCCAGGGGGATGCGCCCCAGGCCGAGCAGTTCGCTCGCCGTGGCCTGAGCTTTGCCAACGGCCGCCCTGATCTCCAGGCAAGCCTGTGGGAGCTGATTGCCCAGGCGCGTGAGAAACAGGGTGATGCCGCAGGTGCAGCGCAGGCGCGCCAGAAAGCTCGGGTTTCGCTGTGATGGATGGGCGCTTTCCCAGGATCGCCGAGCAGTTGCTGCTGATCGAGCGTGAGTTGCGTGTGCAGGGCCTGTGGGACGACGCTGTGCCCAGCGCCGAGGCACTGGCCAGCACTCAGCCCTTTGCCGTGGATACTCTGGAGTTCGAGCAATGGCTGCAGTGGATCTTTCTGCCCCGCATGAAGATGATTCTGGAGCAGGATTTGCCGCTGCCCAATGCGTCAGGTATTCAGGAAATGGCCGAGATGGTGTTCTCCACTCGTCCGATGCAGGGGCGCGACCAGCAGTTGCGAGTTCTGCTCAAAGAGTTTGATCAGCTCATCGTTGCTACTCGCTGAAACACGACTGCCAGGTATGCCTGGCAGTCGCCTCCCTCCATACTGCCCACTTCAGTCTCGCTCTCTCGAAGTGACAACTTCGGAGGGTTCATGTCTGTCCGTGCATTGCTGTTGTTGTAGTGCATGACGTTCCTCTCGGCTCTCTGGCAATGGGGTTTCGCCCAAAGTCCGGGTTCGCATTTCTGAGTTGCTTGCCGAAGATTGCGCAATTGAAGCGCAGACAGCAGTCGTTTTTGGGTTTTTTCTTGCGTTCTCATGCGCTTAGTTCGAATTAACCACATAGACGACTTGACTTGAAGAGGACGAAACAGAAGAATCCAAAGTCCGCTGTAGAGGGACTGCCAGAAGCAGACCCACTCAGCAGATCATGAGGCGCACATCCGCGCCGAAGTGCTACACCCGCAACGCGTTACCTCGCGCTGGGTGGGAAAACCCCGCAACACTTTGGGGCGCTCCCAATACTTGCTCAGTCAGTGCTGACGTAGTCGGCGACCACCGTCGCTCATGCTCTGCTGAGAAGTAAACCTATTAAGACCCGCTCCCTTTTGAGGGCGGTATTCTGGCGTTTTAGAGGTGAACAACGTGGAGCTTTTATCTGGCGGTGAGATGCTCGTCCGCTTTTTGCGTGACGAAGGCGTCAAATATATCTACGGGTACCCAGGTGGTGCTCTCCTTCATGTTTACGATGCCCTGTTCAAAGAACCGGAAGTGACCCACATCCTGGTTCGTCACGAACAAGCGGCGACCCATATGGCTGACGGCTATGCCCGTGCCACCGGTAAAGCCGGCGTGGTACTGGTGACCTCCGGCCCGGGCGCGACCAATGCCATTACCGGTATTGCCACCGCCTATATGGACTCGATTCCCATGGTGATCATTTCCGGCCAGGTGCCCAGCACCATGGTGGGCACCGACGCGTTCCAGGAAACCGACATGATCGGTATCTCCCGGCCGATCGTGAAGCACAGCTTCATGATCAAGCACGCTTCGGAAATCCCGGAAGTCATGAAGAAAGCCTTCTACCTGGCGCAATCCGGTCGTCCTGGTCCGGTGGTGGTCGATATCCCCAAGGACATGACCAACCCGGCTGAAAAGTTCGAATACGTTTTCCCCAAGAAAGCCAAGCTGCGCTCCTACAGCCCAGCTGTTCGCGGTCACTCCGGGCAAATCCGCAAGGCGGCAGAAATGCTCCTGGCGGCCAAGCGCCCTGTGCTTTATGCAGGTGGCGGCGTGATTCTCGGCGGCGGTTCCGCACCGCTGACCGAACTGGCCAAGATGCTCAATCTGCCAGTGACCAATACCTTGATGGGCCTGGGCGCCTATCCGGGCACCGACCGGCAGTTCGTGGGCATGCTCGGCATGCACGGCAGCTACACCGCCAACCTGACCATGCACCATGCCGACGTGATCCTGGCCGTGGGCGCGCGCTTCGATGACCGGGTGATCAACGGTGCACCGAAGTTCTGCCCGAATGCCAAGATCATCCATGTCGATATCGACCCGGCTTCCATCTCCAAGACTATCAAGGCCGATGTGCCTATCGTTGGTCCAGTGGAGAGCGTCCTGACCGAAATGGTCGCGGCACTCAAGGAAATCGGCGATACCCCGAACAAGGAGACGGTCGCCAGTTGGTGGAAGCAGATCGAAGAGTGGCGTGGCGATCGCGGCCTGTTCCCTTACGACAAGGGCGACGGCAGCATCATCAAGCCACAGACCGTGATCGAAACCCTGTGCGAAGTCACCAAGGGCGATGCCTATGTGACCTCCGACGTGGGGCAGCACCAGATGTTCGCGGCGCAGTACTACCGGTTCAACAAGCCCAACCGCTGGATCAACTCCGGTGGCCTGGGCACCATGGGCTTCGGTTTCCCGGCGGCCATGGGCGTGAAATTGAGCTTTCCGGATAATGATGTCGCCTGCGTCACCGGTGAAGGCAGTATCCAGATGAACATCCAGGAGCTGTCGACCTGCCTGCAGTACGATCTGCCGGTCAAGATCATCAACCTGAACAATGGTGTGCTGGGCATGGTGCGCCAGTGGCAGGACATGAGCTACGGCAGCCGTCATTCGCACTCCTACATGGAATCGCTGCCTGACTTCGTCAAGCTGGTCGAAGCCTATGGTCACGTGGGCATGCGTATCACGGATCTGAAGGATCTGAAGCCGAAGATGGAAGAAGCGTTCGCCATGAAGGATCGCCTGGTGTTCCTCGATATCCAGGTCGACACCAGCGAGCACGTCTATCCGATGCAGATCAAAGACGGCTCCATGCGCGATATGTGGCTGAGCAAGACGGAGCGTACTTAATCATGCGGCACATTATTTCCTTGCTTCTGGAAAACGAACCGGGTGCTCTGTCTCGTGTTGTAGGTCTGTTCTCGCAACGCAACTACAACATCGAAAGCCTGACGGTGGCGCCGACTGAAGACCCGACACTGTCGCGTCTGACCCTGACCACCGTTGGCCATGACGAGATCATCGAGCAGATCACCAAGAACCTGAACAAGCTGGTTGAGGTGGTGAAGCTGGTAGACCTGTCGGAAAGCGCGCACATCGAGCGTGAACTGATGCTGGTCAAGATCAAGGCCACTGGCGCCCAGCGCGCCGAGGTCAAGCGCACTACCGATATTTACCGTGGGCAGATCGTTGATGTCAGCGCCAGCGTGTATACCGTTCAACTGACCGGTACCAGCGACAAGCTCGACAGCTTCATTCAATCGATCGGCACCGCATCGATTCTGGAAACCGTACGCAGTGGTGTCACCGGGATTGCCCGTGGCGACAAAGTACTGAGCATCTAACTCAAATTAGCGAATGGCCGGAACGGCCTGATATAGGGGAAATTCATGAAAGTTTTCTACGATAAAGACTGCGACCTGTCGATCATCCAGGGTAAGAAAGTTGCCATCATCGGCTATGGTTCCCAGGGCCACGCTCAAGCATGCAACCTGAAGGATTCCGGCGTAGACGTGACTGTCGGCCTGCGTAAAGGCTCGGCTACCGTTGCCAAGGCTGAAGCCCACGGCCTGAAAGTGACCGACGTTGCTGCAGCCGTTGCCGGTGCCGACTTGGTCATGATCCTGACCCCGGACGAGTTCCAGTCCCAGCTGTACAAGAACGAAATCGAGCCGAACATCAAGAAGGGCGCCACTCTGGCCTTCTCCCACGGCTTCGCGATCCACTACAACCAGGTTGTGCCTCGTGCCGACCTCGACGTGATCATGATCGCGCCGAAGGCTCCAGGCCACACCGTACGTTCCGAGTTCGTCAAGGGCGGTGGTATTCCTGACCTGATCGCGATCTACCAGGACGCTTCCGGCAACGCCAAGAACGTTGCCCTGTCCTACGCCGCAGGCGTGGGCGGCGGCCGTACCGGCATCATCGAAACCACCTTCAAGGACGAGACTGAAACCGACCTGTTCGGTGAGCAGGCTGTTCTGTGTGGCGGTACCGTCGAGCTGGTCAAAGCCGGTTTCGAAACCCTGGTTGAGGCTGGCTACGCTCCAGAAATGGCCTACTTCGAGTGCCTGCACGAACTGAAGCTGATAGTTGACCTCATGTACGAAGGCGGTATCGCCAACATGAACTACTCGATCTCCAACAACGCTGAATACGGCGAGTACGTGACTGGCCCAGAAGTCATCAACGCCGAATCCCGTCAGGCCATGCGCAATGCTCTGAAGCGCATCCAGGACGGCGAATACGCGAAGATGTTCATCAGCGAAGGCGCTACCGGCTACCCATCGATGACCGCCAAGCGTCGTAACAACGCCGCTCACGGTATCGAAATCATCGGCGAGCAACTGCGCTCGATGATGCCTTGGATCGGTGCCAACAAAATCGTCGACAAAGCCAAGAACTAAGTTCGAGTCTTGTCAGGGAAAACGCGGCCTAGGCCGCGTTTTTTCGTTTGCATGGATAGGTTCTGGTATAAAGCTGGATCCTTTGTGGCCGAATCGCGGCCCTGGGTATCTGTCGAAACTTTTCACACCGTTGCAAGGTAATGTCCATGAGCGAACGTCCCGAAGAGCCAAACCAGGCCTCTGACGCCGAAAGCCTGCTACCGATCGATGAGCATGTCGAAGAAGGGCATGACGCTGAAGGCCGTAAAGTCCGGCATCGTGGTATCTATCTTCTGCCGAATCTGTTCACCACTGCGAACCTGTTCGCGGGGTTCTATTCCATCATTAGCTCCATGAGCGCCCAGAGTGCAATGAGCGCCGGAGATGCGGCCGGGGCGAGCAAGTACTTTGCCTTCGCCGCGATCGCCATTTTCGTGGCCATGGTGCTTGATGGCCTGGATGGGCGTGTTGCCCGCATGACCAACACACAGAGTGCTTTTGGCGCTGAATACGACTCGCTGTCCGATATGGTTGCATTCGGCGTAGCGCCGGCGTTGTTGGCCTTTGGCTGGGCCCTGGGTGACATGGGCAAGGTCGGCTGGATGGTCGCCTTCATCTATGTGGCAGGCGCGGCCTTGCGTCTGGCGCGTTTCAATACTCAAGTCGGTACTGCCGACAAGCGTTATTTCATCGGCCTTGCCAGCCCGGCAGCGGCGGGTGTGGTGGCTGGTATCGTCTGGGCATTCAGCGACTACGGGATCCAGGGGTCGAAGATGTCGTTCCTGGTGGCGTTGATGGTGGCCGCCGCAGGCATGCTGATGGTCAGTAATATCAAGTACAACAGCTTCAAGGACCTGGACCTGAAAGGGCGCGTACCTTTTGTGGCGATCCTGGCGGTGGTGCTGGTGTTTGCGGTGGTGTTCAGTGATCCGCCGCGCATTCTGCTTTTGGTGTTCCTCGCCTATGCGGCGTCGGGCCCTATCCAGTACCTGTTGCACCTGCGTCGTCGCAAAAGCGTCGAGTGATGTAATTTCCCCCATACTCCGCAGTCTATTGGTACATCTGTCCTCCAATACTGCGGAGTTGCCATGTTATTCAAATTCCCCAAGTCGTCCGACTGCAATGAGTCTGAGGTTACGCCCGAATCTCTTTACCTCTCTCGACGCAGCCTGCTGAGTGGTGCGGTTGCGGGCATGGCGTTTGCCAGCTTGCCGCGATGGGCAGCAGCACAGGACGCGTCGCGTTATGCCGATGTTGAGCCGGGCCAGGCTCCCGGGTGGTTCTCCGACAAGCTGTCGACCACTCAGTGGCAAGCAGTAACCGTCAGGGATGAGGCGATCACGCCTTTCAAGGACGCGACTCACTACAACAACTTCTACGAATTCGGCACTGACAAGGGGGACCCCGCGGCCAACGCGGGCGCGCTCAAGACTCAGCCGTGGAGTGTGGTCGTGGATGGTGAGGTGGCTAAGCCAGGCCGCTACGCCCTGGAGGATCTCATGAAGCCTTACTCGCTGGAGGAGCGTATTTATCGACTGCGTTGCGTCGAGGCCTGGTCGATGGTGATTCCCTGGATAGGTTTTCCAATCTCAGCCTTGCTCAAGCAGGTGGAGCCCACCAGTAACGCCAAGTTCATTCGCTTTGAAACATTGCAGGATCCCAAGAGTATGCCGGGCCAGCGCTCCGGCTTTGCCTTGATCGACTGGCCCTATGTCGAGGGATTACGTCTTGATGAGGCGATGAATCCATTGGCGATTCTTGCGGTGGGGATGTATGGGCGTGAACTACCTAACCAGAATGGTGCGCCGCTGCGCCTTGTAGTGCCTTGGAAATATGGCTTCAAAAGTGTGAAGTCGATTGTGCGCATTAGCCTGGTCAGCGAGCAGCCCAAGACTACCTGGCAGAGCATTGCGGCCAACGAATATGGTTTTTACGCGAATGTGAATCCGACGGTTGATCATCCACGCTGGACTCAGGCTCGGGAGCGGCGTCTACCCAGCAGTCTGTTCAGTCCCAATGTGCGGGAAACCCAGATGTTCAACGGTTACTCGGATGAAGTCGCTTCTTTATATAGCGGCATGGATCTGCGGAAGAACTACTGATGCGTTATTCGTTCTGGCGTATCGGTGTCTTTATCGCAGCGGCTATCTGGCCGCTGTATTGGCTGTATGAAGCCTGGGCTTCGGTCCTGGGGCCGGACCCGGGCAAGGTGCTGGTTGATCGTCTGGGGCTGGGCGCGCTGGTGCTGTTGTTGATCACCTTGGGCATGACTCCTTTGCAAAAGCTCACGGGGTGGTCGGGCTGGATCGCTGTGCGCCGACAGTTGGGGTTGTGGTGCTTCGCTTATGTAGTACTGCACCTGAGTGCTTATGGGGTATTCATCTTGGGGTTGGACTGGTCGCAGCTGGGAGTGGAGTTGCGCAAGCGCCCTTATATCTTTGTCGGAAGCTTGGGGTTCCTTCTTCTGTTGTTATTGGCTGTGACGTCCAATCGTTATAGCCAGCGTCGCTTGGGGGCGCGTTGGAAGAAGCTGCATCGCCTAGTTTATCTCATCCTGGGGCTGGGGCTGCTGCATATGCTATGGATTGTCCGGGCGGACCTGAAGGAGTGGTCGGTCTACGCTTCTATAGGGGGGCTATTGTTGCTGCTGCGTGCTCCTCCTGTAATGCGCCGGATTCCGCGCCTAATCGCTAAAAAAGCATCTTCTGCAACAAAATCGTAATTAACTCTTGACGGCAGATTCTACAGGTCTATAATTCGCCCCACTTCCGGCGCAGTCGAAACGGAAAACTCCTTGAGATTCAATGAGTTACGCAGTTTTCGACAGCGGTTACGCTTCAGTTCATCGAAGCCAGAAGCAGTTGGTAAGGCAGTCAGTTTTCGCCTTATTAACGATTCGATCCTCTCGGTCGAAAGCGGTTGAAAAGAGGTGTTGACAGCAGCGTGTAACGCTGTAGAATTCGCCTCCCGCTAACGAGAGATCGGAAGCGCAAGTGGTTGAAGTTAAAAAGGAAACTTTGAAAACTTCTTAAAAAAATCACTTGACAGCAAATGAGGCTGCTGTAGAATGCGCGCCTCGGTTGAGACGAAAGATCTTAACCAACCGCTCTTTAACAACTGAATCAAGCAATTCGTGTGGGTGCTTGTGGAGTCAGACTGATAGTCAAAAAGATTATCAGCATCACAAGTTACTCCGCGAGAAATCAAAGATGTAACCAACGATTGCTGAGCCAAGTTTAGGGTTTTCTCAAAACCCAAAGATGTTTGAACTGAAGAGTTTGATCATGGCTCAGATTGAACGCTGGCGGCAGGCCTAACACATGCAAGTCGAGCGGCAGCACGGGTACTTGTACCTGGTGGCGAGCGGCGGACGGGTGAGTAATGCCTAGGAATCTGCCTAGTAGTGGGGGATAACGTCCGGAAACGGGCGCTAATACCGCATACGTCCTACGGGAGAAAGTGGGGGATCTTCGGACCTCACGCTATTAGATGAGCCTAGGTCGGATTAGCTAGTTGGTGAGGTAATGGCTCACCAAGGCGACGATCCGTAACTGGTCTGAGAGGATGATCAGTCACACTGGAACTGAGACACGGTCCAGACTCCTACGGGAGGCAGCAGTGGGGAATATTGGACAATGGGCGAAAGCCTGATCCAGCCATGCCGCGTGTGTGAAGAAGGTCTTCGGATTGTAAAGCACTTTAAGTTGGGAGGAAGGGCAGTTACCTAATACGTGATTGTTTTGACGTTACCGACAGAATAAGCACCGGCTAACTCTGTGCCAGCAGCCGCGGTAATACAGAGGGTGCAAGCGTTAATCGGAATTACTGGGCGTAAAGCGCGCGTAGGTGGTTTGTTAAGTTGGATGTGAAAGCCCCGGGCTCAACCTGGGAACTGCATCCAAAACTGGCAAGCTAGAGTATGGTAGAGGGTGGTGGAATTTCCTGTGTAGCGGTGAAATGCGTAGATATAGGAAGGAACACCAGTGGCGAAGGCGACCACCTGGACTGATACTGACACTGAGGTGCGAAAGCGTGGGGAGCAAACAGGATTAGATACCCTGGTAGTCCACGCCGTAAACGATGTCAACTAGCCGTTGGGAGCCTTGAGCTCTTAGTGGCGCAGCTAACGCATTAAGTTGACCGCCTGGGGAGTACGGCCGCAAGGTTAAAACTCAAATGAATTGACGGGGGCCCGCACAAGCGGTGGAGCATGTGGTTTAATTCGAAGCAACGCGAAGAACCTTACCAGGCCTTGACATCCAATGAACTTTCTAGAGATAGATTGGTGCCTTCGGGAACATTGAGACAGGTGCTGCATGGCTGTCGTCAGCTCGTGTCGTGAGATGTTGGGTTAAGTCCCGTAACGAGCGCAACCCTTGTCCTTAGTTACCAGCACGTTATGGTGGGCACTCTAAGGAGACTGCCGGTGACAAACCGGAGGAAGGTGGGGATGACGTCAAGTCATCATGGCCCTTACGGCCTGGGCTACACACGTGCTACAATGGTCGGTACAAAGGGTTGCCAAGCCGCGAGGTGGAGCTAATCCCATAAAACCGATCGTAGTCCGGATCGCAGTCTGCAACTCGACTGCGTGAAGTCGGAATCGCTAGTAATCGCGAATCAGAATGTCGCGGTGAATACGTTCCCGGGCCTTGTACACACCGCCCGTCACACCATGGGAGTGGGTTGCACCAGAAGTAGCTAGTCTAACCTTCGGGAGGACGGTTACCACGGTGTGATTCATGACTGGGGTGAAGTCGTAACAAGGTAGCCGTAGGGGAACCTGCGGCTGGATCACCTCCTTAATCGACGACATCAGCTGCTTCATAAGCTCCCACACGAATTGCTTGATTCATTGAAGAAGACGATAGAAGCAGCTTTAAGCTCCAAGCTGATAGCTCCAAGCTAACAGTTACAAGCTCGAAATTGGGTCTGTAGCTCAGTTGGTTAGAGCGCACCCCTGATAAGGGTGAGGTCGGCAGTTCGAATCTGCCCAGACCCACCAATTTTGTTATGGGGCCATAGCTCAGCTGGGAGAGCGCCTGCCTTGCACGCAGGAGGTCAGCGGTTCGATCCCGCTTGGCTCCACCATAAACTGCTTCTGAAAGCTTAGAAATGAGCATTCACTTTGAATGTTGATTTCTAGTCTTTTGATTAGATCGTTCTTTAAAAATTTGGGTATGTGATAGAAAGATAGACTGAACGTTACTTTCACTGGTAACGGATCAGGCTAAGGTAAAATTTGTGAGTTCTCTTTTAATTAAGAATGCAAATTTTCGGCGAATGTCGTCTTCATAGTATAACCAGATTGCTTGGGGTTATATGGTCAAGTGAAGAAGCGCATACGGTGGATGCCTTGGCAGTCAGAGGCGATGAAAGACGTGGTAGCCTGCGATAAGCTTCGGGGAGTCGGCAAACAGACTTTGATCCGGAGATCTCTGAATGGGGGAACCCAGCCATCATAAGATGGTTATCTTGTACTGAATACATAGGTGCAAGAGGCGAACCAGGGGAACTGAAACATCTAAGTACCCTGAGGAAAAGAAATCAACCGAGATTCCCTTAGTAGTGGCGAGCGAACGGGGACTAGCCCTTAAGTGGCTTTGAGATTAGCGGAACGCTCTGGAAAGTGCGGCCATAGTGGGTGATAGCCCTGTACGCGAAAATCTCTTAGTCATGAAATCGAGTAGGACGGGGCACGAGAAACCTTGTCTGAATATGGGGGGACCATCCTCCAAGGCTAAATACTACTGACTGACCGATAGTGAACTAGTACCGTGAGGGAAAGGCGAAAAGAACCCCGGAGAGGGGAGTGAAATAGATCCTGAAACCGTATGCGTACAAGCAGTGGGAGCAGACTTTGTTCTGTGACTGCGTACCTTTTGTATAATGGGTCAGCGACTTATTTTCAGTGGCAAGCTTAACCGAATAGGGGAGGCGTAGCGAAAGCGAGTCTTAATAGGGCGTCTAGTCGCTGGGAATAGACCCGAAACCGGGCGATCTATCCATGGGCAGGTTGAAGGTTAGGTAACACTGACTGGAGGACCGAACCGACTACCGTTGAAAAGTTAGCGGATGACCTGTGGATCGGAGTGAAAGGCTAATCAAGCTCGGAGATAGCTGGTTCTCCTCGAAAGCTATTTAGGTAGCGCCTCATGTATCACTGTAGGGGGTAGAGCACTGTTTCGGCTAGGGGGTCATCCCGACTTACCAAACCGATGCAAACTCCGAATACCTACAAGTGCCGAGCATGGGAGACACACGGCGGGTGCTAACGTCCGTCGTGAAAAGGGAAACAACCCAGACCGTCAGCTAAGGTCCCAAAGTTATGGTTAAGTGGGAAACGATGTGGGAAGGCTTAGACAGCTAGGAGGTTGGCTTAGAAGCAGCCACCCTTTAAAGAAAGCGTAATAGCTCACTAGTCGAGTCGGCCTGCGCGGAAGATGTAACGGGGCTCAAACCATACACCGAAGCTACGGGTATCACGTAAGTGATGCGGTAGAGGAGCGTTCTGTAAGCCTGTGAAGGTGAGTTGAGAAGCTTGCTGGAGGTATCAGAAGTGCGAATGCTGACATGAGTAACGACAATGGGTGTGAAAAACACCCACGCCGAAAGACCAAGGTTTCCTGCGCAACGTTAATCGACGCAGGGTTAGTCGGTCCCTAAGGCGAGGCTGAAAAGCGTAGTCGATGGAAAACAGGTTAATATTCCTGTACTTCTAGTTATTGCGATGGAGGGACGGAGAAGGCTAGGCCAGCTTGGCGTTGGTTGTCCAAGTTTAAGGTGGTAGGCTGGAATCTTAGGTAAATCCGGGGTTCTAAGGCCGAGAGCTGATGACGAGTTGCCTTTTAGGTGACGAAGTGGTTGATGCCATGCTTCCAAGAAAAGCTTCTAAGCTTCAGATAACTAGGAACCGTACCCCAAACCGACACAGGTGGTTGGGTAGAGAATACCAAGGCGCTTGAGAGAACTCGGGTGAAGGAACTAGGCAAAATGGCACCGTAACTTCGGGAGAAGGTGCGCCGGTGAGGGTGAAGGACTTGCTCCGTAAGCTCATGCCGGTCGAAGATACCAGGCCGCTGCGACTGTTTATTAAAAACACAGCACTCTGCAAACACGAAAGTGGACGTATAGGGTGTGACGCCTGCCCGGTGCCGGAAGGTTAATTGATGGGGTTAGCTAACGCGAAGCTCTTGATCGAAGCCCCGGTAAACGGCGGCCGTAACTATAACGGTCCTAAGGTAGCGAAATTCCTTGTCGGGTAAGTTCCGACCTGCACGAATGGCGTAACGATGGCGGCGCTGTCTCCACCCGAGACTCAGTGAAATTGAAATCGCTGTGAAGATGCAGTGTATCCGCGGCTAGACGGAAAGACCCCGTGAACCTTTACTATAGCTTTGCACTGGACTTTGAATTTGCTTGTGTAGGATAGGTGGGAGGCTTTGAAGCGTGAACGCCAGTTTGCGTGGAGCCATCCTTGAAATACCACCCTGGCAACTTTGAGGTTCTAACTCAGGTCCGTTATCCGGATCGAGGACAGTGTATGGTGGGTAGTTTGACTGGGGCGGTCTCCTCCTAAAGAGTAACGGAGGAGTACGAAGGTGCGCTCAGACCGGTCGGAAATCGGTCGTAGAGTATAAAGGCAAAAGCGCGCTTGACTGCGAGACAGACACGTCGAGCAGGTACGAAAGTAGGTCTTAGTGATCCGGTGGTTCTGTATGGAAGGGCCATCGCTCAACGGATAAAAGGTACTCCGGGGATAACAGGCTGATACCGCCCAAGAGTTCATATCGACGGCGGTGTTTGGCACCTCGATGTCGGCTCATCACATCCTGGGGCTGAAGCCGGTCCCAAGGGTATGGCTGTTCGCCATTTAAAGTGGTACGCGAGCTGGGTTTAGAACGTCGTGAGACAGTTCGGTCCCTATCTGCCGTGGACGTTTGAGATTTGAGAGGGGCTGCTCCTAGTACGAGAGGACCGGAGTGGACGAACCTCTGGTGTTCCGGTTGTCACGCCAGTGGCATTGCCGGGTAGCTATGTTCGGAAAAGATAACCGCTGAAAGCATCTAAGCGGGAAACTTGCCTCAAGATGAGATCTCACTGGAACCTTGAGTTCCCTAAAGGGCCGTCGAAGACTACGACGTTGATAGGTTGGGTGTGTAAGCGCTGTGAGGCGTTGAGCTAACCAATACTAATTGCCCGTGAGGCTTGACCATATAACACCCAAGCAATTTGCTTAAGAAGCGAGTTGCGGTGTGTGAAGACGATACAAACCGAAAGTTTGCGAACACACAAATCTATTACATACCCATTCGCTGGCACGTTGCACAAGCAACGGACTGGCTACCGAATTTCTTGACGACCATAGAGCGTTGGAACCACCTGATCCCATCCCGAACTCAGAAGTGAAACGATGCATCGCCGATGGTAGTGTGGGGTTTCCCCATGTGAGAGTAGGTCATCGTCAAGATTAAATTCCGAAACCCCAACTGCATATGCAGTTGGGGTTTTGTTTTTGCGCGCAAAAAATTTGCTCTTATTCGCAAACAAATTTGCACAGTTATTTTCGGATTGGAACACTAGAATGACCGTTACTTTCTACATTCCCAGAGCCTTCTATGCCAGATCCGGTTGACGCCCCCGGGTTGTCAGAATTACCACTGGACGACCTGGTTGCCTGCCATGAATGCGACTTGCTGATGCGCAAGCCCAAGCTCGCCCTCGGTGAGAAAGCCCAGTGCCCGCGTTGTGGCTATGAGCTCTACGCGCACCGGCACAATGTGGTCGAACGCAGCCTGGCCCTGGTGATCGCGGCCTTGTTGCTATATGTGCCGGCGAACTTTCTACCCATCATGCAGCTCAATCTACTGGGACAGTCTTCCGAGGACACGGTCTGGAGCGGTGTGCAGGGGCTGTTCGACACCGGTATGGAAGGCGTGGCGGTGGTGGTGTTCCTGTGCAGCATGGGCATTCCCCTGCTCAAGTTGATTTGCCAGCTTTTAGTCCTGCTGAGTATTCGTTGGGACATCGGCCGCAGTTACGGCTTGCTGCTCTATCGCATTTATCACCATCTGCGCGACTGGGGCATGCTCGAGGTCTACCTGATGGGGGTGCTGGTGGCCATCGTCAAGTTGGCCGACATGGCATCCATTACCGTGGGCCTGGGCCTGGTGTGTTTTATCAGTCTGTTGTTGGTGCAGGTCTGGCTGGAGGTGGTGATGTCGCCTCACCAGATCTGGCAAGCGTTATCGGGAGAGGACATACATGCGGGCGATTGAGGCAGGCATTCTGATCTGTACTGAATGCCACGAGTTGAATCGGCAGGAGGCTGACAGCGAAGAGCAGACCTGCACTCGCTGCGGGGCCATGGTTCATCCTCGCCGCCCCAATAGCATACTGCGCACCTGGGCGTTGCTGCTCACCGCCGCGATCCTCTACATCCCGGCCAACGTGCTGCCGATCATGACCGTCAGTTCCCTGGGCCAGGGTGACCCCAGCACCATCATGTCCGGGGTCATCCAGTTGGTGCAGCACGGCATGTTTCCCATCGCTGCGGTGGTGTTCGTCGCCAGTATCCTGGTGCCCACCTTCAAGCTGGTGGGCATTGCCCTGTTGTTGTTTTCGGTGCAGCGTCACCAGCCGCTCTCGGCCCGACAGCGGATCATCATGTACCGCTTTATCGAGTTCATCGGCCGCTGGTCGATGCTGGATATCTTTGTCATCGCCATCCTGGTGGCGGTGGTCAACTTTGGCCGGCTGGCCAGCATCGAGGCCAATCTCGGTGCGGTCGCCTTTGCCAGCGTGGTGATTCTGACCATGCTGGCTGCAGTAACTTTCGATCCCCGACTGATCTGGGATAACACGGAGTCGGACGACGACCATGAGTGATTTGCCTACCGCCAAAACCCGCCCGGCCTCCAACTGGTCGGCTATCTGGGTATTGCCCCTGATTGCCCTGATCATCGGTGGCTGGCTGGGCTGGCGTGCCTACAGCCAGACCGGTATCGAGATCCAGTTGCGCTTTGAAAGCGGCGAGGGGATCCAGGCCAACAAGACTGAAGTGGTCTACAAGGGCATGCCCGTAGGTAAGGTCAAGACCCTGGCTCTGGACGATGAGGGCAACTCCAAGGGAGTGATTGCCTCGGTCGAGATGAACAAGGACGTCGAGCAGTACCTGAAGACCAACACGCGCTTCTGGCTGGTCAAACCCAGTGTCAGCCTGGCCGGGATCACAGGCCTGGAAACTCTGGTCTCGGGCAACTACATCGCCGTCAGCCCCGGGGATGGTGAGCCGAGTCGCAAGTTCAAGGCCCTGGCCGAGGAGCCTCCTTTATCTGATGCCAAACCGGGCCTGCACCTGACCATCAAGGCCGAGCGCCTGGGGTCGCTGAACCGTGGCAGCCCGGTGTTCTACAAGCAGATCCAGGTTGGCCAGATCAAGAGCTTCCTGCTCTCCGAAGACCAGAACACGGTGGAGCTCAAGGTCTATATCGAGCCCACCTATGCCAATCTGGTGCGCAAACACACACGTTTCTGGAACGCCAGCGGCATCAGCATCGACGCCAACCTGTCCGGGGTAAAAGTACGCAGCGAGTCCCTGTCCAGCATCGTCGCCGGGGGGATCGCCTTTGCCACGCCGGAGAATCGCAAGGACAGCCCGCCCACCGACCCAAGCCTGCCGTTCCGTCTGTATGAGGACTTCGACGCCGCCCAGGCCGGGATCCGCGTCAAGGTCAAGCTCACCGATTTCGAAGGCCTGCAGGCCGGGCGCACCCCGGTGATGTACAAGGGCATCCAGGTGGGTAGCCTGAAGGCCCTGAAGGTCGACTCCGACCTGAGCAGCGCCACCGCCGAGCTGACTCTCGATCCCCTGGCCGAGGATTACCTGGTTCAGGGCACCCAGTTCTGGACCGTCAAGCCTTCGATCTCCCTGGCTGGCATCACCGGTCTTGAGGCCCTGGTCAAGGGTAACTACATCGCTATCCGTCCCGGTGACAAGGGCGCCGCTCCCCAGCGCGAGTTCGAGGCCCGGGCCAAGGCCCCGCCGCTGGACCTGCGTGCCCCCGGCCTGCACATGGTGCTGTTCACCGACAACCTCGGCTCCCTGGATGTTGGCAGCCCGATTCTCTACAAGCAGGTCAAGGTCGGCTCGGTGCAGAGCTACCAGTTCTCCCACACCCGCAAGCAACTGGTGATCGGCGTCCACATCGAGAAGGAATATGAAGGCCTGGTCAACGGTTCGACTCGCTTCTGGAACGTCAGTGGTATCACCCTGACCGGGGGCCTGACCGGCGGTATCCAGATCAAGAGCGAGTCGCTGCAAAGCCTGATGGCGGGTGGCATCGCCTTCGAGACCCCGCTGCCCAACGTACCGCTGAAAAAGCGCATTCCACGTTTCCGCCTGTTCGCCAACCAGGAGGAGGCGGCGCAGCGCGGCACCCTGGTGAGCATCAAGGTTGATCGCGCCGACGGCTTGCGGGCCGGCACGCCTGTACGCTTCAAGGGCCTGGACGTGGGCAAGCTGGAAGAAGTGACCCTCAGCGCCGACATGCAATCGGTCATGCTCAAGGCGCGGATCACCGAAGTGCCCGAGCGCATCGCCCGGGTCGGCAGCCAGTTCTGGGTGGTCAAGCCGGAGTTGGGCCTGATGAAGACCTCGAACCTGGAAACCCTGGTCACCGGCCAATACATCGAGGTCCAGCCTGCGACGAAGAGTCAGGGCGTGCAGACCAGTTTTGTCGCCTTGCCGCAACCACCGGAAGCCAGCGTTCAGGAAGCCGGCCTGAGCCTGGTGTTGAGCGCTGCTCGGCGTGGCTCGCTGAAAGTCGGAGTGCCGGTAACCTACCGCGAAGTGGCGGTGGGCAAGGTGACCGGTTACGAGCTGGGCCAGACGGCCGATCGGGTACTGATCCACATCCTCATCGAACCCAAGTACGCACCGTTGGTTCGCAGTGGTACGCGCTTCTGGAACAGCAGTGGATTTGGTGTCGACTTTGGCCTGTTCAAAGGGGCGACGGTGCGTACCGAATCCCTGGAGACCCTGATCCAGGGGGGGATTGCCTTCGCGACGCCGGATGGCGAGCGCATGGGCAACCCGGCGCGGCCTCAGCAGACCTTCCCGCTGTTCGACAAGTTCGAAGAGGAATGGCTGACCTGGGCACCGAAGATCCCCCTGGGCAAATAACCTTCTTGTAGGAGCCGGCTTGCCGGCGAAGAGGCCCTCAGCCCTGTGTCGCGCCAGAGGGCGCCTTCGCTGGCAAGCCAGTTCCTACAACAGCTTTCCCATAAAAAAGGCCGCGCTCGGAAGAGCGCGGCCTTTTTCGTTGCAGCGTTACGAAATCAGACTTCGTCCAGCTCCGCTTCCGGCTCTGCGTTCAGCACGGCCTTGACCTGATCGTGACGACGGATGAACTTCCAGTCGGCCTCGTCGATGTAGATGCCGTTCGGTCCGCTGCCACCTTCCAGGTCGATGGCCACCTGGGCCGAAACCTGGGGCTTCACACTGGCCAGGATTGGCACGAAGCCCAGTTGCAGGCTGGTTTCCAGCAGCGCCGCCTGGTTGCGCTCGTCGATGTCCGCCGCCTCGTCGAGGTAGTAAGGCAGGCGGATGCGCCCGGCCTGGTCGCGGTCCATCAAGTGCAGCAACAGGTACATGTTGGTCAGCGCCTTGATGGTCATGGTGGTGCCGTTGGACGCCGCGCCATCGATGTCGGTGTGGATGACCGGCTGGCCGTTGACCTTGGTGATCTCGAACGCCAGTTCGAACAGGTCCTTGAGGCCCAGCTGGTTGTGGTTGGCTGCTACCAACCGCGCCAGGTACTCCTTGGCCTCTTCGTTCTTGTTGTCCTGCTCGGCGCTCTGACTCAGGTCGAACACCGACAGGGTCTCGCCTTCTTCGTACTGCCCGGCGCTGTGGATGATCTGATCGATGTGCTTGAGGGCTTCCTTGTTCGGCGCCAGGACGATGCGGAAGCTCTGCAGGTTGGACACCTGGCGCTTGTTGATCTCGCGGTTGAACAGCGCCAGCTGGTGTTCCAGGCTGTCGTAGTCGCTGCGGATATTGCGCAGGGTCCGGGCGATATCAGTCACCGCCGCGCGGCGTGCCTTGCCCAGGGTCAGGGCTTCGTCGGTGCGGTGCGCATAGGCGTTGATCAGCAACTGCAGTCGGCGTTCAACGTCATCCTCGCTGTCGAACTTGGCCACGCCCTTGAGGCGCACCTGGGCATACAGCGCCTCGATCTGTCCGTCGACCCGTTGCAGACCCTGCCAGCTGTCCTGGTAGTCGTTGAGCAGTGGCAGCAGGTTGTCCATGGAGTCGTCCACCGGGTCCATGAACGGCGTGCCGAACGGCAGGTCCGCCGGCAGCAACTGACGGCGGCGCAGGGCGTCGTCGAGGGTGCGCTGCTTGGCTTCCATGTCGGCAATCTGCCGGCCCACCAGTTGCAGCTTGGCCGACAGTTGCTGGACGCGTTCGGTGAAGGCGTCACTGGAGCGCTTGAGTTCGTCCTGAGCGGCTTCCATCTGTGCCAGATGCTCCAGCTTCTCGCCTTCCTCGGCGCTCAGGGTCTGGGCACGGCGGAAGTCTTCCAGGGCCTTCTGCGCATCCAGTACCTGCTGGTACAGGGCTTCGGTCTGGGTCTTGCTCGCGGCGCGGTCGGCAGCCACGGCAGCCTGGGTCTTGAGCTGCTTGAGTTCTTTTTCCAGGCGCTCCTTCTGATCCCGCAGGGCGGCACGGTCAGCCAGGGCCTGCAAGGCTGGCGGCTCGATGTGGGAGATGTCGATGGACAGCCCCGGCACTTCGAAACGCTCGCCCTTGAAGCCATCGAGGATCAGTTCCACGGACTTCACCCACTCGCCGTTGTCGTCCAGGACAATGCCGTGCTCGCCCAGGGGCAGGCTGAACAGCGCGCTGTTGAACAGACGCATCAGGCGTTCCACGTCCTGTTGGGAGAACTCCTCGCGCAGACGGGCGTAGCTGTTGTTGTCGGCGTGATCGAGCTGTTGCTTGACCGACTTCAGGCGTTTTTCCAGGTCCCGTAGGCGCTCTTCCAGGTCTTCGGCGGAGAACTGCCGGGACTGGGCCAGGGCGCCGGCCAGTTCATCGTGGGCATCCTTGGCCGCCAGCAGTTGCTGTTCCAGGACCTTGACGTCATCCACCAGGGCGAAGCGGTGCTTGAGCACCGACAGCTCGCCGAGCCAGCGCTGGGTGCCGGTGATTTCCCGTTCCAGGCGCATCATTTCCTGGGTGCTGCTGCGTTGGTCGTTTTGCAGCGCGTCCTGCTCGTTGCGGTAGTGCTCGGCCTGGATGGTCAGCTCTTCCTTGCGGGCGCCGGCGTAGTCCGACCAAGTGCCCAGCAGCGAATCCAGCAGTGGCGACAGGCGATGCAGTTTGCCCCGCAGAATGTCCCGCTGCTTCACGCCGTTGGCCAGGGCTTCTACCAGAGGGCCCGCGGCCACTAGGGAGTTGTAGTCTTGCTCCATGCGTCGCACATCGCGGAAGGCTTCGTCGCAGGCGGCGATGTAGTCGACGCTACCGGAGCGCAAGCTGTGCTCGAAGGCATCGAGGAACAGCTGCTTGAGCTTGGCCGCGGTGATCTCGCGCATGTGCAGCAGGTTGATGAACAGCGCACGGAAGGTCTTCAGGCTCTGTTCACTGGTGGAGCGCAGCGGGATCAGGGTCAGGTCCAGGGGGATCGACGTATGGCCGCCCACCAGTAGACGGCGCAGTTCATCCGGCTTGAGTTCATAGGCCTTCAGGCCCTGGCGCTCCAGGTTGGTGAACAGCTCTTTCTGCCGCAGGCAGGTGTCGTCCTTCTGGTAATGCGCCAGGTCCAGCTGTCCGGCGTAGGCGAAGAACTGGTGGCCGAAACCGCCGCCGGGGCCGCGACCGACCACGCCAATCACATGAGGGCCGTGGGGCAGCGAGACTTCCACCAGGATGTAACTGGTGTCCGAGGCGAAGTAGAAGCGCCGGGATTGCTCCAGGCTGTACTTGCCGAAGCTCATGTCCGACATGCGCGCCAGAATCGGGAATTGCAGGGCGTTGATCGACGCCGACTTGCCCAGGTTGTTGGCCCCGTAGACCGACAGCGGCTCTTCCAGGGGGAACAGGCCAAGGCTGTAGCCGGCGGTGTTCAGTAGGGCAAAGCGGCGGATGCCGTAGCGTTCCTTGCTCATGCGTCGAGCTCCTGTTCTTCGGCGATGGCCCGGGCCAGCGCGTCTTCTTCACTTTCTTCGGACTCGTCGAATTCGCTCAGGTCCAGCGGGTCATCGGTCTGCAGCAGTTTCTCGTCGCTGTCGTTGTCCACCAGCACCGGGGTCGGCAACGGCAGCACGCTGTGCAGGCTGGCGGCCAGGTCACGGTCCTGCTGCACCGACAGGCAGACATCGAGGAAGCGGTGCATCGGTGGCAGGAAGCGGTAGATCCCCGGCTCCTCGGCGGCAAAACCCAGCTGGGTCATGCGGCGCATGATTTTCTCTTCCAGCTCTTCCTGGGTCTGTACTTCGGCCTGGATAAACAGGTCGCGGTACTTTTCCAGCAGCGAGGGCAGTTCGTCACGGCCCAGGCTGCCACCATCGAGCACGGCGATCGGGTCGCGACCCTGGTCGGCCAGGTGCTCCACCAGGATGAAGGTGAACAGCGCCAGGCGCTGGGCGGTCTTGTTCACCTGGGCGGCGGCGTTGTCGGGGACAAAGTAGTAGAAGCCGCGGGTATCGCACACCAGCTCGAAGCCCAGGGCCTTGAACAGGGTGCGGTACTGGTCCTGGAAGTTCGACAGTTGGGCGTACAGCTCCGGGTCGCGGCGGCTGACGTGATAACCCTTGAACAGCTCGCGAAAGATCGGCGCCAGCTGGGACAGTTCGGAAAGATCAAGATGCATTGGCGTTGCTCGCAGAATGCTCGGCGGCGTCATCGCGGGCCGAGAGCAGGGCGAAGGAGCGCAGGCTGACCTGGTGCTCCTGGGTGTGGTAGTCGCGGCGTTCGAGGCGCTCGCGCTTGAAGCGTTTTTCCCGTGACAGGCGCGAGAACCAGTACAGCAGTTCGTCGGTGGCGCCATCGGGCTCCTGGTCCAGCAGCCAGCTCATCAGGTCCGGCATCGGCAGGGCGTCTTCGCAGCGCTCGAGCATTTCCCGGACCGTGCGCGGTGCCTTGGGGGCCACGCCCTTGTGGGTCTTGTGGGCCTTGGGGAAGCGCGCGGGCTTGGGTTCGAAGCGGGCCAGGGCGTAGACATAGGCTTCCACCTGGCCGGAGCTGCCGAGGAAGGTGCTTTGCGGACGGGTGAACATCGGCATGGCGGCCTGGGGCACGGCGTCGATGCCCTTGCGGCGGATGGCCGACAGGGCCAGGGCCGCGCCGCGGGTCACGGCGTTATGACGGCGCGCCTCCTCACGCAGCGGCAGCAGCAGTTCCCGGGCATGGCGCAGGGTCAGCTGGGCGCTGGTCTGCATTTCCAGGATCCGCGCGTGGGTGCGCAGCAACATGTCGTCGTCCACCAGGTGGCCCAGGCGCTGCTGTTCGGTGAGCATGCGCAGCAGGACGTTCTCCACCTTGCGCACGCCCTGTTCGAAGGCGCCGTCGGCGTTCACCAGCTGGATCATCGGTTCGACGTATTCGTCCCAGGTGGCCAGCACCTCGGCATAGCGCTGGCGCAAGGGGATCTGCCGGTCGCTGGTCTTGGCCCGCTCGGCCACGGCCACCAGGGCCTGTTCGTCATTGGCGAGCTTCTTCAGGACATCGCGCACGCGCATGTCCAGCAGCCGCAGCTGACGCGCCAGGTCGTTGCCGTCGCGCACGTCGAAGGCGTCCTGGATGTAACCGGCCAGGCGCTCGAGGTGGCGCAGGTAGGCTTCGATTTCCAGGCACAGGCCCAGGCGGTGCTCACGGCGCAGGTAGGCGAGGAAGTCGTGGATCTGCGCATTGAGCTCGAAACGGTTCGGGCTTTTCGCCACCGGGACCAGGATGTCCAGGCGTATCCATACGTCCAGCAGGTGGGTGATGTCCTGGGGCGTGCTGTCCAGTTGTTGGGCAGACAGCTGTGAACGCAGTTCGGCAAGACTCAGGGTGCCTTGGTCGAAGTGCTCGCACAGCGGCTCCAGAAGTGCCCAGTGTTCGGCGAGGGCGCGCAAGACGCGCTTGGGTTCGATCATCGGAATGGCCGGCTGGTTGGCAATGAAAAGCGGCGATTGTACTGCATCAGGGGGCTGACGATTCACCCCCAGGTCCAGGTATGAGACGGACAGTCGCTTTTGTGCGCAATCAACTGCGGGCGATCTTCGGCGAAGGACGGTAGAATCCCCCTCCTCAGTTATCCACAAGTGGCCGACCTTTGCTTATCGAGTCCCGTCGTCGCGCTTATCTGTCCGCCATGCAGGTGGTCAGTTGGCTGCCGCGCAGCGAATTGCCCTTTGCCGCCCCTTCGCGCCCCGAGTTGCTGGCCCTGCCGGAACCGGAGGTGGAGGCGCAGCCTGCCCCTGTGGTCGAGGCCAAGGCCCCCGCGGCGCCGGTGGCAAGGAACGTCGAACGGCCGAAGATCGAGGTGCCGCGCCCCTCCACCGCCCCTGCGCGCCCAGCCAGCAAGGCGCCGACCGAGGGCGAAGAGGCCCCGGCCCCGGTGGTCAAGGCCCCGGTGGTACCGCCGCCGCGTTTTGCCCTGCAGTTGCTGCGGGCCGGCCGTTGCCTGCTGCTGGTGGAGTTACCCACAGGCGAAGCCTTCCAGAGCCGCGACCCGGCCTACCTGTTGCTCAAGGACATGCTGCGCGCCGCCGGCCTGCCGGACAGCCCGCAGATCCTCGCCGAGCCGGTGCGCTGGCCGATGCTGACCCGGGGGAACCTGGACCAGGGCCCCGAGGCTGCGCGGGATTTCGTCCAGGCCTTTGTCGGCGTGCGGATCGAGCAGGAACCCTGTGTCTGCCTGTGGCTGATCGGCCTGCCGGCGGTGCGATTTGCCGGCGAGGCGAATGCCGAATCCTACAACCGCGAACTCCAGGTCGAAGGCCTGGGTTCGGCCTGGGCCCTGCCTGGCCTGGAACTATTGATGGAAGAGCCACAGCGTAAGGCTGATGTCTGGCAAGCCATGCGTCGCTTGATGACGCGCTGGAAAAGCACTGATGAGCAAAATGACCAATGAGTGACGCGTTGACCTTCCGCCTGGCCACCGAAGCGGACCTGGATAGCATCCTGAAAATCGAATATGCGGCGTTCAGCCACCCCTGGACCCGGGGCATTTTCATGGATGCCTTCAAGTCCTACGAGGTCTGGCTGATGTTCGAAGGCAGCCAGCAAGTGGGCCACGGGGTGATCCAGGTGATCATCGACGAAGCACATCTGCTGAACATCACCGTCAAGCCGGAAAGCCAGGGCCGTGGCCTGGGCCTGCGGTTGCTGGAAGAGCTGATGAAGCGCGCCTACCAGAAGGACGCCCGGGAGTGTTTCCTGGAAGTGCGCTCCAGCAACCAGACCGCCTATCGGTTATACGAGCGTTATGGCTTCAATGAAGTGGGGCGCCGCCGCGACTACTACCCGGCAGTAGGCGGTCGCGAAGACGCCCTGGTCATGGCCTGCACTCTGGTCGACTGAGCCTTTAACCACGCGCTGGCCAATGTAGGCGCCACTCGGGGCGATGCACGGCTTGAGGGCCTCTTCGCCGGCAAGCCGGCTCCTACGCGAGAGCGCGTCATTGAATGCGTTGCAGGGCTCAGGGCTTGCCGTCCAGCGGGTCGCGGCGGGCCAGTTCGGCTTCATCCAGGCCATTGCCGCCACCAATGTTCTCTTCTTCGACAATACTCAGGTCCCAGTCGGCCGGTTTGTCGGCACCGGCCTCATGGGCGGAGCGGGCGCCGTCTTCGCGGATCAGGGTTTCCGGGCTCAGGTCATCATCGGTTGCACCGTCGTCCGTGACGCGGTTGCTGGCGCGGGCGGCGGGTTCGTCGTCATCGAAATGCAGCTCCTCCATGGAGCCCATGCGGTCCTGATCGTCGTCGATGGGTTCGGGCTGCGGGGCGTTGTAGGGGCGTCGTGATTCGTTCATGGCGATTACTCATACTTCGGGACTGGATAAAGGGTGGACCCTTGCACGCCCCTGAAGATTCCCCCGCAAGGGATGGCCGGTATCTCTAGCAATAGGCGTGACCTCGACGGGCGGCCGTCTGTCAAAGCAGCGCATCATTCTTGAGGCTTCACAGCATGAACGAACTACAAGATCTGATTGATAACAACGAGCGTTGGGCCGAAGCGATCAAGCAGGAAGATCCGGACTTCTTCTCCAAACTGGCTCGCCAGCAGACCCCGGAATACCTGTGGATCGGCTGTTCGGACGCGCGGGTGCCGGCCAACGAGATCGTCGGCATGCTGCCGGGCGATCTGTTCGTGCACCGCAACGTGGCCAACGTGGTACTGCACACCGACCTCAATTGCCTGTCGGTGATCCAGTACGCGGTGGATGTACTCAAGGTCAAGCACATCCTGGTTACCGGCCACTACGGCTGTGGCGGCGTGCGCGCCTCTATGCAGGATCGCCAGTTGGGCCTGATCGACGGCTGGCTGCGTTCGATCCGCGACCTGTACTACGAGCACCGTGAAGCGCTGGGGCAGTTGCCCACGGAAGAAGAGCGGGTCGACCGCCTGTGCGAACTGAACGTGATCCAGCAGGTGGCCAACGTCGGCCATACCAGCATCGTGCAGAACGCCTGGCATCGCGGGCAGAGCCTGTCGATCCACGGTTGCATCTACGGCATCAAGGACGGTCGCTGGAAGAGCCTGAACGCCACCATCAGCGGCTTCGAGCAGTTGCCGCCGCAGTATCGGCTGCGTCCGGTGGGCGCGGTCTGATCGTCGCTGGCCGCAGGCGGCGATAGGGCGCAGGTTTGCGGGCTCTGTCAGAGCACCGCGACCCTGCGGGTCGATCGCAGCCTGTGGCAGCGGCTACAGGTTGAGCGGCCGGATCAGAGGTGCGGTACCTCGGTGCTTGGCGCCGGTGCCGGGGCCTTGAGCTGGTTGAGCTGGGTCTTGACCGGTGCACTGGTGCATTTGGCCGCGGCTTCCTGCTCGCTCAGCTTGCGCACCGAGGTGTAGAACAGCTCGCAGGTCTGCACTTTCTGCGTCACTTGCCAGGTCTGGGTGCAACTGCCGAGCAGGGTGCTCGGGTCCGTCCCCGGCTTGCTGCCCATGCCGGCCTGCCAGCAGGCCGCGCTCAGGTCCTGGCCCATCACTTTCAACCCCGCGGCATCGGCCTTGGCCTGGTCATCATCGTAGTTCGCCGGGTCTGCCGCGTACCAGATATAGCTCGGGTGGTTGGAGCCCAGCACTGGCACCTTGACCCCCTCGCTGGGGCTGATCTGCGCCAGGCCCAGCACATTCACCGTCACCCCGTATTGCTGCTTGAGCCAATTGCGCACCGGTGCGCCGAAGGCCACCATCGGCAGGGCCGCGCCGCTGGTGCTCTGGCTGACCTGCTTGACCATGCTGGTCTGGTAGCTGTTGAAGTAGCTGTAGACCCCTTCCAGGTCCTTGCCGGCACTCGATGGCGCGGCAATCGGCGCGATGTCGACGATGGTCTGGTAGGCCGGGGTCTGCTCGGCGGCGATGCCGTTGGCCGTCAACA
Organism: Pseudomonas sp. W17; assembly: GCF_040268305.1. NCBI lineage: Bacteria > Pseudomonadati > Pseudomonadota > Gammaproteobacteria > Pseudomonadales > Pseudomonadaceae > Pseudomonas > Pseudomonas sp. W17. Next base: position 6,058,811 of record NZ_CP158490.1, on the reverse strand, counting down.
GGGTTGCCCAGCGGTCGGTGGTGGCCGACTCCAGATAGTCCTGGGCCTGGGTCAATGAATAGTCCGGCGGGAAGTGCAGCAGCTCGACGCTCTTGCGGTTTTCCAGGGCCATGCCCAGGGGCAGGAACAGGTACCAGCTGTAGGCCCATTTGCCATCGGCATTGAGCTGGCTGGCGCCCTTGTAGGCCAGGTCGCCGGCATCCAGCAGGGCACTCAGGGGCTTGTCGTAGCCGTCCGGCACACCGCTGATGGAGGCCAGGACCTTGTCGCCGGTGGTCTTGACACTGACTTTTGCAGCGCTGTAGCCGTCACGCTGCACGCTCTGGGTCAGGTAGTGAGCCACCGTCTCCTCCAGGGTCCAGTTGCGATAGCAGATCACGTTGCAGTTGTTGGGGTAGGCGAAGAGTTGGGTGACGCGCTGGGGGCTGCCCAGGTCGACCTCGACATCGGCCTGTGCCGTCGCGCTCAGGGCAGCAGCGGTCAGCGCCAGGGTCATTCCTGCGAATTTGAACATGCTCAGATCCTTTTCAGCGTGAACCCCTTCGAAGGGGGGGCAGGACATACTGAAACAGCACCGAGCGGAGAAACAGCCGGGAGTGAAAAAATATCCATTGCCCCGGCCGCGCAGGGTTCAACCAGGCATGAGGCGCGTCCAGGGAAACCCCGGGGCATGGAGCTGACAGACCCGGATGACCACGATCATGACCACCAGATAGATCGGCTGCCAGGGGCTGAAGTGATTCCAGTGCAAGGCGCCCAGCCAGGGGCTGCGGGCACAGAAATCCGGGTCCGGCTGGCCGATGCGCCGCGAATGCAGCAGGCCGATCAGCACAAAGCCCAGGTAGGCCAGTATCCCCAGGGCCCCCAGCCAATAGCCGAACAGGCCCAGCATGACCGCTTGCGGCACCCCGTGGCGCAGCACCAGCCAGTGCTGGTGCGGATTCAGGCGCTTGGGCACCAGGCGCTCGCTCAACCAGAGGTCGATGGCCAGCAGGCGGGCGATCGCAGGGGCCCAGGTGTTGAGCAGGATCAGCCCGAAAATCGCCAGGACACCCCCACAGAACAGCCCCATCATCACTGCAAGTTCTTTGCTGTGTTGGGGCTTGTTCATGAAGTACAGGCTCAGGGCCAGCCCCATGGCGACCCCTGACCTGATCCAGCTGTCCACGCCCTGCGGACGCGGCATCAGGTTCTGCCAGAAAAACACATCGCTGCGAGGCAGCCGCTCCAGCAGCGCCGGGAAACGTGAGGCCAGGGTCTGCGACAGCTCCATGCAGGCCTGCCAATGTTCGTCTTCGAAGTGCCGGGTCAGGGCGACCTGACGACGTCGAGGCATGGGGTTCAGCAGCAGGCGAGCCGCGGCAACGTCCGGCGTCGCTTCGCCGGGCTCCCCGGCGTTGGCCAGTAGCTTCTGATAGAAGGCCTCCTGCTGGCAGCGCTCGATCAGCGACTGCCAGAGCCACGCCGGTTCAGGGGTGTTGCCACGGCTTTCGTCCCAGCCGAACAACTGGCATACCCGATCGAACAAGGGCACCTGCCAGGCTTGCTGCTGCAGCAACTGCAGCATTTCATGCTGCCAGTTCTGGCGATGATCGAAGATCCGCAGCCAGGGTTGTGCGCAGTAGTTCGTCAGGCGTTGGAGGAAGGCCCGCTCCTGGCCGGCTTGCAGCAACGCTTCCAGCGTCCGGCGGTATTCCTGCAACAGCGTCTTGACCAGGAATGCCTCTTGCCAGGCCTCCATGGGCGGTTGTTGCCAGGGTGTCAGCCAGTCCAGATGCTCGGCGGCCCAGCCGATGATCGCGGCATATTGCTCGGGGTGGGCGCAGCACGCCACCAGCAGGCGCTGCAGGAAATCGTCCTCGCAGCCCTGCTGCCGAGCCTGTTGCCAGCGCTCTGGCAGGTTCTCGACGCCCAGCCCCTTGAGCAGCGGCAATGCGCTAGTGGCTGGAGCGGGTAGGGGGGCGGGATCCTGCGGGGTAGGCGGGACCCAGTCCGCCAGCGGTTCGACGGACAGCGGGACGTCTTCAAGCAGGCTGGCCCATTGCTGGGCCTGGGAAGGGCCCCTCGGCGTTGGCCGCGGGGCGGCCGCGTCCATCTCTATCAGGCCCGACCAGGCCTGCAGGTTGTCCGGGGGCGGTGCCTTCGTGGAGACGGCCTGGATCACCACGACTTCATCCGCGATCTCTTCCCGCCAGCGGGCCAGTTGCAGCGCCTGCTCATAGGCTTCACGCAGGCGCTGGAAGCCTTCGGCATCCTCGTCCGGACGGGTGATCTTCAACTGCCGGGCATAGCTGCGCTTGATGCTGCGTTCGTCGGCGTCCTCGGGCAACTCCAGCAGGGACCAGCAATCCATGTTGCCGCTCCTCAGTGCCAGTGGCCGTTTTCCAGGTGTTGCAGTTGTTCACTGAGCTGGCTACGCACTTCGCGGATCTTGCGCTCGTCCTGGGTTTCCAGCACTTGCTGGAATTGCCCGGCCCAATAGCCGATCTGTTCGCGCAACTCCCCCAGGCTTTCCTGATACAGGCGTTCCAGTCGGGCGCTGAGCAGCGTGTTGACCTGCTGGTCGCGGGGGTGAATCTTCAATTGCGCCAGGGCCTTGAGGCGCTCCTGGATTTCTTCCGGAGTCAGCACGCCGGGGTTGTTTTCGATCACCAGGGAATGGCTTTCCCCGGTCAGCGGGATGCTCACCTGGGCTTCCAGAAGGCCGTTGATGTCGTAGGTGAAGCGCACGTCCAGCGAGACTTCGCCGGCGGGGCGCTTGGGCACGCGCATTTCCAGCTGGCCCAGGGCGACGTTGTCGCGTACCAGGCGGCTTTCGCCCTGGAAGATCTTCAGCAGCACCTGCTCCTGGTTGTCATGCAGGGTTTGCACGGTCTTGACCCGGCTTACCGGCACCACGCTGTTGCGCTCGATGATCGGCAGGTAGTGCCCGCTCTCGATCTGGTTGCCGTATTGCTGGGAGGTCTCGATCCCCAGGGTGTAGGAGCAGACGTCGGTCAGCACCACTTCTTCCAGGGCCGCCGAGCGTGCCTTGAGGGCCGCCTGGACCGCCGCGCCCTGGGCCACCACCTGGTCGGGATCGAGGCTGATGGAGGGAAAGCGCCCGAACAGCCCGGCCGCCAGCTTGCGCACCAGGGGCATGCGGGTGGCGCCGCCCACCAGGAGGATTTCATCCAGGTCGCTGACGCGGATCCGTGCATCGCGCAGGGCGCGTTCGATGGGCGCCCGCAGGCGTTCCAGCAGCGGCGCATAGAGGCTGGCCAGTTGCGCCTGGGTGATGGTCTGGGTCCATTGCTGGCCATCGACCCGCAGGCTGAATTCGGCACTGGGCTCCTGGCCGAGGGCGCGGCGCACGCGCTCGGCTTCCCGGCGCAGTGCCTGGAGCACGCTCTGGCGTTCGGGAAAGCCCGCGGCCTGGGCCTGCTGTTCGAGGAAGTGTTCCAGCAGCAGGTTGTCGAAGTCCTCGCCGCCGAGGAAGTTGTCGCCGGCGCTGGCGCGGACTTCCATGACCCCGTCGAACAGCTCCAGGATCGACACGTCGAAGGTGCCGCCACCGAGGTCGAAGACCAGGAACGAGGTTTCCCGGTCACGCTGGTGCAGGCCGTAGGCCAGGGCTGCGGCGGTGGGTTCGTTGATCAGTTTTTCCACCTTGAGCCCGGCCAGTTCGCCGGCAATCCGCGTGGCCTTGCGCTGGGCATCGCTGAAGTAGGCTGGCACGCTGATCACCGCTTCCTCCACCGGTTCGCCATAGGCCCGCTCAACGTCTTCCTTGAGGCTCTTGAGCACCAGGGCCGAGAGTTCTTCGGGGCGGTAGGTACGTTCCCCCAGGCGCACTTCGGTGGCGCTGCCCATATAGCGCTTGAACAGCGCCGTGGTGAGCTGCGGGTGCGTGTGCAGGCGCTCCCTGGCGGCTTGCCCCACCAGGATCCGGCCTTCGTCGTCCAGGCCCACCACGCTGGGGGTGAGCAGTTCGCCCAGGGCATTGGGCACCAGCTCGCTGGCGGTGTCGCGCCAGACCGCGACCAGGCTGTTGGTGGTCCCCAGGTCGATACCTACGATCATGACGACGAACTCCCTTTCCAATCGGAAAACAGATGAAACAAATAGGTGGCGCGCAGGATATTACCCGCCGGGTGGATGGGTAAAGTGGGTGATGTTATATGGCTATCATTTGTGCCGGTGCAGCAGAACCGAAGCCGGGCTTGGGTCTCGGTTCTACGGTGGCAGGTGGGCCCGTTGCGAGCCCGGCCGGGGTCAGGCCGTGAAGTGCAGGGCGTTGGTCAGGTCGCCCATGGGCTTCTGGCCCCGGGCGATCATGGCCTGGTCACGTTCCTTGATGCCGTCCAGGGTTTCCAGCTGGAACACTCGGGTGATCAGCCGCAGGATCGAGGCGGTGTCGTAGACCGTGTGGTCCACCGTGCCCTTGCGGGCGAACGGCGATACCACCAGCGCCGGAATCCGCGTGCCCGGGCCCCAGCGGTCGCCCTGGGGCGGTGCCACGTGGTCCCACCAGCCGCCGTTTTCGTCAACGGTGACGATCACCACCATGTTTTTCCACTGCGGGCTTTCCCGCAGCACTTTCAATGCCCGGTCGATATGCCGGTCGCCGGCGGCCACGTCGGCATAGCCGGCGTGCAGGTTGAGGTTGCCCTGGGGCTTGTAGAAGGTCACCGCCGGCAGCTTGCCGGCCTCGGCATCGGCGAAGAACTTGTTGGTGCTCGACTCATCGCCCAGGCCGCCGTCGCGCAGGCGCTTGGCCCGTTCGGCGGGGTTTTCCGGGCCCTGGCGCACGAAGTAGTTGAAGGGCTGGTGGTGGTACTGGAAGTTGGGGATCTTGGGAATCCCGCCGGAATCCTTGAACTGCTCCAGGGTCGCCTGCCAGGCGCCGCCGTACCAGGCCCAGTCGACGTTCTTCTTCGACAGCTTGTCGCCGATGTGTTCGTGGGTTTGAGGCACCAGTACGCTGGGCAGGTCCGGCTTGGCGTAGTCCGGGCGCTCCGGGTCGCGGATCCAGGTCGGCCAGTAGGGCGGGGCCATGGTATTGACCGCGTAACCGTCCGGGGTCAGGGCGCTGGGACCGAACTGCGGGGCGCCGTCCATGGCACTGGCCGGGGACTTGTCCAGGGGCTTGAGGCGGGTGCCCTTGGGGTCGTCGCCCTGCAGGGTGGCGATCTGCGACTTGGCCACCGAGTTGGCAGCATCGGGGTAGAACGGCACCTTGGCGCTGATCAGGTACTGGTGGTTGAGGAACGAGCCACCGAATGCCCCCTGGAAGAAGTTGTCGCAGAGCACGAACTCCCGAGCCACGTCCCACAGGCGCAGGGAGTAGCGGGTCTGGGCGTAGTGGCCCATGGTCAGGGCGCCGGAGTCGGCCCAGGCCACGAAGCTGTCGTTCTTGCCGCCGTTGATCTGCATCTGGTTCTGGTAGAACACGTGCCACAGGTCGCGGGTCACCAGGCCCAGGGGCAGGTCCTCGCCGCTGGGCCCCTTGAGGGCGAAGGGGGCATTGGGCAGGTTTTCCTGGAACTGGGTTTCCACCGGGTAGGTGATGCCGTCCAGGGTCTGCGGGCCCACCTGGAGAATGCCGCCCCAGATCGGCGGCAGTTTCTGCAACAGGTTGCCGTCGCGGTCGCGCTGCTGGAAGTCTTCGGGCTTGAGGGCCGAGAGCGGTTTCTCCACCCCGGGAAAGTTGGCGAACAGGTTGTTGAAGCTGCGGTTCTCGGCGAACAGTACTACTACGTTCTTCACCTGCTCCTGCAGCGCCTTGTCCAGTTCGGCCGGGGACAAGGGGCGTTCCACCGGCGGTTTGCCTCCTGGCTCGCCGGGCTGGCCGCAGGCGCTCAGGGTGGCGCCGACCCCCAGAACCGCAACGCCGCCTAGGAAGCGGCGGCGGCTGGTATCGGTAGGCTGGTCGGTGGCGGATTCGGGGGTGTCGCGCAGGTCGGTATCGTCGCTCATGTCGGCTCCTTGCTCGGCTCTCTGAGGATTCGTTACAAAGTATTTCGGTCGCACGGTAACAACCGAATATTACGCAAAGGCTACAGGAATGCGGCACGGCCTGGCTGTCTGGGCCCTGGATAAATCTGCGATTGGGCCGGCGGGCCGTTATCCACAGGCCCGCTGTGCAGCGGGCCTGTGGCTCTGTCAGGGAATGACCGGCGGCAGGTAGGACAGGGTGGTCCCCAGGGCCCAGAGCAGCACCAGCACCAGAGGCGCATGCACCAGCAACTGGACAAAGGAGAAGCCGATCAAGTCCCGGGCCTTCAAGCCCAGCACCCCCAGCAGCGGCAGCATGTAGAAGGGGTTGATCAGGTTCGGCAGGGCCTCGGCGGCGTTGTAGATCTGTACCGCCCAGCCCAGGTGGTACTGCAGGTCATTGGCCACCTGCATCACGTAGGGCGCCTCGATGATCCACTTGCCGCCGCCCGAAGGAATGAAGAAGCCCAGCACCGCCGAGTACAGCCCCATCAGCAGCGCGTAGGTGTCGTGGGACGCGATCTGCACGAAGAAGGTCGAGATGTGGTGGGCCAGGGTCTGGCCGTCCACGCCCTTGACCACGGTCATCAACGCGGCGATCGAACCGTACAGCGGGAACTGGATCAGCACCCCGGTGGTGGTGGGCACTGCCCGGGCCACGGCATCGAGGAAGCTGCGCGGGCGCCAGTGCAGCAGGGCGCCGGCCATCAGGAACAGGAAGTTGTAGGTGTTGAGCCCGGAGATCGCGGTGATCGCCGGTTTGGTGGCGAACTCGTGATACAGCCAGCCGGCCGCCAGCAGCGCCAGGAGAAGGGTCAGCAGCGGGCTGTATTCCAGCCATTCGCCAGGGCGGGTCCGGGGTTGCGGCTTGGGCATGCTGAAGCTTGGGTCGACCCCGCAGGCCTGGGCATCCCGGGCGCTGCCGGGGCCGGGCGCCGTGGCGTAGGCGACGATCAGCGAGACCACCACCAGGGCCAGCAGCAGGACACCGGATTGCCAGAGAAAGATGGTCTGGGTGAAGGGAATGACCCCGGTGATGGCCAGGATCGACGGTGGCAGGCTGCCCGGGTTGGCCTGCAACTGCGCCGCCGAAGACGACAGCCCCAGGGCCCAGACCGCGCCCAGGCCCAGGTAGGCGGCAGCGCCGGCGGCGCGGTAGTCCATGCGCAGTTCGGTACGCCGGGCCAGGGCCCGCACCAGCAGCCCGCCGAACACCAGGGACAGGCCCCAATTGAGCAGGGAGGCGACCATGGAAATCAGCGCCACCCAGGCCACCGCCGAGCGGCCGTTCCTGGGAATGCGCGCCAGCTTGTCGATCAGCTTCACCGCCGGCGGCGAGCTGGCGACCACATAGCCGCCAATGACCACGAAGGCCATCTGCATGGTGAAGGGGATCAGGCTCCAGAAGCCGTCGCCAAACGCCATGGCGGCATCGGTGGGCTTGGCGCCCATGGCCAGTGTGCCCAGGGCAACGATGATCACCGCCAGCGCGGCGAACACCCAGGAGTCGGGAAACCAGCGTTCGGCCCAGTTCGAGCAGCGCAGGGCAAAGCGGGCGGAGCGGCTATCTTGAATATCAGCGGCCACGTGAGTACCTCGGATTTCTTATGTTTATAAGGAGGTCGGCCGCCCCAGGCAGAGGCGGCCGAGAACTGTGCAAGAATGCGGCAATTGCCACGGACTGCAAAGGATCTCAACGCCCATGTCATTTTCCCCCGAAGAACGCGCCGCACTGCTCAAGGTCAAGGGTGTCGGTTCTACCGTGGTCGCTCGCCTGGAACAACTGGGCATCACTTCCCTGGCCCAGCTGGCCGCCGCCGATGCCCTGCACATCGTCACCCAGGCTTCGGCCCTGGTGGGTTCCAGTTGCTGGAAGAACAGCCCCCAGGCCCGCGCGGCGATCCAGGCGGCGATCGCCATGGCCAAAGGCAACTGAAGCGGTGCAGCGCCACCCGTCTTTCGCCTATCAGGCGGTCTACCGCTACCTGTCGCAGTGGATCGACAACGCCGCCAGCGATCAGGAGCAACGCCTGCCGTCATTGCGCGAACTGGCGCAGCGGCTGAAGGTTTCCCTGTCCACCATCAAGTACGCCTACGCCCTGCTGGAAGACGAGGGGCGCATCTGTTCGCGGCCGCGCCAGGGCTATTTCACCCGGGCCCTGGCCGCCGCGACCGTGCCCGAGGCCGGTGAGGATCTGCTCGACAACCTCTATGCCCAGGCCCGCCTGCCGGGGCGCCTGGCGCTGTGCAGCGATGCGCCGGCGATGCTGCTGTCGCTGGAACAACCCTTGCTGATGACCGAGCGCGAACTGGCCCGCCAGTACCCGCGCAACCAGGCACCGCTGTACCAGCCCCTGGGCGAGCAGGAGCTGCGCAGCGAACTGGCCCGGCGCTACACCTGCTCCAGCCGCGACTACTGGCAGGCCGACCAGGTGTTCCTGGGGGCCGATCTGCACAGCGTGGTGGAGTTGGCGTTGCGGGCGCTGGACCTGGACGGCGGCGTGGTGCTGGTGGAGTCCCCGTGTTCCTGGGCGATCCTGCGCCAGTTGCGGGCGGCGCGCCTGCGGATTATCGAGCTGCCCCTGGAGGCCGGCGGGCGCTTCGATCTGCAGCAGGTGCAAGCGCTGCTTCAGCGCGAGCCGGTGCGCCTGGCGGTGTTCTCCTCGACGGTGAACATCCCCCACGGCAGCCTGATGCCCGCCGCCGACAAGCAGCAGCTGTGCCGCTGGTTCGCCGAGCGGGGGATCTGGCTGCTGGAGAACGACAGCTACGGAGCATTCAGCTTCGTGCCCGGCGCTGCTCGCTATCGGGATTTCGCCGACCCCGAGCGCCTGCTGGTGTTCGCCAGTCTGGACAAGGCCATCGGCGCCGAGGCGCCCTTGAGCTACGTGCTAAGCCGCAGCCTGGGCCCGGCCTTGCAGCGCCAGTGCCTGGAGCGGCGCTTTCGCCTGTCGCCGATTCGCCAGAAGGCCGTGGCCCGGCTCTTGAGTACCGGTCGCGTAGATCAGCACGTGCTGAAATTGCGGGGCATGCTGCAACAGCGGATGAAGCAGTTGCAGCAACTGCTGGACGAGCAGGCCGGCGGGCTGTTGCATGCGCCGCTTGCCGCCGGCGGCGCGACCTTGTGGGTCGAAGCCAGGCGCCCGGTGCCGATGACCCGGGTCTACGAGCGGCTGCTGGCCGACGGCATCGTCATCGCCCCGGGGGCGATCTTCAGCCAGCAGGGCTTGTGGCAGCAGCACCTGCGCCTGAGCTTCACCCTGGACTGGAGCAAGGATATCCAGGGCGCTCTCGGGCAGTTGGTGCGGGCGGTGAGTCAGGCCTCCTGAACCACCCCATAACAATGCTGCAACTGCGGAAAGGCCTGCTCCCGAACCTCTGCGGCGAAGCGTTCGCAGGCCTGGCTGATCAGGGCGCCGGCATCGGCGTATTGCTTGACGAAACGCGGCACCTGGGGCCCGCCCAGCCCCAGCAGGTCTTCGGTCACCAGTACCTGGCCGTCGCAGGCCGGGGAGGCGCCGATGCCAATGGTCGGCATCGGCGAGAAGTCGCTGATGCGCCGCGCCAGGGGCTCCGCAACCCCTTCCAGCAACAGGCTGAAGGCGCCGGCCTCAAGGTGGGCCCGGGCATCTTCCTCGATCTTGCGGGCCACCTCGCTGTCGAGCCCCTGGGCCTTGAACCCGCCCATCTGGTTGACGAACTGCGGCATCAGGCCGATATGCGCCATCACCGGAATGCCCCGCTGCACCAGGAACTCCACGGTGGGCGCCAGGGCCCGGCCGCCCTCCAGCTTGAGGGCGGCGCAACCGGTGCGGGCCATCACCTCGGCGCAATTGCGGTAGGCCTGTTGCGGGGATTCCTGGTAGCTGCCGAAGGGCATATCGGCAATCACGCAGGCCAGGCGGCTGCCGGCCACCACCGCGCGGGTGTGAGCGATGATTTCCGCCAGGCTCATGTCCAGGGTCGAGGTGCGCCCGTAACCGACCATGGCGGTGGAATCACCGATCAGGATGAAATCCACGAAGGGGTCCATCAGCCGCGCCATGTGGCTGGTATAGGCGGTGAGGGAAACGATCTTCTGCCGGCCTTTCATGGCCACCAGTTGCGGGACGCTCAGGCGCTGGGTGCGGGTATGGCTGCTCATGACGACTTTCCTGATTCTGCTTGGGTGGGAAAGTGCCCGATTATTGGCTTGGCGCGCGGCCGTTCAAGGTACAGAAAACCCCGGAAAACCAACCCAGGGCCGGGAACGGGTTGTTCCCCGGATCTTTTGCGTAGACCATGAGCGCCTTTGCTTTGTGCTGCCATCGAGTTGCTTTATGACCCCTTCCACTGAGTCGTCGCCGGCGCGCTTTTCCCGCTCCGACTACAAGACCCTGGGCCTGGCCGCCCTGGGCGGTGCCCTGGAAATCTACGACTTCATCATCTTCGTATTTTTCGCCCTGACCCTGAGCCAGCTGTTCTTTCCCCCGGAAATGCCCGAGTGGCTGCGCCTGCTGCAGAGTTTCGGGATCTTCGTCACCGGCTACCTGGCCCGGCCCCTGGGCGGCATCCTCATGGCCCATTTCGCCGACCGCCTGGGGCGCAAGAAGGTCTTCAGCCTGAGCATCCTGATGATGGCGCTGCCCTGCCTGCTGATCGGCATCATGCCGACCTATGCCCAGATCGGTTATTTCGCGCCCTTGCTGCTGCTGGCGCTGCGGGTGCTGCAAGGTGCCGCCGTGGGCGGCGAAGTGCCCAGCGCCTGGGTATTCGTCGCCGAGCACGCGCCGCGGGCCCATCGCGGTTATGCCCTGGGCTTTCTCCAGGCCGGGCTGACCTTCGGCTACCTGCTGGGCGCCCTGACCGCGACCCTGCTGGCGCGGGTCTTCAGCCCCGAGGAAATCCTCGACCACGCCTGGCGCTATCCCTTCCTGCTGGGCGGCGTGTTCGGCGTGATCGGCGTCTGGCTGCGCCGCTGGTTGAGCGAAACCCCGGTGTTCGTGGCGCTGCAGCACCAGCGCGATGCCGCCGCCGAACTGCCCCTGCGCACCGTGTTGCGGGAACACCGACTGGCGATCCTGCCGGCGCTGATCCTCACCTGCGTGCTGACCTCGGCGGTGGTGGTGTTCGTGGTCATCACCCCGACCATGATGCAAAAAAGCTTCGCCATGAGCGCCAGCCACACTTTTGCCCTGAGCAGCCTAGGGATTGTCTTTCTCAACATTGGTTGCGTGCTGGCGGGGCTGGTCGTCGACCGCCTCGGCGCCTGGCGCACGGTGATGCTCTATAGCCTGCTGCTGCCCCTGGGCATCGCCGTGCTCTATGGCTGCCTGATCAGCGGCGGCGCCTGGATCGGCCTGGCCTATGCCATCGCCGGCCTGGGCTGCGGCGTGGTGGGGGCGGTGCCGTCGGTGATGGTGGGCCTGTTTCCGGCGCGGATTCGCGTGTCGGGGATCTCCTTCACCTACAACATTGCTTATGCCCTCTGGGCCAGTACCACGCCGTTGCTGCTGATCGCCCTGATGCCCTGGAGCCCCTGGATCTGCGTGATCTACTGCGCAGTGATGGGAGCGGTGGGGGTCGTCAGCGCCGCTTACTTCGGCGGCCGTGTGGGTGAGGAAGGGCCTGCGGCAGCGAGAGGAAGCTGCATGGCTGATCAACGCTAGGACTTTTCTTCGGCCTGCTGTGATTCAGCGAAGCGGCGAGCTAGAGCCTTCACCAAAACGCCTCTTGATCCCGCGTGAAACCGGGCTGAAAAAGGGCTTTCAGCCCCCGGTTTTTTCCCGCTAATCTCCCGGAACGCGCGGCCTGCGCTTGGGTTTCCGGGAGCTGTCTTGGTTCGTTCGACGCTGTGTTCCTTGCGAAATTTCTGCGCCTTGGCGCCACTGTTACAAGTGGCGCTGATGAGCTTCGTGCTGGGGTTGGTGTTTGCCCTGATCCAGGCCTGGACCTGCACGCAACTGGACTACGGCCTGGAGGGCGCCAGCCCCGACAGCTTGCGCGCCCGGGTGATCGCAGTGGAGGCCGGGGCGCTGCTGGTGGAGGAACTCGACACCGGGGAGCGCCAACGCTTGCGCCTGAACCGCGAACTGACCCGGCTCCAGCTGCCACTCGCTCAACTGCCGGGGCAGACCCTGGTACTCAGCCACCTGCGGGGGTACCTGCTCAGTTGTCGCCGCGACGATCAACCCGGGTGCAGCGCCCTGTGTTCCAGCGCCGCAGAGTGCCAGCAGCGCCTGCGCCAGGGCGACTCGTGTGTTGGCATGCTGTGCTTTGCCTGGCTCGTCAGCCTGATCTGCGGGCTGCTGCATGGCTTGGGGCATCGACCGTTCTGGCAGCGAGCGGGCTCCTGAGGCCGCTTTCGCGGGCAAGCCCGTTCCTGCAGGTGCTCCGGCTTGCCGGCGAAGAGCCCCCCGGGCCTGCTGTCATTCGGGCAGCAGTTGTTCCAGATAGCGGGTGCGTTCGGTGCTCAGGCGGGTCACGCAGAGGTTGATCAGGGTCACATGGGCCGGCTTGCCCGGTTCCACTTCGAAGGCCTCCAGCACGCAGGTGCTGTCGCGGTATTTGATCCAGGCGCGTTGGGCATTCTTCAATTTGCCGAGGTATTCCTGTTCTTGCAGCAGGCTGCTGGGGTACAGGTTGTGCACCCGGACCAGCAGCGCCTGATAGCTCTGGTTGAGTGCGGCGTCGGCCCGCTCCTTGTCCTGCTGGGCGCAGCGGTCGACCTGTTCGCTGACGCTGATGTGCTCGCAATCCAGCGCTGCGGCCTGGGCAGGCGCCCAACCAGCGGCGCCTGCAATTACGGCGATGACGAGGCCAAAGATCCAGGGCTGATAAGGCATGTCGGTCCCTTGCGCTGAGAATGAAGCGGGCATTCTACAGCGCTGTTCCCAATGCAGAAGGGCTGGCCTGCCCACCACAGCCAGCGGTTATTGCAACCAGTGCCAGAGCAGCAGCGTCCCCACCAGCCCGACCACGGAAACAATGGTCTGCAGCACCGACCAGACCCAGAGTGTCTGTTTGAGTTGCAGGCCGAAATACTCGCGCACCATCCAGAACCCGGCGTCGTTCACGTGGCAGAAGAACACCGAGCCGGCGCCGATGGCCAGCGCCACCAGGGAGCTTTGGGTGGCGGCCAGACCGGCCATCATCGGCGCCAGGATGCCGGCGGTCGTGGTGGTGGCCACGGTAGCCGAGCCGGTGGCCTGGCGCAGGGCCACGGCGATCAGCCAGGCCAGGAGGATATAGGGCAGGTGCGCGCCTTCGGCCACCTTGCTGATGGTCTGGCTGACCCCGGCATCCAGCAGGGTCTGTTTGAGCCCGCCGCCGGCCCCAATGGTCAGCAGCACGGCAATCGGTGCCAGGCTTTTGCGCAGGGTGTTGCCCACCTGGTCCCGGGCCATGCCGTTGGCCCAGCCCAGGCAGATCACCGCGGCGATCACCGCCAGGCCCAGGGCGATCAGGGGTTCGCCGAGAAACTTCAGGGTCAGGGCCAGGGTGTTCTCCGGGCTCATGGCGACCTTGGCCAGGGTGCTGCCGAGCATCAGCAGCACCGGCAGCACAATGATCAGCAGCGACACGCCGAAGCCCGGCTGGCGCGGGGCCTGGGGCGCAGCACTGAACAGCGCGCCGAGCTCCGCCGGTTCGCTGACCTGCAGGCGCTTGGACAACCAGTTGCCATACAGCGGGCCTGCCAGGATCACCGCCGGCACGGCCAGGCACAAGCCCAGCAGCATGGTCAGGCCGAGGTCGGCGTGCAGGGCGCTGACGGCGATCAGCGGGCCGGGGTGCGGGGGCATCAGCGCGTGCAGGGTGGTCATCCCGGCCAGGGCCGGAATGGCGATTTTCAGCAGCGGCAGGCCCGAGCGGCGGGCCATGACGAAAATGATCGGCACCATCATCACCAGCCCCACTTCGAAGAACAGCGGCAGGCCGATGACCATCGCCACCAGGGCCATGACCCAGGGCAGCGACTTGCCCTTGCCCAGGCCCAGCAAGGTCGAGGCGATGCGGTCGGCGGCGCCGGACTCGGCCATCAATGCGCCGAGCATCGAGCCCAGGGCAATGATGATCCCGGCCTCGCCGAGAATCGCCCCGGCGCCCTTGCTGAAGGCCTTGGCCACTTCCTCCGGCGGCAGGCCTGCGCCCACCCCGGCAATGAAGGTGCCGATCAGGATCGACAGGAACGGCGGCAGTTTGGTGGCGCTGATCAGCACAATGATGCTGGCGATGGCCACCAGGCAGCAGATGATCAGGCGGGTGTCGTGGACCATCCAGGCGGCAGTCGATACATCCAAGGCGGGACTCCTCAATCGGCTATTTTTATCTGTTACGTTTTGTTTCACTTTTTCGGGAGCATACCCGAGGCGCCCGCCGCAGAGGGCTTATGCGCACTTTTGGTGCATTCGTTAGCCGGCTAACTATGGGCCTGACCTGGATAACCGACGGATAACCGGCAGATGACAATTCGCTTATCCAGTCCTGGGCACCTAGCCAATCGAACTATCATCAGAGCCACGCTTTACCAGCCAACCGAGGATCTTTTATGGGCGCAGGACACAGTCACGGCCAGGTGCGGGCCGGGCATGAACGCAAGTTGTGGATGGCCCTGGGGCTGACCGGCAGCTTCATGCTCGCCGAGGTCATCGGGGCCTTTGTCACCGGCAGCCTGGCGCTGCTGTCGGATGCCGCGCACATGCTCACCGATACCCTGGCGCTGGCCATCTCCCTGGTGGCGATCCAGGTCGCCAAGCGCCCGGCGGACCGCAAGCGTACTTTCGGTTATGCGCGCTTCGAGATCCTCGCCGCGGCGTTCAACGCCCTGCTGCTGTTCGTGGTGGCGTTCTACATTCTGTTCGAGGCCTGGCAACGCCTGCAGGCACCGGCCGAGATCCAGTCCACGGGAATGCTGGTGATCGCGGTGCTGGGGCTGATCGTCAACCTGATCTCCATGGGCCTGCTGGCCTCCGGCAGCAGCCAGAGCCTCAACGTCAAGGGTGCATACCTGGAGGTGTGGAGCGACATGCTCGGTTCACTGGGGGTGATCATCGCCGCGCTGGTGATCATGTTCACCGGTTGGGGCTGGGTCGATTCCCTGGTGGCCGCGGCCATCGGCCTGTGGGTGTTGCCACGGACCTGGACCCTGCTCAAGGAGAGCATGAACGTGCTGCTGCAAGGGGTGCCGGACGGGGTCCACATCGATCAGGTGGAGCAGGCCATACGCCAGGTGCCGGGGATCAGCGACGTGCACGACCTGCATATCTGGGCCCTGACCAGCGGCAAGAACGTGCTTAGCGCGCATCTGGTGGCGCACCTGCAAGGGCGGGATGAACAGGGGATCCTGGCCGAGGTCACCGAGCTGCTGCAGGAGCGCTTCGACATTGCCCACGTCACCTTGCAGGTGGAGCAGGCAGGGTTTCATGAGCAGGTGCATGAACATTGAGGCAGCAGTGCTTGCGTCTTGTGCAGGAGCCGGCTTGCCGGCGAACACGGCCGCGCCTCAGTCGCGTTCTTCAAGGACATAACCCACACCGCGCAGGGTGTGGATCAGCTTGCGTTCGAAAGGGTCGTCGATCTTCGCTCGCAGGCGGCGGATCGAGACTTCCACCACATTGGTGTCACAGTCGAAATTCATGTCCCAGACAAAGGAAATGATCTGGGTCCGCGACAGCACCACGCCGCTCTGGCGCATCAGCAGGTGCAGCAGGGCGAACTCCTTGGTGGTCAGGTCGATGCGCTGCTTGCCGCGAAAGGCCCGGTGCCGGCCCTGGTCCAGCTCCAGGTCAGCGACCCGCAGCACATCCGGCACCGGCGCCTGTTCGCTGCGGCGCATCAGGGTGCGGACCCGGGCCAGCAATTCCGGAAACTGGAACGGCTTGACCAGGTAATCGTCGGCGCCCAGGTCCAGGCCACGGATCTTGTCCGCCAGCCGGCCCTGGGCGGTGAGCATCATCACCCGGGTGCTGCTGTCCTGGCGGATCTGCCCGAGCACGCCCCAGCCGTCGATGTGCGGCAGGTTGATGTCGAGGATCACCAGGTCGTACGCATGCTGGCGAGTCAGGTGCAGGCCGTCCGCGCCGTTGTTGGCGCAGTCCACCACGTAGCCACTTTCAGTCAGCCCTTGATGCAGGTAGTCAGCGGTCTTGGGTTCGTCTTCGATGACCAGAATACGCATGGAAATGAGGTTCTCGGCAGATGGGAGACAGTAACGAAAAGACGCGAATAATCAGCGGGCCAATGCTCAAAAGTTGTGCAGCTCCGTGCCGTATTCGTGTTCTTTAAAGTTCGCTTGCTGGCACTTGAAAAGTGCTCTTGATGTTCACTTCGAATAGCCGGATGTTAATACAGAACCTTGATCCAGAGCCTTTGCTAACGGATTTGTAATCTTTGCGCCACCCTGCTGATAAGCACTGAAAGTTACAGTTGGCCGAACTTGAAACTCTCCCTGTCAATGGGCGAACTGCTGCAGTTTCATATCGGCCGGAGCTCCTGTGGATAAGCGTCGATATGGTGCGCTGCAACTTCGCAGACACTTTGCCTCCATAGGGGCCGGAACTTGTTATGCCGACTTTCCCGAGAATATCTGCCCGGGCAGCACGCACCTGCGTCCTGACCCTGTTGCTGGCCCTGGCGAGCCAATCTGCAAGCGCCGTCGAGCAACCGCTGTTGAGCCTGGACAGCGCCCTGGCCCGAGCCTTTGCCAACAACCCTGAACTGGCCGCCGCACGCTGGGAGATCGACATCGCCCAAGGCGCCCGCCAGCAGGCCGGGCTCATCCCCAACCCGGTGCTGTCGGTGGACGCCGAGGACACCCGCCGGGATTCGCGCACCACTTCGGTCAAGCTCAGCCAGGCCCTGGAGCTGGGGGGCAAGCGCGGAGCACGGATCGACGTGGCCAGTCGCGGTCAGGAGCTGGCGGCCCTGGAGCTGGAGCGGCGTCGTAACCAGTTGCGTGCGGATGTTCTGGATGCCTATTACACGGCGCTGCGGGCCCAGGAGCGCACCCAACTGGCCGGGCGCTCCCTGGCCCTGGCCGAACGGGGCGTGGCGGTAGCCCAGGGCCGGGTCAACGCCGGCAAGGCCTCGCCGGTGGAAGCCACCCGGGCCCAGGTACAACTGGCCGAGGTGCGCCTGGAACTGAACCGGGGGCAGATGGAGCAGGACAATGCCTACCGACGCCTGGCCATGGTCACTGGCGCGGCCACCAGCGACTTTGCCGGGGTGCAGGAGCAGCCTCTGGCACTGGCGGCGCTGCCGGCTCCGGCACAGTTGCTTGGCCGTCTGCCGGAAACCACCGAACTGCGCCTGGCGGAGCAGGAAGTGGTGCAGCGTGAGGCGTCCCTGGGGCTGGAGAAGGCCCAGCGCATTCCCGACCTGGACGTCAGCGTGGGCAGCCAGTACGACGCCAGCGCCCGGGAGCGGGTCAACCTGGTAGGGCTGTCGATGCCTTTGCCGCTGTTCAATCGCAACCAGGGCAACGTGCTGTCCGCCGCCCGCCGCGCCGACCAGGCCCGGGACCTGCGCAACGCCACCGAATTGCGCTTGCGTACCGAAACCCGCCAGGCCCTGGAACAGTGGAACACCGCCCGGGGCGAGGTGCAGTCCTTCAACCAGACCATCCTGCCCGCCGCCCAGCGTGCGGTGGACAGCGCCACCCAGGGCTTCGAGATGGGCAAGTTCAGCTTTCTCGACGTTCTCGATGCTCAACGCACCCTGATCGGCGCGCGCACCCAGTACCTCGCCGCGGTGGCGCAAACCACCGATGCCTGGGTACGGATCGAGCGCATCTACGGCGACCTCAGCCGTTGGTGAAACCCTGGCTGATGGGCCTGGCGTGCCTTGCCGCGTTGCTGGTGAGCGACTGCAGTGGCGCACCCCCGACAGCCCCCGAAGACCCACCCGCGCATTGGTGCGTGCATGAGCTGCATCGGGCCATTGGTCAATGGCTGTTTCCCTCTACCCCGTAAGGCAGCGCCTGGCGCTACCGACCCTCGATCGATTCAGGAGTCCCCATGGATAAAAAACGCAGCCTTGTTCTGGCCAGCACGGCAGTGGTCGGCCTCGGGCTGGCGGCCTTGCTGCTGCCGGGCCTGTTCGCCAGCCCGGCAACGGTGCCCCAGGCCGAGGAGGCCGGGCACGGCACCCAGGAGCCCGAGGGCCATCTGGAACTCAGCCCGGAACAGATCCAGGCCGCCGGCATCGAGCTGGCCGCAGCCGGTCCGCGGCGCCTCAACCGGGTACTCAGCCTGCCGGGAGAGATCCGCTTCGACGAGGACCGTACCTCGCACATCGTGCCCCGGGCCGCCGGTGTGGTGGAGTCGGTACAGGTCAACCTCGGCCAGGCGGTCAAGCGCGGCGAACTGCTGGCGGTGATCGCCAGCCAGCAGATCTCCGATCAGCGCAGCGAGCTGGCCGCCGCCGGGCGGCGGGTGGAACTGGCCCGTACCACCTTCCAGCGCGAGCGCCAGTTGTGGGTCGACCAGATTTCCGCCGAGCAGGATTACCTGCTGGCACGCCAGGCCCTGCAAGAGGCGGAAATCGCCCTCAACAATGCCCGGCAGAAGATGAATGCCCTGAGCGGCAGCGCCCAGTTGGTGGGTGGCAATCGCTATGAAATGCGCGCGCCGTTCGACGGTGTGGTGGTGGAAAAACACCTGAGCGTGGGCGAAGTGGTGGGCGAAACCAGCGCCGCGTTCACCCTCTCGGACCTGTCCCAGGTCTGGGCCACCTTCGGCGTGTTTCCCAAGGACCTGGACAAGGTCCGGGTCGGCCAGCCGGTGCAGGTCAGCTCCAGTGAGCTGGGGACCCAGGTCCAGGGCCAGGTGGCCTACGTCGGCAGCCTGCTGGGGGAACAGACCCGCACCGCCACGGTGCGGGTGACCCTGGCCAACCCCAATGACGCCTGGCGCCCGGGGCTGTTCGTCTCGGTACAGGTGGCCACCGAAGCCTTCGACGCACCGGTCAGCGTGCCGCAGACGGCGATCCAGACCGTGGAAGACCGGCCCTCGGTGTTCGTCCGCGTGGCCGAGGGGTTCCAGGCCACGCCTGTGGTCACCGGGGCCAGCCAGGACGGTTTTGTCGAGATCCGCGAGGGCCTCGAATCCGGGGCCCAGGTAGCCGCCCGCGGCAGCTTTACCCTCAAGTCCGAACTGGGCAAGGGCGCGGCCGACCACGGCCATTGATCGGCCTCATCAGAGAGTGACTTCCCATGTTTGAACGCATCATTCAATTCGCCATCGAGCAGCGCATCATCGTCCTGCTGGCGGTGCTGCTGATGGCCGGCGTCGGCATCGCCAGCTACCAGAAGCTGCCGATCGACGCGGTGCCGGACATTACCAACGTCCAGGTGCAGATCAACTCCGCGGCGCCGGGGTTCTCGCCCCTGGAAACCGAACAGCGCATCACCTTTCCCATCGAGACGGCCATGGCCGGCCTGCCGGGGTTGCAGCAAAGTCGGTCGCTGTCGCGCTCGGGGTTGTCCCAGGTAACCGTGATCTTCAAGGACGGCACCGACCTGTTCTTCGCCCGCCAACTGGTCAACGAGCGCCTGCAAGTGGCTCGCGAGCAATTGCCCGACGGTGTGGAGGCGGTGATGGGGCCGATTTCCACCGGGCTCGGGGAGATCTTCCTGTGGACCGTGGAGGCCGAGGAGGGCGCCCGCAAGGAGGACGGCACGCCCTACACCCCCACCGACCTGCGGGTGATCCAGGACTGGATCATCAAGCCGCAACTGCGCAACGTGCAGGGCGTGGCCGAGATCAACACCATCGGCGGCTTTGCCAAGGAGTACCAGATTGCCCCGGACCCCAAGCGCCTGGCGGCCTACAAGCTGACCCTGAGCGACCTGGTGACGGCCCTGGAGCGCAACAACGCCAACGTCGGCGCCGGCTACATCGAGCGCAGCGGCGAGCAGTTGCTGATCCGCGCGCCGGGGCAACTGGCGTCCATCGAAGACATCGCCAACATCGTCATCAGCAGCAGCGACGGCACGCCGATCCGCGTGCGCAACGTGGCCGACGTGCAGATCGGCCGCGAGCTGCGCACCGGCGCAGCCACCGAGAATGGCCGGGAAGTGGTGCTGGGCACCGTGTTCATGTTGATCGGCGAGAACAGCCGTACCGTGTCCCAGGCGGTGGCGAAGAAACTTGAGGAGATCAACCGCTCGCTGCCCGAAGGCGTGGTGGCGGTCACGGTGTACGACCGAACCAACCTGGTGGAAAAGGCCATCGCCACGGTGAAGAAGAACCTCTTCGAGGGCGCGCTGCTGGTGATCGTGATTCTGTTCCTGTTCCTGGGCAATATCCGCGCGGCGCTGATCACCGCCCTGGTGATCCCGCTGTCCATGCTGTTCACCTTCACCGGCATGTTCAGCAACAAGGTCAGCGCCAACCTGATGAGCCTCGGTGCCCTGGACTTCGGCATCATCGTCGACGGCGCGGTGGTTATCGTCGAGAACGCCATCCGCCGCCTGGCCCATGCCCAGCAACACCACGGGCGCATGCTGACCCGCTCCGAACGCCTGCATGAAGTCTTTGCCGCGGCCAAGGAAGCCCGGCGCGCGCTGATCTTCGGGCAGTTGATCATCATGGTGGTGTACCTGCCGATCTTTGCCCTTACCGGGGTGGCCGGGAAAATGTTCCACCCCATGGCCTTCACTGTGGTCATGGCGTTGCTGGGGGCGATGATTCTCTCGGTGACCTTCGTTCCGGCGGCCATCGCTCTGTTCGTCACCGGCAAGGTCAAGGAAGAGGAAAACCTGCTGATGCGCAGCGCCAAGCGCGGCTACGCCCCGGTGCTGGACTGGGTGATGGCCCGGCGTGGCCTGACCTTCGCCCTGGCCGGCTTGATCCTCGCTGGCAGTGCGCTGCTGGCCAGCCGCATGGGCAGTGAATTCATCCCTAGCCTCAGCGAAGGCGACTTTGCCCAGCAGGCCCTGCGGGTGCCCGGCACCAGCCTCACTCAGTCGGTGGACATGCAGCAGCGCCTGGAGAAAACCCTGCTGGCGCAAGTGCCGGAGATCGAGCGGGTGTTCGCCCGCACCGGCACCGCGGAGATCGCCTCGGACCCGATGCCGCCGAATATTTCCGACAGCTACCTGATGCTCAAGCCCAAGGCCCAGTGGCCGGACCCGAACAAGTCGCGGGAGGCGCTGATCGCTGATATCCAGCGTGCCAGTGCCCTGGTGCCGGGCAGCGCCTACGAGCTGTCGCAGCCGATCCAGCTGCGCTTCAACGAGCTGATTTCCGGGGTGCGCAGCGATGTTGCGGTGAAGGTGTTTGGCGATGACATGGCGGTGCTGAACAAGACCGCTACGCAAATTGCCACGGCATTGCAGAGCTTGCCTGGCGCCTCGGAAGTCAAGGTCGAGCAGACCTCGGGGCTGCCGGTACTGACCATCAATATCGACCGCGACAAAGCCGCGCGTTTTGGCCTCAACGTGGGGGACGTGCAAGACACCATCGCCGTTGCGGTGGGCGGGCGCCAGGCCGGCACCCTGTACGAAGGCGACCGGCGCTTCGATATGGTGGTGCGCCTGTCCGATCAACTGCGCACCGATATCGACGGCCTGTCCCGGCTGCTGATTCCCATACCGGCGACGGCGGGCACGGCCAACGGGCAGATCGGCTTCATCGCCCTGTCGGAAGTGGCCAGCCTCGATCTGGTGCTGGGCCCCAATCAGGTCAGCCGCGAGAACGGCAAGCGCCTGGTGATCGTCAGCGCCAACGTGCGCGGGCGCGATATCGGTTCCTTCGTCGAGGAAGCCACGGCGTTGATCGGCGAGAAGGTCAAGGTCCCGGCGGGGTACTGGACCACCTGGGGCGGCCAGTTCGAGCAATTGCAGGAAGCGTCCCAGCGCCTGCAAGTGGTGGTGCCGGTGGCGCTGCTGTTGGTGTTCGGGTTGTTGTTCATGATGTTCAACAACGTCAAGGATGGCCTGCTGGTGTTCACCGGGATTCCCTTCGCCCTGACCGGCGGGATCATGGCCCTGTGGCTGCGGGACATACCGCTGTCGATCTCGGCGGGGGTGGGCTTCATTGCCTTGTCCGGGGTCGCCGTGCTCAACGGCCTGGTGATGATTGCCTTTATCCGCAACCTGCGAGAGGAAGGGCGCTCGTTGTCCCTGGCGATTCATGAAGGCGCCCTGACCCGATTGCGCCCGGTACTGATGACCGCCCTGGTGGCCTCCCTGGGCTTCATCCCCATGGCCCTGGCCACCGGCACCGGCGCCGAAGTGCAACGGCCCCTGGCCACGGTAGTGATTGGCGGCATCCTGTCCTCCACCATCCTCACCTTGCTGGTGCTGCCTGCCCTGTACCAATGGGCGCATCGCAGGGAAGAAGACTGATCGCTTGCCAGCGAAGGTGACCTTACGGACGCCTTCGCTGGTAAGCCAGCTCCTACGGGGGAACCACCGGCCCACCGCTCAGAATCGAACCGACACACTGTAGGAGCCGGCTTGCCGGCGAAGGCGATCTCGTGGGCGCTTTCGCCGGCAAGCCAACTCCTGAGGGGATGGTTTTCATGGGGGACCGCGCAGGTGTGCCAGGCAAAAAAAAGCGCCCCAAGGGGGCGCTAAAAATTCATCTCTTTCCAAAGGAGCATCAGAAAAAACGCTTCAAGAGATGAATGTGCTCGGTAGGCAATCGCTGTCAGATGTCTTCTTCGGCCGTGGTGGGCGCAGAAGCATCGCGAGGGGCTTTGCCGGTGCTGCCGGTGGCGGCTGTTTCCTGGTTGGCGTCGCCGTGGATCTGTTCCTGGCTGGCCAGGAAAGCTTCGCGGACCTGCTGTGGGCGTTCGCTGCCATCAGCGGCCCAGGTAGCGGAGCTGGTTGTGGCCAGTAGGCCGATCAATAACAGTTGGGTTGGGCGCATGAGCTTCTCCTGACACGTTGGGCGGCCGTGAAAAACACGGTGGCTGCCAGTGTGTCCGGGAGTATATGAAGGCCAACCTAACGAGAAGGTGAGGCCGATATTACAGTTCTGAAAGGCATGAGTCTGTGAAGAAGTTTTAACACCGGGCAGGCCTGGCGCCTGCCCGGAGCCGCTCTCTAGAGCAGGGCCAGGGGGTACTCGACGATCAGGCGAAACTCTTCCAGGTCGGATTCGAACTGGCTGGAACGGATGGTCGCCTGGCGGATGCGCAGGGACAGATCCTTGAGGCTGCCGCCCTGGAACACGTACTTGGCTTCGATATCCCGCTCCCAGCGGCGCTGGTCGGTCAGTGGGTCACCTGCCGCATCGCGGCGCATGTACACCGAGTTGGCGTGGCTGTAGTCGGCGCCGCTGCCGCGGGCGTAGCGGGTCATGAACGACAGGCCGGGAATGCCCAGGGGCTGCATGTCGAGGTCGTAGCGGACCATCCACGAGCGTTCCTTGGGCGAGTTGAAGTCGCTGTACTGGATCGAGTTGTCGAGGAAGATCGAGTCCGACTGGCGCAGGTAGTCGAAGTCGTCGTTGCCGTTGTTGCGCTGATGCGACAGGGCCAGGGTGTGGGCGCCGTAGGTGGCGCCGACCTTGGCGCTCCAGATGTTGTTGTCGAGCTCGCCCAGGAGCTTCTTGCCTTCATCGACGGCCTTGTAATAGTTGAAGCCGCTGAACAGGCTCAGTTGGTCGGACAGCGGGTAGTTGCCCGCGACGCCGAAGTAGTACTGGTCCCAGGCGTCCTTCAGGCGGCTGCTGTAGAGGCTGAAGTTGAGATTGGAGTTGAGCCGGTAGTCGCCGCCGAAGTAGCCGACCCAGGGCGAGTCCACCTTGCCGGCGTAGAAGGTGGCGAAGCCATCGCGCATCCCACTGCTGTCGGGCTGGCTCATGGCATGCAGGCGGCCGCCCTGCAGGTTGAGGCCGTCGATGCTGGTGTTCTCCAGGGTCACCCCGCGAAAGCTTTCCGGCAGCAGGCGGGAGTCGCCGTAGTGCACCACGGGGGTCTTGGGAAACACATCGCCGACTTTCACCACGGTATCCAGGGCTCGCATTTTCACCGCCCCCCCAGCCTTGCCGTAGCTGTCGGCGGGCCGGTTGTCGTGGTTCAGCGGCAGCATGCCGAAGGAGCCACCGCCGCCGCTGCGGCCGTTGCCAGAGTCGAGCTTGAGGCCGTACATGGCAAAGGCATCGAGGCCAAAGCCCACCGTGCCCTGGGTGAAGCCGGATTCGAACTGGCCGATCAGGCCCTGGGCCCAGGCTTCGGAATAACCGTTGCCGGTGGGGCTGGACTGGCCCTTGCGGTCGTCGCGGTTGAAGTAGAAGTTGCGCAGTAGCAGGTCGAGGCGGCTGCCTTCGACAAAGCCTTCGGGCCGTTCCTCGGCGGCCACTGCCGCCATAGGGCTGAGCCCCAGTACCGCAGCGAGCACGGACAGGGACAAGGGGGGATTGATACGCATGGGGGGCGCTCCTGAGTGTTGGCAGCTATCAACTTTTATATCGCCAGAGGCGTTCTTATTGGGCTCGACCGGCAGGCGTCGCAACGCCTGCCCAGTCGCTGTCGATAGTTGCAAACGGCAGATAACGGCGGGGTGACCCGGTCATTACAATTGTGCAAGAAAGCCGTCCAGGGCCCGGGCCAAAACCCCGACGGGCCGGGGGTTATCCCGGGTAGGGCGGGCTGTCGGCAGCGCCCATTACAGATAAGTAATCTGCCCGCGATCATCCTGACAGGGTCGGTTGCTTATCCTCGCTGGCGTCAACTGGACGAGGAAACTGTGATGAAAGCAATCAACCTGAGTCTCGCCGCGCTGCTGTTGAGCCTGGCTTCCCTGGTGCAGGCCGAAGGGGGAGGCGACCGTACGTTCGCCCGGGCCATGGTGGAAAACCAGAAGGCCATGGAGCGCTATGCGGCGAACCAGGGCAAGCCGGCGCCGGTGGTGCAGGCGTACCGCTACGGCATGAAGCTGGATGTCGCCAAGGTGGTCAACGTGACCCCGCCGATCAAGTCCTGCGAGGTGGTGCCTTCGCGCATGACGTATGAGGATTCCGCCGGCCAGCTCAAGACCATCGAGTACCAGGTCATGGGCCAGTGCCGCAACAACGGCAGTTGATGGGCCGCCGGCGCTGCTGTGCCGGGCCCGCAGGGGTGGGCCCGGCCAGCGTGGCTGCACTCAGTCGTTGCCGGAGCCGGGGTGCAGGGCGACGATCATGTCCACTTCCACCGAGGCATTCTTGGGCAATTGATAGACCCCCACCGAGGTCCGGGTGTGTACGCCGGCGTCGGCAAAGATCGAATAGAGGACTGCGGAGGCGCCGTCCGCCACTTCGCTCTGCTGGGTGAAGTCCGCCGCGCTCTGTACATAGACGTTGATCCGCAGGATGCGCTTGATCCGCTGCAGGTCGCCGAGCATCTGCTCGAGGATCGCCAGGGCCCGCAGGGTGCAGATCTGCGCCCCGTGCCGGGCCTGCTCCAGGGAGGTTTCGGCACCGACCCGGCCAACCACCATCACGGTGTTGTCGATACGCGGGATCTGCCCGCTGACATACACCTCATCGCCATTGCGCACCGCCGGCACGTAATTGCCGCCAATGCGCATCTCGCCTTCGAAACTGTGTCCGACCTGTGCTGCGGCCTGCTGGAAAAGTGCCTTGCGTGATGCATCCATAGTCCAACTCCGTCGATCGCCCTGGAATTTCCCGTCGCCGACTATACGCGCTCCTTGGTTGCGCGAAATCCCCGGCTGCGGGCCCGAATTCCGCGGCCTTGCTGGCTGCGGAATTATTTTTGTCAGACAAGCCTTAATGGCTATTAAGAAAAATCTTTCAGGGCCGATGTTAGGCCCAAAGCAGTCCACTTTTTCAGCCCCCCCCCCGGTACATCCTCATGTTCAATAAACGCTTGAAGCAGGAGTTGTCGACTCTACGCGAAGAACTTTCGAGCCTTCAGCAAGTGAAGGAGAGCCTTGAAAGCGAGATGCTCGTCATCAACCTGAGCGCCGATGGACGGATTCAGTCGGTCAATCACAATTTCGCCCAGGAAATGCTCTACAAGACTGGCGATCTGGTGGGCCGGGCCCTGGAGGACATCGTCCCGGAACACGTCAAGCATGATGAGTTTCACCTGCGGTTCAAGGCGACCCTGACCCGGGGCGAACACTTTGCCGGGGCGGTGCGGCTGCTGCGCGGCAATGGCCAGGAAGCCTGGCTGCGTTCCATCTCCCAGCCGGTTCGCGACTCCGAGGGGCGGATCAAGTATTTCGCGATCTTCTCCAGCGACCTGACCCGCACCATCGAGGCCTCTCGGGAGCACGAGAACCTGATTGGCGCCCTGATGCGTTCTACCGCGCTGATCGAGTTCGACCTCAACGGCAACGTGCTGACGGCCAATGACCGCTTCCTTTCCAGCATGGGCTACAGCCTGGCGCAGATTCAGGGCAAGCATCACCGCATCTTCTGCGAGCCGGAAGAGTACAACAGCCAGGCCTACCAGGCCTTCTGGAAACGCCTGAACGCCGGGGAGTTCATCGCCGAGCGCTTCAAGCGCGTCGACGCTCATGGCCGGGTGGTCTGGCTGGAGGCTTCCTACAACCCGGTCATGGACGCCAACAACAAACTCTACAAAGTGGTGAAGTTCGCCACCGTGATCACCGACCAGGTAAACCAGGAACTGGCCGTGGCCGAGGCGGCGGGCATTGCCTACAACACCTCGCTGCAGACCGACAACAGCGCCCAGCGCGGCACCACGGTGGTCACCGAGGCGGTGAACGTGATGCGCGATCTGGCCAAGCACATGCAGGAGGCCGGCGAAGGCATTGGCGCCCTCAACGAGCAATCCCTGGTGATCGGCAGCATCGTCAAGACCATCAGCGGGATTGCCGAACAGACCAACCTGCTGGCACTCAACGCGGCCATCGAGGCGGCCCGGGCCGGTGAGCAGGGGCGTGGTTTTGCCGTGGTGGCCGATGAAGTCCGGCAACTGGCCTCGCGCACCAGCAAGGCCACCGAGGAAATCGTCGGCGTGGTGCGCCAGAACCAGGACATGGCCCGCGAAGCCGTGGAACTGATGGCCGAAGGCAAGCTGCAGGCCGAGCAGGGGCTAGCCCTGGCGGCGGAAGCCGGCACCGTGATCGTCGAGATCCAGGACGGCGCGCAGAAGGTGGTCAGCGCGGTCGGCCAGTTCGCCAACCAATTGTCCTCCTGATTGCTCCCCAGCACAGTGCTCCCGCCACGGGGCACTGTGGATTTCAGGGCGGCATCGGCCAGCCCCGGCGCCCTTGGCGCCATTCATTTCCCACGCTGAGACACTCGGGCCTGACCGATAGGGCCCCGGGCGACGGCTGCGCCCAAGAAAAACCAAGAAATTTCCTAGAGGCTTGTAGGAAGTGTCTGGAAAGTGCTGCGAGGCTTGGAGAAAGCCCAAACTGCGCCGATGGCTAGGGGTTGTTGTATCCACTCCTAGTCTGTCGGTGTATCCATGTTCAACAAACGTTTGAAGCAGCAACTTGCCACCCTGAGCGACGAGCTGAACGCTCTGCAGCAATTCAAGGCCTGCCTGGAAAGCCAGGTGCTCAATCTCGAACTCGATGGCGAGGGGGCCATCCGCCGGGCCAACCAGAACTTCATCCAGGCCCTGGAACTCGATGGCCAGCCACTGGCCGGCGTGGCCCTGGAGAGCATCATCTCGCGCCACCCGCAGGCTGTGCCGTTGTATCGCGAATTCAAGGCGGCCCTGGGGCGCAACGAAAGCTACACCGGCCAATTGCGCCTGCAACGCGGAGGCGGCCGCGAGGCCTGGCTGCAGGTCTGCGTGCAGCCGATCCGCGATGGCGCCGGGCGGCTCGATCATTACAACCTGATCTGCACCGACCAGAGCGCTTCGGTGGAAAGTGCCTGCGAGCATGAAAACCTGATGGCGGCGCTGCTGCGCTCCTCTGCGGTGATCGAGTTCGACCTGCAAGGCCGGGTGCTGACGGCCAACTCGCGGTTTCTCGCCTGCATGGGCTACCGGCTGGATGAGGTCCAGGGCCAGAACCACCGCCTATTCTGTGAACCGCAGGAATACGAGGGGCCCGGCTACCAGGAGTTCTGGGCACGGTTGAACGCCGGCGAATACATCGCCCAGCGGTTCAAGCGCATCGACAGCCAGGGCCGGGTGGTGTGGCTCGACGCGTCCTACAACCCGGTGCTGGACGCCAGTGGCCAGCTCTACAAGGTGGTGAAGTTCGCCATCCTGATCACCGATCAGGTGAACCAGGAGCAACGGGTGGCCGAGGCGGCGGACATCGCCTACAGCATCTCCCGACAGACCGACACCAGCGCCCAGCGCGGCTCGGCGGTGGTCACCGAGACCCTGGACGTGATGCGTGACCTGGCTACCTGCATGCAGCAGGCCGGGGACGGCATCGAAGCCCTGAACGAGCAGTCCCTGGTGATAGCGAGCATCGTCAAGACCATCAGCGGGATTGCCGAACAGACCAACCTGCTGGCCCTCAATGCGGCCATCGAAGCGGCCCGGGCCGGTGAACAGGGACGGGGTTTTGCGGTGGTCGCCGATGAGGTCCGGCAACTGGCCTCGCGCACCAGCAACGCCACCGACGAGATCGTCGGCGTGGTGCGCCAGAACCAGGACATGGCCCGCTCGGCGGTGGAACTGATGGCCGAGGGCCGGCAGCAGGCGGAGCAGGGCCTGACCCTGGCAGCGGAGGCCGGCGCGGTCATCGTCGAGATTCAGGACGGTGCGCAGAAAGTGGTCAGCGCGGTCGGCCAGTTCGCCAACCAGCTGTCGGCCTGAGGACGTGGGCGTGGACCTTGGGGGCGCACGCCCGGGTTGCTAGCGTGGCGCAGGCCCATGGCACTCGTAGTGCAAGCGGTCGAACCACTCGCCGTGCAACAGGAAGCTGCGCCGCGAATGGCCGTAGCAAGAGAAGCCGCAGGCTTCCAGCACCCGCACCGAACCGGTGTTCTGCGGCCGCGCATTGGCTTCGATGCGGCTCAGTTGCAGTTCGCCGAAGGCGCGCAGCAGCACCTGCTGCACCGCAGTGCGGGCAATGCCGCGGCCGTTGAAGCGGGCGCCGACCCGGTAGCCCAGTTCCGCGCAATTGAAGTAGGGGCGCTGCACCCGGTGCAGGTTGACGCGCCCCACCAGCACTGCGTTGTCGCGGATCAGGAACTGATAGCCGCGGTCTGCCTCGGCATCCTCGCACGCCTGCTTTATGGCTTCGGCGACCCCTTCGCGGGAGTAGTAGGTGGCAGGCCGGGCGTTGATCGAGGCTTCGAAGAACGCTCGGTTTTCCCCTTCGAAGGCCAGCAGGTCATCCAGGTCGTCGAGGTGTGGAGCGCTGATGTGCAGGTGGGTCATGGTGCCAGTGCCTCAATCCGTGAAGGCGCTTTCTTCTCACGATCCGCGGGTGTTCAGCAAGCCTCCAGGTGCGGTTTGATCAGCTCGGCGAACCATTCGATGAACACGTTGAGGCGGCGCGAGCGATGGCGCCGGTCGGGGTATAGCGCGCAGATATCCATGGGCGCCACCGGCAGTTCACGGAGCACCTGCACCAGCTCGCCACGGTCCAGCAGGTGCTGCACGTCGAAGCGTGGCACCTGGATCAGCCCCAGCCCCTGCCGGCAGCAGGCGATGTAGTTCTCGACGTTGTTGACGATCACCCGGCTGGGCAGCCCCAGCAGGTGCTCGCGACCTTCCAGCAGGTATTCCCAGGGCTGCTCGCGGCCGGTGTCCGGGGAGGCATAACCGACCATCCACTGGCCGTTCTGCAGGTCCTGGGGGGTGTGGGGCTCGCCCTGTTCGGCCAGGTAGGCGGGGCTGGCGCAGTTGATCAGCGCCAGTTGCCCCAGGGGGCGGGCGACCAGGCTGCTGTCGGCCAGGCTGCCGACGCGGATCGCGCAGTCGATGCCTTCCTGGACCAGGTCGATGCTGCGATCGCTGGCGCCCAGGGCCAGTTGCAGGCCGGGGTATTGCGCCAGCCATCGGGGCAGGGCGGGGACGATCAGGCGCCGGGCGATGCGGCTGGGCACATCGATGTTCAAGCGCCCGCTGACGTCTATCTGGCGGTGGTGGAACAACTGGTTGAGTTCGGCGGCGTCTGCCAGCAAGCGCCGCGCCCGTTCCAGCAGAATGGCGCCGTCGGCGGTCAACTGCACGTGGCGGGTGGTGCGGTGCAGCAGTCGGGTGCCGAGGCCGGTTTCCAGTTGCTGCACGGCGGAAGAGACGGTGGCCCGTGGCAGTTCCAGGGCATGGGCAGCCTTGATGAAGCTACCCATGTCGGCCACCTGGATGAACACGCGGTATTGCTCAAGCTTATCCATCGTTTGAACGATCCTGGTTCGGGGGCGCCTGACGGCAGTGGATCGCAGCATCGGCCGAGGCGATCGAGGCTGCGGCTCGGCAGGCCAATTTACCCCTTGGGCGCCAGGATTACTTGGTGGTGTAGCCGCCGTTGATCAGTAAGGTCTGGCCAGTGATCCACCAGCCTTCGGTGACCAGGTGGCGAATGAAGGGCACCACGTCCTCGATATCGGTGAGCCCGGTCTTGCTCGAAGGCGACAGGGCTGCGGCGCTCTTGTGGTACGCCACGGCGTCGGCGCCTTCGGCCGGGTAGAAGAATGGGGTATCCATGGGCCCGGGGCCGACGGCAGTCACTGAAATGCCGCGGGCACCGAACTCCTTGGCCGCGGCCCGGGTGAAGTGTTCCACCGGCGCCTTGGAGCCGCCATAGGCGGCATAGAACGGAGTGAAGGCCCCCAGCAGCGAAGTCACCAGGGTCACCAGCTTGCCGTTGTCCTCCAGGTGCTTGCCGGCTTCCTTGATAAAGAAGAAGGCGCTCTTGGCATTGACCGCGAACATCTGGTCGTACTCGTCCTCGCTGATTTCAATGATGGGTTTCTTCAGCACCTTGCCCACGGTGTTGATGGCGATGTCGATCTTGCCGAAGCGCGCCTTGGCCTCGTTGAACAGCTGCTCCACGGCACTGGCGCGGGTGAGGTCGGCCTGCCACGCCTGGGCCTCCACACCCAGGGCCTTGAGTGCCGCCACCGTGGCCTCGGCGTCGGCCCGGCTGGCGTTGCTGTTGTAGTGCACGGCCACCGCCCGGGCACCGTGGCTGGCCAGGTCGCGGGCAATCAGGCCGCCGAGGTTCTTCACGCCACCGGCGATCAGCACGACTTTGTTGTTCAGGGAGTGATCGGTCATGGCGCGGGTCCTTCAACAATTGGGGTGAAGGCTGAGTCTAGTGTCTGCACCGCTGTTGATAAGCCGTCGGCGGCTGGACGGATTATCCAGAAAATCCGGCCAATGACCTTGCCTGCCGACGGCCGCGATGGGGCTACAATCGCAGTTTTTTTCAGGAGCCAGTCATGTCCGATCTTCGTCGCCCGGTACCGCTGGACAAGGCGTACCGCTTGCTCAACCACGGCCCAACGGTGCTGGTCAGCGCAGCCCATGGCGGGCAGCGCAACATCATGGCCGCAGCCTGGGCCATGCCCCTGGATTTCGAGCCGCCGAAAGTCGCCGTGGTGCTCGACAAGTCCACCTGGACCCGACAACTGCTGGAGGCCTCGGGCACCTTCGTGCTCAATGTGCCTTGCGTGGCCCAGGTGGATATCGTGCAGAGCCTGGGCAACAGCTCCGGGCTTGAGCTGAGCCAGGGCGGTAGCGACAAGTTCGCCGCCTACGGTCTGCAGGCCTTTGCCGGCGAGCAACTGGCGGCGCCGCTGCTGGAAGGTTGCGTGGCCTGGCTGGAATGCCGGCTGCTGCCCGAGCCCCACAACCACCAGCAGTACGACCTGTTTCTTGGCGAAGTGATTGCCGCCCAGGCCGATGCCCGGGTGTTCAGCGAAGGGCGCTGGCACTTCGACGGGCACGACCGGCTGCGTACCCTGCACCATGTTGCGGGCGGGCATTTCCTGACCATCGGTGACGCCGTTGACGGTCGGCAACTGCCCCTGGTCGGCGAGCCCTGAGTCAGGGGATCAGCCGGTAGTCACGCAGCCGTTGCAACTGTTCGAGCACGCTCTGGTGGCTGTCGATGCAACCGGTAAAGCCGGCCTGGCGGATCTTGATGGTGCTTTGCTCCATGTCGTAGCCGGTATTGAGCCAGCCATCGACGAAGGGCCAGGCGGCGATCTGCTCCCAGGGCGTGGGGCGCAGTTGCTGCTCCTGGACAATGCGCGCCCACAGCGGCGCCTTGTCGGCCATCTGCACCCCCAGGTTCATCGGTTGCGGCGCGGCGCTGGCAAGGCCGAAGAACCCGGCGATCTGTGGCCACAGGTGCTGCCAGCGAAAGTGATCGCCATTGGTCACGTTGAAGACCTGCTGCTGTGCATTCGGTGAAGTCAGGGCCCAGAGCACGGCCTGGGCCAGCACCCGGGAATCGGTGGCCTGGTGCAGCGCCGACCAGGCCTGCAGGCTGCCGGGAAAACGCAGTGGCAGGTTCAGTGCCTGGCTGATGGCGGCGAAGCTGGCGATGCCGGTGAGGATGTTCATCGGTGAGTTGAGGCTGGGGCCCATGACCCCGTCCGGACGCAATACCGTCCAGGCAAAACCCTCGCGTTCGGCGTCATGCCACAACAGGTCTTCCTGATCGTTGTAGAAGATCGGCCCCATGAAGCGCGGGTCGCTTTCCTTGGCTGGCGTCTTATAGGGCCCCAGGTGTTCACCGTAGGATTTGCCGCCACCGATCAGCACCACCTGGCGCAACCTGGCTCCGGCCTGGCGCAGGGCCTTGAGGCTGTGCTCCAGCATCGCCAGGTTCGGCGCCACTGTGGCGGCCATGCTTTCCCGCTCGCTGTAGGCGCAGAACACCAGGTCGGTGACGCTGCCCAGTCCAGCAAAGGCGCGGGCGGTGCCGGCGGCGTCCAGCAGGTCGGCGCTGATGTGCGCCGGTGCCGGGCTGCCGTCCAGCAGGCTGGTCGGTGGGCGGCGACGGGCGGCGGTGGTCAGTTGCCAGCCCGGGGTACGGTGCATCAGCTCGACCACTGCGGTGCCGACCACGCCATAGCCGCCGATCACCAGCAAGTGACGGTCCGGGGAAGTTGAAACGCTCATCGGGGATACCTCGAATAAAGGGATCGCCAGCATAGAGTCGGGTCTTTGAGTGAAATAGACTGCCGGCCGGAACAGCATCTGTGAGTTGAATTCATATGGCGGGCAGCGAGATCAACCGGTTTGCCGAGATGGAAACCTTTGTCGCGGTGGTGGAGTGTGGCGGCTTGTCGGCCGCTGCGCGGTTGAGGCAGGTGACGCCTTCCTCGGTGAGCAAGCTGCTGGCGCGGCTTGAAGCACGCCTGGGCGTACGCTTGCTCAACCGCTCCACCCGCCAGTTGCAACTGACCGCGGAAGGCCGCGGCTTCTATGAAAACAGCGTGCGCCTGCTGGCAGACCTGCGAGAAGTGGAGGGTGAGGCCAGCAGCGCCCGGGCTCCGGTGGGCCGGTTGCGGGTCAACACCAGCGCCTCCTTTGGCCTGCATGTGCTGGCGCCCCTGGTGGCGGAGTTTCTCCAGCTGTATCCGCAGGTGGCCCTGGACCTGGTGCACAGCGATGCCCTGGTAGACCTCTTGGGAGAACAGACCGATGTGGCGATCCGCACCGGGCCGCTGGCGGATTCGCAGTTGATTGCCCGCAAGCTCGGGGAAACCCGCGGCGTTGTCGTTGGCTCCCCGGCCTACCTGGCTCGCTGTGGCGTACCGCAGACCCCGGAGGATCTGGCCGCGCACCACCTGCTCGGTTTCGACTACGCCCGGGCCGTGCCGGGCTGGCGCCTGGGCGCGGCGGGCGAGAGCCAACTGCTGCAGCCCAATGGCCGGGTGCAGGCCAGCGACGGCGAAGCCTTGCGCCATCTGGCGCTACACGGTGCCGGGCTGGCGCAACTGGCGGCTTTCACCATCGCCGATGACCTGGACAGCGGCAGGCTGGTACCGGTACTGGAAGCCTTCAACCAGGCGCCGCTGGAAAGTTTTTATGCGCTGTATGTCGGCCAGGGCGGCCACGTGCCGTCGCGGGTGCGGGTGTTCATCGACTTCCTGGCACAGCGGGTGCGCTTGTAGCCGCCACTGGTCAGGCGTGGCGACGGATGCTTGAATCAACCCCCTGGCGACTTTTCCAAGGACAGAACATGCATGCAGTTTTCCAACGACTGGTGAGCCTGCTGGACAGCCACCAGGCGCGCTATCGGGTGATTTTTCACCCGGCCGAAGGGCAGTCGGCGCGGGTTGCCGAGATCCGCGGCACCGAACCTGGGCAGGGGGCCAAGGCCATGCTCTGCAGCCTCAAGGGCACAGACGAGGTGTATGGGCTGGTGATTCTCAGCGGCGACCAGAAGCTGGACATGAAAAAGGTCGGCGCGGCCCTGGGGGGCAAGAAGGCGCAACTGGTATCGCCGGAGCTGGCCAGGGAGCTGACTGGTTGCGTGATCGGCGCCATTGCTCCGCTGAGTTTCGATCCGCGCATCCGGCTGATCGTCGACCCGCAACTGACCTCCCGCTACAGCGAGATCGCCTTCAACGCCGGCCGCCTGGATGCCTCCATGGTGCTCGATACCCAGGACTACCTGAGGGTCGCCCAGCCGCTGCTGCTGAGCGTGACCCGGGACCTGGAGAGCGACAGCGCCCAGCCCGGTTGAAGGCGGCTACCAGCTCAACCGAGCCAGGGCCTCGGCAAAGGCGGTGAGCTTCGGTGAGCACTGGCGCGAGGGCGGATACACCAGCGACAGCTCGCGGCTGCGCCCGGCATGCTCCTGCAGCACCGGCACCAGCCGGCCGGTGTCCAGGGCTTCGCGTACCGCGAACTCCATCAACTGGGCAATGCCGAAGCCGCCGAGCACCGCGTCCACCAGGGCATCGCCGATATCGAAGATCAGCCGGCCCTGGACGGCCAGGTCCAGGGGCTTGCCCTGGTCCATGAACTGCCAGTCCACCAGCCGGCCGCTGCGCAGGTTACGCACGGCCAGGCAGTTGTGCTGCTGCAGGTCGGCCAGGTGCCGGGGCGTGCCATGGCGCTCCAGGTAGCCTGGCGCCGCCACCGTGACCCAGCGCAGGGGCGCCAGGGGCCGGGCAATGAGGCGCTGGTCCTGGATCACCCCGGTGCGCACCACCGCGTCGAAACCTTCATCGATGATGTCCACCACCCGGTCGGTCATCACCGCTTCGATGCTCAGCCCCGGGTGCTGGGCCGTCAGCTCGCCGATCACCGGCATCACCACCTTGCGCCCGAACAGTGACGGGGTACTGATCTTCAACATTCCACTGGGGGATTCGCGCCGGTCCAGCA
The DNA here is from genome assembly GCF_040268305.1 of Pseudomonas sp. W17. Taxonomy (NCBI): domain Bacteria; kingdom Pseudomonadati; phylum Pseudomonadota; class Gammaproteobacteria; order Pseudomonadales; family Pseudomonadaceae; genus Pseudomonas; species Pseudomonas sp. W17. Next base: position 6,023,657 of record NZ_CP158490.1, on the reverse strand, counting down.
GCAGGTGTTCGGCATGGGCCAGTTCCGCCAGCAGGGGCGCGGCGCGCTCGACCAGCACCTGGCCGTCCGGGGTCAGGCTGACACTGCGGGTGTTGCGTTGCAGCAGGCGTACACCGAGCTGCTGTTCCAGGCGGGAAATGGCTCGGGACAGGCCGGACTGGGTCAGCCCCAGGTCACCGGCGGCACGGGTGAAACTGCGGGTTTCGGCAACCCGGACCAGCAGGCGAAGGGCGTTCAGATCCATGATTAAAGTCATTGCTGAAAGAGAGAATGGCTTGTTTATCATTTAAACGGCATCGATGACACTGGCCGCCGGTTATTTCCACACAAGGATCTTCGCGATGTCCGCGACCCCGTTAGCCAAGCCGTCGGGCTGGATGCTGTTACTGCTGGCCACCGCGCAATTGATCATCGCCCTGGACGCCACCATCGTGTTTGTCGCCCTGCCGGAAATCGGCAGCCACCTGGGCTTCTCCGCCCAGCAGTTGCAATGGGTGGTCAGTGCCTACAGCGTGGCCTTCGGTGGTTTCCTGCTGCTGGGCGGACGGGCGGCGGACCTCCTGGGCAAGCGGCGTTTCTACATCGTCGGCCAGTCCTTGTACGCCCTGGCCTCGCTGGCCGGCGGCCTGGGCGGCAGCGCGCTGCTGCTGGTGCTGGCCCGGGCGGTGCAGGGCGTGGGCGGGGCGATGCTGTTCCCCGCGACCCTGGCCCTGATCAACACCTGGTACGCCGAGGGGCCGGCGCGCAACCGGGCCTTTGCGGTGTGGAGCGCGGCCTCGGCGGCGGGGCTGGCCCTGGGGGCGCTGCTGGGCGGGGTGCTGACCCAGTACTGGGGCTGGGAGGCGGTGTTCTTGGTCAACGTGCCCCTGGCTGGGGCCTGTGCGTTGCTGGCCCGGCACTGGATACCCGCCGACCCTGCGCGCCAGCGCGGCCGTCAGTTCGACTTGCGCGGCGCGCTGACCGTGACCCTGGGTGGCACCCTGCTGGTGTTTTCCATCGTCCAGGGCCCGGAGTGGGGCTGGAGCGCCCCGGCGACCCTGGGCTGCCTGGCGTTGTCCCTGGCCCTGCTCGGGTTGTTCGTGCGCCTTGAACAGCGTAGCGCCGACCCGCTCATGCCCCTGCGCCTGCTGGGTTATCCACAACTGCGCATGGCCATGGTGATTACCGCGCTGTTCATGAGCAGCTTCGGCGTGCAGTACTACTTCCTCAGCCTGTATTTCCAGCAGGTCTATCAGTTCAGTGTGTTGCAGAGCGGACTGGCGTTCCTGCCCTCGACCCTGCTGTGCACGGCCGGGATCTGGGTCGCGGAGCGGGCCCTGCTGCGCGTAGGCTTGCGGGCGACCCTGGTCAGCGGCTTGCTGCTCGGGGCGCTGGGCATCGGCCTGATGTACCTGGCCCTGCCGGGCAGTAGCGGCTTTGTCGGCCTGCTGCCGGGGATCGTGATCATGAGCATCGGCCAGGGCATGACCTGGACCTCAATGTGGGTCTCGGCCGGGCAGGGTATCGCGGCGTCCGAGCAAGGGGTGGCTGCGGGTGTGGCTTCCACCAGCCAGCAGATCGGCGGCGCCCTGGGGCTGGCGCTGCTGGTGTCCCTGGCCAATACCTTGAGCCCTACGGGCAACCAGGCTTATGGCATCGAAATGGCCACTGCGGCCAGCGCCTTGCTGGCCTTGCTCGGGGCACTCCTGGCGCTGCGCCTGCCCCGGGCTGGAGTGGCCTTGCCGGCCTGTTCCGTGGCCCAGGGCTGAGGGCGTCAGCCATGGGCCTGTGGCAGGTGGCGGCGCACCGCCCACAGCACCCCGGCCAGGAGCAACAGGGCGGCGCTGCTTTGCAGCAGGCTGGGCAGGTGCTGCAGGTAGATGAAGCCATAGAGCAGGGCGAACAGGGTCTCGAACACGATCAATTGGCCGCTCAGGGTCAGCGGCAGGCGCCGGGTCGAGGCATTCCACATGCGATTGCCGAACCAGGAGCCGAGCACCGCACTGGACAGGCTCAGGCCCCAGAACAGCATCCAGCGCTGCTCGCTGGCCTCGGCCCGGGTGCCGGGCAATGAGAACCCGTCCGCCAGCAGCCAGACCAGGGCGCTCATCAGCCCAGTGGTAATGCCCCACAGGGTCGACCACTGGCTGCTGTTGAAACGGCTGCCTTTGAGGTAGCGGGCGTTGTCGGTGGCAAACCAGGTCCAGCACAGCAAGGCGCCGAAGGCGCAGAGCAGGCCCAGGGCGCGCTGGCCCAGTTCCACGGAATCGCTGTGTGCCGTGAGCAGAGTGTCGAGGTTGATGCAGCAGATGCCGGCGAACACCAGCAGCAGCGGCCAGCGCAGTCGGCGCAGGGGCAGCGCGTCGGCGTCGGCGCGTCCGGCCAGAGTGATGGTCAGGGGCAGCAGGCCGACGATCAGCGCGGTGCTGGCTACGCCGGCCCACTGGATGGCGCTGGCCAGGAGCATGAAATAGATCAGGTTGCCGGTCAGCGCCAGCTTCACCAACAGCACGGCATCGCCCCAGGTCAGGCGTTGCAGCAGCTCCCGGGCCTGAGGCGCAGCCAGGAGCAGGGAGAATGCGCCATACAGCGTGAAGCGGGCACAGCTGAGCATCAGCGGACTGAACTCCGGCAACAGGCTGGGCACCACAATGGCCAGGCCCCAGACCGCGCCGGCCAGGGCGGCGTAAGCAACTCCGCGTTTCATGCACACACTCGCAGCGATTCATCAAAGCGCGCAGCCTAGTCATTGCTGACCGACCGGACAAAGGATATATAGGCACCCATCTATTCTTCTGGGGAATGCCTGATGAGCCGCTTTGCCCGCCATTTACCACCATTGGAAACCCTGGTGACCTTCGAGGCGGTGGGACGCAGCGCCAGTTTCACCCGCGCCGCCACCGAGCTGTGCCTGACCCAGAGTGCAGTGAGCAAGCAGATTCGTGCCCTGGAGCTGTCGCTCAAGACCGAGCTGTTCGAGCGCCAGGCCCGGGGGGTGAAACTCACCGTCAGCGGTGCCTCGCTGTTTGCTGAGGTCAGTACCCAGTTGGAAGCGTTACTGCGCAGCGTCAGCCGTCTGCGGGCCGGGCGCGACGCCAACACCATCACCGTGCAATGCACCCATGCAGTGGCACAGTTCTGGTTGTTTCCGCGCTTGCTGGCGTTCAACAAACAACACCCGGACATCACCGTGAGCATCCACGCCAACAACGACATGGACGAGTCCAGCGTGGCCGAGCACGACTTCGCCATTCTCTACGGCGCCGGGCACTGGTCGTCCCTGACCGCCACGCCGTTGTTCGCCGAGATGGTCTATCCCATCGCCAGCCGGCGCCTGGAGTTGCCGGCCATTGACGCGCTGGCACAACTGGCCGAGCTGCCCTTGATCCAGCTGGATGCCTCAGCCTGGAACTGCATCGACTGGCGCGACTGGTTCCGGCATTTCGGACTGGACTACAGCGCACCGCCAGGGGCCATGGGGTTCAACCAATTGACGCTGATGTTCAGTGCCGTGCAGCAGGGCATGGGGGTTGGCCTGGGCTGGGATTTCATGGCCAGTGAGTTGGTGGCCCAGGGCGAGTTGCAGCGCGTCGGCCAGTGGGCGTTTCGCACCGGGCAGGCAGACTTTCTGGTGCATGTGCGGCACAAGCGCCTGTCCGCCAGCGGCCAGCTGTTTCGCGACTGGCTGGTGGCGCAATCTGTTGAATGAGGGGGCGGGGCTCGGCAGGGAGCCCCGGAGTGCGGTCTAGAGGCTGGCGCGCGGCACGCTGAAGCGGAACTCGCTGCCCTTGCCCACTTCGCTGTGGGCTTCGATCTTGCCGCCGTGGGCGTGGATGATGCCCTGGGTGATGTACAGCCCCAGGCCGGTGCCGTTGGGGTTGCCTTCCTTCATGGTCCAGTAGCGGTCGAAAATGAACGGCAACTGGTCGGTGGGAATGCCCTCCCCGGAGTCGCGCACGCTGAACACGATCTGCTCGCCGTCGGACATCGCCACCACTCCGACCTTGCCCTGTTTGGGGGTGAACTTGATGGCGTTGCCCACCAGGTTCGACAGCACCTGGAACAGGCGCTCGGGGTCGGCGTTGATCCTGAGGTCCGGTTCGGCGTGGAAGCTGATGTCGATGGCCTTGTCCAGGGCCAGTGGCGCCAGCAATGAATAGGCCTCTTCGAATATCTGGCTGACGTCCAGCGGCTGCGGGGCGATGCTGTAGCGCCCGGCCTCGATCTTGGAGGTGTCCAGCAGGTCTTCCAGGAGATTGTTCATGCGGCTGGCGGCCTGCTGCATGGTGTCGATGGCCGAGGAAATGCGCCGTGAGGTATGCGGGCCATCGGAACTGAAGGCCTTCTGCATCATGCCGCAGAGCATGGAGATCACGGTCATCGGGTTGCGCAGGTCGTGGGACACCACCGCCACCAGTTCGTCCCGGGCGCGCACTGCCTGTTGCTCGCGCAGCACCTGGCGCGCCAGGTCGTGCTCCAGGGCCGAGCGGCGCAGGTCATTGGCGGCGAAGCGGTCGCCGTGGCTCCACTTGGTGGAGATCCCGGCCATCTCCACTTTCCAGATCTCGAACGAGGTGCGCGGCCGCAGGCGCAGGCCGGCGTCGGAGTTTTCCAGGTCCAAGGGCTTTTGCGGGTTGCCACTCCAGTTGATGTTTTCCTTCACTTCCGGGCGGAACCACAGCACGCCGTTATTCACAGGCTTGGGCAGGGTCATGGCCAGGACCCCGCTGGCCACTTGTTGATAACTCGCCGCCGGCGGGTAGACGCTGGCCAGGTGATGGCTGGCGAACACCGCCTGCCCGGTGCCTTGCAGCCAGCGGTGCAGGGCGCGGATTTCGTCCTGGGGCGGGCAGTTACCGAAGCAGTGCAGCTGCTTGTCTTCGATGATTGCCACGCCACCGGCCTGGGTCAGGTCCAGCAGCAGTTGCGGCACCTGGGTCAGGCCGTCGAAGACGCTGTCAGGGGTGTCGCGCATGGTCTGGTCGAGGCTGGCCAGGGCGGCGACTTTCTCTTCCCGCTGGCGGCTGATATCCAGGGCTTCCATGGCGCTGATCTGTAACGACAGCACCTGGCCGATGGTCTGGCAGGCAATGCGCAGCTCGTGGGGCACCAGCAGCGGCTGGCGGTTGCCGCAACTGATCAGGCCCCAGAGCTGGTCGCCCTTGAGCAGGGAAATGCTCATGGAAGACAGCACGCCCATGTTCTTCATGTACTGGCAGTGGATCGGCGACACGCTGCGCAGGGTGGCGAAGCTAAGGTCCAGGGCCTGCTGAGTGTCCGGGCGCAGTGCCGGCAGCAGGGGCACTGGCTGGTAATCGGCGTTGGGGATGATCCGCAGCCAGTTGCTGCGGTACAGCTCGCGGGCTTGCTGGGGAATGTCCGAGGCCGGGAAGAACAGGCCATTGAACACTTCCATGGTGGGGCGGGTGGCTTCGGCGATCACCTGGCCGTGGCCTTCCTCTTCGAAGCGGTAGATCAGCACCCGGTCGTAGCCGGTCATCGCCTGGATTTCGCTGACGCTGATGGCGTACAGCTCATTCAGGGTCTTGGCCGTCTGCAAGCGCCGCAGCAGGCGCCCCAGGTTCTCGGTCTGCTCTTTCAGGTGTTGGGGCTGCAGGTGTTCGAGCTGGATTTCCAGCTCCAGCATCAGCACTCCCTGGTGGCGATGCAGCAAGCCTTCGAAGCGCGCGCCATTGACGGCCAGGTGCAGCGGCGGCGCATCGGACAACCGCGGCAGTTGCAGCACCTCGCGGATGCGCTGGCCGTCGGTGTCTCCCAGCAGTTGCTCCAGGGGCTGGCCGAGGACCTGCGCGGCAGGCTGGCCCAGCAGGGCCTCGACGTTGGCGCTGATCTGCTGGATGCGCAGGTCCGGCTCCGACAGCGTCAGCAGCACGCCATGGGGCTGGATCGCACCGGGGGAGCGGATTGGCTCATCGGCGCAGTTGGCCAGCAGTTGTTCGAAGGCTTGGGCGTCTTGTGGGGTCATAGCAGCACCTCGCGGCTGTCGAGCCAGTGCTCGAAACAGGCAAATGTGGATTGCGCGGCGCTGACCACTTGTTGTCGTGCGCTCGCGTCCTCGGGCATGCGCCCCAGGTAGTCGAGAAAATCTTTCCAGCGCCGCCCGGTGGCGGCGCCATACACGTCGAGGAAAGCCCCGCCGTTATCCCTGTGCAGGTCCAGGCGCTGGGCCATTTCCCGGCGCAGGATCTGCCCGCCCAGGGTCGCGCCCTCCAGTACATAGAGGGCGCCCAGGCACGCGCCGGGGCTGGCCAGTGCGGGCAGATGGTCGCAACGGGGCAGGGCGTCGATGCGCTCCGGGGCCAGGCCCAGGGCCTGCAGGTCGCCGGCCAGGGCCGGGGTCTTGCGGCGCTGCTCCGGGTCGTAGCCGCCAGGGATCAGGCCGCTGTCAAACAGGGCCGCCTCCAGGGGCTGATAGAAGCCGAAATAGGCCTGGATCAGGCGCCGATACCAGGCCGCATCGAGATGCTCAGAGAAGAACGGCAGGCGCTTTTCCAGGGCCTCGTGCAAGGTCGCGGTGCCGGCGCGCAGGTCTTGATGCAGGGTGGGGGCGGCGGTGTCTTGGTGCGGTTTGGGCATTCAGGGGTCAGGGGTCGCAACAGGTAATGGACGCGCCATGGGCGTCATCGAAAGCAGGGACCAGACTCTAGTCCCTGCACTAGAGCCATCGCACAGAAAAATAAGAGCGTCACTCTACCTGTGCTTTTTGCACTGACGTACAGTTTTTGACGCACCATTGGTCGGCCAAGGGTAGTCGATCGATGACGTGTTGCTGTGTCTGACTGTGTTCAAGAGGCAGAAATTCCTTTTTCCGTCTCGCAGGTTCAGCGGTGAGGATCAGATCCAGACGTCGTTCTGGGCGGTGCGTTCGCCCCCTTGATCGCCGGTGTTGAGCACGCCCTTGGGTTCGATCAGCAGCAGTTTGACCTCCTGCTCGGCCCAGGGTTTGTGCTCGACGCCCTTGGGCACCACGAACATTTCGCCACTGCCGATGGCCACCCGGCCGTCACGGAAGTCGATGTACAACTGGCCGTCGAGCACGATGAAGGTTTCATCGGTGTCGGCGTGGGAGTGCCAGACGAATTCGCCCTGCAACTTGGAGATCTTGAACTGGTAGTCGTTCATCTCGGCGATCACCTTGGGGGTCCAGTGTTCGCTGAACAGGCCGAGTTTCTGGGCGAAGTTGATGCTCTGGTAGGCGTCTTGCGGGGCAGGGTTTTGCATGGTGTGGTCCACCTCAGTGATGAATGAGCACTGAGGGTAAACAGCCAGGGGCTAGGGCTTCTTGAACGATCGTGTGTGGCTCAGCGGCCGAGCATCTTCAGCCAGCGTGCCGGTGGCAGGCCGTAGGTCTGGCGAAACTGCCGGGTCATGTGGCTCTGGTCGGTGAAGCCGGCGATCAGTGCGGCGTTGGCCAGGGTCTGGCCCTGCACCAGCAGTGCGCGGACCAGGTCCAGGCGGCGCATGCTCAGGTAGCGATAGGGGCTGGTGCCGAACAGCAGGCGAAAATCCCGGGACAGGCTCCAGCGGTCACGCCCGCTGTGGGCCGCCAGTTCCTCCAGGGTCAGGGTACGGTCCAGGGCACTGTGGATGTATTCCCGGGCCCGCTCGGCCGCCACATAGTCGAAGCGCTGCCGCGATTGGGCGACCCCGGAGACGCTGTTCAGAGCATGGGCCAGGTCGAACAGGGCGTCTTCCTGTTCCAGCGGGTCCAGGGGGCTTTCGACCCCGCGCAGCAGGGCCTCGGTGGCGGCGAACAGTCGCGGGTCGTTGGACAGGCCGCCGGTAATGAAGGGCAAGGGCTGGCCGCCGAGGATCTGCTGGATCAGCGCCGGCTCGACATACAGCATGCGGTAGTGAAAGCCGTCGTGGGTGCCGGCCTCGCCGTCGTGGGCTTCATCGGGGTGCAGGACCATGGTGGCGCCGGGCAGGCTATGGCGCCAGCCGCCGCAGTACTGGAAGCTCTGGACCCCGCGCAGGGTGCGGCCGATGGCGTAAGTGTCATGGCGGTGCATGTCATAGCCATGGCCGGCGAAATACGCCTCGATGCGCTCCAGGCCCCGGGCGGGCGGCGCGCGGTGAACCCAGTCGGTGACAGCTGCGGGTTTGGCCATGGAACGGTCCTGATGGATGAAACCGAGGGCGGTACGTTAACTCAGGGGTGCGCTGGCTGTCTTGCCCCTCGGTTCACGCCGTGGCGGTTCTGCCGCAAGCCGGTGGCCTTGCAGGAGGGCTCCGGTGCCGCGCGGCCTATTGCCTGAGCCGGTTTGCGAGGCCAATCGGCGGTTGCCTGGGCAGGTGCGAGTGGAGTAGCGTCGTTCCCCCGGATCCTCTTCACGGCCAGTCGCACTCATGTACGCCCCACACCTGGTTTACCTTGCCCCGCTGTTGTCGCTGGCCCTGCTGTGGAGCGTGGCGGTGATCACCCCCGGACCGAACTTTTTCACCACCGCACAACTGGCGGCGGGCAACTCGCGGCGCCATGGCCTGTTCGCTGCCCTGGGGGTGGCCAGCGGCACCGTGCTCTGGGGGCTGGCGGGAGGCTTGGGCATCAAGTCGCTGTTCAGCGCGGCGCCGGCGCTGTTCGTGTTGTTCAAGGTTGCCGGTGGCTGTTACCTGATCTACCTGGGGCTCAGGCAGTTCAAGCGCAAGCCGGCCCTGGACGCCCCGGCGGCCGATGGCGCGGCCCATGCTGCGCGCAGCCTGTTCTCGGCCTACCGGCTGGGCTTTCTCGGCAACATGACCAACCCCAAGTCGGCGTTGTTCGTGGCCACGATCTTTGCCACGTCGATGCCGGCCTCCCCGCCACCTCTGCTGCTGGGGCTGGCGGTGCTGACCATGGCCGGCCTGTCGCTGTCCTGGTACTGCTGCGTGGCGCTGTTTTTCGCCAGCAGCCGGGTGGCCGGGTTCTACGCCCGGGCCCGTCGCTGGCTGGACCGCCTGGCCGGTGGTTGTTATGTGCTGTTTGGCGGGCATCTGCTGGCCAACCGCTGAACGGCCGGTGCCTTGCGCTGGCCAGGATCCGCCCCCCAACAAGGACGACCCGTCCCCGTATCAGGAGACTGAACATGGCTGTTGTTTTTCGCCCGGTGGCAGAGGCGGACATTCCGCGGATCTGCAGTTTCGTGGGCAATCCCCAGGAGTTGTATTTCTTCTTTCCTGCCGCCACCTGGCCACTGACCCACGCGCAACTGCGCGACTCCATCGCCCAGCGCAGCGACTCGACGGTGATCGAGCGTGACGGGCAGGTAGTGGGTTTTGCCAACTTCTACCGCTGGGCCAGCGGTGGCACCTGCACCATCGGCAATGTCATCGTTGACCCAGAGGTGCGCGGCGCGGGCCTGGCGGCGCAACTGATCGGGCAGATGATCCACATCGCCCACAGCAAGCACCAGGCCAGCGAGGTGACGCTGTCGTGCTTCAACAGTAACGTGGCGGGGTTGTTGCTCTATCCGAAGCTGGGTTTTGTGCCGTTCGCCATCGAAGAGCGCAAGAACAAGGAGCAGGCGCGGGTGGCGCTGATCCATTTGCGCTACAGCCCCAGCTGAATTCAAGAACCTTCAGTGATTATTTTTTAAACGGGAACCAGTCATGAGCAAGTTGCGGGTCGGGATTATTTTTGGTGGCCGTTCGGCCGAACACGAAGTGTCGCTGCAGTCGGCGCGCAACATCGTCGATGCCCTGGATCGCACGCGTTTCGAGCCGGTGCTGATCGGCATCGACAAGCAGGGGCACTGGCACCTCAACGACACCTCGAACTTTCTGATCAACCAGGAAAACCCGGCGCTGATCGCCCTCAACCAGTCCAATCGCGAACTGGCGGTGGTACCGGGCAAGGCCAGCCAGCAACTGGTGGAAACCTCCAGCCAGGAACTGCTGGGGCATGTCGATGTGATCTTCCCCATCGTCCACGGCACCCTGGGCGAAGACGGTTGCCTGCAGGGCCTGCTGCGCATGGCCGACCTGCCCTTTGTCGGCTCCGACGTGCTGGGTTCGGCGGTGTGCATGGACAAGGACATCAGCAAGCGCCTGCTACGCGATGCCGGGTTGGCGGTGACCCCGTTCATCACCCTGACCCGGGCCACCCGTGGCCGCTACGGTTTTGCCCTGGCCCGGGAAACACTCGGCCTGCCGCTGTTCGTCAAGCCGGCCAACCAGGGGTCATCGGTGGGGGTGAGCAAGGTCGACAACGAGGCCGAATACGAAGCCGCGGTGGAGCTGGCCCTGGGCTTCGATCACAAGGTGCTGGTGGAGTCGGCGGTGCGTGGGCGGGAAATCGAATGCGCGGTGCTGGGCAACGACCAGCCGATTGCCAGTGGCTGCGGCGAGATCGTGGTCAGCAACGGTTTCTATTCCTACGACAGCAAGTACATCGACGGGGAGGCGGCCCAGGTGCTGGTGCCGGCGGACATCAGCATCGAGCACAGCGAGCGCATTCGGGCCCTGGCCGTCGAGGCATTCCAGGTGCTGGGCTGCTCCGGGCTGGCTCGGGTCGATGTGTTTCTCACCGATGAGGGGGAAGTGCTGATCAACGAAATCAACTCGCTGCCGGGCTTCACCCGAATCAGCATGTACCCCAAACTTTGGCAGGCCACCGGCATGAGCTACAGCGAGCTGGTGAGCCGCCTGATCGAGCTGGCGCTGGAGCGTCACGCTGAACGGAAAGGGCTGAAAATCAACCGCTGAAGCGGATCATCGTGGTTAAGGACGTGACGAATGAGTTCGGCAACAGATGCATCGGTTTATCTTTTTTCCTACGGCACCCTGCAAGACAAGGCGGTGCAGATCGCCAACTTTGGCCGTGAGTTGAGTGGCAGCGCGGATGCCATGCTTGGCTACGAACAGAGCTGGGTGGAAATCACCGACCCAGAGGTGCTGGCGGCCAGCGGCAAGACCCACCACCCGATCCTGCGCCCGGGGGCGGCGGACAGCGCGCCGATTCCCGGCACCGTGTTCTGCATCACCCCCGAGGAGCTGGCGGCGGCCGACAGCTATGAAGTCTCGGACTACAAGCGGGTCAGCGTGACCCTGGCCTCGGGCATCCAGGCCTGGGTCTACGTCAGCGCCTGAGTCTTCGGCTCACTCCGGCGGCAGCATCACCCCGATGCACGCCAGGGCCAGCAGCACCGCCCCGAGCACGATGAACACATAGTTCAGTGGCGTGAAACGGGCGTTGCTGCGGCCTTCGGGATCTTTCGCGGCGGCATTCAGGCCGCGCTGGCCGAGCCAGGTGATCCACGCCAGTACCGGCAGCAGCGCCAGGCTGGCAATGTCGGTCACCGGGTAGCCGATATTCTTGCGCGACAGCGCGTCCACCACGTTGTTGATGATCACCCCCACCACAAACAGGGTTGCCAGTTCACCGGGCCGCCAGTCATGGCTGCGGCCGTCGCGCTTGAGCGTCGCATCGGCTTCGCGGTACAGCGCATGGGTGAAGAAGATCGCGAAGAAGGCCCGGGCCACCGGCCACAGCTCCTGGCCGCTGGCGTGCCTGAACTGATGCCAGTTCTTGTAGGCCCAGTACACCTGGTAGATACCGAAGGTAAGGATGTACAGGGTCAGGAACTTGGCCTTGGACACCACGTAGAACGGCTGTTGCGCCGCTTCGGGCGAGGGGGCGACCAGATCCGCCTGGGGCGGGGCATAGAGGTTGTCAGACACGGGCACTCCTTGGGTTGGGCCTGAGGGGGGAGGCAACGTTAGCTCAGGTTGCTGGCCAAGAACCAGCATGCTCTCGGTGACCAACCGGAACCGGGTTCAGGCCCGGGGTGGATCCGCCGGCCGAACGTAGTGAATATCCCATTCACTTTCACCCACCTGAACAAAGCCCAGGCGTCGATAAAAACGATTCGAGTCACTGCCGCGCAACGCATCGAGGTGGATGGGTAGCTGCTCGTTGGCGGAGCGTTCCAAAAGCTGTTCCAGGGCCTTGGCGCCGAGGCCCCGCCCTTGGAATTGCGGTAGGACGTACAGGTGCTGCAGGCTCAGATGATCGCCGTGTGATTGGCTCTGGATAAAGCCTGCGGGCTGTCCGTCACTGAGGATGAAGTGGCAGCGTTCGGCCGCGAAGCTTGCAGCAAAACGCTCCCGGGCGCGCTGTGGGTCGAAGCGACCCAGGCGCTCAAGGCTTTCGCGCATCGCCGCGATGCGCATCTGGACCAGGGTTTCCAGGTCGGTTAGAGAGGTCGGGAGTAGCGCAAAGCCGAGGCTCATGTCCGGCCGATCCAGGAGTACTGGAAGGCCTTGGCCTCACCCCGATGCATGCGTCGGCGATAGCTGGCCAGGGCCGGGGTCGAGCAGTAGGTGCACAGCTCGCTGATTTCGATCTGTTCATCACTGATTCCAGCGGCGTGCAGCAAGTGCACGGCATAGCGGCTCAGGTCGAACCACAGGGAATCGGCCTGGGTCGGTTGCGGTGGCGGAATCTGCGGCGGCAGCAGCGGGGCCGGTTGCTCACGGCTCCAGGGGGCCTGTGCGGCCGGCCACAGCGGGTCCTGAGTGGCGGACAGGGTGTCGATGAAATCGGCGCTGACTTCATAGCAGCAGGGTTTGATCGACGGGCCGATGGCCACCCGCAATTGCTGTGGGGCGATGCCCTTGCTGGCGAAGTGTTGCAGCACATTGGCGATGATCCCGCCATGCAGGCCTTTCCAGCCGCCGTGCACTGCCGCGACCCAGGTACCGTCCTCGCTGCTGATCAGCAATGGCAGGCAGTCGGCGGTGACCACTGCGATGGGCCGGCTGGAATGGGTGAGTACCGCGTCGCCGCGGATGATTCCGCTGGGCAGCGTGGTACTGGCTTCCACCACCTCGCCGCTGTGGATCTGCGAGCAGAAGAACAGGTTGGCCGGCAGGGCGGCGCCGAGGGTCGAAAACGCATGACGGATGCCGGATATCTGGTTCAACACACCTGCCTGGAAACTCATCGGGCCTTCGCTCGGTAACCTGGGAATGGCTGCAGAGCATAGCGGTATCCGAGGCACTTTTGCTGACAGACAACGTTGGATAGGCCGGGGCAGACCAGCGGTAGCCTGCTGGTCGGCCCCCTCACCGGGCGTTTCAGGCGCTCAGCGGGATATACAGTTCCACCACGCTGTCCGGGTGCATGGGCCCCAGAAAGCGCTCGCCGGTGTACTCGAACTCCACCGCGTCGATGGGCATCAGCCCGGCGGCGGGCAACCACTCGCTGTAGGCGGCGCGAAAGGTTTCCGGCAGGGTGGCCACGCTGCCGTGATGCTCGACTCGCGCGTAATGGCGGGCAGGGATTTCCAGCTCCACCATGCCGGGCACCAGGGGCGCGTCGGCGGCGACCGGCAGGCCGGCCACATAACGCCACTGGCCGTCTTCCAGGGGCTGGCAGATGCCATAGGTGCCCACCGGCTCGGCCAGGCGCTGGATCTCCTGTTCCCGAGGTTCGAAACGTTGCCAGAGCTCGGCGATGGTGCCCGGGTCATCCTGCTGCCAGGCCATGCCGATGATCCGCTGCGGCGCCAGGAATACCTTCTGTGGTGTCTGCGCGGCTGGGAGTTGGCGCTGCGGCTGGGCCAGGTAGCGCTGCAGATGGCCCAGTACTTTCTGGCTGCGGGCGATCTCGCTTTGCAACTGCCGGGCATGCGCCTGCAGTGACTGCTGCATGTGCAGCACGCTGTCCAGGCCGCCCTGGTCCGCCAGTGTGCGGATGTCTTCCAGGGGCATGCCCAACTGCCGCAGCCAGACGATGCGGCCCAGGGTCACGATCTGTTCCGGACTGTAGTAGCGGTAGCCGTTGTCGCGGCCGGTGAGGGCCGGGATGAACAGGCCGATGCTGTCGTAGTGGCGCAGGGTTTTGGTGGTGAGGCTGTGGCAGCGGGCCATTTGTCCGATGGTGAGCATGGAGCGTCCTTTGGGTGGTGGGGCTGGACGGCAGTCTGAGGGTTTACCCAAGGGCAAGCTCAAGTCCTGGTTCAACGCCGGCGACGTGCCCTCCCAATCGGGTCTTGTTACTGCCTGCCATGCAGCGCCAGGCGATGAGGCCCCGGCTCAGGACGACTTGGTCGGCTTGATCAGGCTTTCGGCGGGAATGCCGAACAGCTGGTGCAGTTTCCAGATCATGGGCAGGGTCAGCGCGCGCTTGCCGTTGAGCACTTCGTAGACGCGGTTGGTGCGGCCGATGGCGGGGGCCAGGTCGGCGGCGGACAAGCCGGACTGTTCCATGCGGAACTTGATCGCCTCGATCGGGTTGGGCAGGTCCAGGGGAAACTGTTTGGCTTCGTACGCCTCGATCAGGGTGATCATCACGTCGAAGTAATCGCCTTCAGGTGTTCCGGGCTGCGGTTCGTTGTCGAACAGGGGCGAGACGCTTTTCAGCGCGGCGCGGTAGTCCTGGTCGGTGTGGATAGGGCGGATGTTCATCTGGGTTACTCCATGTCTGCGCTGTCGGCATCAATGGCGTCGTACTGCCGGTGGGTGCCTACGAACTTGATGTACAGCGCGCCGAAACGATAGGCCACGGCAACGACCAGCCGATACTCGTTGCCCTTGATGTTGAAGACCACCCTGCGGCTTTTGAGAATGCTTGCGTTGCGATACTGCTCCTTGATCTGCGCAGGGTTGGACCACTCGGCATTCCTTGCTTCATCGATCCAAGCCAGTAAAGGCTGCTCTGCATCCGGGTACTTCTCCCAGAAGGCCTTCAACTGACTGACTGCAATAATTCTCATGGCGCGATCCTAGTCCCGTCATGGGACTTAAACAAGTCACCAAGTGCATCAGGCGATGTACGGGCAGATCGCTGGATCTGCCCGCGCAGGCGACGTCGGCTCGGTGACGATCAGGTCATGCAGAGAGCGTGGCGTGCACGTCGTCCATCAGTGCCTTGCCCATCTCCGCCAGGTAGTGTGCCGCCCAAGCATAGCGGTCGCACCGCGGCTCCATGGCCGCCTCCAGGGTGAATTGCTTTGCCAGATGCAACAGGGTCGAGGCGTGTTCCAGGGCGTCGTTGATCGGCACGTCGGCATTCACCCGAAACAGCGGATACGAGTGTTCGCCGCAGTGGGAAAAGCGGATTTCACCGAGGGTAGTCAGGGGCGATTGAGTGGTCATCGGGCACCTCCGGTTTAGTGTGACGGGAGGTGTTGGGGAAGCAGATTGCAGAAGCAGTTCATGGTCACGACTCCTTGATTCGAAGGACCGTCACCGTCTGCCGCCAAGCAGATCAGGGTGGCGGATTGCGCAGGATTGGCGGACCGGGAATCAAGGAACCGGCGAACCCGAAGGCTCTCCCACGCAACCCGCCATAACGCAGGTATGCGGGCGCAAAAAAAGCGCCTGCATGATTGGTGGGGGCGCTGTTGCGCCTCGATTCTATCAGGCCGCCAAGCCTGTTCGCTGATTTTGCAGCGACGGTCGAACCATAGGTTGGACTAGGGGGCGCCGCAACGGCATTACTGCGACATTTTGTGAACCAACCCTTTAGCCGCTGCCGCAGGCTGCGAACGATCGGAACGGTCGCAGCGATCTCCCTGGCGCCGAAGGCCCTTCGGTCCTTGTCGCAGCCTGCGGCAGCGGCTACAGAAAGCCCTGTTTCGCCATCTCGCTGGTCGCCGCCCAACCCAGCCCCTGATACAGCGGCTTGCCGGCCTCGGTCGCATGCAGCACGGCAAAGCCCAGCCCGCGCAGGCGGAACTCGGTCTCCGCCAGTTTCATCAGCGCCGACGCCAGGCCGCGGCGCCGGTAGGCCGGTTCGACGTAGACGTTGAGTACATAGCCGCGCTGATCCTGGGTTGGATGGGAAGGGTGGGGCGGCCAGTCGATGCTCATCAGGCCGATGCTGGCCACGCTCTGCTCGGCGTCCATCAGGGCGAAGCCGTAGTAGCGGCCGTCCTCCAGGCCTTCACGCAACCAGGGGCGAAAGTGCTCGGTCATCACCTGCAAGGTGCAGAGGTCCTTGCCGGCATCGAGAAACATCGCCTGGCGATGGCGGCAGATCAGTTCAAGGTCCTGGGGCGTCAGGTGTCGTGGGCTCAGGCCCGGGAGATCAAGGTTGGCGGCAATTTCGTTCATCGTCGGTTCCTCGGTGGACAGGGACGATGCTAGGGCAGATCCAAAGGCCGGGTCAGACACAGACCGCCGCAAAATCTTGCATACAGAGCCCTCGTTCACCGCCCACAAAAAAGGGCCAGCCTCACGGCCAGCCCTCGGGTTCATCCTATTACTCTCAATCCCCCAGTGCCTCCCCTTCGCGCCGTGGGTCGGCGCCGCCTGCCCAGGACGTCTTGCCCTGTGCATCACGCACGCGAACGATGGCCTGGGTGCCGCTGGTCATGTCGATCTCGTTTACCTCATGTCCCTGAGCTTGCAGTGCCTGCTTCAGGGCCGGGCTGAACTGGCCTTTCTCCAGTTCGGTCGGCCCGTTGCGGCTGCCGAAGTTGGGCAGGCCGACGGCGGCTTGCGGGTCCAGGTTCCAGTCGAGCATGCCCACCACCGACTTGGCCACGTACTCGATAATCTGCGAGCCACCGGGGGAGCCGACGCTGGCCAGCAGTTCGCCGCTGGCACGGTCGAAGACCAGGGTCGGCGCCATGGACGAGCGCGGGCGCTTGCCTGGTTGGACGCGGTTGGCCACCGGCTGGCCGTTTTCCTCGGGAATGAACGAGAAGTCGGTCATCTGGTTGTTGAGCATGAAGCCCTGGACCATCAGGTGCGAGCCGAAGGCCGCTTCCACGGTGGTGGTCATCGATACGGCGCCGCCCAGGTCATCCACTGCCACCACTTGCGAGGTGGAGATGCGCATTGGCGAACGGTCCGGTGCATAGGCCACCTGGATGCCCTGGGGCTTGCCCGGTTCGGCCTTGCCCATGCTGCGCTCGCCAATCAGTGCGGCACGCTTGGCCAGGTAGTCCGGGGCGATCAGGCCGGCCACCGGCACTGGCACAAAGTCGCTGTCGGCCACGTACAGGCCACGGTCGGCATAGGCCAGGCGCTCGGCTTCGGCGATCAGGTGTACCGCTTGTGGCGCTGGCTCCAGGCCGGCGGGCAGGTTGGTTTTCTGCGGTTTGAGGTTGGCCAGGGTGTAGCGCGGGTCGCGCTGTTCCAGGGCCTGCAGGGTGCCGAGAATCTGCGCCACCGCCACGCCGCCGGAGGAGGGCGGCGGCATGCCGCACACCTGCCAGCGCTTGTAGTCGCTGCACAGCGGCGCGCGTTCCTTGGCGCGGTAGCCTTGCAGGTCATTGAGCGACAGGCTGCCGGGGTTGGCGTGGCCCTGGACCTTGGCGACGATTTCTGCGGCCACCGGGCCCTTGTACAGAGCGTCCGGGCCTTCCTCGGCGATGCGTTTGAGCACCGCTGCCAGTGGCGGGTTTTTCAGCAAGGTGCCCACGGCTTTCGGCGTGCCGTCGGCATTGAGGAAGTACGCGGCCATGTCCGGCGAGCGCGCCAGGAACGGGTCGGCGCTGATCATGGTGTGCAGCCGTGGCGAAATGGCGAAGCCTTGCTCGGCCAGGCGGATCGCCGGTTCGAACAATTGCGCCCAGGGCAGGCGGCCGTGTTTCTGGTGGGCCATTTCCAGGGCCCGCAGCACGCCCGGGGTGCCGACCGAGCGTCCACCGATCTGCGCCTGGGGGAAGGCCATGGGCTTGCCGTCCGCCTGCAGGAAGAGCTTCTCGGTGGCGCCGGCCGGCGCGGTTTCCCGACCGTCATAGGTGCGCACGGCCTTGCCGTCCCAGAGCACGATCATCGCGCCGCCGCCAATCCCCGAGGACTGCGGTTCTACCAGGGTCAGCACAGCCTGCATGGCAATCGCCGCGTCGATGGCCGAGCCACCTTTGCGCAGCATCTCGCGCCCGGCTTCGGCGGCCAGCGGGTTGGCGGCGGCCGCCATGTGTTTGTCGGCGTGGCGGGTTTGCATGTCGGTGCGGTAGCCCGAGGCGATTTCCGGAGCAGCGGGCAGGGTGTTGGAAGAAGGCGGGTTGTGGCAGGCGACGAGGCTGAGGGCGGCGGCCAGCAGGCTGAGGCTGAGCAGTTGGCGGTGACGGGGAGGGAAGTTCGAGAACACGCGTTGAGCTCCGTTCACAGGTAAATGAGGTGTCGTCCGTGTGGGGGAATGTACAGCAGTGGCGCCGGTAGTTGGACCCGGGTGTGGCCCTGGCCAGGTGGTTGGAGCGGGTCATCGCCCCTGTACACAGGGTCGCAGGCAGTCTTTCACCCGGCCGTCGATTGATCTGAGTCAGGGCAGGAGGGGGGCGTTGGGTACAGGGTGAAACAAACTATAAGCCTGATGAGGGGACGTCATGCACCGTTGTAAGTGGTTACTTGTTTTCGGATTGCTGTTGGGGGGTGAGGTCAGGGGGGAAACGCCAAGCGAACCGATCCAGCCGGTACAGCCGGTGAAGATCACCGATGTGGCCAAGGTGGAGCTGGGCAAGCAGTTGTTCTTCGACCCGCGCCTGTCCAAGTCCGGTTTCATCTCCTGCAACTCCTGCCACAACCTGAGCATGGGCGGCAGCGACAACCTGCCCACCTCCATTGGCCACAACTGGCACCAGGGGCCGATCAACTCGCCCACGGTGCTCAACTCCGGCATGAGCGTCGCGCAGTTCTGGGACGGCCGCGCGGCCACGCTTCAGGAACAGGCCGGTGGCCCCATCGCCAATCCGGGGGAGATGGGCTTCACCCATGACCTGGCGGTGGACGTGCTGCGTTCCATTCCCCAGTACCGGGCCTCCTTCAAGCAGGTCTACGGCGACGATGGCATCAAGTTTGACGACGTGACCAACGCCATCGCTGCGTTCGAAGAAACCCTGGTTACCCCCAATGCGCCGTTCGACCGCTGGCTCAAGGGCGACAAGGCGGCCATCAGCCCCACCGCGCTCAAGGGCTACCAACTGTTCAAGTCCATCGGCTGCGTGGCTTGCCACAACGGCGAGGCGGTGGGCGGTGGCTCGTTCCAGAAAATGGGCATGATCGAGCCCTACGTCACCCAGAACCCGGCCCAAGGCGTGGCCGGGCTGACCGGCAAGGATGCCGACCGCATGCTGTTCAAGGTGCCGACCCTGCGCAACGTGGCGCTGACCTATCCCTACTTCCACGACGGCGCCTACTGGAAGCTGGAAGAGGCGGTGGACGTGATGGCCCGGCTGCAACTGGGGCGCAAGCTGGGCACCGAGGAGGTCGGCCAGATCGTGGCCTTCCTTGAGACCCTGACCGGCGATCAACCGGACTTCAAGCTGCCGATCCTGCCGCCGTCCTCGGCGCAGACACCGCGTCCGCAACCGTTCAACTGAGCGAAAAAAACCGCAGCTTGCTGCGGTTTTTCAAGCCCTACGTGCTGGGTCAGCCCTGCCTGGCCCCCGTGGCGCAATTGAACCGGTCATCGATGGGGGCTTGGCGAGCGGGTTCGAAGTAGCCAGGTGTACGAGTGCTATCGGTGCGCTGCCAGCGTTGTGGGTAAGACAGCATCGAGTAGGGCGAGCGGTCCTTGAGCGTCTCGTAGTTCAACGACAGGTCGATCTGCGCGGCGCCGTGCAGGAGGGGGCCTTCGATCGAAAGGACGGAGCCGGTCAGCCAGGTTCGCTCAGGGCCTTCCAGGTATCTGGGCGCGGTGATGCGCAGCCAGGTACGCCCGGCATCCTGGGAAAAGTACAGGCGCGGCAAGCCGGCCCCGCCCTTGCTGAAGCCCGGTCCTTGGGCAATCGGAATCACCAGGTAGTTGGAGTTGGCAGCATCGATCATCAAGTGCGAACCTCGGCCATGTACGGTGATGCCGTTGAATGAGCCAAAGGGTGCAACCGGGGTGTGGATGCCGAGCCGGGTGTCGGTGTAGTGCACCATGTCGCCACTGCTGGCGATGACCGGCGAGGAACCGTGGCAGAGCTTGAAGGTGGTCCGGTCGATCTCGAAAAAGCGTGATGAGTCGATGCGGTAGATGACCCGGCCGGGCAGGTACTGGATCGGCTCGGGAGTGCTGCAGGCCCCAAGTACCCCGCACGAGATCAGCAACAGCAGCTTCCTTGCCCACATGAGAAAACGACTCCTTGTTCCTGCCTGAGTGCAGGGGCTGGCGTTTATGACATCCCTGGGGGCTTGGCGCAACACTGGCCATGGCGGGCCAGCGTTGCGCTGATGTTGCGTCGCCCTGTCAGGGCTTCATCTGCCAGGCCGTCGAGCTGGCCGCGGCCTTGAACTTGGCCCGATTTTCCGGAGTGGCCGGCGGTTCGGAGTCGCCGAAGATCGCCTTCAGCCAATGGCCATCGGTGGGGTTGGGGAAGAGGATGAACTTGCGGCCGAACTGCTCCTTGTCCTCGGTCATCAGGCTGCTGCGCTGCTTGACGTCGGCCACGTAGTACTTGCGTTTGAAGTCGTTGAGGTTGTCGCCCAGCATCAGCACCACGTTGTGGTCCTTGGCGATCTCCTGCTGCCGCGGCTCCTTGTTGGAACTGTCGCGGTACACCGTCAGGTGCTGCTCATCGGCATAGGGCAGCTGGTTCTTGCGCAGGTTGGCCAGGGCGTATTCGTAGGTCTTTTCGCCCTGGTCGCGGCTGGTGACGTAAAAGACTTCGACACCCTTGGACTGGGCGTACTTGAGGAACTCCACGGCGCCCGGGGTGGCCACCGGGCCATTATCCGCGACCCATTTGTCCCAGGCCTCGTCGTCGAAGAACTCCTTGCCCGAATTGATCATGTAGCCCCAGTAGCTGTTGCTGCTGAGCACGGTGTCGTCGACGTCGCTGATGATCGCCAGCGGCCGCTCGCCGGCCTTGTGTTCCTGCAGGGCGCGGTCCAGTTGCAGGCGAGCGATGTTGAAGCCCTGGTAGTACAGCGCCTCGAACTCGGCGGCGGTCTGCTTCCAGGCCACGGCGGCAGTCAGCAGGTTGGAGGGCGGGGTAGGAGCCTGCTCGGCGAAGGCTGGGGTACAGGTGATTGCCAGGAGCGAGAACAGCCAGGGAGCGACCGCGGTTCGGGTGATTTTTGTTTTCATTTTCGAGCCCTTGAAGTGAGGATTGCGCAGCTCTCACAAACACTGCCCCGGTGTTCTATCTCACCCCGGGCGGGGGCTCAATGCAGGTGTCGCGTTTGTGGATCAATGCGGCGTAATCCCCGGTACTTTTCTGCAGGCATAAAAAAACGGCCTACCTTGCGGTAAGCCGTTTTTAGTACTTGGTGGCTACACAGGGACTTGAACCCCGGACCCCAGCATTATGAATGCTATGCTCTAACCAACTGAGCTATGTAGCCAAGTGGCGCGCATTATTCGCGCAGAACGACAATGCGTCAAGCGTTTTTATAAAAAAATTATCTACGCTATCAACCGTTTATCCCTTCCCCCCGAAAATCAGCGGCGACGGGCAGCGCTGGAACCAGCGGCTGGCCTGTTCGTAGGCGTATGCCAGTTGCAGGACGGCGAAGTCGGCCTGGTGCTTGCCGATGATCTGCAAGCCCATGGGCAGGCCGCTGGCATTGAAGCCGGCCTGGACGCTGGCCACTGGGCAGCCGGACAAGGTGCCGGGAATCACCACCTCCATCCAGCGGTGGTAGGTGTCCATGGTCACGCCTTCGATGCTGCGCGGCCAGGGGCTGTTCTTGTCGAAAGGGAAGACCTGGGCGCTGGGCAGCAGCAGGTAATCGAAGCGTTCGAACAGCCGGGAGATGGCGCGGTACCAGTCGCTACGAATCACCGAGGCTTCGAATACCTGACTGGCGGAGAGCTTGAGTCCGTTCTCCACTTCCCATATGGCCTCGTCCTTGAGCTGTGTGCGCTTCTGTGGATCGGCATAGGTGCTGCCCAGGGCCCCGGCGACCATCCAGTGGCGCAGGGTGCGCCAGCTGCTCCACAGGCGCTCGGGGGCGAAGTCGGGGCTGGCCGGTTCAACGCTGCAGCCCAGGCTGCGGAAATCGCCCAAGGCCTTTTCGCAGAGCTCCATTACTCCTTTTTCCATCGGCAGGTAACCGTTGAAGTCCCCCAGCCAACCCAGGCGCGTGCCTTTGAAGTCGCGCTCCAGTGGGGCAGCGAAGCCCTGGCCGGACTCGGCGATGGACAGCGGCGCCCGTGCATCGCCGCCGGCCTGCACCGACAGCAGCAGGGCTGCGTCGCGCACGTTGCGGGCCATGGGGCCTTCGTAGCCGAGCTGGTCGATGAACAGGTCGCTGCTGTCGTCGAAGGGCACCCGGCCCTGAGACGGGCGGAAGCCGAAGATGTTGTTGAAAGCCGCCGGGTTGCGCAGCGAGCCCATCATGTCGCTGCCGTCGGCCACCGGTACCAGGTGCAGGGCCAGGGCTGCGGCGGCGCCGCCACTGCTGCCGCCGGCGGTCTTGCTCGGGTCATAGGCGCAGCCGGTGGCGCCGAACAGCGGGTTGTAGGTCTGGGAGCCGAGGCCGAATTCCGGGGTGTTGCTCTTGCCGATCAGGATCGCCCCGGCGGCCTTGATCCGTTCCACCATGATGCCGTCGCGCTCTGGGATGAAATCCCGGTACAGCGGCGAACCCAGGGTGGTGCGGATGCCGTGGGTCAGGGACAGGTCCTTGATCGCGTGGGGCAGGCCGTGCATCCAGCCGCGATAGTCGCCACGGGCCAGTTCGGCGTCGCGCCGGTCGGCCTCGGCCAGCAGGGCTTCGGCCGGTTGCAGGCTGACCAGAGCATTGACCAGGGGGTTGTAGTGCTCGATGTGGGCAAGGTAGGTCTGCATCACTTCCCGGCAGGAAACCTGACGCAGGCGGATACGCTCGGCGAGTTCATGGGCCTGAAGCAGGACCAGTTCGCTGGGGGGGGTGGCGATCATGGCAGGAGGGCCTTTCAAACGGCTTTGGAAACGCCCCGGCATCCAGGCCGGGGCGGCAGAAGTCGACGCAACTCAGCGCATCAGGTTGGTCCACAGACGGTCGGCAAGGCGGATCGCGCCTTCGCCGCAGGTCTGGCTGAAGACCACCTTGGTGCCCTCGGGAATGTGCAGCTCGGGGGCATCCTTCAACCCGGCGTCGAGGAAGGGTTCGACGCCCTTGATCGGGCTCTGGTGCTTGAGAAAGTTCTGGGTCATGGCGGCGTTCTCAGGCTGGCTGAGGAAGGCGATGAAGGCCTTGGCGTTCGCCGGGTTCTTGCTGCCCTTGGGGATGACCATGTTGTCCACCCAGGCCAGCACGCCCTCTTTCGGGTAGAGGTACTTCAGGCCGGGCTTCATTTCCCGGGCGCGCATGGACGATCCGCCCCAGAACATCGACATGTCGATTTCCCCGGCCGCCAGGTTCTCGCGGATCGCCCCGGCCTTGGAGCTGTAGGTCTTGACGAAGGGCTTCTGCGCCTTGAGCAGGCCAAGGATCTGCTGCATCTGCTTGGGGTCTTCGCTGCACAGCGGAATGTTCAGGTACAGGCTTGCCATATCGATCACTTCGCTCACCGAGTCGAACATGTTGATCCGCCCCTGCAGCTCCGCTGGCGGCTCGTAGAGCACCTTGTAACTGTCGCTCGGGCCTGTGTAGCGCTCGCCGTTGAGCACCACGCTGGTGGTGCCCCAGATGAAGGGCACCGAGTAGGCGCCTTCCGGGTCCCAGGTCGGGTTCTTCAGGTTGTCGACCACGCTGGCGTAATAGGGCTGCTTGGCCGGGTCGAAGCGCTCCAGCAACTGCTCCTTGATCAGGATCGGGATGAACTGGTGGGAGGGGATCGCCACGTCATAACCGGTGCCGCCCTGTTTCAGCTTGGCCAGCAGGGTTTCGTTGGAATCGTAGGAGTCCACCGTGACCTCGATACCGGTCTGCTTCTGGAACTTGGCGAGGATTTCCGGCGAAAAGTAGCCGCTCCAGCTCACGACGTTGAGTTTCTCGGCGGCCTGCACCGCCAGCGGCAGGCTCAGCAACAACGAGGTACCCAGGCTTGCGATCAACTTGCTCATGTCATTTCCCCAAGGTCAGTGGAAGGTTCAAGCGTGTTTCTTGCTCAGCAGATAAGAGAGGCTGACGAACAGCACCGAGACGCCGAGGATCAGCGTCGACACGGCGTTGACGTCGGGTGTCACGCCCATGCGCAACAGGCCGAAGATGAAGATCGGCAGGGTGGTGGTGCCGGCCTGGGACACCATCATCGAGATCACGAAGTTATCCAGGGAGACAATGAAGGCCAGCATCAGCCCGGAGACGATCCCCGGCATCAGCAGCGGCAGGGTCACCTTGCGGAAGGTGCGCCAGGGGCCGGCGTACAGGTCTGCCGCCGCATGCTCCAGGGACAGGTCCATGTCGTTGAGGCGGGCGCGGATCGGCAAATAGGCGAAGGGGATGCAGAACACCGTGTGGGCGATGATCAGGTTGCCGTAGCCCAGGGACAGCCCCAGGGTGGAGAACAGCGCCAGGGTGGCCACGCCGACGACGATTTCCGGTAGCACCAGGGGCAGCATGATGGCGCCCATGGACAGTTGCAGGCCCTTGAACTTCGCCCCGCGTGAGGTGCCCAGGGCCGCCAGGGTGGCGATGGCGGTGGCCGCCATGCTGGCGCACACGGCGATTAGCAGGCTGTTGCCCGCCGCCTGGCGCAGGGCCTGGTTGGCGAACGCTGCGCGGTACCAGTCGAGGCTGAAGCCGCTCCACACCGTGGCCGACTGGTTGGCGTTGAAGGAGAACACCACCAGCACCAGGATCGGCGCGTAGAGGTACAGGTAGAACAGGAAGCTGAAACCGCCGAAGCCGGGAAAGTCCTGGACGCCGAGGCCGTTGCGCTTGAACAGGCGGATCATCATGCACCCTCCTGAAGGGTTTTCTGGCGCTGGGCGCGCAGGGCGTAGACGGTCAGTACCAGCATCACCGCGGCCATCAGCACCAGCGACAGGGCTGCACCGAAGGGCCAGTTACGGGCATCGCTGAACTGCCGGAAGATCAGGTTGCCAAGCATCATCCGGGTGCCGCCCCCCAGCAGTTCCGGGGCGATCATCGCCCCCAGGCAGGGCACGAAGGTCAGGATCGCCCCGGCAAAGATCCCCGGCTTGGCGATCGGCAGCACTACCTTGCGCAAGGTGCGCCAGCGCCCGGCGTAGAGGTCCTGGGCGGCTTCCAGCAGGCGGATGTCCATCTTTTCCAGGGTGGCGTAGATCGGCAGCACCACGAAGGGCGCGTAGGTGTAGACCAGCCCCAGCAGCACCGCGCCGTCGGTGTACAGCAACTGTAACGGTTCGTGGATGACCCCCAGGCCCATCAGGCTGTTGTTGATCACCCCGGTGTTGCGCAGCAGCAGGATCCAGGCGTAGGTGCGGATCAGCAGGTTGGCCCAGAACGGCACGGTGATCAGGAAGATCAGCAGGCCGCGGCGCTGCACCGGTTGCATGGCCAGCCACACCGCCACTGGAAAACCGATCAGCAGGGTGATCACCGTGGTCAACCCGGCAATGCCGATGGAGCGCAGGGCGATCAGCAGGTAGGAGTCGGCGAAGGCCAGGCTGTCGTCCAGTTGCCGTTCGAACAGCAGGGAGGTGTAGGCGTCGCTGCTGAAGACCTTGTTCACCCCGCCGTAGGGGTTGGCTTCCATCAACGAATAGCCAATGACGATAAGGATCGGCACGATCAGGAACAGGCCGATGGCGACCAGGGCCGGGCTGACCCCGAGAAAGCTGCGCAGGGCCTTGCGCCGTTCCAGGTGCTGGGAAATCGAAGAAGCGTGCATGGCGAATCCTCGTGGTCAATCCAGCAGGACGCTGGCGCTGCCGCGTTCGAACAGCAGCCCGGCGCTGCTGCCTACGCTCAGGCGCGGGTGGTGTTCGAGGCTGTTGGGCGTGCGCACGGTCAGGCGCGTGCCGTCGCCGAGGCTGACCTGGTATTGCAGGTCGGTACCCAGGTAGATCAGCGCTTCGATGCGGCACGCCAGGGCGCCTTGCGAGGCATCACCGCGCAGGTGCAAGCGCTCGGGGCGCACCGACAGGGTGACCTGCTGGCCGACCTTGGCGGTGGTGCAGGGTTGCGCCGGCAGCGCCTGCCCGGCGGGCCCGCTGAACCAGGCCAGGCCCGCTTCGACACGGCTGACCGTGGCCGGGATGAAGTTGGTTTCACCGATGAAGTCGGCGACGAAGCGATTGCGCGGCTGCTCGTAGATTTCTTCCGGGCGACCCACTTGTTGCACTTCGCCTTCGGAGAGCACGACGATGCGGTCGGACAGGGTCAGGGCTTCTTCCTGGTCGTGGGTGACGAAGATGAAGGTGATACCGGTCTTGGCCTGGATGGCCTTGAGTTCTTCGCGCATGGCCTGGCGCAGCTTGAGGTCCAGGGCCGACAGCGGCTCGTCCAGCAGCAGTACCTTGGGGTGGGGGGCCAGGGCTCGGGCCAGGGCGATGCGTTGCTGCTGGCCGCCGGAGAGCTGGTTGGGCTTGCGCGCTGCAAAGCGCTCCATCTGCACCAGGGCCAGCATCTCGCGCACCCGCTCGGCGATCTGCGCCTTGCTCAATACCTGGCCCATAGGGCGCGATTCCAGGCCGAAGGCCAGGTTCTCGGCCAGGGTCATGTGGGGGAACAGTGCGTAATGCTGGAACACCGTGTTCACCGGGCGCTCGAAGGGCGGCCGGTCGGCGATGTTCTCGCCATAGAGAAGGATCTCGCCCTGGGTCGGGAACTCGAACCCGGCGATCATCCGCAAGAGGGTGGTCTTGCCACAGCCCGAGGGGCCGAGAAGGGTGAAGAATTCGTTGTCGCGGATATCCAGGTCGATGTTCTTCAGGGCCACCGGGCCGCTGTGTGGATCGCCGTAGACCTTGCGCACTGAACGGATGGACACCGCCAGCGTTTGCAGCGCATGCAGGGCATTCATGCCTTACCTCCGATTCCCCCATGAGCTGTCGTGCAGGCCATGGATCTTGTTTTTCTTGGGCAGGATCGAAATGTGTCGGGTGCGTGGAAAGCTTGTCTTTGCAGGCTTTGCGCGGGTTTTACCGGGTTCTGCTGGGGCTGATTATCAGTGAGGGGTTGCGGGGGCGAAACATCAATTTTAACATACCGGCTGTTAAAAAATTTAATAGCAAGGGGCGGGCGAAATCATGGTCGAGCAGCGTTTGCCACCGTTGAATGCAGTGCGTGCTTTTGATGCCGCCGCCCGTCTTGGCAGCTATGTCGAAGCCTCAAGGGCCTTGCATGTGACCCAGCCGGCCATCGGCCGCCACGTGAAGCTGCTGGAGGACTGGCTCGGGGTGCAGCTGTTCGAGCGCACGTCCCGCGGCGTGAACCTGACCCCGGCGGGGGAGAAGTACCACCGCAAGATCGCCGCCGCCCTGCAACTGATCACCGAGGCCGGGCGCGAGGTACAGCCCAGGGCCGCCGAGCGCTGGCTGCGGATCATGGTCGTGCCGGGGTTTGCCAAGCGCTGGCTGACCCCGCGCTTGGAGGCGCTGCGCCACGTGCGCCCGGGCCTGAAGTTCGCCATCGAGCCGAACTCGACCTTTAGCGAAGTGGATGCCAAGAGCAGCGACCTGGGGATCGCCTACGGCCTGGACGGGCAATACGCCGAGTCCCGGGTCAGCCTGATCTGCCCCCGGGTGTTTCCCATCTGCACCCCGGCCTACCTGGCCAGTATCGAGGCGATTCGCGAGCCGGCGGACCTGGCCCGCCATGAGTTGATCCACTTCGATGACGGCGAGTGGTGGAACATGTGGTTCGCCGCCAATGGCCTGGATATCCAGCTCACGTCCGACCTGATCTACGTGAACAACGACCATGCGCTGTCGGTGGCTGAAAGCGGCGGTGGTATTGCCCTGGCCAACGAAGTGCTGGTGCGCGAGGAGCTCAAGGCCGGCACCCTGGTGCGAGTGCTGGAAGACCAGGTGCAGCTGGAAAGCTACCGGGTGCTGACCCCGGCCAGCGAGTGGTCGGAGGACGTGGAATGGTTTATCCAGTGGCTCAAGGCCGAGCTGGAAGCGGATTTCCCCGAGGCGCGAATCGGGGTTCGTTAGCAAGCTAATGGGATGGCGCGACCGCACCGAAAAATGGCACATTGACGCACCTGCCCCTGTGCACCCACCCGTTGTACGGAAAATCCTATGGCTAGCAGCAACTCCCCGAGCGTCGCCGCGACGGCTTCCCCGGCTTCGCAAAGCAGTCCCCTGGTCCTGCGCATCATTGGTGCGGTGGCCCTGGCGCACCTGATCAACGACTTGATCCAGGCAGTGCTGCCGGCGATCTACCCGATGCTCAAGGACAGCTACGGCCTGACCTTCACCCAGGTCGGCCTGATTACCCTGACCTTCCAGCTGACCGCGTCGCTGTTGCAGCCCTGGGTCGGCTACTACACCGACCGCCGGCCTCAACCATTCCTGCTGCCGGCGGGAATGATCTGCACCCTGATCGGCATCCTGATGATGTCCCAGGTCGGCAGCTTTCCCTTGATCCTGCTGGCAGCTGCATTGATCGGCATTGGCTCCTCGACCTTCCATCCGGAGGCTTCGCGGGTCGCGCGGCTGGCCTCGGGCGGGCGCTATGGTCTGGCCCAGTCGAGCTTTCAGGTCGGCGGCAATGCCGGCACCGCCTTCGGCCCCTTGCTGGCTGCGGCCATCATCATTCCCTACGGCCAGGGCAATGTGGCCTGGTTCGGCCTGTTCGCGCTGTTTGCCCTGGTGGTGCTGTGCGCCATCAGCCGCTGGTATGCCAACCACCTGCGCCTGTACAAGCTCAAGCAGGGCCAGGCGGCGACTCACGGCCTGTCCAGGAACCGGGTGATCAGCGCCCTGGTGGTCCTTGGGCTGCTGGTGTTTTCCAAGTATTTCTACATGGCCAGCTTCACCAGTTACTTCACCTTCTACCTGATCGAGAAATTCGACCTGTCGGTGGCCAGCTCGCAACTGCATCTGTTCCTGTTCCTGGGAGCCGTGGCGGCGGGAACCTTCTTCGGCGGCCCGATCGGCGACAAGATCGGGCGCAAGGCAGTGATCTGGTTCTCGATCCTCGGGGTGGCGCCGTTCACTCTGTTGCTGCCCCATGTCGACCTGTTCTGGACCAGCGTCCTGAGCGTGGTGATCGGCTTTATCCTGGCCTCGGCATTCTCCGCCATCGTGGTGTACGCCCAGGAACTGGTGCCGGGCAACGTTGGCATGATCGCCGGGGTGTTCTTCGGCCTGATGTTCGGTTTTGGCGGGATCGGTGCGGCGCTGCTGGGGCACCTGGCGGACATTCATGGCATCGAGTATGTGTACTACCTGTGCTCGTTCCTGCCGCTGTTCGGGGTGCTGGCGATCTTCCTGCCGCGTACCCGCAAAGCCTGATGGCTTGAGGCGTGCTGGCGATAGAACGCCCGGGGTACTGGCCCCGGGCTTTTTTTGCCTGGGCTTCAGCCGCCCTGGCGGGTGTGCCCGGTGCCTTGGCGAAAGGCGTTGGGTGTCTGGCCGCTGAGGCGCTTGAAGAAGCGGGAAAAGTAGGTGGGGTCGCTGAAGCCCAGGTTGTCCGAGAGCTGGCTGATGCTGATGTTGGTGTAGATCAGGTTGCGCTTGGCCTCCAGCATCAGGCGCTGGTGGATGATCTGCAACGCGGTCTGCCCGGCCAGTTCCCGGCACAGGGTATTGAGGTGCACGCTGGACAGGCCGATGCGATGGGCCAGGGCTTCCACCGTCGGGTGCTCCTGGTAATGCTGCTCCACCAGCTTGATGAAGTGCCCCAGCAGTTGCTGGTTGCGCTCGCTGCGGTTGCTGGGCGTCACGTTCTGCTGGCGTCGGCGGCTGATCCACACCAGCAGTACGTTGACCAGCGAATGCAGCAGCAGGTCCCGCGCCGAGGCGCTGCCTTCGTATTCCTCCAGCAAGGTCTTGAACAGGCTGTTGAGGCGCTGCCGGTCACGGCCCACCGGGTAGCGCCCGGCCGCGGCCAGGACCGCCAGCGGCGCCCCCAGCTGGCTTTCCAGCTGGGCCACCAGCGGCGCACCCAGGGTCAGCACGTAGCCCTCGATGTTCTCGGAAAACTGAAAGCCGTGGACCATCAGCGGCGGCACCACCTGGATGGTTGCTTCGCGCACGTCCTCGCGGCGCCCTTCGACTTCCACCAGGGCCTGTCCGCTTTGCACATAGAGCAGTTGATACAGGTCGGCGTGGCGGTGCGGCTTGATCTCCCAGTGGTGCAGGCTGCTGCGCTTGGGGATGGATTCACAGTGCAACAGGTCCGGAGTCGGCCAGGCCTGGTTTTCGCCGTAGAGCTTGAATACGGGGATGCTGGAGCGACTGGCTTTCATTGGGCGCGGCCCTGGGGGTGAGGGATTGGAATGCTCGATAATCGAACGCTGTTTTCAAAAGTGCATTTTTACGGCGGTTAATCACCATTTTTTGCGATTTTTGTCGGCAAAAATGCAGAGGTACAACAATAACCATAAATTCCGGATTTCGCCTGCACGGTGACTGGAATGCCCTTATGAGACGACAACAATGAAAACTCAGGTTGCGATTATCGGCGCCGGACCTTCCGGCCTTCTGCTGGGCCAACTGCTGCACAAGGCCGGCATCGACACCGTGATTATCGAGCGCCAGACCCCGGACTACGTGCTAGGCCGGATCCGTGCCGGTGTGCTGGAGCAGGGCACCGTGGACATGCTGCGCGAGGCCGGTGTGGCCCGCCGCATGGACGCTGAAGGCCTGGTCCATGAAGGGGTGGAGCTGCTGATGGGCGGCAAGCGCGTGCGTATCGACCTCAAGGCCCTGACCGGCGGCAAGACGGTGATGGTTTATGGCCAGACCGAAGTCACCCGCGATCTGATGGAGGCCCGCGCTGCCTGCGCAGCGCCGATCATCTATTCGGCGGACAAGGTGCAGCCCCATGACCTGAAGGGCGCGCAGCCCTATATCACCTATGAAAAAGACGGCCAGCTACAGCGCATCGACTGCGATTACATCGCCGGCTGCGACGGTTTTCATGGTGTGGCACGCAAGAGCATCCCCGAAGACGTGCTGACCCACTACGAGCGCGAATACCCCTTCGGCTGGCTGGGGCTGCTGTCCGACACTCCACCGGTCAATCACGAACTGATCTATGGGCAGCATGAACGTGGTTTCGTGCTGTGCAGCCAGCGCTCCCTGACCCGCAGCCGCTACTACCTGCAAGTGCCGCTGAGCGACAAGGTCGAGGATTGGTCCGACGAGCGCTTCTGGAACGAGCTCAAGGCCCGTCTGCCAGAAGAGGTGGGGGCTGACCTGGTGACCGGGCCAGCGCTGGAGAAAAGCATCGCGCCGCTGCGCAGCTATGTGGTGGAGCCCATGCAGTACGGCAAGCTGTTCCTGGTGGGGGACGCGGCCCATATTGTTCCGCCTACCGGTGCCAAGGGCCTGAACCTGGCGGCCTCCGATGTGTGCTATCTGTACCGGATCCTGGTCAAGGTCTACCGCGAAGGGCGTACCGAGCTGCTGGAAAAGTATTCCGAACTGGCCTTGCGCCGGGTGTGGAAGGGCGAACGCTTCAGCTGGTTCATGACCAATCTGCTGCACGATTTCGGCGACCAGCAGGATGCCTGGGACCACAAGATGCAGCAGGCCGATCGGGAGTATTTCCTCAATTCCCACGCGGGCCTGGTGAACATTGCCGAGAACTATGTGGGCCTGCCTTACGAAGAAATCTGCTGAACCATCGGCCTTGGAACCGCCTGCGCATAGGAGGTGGTTTCAGGGCAGTGTTTGCAGCTAGGCAAGGGCCGAAATGTGTCGATCGAGAAATATTCCTATTTCTAAATGATATTTATTAGCATTACACTTCGATCCCCTCTCCCTTGATGCACCACCAAGGTGCATTGCATCGACAAGGATCGTTTGTAATGAAAGTCAGCTCCTGCCTGTTCAATTCGCTTCTGCTCAGTGCCGGTGTCGGCCTGCTGGCCCCGCTGGCGCAGGCCGGCGAGGCGGTTGAAGAGGCCAAGCCTGCATCGTTGGAACTGGATACCGCCTTTGTCACGGCTACTGGCGGTGCCACGGATCTCAAGGATGCCCCGGCCAGTGTCAGCGTCATCACCCGCGAGGAAATCGAGCGCCAGCCGGTCTATGACCTCAATACCCTGCTGCGCCGGGTGCCGGGGGTGACCGGTGGTTTCGGCCCGGTGGGCGAGCAGTCGAAGATCAAGCTGCGGGGGCTGGACGACAAGTACACGCTGATCCTGGTGGATGGCAAGCGGGTCGGCAGTTCCGCGGACCTGAGTTATCGCCGCGACCTGGCGCGCCAGGACCTGAACTGGATCTCGCCGAACATGATCGAGCGCATCGAGATCGTCCGCGGGCCTATGTCGTCGCTGTATGGTTCGGACGCCATGGGCGGGGTGATCAATATCATCACCCGCAAGGTCTCGCGGACCTGGACCGGCTCGGCCAGCACCAATATCACCGTGCCCAAGGATTCCGACCGCGGCCAGACCACTCAGTACAGCGTGAATGCGGCAGGTCCGCTGACGGAGTCCCTGGGGCTGCGCCTGGGGGCCAACGTCACGCGTCGGGCTGCGGATGAGGTAGAGGCGCGGCGCGATGCCCAGGGCGATTTCATGTACGACGATGGCGCGGGCGGTTCCAAGGACCAGAGCTTCAATGCACTGCTGGACTGGCAGATCAACGAGGAGCAGAGCTTGTCCTTCGAGGCGGTGCATGGCGTTGAGCGTTCCTGGGCATCAAAGAAGACCTTTGGTGATTGGGACGAGACCGTTGGTGGCGCCTTTGGCCCCAGCCGACTGACTCGCGACAGCTACATTCTGTCCCACACCGGTGACTGGAGCTTTGGCACCTCGAAGCTCGATGCCTACCTGAACAAGTACCGCAACGACCTTGACCTGGGCAAAGCCAACTCGCAAGAGAAGATCGTCGAGGGCAGCCTGAATATTCCCTTCCAACTGCTGTTGGACCAGCGCCTGACGGTGGGCGGGCAATGGAAGCGTGAAGAGCTGACCAACACCGATACCCTGGGCACGGTACCCGTGGATTATCAGGGCGCGCCGGTCAGTGGCTCGACCTTGAAGGGCGATTACTCGGCGGCCTTTATCGAGGATGAACTGTTCCTGCTGGACAACCTGTCCCTGACCCTGGGCAACCGCTTCGACCACAGCGACAAGTACGGTAACCACAACAGCCCGCGGGCGTATGTGGTCTATCACCCGCACCCGGACTGGACCGTGCGTGGCGGTGTTTCCAAGGGTTTTCGTGCGCCAAGCCTGAAGGAGGGCAGTGCGGGGGCGGCTACCGAATCCGCAGGCCGGGGCTGTGGTTCGTTACGGCCGTTGGGTTATGTCACTGGTAGTTGCTGGATGGCGGGCAATCCGAACCTGACACCGGAAACCAGCACCAACAAGGAAATCGGCCTTTCGTTCGACCACGATGGCTGGGAAGCGGGCCTGACCTACTTCCACACCGATTTCACCGACAAGATCGAATACGGTCCGTTGGGCCAGTACCAGGGCCGCTGGTGGACCATGCTGGAAAACGTCGACAAGGCCCGTACCCGTGGCTGGGAAGGCACCGCCCGGGTGCCGCTGGGCGACTCCGTGAACTGGCGCACCAACGCCACCTACATGCTGGAAAGCAAGAACCTGTCCACCGGTGAAGACCTGATCAGTTCACCCAAACTGTCGGCATTCAGTGCGCTGGACTGGCAGGTCACCGACCGTCTGAGCACCGAGCTTTCGGCTCAGCACGTCGGCAAGCAGCGGGGCATGGGCAATGATTTCGTGCAGTCCTACACCACCTACGACCTGACGGCGAACCTGTCGCTGACCAAGTGGCTGACCCTGAATGGCGGCGTGCAGAACCTGCTGGATAAAGACCTGCGCGATGGATCGACCAACTTCTACGTGCCCGGGCGGGCGTTCTTCGCGGGGGCGACCACTTACTTCTGAGGCCGCTGGATGTAGCGGGGGGAATCAGCCCCATTGCGCGGCAATGGGGCTGAAGGGGCATTACACGTTGAAGCGGAAGTGCATCACGTCGCCGTCCTTGACGATGTATTCCTTGCCTTCCAGGCGCCATTTACCGGCTTCCTTGGCACCGGCTTCACCCTTGAATTGGATGAAGTCGTTGTAGGCGATGACTTCGGCACGGATGAAGCCTTTCTCGAAGTCGGTGTGGATCACCGCGGCGGCTTGTGGCGCAGTGGCGCCGACACGCACGGTCCAGGCGCGAACTTCCTTCACACCTGCGGTGAAGTAGGTCTGCAGGTTGAGCATTTCGTAGCCAGCGCGGATCACCCGGTTCAGGCCGGGCTCTTCCAGGCCCAGGGCCTCGAGGAACATGTCCTTTTCTTCGCCGTCTTCAAGTTCGGCGATTTCCGCTTCGATCTTGTTGCATACCGGCACCACCATGGCGCCTTCTTCTTCGGCGATGGCCTTGACCACGTCCAGCAGCGGGTTGTTCTCGAAGCCGTCTTCGGCAACGTTGGCGATGTACATCACCGGCTTGGTGGTCAGCAGGTGGAAGCCGCGGATGATCAGCTTCTCGTCGGCGCTCATGTCCTTCATCAGGCTGCGGGCCGGCTTGCCTTCGGTGAAGTGGGCGATCAGCTGTTCCAGCAGGGCTTTCTGGGCCACGGCATCCTTGTCACCGCCCTTGGCGTTGCGGGCGACTTTCTGCAGTTGCTTCTCGCAGCTGTCGAGGTCGGCAAAGATCAGTTCCAGGTCGATGATTTCGATGTCGCGCTTGGGATCGACGCTGTTGGACACGTGGATCACGTTGTCGTCTTCGAAGCAGCGGACCACATGGGCGATGGCGTCGGTTTCGCGGATGTTGGCCAGGAACTTGTTGCCCAGGCCTTCACCTTTCGAAGCACCGGCCACCAGACCGGCGATGTCGACGAACTCCATGGTGGTGGGCAGCACGCGCTCGGGCACGACGATGGCGGCCAGGGCGTCCAGGCGCGGGTCCGGCATCGGCACGATACCGCTGTTGGGCTCGATGGTGCAGAAGGGGAAGTTCTCGGCCGCGATCCCGGATTTGGTCAGGGCGTTGAACAGGGTGGACTTGCCGACGTTAGGCAGGCCGACGATGCCGCAATTGAATCCCATGGTGTATTCCCCGAGGAGTAGAGTCAGGCCTTCTGGCTGTGCAGGTTTTTCATCGCGCGGTTCCATTCACCGGCGAAGATATCCGGCAGCACGCCGAGGGCAAAATCGATGCTGGCATCGAGTTTTTCCTGTTCGGCGCGTGGCGCACGACCCAGGACAAAGTTTGAAACCATACTGGCAACGCCCGGATGGCCGATGCCGAGCCGCAGGCGGTGAAAGGTATTCTGATTACCGAGCTGCGCGATGATGTCCCGCAGTCCGTTGTGCCCGCCATGGCCGCCGCCGGTCTTGAGCTTGGCGACGCCTGGCGGCAAGTCGAGTTCGTCGTGGGCCACCAGGATCTCTTCCGGCTTGATGCGGAAGAAGCCGGCAAGCGCCGCCACGGCCTGGCCGCTGCGGTTCATGTAGGTGGTGGGAATCAACAGACGAATGTCCTGACCCTGGTGACTGAAGCGCCCGGTCAGGCCGAAATATTTGCGATCGGCGACAAGGTTGACCCCTTGTTTTTCGGCGATGCGCTCAACAAAAAGGGCCCCTGCGTTATGCCGGGTCTGTTCGTATTCGGTGCCTGGATTACCCAGGCCAACGATCAGTTTGATGGCAGTCACGATAGGGGCCCTTCTTTGGAGTGGTGGATGACATCGCCGCAACCGGTGCTACGGCGAAAGTGGACGACAAGAGCTGGGTTGCCTTGCGGCAAACTTCGCGTTCTCGCCCGCTTTCTCGCTACGTTCCAGTCCGCGATGTACTCCGCTTAACTCCCGCGTCAGAGTGAATTACTCTGCAGCGCCTTCTGCAGCTTCTGGAGCAACACGTGGAGCGTGAACGTTGGCTACTGCCAGGTCGTTGCCGTGTGCCAGGGCCACGAATTCAACGCCTTTAGGGGCCTTGATGTCGGACAGGTGAATAATGGTGCCGATTTCAGCGTCAGCCAGGTCGACTTCGATGAACTCAGGCAGGTCTTTGGGCAGGCAGGAAACTTCGATTTCCGCGATTACGTGCGAGATCTCGCCGCCTTTCTTGACCGGAGCAGCTTCGTTGATGAAGTGCACTGGAACGATGGCGGTCAGTTTCTGACCAGCAACCACGCGAACGAAGTCAGCGTGCATCACGTGGCCTTTGGCCGGGTGACGTTGCAGGGCCTTGATCACGACGTTCTGCTTGGTGCCACCAACGTTCAGTTCGATGATGTGGCTGTAGGCAGCTTCGTTTTCCAGCAGCTTGGCAACTTCTTTGGCCAGCATGCTGATGGATTCAGGGGCTTTGTCGCCACCGTAAACTACAGCTGGAACCAGGCTTGCGAGACGACGCAGGCGGCGGCTCGCACCTTTCCCCAGGTCGGAACGCACTTCAGCATTCAGAGTAAAATCGTTCATGTTGTATCTCCAAAATAACCACACTCGCCCCAGCGTTTGCGACCAGCGCTAAAGGCGATATGGGCAAAAAAGCCCCGTCCCAACACAGGTTGGGACGGGGCGCTTTTCGTCATCGGGATGTTCTGCCAGGGACGAGCCCTAGCGGAACATCGCGCTGATCGATTCTTCGTTGCTGATACGGCGAACCGCCTCGGCAACTACCGGTGCGATATCCAGTTGACGGATACGCGCACAGGCTTGTGCTGCAGCGGACAGCGGGATGGTGTTGGTCACCACCAGCTCGTCCAGCACGGAATTTTCAATGTTCTCGATGGCCCGACCCGACAGCACAGGGTGTGTGCAGTAGGCAAAGACCTTGGCTGCGCCATGCTCTTTCAGGGCCTTGGCCGCGTGGCACAGGGTGCCGGCGGTATCGACCATGTCATCGACCAGAATGCAGGTGCGTCCTTCGACGTCGCCGATGATATGCATCACTTCGGAGTGATTGGCTTTCTCACGACGCTTGTCGATGATCCCGAGATCAACGCCCAGGGACTTGGCCACGGCACGTGCACGCACGACGCCGCCAATGTCCGGGGACACGATCATCAGGTTTTCGAAACGCTGATCTTCGATGTCATCCACCAGAACCGGGGAGCCGTAGATGTTATCTACCGGAATATCGAAGAAGCCCTGAATCTGGTCAGCATGCAGATCAACCGTGAGAACACGGTCGATGCCGACTACGGTGAGCATGTCAGCGACGACTTTCGCGCTGATAGCCACACGTGCGGAACGCGGACGGCGATCCTGACGGGCATAACCAAAATAAGGAATAACAGCAGTGATACGAGTAGCTGAGGAACGGCGGAAGGCGTCGGCCATCACCACGAGTTCCATCAGGTTATCGTTGGTCGGAGCGCAAGTCGGCTGAATAATGAAGACGTCTTTACCGCGGACATTTTCATTGATCTCGGCAGTAATTTCGCCGTCGGAAAATTTTCCAACAGAGATGTCACCGAGAGGGATATGCAGCTGACGTACGACACGCCGAGCCAGATCGGGGTTAGCGTTCCCCGTAAAGACCATCATCTTGGACACGCGCAGTACCTGAAGGCTGAGGGTATACCTGGATGAGTATAGGAAAATGGCAGGGGCGGCTGGATTCGAACCAACGCATGGCAGGATCAAAACCTGCTGCCTTACCGCTTGGCGACGCCCCTGTATCTGTTGCTTCGAATGCCTGGCACTCGGTTCCTTTAGAGCAGACTTTGCAGCTTGCGATGCAACATCGAAACGTTGCTTCCTTTGGCTACAAACCCTGTAAGGGTCTCTGTAAGAAGGGCCGAGACTTTATCAGCTTCAGCTTTGCTTGGGAAGCCCCCAAACACACAACTTCCAGTTCCAGTCAGTTTTGCTTCGGTAAATTTACCTAGCAAATTCAATGCGTTACGTACTTCTGGATAACGCCTTGCGACTACCGGAAGGCAGTCGTTTCTGCTGTTTCCCTTGGGAACGGGGCGCACTTTAATGGGCGCGGTGTTCCGTGTCAACAAAGGATCTGAAAAAATTTCTGCTGTACTAACAGACACTTGCGGGACCAGTACCAGATACCAGGGTTCTTCGGGATATTCAGGGGTCAGTTTTTCCCCCACACCTTCGGCGAAGGCAGCATGCCCGCGGACGAAAACCGGAACATCGGCGCCCAGGGTCAGCCCCAGTGCAGCCAGTCGGTCTTCGTCCCAGCCCAGTTGCCACAAGTGATTGAGGCCCAGCAGGGTGGTGGCGGCATTCGAACTGCCGCCGCCGATGCCGCCGCCCATGGGCAGGATCTTGTCGATCCAGATGTCGATGCCCTGGGTGCAGCCCGATTGTTCCTGGAGTTTCTTCGCCGCCTTGACGATCAGGTTGCTGTCGTGGGGCACGCCTTCGAACGCGGTGTGCAGGCGAATCACGCCGTCATCGCGCAGGGCGAAAGTGATTTCATCGCCGTAGTCGAGAAACTGGAACAGGGTCTGCAGCTCGTGATAGCCATCTTCACGGCGACCGAGGATGTGCAGCATCAGATTGAGTTTGGCCGGGGAGGGCAGGGTCAGTTTTTCCACGGACATTTCATTGCCCCAGCTTGCGCGGCAGCCATTCCTTGATCACCAGGGTGACGTCAAGGTCGCTGCCGTGCAGTTTGATCCGCTCGGGCAGCCAATAGCCGTTCTGCTGCGAGTAGCTGCTGTATTCCACCTGCCAGCCATCTTGCTCCAGGCTCGCCAGATGGCTGTCGCCGTCCAGAGTCAGGCGGCTTTTGCTGTCGGGCGCGGGCAGGCCGCGAACCCACCAGGCCAGGTGCGAGACCGGCAGCTTCCAGCCCAGCTGTTCTTCCAGCAGGGTTTCCGGGCTTGCGGATTCATAGCGACCCTGGTTGGCCACTTCCAGGCTGACCTGGCCGGGACGACCGGTGAGTCGTGCGGCGCCACGGCCCAGCGGGCCTGACAGGCGGATGTCGTAGTAGTCCTGGCGTTGCAGCCAGAACAGAGTGCCGCTGCCGGAATCCTTGGGGGCACGAATGCCGATCTTGCCGTTGATCTGCCAGCCGTCGAGGCCGGTCAGTTGATCCTTGTGCAAGCGCCATTGCGTAGGGTTGCCCTGGCCCTGGACGGACTCTCGGGCACCGAAGCCGGCGCAGCCGGCCAGCAGGGCGATAAAGCTGAAAACAATAAAGTGGCGCAAAAACATGGTCTTAAAGAGTCTCTGATCCGGTCAGGCGTTTGATGGTGCCGCGTAGTACGGGGCTGTCGGGCTGATCCTTGAGGAACTTGCTCCAGATCTGCTTGGCCTCGCGCTGCTTGCCGTTGTTCCACAGCACTTCACCCAGGTGCGCCGCCACTTCCTGATCGGGGAAGCGCTCCAGGGCCTGGCGCAGCAGGCGTTCGGCTTCGTCCAGGTTGCCCAGGCGGAAATTCACCCAGCCCAGGCTGTCGAGGACGGCCGGGTCTTCCGGAGTCAACTGGTGGGCTTGCTCGATCAGGGTCTTGGCTTCGGCATAGCGTGTAGTGCGGTCAGACAAGGTGTAGCCCAGGGCGTTCAATGCCATGGCGTTGTCCGGTTCGCGCTGGATGATCAGGCGCAGATCCTTTTCCATCTGCGCCAGGTCATTGCGTTTTTCCGCCTGCATGGCGCGGGTGTACAGCAGGTTCATGTCGTCGGGGTATTGCTGCAGGGCCTGTTGGATGACTTTCCAGGCGCGCTCGCCCTGGTTGTTCGCCGACAGGGTCTCGACTTCGATCAGGTACAGCTGGATGGCGTAGTCGGGTTGGGCGTCGCGGGCCGACACCAGGCGTTTTTGCGCCTCGTCGGTGCGGCCGTTGTTCATCAGGATATCGGCCTGGCGCAACTGTGCGGGCAGGTAGTCATTGCCCGGGCCGACCTGGCCGTATTCGATCAAGGCCCCTTGCGGGTCGTTGAGTTCTTCGGCGATCCGGCCCAGGTTCAGGTGCGCGGAGTCTTCGTGGCTTTCACGGGCAATCAGGTCTTCCAGGTAGCCCTTGGCTTCTTCCCAGGCCTTGGCCTCCAGGCAGACGAGTGCCAGGGAATAGCGCAGTTCGTCATCTTCCGGATATTGCTGGACCAGACTGGAGAACTGGGTCTTGGCATCCTCCATGCGGTCCTGCTCCACCAGCATGCGGGCGTAGGTCAGGCGCAGGCGCTTGTCGTCTGGGTACTTGCGGATGCTTTTTTCCAGCAGCGGCAGGGCTTCTTTACCCCGGTTCAGGCTTTGCAGCAGGCGGGCGCGCAGCAGCAATGGCGCAACTTCACCGTCTTCCGGTGGGTTCTGTTCCAGCAGGGCCAGGGCTTCCTTGGCGTCGCCGTCCTGTTGCATGAGCAAGGCCTTGCCGAAAATCAACTGGCTGTTGTGCGGGTGTTTCTGCAGCAGGCGGTCGAAGCTTTTCATCAGGCCGTTGCGCGTGTCCTGGTCGGTATCGGCTGCGGACAGGGCAAGAAAGTCGAAGTGGGTATCGCCCTTGCCTTGCAGGACCTTCTCCATATAGACCATCGAGTCGTCATAGCGCCCGGCCCGGGCCAGCTGGATCGCGGCGGCTCGCTGCGCTTCCAGGTCGTCGGGGGCGTTTTTCGCCCAGATCAGCGACGTGTCCAGGGCAGCCTGGTCGGCGCCCAGGTATTCGGCG
The DNA here is from genome assembly GCF_040268305.1 of Pseudomonas sp. W17. Taxonomy (NCBI): domain Bacteria; kingdom Pseudomonadati; phylum Pseudomonadota; class Gammaproteobacteria; order Pseudomonadales; family Pseudomonadaceae; genus Pseudomonas; species Pseudomonas sp. W17. The sequence goes on along the minus strand of NZ_CP158490.1, from coordinate 5,983,200 downwards.
ATGCGAAAGGCCCGCTCGGAGATGCCCGGATCCTGGGTGTTGATGGCCTGGGTTACGTAGTTGTCCAGGGCAATGTCGAAACGATTGCGCTGGCCCGCGAGTTCAGCGCTCAGCAGGCTGAAGACGGTGTCTTCGCTGAACGAGGAGTAGACCTTGGGCTTTTCAGGGGCGGAGGTGCTGTCTTCCACCGGCGACGTAGCGTCCGGTGAAACGGGTGCCAGAGATTGGCAACCGCTGAGGAAGACAAAGGCGAGGAGCAACGCGGAAGATCTATTCATATAGGAAGAGGGCGACTAACCTGCGGTCGGATCATCATGACACAAGCCTTCGGCCAAACATAACCGAGACTCAACGGGATGCCAGAACAGAGGCAGTCTATTAGGACAATAGTCGGCGGTAGTTGTTCTGAGTCGGGCGAAGTAGGACAATTGCCGGCTTCTCGACATCATCAGCGACCTTGAATGGCCTTCCTTGCACTCGGTATTAACCACAAGACTGCTTCTGTAGACGTCCGCGAGCGCGTGGCCTTTACCCCTGAGCAGTTGGTTGAGGCCTTGCAGCAGCTCTGCCGACTCACCGACAGCCGCGAAGCTGCGATCCTCTCCACCTGCAATCGCAGTGAGCTCTATATAGAACAGGATCATCTTTCTGCGGATGTGGTGCTGCGCTGGCTGGCGGAATATCACCATTTGAGCCTAGACGAGCTGCGCGCCAGTGCCTACGTGCATGAGGACGATGCGGCAGTTCGTCACATGATGCGGGTGGCGTCGGGGCTGGATTCGCTGGTACTGGGCGAGCCACAGATTCTCGGGCAGATGAAGTCCGCCTACGCCGTGGCCCGCGAGGCCGGCACCGTCGGGCCGCTGCTGGGCCGGCTGTTCCAGGCCACATTCAGCGCCGCCAAGCAGGTGCGCACCGACACCGCCATCGGTGAGAACCCGGTGTCCGTGGCCTTCGCCGCGGTGAGCCTGGCGAAACAGATTTTCAGCGACCTGCAACGCAGCCAGGCACTGCTGATCGGCGCCGGGGAGACCATCACCCTGGTGGCCCGGCACCTGCACGACCTGGGAGTCAAGCGTATCGTGGTGGCCAACCGTACCCTGGAGCGCGCCAGCCTCCTGGCGGAGCAATTCGGTGCCCATGCCGTGCTGCTTTCGGATATTCCCCAGGAACTGGTGCACAGCGACATCGTCATCAGTTCCACCGCCAGCCAGTTGCCGATCCTCGGCAAGGGCGCAGTGGAAAGTGCCTTGAAGCTGCGCAAGCACAAGCCGATTTTCATGGTGGACATCGCCGTTCCTCGGGATATCGAGCCAGAAGTCGGCGAGTTGGACGACGTTTACCTCTATACCGTCGACGACTTGCACGAAGTGGTGGCAGAAAACCTCAAGAGCCGCCAGGGCGCGGCCCAGGCCGCCGAGGAATTGGTGAACATCGGCGCCGAGGATTTCATGGTGCGCCTGCGGGAACTGGCGGCGGTGGATGTGCTCAAGGCCTATCGTCAGCAGAGCGAACGCCTGCGCGATGAAGAACTGCAGAAAGCCCTGCGCATGCTGGCCAACGGCAGCGGCGCCGAGGACGTGCTGGCCCAGTTGGCCCGCGGCCTGACCAATAAACTGTTGCACGCGCCGAGCGTGCAGTTGAAAAAGCTCTCCGCCGAAGGCCGCCTCGATGCGCTGGCCATGGCCCAAGAACTCTTTGCCCTCGGTGAGGGCTCATCGGATAAAACCCCGTAATGAAAGCTTCACTGCTCAGTAAGCTGGATATTCTCCAGGATCGTTTCGAGGAACTGACCGCCTTGCTCGGCGATGCTGAGGTCATTTCCGATCAGGCCAAGTTCCGCGCCTACTCCAAGGAATACGCGGAAGTCGAGCCGATCGTGGCTACTTATAAACAGGTGCTCAGGGTCCAGGCGGACCTTGAAGGCGCCCAGGCGCTGCTCAAGGACAACGACCCGGACCTGCGGGAAATGGCCGCCGAGGAAGTGCGCGAGGCCAAGGAACAACTGGCCGAACTGGAAAGCAGCCTGCAGCGCATGCTGCTGCCCAAGGACCCCAACGACGGACGCAACGTATTCCTGGAAATCCGCGCCGGTACTGGCGGCGACGAGGCGGCGATCTTCTCCGGCGACCTGTTCCGCATGTATTCCCGTTACGCCGAGCGGCGTGGCTGGCGGCTGGAGATCCTCTCGGAAAACGAGGGTGAGCACGGCGGCTATAAGGAAGTCATTGCCCGGGTCGAAGGCGAGAGCGTCTACGGCAAGCTCAAGTTCGAATCCGGCGCGCACCGCGTGCAGCGAGTGCCGGCCACCGAATCCCAGGGCCGCATCCACACTTCGGCCTGCACCGTGGCAGTACTGCCCGAGCCGGATGAACAGGAAGCCATCGAGATCAACCCGGCGGACCTGCGCATCGACACCTATCGCTCCTCGGGTGCCGGTGGCCAGCACGTGAACAAGACCGACTCGGCGATCCGCATCACCCACATCCCTTCGGGGATCGTGGTGGAGTGCCAGGAAGAGCGTTCCCAGCACAAGAACCGGGCGCGGGCCATGTCCTGGCTGTCGGCCAAGCTCAACGACCAGCAGACCAGCGCCGCGGCCAATGCCATTGCCAGCGAGCGCAAGTTGCTGGTGGGCTCGGGGGACCGTTCCGAGCGCATCCGCACTTACAACTTCCCCCAGGGCCGGGTCACCGATCACCGCATCAACCTGACCCTGTATTCCCTGGACGAAATCCTCGCCGGGGGCGTGGAAGCCGTCATCGAGCCGTTGCTGGCTGAATATCAGGCCGATCAACTTGCGGCATTGGGTGAGTAAATGACCATCATCGCCAGCCTGCTGCGCGCAGCCCAACTGCCCGACTCGCCGACCCCGCGCCTGGATGCCGAGCTGCTCCTGGCCGCGGCCCTGGGCAAGCCCCGCAGCTTTCTCCACACCTGGCCGGAGCGCATCGTGCCCAGCGAGGCGGCCCTGGTGTTCACCGACTACCTGCAGCGACGCCGCTCCGGCGAGCCGGTGGCCTATATCCTTGGCCAGCAGGGCTTCTGGAAGCTCGACCTGGAGGTGGCGCCCCACACCCTGATCCCGCGCCCCGACACCGAACTACTGGTGGAAGCGGCGCTGGAACTGTTGCCCGCGACCCCAGCCACGGTCCTTGACCTGGGCACCGGCAGTGGTGCCATCGCCCTGGCCCTGGCCAGCGAGCGCCCGGCCTGGCAGGTCACGGCGGTGGACCGGGTACTGGAAGCCGTGGCCCTGGCCGAACGCAACCGCCAGCGCCTGCAACTGGACAACGTCAGCGTGCTCAGCAGCCACTGGTTCAGCTCCGTTGAGTCCCGGCGCTTTGATCTGATCATCAGCAACCCGCCCTACATTGCCGAAGCCGACCCCCATCTGGTGGCCGGCGACGTGCGTTTCGAGCCGGAAAGCGCTTTGGTGGCGGGCAAGGATGGCCTGGACGACCTGCGCCTGATCGTCGCCCAGGCTCCGCAGCACCTGGAGGCCGGTGGCTGGCTGATGCTGGAGCACGGTTACGATCAGGCCGCGGCGGTCCGCGAGTTGCTGGCTGCCCAGGGTTTCATCGAGGTCCACAGCCGGCTCGACCTCGGTGGGCACGAGCGCATCAGCCTCGGGTGCCGGCCGTGCTGACCGACCAGGAGCTGTTGCGCTATAGCCGACAGATTCTGTTGCAGCATGTCGATATCGACGGCCAGCTGCGCCTCAAGGAAAGCCGCGTGCTGATCGTCGGCCTCGGCGGTCTCGGTGCTCCCGCAGCTTTGTACCTGGCGGCGGCGGGGGTTGGTGAGCTGCACCTGGCCGACTTCGACAGCGTGGACCTGACCAACCTGCAACGCCAGATCATCCACGACAGCCACAGCGTCGGGGTCAGCAAGGTGGACTCGGCCATCAGTCGCCTGTCTGCCCTCAACCCGGAGGTCCGCCTGGTGCCCCATCGCCAGGCGCTGGATGTCGATACCCTGGCCGCTGCCGTGGCGGCGGTGGACCTGGTGCTCGATTGCTCCGATAACTTCAGTACCCGCGAGGCGGTGAACGCCGCTTGCGTGGCGGCCGGCAAGCCCCTGGTCAGCGGTGCGGCGATCCGCCTGGAAGGGCAATTGTCGGTCTTCGACCCGCGGCGCCCGGAAAGCCCTTGCTACCACTGTCTATACGGGCATGGCAGCGAAGCCGAACTGACCTGCAGCGAAGCCGGGGTGCTCGGCCCGCTGGTGGGCACCGTGGGCAGCCTGCAGGCCCTGGAAGCCTTGAAACTGCTGGCGGGGTTTGGCGAGCCGCTGGTGGGCCGGTTGTTGTTGATCGATGCCCTGGGCACGCGCTTTCGCGAGTTGCGGGTCAAGCGCGATCCGGGGTGCAGCGTCTGTGGTACCCATCGTGAGTGAAGCTCCGATCGGGGTGTTCGACTCCGGCGTCGGCGGCCTCTCGGTGCTGGCGGAAATACAACAGTTGCTGCCCCACGAGTCGCTGCTGTACTTCGGCGACTGCGGGCATATTCCCTATGGCGAAAAGACCCCGGAGTTCATTCGCCAGCGTTGCAGCCTGATGGCCCGGTTCTTTCGTGAACAGGGCGCCAAGGCCCTGGTACTGGCCTGCAACACTGCTACCGTGGCCGGGGTGGCCGACCTGCGCCGCGATTATCCGGACTGGCCCATCGTTGGCATGGAGCCTGCGGTCAAGCCGGCGGCGGCCGCGACCCGCAGCGGCGTGGTCGGGGTGCTGGCCACCACCGGCACCTTGCAGAGTGCCAAGTTCGCCGCCTTGCTCGACCGTTTCGCCACTGATGTGAAGGTCGTCACGCAGCCCTGCCCGGGGCTGGTGGAGATGATCGAGAATGGCGACTTGCACAGTGCCGCTCTGCGCCAACTGTTGCACGGCTACCTCGAGCCTCTGCTGGCTGCCGGCTGCGACACCATTATCCTGGGCTGCACCCATTATCCGTTTCTCAAGCCGCTGCTGGCGCAGATGCTGCCCGGGCCTATCAGCCTGATCGATACCGGCGCCGCGGTTGCCCGGCAATTGCAGCGGCTGCTCGACGAAGGCGATCTGCGCGCCCAGGGGCCAGCCCGGGAAACCTGTTTCTGGACCAGTGGCGATGTCCCGCACTTTGCCCGGGTGCTGCCTCTGTTGTGGAAAGAATCTGCTGAAGTCCTGCCTTTGCAGTTGTGAAAAAGTCGTGAAAAATCCTTTCGCTGGCGCTGAACTTCTGAATGCGCGCTGGCTTCTATAGCCTATCCACAGGGTTGTACAACACCATATAAAACCGTTCGAAAAGGATGTTCCTGATGAAGCGACTGTTGTGTTTGGCTGCACTTGCGGCCGGGTTGTTGGGGCACAGTTTTTCCGCGCAGGCGGCCGGAGTCGAGTTCTCCGTGGGGCAAACCGGCGATTCGACCCAGGCCTATCGGCTGGGTATGCAATGGGATTGGGACAAGAGCTGGCTGCAAAGTGACGTCGGCCGTCTCACGGGTTACTGGAGCGGCGCCTACACCTATTGGGATGGCGACAAGACCTCCAGCAACCACAGCCTGTCGTTCTCCCCGGTGCTGGTCTACGAATTCGCCGGGGCCAGCGTCAAGCCCTACATCGAGGCCGGCATCGGGGTAGCGGCCTTTGCCCATACCCAGGTCGAGGACAACAAGCTGGGGTCATCCTTCCAGTTCGAAGACCGCATCGGTTTCGGCCTGCGCTTCGCCGGTGGCCATGAAGTCGGCATCCGCGCCACGCACTACTCCAACGCCGGCATCAAGACCCCCAACGACGGTATCGAAAGCTACGCGCTGCATTACACGATGCCGCTCTGAGGCCGCTATCAGCGATACGCCGTGGCAATTCCCCGGCGTTCGCTCAAGCAATCGGCCTCGCCCAGCTCGAACTCGCGACAGATCAGCGGCCGCAGCTCATAGATGCTGCAACGCATGCTGTCGCGGTCCAGCGCCGCGCACCAGCCGTCATCCAGGCGGCGCATGACTTCCCCTCCCCAATCGTCGGTATCGATAAAGCGCTCGGGCACCCCGGTGTCGGTGATCAGCATGACCTCCAGCTGGCAGCAACAGGCGGCGCAGGTGGAGCAACTGACGGCGGGTTCGGCGGCGATGGAGATAACGGGGATGGTGGTCATAGGCGCGCAGTGTAAGGCAGTGAGCCCCTGCTGTGGGAAAGCCCGGACGGACGCTCAGTCCGGGATGGCTGCCTGCGGTTCTTCCGCAGTGGGGCGTGCGAGCACGTGCAGCAGCGGCAGCAGCATGCTCCACAGCAGTCCCAGCCCCAGCAGGGTTGGCCACAGGCCATAGGCAAAGCTCACTCCGGCCAGGCGGCCCCCGGCGTAATAGGACAGCGGTCCGCACAGTGCGCCAACCAGGCAGGTCAGCCACCAGGGCCGGGCGGTCCACGCCAGGCAGTGGCGCAAAGTGGTTCCCAGCAAGGCCCAGAGCACGATCAGCCACAGGGGAATCAGCAGGCTCACTTGCTGGAACTGGAACACCCCCAGCCAGTGCAGGAAGCTGTCCAGGGTAATGCCGGTCAGGGCGACCCCGAAAATCATCCGGCCTTCCGCGGCCCAGCTGCCGATCCAGCGAAAATGCGCCAGCAGGATCGCCACCCCCAGCAGCAGCCAGGCGCTGTCGCCGGACAGCACACAGATGAACCAGCCCAGCTGGAACAGCAGGGCGTTGGCCAGTTGTTTACGCATCGAAACGTCCCAGCAGGGGTTGCGGCACCGCCGAGGGTTTGGCCAGGAGCATTTGCGCGGTGCCGATGCTGCGCTCCAGGAAACCGCCTTCGCAGTAGCACAGGTAGAACTCCCACAGGCGCAGGAAGTACGTGTCATAGCCCAGCTCGCTCAGGCGGCCGTGGGCGCGGCGGAAGTTCTCGTGCCACAGGCGCAGGGTGCGGGCGTAGTGCAGGCCGAAATCCTCCATGTGCAGCAGGTTCATGTCGGTGTCGCGGCTGACCACTTCGAGCATCTTCTGCACGCTGGGCAGGGCGCCGCCGGGGAAGATGTAGCGCTGGATGAAGTCCACGCCGTTCTTCGCCTGTTCATAGCGCTGGTCACGGATGGTGATGGCTTGCAGCAGCATCAGGCCGTTGCTTTTGAGCAACTTCGCGCACTGCTGGAAGTAGGTGGGCAGGAAGCGGTGGCCCACGGCTTCGATCATTTCGATGGACACCAGCTTGTCGTAATGCCCGTCCAGGTCGCGATAGTCCTCCAGCAACAGGGTCACCCGGTCCTGCAGGCCGGCAGCGTCGATGCGCTGGCGGGTATAAGCGAACTGTTCCTTGGACAAGGTGGTGGTGGTCACGCGGCACCCGTAGTTCTGCGCCGCATACAGCGCCATGCTGCCCCAGCCGGTGCCGATTTCCAGCAGGTGATCCTCGGGCTTGAGGGCGAGTTTCTGGCAGATGCGTTCCAGTTTGTTCAACTGGGCCTGCTCCAGGCTGTCGTCCTCGCTGCGAAATTGCGCGGCCGAATACATCATCGTGGGGTCGAGAAACTGCTCGAACAGTTCATTGCCGAGGTCGTAGTGGGCGGCGATGTTTTTCTGCGAGCCCTTGCGCGTGTTGCGATTGAGCCAGTGCAGGCCGCGTACCAACGGCCGGCCGAGTCGCGCCAGGCCGCCTTCCATGGCATCCAGCACGTCCAGGTTGCTGACGAAGATGCGGATCACCGCCGTCAGGTCCGGGGTGCTCCAGTAGCCGTGGATGAACGCTTCGCCGGCACCGATCGAGCCGCTGCTGGCCACCAGCCCCCAGGCGCTGCTGTCGTGGATATGGATCTCACCCACCAAGGCCGCCGTGCGGTCGCCGAAGACCAGGCGCTCGGCGTTTTCGATGACCAGCAGTTGGCCGTGCTTGAGGTGCGCCAGTTGCCGCAGCACACCGCGACGCAACAGGTTGGCGGTAAGGCTGTGGGTGCTGAACAGGGTATTTCTGGCCGATACGCTAGAGGATTTCATGGCGGCGATCCTTGGGTTGTACAGCGGCTGTGCGATAGGCGCCGTCGGCGGCCTCATGGGGAAAGAAGGTGATGCCCTTGGCGGTCAGGCGCAGGGCCTGCCAGTAGATGGCCAGGCAGGTCTTGGCGGTCATCCATGGAAAACTGCGCAGGTACTGGTGCAGGCTGCGGCGATCCAGGGCCTGGCGATGCAGGCTGAGGGTGGCGTCGAATACCTTCAGATCACCCTGCCAGTCGGCCATGTGCACGCCCAGGCGATCGGCCGGCGGGCTGAAGCTCATGCGGTATTCCAGGTCACGGGGTAAAAACGGCGAGACGTGGAAGGCCTTGGCCACGGCAAAGTGCTGGTGCTCGGCAGCGCCGGCACTGTCCGGGCGGGCCGGCAGCACGTAGTGATAGCGCTCGCGCCACGGGGTATTGGTGACTTCACAGAGAATCGCCGCCAGTTGCCCGTCGGCCTCGAAGCAGTAGAAGAAACTCACCGGATTGAACGCCAGGCCCCAGCTGCGCACCTGGGTCAACAGGCGCACCGCGCCGCCCGGCACACGGCCGATGGCTGCGGCCACTTGCTGGCGTACCGCGTCGATCAGGCGCATGCCCTGGCCGGTGAAGTCCTTCAGGTAATCGCTTTCGCGGAAGGCGAAGGGGGCGAAACGGCTGCGGCCCGCCAGGGGCGAGAGTCCCAGCACCGATTCCTGCTCGTCCAGGTCCAGGTACAAGAGGCCGATCCGATAGCGGAAGGCATGGTCCTTGGGGGCGAAGCGCCGGTGGCTGATCCAGCCGCTGTACAGGGCACTGTTCACAGTTGTTCACCAAAGGCCTGGGCCACGCGCAACGCACTGACCACGCCGTCTTCGTGAAAGCCGTTGGCCCAGTAGGCGCCGCAGTAGAAGCTGTGCTGGGCGCCTTGCAGCTCGCTCCAGCGGGCCTGGGCCGCCACCGCTTCGAGGCTGTACTGGGGGTGGGCGTAAGTGAAGCGGGCAAGGATTTGCGTCGGGTCGATGACCGCGGTCTGGTTGAGGCTGACGCAGAAGGTGGTGTCGCTCTTCAGACCTTGCAGGATGTTCATGTCGTAGGTCACGGCGGCGGCTTTGTCGCCGCTGGCGTCCAGGCGGTAGTTCCAGCTGGCCCAGGCCAGGCGCCGGCGGGGCAGCAGCCGGGTATCGGTGTGCAGTATCACGTCGTTGTCGGCGTAGGGCAGGGCCTGGAGAATCTCCCGCTCGGCCCGGCTGGGGCTGGCCAGCAGTTGCAGGGCCTCGTCGCTGTGACAGGCGAACACCACCTTGTCGAAGCGTTCGCTGCCGGCGGCGCTGTGGATCAGCACGCCGGTTTCGTCGCGCTCGACCCGTTGCACCGGGCAGTCGAGGCGGATGTGCTGGCGGAAAGAGGCGGTTAGCGGTTCGATATAGCGGCTTGAGCCGCCTTCGATCACGCACCACTGGGGACGATTGTTCACCGACAGCAAGCCGTGGTTCTTGAAGAAACGCACAAAGAACTGCAAGGGGAAACCGAGCATCTGCACCCGTGACATCGACCAGATCGCCGACCCCATGGGCACGATGTAGTGCTGGATGAAACGCTCGCCATAGCCCTGGTTTTTCAGGTAGTCGCCAAGGGTGGTGTCGGCGGCGATCCGCTGCTGCTGCAGATCGAGCAAGGCGGTTTTGTTGAAGCGCAGAATGTCCCGCAGCATGCCCCAGAACCCGGGCGACAGCAGGTTGCGCCGCTGGGCGAACAGGCTGTTGAGGTTGTTGCCGTTGTACTCCAGGCCCGAGGCCGGATCGCACACCGAGAAGCTCATCTCGGTGGGTTTGAACTTGACCCCGATCTGGCCCAGCAGGCGGATGAAGTTGGGGTAGGTCCAGTCGTTGAAGACGATGAACCCGGTGTCCACGGATTGGGTTTCGCCGTTGTGGCTGACTTCCACGGTATGGGTGTGACCGCCGATCCAGCTGCCGGCCTCGAAGACCCGGATGTCATGGCGACGGTTGAGAACGTAGGCGCAGGTCAGGCCGGCGATGCCGCTACCGATAATGGCGATTTTCACGATGCACTCCCCGTGCGGGCCAGGCGTTTGCCGATGGCCAGTTGCAAGCGGCCGGGCAGCCAGGACAGCAGCTTGAGGCCGAAGATGAACGGGGCGGGGAAAGCGATCTCCAGATCCCGGTGTGACAGACGCTTGTGGATATGTCGGGCGGCCTTGGCGGCGGGCCAGCTCATGGGCATGGCAAAGTCGTTGCGCGCGGTCAGCGGGGTATCGACGAAGCCCGGGCTGACCACGGTGACGTCGATGCCCTCGGCGGCCAGGTCGATGCGCAAGGATTGCAGCAGGTAACGCAGGGCGGCCTTGGAGGCGCCGTAGGCGCCGGCCCGGGGCAGCGGCAGATAGGTCACGGAACTGGCCACGCCCACCAGATGGGGCTGATTGCCGGCCCGCAACAAGGGCAGTGCGGCTTCGATGCAATAGCCGGCGGACAGCAGGTTGCTGTTGAGCACACGCTGGATCAGCGCCGCCTCGAATTGCTGCACGTCGATGTATTCACAAGTGCCGGCATTGAGAATCGCCGTGTCCAGGGCGCCCCAGGCCTGGGCGATGCGCTTGCCGATCTCGCGCACTTGCAGGGCGTCGGTGAGATCGCCGGGTACCACCAGCACCCGACCCGGATACCGCTGGGCCAGGGCCTCCAGGGGCTCGCGCGAACGGGCGCTGACGGCCACCTGGGCGCCGGCCTTGAGCAGCTCTTCGGCCAGCGCCGCACCGATGCCGCTGCTGGCACCGGTGAGCCAGATCCGCCGTGGCATTGCCGGGTTCATCCGAGCCTCCTTTTCAACCAGGCGATCACCGTGCCGAGTACCGGCAGGTGTTCATAGAGCAGCGCGCCGGCGTCGAAATAGTCGCGATGCCGGTAGACCTTGTCGTCACGCCAATGCAGGTGCGAGCAGCCGGCGACCCGGACCAGCTGGCCAGCGCGCAGGCGCGGGTGGCGGTAGCTCATGGTCCAGCGCAGGTAGCCCTGGCCTTCGCCGCAGGTATCGATGCCGTGGAAGTCGAAGCGCAGTTCGCTGACATTGGCGTACAGCTCGGCGAAGTAGTGCCGTAGGCGCGGCAAGCCATTGACCTCGTGCAGCGGGTCGGTGAACTGGATGTCCTCGCTGTAGAGCTGATCCAGGCGCTGCAGGTTGTGCTTGTCGAGGCTGGCGAAGTCCCGGGCGAAGCGCTGGAGGAAGTCAGTCATGGGTCCCCCCCGCGTCCGGCCGCGCAGGCAGGGCCTTGAAGGCGGCCAGGGCGCGATCCCGGGACATGGCCAGGTCGACCATGGGCGCCGGGTAGTCGGCGACTGCGAACAGGCCGCCCATGGCCCCCGGGTTGTGGATATCCTTTTTGTTCAACCCCGCCAGTTGCGGCAGCCAGTGCTTGATGAAGCGCCCTTCGGCATCGAAACGTTCCGACTGGCTCACGGGGTTGAAAATGCGGAAGTACGGCGCGGCGTCGGTGCCGGTGGAGGAACTCCATTGCCAGCCGCCATTGTTCGCCGCCAGGTCGCCGTCGATCAGGTGGCGCATGAAGAAGCGCTCGCCTTCACGCCAGTCGATCAGCAGGTTCTTGGTCAGGAACATCGCCACCACCATTCGCAGGCGGTTGTGCATCCAGCCGGTCTCCAGCAGTTGGCGCATGGCGGCGTCGATGATCGGCAGGCCGGTGCGCCCTTCTTGCCAGGCCGCCAGGTCTTCGGGGGCGTCGCGCCAGGCCACCGCCTCGGTTTCCGGGCGGAAGGCGCGGTGCCGGGAAACCCGTGGGTAACCCACCAGGATGTGTTTGTAGAACTCGCGCCACAGCAGTTCGTTGATCCAGGTGACGGCGCCGGGATTGCCGCTTTCGAACTCTCCCTGGTTGCAGCGCAAGGCGGCGTGCAGGCATTGCCGCGGCGAGATCACTCCGGCGGCGAGGTAGGGCGAAAGCTGGCTGGTGCCGGGCTTGGCCGGGAAGTCGCGTTCGCTCTGGTAGTAGTGGATCTGCTCGTCGGTGAACTGTTCCAGGCGGCCCAGGGCCTGATCTTCGCCGGCCGGCCAGAGGTCGCGCAGTGATTGGCTGGGGGATGGGAAGCTGTCGATATGACGGGGCACGGGATCGGCCTGGATCGACAGCGGCAATTGCGCCTTGGGACTGGCGACCAGGGCCGGCAGTGCGCTGTGCAGGCGGCTGTAGCAGACCTTGCGGAACTGGCTGAAGACCTGGAAGTAGCCGCCGCTCTTGGTCAGCACGCTACCGGGCTGGAACAGCAGTTGATCGAGGTGGCCCTGGACACTGATGTCGGCCTCTTCCAGAACCCGGGTCACTGCGGCGTCGCGACGGCTTTCGTGGATCCCGTATTCCTGGTTGAAATGCAGCATGCGTACCTGCAGTTGTCGGCACAGTTCCAGCAGGACCTGGGGGGCCTGGTCCCAGGTGGCGGCGCTGCGGATCAGCAGGGGGATGTTTAGCCGGCCCAGGGACTTGCTCAACGACTGCAGATTGCGCAGCCAGAAGTCAACCTTGCACGGCGCATCGTCGTGGGCCTGCCACTGCTCCGGGCTCAGCAGGTACACCGCTACGGTCGGGCCACGCTGGGTGGCGGCGCAGAGGGCGGTGTTGTCATGTAGGCGCAGGTCGCTGCGCAGCCAGATCAATTGCATGCTGATTCCCGGTTCAGAAGAGTCCTCGCTCAAGCAGCGCCTGGCAGGCCGTTATCGGGTCCTGGGCCAGGTGCAGATCGGCGATTTCAGAGAGACATACGGACCACTCGGCGGGATGGATGCACACCGCGGGTCCGGCGATGAATTTTTTGCAGTCGATGCCGTTGAGCAGCCTGGGCAACTGCGCAGGGTTGAGGGCCTTGCTTGAATACAGCAGCAGGCCTCGGGCCTGCAGGCGTTCGACGGCCAGGGCCAGTTCGGCGCCGGGCAGTGGCCAGTCGAAGACTTCCACCGGGCAATCGGCGCTGCTGGCCAGCCAGGCGGTCAGCCACAGGTGGGGTTCCAGCGGCAGGTCCGACTGGTTGACCAGCAGCAGCGGTGGGGCCTGCAGCTGTCGATTGTTGTGGTAGATCCGTGCCCCCAGCTTGCTGCGCAGCCAGGAGTAGAAGAACACCTGCTCCATCTGGCTGCCGAACTGACCCTGCCAGCGCTGCTCCAGTTCTGCCAGCAACGGCATCAGCAGGTGCTCGCACAGGGTGCGCGGCGGATACAGGGCCATGGCCTGGTTGAAGGTGTCGTCGACCTTGCGCTCGGCCAGTTGGCTGATCGCCAGGCTCAGGGTCTGGCGCAGGCGCTGCCAGTCGTTCTCGGCCGGTGTGCTGGCGCTTGGGGCGCTGTCCAGCAGGTGCTTGACCTGGCTGACCGCCACCCCGCGATTGAGCCAGGTGAGGATGGTGAGGATTTCCTGCACCTGCTCCTGGGAGTACAGGCGGTGGCCCTTTGGGGTGCGCAGGGGCACGATCAGTCCGTAACGGCGCTCCCAGGCGCGGAGGGTGACGGCGTTGACCCCGGTCTGGCGCGCCACTTCGCGAATCGGCAGCCAGCCTTCATCCAGGGCGCGCCGGTAGTGGGCGCTGTTGTCTTCGGCCTGTTGGTCGAGTGCTTTCATGGCTCAGATCGCGTTGCGCAGGCTGAGGTTTTCCGGGTGCGGTTGCAAATACAACTGCTGGGCGATGTAGGGATCGGGGTGCTGGCGGAAGTGGTGCTTGAGTAGGGTCAGGGGCACCACCAGAGGCACGATGCCGTGACGGTACTGACCAATGACATGCTGCACTTCCTGCTTGTCCGCGCTGCTGATGGCTTGCTTGAGGTAGCCGCTCAGGTGCTGCAGCACATTGCTGTGGGTGCCGCGGGTCGCGCATTTGCTCAGCGCCGCCATCAGCTCGCTGAAATAGCGCGGGCCGATCAGGCTCGGATCGCTCTTGCCCATGCTGCCCAGCAGATTGCCCAGGGTCTTGTACTGCACCGGGTGATGGGCCATCAGCAGGTATTTGCAGCGCGAGTGGAAGTCCGTGAGGGCGCGGCGAGTCAGGCCTTGCTTGAGCAACGCCTGCCAGTCGCGATAGACGTAGACCCGAGTCAGGAAGTTTTCCCGCAGCACCGGATCGTTCAGGCGCCCGGCTTCTTCCACTGGCAGATCGGGATGTTTCTGACAGAACGCCTGGGCATAGATGCCGCGACCGCCGTTGCGATGGGGAATGCCGTTGGCCTGGTACACCTTGACTCGCTCCAGGCCGCAGGAGGGCGAGTTCTGCATGAAGATGTAGCCGCAGATGTCATCGACCTCGGCCGCCATGCGCTCGCCATATTCGGCCAGGGGCAGAGTGACGTCCAGGCTGGGGTCCACGGTGCCCACGGCCCGCGGCTGCTCGGGGTCGCCGACCAGTCGGATAGGTTCGCGGGGGGTGCCCATGCCGATGGCGACTTCCGGGCACAGGGGCACGAAGTCGAAGTGTTCGGTGAGGACTCGGCTGCACAGCCGGGACTCTTTGTGTCCACCGTTGTAGCGGACTTCCACACCCATCAGGCAGGCGCTGATGGCAATTTTCGGCTTGGCGGACATGCTGCAACCTCCAGGGCTTGCCTGTACAAAAACCTAACGTTGTACAACTTGTCTTCATCATAGAATTAAATTTGTACAAGTCAAATTTTTTGTATAGGTATTGCCCTGCGGTTGCGCCGGTTACCGCCAGCCCATTCGCCACTCGCTGTCGTTTTGGAGGGTTTGCCAGCTCAATCGCTGGCAGCGTCGGGTGAGCACCGCTTGCAGTTCGATGTCCAGCACGGTGCCTTCTTCATCGCAGAAGAGTTCGGTAACCAGAAAGTGCTTTTCGCGGCGCTGCGGATGGGCTGCCGTCCATTTCGACAGCAGCAGTTTGCGTGGGTTGAGTCGATTCACTGCAGGCTCTCGTGCAGCCGGCGTGCGGCCTCCTGGCCACTGAGCCAGGCGCCTTCGACCCGACCGGAGAGGCACCAGTCGCCGCATGCATACAGCCCCAGGTCGGCGTCGGCCAGGGCGCCCCATTCATGGCTGGTGGCCGGGCGGGCGTAGAGCCAGCGATGGGCCAGGCTGAAGGTAGGGGCGGGCATGACGCTGTGCAGCAGCTCGGCGAAGGCCCCGTGCAATTGTTCGGTCACGGCCTCCTTGGAAAGGTCGATGTGCTGCCGACTCCAGGCGCTGGTGGCATGCAGGACCCAGGTGTCGAGGTGGCTGTCGCGCCCGGGCTTGCTGCGGTTGCGGGCCAGCCAGTCCAGCGGGCTGTCCTGCACGAAGCAGCCTTCCATGGGGGTTTCCAGAGGGGTATCGAAGGCCAGGGCGACGGCCCAGGTCGGGTCCATTTTCACCCCGGCGGCGACGCCTGCAAGCTTCGGTGCGGCGGCCAGGAGGGCGGTGGCCTGTGGCGCTGGCGTGGCGATCACGACGTGGCTGAAAGGGCCGTGGGTGAAACCTTCGGCGTCCTGCAGATGCCAATGCTGTTCGCCGCGGAAGACTTCGGTGATGCGGCAGGCGAAGTGGGCCTCTAGGTCGCCGATGAGCGCGCGGGTGATGGCGCTCATGCGGGGAGTGCCGACCCAACGGGTCTGTTCATCCGGCGAGGGGCTGAGCTGGCCGCCGTGGGAGTTGTAGAGTTGTGGCGTCCATTCGGCGACCCAGCCCTTGGCTTGCCAGCGCTGGACTTCGGTGACGAAACGACGGTCGCGGGCGGTAAAGTACTGGGCCCCCAGGTCTAGGCTGCCGGCATCGCTGCGTTTGCTCGACATGCGCCCGCCGCTGCCGCGGCTTTTGTCGAAAAGGTGGACGGTATGCCCGGCATCTCGTAGCGCCTGGGCGGCGGAGAGTCCGGCGATGCCGGTACCAATGATTGCGATGGGTACTGTCATAGGGGCCTCGTTTACCTTTCTGTACAGATTACGCCGCCGCCAAAACCTGTACAATATTGTTTTTTGGTATAGCTTTCGGCGTCATCGGTTGTTCAGGTTGTCTATCGTTAAAACACAGCCTGTCCGATTGAAAAGATCCCTGCTTATAAAAATAGACTAGTGATTCGGGTAAAACGCCACGCGAGGAAGATGTCATGCATATATTGCTGACCGGCGGTACTGGTTTGATCGGGCGTGCCCTGTGTCGTCACTGGCAGGCCCAGGGTCACCAGTTGAGTGTATGGACTCGCCAACCCGATAAGGTTGCCGCCCTGTGCGGTCCCCAGGTGCGGGCTGTCAAGGCGTTGCAAGAGCTGGACCAGATCCCGGTGGACGCGGTGATCAACCTGGCCGGGGCGCCGATCGCCGATCGGCCCTGGAGCCACAAGCGCAAGGCGCTGCTGTGGCACAGCCGCATTGCCCTGACTGAAACCCTGCTGGCCTGGCTCGAAAGCCGCGAACACAAACCCGGTGTGCTGGTGTCGGGCTCGGCGGTGGGCTGGTACGGCGACGGTGGCGAACGGGAGCTGAGCGAGGATTCGCCCCCGGTCAACGAGGACTTTGCCAGCCAGTTGTGCATTGCCTGGGAAGAAACTGCCCAGCGCGCCGAAGCCATGGGCGTGCGTGTGGTGCTGGTGCGCACCGGTTTGGTGCTGTCGCCCGAGGGCGGCTTTTTGTCGCGCCTGCTGCTGCCCTTCAAGCTGGGGCTGGGCGGGCCGATCGGCAACGGCCGACAATGGATGCCGTGGATTCATATCGACGATCAAATCGCCCTGATTGATTTTCTTGTGCATCAGCCTGGGGCGCAGGGTCCTTATAATGCCTGCGCGCCAAAACCGGTGCGCAACCGCGAGTTCGCCAAGACCTTGGGGCGGGTGCTGCACCGACCCGCACTAATACCGCTGCCGGCGTTTTTCCTGCGCCTGGCCTTGGGTGAATTGTCGTTGCTGTTGCTGGGAGGCCAGCGTGCCGTTCCCGCGCGGTTGCTGGAAGCGGGTTTCACTTTCCAGTTCACTGATTTGCCTGCGGCCCTGGACGCCTGTGTCCAGCCGCCTCTGAAATAGGACGTTGCATGACCGATCACGCGTTGCTCCTGGTCAACCTGGGTTCGCCGGCTTCCACTTCGGTGGCGGACGTGCGCAGCTACCTCAACCAATTCCTCATGGACCCTTATGTGATCGACCTGCCCTGGCCGGTTCGACGCTTGCTGGTGTCGCTGATCCTGATCAAGCGGCCAGAGCAATCGGCCCATGCCTACGCGTCGATCTGGTGGGAAGAGGGTTCGCCGCTGGTGGTGCTCAGCCGGCGTCTGCAGAAGGTAATGAGCGAGCAGTGGAAGCAGGGGCCGGTCGAGCTGGCGATGCGTTATGGCGAACCTTCGATCGAGTCGGCGCTGCTCAAGCTGGTGGCACAGGGACAGAAGAAGATTACCCTGGCACCACTTTACCCACAGTTCGCCGACAGCACGGTGACCACCGTGATCGAAGAGGCCAGGCGCGTGGTGCGCGAGCGCAAGCTGGACGTGCAATTCAGCGTGCTACAGCCGTTCTACGATCAGCCTGAGTACATCCAGGCCCTGGCGGCCAGCGCCAAGCCATACCTGGCCCGGGAGCATGATCATCTGTTGCTCAGCTTTCACGGCCTGCCGGAACGCCACCTGACCAAGCTCGACCCGACCGGCCAGCATTGCTTCAAGGACGCCGACTGTTGCCGCAATGCTTCGCCGGCGGTGCTGGCCACCTGTTACCGCGCCCAGTGCATGCGCACCGCATCGGCTTTGGCCGAGCACTTGGGATTGGCGGATGGCACCTGGTCGGTGTCGTTCCAGTCTCGTCTGGGACGGGCCAAGTGGATCGAGCCCTACACCGAGGCGCGGCTTGATGAATTGGCCAAGCAGGGAGTAAAGAAAGTCATGGTGATGTGCCCGGCATTTGTCGCCGACTGCATCGAAACCCTGGAGGAGATCGGTGATCGCGGTCGCGAGCAGTTTCGCGAGGCGGGAGGGGAGGACCTGGTGTTGATCCCTTGCCTGAATGACGACCCACAATGGGCCAAGGCCTTGAACGCCTTGTGCGAGCGAGCGCCGCTGGCGTTGTAAATAGCTTCGCCGGCAAGCCGGCTCCTGCGTGGGAGACAGCTTGCCGGCGAAGGGTTCTCTAGATCAAAGGCTCATCGGCCTTCTTGTTTTTCCAGCCGTCGTTCCCCGGCAGCACCAGGTTCAGCACGATGGCGACAACGGCGCACAGGGCGATGCCCTTGAGGCCGAAATCATCCGGACCGGTACCGGTTCCCACCAGCACGCCGCCAATGCCGAACACCAGGGTCACCGAGACGATCACCAGGTTGCGGGCTTCGCCCAGGTCGATCTTGTGGCGGATCAGGGTATTCATCCCCACCGCGGCGATCGAGCCGAACAGCAGGCAGAGGATCCCGCCCATCACTGGCACCGGAATGCTTTGCAGCAGGGCGCCGAACTTGCCGATAAAGGCCAGGGAGATGGCGAAGACCGCCGCCCAGGTCATGATTTTCGGGTTGTAGTTCTTGGTCAGCATCACCGCGCCAGTGACTTCGGCGTAGGTGGTGTTGGGCGGCCCGCCGAACAGGCCTGCAGCAGTGGTGGCGATGCCGTCACCGAACAGGGTGCGGTGCAGGCCGGGCTTCTTCAGGTAGTCGCGGCCGGTGACGCTGCCGACCGCAATCACGCCACCGATGTGCTCGATGGCCGGTGCCAGGGCGACCGGGACGATGAACAGGATCGCCTGCCAGTTGAACTCCGGTGCGGTGAAGTGCGGCAGCGCCAGCCAAGGGGCGGCGGCGATCTTCGCGGTGTCCACCACGCCGAAGTAGAACGACAGGGCAAACCCCACCAGCACGCCGGAAATGATCGGTACCAGGCGAAAGATGCCTTTGCCGAACACCGCGACGATCAGGGTGGTGAGCAGCGCCGGCATCGAGATCATCATCGCCGTCTGGTAATGAATCAGCTCGCTGCCGTCACCGGCCTTGCCCATGGCCATGTTAGCGGCGATGGGGGCCATGGCCAGGCCGATGGAAATGATCACCGGGCCAATGACCACCGGCGGCAGCAGGCGGTCGATGAAACCGGTGCCCTTGATCTTCACGGCCAGGCCGAGAAAGGTGTAGACGAAGCCCGCCGCCATTACCCCGCCCATGGTCGCGGCGAGGCCGAACTGGCCCTTGGCGAGGATGATCGGGGTGATGAAGGCAAAGCTCGACGCCAGGAAGACCGGCACCTGGCGCCCGGTCACCACCTGGAACAACAGAGTCCCGAGACCCGCCGTGAACAGCGCCACGTTCGGGTCGAGACCGGTGATCAGCGGCATCAACACCAGGGCACCGAAGGCCACGAAGAGCATCTGCGCGCCAGACAGTACCTGGCGCCAGAGCGGATCGTTGAACTCATCCTGCATGATCAGGAATCCTTCTGCTTGGTGCCGAAGATCTTGTCACCGGCATCACCCAGGCCAGGAATGATGTAGCCATGCTCGTTGAGCTTCTGATCGATGGAAGCGGTGTAGATGGTCACATCCGGGTGCGCCTGCTCGACGGCGGCGATGCCCTCGGGGGCGGCCACCAGGACCATGGCGCGGATGTCACGGCAGCCGGCCTTTTTCAACAGGTCGATGGTGGCGACCATGGAACTGCCGGTGGCCAGCATCGGGTCGATGATCATCGCCAGGCGCTCGTCGATTTCCGGTACCAGTTTTTCCAGGTAGGTGTGGGCCTGCAGGGTTTCCTCGTTGCGGGCCACGCCTACGGCGCTGACCTTGGCGCCCGGGATCAGGCTCAGCACGCCTTCGAGCATGCCGATGCCGGCACGCAGGATCGGTACCACGGTAATCTTCTTGCCGGCGATCTTCTCGACCTGGACAGGGCCGCACCAGCCTGGAATCTCGTAGCTTTCCAGGGGCAGGTCTTTGGTGGCTTCGTACGTCAGCAGGGCACCGACTTCCTGAGCGAGCTCGCGAAAGTTCTTCGTGCTAATGTCTGCGCGGCGCATAAGGCCAAGTTTGTGTCGGATCAGCGGATGGCGGATCTCACGGATGGGCATAGGGAAAGGCTCCGGCGGCGGGCAAAAAAAACGGCCTAGATTAATCTATCCGGGGTTGTTGTCCTATAGACATAAAGTACGTTAGTCCAGAAACGCTTGATCTGACCGGGCCGGATGCGTACCTTTGCCCGCTTTTCCGAAACTGCCACCCCTTGGAGAGCGCCATGTCCGCTGATCTCGAGCATATCCGTCAAATCATGCGCGAGGCTGACTGCCTGTACACCGAAGCTGAAGTCGAGGCGGCCATCGCCCGGGTCGGTGCACAAATCACTGAAGAACTGGCTGAGCGCAATCCGGTGGTGTTCTGCGTCATGAACGGTGGCCTGATCTTCGCGGGCAAGCTGCTGACCCACCTGCGCTTTCCCCTGGAAGCCTCCTACCTGCACGCTACCCGCTACCGCAACGAAACCAGCGGCGGTGAGCTGTTCTGGAAGTCCAAGCCGGAAGTCTCCTTTATCGACCGTGACGTGCTGATCATCGACGACATCCTCGATGAAGGTCACACCCTGGGCGCGATCATCGATTTCTGCAAACACGCCGGCGCCCGCGCCGTGCACACGGCTGTGCTGATCGACAAGGACCACGACCGCAAGGCCCGTCCGGATCTCAAGGCCGACTACATGGGCCTGCCTTGCGTGGACCGCTACGTGTTCGGCTACGGCATGGACTACAAGGGCTACTGGCGTAATGCTGCCGGCATCTATGCCGTCAAGGGCATGTAAGCGATGACCGGGCCGAGCTTTCTCGATCAAGCGTTGTTCAGCGACCTGGCTGAGAAAGCCGCGGCCAATCCCCGCGGTCGTCAGCACCACAACTTCCATGCCATGGAAGAGCCTTGCCACCGCATGGCGGTGGGGCTGCAACCCTCCACTTACGTTCCGCCGCATCGCCACCTGAGTGCTGACAAGGCCGAGACCCTGCTGGTGCTCAAGGGGCGCCTGGGCGTGCTGATTTTCGATGAAGCGGGCCAGGTCCAGGGCAAGCGGGTGCTGCAGGCCGGTGGCGACTGCGTCGGTGTGGACTTGCCGGCCGGGGTTTTCCACGGCCTGGTGGTGCTGGAGCCCGACAGCCTGATGTTCGAATGCAAGGCCGGCCCTTATCGCCCAGTGGGCGAGGGTGAGCAGGCCAGTTGGGCGCCCCGTGAAGGCGAGCCCGGCGTGGCCGAATACCAGGCCTGGATGCGCGCCCACTTCGACTGAACAGGCCCGCGCCAGAGACAGCGGCCTACCGTCGGTAACGGTGCAAGATTTGCGGTAAAAACCCGTGCTAGAGTGCTCGGCCCTTGTCTGGAGCCTGTCATGAGCCTGTTGATTCGCAGTAGCGCGGCCCTTCTTCTGTGCTTGAGCCTGCCCCTGGCAGCCGCCCCGGCCCCCTTGCACGGGCAGTTCCTGCCTCCCGATGATCTGACCCTGCGCGACAGCGTCCCGCAACAGCAGCAGTTGTTGCAGGTCACCGAGTATTCGGTGGTGATCGGCAGCCAGCGCCAATCGAACCAGCAACCGATTCCCGTGACTTCGCCAGTGTGGGTGCGGCTCAAGGGCAAGCCGTTGAACAAGGGCGCCACCATCAGCCAGGTGCTGGTGAACTTCGACGGTGAAAGCAAAAGCCTGAAAAAGCCGCAGTTCGATGCCAAGAGCCGGACCCTGACCCTGTATTACCCGCTGGCCCAGTACCGTGCGGTGATGGACCTGTTGCGCAACGACACGGTGTATTGCCAGTTCCTCAGCTATGCCAACGGGCACATCTGGGCTGACCTGCATACCGGCAGCGTGCGTTCGCGTTGAGGCCATATGCGGGCTGGAGGTAAACTGCCCGCCCCGTGAAATGTCTGCGAGCTGGAGTCGGCAATGCGTAAAGATAAGAAACAAGTGATTGGTGACGAGATCAGCGACGAGCAGATCAAGTTGTTCCTCGATTTCGAGCCGGTCGATGCAACTTCGCCGTCCCTGCACAAGCTGATCAAGGCCTATCGTGGCCTGCGCATCGATGATTTCGAACGCTTCCTGACCTTCTTCGTCGAAGCCGGTTTCGACCTGGATGGCAAGGATGAGCACGGCCAGACCTTCGTCGACCTGATCCGCGATCAGCGCAACGCCGCCGACTACATCGAGCTGATGGACAACGCCCGCGGCTGATCTTCTCGCCAGGCATAAAAAAACGCCCCGTCCTGCGAAGGACGGGGCGTTTTTCATTCAGCGCGGATCAGGCGCAGCTTTCGGTTTCCTTGCTTGGCTCGACCAGCTCCAGGCTCAGGTTGTTTTCGCTGTTGATCTGGTGGTACAGCGTTGCGTCGGTTTCCAGGACCTTTTCCCGTGCCGGGAAGATTTCCTTGAGCTTGGCAGCCCATTCGCCGCTGGCCTTGGCCGGGAAGCAGCGCTCGATCAGCTCCAGCATGATCGAAACGGTCACCGAGGCACCTGGCGAGGCGCCGAGCAGGGCGGCCAGAGAGCCGTCCTTGGCGGCCACCAGTTCGGTACCGAACTGCAGGATGCCGCCTTTCTTCGGATCCTTCTTGATGATCTGCACCCGCTGGCCGGCCACCTCCAGGCGCCAGTCCTCGGCCTTGGCCTGGGGGTAGAAGCGGCGCAGGGATTCCAGGCGCTGTTCCATGGACTGCATGACTTCGCTGACCAGGTACTTGGTCAGGTCCATGTTGTCCCGGGCCACGGCCAGCATCGGGCCGATGTTGCCGGCGCGTACCGACATCGGCAGGTCGAGGAACGAGCCGTGCTTGAGGAACTTGGTGGTAAAGCCGGCATAAGGCCCGAACAGCAGGGACTTCTTGCCTTCGACCACGCGGGTGTCCAGGTGCGGCACGGACATCGGTGGCGAGCCCACGGCCGCCTGGCTGTAGACCTTGGCCTGATGCTGCTTGACCACTTCCGGGTTGTCGCAACGCAGCCACTGGCCGCTGACCGGGAAACCGCCGAAGCCCTTGCTTTCCTCGATGCCCGAGGCCTGCAGCAGGGGCAGGGCCGCGCCACCGGCGCCGAGGAACACGAACTTGGCGTCGACTTCGCGGGTACTGCCGCTGTTGACGTCCTTGATGCTCACGGTCCAGCCGTTGGCCTTGTTGCGCTTGAGGCCAGTGACACGCTTGCAGTACTTGACCTGGGCATCGGGAGCGCTGGTCAGGTGCTTGAGCAACTGGTTGGTCAGGGCGCCGAAGTTGACGTCGGTACCGTTGAGCACGCGAGTGGCGGCGATGGTTTCGTCCGCTGGGCGGCCCGGCATCATCAGCGGCATCCACTCGGCCATCTTGGCCTTGTCTTCGGTGTATTCCATGTCCGCGAAGGCATGGTGCTGGCTCAGTACTTCAAAGCGCTTCTTGAGGAAGGAAACGCCTTTTTCGCCCTGTACGAAGCTCAGGTGCGGCACGGGGCTGATGAAGGACTTGGACGAGCCGAAGGTGCCTTTCTTGGTCAGGTAGGACCAGAACTGCTTCGACACCTCGAACTGGGTGTTGATGTGCACGGCTTTCTTGATGTCGATGCTGCCATCGGCGGCCTGTGGCGTGTAGTTCAGCTCACAGAGGCCGGCGTGGCCGGTACCGGCGTTGTTCCACGGGTTGGAACTTTCCGCGGCACCCGAATCCATCAGCTCGACGACTTCCAGCTTGATCGCGGGGTCGAGCTCTTTGAGCAGTACAGCAAGGGTGGCACTCATGATGCCGGCCCCGACCAATACGACGTCTACTGCTTCGTTATGCGCCATTAACGCGTCTCCAAAATCTGCAGCACCAAATTGACGGCATGGCTGCCAGGAGTGACGGGGCGGTTCACGTAATGCCCCAGGTTACCCATGGCCAGGATCGCCATGTCCGAATCTTCGCAATTTTTTGCAACTACCACGGACGCTGCCAACCGGGCCTCAAGGTGCGTATGAACGCATCTCGGGGAGCCTCGGGCAATTCGACTTATGGTCGATACATCCGCTCGTGCAACCAAATCCGTCAGCGGACAGGCTTCAAGCACCAGTTCTTGAGGAGTGCTCGGTCCTGTGTAATCGGGCTGTTGTAGAGGCCAATGGTGCCAGTTCAGACGCAAAACTATTCATTTGCTCGCCACACTCTTGTGAAGTTGTGAAAACCCGTTTTTTCACGCTCTTTTGAAGACGTGAACCTCAAAAAAGGGCTGCCTCAGCCTGGCACCTGGCCCGCGCGGTGATGCCGGCAAAGGATGCGGGCACGACGGGCAAACAGCTTTAAGTGGCCGAGCAACGGCAGCTCTGCAGTTTCGCGAAAAGTGGAGGTTTGCAAGGTGAACAGCAAGCACGCCAGCTTCACTCGAACTGTGTGGGCGGCTCTCTGTGGGCGGTGCGGGGTGCCAAAGCAGTGGCGTTGGCGGTACTGCGAGGCCCGATCAGGAGACGTCCTTATAATCGGGGGGAGATTGTAACGAAGAAATGCGCAGAAATGATCCTGTTTCGCGACTTTTATTAGGCTTTTGGTCAGGTGGCCAGTATCGGTTGCACCCGGGAGCGAGCGCAGCGCGGGCTGACCCGGGCGCTGGCGGGCAGCGCCTGGTGCAACCAGTTCAGGCGAATTTCCTGGATTTCCACCCAGCCATCGCCTACCGGGGCCAGCAGGCAGTGCTTGAAGGCCTGGCAACGTCCCTGGCTGTCCAGCAGGGCGAAGCTGCGAAACTGTTGACGGGGGGCGAACAGGGAACGGAGGAAGTTCATGACCAGGTACCTGAATGTGTCATTGACGATAAGAATGCCCTTGAGCCGTTACATCATGATGTATTGCCAGTGAACGGCAGGTTACAGGAACCCGGTTGTACGGGACCTGTCTGAGTCTTGACTAAGTCATGCCTGGCGCTGGTTTGCCGTCCTTGTGCACCGCTATACTGCGGGCCTGTTTGTGCCTGATTCCTGGAGAGATGAGCATGTTGCAACGCCTGTTGTTCGGTTTGATCACTGTGACCAGCCTGTCGCTGGTGGGTTGCGCCCACAGCCCGCAACAACTGAGCCCGGAGCCCAAGCTCACTGCCCAGCTGGCGCCTGTCGGCCATGGCCAGCCGGTGGTGGTGAAAGTGGTTGATGGACGTCCTTCGCCGACCCTGGGTACCCGTGGCGGCCTGTACCCGGAAACCAGTGCCATCACCGTGCAGAGCGCGCAGATCCTGCCCAAGCTGCAGGCCCAGGCCGAAGCGGCAGTGCGCCTGCTGGGCTTTACCCCGACCGCCGGTGGCGCCAACGCCCCTCAGTTGACCGTGACCCTGGCCGAGCTCAAGTACCAGTCGCCTAAAGAAGGCCTGTACGTGACCGAGGCCACCATCGGTGCCACTTTCCGCTCGGATGTGCAGAACGCCAACCGTCGTTACAGTGGCCGTTACGGTGCTTCCCTGGACCAGCGTTTCGGCATGGCGCCGAACCAGGACACCAATACCAAGCTGGTGGGCGATGTGCTCAGCGATGCCTTGACCCGTCTGTTCAAGGATCCGACCGTGGGCCAGATCCTCGGCGAGTAACCCGCGCCTGGCCGGGGTTTGAGCCCTGGCCAAGCAACGAAAAAGCCCGGCTGCCTGATGGCGCGCCGGGCTTTTTTATGGGCGCGGATCAGGCCGCCTCGACGTAGAAGTCCAGCATGCTGACGCCTGTCAGCAGGTCTGTTTCCGGCAGGTCCGCGTGCTGGTGGCCGCCCAGGGCGCAATACACCAGCCAGTGCCGATCCTGCACGTTGAACGCCAGGGCGCCCACCAGCGCCTGCTGTTCTTCACTGGGGGCGATCAGGTAAAGGCGGTCCTGGTTTTCGGCGTGCAGCATGACAAGCTCCGTGGGTTTCGAGGGGCGACAGACTGGCTTGTTTAGATGACGAAAAGATGACGCTTTAAATTAATGGACCGGCGTCTCGTTACTGGTCGGAAAGCCCCCCGCGTTTTGTCGGGGATTGAGTAGAATCCGCGCCGCGGGTGCACTCGACGGCCCGTATACGGCTTTCCTCCGAGGTTCATGATGTCGCTGCAACTGATCTGGTCGATGTTCAACGCCCATCCCGCCAAACTGATCAATCTGCTTGCCCTGCTGTTCGCCTGCCCAGGCAGCTGGCTGCTGCACGCCACCCGCCGTCGTGAACTGCGGGCCCTGGCCAATCTGGCCGTGCAGAGCGAGGGACGGGAGGTGGATCAGCCGCTGCTGATGCTGGATCCCGCAACCTTGCGCATCAATAGGTTTTTCTACCGCTTCGGCTTCGCCTGCCTTGGCCTGGCGTTGCTGGTGTCCTGGATCAGCACCCGGTTCTGATCAACCCCCAGGTTGCAGAAACGACAACGGCGCCCGCAGGCGCCGTTGTGCTTTCCAGTCCGGCCGTTACAGTGCCAGACCGGCCTTGACCCGATACTGGTTGCGCACCGGATTGGCGTATTGCAGTACCAGGTACGGCCGGTGTTCTGCCGGGCAGGCATCCAGCCGGCGCTGCCATTCCTGTTCGGCCTTGGCCAGCTCCTGGGCCGGGAAGACCTCGGCGGCCGTTGGCACCTGCAGTTGTGGATCGGCATCGCTCCACTGGGCATAGGCCAGGTAGTGCACCGGGAACAGGCGGTAGCCGCCGAGGATCTGCCGGTCCATTTCCATGGCCAGTTGCTTGGTGTCCTCGAAGGATTCGCTGATGGGCGCGGCGAAGTTCACGTGGACCCGGCCTTTATAGCCGGTGATGCCCTTGGCAATGCTCACGTCATCCTCGCCTGGCGCCTTGGTATAGGTGCCGGTGGTGGCGCGGATGTACAGCTCGCGGGCCTTGGCCTGGTCGCAGGGGTCATATTCGTAGCTGATGGACACCGGTGTCAGGTTCAACGACTGGATGACCTCGCCGAACGGCTCGTCCTTGCGGCTCATGTGGAACATCTTGAGGATCGCCGATTCGGTGCGATCGTCGCCATCCTTGGCCCGGCCCTCGGCCTGGGCGATCCAGATCGACTGGCCGTCGTTGCGGATCGAATGGTTGATATAGGCCGACAGCAGCTGGTAGGCCGCGAGCTTTTCCCGGCGACCGCTGATGGAACGGTGCACGATGAAACTCTTGTTCAGGCGCATCAGATCGCTGACAAACGGTTTCTGCAGCAGGTTGTCGCCAATGGCGATGCGTGGCGTCGGCAGGCCGGCGTGGTACACCGCGTAGTTGACGAAGGCCGGGTCCATGACGATGTCGCGGTGGTTGGCCAGGAACACATAGGCGGTGCCCGACTTGAACTGCTCGACGCCGGTGTAGGTCACGCCGTCGGTGGCCCGCTCGATGGTGTGGTCGACGTAGAATTCGACCTTGTCCTGCAGGGTGGCCACCGAAGTGACCCCGGCAAACTCACGGCGCAGGCGGTGAGCGATCAGGGGTTTGAGCAGCCAGCCGAAAGTCTTGGCAAAACGCGGGAAGCGAAAGTGGGTGAGGATATCTAGAAACGCCTTGTCACCGAGCAGCCGGGCCAGCACCGCTGGTACTTCGCTGTCGTGGTAAGGTCGGATGGCATCGAATTCGCCCATCATGCTCTCTTGTTAGAAACGGCTAGGGTAAGAAAAGGTTCGGATCGAAAAAAAGCCGGGCACGGTCTGAAAATTCAGCTCAAACAAAAAAAGCCCTGCAAATAGACCGGCGATTATACGCATAAGTCACTCTGGAGACGGCGATGCTGGAAACCGACCATTATCAGTGCCCTTACTGTGGTGAACAGGCAGAGGCGGTGCTGGACCTGTCTGGCGGCGACCAGACCTATATCGAAGACTGCCCGGTGTGCTGCCGGCCCATTGTATTCACCCTGCAAACCGACGGTCGGGAATGGATGCTCGACGTTCACAGTGAAAACGACTGAATGGGGAGTGGCCCTTATGCAGCGCATCTACGAGCCGGAAAACCTACTGGAAGGCGAGTTGCTCCAGTGCATGCTGGCCAGCGAGGGGATCGAGGCCCATCTGCAGGGGCGCGATCTGTTGGGCGGGGCAGGGGAGCTGCCGCTGTTCGGGCTGCTGGGGCTGTCGGTGGAAAACCACCAGGCGCAACGGGCGCGAGAGCTGATCGCTGCGTACAATGCGGCCCTGCCGTTGCCCTTTGATGAACCGGACAATTTTGCCGGGGTGCTGGTCTGTTAGGCTGAGCGCCGATTTGCCGAGAGTTGTATTGCCCCATGTGTGGACGTTATGCCCTGTTTCGCTGGAACCCCGCGTTTGCCGCCTTGCCGGGATTTCCCGCCGACCAGAAGGCGCAGTGGAACATCTCGCCCAATGATTCGGTGCTGATCCAGCGCGCGGAAAACGGCCAGCGCACCCTGGCCCGGGCCCGCTGGGGGCTGACACCGCCGTGGCTCACGGACCTTTCCCGGACGCCCGCCCATGCCCGGGCGGAAACCCTGGCGGAGCAGCCGATGTTTCGCCAGGCCTTTCGCGAGCGGCGCTGCCTGCTGCCGGCCAATGGTTTCTACGAATGGCGCGGCGGCACCCGCAAGCGCCCCTACTGGCTGACGCCGGGGGAAGGTTCGTCGATCTTTTTTGCCGCGATATGGGAGGCCTACCCGGTGCAGGAGCAGGTCTGGCTGAGCACTGCCGTGGTAACCCAGGCGGCTTCGAATCTGCGTCGCCCGCTGATCCTCGATGCCGCCGGCCAGCAAGCCTGGCTCGATCCCGAGACCCCCTTGCATGCCCTGCAAGTTTTGCTGGCCAGTCCGCCGGCAGCCCTGCGCGAGCGGGTCCTGGCCAACCTGGTCAATGACCCCAAGCTCAACGGCCCCGAGTGCCTGACCCCCGCCTGAAGCATCAACTGCAGGAGCTGGCTGTAGGAGCTGGCTTGCCAGCGAAGAGGCCCCCTGGTTTGCTGCCCAAGCCAGGATCGCTTTCGCCGGCAAGCCGGCTCCTACAGGTCCGTGATTAGACTTTGAACTGGTTGATCAGGCGTCGTTGCTGTTCGGCGAGCTTGGTCAGCCCGGCGCTGGCCGCACTGGACTCATCGGCACCGCCCGCCACTTCATTGGCCACCTGGCCGATATTGATCACATTGCGGTTGATGTCCTCGGCCACCGCGCTCTGCTCCTCGGCGGCGCTGGCGATCTGGGTGTTCATGTCGTTGATCACCGACACCGCCTGAGTGATGGTTTCCAGGGCCTGCGCCGCCTTGGCCGCGTGCTCCACACTCTGGTCGGTCTTGTGCTGGCTGTCCTCCATTACCCGTACCACTTCCCGGGTGCCCTGCTGCAGTTGCTGGATCATCGACTGGATTTCTTCGGTGGCCTGCTGAGTTTTCTGCGCTAGGTTGCGCACCTCGTCGGCAACCACCGCAAAGCCCCTGCCTTGCTCGCCGGCCCGCGCCGCCTCGATTGCCGCGTTAAGCGCCAGCAGGTTGGTCTGCTCGGCAATCCCGCGAATGGCGATGAGGATGGCGTTGATGTTCTCGCTGTCCTTGGCCAGGGTCTGTACCACGCCCACCGCACGGCCGATTTCCTCGGCCAGGGCGCCGATGGCGCTGGAGGTGTCGCGCACGATCTGCATGCCCTGGCTCGCGGCCTGGTCGGCGTGGCTGGCGGCTTGCGCGGCCTGGGTGGCATTGCGCGCGACGTCCTGGGCGGTGGCGGTCATTTCGTGCACCGCGGTGGCTACCTGATCGATTTCAACCATCTGCTTGTGCACGCCCTGGTTGGTGCGAATGGCGATGTCTGCGGTGTGTTCCGAAGAATCGCTGACGCTCTGAACCGAGGTCACCACTTGGCTGATCATCGCCTGCAGCTTGGCCAGGAAAGTGTTGAAGCCCTTGGCGATGGAGCCCAGCTCGTCAGCGCGATCGCTGGTCAGGCGTCGGGTCAGGTCGCCTTCGCCCTGAGCGATGTCGTCGAGCATTGCCACCATCTGCCGCAGCGGCCGGGCAATGCCGTGGCCCACCAGCCAGATCACCAGCAAGCCGAGGCCGGCAATCACCAGCCCGACCATGGCCATGCCGAAGGTGTCGGCCTTGCGTTGTTCGGCCAGGTCACCTTGCAGTTTGTCGAGGTCGGCCATCACCGCGCTCAGCGGCAGTTGCAGCATCAGGGTCCAGTGCGCATTGGTCTGGCCGATGCCGAAGGGCAGGTACAGGCTGATGGTGCCGTTGGCCTGGTCGACGTCGTAGGTCACTTCGCCGCGCTTGAGGCTGGACAGCTTGGTCAGTGCATCACTGCTGAGCACGTCGCTGACTTTTTCACCAAACTTGCTCGAGTCCTTGGTATAGGCGACCAGGCGGCCGTTACCGCCGATCAGGGCCATGTGCCCGGCGCCACCGTAGAGCTTCTGGTTGGCGCCCACCAGCATGTCCTGGATGAAGTTCACTGACAGGTCGGCACCCACGATGCCCTGGAACTTGCCGTTGAGCAGGATCGGCTGAATAAAGGAGGCCAGCATCACCACCTTGTCGCCGACCTTGTAGGGAGCGGGGTCGATGGCGCAAGGCTTTAGGCTGTCCTGGGAGCAGAGGTAGTACTCGCTGGCGCGCACGCCGGTGGAAAGCAGGGTCCGATCATTGACGTCGGCCAGTTTGTCCAGGCCCAGGCTGCCGTCTTCATTGCGGAACCACCAGGGCAGGAAGCGGCCGTTTGCTGCATCGATACCCACCACCGAGGTGCCTACGTAGGCAGCGTCGTCATGGTCGATGGCGCCGGGTTCCCAGCCAATGTACGCACCGAGGATCTTCGGGTTCTGGGTGACGTTTTCCTTGATCAGGGCAATCAGTTGTT
The DNA here is from genome assembly GCF_040268305.1 of Pseudomonas sp. W17. NCBI lineage: Bacteria > Pseudomonadati > Pseudomonadota > Gammaproteobacteria > Pseudomonadales > Pseudomonadaceae > Pseudomonas > Pseudomonas sp. W17. The sequence continues at coordinate 5,952,544 of NZ_CP158490.1, read as the reverse complement.
CACGGCTCAGACTCAGCCCGGCATGGCCTTGCGAGTCCTGGGTGCCCATCAGCGCATTGACCCGCACCAGGCCGCCGGCGATCAGCAGGGGCGCTTCCAGTTCGCGCTGGATCTGGCTGACCTGGGTCTGCGCCAGGCCGCTCAGACGTTGTTCGATGACCTGTTCGAACTGGGCCTGGGTACGGTCTTGCACCATCTGCTGGGTCCTGGCCCCGGAGAACAGGGCGTACAGCACCAGGGCTGCAACCACGCTGAGAACGATGGCGCCGGCCAGGGCGGCGACGGAAAACTGGATCGACTTGAACTTCATAGAGGCTCCGGGCGCAGGAATTTAGGTCTGCCGAGCTGTATCGGCCGCTGCAGCGCTGGCCATTAGCCTTACACGGAAAAATGACTGTTTCAGGGAGCTTGATGTCGTTCTTGGCAAGCTGTGGGGGTAACCCGGGCGGGATTTGCGGGAGGAATGAATTTTCTCCTGCAAGGCAGATATGTATCTGAAATGCGACCGATTGCTGTTTTTACATCTGGCGCGGATACATTTCCGCCCTTAGGATACGCGCCACGTTTTCAGGGAGGTTTCATGATGAAGAAGTCATTGGTCGTATGTGCATTGAGTGCCGCAGTACTGCTCAGCGGTTGTGAAACGGTCAATACCACCAGCGGTGGCGTGGTCGGTGTGGATCGCAAGCAATCCATGTTCAGCATGGTTTCCAGCGCTGAAGTGAACCAGTCCTATGCCCAGTCCTATCAGCAGACTCTGGGTGAAGCCAGCAGCCAGGGCGTACTGGACAAGACCAGCGCCAACGCCAAGCGCCTGCAGGTCATTGCCAACCGCCTGATTGCCCAGGCGCCGACTTTCCGCCCCGACTGCGCGCAGTGGAAATGGGAAGTCAACCTGATCAAGAGCGACGAGCTCAACGCCAACTGCGGTCCTGGCGGCAAGATCATTTTCTACTCCGGGCTGATCGAGAAGCTCAAACTCACCGACGATGAAATCGCCGCGGTCATGGGCCATGAAATTGCCCACGCCCTGCGCGAGCACGGTCGCGAAGCCATGTCCAAGCAGTACGCGGTCGGTGCTGGCAAGCAGATCGCCACCTTGTTCGGCGTTCCGCAGGAAACCGTAGCCCTGGGCGACAACGGGGTGAACCTGCTGATGACCCTGCCCAACAGCCGCGAGAATGAAAACGAAGCGGACCTGATCGGCCTGGAACTGGCCGCCCGTGCCGGTTACAACCCGAATGCGGCCATCAGCCTGTGGAACAAGATGGGCCAGGCTGCCGGTGGCTCCGCGCCGCCCGAGTTCATGAGCACTCACCCGGCTTCCACCAGCCGTATCGCTTCCTTGCAGGCGGCGATTCCTAAGGTGATGCCGCTGTATCAGGCCGCCAAGAAGTCCTGATCCCTTCGCGTCATTGTCGATGACGCTGTCGCCGGCAAGCCGGCTCCTACGGGTTGCGTAGGGGCCAGCTTGCCGGCGGTTTTGTTTATACCCAGCCGCTGATCTGCATGGCCTTGTATACCGCCACCACGGCGAGGATGAAGAAGGCCGACGCCGCCAGGCGACGGATCAGGGTCAGGGGCAGCTTGTCTGCGGCGAAGTTGCCTGCCAGGACCACCGGTACGTTGGCAATCAGCATGCCCAGGGTGGTACCGATGATCACCAGCCACAGATCCGGGTACTGCGCCGCCAGCATGACGGTGGCGACCTGGGTCTTGTCACCGATTTCTGCCAGGAAGAAGGCGATCAGGGTGGTCAGGAAAGGGCCGAACTTGCGTGCGGTATTGGCTTCGTCGTCGTCCATCTTGTCCGGAACCAGGGTCCACAGCGCGGTGGCGGTGAAGCTGGCGGCGAGGATCCAGTGCAGGGTCGAGTCCGAGAAGAAGCTGCCGAACCAGGCGCCTACCGCACCGGCCGCCGCATGGTTGGCCAGGGTCGCGGCAACGATGCCGGCGATGATCGGCCAGGGTTTGCGAAAACGTGCGGCGAGAATCAGGGCAAGCAGTTGCGTCTTGTCGCCGATTTCGGCCAAGGCAACGATTGCGGTGGGAACGAGCAGGGAGTCCAGCATCATCAGGGTTTTCCTAAGGGGCGGGTCGACACGGCTATGACACGTACAGCCTTCCCGCCCCGGGTAAGGTGTGCGTGTCATAGGTCTTGTCAAACCCTGCGGTCCGTCTGTGCGGACTCTTGGGTCGCATGCGCCATGGTCTGTTGACCAAGTATGTTGACGCATGCCGGACGAGCGTGGCGCTCGTGGGAGACTACTCCCCTAGGACGGAGCGGATTCTGCCTAGGCAAAACCCTTTCGGCAAGCCTTGTTTGCGAAAAAGGATTTCAGCCACGCTTGGCCCGATAAATGCGAAAGCCCTGGCCTTCGGCCTTGATCGCACAGGGCCCCAGGTGCTCTTCGATCAGCGGCTGGTAGCGCAGGAAGCTGTTGGCAACTACTCGCAGTTCTCCACCTTTTTGCAGATGTTTGGCTGCTTTTCGCAGCAGGTTTTCCGTTGCCTGGTAGTCGGTATGGACCCCGGTGTGGAAGGGCGGATTGGTCAGGATGCCGTTCAGCCCCATGGGCGCGGCGTCGATTCCGTCGCCGGTCAGCACCTCGGCTTCCAGGCCGTTGGCCGCCAGGGTCAGGCGGCTGCTGGCGGCGGCGAAGGCGTCCACATCCAGCAGGGTCACGCGATTGTCCGGGTAGCGGCGTTTCACGGTGGCCCCGAGCACTCCGGCACCGCAACCGAAGTCCAGCAGGTGGCCGGCGGGCAGGTGGTCCAGGTGCTCCAGCAGCAGCGCGGTGCCGCGATCCAGCCGGCCATGGCTGAACACCCCCGGCAGGCTGATGACTTTCAGCGGACCTTCGGCCAGCGGCAATTCGTACTCTTGGGCCAGGCTTTGCAGGGTTAGCGGTTCGGGAGCATTGGCCACCGTGACCTGCCACAGCTGGCAGTGCCGGGCGCTATCGAGCTTGCGCGGCTTGCCGAAGGGGTTGAGTTGCTTGGCCGCGCTCTCCACGCCGCTGCGCTTCTCGCCCACCAGGTACAGTTCGCGCCCGGCCAGGCGCGAGGCCAGGGCGTTGAGCAGGTAGTCGGTGAGGTCCTTGGATTTGGGCAGGAACAGCACGGCGCTGTCGAAGGATTGGGCCGGTGCGTCTACGCCAAAGTGACTGCGGCCGGGAAAGCGCGCCTCCAGGGCTGCCTGGTCGCCGGCGTGCCAGCTCCAGCCCCGGGCATCGGGCAGGCGGCCCAGCAGATCGTCGGCGGCCAGGCCGGCCAGCAGCAGTGAGCCTTGAAACAATTCAGCCTGCCGCAACAGTACTTCACTGCGTGTGTCCATGATCCGCCCCCGAAAAAAGTGGCGAAGTTTATCAACTCACGACCCGCAGCGGGGCGCCGCTAAAGAAGGCGTGGGCGTTTTGCGTCAATTGACCGACGATTCGCTGGCGGGCCTCGCGGCTGCCCCAGGCGTTGTGTGGAGTGACGATCAGGCGCGGAATGTCGCCGGCCAGCAGGGGGTTGCCAGCCACCGGGGGTTCGACGCTGAGCACATCGGTGGCCGCACCACCCAGGTGACCATTGCGCAATGCATCGGCCAGGGCCTGTTCATCGATCAGCCCGCCGCGGGCGGTGTTGACCACCAGGGCTCCGGGCTTGAGCAGGGCCAGTTCCCGGGCACCGATAAAGTGGCGGGTGTGCTCGTTGAGGGGGCAGTGCAGGGTCAGGGCGTCCACTTGCGGCAGCAGTTCCTCCAGTGGCAGGCGGTCCGGGCGGGCCGGGCGGCCTGGAATCTGCCCCAGCAGCACACGCATGCCAAAGGCTTCGGCCAGGCGGGCCACCGCGCTGCCCAGCTCACCATTGCCCAGCAGGCCCAGGGTCTTGCCCGCCAGTTCGATGATCGGGTAGTCCAGCAGGCAGAACTGACTGGCCTGTTGCCAGCGCCCGGCAGCCACGGCCTGTTGGTAATCGGCGACCCGGGTGGCCAGGTTGAGCAGCAGCATCAGGGTGTGCTGGGCCACCGAGGGAGTGCCGTAGCCTTGGCAGTTGCTGACGGTGATCCCCTGCTTGCGGGCTGCGGCCAGGTCGACATTGTTGGTGCCGGTGGCCGCCACCAGGATCAGTTGCAGGTCGGGGCAGGCGGCCAGGGTTTCGGCTGTCAGTGCCACCTTGTTGCTGATGGCCACCTGGGCGCCCTGCAGGCGTTCGGCGACCTGTTCCGGCGCTGTGTGGGCATGTACTTGCAGAGGGCTGAAGCTGTCATGCAGCGCACCCAGGTCCAGGTCACCGAGGTCCAGTGAGCTGTGATCGAGGAAGACGGCGCGGCGATTGTTAGTCATGAACTGTACCTTTTGCACGAGGGTTCTAAGGCGTAATCTGCCGAGCCTAACAGATGAAATAATTAGACATACACAGGAGCCTGCATGTACTTCACCGAGTTCTTGACCGTTGCCCTCATCCATCTTCTGGCAGTGGCCAGCCCCGGCCCGGACTTCGCCGTGGTGGTGCGTGAAAGCGTGACCCACGGCCGCCGAGCCGGCACCTGGACCGCGCTGGGTGTGGGCTGCGCAATCTTCCTGCACGTGGGGTACTCGCTGCTGGGGATCGGCCTGATCGTTTCCCAGTCCATCGTTCTGTTCAACGCACTGAAGTGGCTGGCTGCGGCCTACCTGCTGTACATCGGCTACAAGGCCCTGCGTGCCCAGCCGGCCAAACCGGCGGCCGATGACCTGCACCAGGAAGCCGGGGTGCGCACCGCTCGTGGGGCCTTCACTTCAGGTTTTGTCACCAATGGCCTGAACCCCAAGGCGACGCTGTTCTTTCTCTCGCTGTTCACCGTGGTGATCAACCCGCATACGCCGCTGGCGATCCAGGCCGGGTATGGCGTGTATCTGGCGGTGGCCACCGCTGTGTGGTTCTGCCTGGTGGCCATGCTCTTCAGCCAGCAGCGGGTTCGTGCCGGCTTTGCCCGCATGGGCCACTGGTTCGACCGCACCATGGGCGCAGTGCTGATCGCCATCGGCGTGAAGCTGGCCTTCACCGAGATGCATTGATTGCGCTGAGCTGATTCAGGGCCGCCACGTAATGCCGTGGCGTATCCCCGAGCAAACGGCAGAACATCGCGCTGAAGGCCCGGGCGCTGCCGTATCCCAGCGAGTCGGCCACGCTGTGCACGCTTTCCCCGGCGAGCAGGCGTGGCAGGGCTTCCATCAGGCGCACCTGTTGGCGCCAGGCATTGAAATTCATCTGCACCTGCTGCTGGAACAGCCGCGCCAGGGTTCGTGAACTGGCGCCGACCTGCTGCGCCCAGTCTTCCAGGGTGTGGGGGTGATCCGGGGTCTGTATCAAGGTCCGGCAGATGGCTTGCAAGCGCCGGTCCTGGGGCATGGGAATGTGCAGCGGAAGGTTTTCCAGGGCGGCGATTTCTTCCAGCATCAATTGCTGGATCAAGGGGGTTTCCGCTTGTTCCGGACCTTGCACGGCACGCAGGATCAACTCCCGCAGCAACGGTGTGACCGCCAGGACGCAGCATTGGCGCAATGCGGGCGCAGACAGCTCCGGGTCGATGAACAGAGAGCGCATGCGCACCTCGCCAACCATGAAGATTTCATGCTCCACCAGTGGCGGGATCCACACCGCCCGGCTCGGTGGGATCACCCAGGCGCCCTGGGCGGTGACCAGGCGCATGGTGCCGCAGGCGGCGTAGAGAAACTGCGCCTCGCGATGGCGGTGCAATGGTTGATGCGCGGCGTCGGGGTAGTCCCGGGGATAGGCGCTGACCGGCCCATGGTGGAAATGGTCGATTAACATGTCCGGTCCAATGACTTTGTTGTCAGAAATGCGGTGGATTGCCAAATTAGCATAGGCGGCACAACAACCAACCCCCGGTGTGTCGCCATGAATCAAGCCCGAAACGTCATCCGCTACGTCAACGCCGCCCATGTCATCGATCACATGTTCATGCTGATCTTTCCCGCTGCCGTGCTGGGCATGACCCAGGCCTTTGGCCTGGACTATGCCGGGCTGATCGGTCTGTCCCTGGGCGGATTCATCGCCTTTGGCGCCTGTTCGCTACCGGCCGGTTGGCTGGGGGATCACTGGAGTCGGCGGCAGATGATGCTGCTGTTCTTCTTCGGCATTGGTGGTGCTTCGATCCTCACCGGGCTCAGTAATAGCCCGAGCATGCTGGTGATCGGGCTGACCCTGATGGGAATATTCGCCGCTATCTATCATCCGGTCGGCACCGCGATGCTGGTGGCCTATGCGCAGAATCGCGGGCGCGAGATCGGCATCAACGGTATGTGGGGCAACCTCGGCGTGGCCTTTTCGGCCTTGATTACCGGCTTGCTGGTGGCGCAGTTCGGCTGGCGCTCGGCTTTCATCCTGCCGGGGAGCGTGGCCATCCTTCTGGGTGTCGGCTTTGCCTTGCAGGTGCGTGACGAGCCTGCCCCCGCACGCGCCCATGTGCCGCTCAAGGGCAAGGGCGGGCAGCAGATATCCATGTTCCTGGTGTTCGGCGTGCTGGCACTGGCCACAGCTACTGGCGGGGTGGTTTTCAACGCCACCACCATGACTTACCCGAAGCTGTTCCAGGAGCGCCTGCATGAATTGTTCACCTCGCCGCAGACCTTGGGGGTGGTGGTCAGCCTGGCCTATGCCTTCGGCGCAGTGGCGCAGTTGTTGATCGGCCGGGTATTGCACCGCTTCAGCCTGAAGTGGCCGTTCATCATTTTGACCCTGCTCCAGGCCCCGTTGCTGCTGGCGATGGCCGACAGCCAGGGCTGGGGCGTGATCGTCCTGGGTGCGGCCTTCATGTTCGTTGTGTTCGGCCAGGTCACGGTGAACGATGCCATGGTCGCGAACTTCGTTGCGCCCCAGTGGCAGTCGCGAGTCTTCGCCTTGCGTTACTGCCTTTCGTTCGGTGCCAGTGCCACGGCGATTCCGCTGATTGCTCTGGTGGAACCGCGTCAGGGCCTGAGCGGCCTGTACCTGGTCCTGGCGGGGGTCGCGGCGCTGACCTTTGCCGCGGCGCTGGCCTTTCCCCGCACCCCCGCGGAAGCGGCAGTGGGGCAAAGCGCCTGAGGTCGTGCAGGGCCGTACAAATACTGGCCTGAAGCCAGTATTTGTACGGCCCTGCAAATCATTCCTTTGGCTGATTTAGCGGGCGCGCAGGAGCTCTAGAGTGGTTATCCTCCAGTCACGACCGAGCCGTCAGAAAAGGGATTCTTATGTTGCAGACTCGCGTTATTCCTCCCGCCGAAGGCGCCTACCAATACCCACTTCTGATCAAGCGCTTGCTGATGTCCGGCACCCGCTACGAAAAAACCCGCGAGATCATCTACCGTGACCGGTTGCGCTACACCTATCCGACCCTGATCGAGCGGGTGGCGCGCCTGGCCAATGTGTTGACCGCGGCCGGGGTCAAGGCGGGGGACACCGTGGCGGTCATGGACTGGGACAGCCATCGCTACCTGGAGTGCATGTTTGCCATCCCGATGATCGGTGCGGTGATCCACACCATCAACGTGCGTTTGTCGCCGGAGCAGATTCTCTACACCATGAACCATGCCGAGGACCGCTTCGTGCTGGTCAACAGCGAGTTCGTCGGCCTGTACCAGGCGATTGCCGGGCACCTGACCACGGTGGAGAAAACCCTGCTGCTCACCGATGCCCCGGAGAAAACTGCCGAGCTGCCGAACCTGGTGGGCGAGTACGAGACCTTGCTCGCCGCCGCCAGCCCCCAGTACGCGTTCGAAGATTTCGACGAGAACTCGGTGGCCACCACCTTCTACACCACCGGCACCACCGGCAACCCCAAGGGCGTGTACTTCACCCACCGCCAGCTGGTGCTGCACACCCTGGGGGTGTCCACCATCATGGGGGCCATCGACAGCGTGCGCCTGCTGGGCACCAACGATGTGTACATGCCCATTACCCCGATGTTCCACGTGCATGCCTGGGGCCTGCCCTACGTGGCTACCATGCTCGGGCTCAAGCAGGTCTATCCCGGGCGCTACGACCCGGAGTACCTGGTGGAGCTGTGGCGCCGGGAGAAGGTCACCTTCTCTCACTGCGTGCCGACCATCCTGCAGATGGTGCTCAATGCCAAGGCGGCCCAGGGTACGGATTTCGGCGGCTGGAAGATCGTCATCGGCGGCAGTGCGCTGAATCGCGCGCTGTACGAGGCGGCCAAGGCCAAGGGCATCCAGCTGACGGCTGCCTACGGCATGTCGGAAACCGGACCGCTGGTGTCCTGTGCGCACCTGAACGATGAACTGATGGCGGGCAGCGAGGACGAGCGCACCACCTACCGCATCAAGGCCGGGGTGCCGGGGCCGCTGGTGGAGGCGGCGATCATCGATGCCGAAGGCAACTTCCTCCCGGCGGACGGCGAGGCCCAGGGCGAGCTGGTGCTGCGGGCGCCCTGGCTGAGCGAAGGTTATTTCAACGAGCCGCAAAAAGGCGCCGAGCTCTGGGAAGGCGGCTGGCTGCATACCGGTGACGTGGCAACCCTGGACAGCATGGGGGTGATCGACATCCGCGACCGGATCAAGGACGTGATCAAGACTGGTGGCGAGTGGATCTCCTCCCTGGATCTGGAGGACCTCATCAGCCGCCACGCGGCGGTACGTGAAGTAGCAGTGGTGGGCATCGCCGATCCGCAGTGGGGCGAACGCCCATTCGCCCTGCTGGTCATCCGTGAGGGCCATGAGATTGGCGCCCGCGAGCTCAAGGAGCACCTCAAGCCCTTCGTCGAGCTGGGTCACCTGAGCAAGTGGGCGATTCCCAGTCAGATCGCCCTTGTTACTGAAATTCCCAAGACCAGCGTTGGCAAGCTCGACAAGAAGCGCATCCGCGTCGACATCAGCGAGTGGCAAGCCAGCAACAGCACCTTCCTCTCCACGCTCTGAGCCTCCCCGGCCGTGCCCGCTCGGGCACGGCATGCCCACCCGGCAAGCCTTTGCCTTGTGCTCACGGATTTTTCAGTCATTCTTGCCGCGCCGTTTTTCAGAGGTTATGGCAAAGGGCTGTTCCAGTGCGGTGGGTGGCTGCAAATCACACTTTAGAGGGATCAAGCAGTAATCCCTGCTGGATATAGTCCGTTCACGGATTTTTCTGAACAACGGAGCATTGCGGGGTGCTCGCGCCACGCAACTTCGGAGCCGGGACAAGTGTTCATTCAACCGGTATTCGAAGCGTTTTCAGAAGAGCGTACTGCCATAACAATAATGCACATGGAGTAGCGTCGATGACATCAGCAAACCAGTTCTGGCGCCGGGCGAAACTGCCCCTGGCCGTCGGTCTCGCCTCCACGCTCGCCGGGCCGGCATTCGGCGTCAGCTTCAATATCGGTGAAATCGAAGGCAGCTTCGATTCGTCCCTGTCGGTGGGGGCCAGCTGGTCGACCGCCGGGCGCAACAAGGACCTGATCGGGGTCAACAACGGCGGCAAGGGCCTGTCCCAGACCACCGATGACGGCCACTTGAACTTCAACAAGGGCCAGACCTTCTCGAAGATCTTCAAGGGTATCCATGACCTGGAATTGAAGTACGGCGATACCGGTGTGTTTGTCCGTGGCAAGTACTGGTATGACTTCAAGCTCCAGGACGAAGACCTGGACTTCAAGAACGTCAGCAACGACAACCGTAAAGAGGGCGCCAAGTCTTCCGGCGGGCAGATTCTCGATGCCTTCATCTATCACAACTATTCCATTGCCGATGAGCCGGGCTCCGTGCGTTTCGGTAAGCAGGTGGTGAGCTGGGGCGAAAGTACCTTCATTGGTGGCGGTATCAACTCGATCAACCCGATCGACGTGTCGGCGTTCCGCCGTCCCGGTGCCGAGGTCAAGGAAGGTCTGATTCCGGTCAACATGTTCTACATCTCCCAGAACCTGACCGAGAACCTGTCGGCCGAAGCGTTCTACCAGTTGGAGTGGGACCAGACCGTTACCGATAACTGCGGCACCTTCTTCTCCCAGCCGGACAACATTTCCGACGGCTGCGATGACAACCTGCGCTTGCTGGCCAAGCGCTCGACCATCGCCGCCACGGCGCCGGGGCGAGCTGCGCTGGCGGCGATGCAGGCCCGTGGCGTCGATACCAACGAAGAGGGCACCCTGGTACGCCGCAGCGGCGACCGCGATGCCCGTGACAGCGGCCAGTTCGGTGCGGCGTTCCACTACAACTTCGAGCCGCTGGACACCGAGTTCGGCGCCTACTTCATGAACTATCACAGCCGAGCGCCGATTTTCAGTGCCACGGCAGCTCCACAGTCGGCTTACGCCATTGCTCCTGGCTTCGGCACTTTGGCGCCGGTATGGATCGCCGGTAATTCGAAGTACTTCGTTGAGTATCCAGAAGACATTCGCCTGTATGGCTTGAGTTTCTCCACCACCCTGCCTACGGGGACGGCCTGGAGCGGTGAAATCAGCTACCGGCCGAATGCGCCTGTACAACTCAACTCTACCGATATTCTCTATTCCGCCGTTCGACCTCTGAAGGGGGCATTTGCCAACGCCTCGTTGCTTGAAGGTGTAGCGGGGCAGGACCTTCACGGCTATCGCCGCAAAGAAGTCACTCAGTTCCAGACCACCTTCACGCACTTCTTCGATCAAGTCATGGGCGCCAGCCGTCTGACGCTGGTGGGTGAGGTGGGGGTTACCCACGTCGGAGGCCTTGAGAGCAAGTCGGATGTCCGCTATGGACGTGATCCGGTGTTTGGTCCTGGCGCCTTGCCAGCCACCGGCGGGCAGAACACCTGCCGCGCGCTTAACTCCACCACCATTGCCGGTGCAGGTCCTGGTGCAGACGCCAGCAATCTGAGCGCCAACTGCAACAACGATGGCTTCACCACCGCCACCTCCTGGGGCTACCGCGGCCGTGCCATCTGGGAATACCCGGACGTGTTCGCCGGCGTGAACCTCAAGCCGAACGTGGCTTGGTCTCATGACGTCAAGGGTTACTCGCCAGGTCCTGGCGGCAACTTCGAAGAAGGCCGCAAGGCCATCAGCCTGGGGCTGGATGCCGAGTACCAGAACACCTACACCGCGAGCCTGGCCTACACCAACTTCTTCGGTGGCGACTACAGCACCGTGGATGACCGGGACTTCCTCGCCTTGAGCGTTGGCGTGAACTTCTAAGCACACTGCATTTTCAGGAAGAACAACACTATGAACATCACCAAGAGTCTGTTGCACGTCGGTGTGCTGGGACTGTCACTGCTGGCCACCGGGGTCATGGCCGCGGTCTCGGCCGATGAAGCCGCCAAGCTGGGTACCAGCCTGACGCCGATGGGCGCGGAAATGGCCGGCAATGCCGCCGGCACCATTCCGGCCTGGAAGCCACTGGCGACCAATGCTGGTACCGTGGACAGCAAGGGTTTCCTGTCCAACCCCTACGGCAGCGAACAGCCGCTGTTCACCATCACCGCGCAGAACGTCGAGCAGTACAAGGACAAGCTGGCGCCGGGGCAGTACGCGATGTTCAAGCGCTACCCGGAAACCTTCAAGATGCCGGTCTACCCGTCCCATCGCGGGGCCACCGTGCCGGCTGACGTGTTCGCCGCGATCAAGCGCAACGCCACCAGCACCAACCTGGTGTCCGGCGGCAACGGCCTGGAGAACTTCGAAACCGCGATTCCGTTCCCGATCCCGAAAAGTGGCGTGGAAGTCATCTGGAACCACATCACCCGCTATCGCGGTGGCAGCGTGACCCGTCTGGTGACCCAGGCCACGCCACAGGCCAACGGTTCCTACAGCCTGGTGTACTTCCAGGACCAGTTCGTGTTCCGCGACAAGATGAAGGACTACGACCCGAAAAACCCGGGCAACATCCTGTTCTACTTCAAGCAGAAAGTGACCGCCCCGGCGCGTCTGGCCGGTGGTGTGCTGCTGGTTCACGAAACCCTCGACCAGGTGAAGGAACCGCGTTCGGCCTGGGTCTACAACGCTGGCCAGCGGCGTGTGCGTCGTGCACCGCAAGTGTCCTATGACGGCCCGGGTACCGCTGCCGACGGCCTGCGCACTTCCGACAACCTGGACATGTACAACGGTGCGCCGGATCGCTACGACTGGAAGCTGGAAGGCAAGAAGGAGATGTACATCGCTTCCGACAGCTACAAGCTCGACTCGCCGACCCTGAAGTACGCCGACATCATCAAGGCCGGCCATATCAACCAGGACCTGGCTCGCTATGAGCTGCGCCGGGTCTGGCATGTGGTGGCAACCTTGAAGGAAGGCCAGCGCCACATCTACGCCAAGCGTGACTTCTACATCGACGAAGACACCTGGCAGGCCGCGGTGATCGACCACTACGACGGTCGTGGCCAGCTGTGGCGCGTGGCCGAGGCTCATGCCGAGAACTACTACGACAAGCAAGTGCCGTGGTATGCCCTGGAAACCCTCTACGACCTGCAGTCCGGCCGCTACCTGGCCCTGGGCATGAAGAACGAAGAGAAACAGGCCTACGACTTCGGTTTCACCGCCACCACCAGCGATTTCACCCCAGCCGCCCTGCGTCAGGATGGGGTTCGCTGAGCCGCTGCAAATAGCCGCTGCCAATAGAGGCCGCATCCTCGGAAAAAGCCCCGACCTGGTTCGGGGCTTTTTTTTGCCTGAGGCCCGGCCTTGGAATCCATCCGGGTACAGACGGCTTTCTCGAAGCTAATTAGCCACTTAATCAATAAATAAACGAAATATCTTTCAATCATTCAGAGTTATCTGACCAATTTGCTCATAGTCTTTTTCGCCCGAATGGTCGCAAAAATCTTCAACAGGTGGCCTTTTACCGCTAGTCTGCGGACATCTGCTACGCCGACAACCGTACATCAATAAGAGTTGGCCATGACTGACCTGTCCCCCCTGCAACGGCCTGCCAGCGCGGTGATCCCCGCTCTGGAGGGGCGTTTTTATCGACCCCCCCTGCCCGATGGATACGTGCAGCGGCCGCGTCTTTGCGAGCGTCTGGGCGCCGGGTTGAAGGGGCGATTGCTGCTGGTCTGTGCGCCTGCCGGGTTTGGCAAGAGTTCGCTGGCCGTGGAGTTTTGCCAGGGCCTGCCGGATAACTGGCAGAGCCTGTGGCTGGGGTTGAGCCGCCGGGACAGTGATCCCGGGCGCTTCCTCGAGCGTCTGTTGGCCGGTCTGCAGCAGTACTTTCCCCAATTGGGACGGCAGTCCCTGGGCCTGTTGAAAATGCGTCAGCGTCACCAGCCCTTCGCCTTTGAAGAGTGGCTGGACGGCCTGCTGGATGAGCTGGCGGTGCAATTGACCGGTGCCAGTCCGTTATTGCTGGTGCTGGACGACTATCACCTGGCCCAGGGGCCGGTCCTCGATCGTTGCCTGCAGTTTTTTCTCAATCACCTGCCCGATGGCTTGCTGGTGCTGGTCACCAGCCGCCAACGCCCGGACTGGCACCTGGCGCGGCTGCGGTTGTCCCGGCAACTGCTGGAGCTGCACGAGCAGGATTTGCGCCTGACCCACGACGAATCCCTGAGCCTGCTCGACCGGCACAGCAGTTCACTGCGCGGCGAAGCCCTGGAAAACCTGATTCAGCGCAGCGAAGGCTGGGTGGCCGGGCTGCGTTTCTGGCTGCTGGCGGCGTCCGAGGCGGGAGCCGGGGGCGCGCTACCCCAGGGCCTGCATGGCGGGGAAGGGCTGATCCGCGACTACCTGCTGGAAGAGGTCATCGACTGCCTGCCCGCCGAAGTGCAGTCATTCCTGTATGACACGGCGCCCCAGGAGCGGTTTTGCGCCGAGCTGTGCGATGCCCTGCGCGAAGCCCATGACAGCGCCGAGATCCTGGGTTTCCTCCAGGCCCACCAGGTATTCCTGGTGCCCCTGGATGAACACGGCCATTGGTATCGTTATCACCACCTGTTTTCCGACCTGCTGCGCACCCGGCCCACGGCCAATGCCCTGGTGCCAGCGGCCAGCCTGCACCTGCGCGCCTGCCGCTGGTTCAACGCCCAGGGGCTGCTCGACGAGGCGGTGGAGCAAGCGCTGCGCGCCGGGCACCTGGACGTGGCGGCCAACCTGGTGCAGAACCTGTCCGAAGAGCAACTGCTGGCGGAACAGAACGTCGGCATGCTGCTGCGCTGGAAGATGGACCTGCCCGACAGCCTGCTGATCAGCACGCCGCGGCTGATCGTGCTCTACAGCTGGGCCCTGGGCCTGGCCTGCCAGCTGGATGCGGCGGAGGAACTGGCCAATCACCTGAGTCGTTTCCTGCCGGCCCCTTCGGCCACGGCGCAGAAGTCGATGTTGGCGCAATGGCTGGCCCTGAGCGGAATCATCGCCCGTGGCCGCGGCCAGCGGGAAAACACCCTGGCCTATTGCAGCGAGGCCCTGGAAAGCCTGCCGCCCAAACGTTATGGGCAGCGCCTGATGTGCCTGTCGACCTTGTCCAACCTGGCCATTACCGATGCCGATCTGTGGCGGGCCCGCAGCCTCAATCGCGAATCCCTGGAGCTGGCGCAACGGGTCGGCAATCCGTTGTTCGAAGCCCTGGCCCACTATGACCGTGCCCGGGTCCTGCAGGCCCGCGGCGAAGTGCTGCGGGCGCAGGAGGAGGTACACCAGGGGCTGCGGCGCTTGCAGGGCCTGTCGGCCCAACGGTTGTATGCGGTGCGGGCCCGGTTGACCCTGTATGACGGTTATCTGCTGACCCTGCGTGCCCAGCCCGAGGCCGGCCTGTTGCGCTTGCAGGCCGGCCTGGTGGAGGCCCGGGCCTGTCGCGATATCAGCGTGCTGATCGGTCACTGCGTGATCGCCAAGCAGGAAGGCCTGGGTGGCGAGTTCTCCCGAGCCTTCGCCGAGCTGGCGGAAGCCGAGCGCTTGATGCACATCTGGGACGTACCACCGATCTATTACCTGGCAATGATCACCCTGGTGAAATGCGAGCTGTGGCTGGCCCAGGGGCGTACCGATCTGGCCGAAGCCTGGCTGGCCCGCCTGGGCCAGACCTACACCGGCGAACAGGCGGCGGCGCCACCGGAGTTCCACCCGCAACTGCCGTTGCACATCGAATTGCAGCAAGCCCAGCTTGAAAGCATCAAGGGCGATCTGGACCGGGCGGAGCAGCGCTTGAATCGGTTGGTCGAGCATGGCCAGCAAAGCGGCCGGCAGTTGCTGAGCGTGATGGCCCTGACCCAGAAAGCCGCACTCTTGCTGGCGGCCGGTCGCGGTCCGCAGGCCCGCCAGGACCTGGCCCAGGCTCTGGAGGCCGGGGTTGGAGGCGCGGTGCAGCCGTTCATGGCATTGCTCCATGGCCATCCCGGCTGGATGCGTGAGCAGTTGCAGCAGGGCGTATCGACAGCCCTGACCCAGGCATTGCTGGAGCGGTTGCCGGCAACGCCGCGTGAGCCTCAGGAGATCGTGGCCCATAACGAGTCCTTGAGCTCCCGGGAGCTTTCAGTGTTGCAGCTGATCGCCCAGGGCTGCTCCAACCAGGAAATCAGCGAGCGCCTGTTCATCTCGCTGCACACGGTGAAGACCCATGCCAGCCATATCAACAGCAAGCTGGGGGTAGAGCGCCGGACCCAGGCGGTGGCCCGGGCCCAGGAGCTGGGGTTGCTGGGGTAGGCGCTGCGCCACTGGCTGCCGGGGCTAGCGGGCCAGGTGCTCTTTGCAGTAGTCGGCGAACAACCGTGCCGGCTTGGTCAATTGGCCACGTTTGAGCCAGGCGGCCACCAGGCCTGAACCTGTGACGTCCTCGACAATGTCGACACACACCACCGGCTTGCCATCGTAGGAAAAAGGCGAGTGGGGGCGGGTGACCAGGATCGAGAAACCAAAGCCCTGGCCGACCATCCCGCGCACCATCTCGATGGACGGTGAGCTGAAGGCAATCTGCGGTGTCAGCCCCAGTTCTTCGAACAGGCTGACGAAATAGGTGCGGCTCGGTTGCACGTCCAGCAGGATCATCGGCTCCAGGCACAGGTCGCGCAGCGATACCTGGGGCTGCTTGGCGTAGCGATGGCCGGCCGGCAGCAAGGCGTAAGGCCGTTGCGGCGGCATCAGTGGCTCGGTTTCGATGGTGCCGTCCAGGTCATGCTCATAGAGGATCGCCAGATCGAACGCGCCACCGGTCAGGCCCTGTACCAGTTCCTGCTGTTCGCCATCACGGATGCGGATTTCCACCCCGGGATAAAGCGCGCTGAAGCCGGCGATCAGCTGTGGCAGGTACAGCGGTGCCACGGTTTCGAAGCAGCCGATGTCGATCTGTCCGGCGACCACGTCGTTGTCTGCCAGGGCGTTCTGCTCGAACTCCTTGGCCATGCGCAGCAGCTCCTGGGCCTTGCGGTAGAAACGTGCCCCGCTGGGGGTCAGGGAGACGCCGAGGGCATGGTGACGAATCAGCAATTGCACGCCGAAGCTGTCCTCCAGGCCCTTGATGGCGGTGGAGATCGACGGCTGGGCAATGTACAGCTTGCGTGATGCCTCGGCGACGCTGCCGCACTCGACGGTGGTGATGAAGTACTTCAGTTGACGCAGATTGTAGGCAGCCACAGCGAACCTCGTTCTTTGCCCGGGCACGGGGGAAGGGCGGCCGGGTCAGGGTGACCCGGGACTTGCATGCATCACCGCGCATGCGGTGCGCTTGGTGCAAGCAAGTTACGCACCGGCAAGGCCCCCCCGGCGTGTTTTTTTGTCCCGCAACAATACTCACAAGTGCCGGGGGGGAGGGCATGACCAAGGCAGTTTTTTCATCGCTTGCGAGCACATTTTTCCTCGCTTGGTTTCAGGCACTCTCCTCGCCGGGGTCGGCGGGCGGGGCTTCCCCGGTCGGGGTGGCGTCGAAGTCCAGGGTGACGCTGAAGCGTTGCTCCTCCACCAGCACGTCGATGCGCCAGCCCAGGCGGGCACACAACTGGCGCATCAGTTCCAGGCCCAGGCCGTAGCCGTAGTCGCTGGAAGGCTCGATCTGCTTGGCTTCGCGGATGCGGTTGAGAATGCGCAGGCGCGGGTAGTCGAAGTGGATCTCGATGGTGCCGTCATCGGCATATTGCAGGGCGTTGCGCAGGAAATTGCCGACCACGATTCGGCAGGCGGTCAGGGGCAGGCGGCAGGGCGTGGTGCTGATGTCCAGGGTCAGTTCGATATCCCGTGTCCCGATCAGGTAGCGCTGCTCCTGGATCAGCTCGTTGACCAGCCCGCTCATGTCGATGGGTTCCTCGGGCAGGGCTTCGGGCAGCTCGCGGCTCATCCACAGCAAGGTCTCGGCGATGCGCTGCATGTTCAGCACCGAGCGTTCGATACGTTGCAGGGGCGGCGGCAGGGCGCCGCCGGATTGCAGGGTCAGCAGCTCGATATTGGCCTTGAGCACTGCCAGCGGGGTACGCAGCTCATGGCTGGTGTAGCGCAGCAGCCGGCCTTCACGCAGGCTGGCAGCCTGGACCTGTTGGATGCTCTGGGCCAGGGCGTCGGCCAGCATATTGAATTCCTTGAAGCTGAAATTGGGCCGTTCGCCGGCAACCGTGTCGGGGTCCTTGAGGGTACTGGACCACTGGGACAGGCGGCCCAGGGGCCGCACCAGCCACCAGACCAGCAGGGCAATGATGATCAGTGCCGGTATGAACACCGCCAGGCTGATGAAAATCACCCCATGCAGTTCACGGTCCAGGTAGGCGTCGGACAGTGGCGTCTCGACTTCGCCGCCTTCTTCCTGGTCATGGTCGACGTCGTACATGTACAGGGTCTTGCCGTCCGCCAGGGGCTGGGCAAGGATCGCCCGGCCTTCATCGTCGTCATCGGAATCCAGGTCGCCAAAGACCTGGACTGCACCGAAGGACAGGCTCGGGGGCGTGTCCAGCAACTGGCGGACCTTCTCGGGCAGCGCCTCCTTGCCGATGACGCTGGTATAGAAATAGTTGTGCGGCGGCGGGGTCGTGGGGTCCTTGTTGTAGTGCCTGGCGAAGTACTGGGCTTCTTCCTCCATCATCGCGCTGGCGGTGTAGAGCAGGCCGCGGACGCTGTATTCCGGCAGCAGCAGACTGTAGATCAGCAGTACCACGGCGATCAGTAGCAGGAAGCTGCCGCTGATCACCCATTTCAAACTCAGGCCGTTACGCATGTGACCTCAGCTGTATGCCAATACCGGGAAGGGTGTGGATCAGGGGCTGGTCGAAGGACTTGTCCACAGTCTTGCGCAGGCGGTGCATATGCACCTTGAGGGTGTTGCTGTCGGGCGGCTCGTCGCCCCAGATCGTCGCCTCCAGGCGTTCCCGGGTAACAGGCTCGGGGCTGGCGCGCATCAGGCATTCCAGCAGGGTCCAGCAGATCGGCGACAGGTGCAGTTCCTGGCCGGCGCGGCTGACCTTGCGGGTGGTCAGCTCCATTACCAGGTCAGCCACCTGCAGGCGGCTGGCCTGGCCGCTGCGGCGCAGGCTCAGGGCACGTATCCTGGCCACCAGCTCGGCCAGTTCGAAGGGCTTGACCAGATAATCGTCGGCACCGGCGGCAAAGCTGGCGAGCTTGTCCGACAGGGCATCCAGCGAGGTGAGCATGAGGATGGGGGTCTGGCTGCCGTTCTGGCGCAGTTGTTCGCACAGCTGCTGGCCGTCCAGCCGCGGCAGCATGATGTCCAGGAGGATCACGTCGTAATGCTGGCTCAGGGCCAGGTTAAGGCCGGTCTGGCCGTTGCTGGCGTGGTCGCAGACGATGCCGCCGATTTCCAGGTACTCGATGACGGTATTGGCCAGGTCGAGGTTGTCCTCGACCAGCAGCAGGTGAATATGCACGGAAACGTCCCCTTGGACCCTTGGCACTCGATGGGCCGAAGGATAGCGGAAGCCGAGGCTTTTCCATTCATGTTTACCCGCTCTTAACCCAGCGCTCTCTAAGCTCAGGCTCTTCTTAACTGCAGAGCGCGGCACAGCCATGAACCTGTCTTCAGTGCTCAAAGGCATCCTGCTGGTGTTGATTCTTCTCGGCCTGATGGCTTGCGTCCTGCCGTCCGGGGCACCCATGGTGCGCCTTGGGGACGGCGGCCCCTTGAGCTTGTTCCTGCTGGGGCATGACCTGCAACGGGCGGAGGCCGAGCATGTCGCGGGTATCGTCTGACGATAGCGGCGCCGGCTACACCGACCAGCTGGTGCTGTGCCTGATGCTGATCCTGTGTGTATCCATTTCCCTGGGTGCCTATATCGTGCGCTTCAACGCCCAGATCGACCGCCAGCGCGAGCTGTCGCCGGTGCACTTGCTGGAGTGTGGTCAGGGGCGGGGGGCCTTTATCGTCGACCCCCATGGGCGGCTTAGCAGCAGCGACAATTGCTACCTGGTGGATGAGGACGACTAGCCTCGCCGCCTGGCAGCGCTCAGAATGATCCGCCTTCGAGTTCCAGCGCAAGAAACGAGGTTCTTGCGCTGAAATCTCGTTCTACAGTGCAGGCGTACTGAGATGAAGGCGGCGAACCCCAGGGTTGCCGGCCTGATTTCCCTTGCGGATTGAAGGAGAACTGCGATGTCCTGCGTATTCAAGAAAATGGCGTCCCCGGTTGGCCAACTGACCCTGGTCGCCCGAGGAGCGAAGCTGGCGGCGATTCTGTGGGAGCACGAGCGGCAGAACCGGGTGCGCCTGGGCCCACTGCAGGAAGCCGCGGAGCATCCGCTGTTGCTGGAGACCGAGCGCCAGTTGCGCGAATACTTTGCCGGTACCCGCGAGCGTTTCGAGCTTGAGCTGGACTTTGTCGGCACCGAGTTCCAGCGCCAGGTCTGGCAAGCCTTGCTGAGCATTCCTTTCGGCGAAACCCGCAGTTACAGCCAGATCGCCCGACAGATCGGCAATCCCACTGCCGTGCGTGCGGTAGGGGCGGCCAATGGGCGTAATCCGATCTCGATCGTCGCCCCCTGCCACCGGGTGATCGGCGCCTCGGGCAGCCTCACCGGTTTCGCCGGCGGCCTTGAGGCCAAGCAGTTCCTGTTGGCACTGGAAGGCGAGGAAACGTTGCAACTGGCGTTCTGAGTAAGCAGTGGCGGCGAGCTGTGACAGAATGGCCCATCGATTTTTCTGGAGCCTTCCCATGGACGCCGCCAAGCCCAGCCTCATCCGCGAAACCTTCCCCGTCGGCCCGCTGCAGTGCAACTGCACCATCATTGGCGACCCGCTGACCAAGAAAGCCATAGTCGTCGATCCGGGCGGCAACCCCGACCTGATCATGGCGCGCCTGGACGCACTGGGCCTGAAGGTGGTGAGCATCATCCATACCCATGCCCATCTGGATCACTTCCTGGCCTCCGGGCAGATGAAGGAAAAGACCGGCGCCACCCTGCATTTGCACAAGGACGACCAGTTTCTCTGGGACAACCTTGAGATGCAGTGCAGCATGTTCGGCGTGCCCTACACCCCTGTGCCGTCCCCGGATCGCTGGCTGGGTGATGACGAAGAGCTGGCCTGCGGTTGCGGCGTGGCCTTGCACACTCCAGGGCATACCCCTGGCTCCATGAGCTTTTGGTTTTCCGAGGCTAAGCTTCTGATTGCCGGCGACACGCTGTTCAAGCGCGGGGTCGGGCGCACGGATTTGTGGGGGGGCGACCAGGCCACGCTGGTGCGTTCGATCAAGCAGCGTCTCTATACCCTCGACGAGGACGCCACAGTGGTTGCCGGGCACGGCCCAGACACCCGGCTGGGAGATGAGATGCGTCAGAACCCGTTCGTGCGAGCCTGACTATTTGACCGTTGGTTCACGGAATTTTTGCCGTTCTGCGTGTTCAAACGCCGGCAAAGGTCTATTGCCAACGTCCGCTGCACCACAGAATGCAAAATGTAGGAGCTTTCCATGTTCACCTCACGTCGTTTGATTGTTGTCGCTACTGCTGTGGCCTTGTTGTCCGGCTGCGCTTCGCCTAACCCCTATGACAACCAGGGGCAGGCCGACGGCGGCTCGTCTGGCATGAGTAAAACCGCCAAGTACGGTGGGCTGGGAGCCTTGGCCGGTGCGTTGGCTGGTGCTGCCATCGACCACAACAACCGTGGCAAGGGGGCCCTGATCGGTGCAGCAGTGGTCGGTGCTTCCGCTGCAGGTTATGGCTACTACGCTGACCAGCAGGAGAAAAAACTGCGTGCCAGCATGGCTAACACCGGGGTCGAGGTGCAGCGCCAGGGCGATCAGATCAAGCTGATCATGCCGGGCAATATCACCTTCGCCACTGACTCGGCGAATATCGCGCCCAGCTTCTACCAGCCCCTGAACAACCTGGCCAACTCCCTGCGTGAGTTCAACCAGAACCAGATCGAGATCGTCGGCTACACCGACAGCACCGGCAGCCGTCAGCACAACATGGATCTGTCCCAGCGTCGCGCCCAGAGCGTAGCGACCTACCTGACGTCCCAGGGGGTCAGCGGTTCCAATCTGTCCGCTCGTGGCGCCGGTCCGGACAACCCGATCGCCAGCAACGCCGATGTCAACGGACGTGCGCAGAACCGTCGGGTCGAGGTCAACCTCAAGGCGATTCCGGGCCAGCAATACCAGCAACCGAACCAGCAGTACCAGCAGCCCTATCAGCAGCAAGGTCAGCAATACCAGCAGTATCCCTGACCGGACTGGCTGAACCCCAGGCATAAAAAAGCCCGCCCGATGCAGATCGGGCGGGCTTTTTTAATGCTGAGGCGTATTACTTCTTCAGGCCATATTGCTCGTCGAGCATGCCTGGGGCATTCGGCGTCTTCGGCGCGTAGTCCCGTGGTGGTTCCTGGTCTCGTGGAGGGGTCAGGCGCTCACGTGGAGCCTGCACCGATTCCGAGTGCAAGGCGGCCAGCAGGCGCTGGCGGGTCAGTTCGTCCAAGGCCAGGCGATTGGCGCCCTCGGCGAGGTGATCCTGCACTTCCTGGTAACTCTGGGTCAGTTTCTTGACCAGGGTTGCGGTGCTGTTGAAGTGAGTGACCACTTCATTCTGATAATTGTCGAAACGTTCCTGAATATCATCCAACTGACGCTGCGTGCGGTTAGGCGCGGCATTGGGCAGCAGGCGAGCGACCAGGAATCCAATGGCGACACCCGCGACCAGGGCAAGAGTCGGCAACAACCAAACTAAGAGCGAGTGTTCCACGAGTCCTTCCTCTATAAACGGCTTTGCTTTACGTTAACGGCTCGAACCTGCGCTGTATACCGCGATTCACTCGCAATAGATTGGCACAGACCATTTGCTAGACGAGTCGACCCCCTTCGAGGTCACGGAGTTCCTTCCTTGCTTATGCGTGAAACCCCTGTAGTGATTGCCGGCCCGGTGGGCCAACTGGAAGCCCTGTATCTGCAGGTGCCCGATGCACGTGGGATGGCGCTGATCTGCCACCCCAATCCGGTGCAGGGCGGCACCATGCTCAATAAGGTGGTATCCACCCTGCAGCGCACTGCGCGGGATGCCGGCCTGACCACTCTGCGCTTCAACTACCGTGGCGTGGGCGCCAGTGAAGGTAGCCACGACATGGGCAGCGGTGAAGTCGATGACGCCCAGGCGGCTGCCCAGTGGTTGCAGGCCCAGCATCCGCAACTGCCCTTGACCCTGTTCGGGTTCTCCTTTGGCGGTTTTGTCGCGGCCAGCCTTGGCGGGCGTCTGGAAGGCCAGGGCACGCAGCTCAAGCACTTGTTCATGGTGGCGCCGGCAGTCACCCGCCTGCGTGATAGCGACCTGCTGCCACAGAACTGCCCGTTGACCCTGATCCAGCCGGAAACCGATGAGGTCATCGACCCTCAGGTGGTCTACGACTGGTCCGACGCGCTTGTTCGCCCCCATGAGCTGCTGAAAGTGGCAGAATGCGGGCACTTTTTTCATGGCAAGCTCACCGATCTGAAAGATCTGGTGCTGCCGCGACTTTCGAATTGATAGCAGTCTGATAAGCGATTACCCATGACTACTCGTACGCGTATCCTCACCGGCATCACCACCACCGGCACCCCGCACCTGGGCAACTATGCCGGTGCGATCCGCCCGGCGATCGTCGCCAGCCGCGACAGCAATGCCGACTCCTTCTACTTTCTGGCCGACTACCACGCACTGATCAAGTGCGATGACCCGCTGCGTATCCAGCGTTCGCGCCAGGAAATCGCCGCCACCTGGTTGGCCGGTGGCCTGGATGTGGAGCGCGTGACTTTCTATCGCCAGTCGGACATCCCTGAGATCCCCGAACTGACCTGGCTGTTGACCTGCGTGGCGGCCAAGGGCCTGCTCAACCGTGCCCATGCCTATAAGGCTTCGGTGGACAAGAATGTCGAGGCCGGTGAAGACCCGGACGCCGGCATCACCATGGGCTTGTACAGCTACCCGGTGCTGATGGCGGCGGACATCCTGATGTTCAACGCGCACAAGGTGCCGGTGGGCCGCGACCAGATCCAGCACGTGGAAATGGCCCGGGACATTGGCCAGCGTTTCAACCACCTGTTCGGCCAGGGCAAGGAGTTCTTCACCATGCCCGAGGCGCTGATCGAGGAAAGTGTTGCCACCTTGCCAGGCCTCGATGGCCGCAAGATGTCCAAGAGTTACGACAACACCATCCCGCTGTTCACCAGCGCCAAGGACATGAAGGACGCGATCTCGCGGATCGTCACCGACTCCAGGGCGCCAGGCGAGGCCAAGGATCCGGACAACTCTCATTTGTTCACCCTATACCAGGCGTTCTCCACCCCTGCGCAAGCCGCCGAGTTCCGTAGCGAGCTGCTTCAGGGCCTGGGTTGGGGCGAAGCCAAGAACCGCCTGTTTCAATTGCTGGATGCCGAACTAGGCGAAGCCCGCGAGCGTTATCACCAACTGATCGCACGCCCTTCGGACCTGGAAGACATCTTGCGTGCCGGCGCCGTCAAGGCCCGTGCCGTGGCCACGCCGTTCCTCAACGAACTGCGCGAAGCCGTGGGCCTGCGCTCTTTCGCCGCCCAGGTACAGGTGGCAGCCACCACCAAGAAAAAAGCTGCCAAGGCCGCGCGTTTCATCAGCTTTCGCGAGGATGACGGCAGCTTCCGTTTCCGTTTGCTGTCGGCCGATGGCGAGCAACTGCTGCTGTCGCGCAATTTCGCTGATGGCAAGGCTGCAGGTGCTGTCACCAAGCAACTGCAATCGGGCCAGGAGCTGGATCTGCGGACCGAGGGCAATGCATTCAGTATCTGGCTGGACGGCGCCTGTGTGGCGGACAGCCCGGACTTTGCCGATGCCAGTGCCCGTGACGCGGCTGTAGATGCACTGCGCATCGCTCTGACCCCGGCGCAGGACTAATCGGCATCTTCCCGACCAAGGGCTGATTGCCATTCCCCAGGGCCGTCGCTAAAGTGACGGCCCGTTTTTGTTGCCTTGCTAACGAATTATGACGCCCCTAGAACGATACCAAGCAGATCTGAAACGCCCGGATTTCTTTCATGATGCGGCACAGGAAACGGCTGTGCGTCATCTGCAGCGCCTGTATGACGATCTGATCGCGGCCGAGCAAAACAAGCCGGGCCTGCTCGGCAAGCTCTTTGGCAAGAAGGATCAGACGCCGGTCAAGGGTCTGTATTTCTGGGGCGGAGTGGGGCGCGGTAAGACCTATCTGGTGGACACCTTCTTCGAAGCCTTGCCGTTCAAGGAAAAGGTACGCACGCACTTTCACCGTTTCATGAAGCGCGTACACGAAGAAATGAAGACCCTGGGCGGTGAGAAGAACCCGTTGACCATCATCGCCAAGCGTTTCTCGCAAGAGGCGCGGGTGATCTGCTTCGACGAATTCTTCGTGTCTGACATTACTGACGCGATGATTCTTGGCACCCTCATGGAGGAGCTGTTCAAGAATGGCGTGACCCTGGTCGCCACCTCGAACATCGTCCCCGACGGCTTGTACAAGGATGGCTTGCAGCGCGCGCGCTTCCTGCCGGCGATTGCCCTGATCAAGCAGAACACCGAGATCGTCAACGTCGACAGCGGTGTCGACTACCGCTTGCGTCACCTGGAGCAGGCGGAGCTGTTCCACTACCCATTGAACGAAGAAGCACAAGAAAGCTTGCGCAAGAGCTTCCGGGCGTTGACGCCGGAGTGCACCCAGGCGGTGGAAAACGATGTGTTGATCATCGAGAACCGCGAGATCCGCGCATTGCGTACCTGCGATGATGTGGCCTGGTTCGACTTCCGGGAACTGTGCGACGGCCCGCGCAGCCAGAACGACTACATCGAGCTGGGCAAGATCTTCCATGCCGTGTTGCTCAGTGGCGTGGAGCAGATGAGCGTCACCACCGACGACATCGCCCGGCGCTTTATCAACATGGTCGACGAGTTCTACGACCGTAACGTCAAGCTGATCATTTCCGCCGAGGTCGAACTCAAGGACCTCTATACCGGTGGCCGCCTGACGTTCGAGTTCCAGCGCACCCTTAGCCGCCTGCTGGAGATGCAGTCCCACGAGTTCCTGTCGCGGGCGCACAAGCCATAAGCGTTGCCAGATGAAAAAGGGCCTGCATTGCAGGCCCTTTTTTATGCCGCCTGTTGCTGGAACTGTTGGCGGTACTGGTTGGGTGAAAGCTCGGTGTGCTGGCGGAACAGTCGGGCGAAGAAACTGGCATCGTCGTAGCCGACTTCGTAGCTGATGGTCTTAATGCTCTTGCGCGTTCCCGAGAGCAGGCCCTTGGCGGTTTCGATGCGCAGGCGCTGCAGGTAATGCAGGGGCTTGTCGCCGGTTGCGGTCTGGAAGCGGCGCATGAAGTTGCGAATGCTCATGCCGTGCTCGCGGGCCACGTCCTCGAAGCGGAACTTGTCGGCGAAGTGCTCTTCGAGCCAGTGCTGGATCTGCAGGATGATCACGTCCTGATGCAGCTTCTGGCCGCCGAAGCCGATGCGCCCTGGGGCGTAGTTGCGCTGTACTTCATAGAGAATGTCCCGGGCCACGGCCTGGGCCACGTTTGCACCGCAGAAGCGTTCGATCAGGTAGATGTACAGATCGCAGGCCGAGGTGGTGCCGCCCGCGCAGTAGAGGTTGTCGGCGTCGGTCAGGTGTTTGTCCTGATTGAGCTGGACCTTGGGGAAGCGCTCATTGAAGGCGTTGAAGAAGCGCCAGTAGGTCGTGGCTTCCTTGCCATCGAGCAAGCCGGCTTCCGCCAGCCAGAACACCCCGGTGGCTTCGCCGCAGAGCACCGCGCCGCGAGCGTGCTGGGCGCGCAGCCAGGGCAAGATCTGCGGGTAACGCTGGCACAGGGTGTCGAAGTCGTCCCAGAACGCCGGGAGGATGATGATATCGGTGTCTTCCAGCGGGCCGTCCACCGGCATGATCACGTCGCTGAAACTGCATACGGGTTGACCGTCGGGGCTGACCAGGCGGGTTTCGAACGCCGGGGTCAGGCCTTGGCCCAGTTGTTTGCCGTAGCGCAGGCTGGCCAGATGGAAGAAATCCTTGGCTTGCATGAGGGTGGAAGCGAAAACCCGGTCGATAGCCAGGATGCTGACGCGCCGCAAGGGCGTGGAGGTTTGGTTAGACATAATTCAATTGTTCTTATAGGGGAAAGTGGTCACCAGACGGCTGGATCGTCTTATTTTTTGTCGGATGTGTCCAGTGTCCCGTGCAGGTGGCTAGCCTTAGGCTCTGGCAGCCAACCCATGATCAATAATCATCACAGGTGCCTGCATGATCCCTAGAACCTTGTTCAGCTCCGAGCACGAACTCTTCCGTGACAGCGTGCGTACATTCCTTGAGAAAGAGGCAGTGCCCTTCCATGGCGAATGGGAAAAACAGGGCTATATCGACCGTCAGCTGTGGAGCAAGGCGGGGGAGGCCGGAATGCTGTGTTCGCACATTCCCGAGGAGTACGGCGGCCTGGGGGCGGACTTTCTCTACAGCGCGGTGGTGATCGAGGAGATTGGCCGGCTGGGCCTGACGGGCATTGGTTTTTCCCTGCATTCGGACATTGTCGCGCCCTACATCCTGCATTACGGCAGTGAGTCGCTGAAGCACAAGTACCTGCCCCGGCTGGTCTCGGGGGAAATGGTCACGGCCATTGCCATGACCGAGCCGGGGGCGGGCTCCGACCTGCAAGGGGTGAAGACCACGGCAGTGCTCGATGGCGACGAATACGTGATCAATGGTTCCAAGACCTTTATTACCAACGGCTACCTGGCGGACCTGGTGATAGTCGTGGCCAAGACCGATCCCAAGGCCGGAGCCAAGGGCACCAGTCTGTTTCTGGTTGAGGCCGATACTCCCGGGTTCTCCAAGGGCAAGCGCCTGGAGAAAGTGGGAATGAAGGCTCAGGACACCTCCGAGCTGTTCTTCCAGGATGTGCGAGTACCCAAGGAGAATCTGCTGGGGCAGGCTGGGGCAGGATTTGCCTATTTGATGCAGGAGTTGCCCCAGGAGCGCCTGACCGTGGCCATTGGTGGCCTGGCCAGTGCCGAGGCTGCATTGCAGTGGACCCTGGAATACACCCGCGAACGCAAAGCCTTCGGCAAGGCAATTGCCGATTTCCAGAACAGCCGTTTCAAGCTGGCGGAAATGGCCACGGAAATTCAGATCGGCCGGGTATTTGTCGATCGCTGCCTGGAGCTGCACTTGCAGGGCAAGCTCGATGTGCCGACGGCGGCCATGGCCAAGTACTGGGGGACTGACCTGCAGTGCAAGGTGCTTGATGAATGCGTGCAGTTGCACGGCGGCTACGGCTTCATGTGGGAGTACCCGGTGGCCCGGGCCTGGGCCGATGCCCGGGTGCAGCGCATTTATGCCGGGACCAACGAGATCATGAAGGAGATCATTGCCCGCTCACTATAGGACGGGGGCCGCCGGCGAAGGGTGCGAAGCGGGTTGTGCGACGTATCCATTCGCTGGCAAGCCAGCAACTGTGGGCCTATTAAGGCGCGGGGTTGGGGTGATCCTTGTGGATTGCCTCGATCCCGGCGAGGATCTCCTCCGACAACTTCAAGGCGGCGCTGGCGATGTTGCTGTCCAGCTGTTCCAGAGTGGTGGCGCCGATGATGTTGCTGGTCACGAACGGCTGTTGAGTGACGAAGGCCAGGGCCATTTGTGCCGGATCCAGGCCGTGCTCGCGAGCCAGCGCCACATAACGGCTGCAGGCCGCTTCCGACTGAGGGTTGAAGTAGCGGCTGAAGCGGCTGTAGAGGCTCAGCCGTGCCTTGGCTGGCCGCGCGCCGCCTTCGTACTTGCCGGACAGGTAGCCAAAGGCCAGAGGAGAGTAGGCCAGCAGACCGCATTGTTCACGAATGGCAATTTCCGCCAGGCCTACTTCGAAGCTGCGGTTGAGCAGGTTGTAGGGGTTCTGGATCGAAACCGCCCGCGGCCAGCCACGGCTCTCGGCCAGGGCAAGGAACTTCATGGTGCCCCATGGCGTTTCGTTGGACAGGCCGATATGGCGGATCTTGCCGGCCTTGACCTGCTCGTCCAGGGCTTCGAGGGTTTCTTCCAGCGGAGTGAAGTCTTCATCGGCCTGGTGCTTGTAGCCCAGTTGGCCGAAGAAGTTGGTGCTGCGCTCGGGCCAGTGCAGTTGGTACAGGTCGATCCAGTCGGTCTGCAGGCGCTTGAGGCTGGCATCCACGGCTTCGACTATATGCTTGCGGTTGTGCTTGAGCTGTTTGTCGCGAATGTAGTCGATGGTGTTGCCCGGACCTGCGATCTTGCTGGCCAGGACCCAATCGGCGCGGTCGCCACGCTGCTTGAACCAGTTGCCGATATAGCGCTCGGTGGTGGCGTAGGTTTCGGCCTTTGGCGGCACCGGGTACATCTCGGCAGTGTCGATGAAGTTGATTCCGGCGTTCTTGGCCCGCTCGATCTGAGCGAAGGCTTCAGCCTCGGTGTTCTGCTCGCCCCAGGTCATGGTGCCCAGGCAAATTGCACTCACATTCAGATCGGTTCGGCCCAGCTGGCGGTAGTCCATCGGGTGCTCCCTTGGCAAAACAATCATAAAAGCAGGTTGAAATTTTTTTCGCAATCTGCATAATTCGGCAGCTCTTTCTGCAGTGGAAGTGATGCGCCGCCTGCCGAAGAATCTTGCCGTATATCAGACGCGCTGACCCGAGCCCCCGATAGCGTCTGTGTCCGGCTGCCTTTGACCTTGTCAAAGTAAGCACTATTCAGTAAGATCCGCCGTCTATTTTGCTGGGCGGCCCCTGAGGCTATAAAGAATGAAAACTTTTACTGCTAAACCGGAAACAGTAAAGCGCGACTGGTTCGTCGTCGACGCTGCTGGTCAGACCCTGGGTCGTCTGGCCACCGAAATCGCGAGCCGTCTGCGTGGCAAGCACAAGCCTGAGTACACTCCTCACGTTGACACCGGCGACTACATCGTCGTGATCAATGCCGAGCAGGTACGTGTTACTGGCGCTAAAACCACTGACAAAATGTACTACTCCCACTCCGGTTTCCCGGGCGGCATCAAGTCGATCAACTTCGAAAAGCTGATCGCCAAAGCCCCTGAGCGCGTGATCGAGACCGCGGTAAAAGGCATGCTGCCTAAGAACCCGCTGGGTCGCGACATGTACCGTAAGCTGAAAGTCTATGCGGGCGCTGCACACCCTCATACTGCTCAGCAGCCCCAAGAACTGAAGATTTAACGGAATAGTTCATTATGTCGGCGACTCAAAATTACGGCACTGGCCGTCGCAAGACTGCAACCGCACGCGTTTTCCTGCGTCCGGGCACTGGCAACATCTCGATCAACAACCGCTCCCTGGATAACTTCTTCGGTCGCGAAACTGCCCGCATGGTAGTTCGTCAACCGCTGGAGCTGACCGAGACCGTTGAGAAGTTCGATATCTACGTCACCGTTATCGGCGGCGGTGTAAGTGGTCAAGCTGGCGCAATCCGCCACGGTATCACTCGCGCTCTGATGGATTACGACGAAACTCTGCGCAGCGCGCTGCGTAAAGCTGGTTTCGTAACCCGTGACGCACGTGAAGTTGAACGTAAGAAAGTGGGTCTGCGTAAAGCGCGTAAGCGTCCGCAATACTCCAAGCGTTAATTCGCTACTGCGTTCAAAAACGCCCAGTCTCCTCGCGGAGCTGGGCGTTTTTTATTGTCTAGAATTTGCTCTGTGACAACTTGCCACATCCGCGGAGGCCCTATACTGCAAGGCTTCGGGCCGGCTCGGCTTGGTAATTACCTTGTCAGAATAGGGGCTTTTCATTACCATTCGGCAAAATTTTTATAAGTTCAGATTTTTACTTAGTAGATGCCTGATTTAACAGGCCACAAAGCTGATGGGAGAGGACTGAATGAGCAATGACGGCGTGAATGCAGGCCGGCGTCGCTTCCTAGTAGCAGCCACATCCGTGGTGGGTGCTGCTGGAGCGGTGGGGGCTGCGGTCCCGTTCGTGGGGTCATGGTTTCCCAGTGCCAAGGCGAAAGCCGCAGGTGCACCGGTGAAGGTGAATATCAGCAAGATCGACCCAGGTCAGCAGATGATTGCTGAATGGCGTGGTCAGCCGGTATTCATCGTCCGCCGTACCGAGGAAATCCTGGGGAATCTTAAAAAGATCGAGGGCCAGTTGTCTGACCCTGACTCCAAGAACTCAGTACAACCAACCTACGTCGACCCGGAAGTGCGTTCGATCAAGCCAGAGATTCTGCTGCTGATCGGTATCTGCACCCACCTGGGCTGTTCTCCGACCTTCCGTCCTGAAGTGGCGCCCGCGGATCTGGGCAAGGACTGGGTAGGTGGCTATTTCTGCCCTTGCCACGGTTCCCACTACGATCTGGCTGGTCGCGTCTACAAGTCGCAACCTGCGCCTTTGAACCTGCCAGTACCCCCGCATTCCTATGAGTCGGATGACATCATCGTCATTGGCGTCGACACGGAGAAAGCGTGATGAGCAAGTTCATGGATTGGGTTGATGCGCGCTTCCCCGCGACCAAGATGTGGGAAGACCATCTCAGCAAGTATTACGCTCCGAAGAACTTCAACTTCTTCTATTTCTTTGGCTCCCTGGCGCTGCTGGTTCTGGTCAACCAGATCGTAACCGGTGTCTGGCTGACCATGAGCTACACCCCTTCGGCGGAAGAGGCCTTCGCTTCCGTTGAATACATCATGCGCGACGTCGAGTACGGCGCGATCCTGCGTCTGCTCCACTCCACCGGCGCTTCGGCGTTCTTCATCGTGGTCTATCTGCACATGTTCCGTGGCCTGCTCTACGGTTCCTACCAGAAGCCCCGTGAGCTGGTGTGGCTGTTCGGCATGCTGATCTACCTGGCACTGATGGCCGAGGCCTTCATGGGCTACCTGCTGCCGTGGGGCCAGATGTCCTACTGGGGCGCCCAGGTGATCATCTCGCTGTTCGGTGCGATCCCGGTCATCGGCGACGACCTGACTCAGTGGATCCGCGGTGACTACCTGATTTCCGGTATCACCCTGAACCGCTTCTTCGCCTTGCACGTTGTTGCCCTGCCGATCGTGATCCTCGGTCTGGTGGTGCTGCACATCCTGGCACTGCACGAAGTGGGCTCGAACAACCCGGATGGCGTCGACATCAAGAAGAACAAGGATGAGAACGGCATCCCGCTGGATGGTATTCCTTTCCACCCTTACTACACCGTGAAGGATATCGTCGGCGTAGTAGTGTTCCTCTTCATCTTCTGCTCGATCGTGTTCTTCTTCCCGGAAATGGGTGGCTACTTCCTCGAGAAGCCGAACTTCGAACAGGCCAACCCGTTCAAGACGCCTGAGCACATTGCTCCGGTTTGGTACTTCACCCCGTTCTACGCGATCCTGCGTGCGGTGCCGGACAAGCTCATGGGCGTCATTGCCATGGGGGCTGCCATTGCCGTGCTGTTCGTGCTGCCTTGGCTCGACCGTAGCCCGGTCAAGTCCATGCGCTACAAAGGTTGGCTGAGCAAGATCTGGCTGCTGGTGTTCTGCATCTCGTTCGTGATCCTGGGTGTGTTGGGTGTATTGGCACCGACTCCGGGCCGTACGCTGCTGTCGCAGGTATGTACCTTCCTGTACTTCGCCTACTTCATTCTGATGCCGTTCTACACCAGGCTCGAGAAGACCAAACCGGTTCCGGAAAGGGTGACTGGCTGATGAAAAAGCTATTTGCTGTACTGATTCTTGCTGCTATGCCTGTATTGTCTTTCGCGGCCGAGCACGGCGGCCCTGAGTTGGAGAAGGTCGATATCGACCTGGCCGACAAAGCTGCCCTGCAAGACGGCGCGCGTACCTTTGCCAACTATTGCATGGGCTGCCACAGCGCCAAGTTCCAGCGTTATGAGCGGGTTGCCGACGATCTGGGCATTCCTCACGATCTGATGTTGAGCAAGCTGGTCTTCACCGGCGCCAAGATCGGTGACCACATGAACATCGGCATGCAGCCGGCAGATGCCAAGACCTGGTTTGGCGCTGCGCCACCGGATCTGACCCTGGTGGCCCGTGTGCGGGGTACCGACTGGCTCTATGGCTACCTCAAGTCCTTCTATGAGGACCCGGCGCGCCCTTGGGGTGTGAATAACAAGGTTTTCCCGAACGTGGGCATGCCTAACGTTCTGGTTGGCCTGCAGGGTCGCCAGGTGATCGGTTGCAAGCAGGTGCAGATCGTCGAAGACGGCAAGAAGCAATACGATCCGCTGACCGGCACGCCGCTGACTCATGAAGCCTGTGACCAGCTGACCATCAAGGAGAACACCGGGACTCTCAACGAGGCTCAGTTCGACGAGAAGGTCAAGAACCTGGTGACCTTCCTGGCTTACTCGGCCAACCCGGTCAAGCTGCAGCACCAGCGCATCGGTACCTACGTACTGCTGTACCTGGCCTTCTTCTTCGTGTTCGCCTATCTGCTCAAGCGCGAATACTGGAAGGATGTGCATTGATAGCGTTTTAAGCATCAGTTGTTGAACGTGCGCGCCCAAGGGCGTCTCTGAAACTGTAACAACCCTGTATCATTCGGGGGTTACCAGAGGCGCCCTGAGGGCGCGCTCGTTTTTTCTGCTTCCGATAATTTCAACAAGCGAGGAGGATCGCCATGGGCGTGACCAATCGGTTGGCCTGTTACTCCGACCCCGCCGACCACTATTCCCACCGGGTGCGCATTGTGCTCGCAGAGAAGGGTGTCAGCGCCGAGATCATCAGTGTGGAGGCGGGGCGTCAGCCGCCGAAGCTGATCGAAGTGAACCCTTATGGGAGCTTGCCAACGCTGGTCGACCGCGACCTGGCGTTGTGGGAGTCGACAGTGGTGATGGAGTACCTGGATGAGCGTTATCCGCATCCGCCACTGCTGCCGGTTTATCCTGTGGCGCGAGCCAACAGCCGTCTGCTGATACACCGGATCCAGCGTGACTGGTGCGGGCAAGTGGATCTGATTCTTGATCCGCGGACCAAGGAGGCTGCTCGAGTGCAGGCGCGCAAGGAATTGCGTGAAAGCCTGACGGGTGTTTCTCCTTTGTTTGCCGACAAGCCATTTTTCCTCAGTGAGGAACAAAGTCTGGTGGACTGCTGCCTACTGCCCATACTCTGGAGATTGCCGGTCCTGGGTATCGAACTGCCGCGGCAGGCCAAGCCGTTGCTTGATTATATGGAACGCCAATTTGCGCGTGAGGCTTTCCAGGCGAGTCTGTCTGGTGTCGAACGCGATATGCGCTGAGGCTTAAGGAGCCGCTATGAACTCCAGTCGACCTTATCTGGTCCGCGCGCTCTATGAGTGGATTGTGGACAACGATTGCACCCCGCACATGCTGGTCAATTCCGACTATCCGGCAGTGCAGGTGCCCCAGGGCTTTGCCAGTGATGGGCAGATCGTCCTGAACATTTCTCCCAGTGCCGTGCGTCATCTGCATATGGATAACGACGTAGTGACCTTCGAAGGGCGCTTCGGTGGTGTGCCGCACAGCCTGCATGTGCCGGTTGCGGCGATCCTGGGGATCTATGCCCGTGAGAATGGCCAGGGCATGGTCTTCGATCTGGAGTCGCCTCTGGATGAAGAGGATGATCTCGAGCCGGATGACGACTTGCCGCCACCGGACAGTGAGCCGCCGCGCCCCAGTGGCCGACCGAGCTTGAAAGTGGTCAAGTAATAAAAAAGGCGATCCATTCGGATCGCCTTTTTTGTATCTCGCCGTTGTGTGTCAGTCGATGTATTC
Organism: Pseudomonas sp. W17; assembly: GCF_040268305.1. Taxonomy (NCBI): domain Bacteria; kingdom Pseudomonadati; phylum Pseudomonadota; class Gammaproteobacteria; order Pseudomonadales; family Pseudomonadaceae; genus Pseudomonas; species Pseudomonas sp. W17. The sequence continues at coordinate 5,918,540 of NZ_CP158490.1, read as the reverse complement.
GAACAGTTTGACGATTTTCTGCACACCGGACACGCCCTGAACCAGGTTAGTGGCCTGGGTGGCCTCCTGTTGGGTCAGCAATCCCAGCAGGTAGACGATGCCGTTCTCGGTCACCACCTTGATTCGCGAGGCGGGCACGCTGGCGTCGGTGAGCATCTGGGTCTTGATCTTGGTGGTCAGCCAGCCATCGTTCTGGCGGGCCAGGAAGCCGGAAGGTGGCAGTACCTGCAGTTCGTTGTGCACCTTCTTGACGCGCTGCACTTCGCTGGCGGCCTGTTCGGCCATGGCCTTGAGGTCCGGGCGGGGTGTTTGTCCGGCCAGCAGGACGATGCCGTTGAAGCTGGTGACAACGATGTGCGAGTTGTTTTCCAGGTCTGGGCTGGCTTTGGCGACGTTGACGGCGACTTTGGTCTCGATCAGCGAGTCGTCGATCTTGCTGCCAAAGGTGCGGGTGCCGCGGTCATCATCGATGGGTTTGTCGCGGGTGGCGGTAATCACCGAGCTGCAACCAGTGATGCTCAGGCACAAGGTCAAGGCCAGGAGGCCAAGGCGATTAGGGGTCATTCTTCACTCCCGAACAATTGGCTGTCGATCAGATCGCAGAGGCAATGGATCGCCAGCAGGTGGACTTCTTGAATGCGTGCAGTGACGGTGGTCGGTACGCGGATCTCGACATCTTCAGGCAGTAGCAGGGAAGCCATGCCGCCGCCGTCACGACCGGTCAATGCTACGACAATCATTTCGCGATCATGTGCGGCCTGGATCGCTTGAATAATGTTTGCGGAGTTGCCACTGGTGGAAATCGCCAGCAATACGTCACCGGGCTGGCCCAGGGCGCGGATCTGCTTGGAGAAGACTTCGTTGTAGCTGTAGTCGTTGGCGATCGAGGTAATGGTAGAGCTGTCGGTAGTCAGGGCAATGGCCGGCAGGCTCGGGCGTTCGCGCTCGAAGCGGTTGAGCAGTTCGGAGGAGAAATGCTGGGCATCGCCGGCGGAGCCGCCGTTGCCGCAAGAGAGCATCTTGCCCTCGTTGAGCAGGGCGTTGACCATGACCTGGCTGGCTTGCTCGATGTGCGGTGCAAGTACGTCCATCGCCTGTTGCTTGGTGTCGATACTGGCCTGAAAAAGCTGGCGAATTCGGGATTGCATGTCCATCTGTGTGACCTTAAGTGGCGCGGCTTGGTGGCACGTAAATGTGCAGCCCGCAAAGCAAAGAGCAAAAAAGTTGAGTGAAAATGGGTGCGGCCTGAGGGCTTCTTTCAGCTGTCGAAGGCATTGCGTAGCCAGTTCAAGCGGGCTTCTGCACCCGAGGCGCCGTCAATGGCGACCACGTCGAAACGGCAAGGATGGCTGGACCAGCGTGATTCGCTTTGCAGGAAAAGCTGCGCGGCAAGGATCAGTTTTTGACGCTTGCGCCCATCGATACTGCCCAGTGCGCCACCCCATTGCGTGTGTTTTCTGTAGCGGACTTCGACGAATACTACTGTATCGCCGTCAAGCATGACCAGATCAAGCTCGCCGCGTTTACACAACCAGTTCTGCGCCAGCAGGCGCAGTCCGTGCTGTTGGAGATGCCAAAGCGCTTGGCTTTCGGCATCTCGTCCGCTGTGCTGGCTTGATCCTTGGAGCATTAGCGCGGCGTGTCGGGCAGGCGGGTCACCTGGCCCCCGACGAACTTGGCCCATGGCAACTGACGCTCGATGCGTTGCCCGGCAGCCATGCCCAGGCTGCCGGATTCACCTTCTATCCGGCTGTCTGGCAGCGCCTTGAGTTGGCCCAGGCGTGGCGCCAATCGGTAGGCGTCGACGCCCATGGCATACAGGCGCCCCAGGCTGCCGCCGGCTTGCGGCCATTGTGCAGTGACCTGGCGGCGCAACGGGCCGTTGGCATCCAGCAGCCATGGGGTTTCGCAGAACATCACGCCGTTCATGTCGTTGTACTGGTTCTGGTCGCCGCTGGCGCTGAACACATTGGAGGTGGCGTAGACCGGTACATCACCAGCGTATTGGAAATTCAAGGTCGGCTTGATCTGCTGAGCCTGTTGCGGAGTGGAGGCGAGGAAAATGAACTCGATATCCTGGCGACGTGATGGTTGTGCGGCTACCTGGGTGCCTACGGTGCTCTGCAGGCTCTTGGCGCGGCCTTCGCTCTGGCGCAGCTGGAACAGGTCGGCAATCTGCTGTGCCAGGGCGACGGGCTGATCGACGCGTTCGATACCGATTACGCTACCACCGTTGGCTTCCCAATCCTGACGGAATGCCTTGAGCACGCGATCGCCCCATTCGCCTTTCGGAACCAGAGCGGCGGCGCGGTGCAGGCCGTCGGCGCGGGCGCGACGGGAAACCTCGCGAGCTTCGTCTTCGGCTGCCAGGCCGAACTGGAACAACTGCGCCGGGCCTTGTTCGCCTTCGCTGTAGTTCAGGGCCAGGGTGGTGATCGGCAACTGCGGGCGAGCGGCAAGTTGCTTGACCAGGGGCTTTTCCAGTGGGCCGACGACCAGTTGCACGCCTGCGGCCTGAGCCTTGCGGTAGAAGTCATCCAGCGAGCTTAGGCGCGAGCTGTCATAGAACTCGATGCTGGGTGGATTCTGTCCGGCTTGCTGAGCCTGGTAGTGAGCAGCCATGAAACCTTCGCGCAGTGCTTTGGAAACCGATGCGAGGGGGCCGTCCTGTGGCAGCAGCAAGGCAATTTTCGATACCGGCTGGCTGGCCAGTTCCTTGAGCTTGATCAGGGGTTGAGGCAGTTGAATGGCAGCTGGGTGCTTTGGATTCTGGGCGCGCCAGGTATCGATGGCCGCCTGCTGCTGTTCCAGGGTGCCGGCGCTCTTGACTGCCAGGGCCAGGCTCATCCAGCCGGCCAGGTCGTCATTGCCGGCAGGCTGCAACTGATCGGTCGGCAGGGCGGCAATCAGTGCCCAGATGGCTTCGTGGTTTTTGGCTGCTGCATCATCCTTGAGCAAGGGCGCGATAACGATGCGCTCTTTGGCGGCGGCCAATGTCTGGCCGTCGGCTTCCAGTGCGCGAGCATGAACGCTGCCGGTGCGAATCTGTTGAGCTGCCGGCAGTTCGCTCAGGTGTTGCAGGCTTGGATGGCTCAGTGCGGTGAGGGCAGCCTTTGGCTGGTTGCGCACCAGGGCCAGCTCTGCGGACAGGGTGCTGGCGAAGATTTGCTGGGCAGGCTTGAGTTGATCCAGCGGCACTTGCTGCAAGATTTGTCCGGCGCGTCCGGCATTGCCTTGACGATACGCCAGGTCGGCGGCGCTCAGGCGCAGCAGGGCTGCTTTTTCCGGAGTTTTGCTGGTGGCGGCCTGTTCGAGCAGTTGCTCGATACTGGCATCCGGTGTCCGTGGAAGTTCGCCAAGGCTGGAAGAGGGCGAGCTGGCGCAAGCCACCAGAAGGGTAGCCAGGCAGAGGGCAAGAAACAGCCGCAGGCAAGCGATCATGTAAGTGTTCCTGATACTCGATCAAATGAGCGTGGAATTGTACCCAAGCGCTGGCTGGGGTGCGATGTTACTGGCGATAAACCGTCGATTTAGCTCAAGCAAATGTTGCTTGGCTGCCTGAAAGGTCGCAGCGCAGTGCCATACCGGCTGATCGCAAGGCGTATTGAGAATGCTTCAACGCGCTACAATGGCGCTTTTGCCGATCAAGAGGTGTGCGCTTTGACTGCTCCAGGTCCTTTGAATTCCGCTGCTGGTTCGCTTTATGTGGTGGCGACGCCTATCGGCAACCTGGACGATATCAGCGCCCGGGCCTTGAAGCTGTTGCGCGAGGTGTCGTTGATCGCTGCCGAAGATACCCGGCATTCCCAGCGCCTGATGCAGCACTTTGGTATTTCCACGCCCCTGGCTGCCTGCCATGAGCACAACGAGCGTGATGAGGGCAGTCGCTTCATTGCTCGTCTGCTGGCTGGGGATAATGTCGCCTTGATCTCCGATGCGGGCACGCCGCTGATTTCCGATCCCGGCTACCACCTGGTGCGCCAGGCGCGGGCGGCGGGTATCAATGTGGTTCCAGTGCCGGGGGCCTGTGCTCTGATCGCGGCGTTGTCGGCGGCGGGCTTGCCTTCAGACCGGTTCATTTTCGAAGGCTTTCTGCCGGCCAAGGCGGTCGGGCGCAGGGCGCGCCTGGAAGCGGTCAAGGAAGAGCCGCGTACGCTGATTTTCTATGAGGCGCCGCATCGCATACTTGAATGCCTGCAGGATATGGAGTCGGTATTCGGTGGTGAGCGGCCGGCATTGCTGGCGCGTGAATTGACCAAGACCTTCGAGACCCTGAAGGGGCTGCCACTTTCCGAGCTGCGCCAGTTCGTCGAGTCCGACAGCAATCAGCAGCGTGGGGAGTGCGTGGTGCTGGTCGCGGGGTGGGCAGCACCGGAAAGTGATGAGGCGATCAGTAGTGAGGCGATGCGTATCCTCGACCTGTTGCTCAAGGAAATGCCGCTGAAGCGGGCTGCTGCTTTGGCTGCGCAAATCACTGGCGAGCGCAAGAATGTGCTGTATCAGGTGGCCCTGGATAAACAGAAAGAACAATAAATTGCGTAGCAGGGTGGCCAAAGGCTTTTAGCGCTTGTTCTTCGTTCGCTCTGCCGTTAACCTGCGCGGCGGAGAGTCGATTGGACAGTCGCTGCCCTCTATGAAAATTAGAGGGGGGAGGAAAGTCCGGGCTCCATAGGGCGGAGTGCCAGGTAATGCCTGGGGGGCGCGAGCCTACGGAAAGTGCCACAGAAAATAACCGCCTAAGCACTTCGGTGCCGGTAAGGGTGAAAAGGTGCGGTAAGAGCGCACCGCACGTCTGGTAACAGTTCGTGGCTAGGTAAACCCCACTCGGAGCAAGACCAAATAGGGTTCCAAGGCGTGGCCCGCGCTGGAACCGGGTAGGTTGCTAAAGATGTCCAGTGATGGCCATCGTAGAGGAATGACTGTCCTCGACAGAACCCGGCTTACAGATCGACTCTCCACCTTTCCCTCCCTGCTTGAATCAATAGCAGAAGCGTTTTTGTAATACCGAAAAAATCTTACTCTTAATAAATTACTTTAACTTCGCGCTGCAGCTTATTGAGCTGTCGGAAGTTGATGCTCTGAAACACCCTTCGAATTCCCGTTACCTCTCCTTTAAGTCTCCTAAATCTCCGTTCTATAAGGCTTTTCCGTCGCCGCGCGCCTTGACGGTGGTGTGGGCGCATTCCTATAGTGTGCGCAAGTGGCGGAAAGTGGCATGAAGTGGGTTTTTTGAGCGCAAAACGCTAAAATTTGGAGAAACGCTGACGTGTTTCGCGGAGCTAACGCTATCAGTCTCGATGCAAAAGGCCGTCTCGCCATGCCGAGCCGGTATCGTGACGAGCTCGTTTCGCGAAGTTCCGGGCAGTTAATCGTCACCATCGATGCCGTTGATCCCTGTTTGTGTGTTTACCCCCTCGATGAGTGGGAGCTGATTGAAACCAAACTGCGCGCACTGCCTTCTCTTCGTGAAGAGAACCGTCGTTTGCAGCGTTTGCTGATTGGTAACGCCGTCGACCTTGAACTCGATGGCAGTGGTCGTTTTCTGGTGCCGCCACGCCTGCGTGAATATGCCAAGTTGGATAAGCGCGCAATGCTGGTGGGCCAACTGAACAAGTTCCAATTGTGGGACGAGGATGCCTGGAATGCTGTTTCCGCAGCGGACCTGGCAGCTATTCAACAACCGGGCGCCATGCCTGATGAACTGCGTGATTTGATCCTGTGACTATTGATAGCGGCTTTAACCACATCACCGTACTGCTTGACGAAGCCGTCGAGGCTCTCGCCGTACGTCCTGATGGCTGCTATCTGGATGGCACCTTCGGGCGTGGCGGGCATAGCCGGCTGATTCTCAGCAAGCTCGGGCCCCAGGGGCGCCTCCTCGGATTCGACAAGGATCCCCAGGCGATTGCCACCGGGCAAGCGCTAGCGGCCGAAGACGGCCGCTTTGTCGTTGTACAGCGCAGTTTCGCCGAGCTCGGTTCGGAAGTTGCCGAACGCGGCCTGGCGGGCAAGGTCAGCGGTGTCCTGCTGGATCTGGGGGTGTCTTCGCCGCAGCTGGACGACCCAGAGCGCGGCTTCAGTTTTCTCAATGACGGCCCGCTGGATATGCGCATGGACCCGACTCGCGGCATCAGTGCTGCGCAGTTCATCGCCACCGCTCCGGTAGAGGAAATTGCCCGGGTATTCAAGGAGTACGGCGAGGAGCGTTTCTCCGGTCGCATGGCGCGAGCCGTGGTCGAGCGCCGCGAGATCCAGCCGTTCGAGCGTACCGCCGATCTGGCTGAAGTGTTGAAAGTCGCCAACCCGGCTTGGGAGAAGGGCAAGAACCCGGCTACCCGTGCTTTCCAGGGGCTGCGCATTCACGTCAACGATGAACTGGGTGATCTCGAGGCTGGCCTTGAAGCTGCACTGGAGTCCCTGGAAGTGGGTGGTCGCCTGGTGGTGATCAGCTTCCACTCCCTGGAAGACCGCATCGTCAAATTGTTCATGCGTCGTCTGGTCAAGGGCGAATCGGACAACCTGCCGCGCAATCTGCCGGTACGTTTCGAAGCCTTTGTGCCGAAAATCAAGATCCACGGCAAAGCGCAGTTCGCCTCCGAGGCAGAGCTCAAGGCCAACCCGCGTGCCCGCAGTGCCGTCATGCGCGTCGCGGAGAAGCTTCGGTGAGCAAGCTTTTCGCCAAGCCACTTCCGGGCGGAAGCTTTTTCATGTTCCTGCTATTCGTCGGCGTTCTGGTTTCCGCGATTGCGGTGTCCTACAGCGCCCACTGGAACCGTCAGTTGCTCAATACGCTGTACGGCGAGTTGAGCGTGCGTGACAAAGCCCAGGCCGAATGGGGTCGTCTTATTCTTGAGCAAAGCACCTGGACTGCTCACAGCCGCATTGAAGTGCTGGCCACCGAACAGTTGAAAATGCACATTCCCGGCGCGGCCGAAGTCCGCATGGTGGCGCCATGAAGCTCGAAGGCGCGCTCTATCCATGGCGTTTCCGTGTAGTGCTGGGTTTGCTGGCGATCATGGTGTCGGCGATTGCCTGGCGCATCATCGACCTGCAAGTGGTCGACCGTGACTTCCTCAAGGGGCAGGGCGATGCACGCAGTGTCCGGCACATTCCGATTCCCGCGCACCGCGGTCTGATCACCGATCGCAATGGCGAGCCTCTGGCCGTCAGTACGCCCGTGACCACCCTGTGGGCCAATGCCAAGGAAATGCAGCTGGCCAAGGATCGCTGGCCGGCGCTGGCCATGGCACTTGGCCAAGACCCGAAAGCCCTGGCCGAGCGGCTTGAAGCCCAGGCCAATAAAGAATTCATCTATCTGGTCCGAGGCCTGACGCCTGAACAGGGCCAGTCCGTATTGGATCTGAAGGTCCCCGGTGTCTATGGCATCGAGGAGTTCCGACGCTTCTATCCAGCCGGCGAAGTAACCGCGCACATGGTGGGTTTCACCGATATCGACGACCGCGGTCGCGAAGGGGTGGAACTGGCCTACGACGAATGGCTCGCAGGGGTTCCGGGCAAGCGCCAGGTGATCAAGGACCGGCGCGGCAGGCTGATCAAGGACGTCCAGGTCACCAAGAACGCCAAGGCCGGCAAGCCCTTGGCGTTGTCGATTGACCTGCGCCTGCAATACCTGGCCAACCGCGAGCTGCGCAACGCCATCGTCGAGAACGGTGCCAAGGCTGGCAGCCTGGTAATCATGGATGTGAAGACCGGCGAGATCCTGGCCATGGTCAACCAGCCGACCTACAACCCGAACAACCGGCGCAACCTGCAGCCGGCGATGATGCGCAACCGCGCGATGATCGACGTGTTCGAGCCTGGCTCGACCATGAAAGCGATCTCCATGAGTGCCGCACTGGAAACCGGACGCTGGAAGCCCAGTGATACCGTCGAGGTCTACCCGGGCACCCTGCAGTTGGGCAAATACACCATCCGCGACGTTTCCAAGACCGAAGGTCCGGTACTCGACCTGACCGGCATCCTGATCAACTCCAGTAACGTCGGCATGAGTAAGGTGGCCTTCGATATCGGCGGCGAAACCATTTTCCGCCTGGCACAGAAAATCGGCCTGGGCCAGGACACGGGGCTCGGCTTCCCTGGTGAGCGGGTCGGCAACCTGCCGAACTACCGCGAATGGCGCAAGGCGGAAACCGCGACCCTGTCCTATGGCTACGGCCTGTCGGTGACCGCGATCCAGCTGGTGCACGCCTTTTCCGCATTGGCCAACAACGGCCGTATTGCGCCGCTGACACTGATCAAGTCCGACAAGACTCCGCAGACCACCCAGGTGATTCCGGAAAATGTCGCCAAGACCATGCAGGGCATGCTGCAGCAAGTGATCGAGGCCCCGCGCGGAGTATTCCGTGCACAGGTTCCGGCCTATCACGTGGCCGGCAAGAGTGGTACCGCGCGCAAGACCTCGGTGGGTACCAAGGGCTACGCCGAGAACTCCTACCGCTCGCTGTTCGCCGGCTTCGGTCCGATGAGTGATCCTCGCTACGCCATCGTGGTGGTGATCGACGAACCGAGCAAAGCCGGTTACTTCGGTGGCCTGGTATCGGCGCCGGTGTTCAGCAAAGTAATGTCCGGCACCCTGCGCCTGATGAACATCACCCCGGACAACCTGCCGACCACGCAGCAGGCCAACGCCGCATCCGGCGCCCCTGTACGAGCCAATGGAGGGCGCGGCTGATGTCTCTTAGCCTGAACAAGATTTTCGCCCACGCCGGTCGCGATCTGCTGATTCGTGAGTTGACCCTGGACAGCCGTAACGTGCGGGCCGGGGACCTGTTTCTTGCAGTGCCCGGCGCCAAGTTCGATGGGCGTGCGCACATTGCCGATGCCCTGCAGCGCGGCGCTGCAGCGGTGGCTTATGAAGTGGAAGGGGCAACTGTGTTGCCGCTGACCGATGTACCGCTGATTCCGGTCAAGGGCCTGGCGGCGCAGCTGTCGGACATAGCCGGGCGCTTCTATGGTGACCCGAGCCGCCAGTTGAACCTGGTGGGCGTGACCGGCACCAACGGCAAGACCAGCGTTACCCAACTGGTGGCTCAGGCCCTGGATCTGCTGGGCCAGCGTTGTGGCCTGGTGGGTACCCTGGGGACCGGATTTCATGGCGCGCTGCAAAGCGGGATGCACACCACGCCGAACCCGATTGCCGTGCAGGCCAGCCTGGCAGACCTGAAGAATGCAGGAGCCAAGGCGGTGGCCATGGAGGTCTCGTCCCATGGCCTGGATCAGGGGCGCGTGGCGGCACTGGCTTTCGATGTGGCGGTGCTGACCAACCTGTCCCGTGACCATCTGGATTACCACGGGACCATGGAAGCCTATGGCGCAGCCAAGGCCAAGCTCTTTGCCTGGAACGACCTGCGTTGCCGGGTGATCAACCTCGACGACGATTTTGGCCGGCAACTGGCGGCGGACAAACATGAGTCACGACTGATCACTTACAGCCTCGAAGACGCCGCTGCTTATCTGTACTGCCGCGAAGCGCGTTTTGACGATGATGGCGTGCGCGCGACCCTGGTGACCCCGCAGGGTGAGCACCACCTGCGCAGTTGCCTGCTCGGGCGCTTCAACCTGAGCAACGTGCTGGCTGCGGTAGGTGCGTTGTTGGGTCTTGAATACGCGCTGGACGAAATTCTTGCGGTCCTGCCCAAGCTTGAAGGCCCCGCCGGACGCATGCAGCGCCTGGGTGGCGGTACTCAGCCGCTGGTGGTGGTGGATTACGCCCACACCCCGGATGCCCTGGAAAAAGTCTTGCTGGCCCTGCGTCCGCACGCCAAGGGCCGCCTGCTGTGCCTGTTCGGTTGTGGCGGCGACCGGGACCGCGGCAAGCGTCCGTTGATGGCTGAGGTGGTCGAGCGTCTGGCCGACGGCGTGCTGGTGACTGATGACAACCCGCGCAGCGAAGACCCGGCCCAAATCTTCGACGATATTCGTGCCGGTTTCAGCGCGGCAGAAAAGGTGGAATTCGTAGCCGGTCGCGGGTTGGCCATTGCTCGCCTGATCGCTTCCGCGTCGGCTGATGACGTGGTGGTGCTGGCCGGTAAAGGCCATGAGGATTACCAGGAAATAAACGGCCAGCGACATGATTTTTCTGATCTCGCCGAGGCGGACAAAGCCTTGACCGCGTGGGAGGTGGGCCATGCTTAAAGCCCTGCAACTCAGTGAAGTCTCGGCTCCATTGGACGCCCGCCTGATCGCGGGCGATGCTCGTTTTAGCGGCGTCAGTATCGATAGCCGGGCGATTCAGGCCGGCCAACTGTTTATTGCTCTGACCGGCCCACGCTTTGACGGCCACGATTACTTGAATGAAGTGGCGGCCAAGGGCGCCGTGGCTGCGTTGGTTGAACGTGAGGTTCCCGACAGCACGCTGCCGCAACTGCTGGTCAAGGACACTCGCCTGGCGCTGGGGCAGTTGGGTGCGCTCAATCGCGCCGCGTTCAGCCGCCCGGTCGCTGCGGTAACCGGCTCCAGCGGCAAGACCACGGTCAAGGAAATGCTCGCCAGCATCCTGCGCACCCGTGGTCCGGTACACGCCACTCGGGGCAACCTGAACAATGACCTGGGTGCGCCCCTGACCCTGCTGGAACTGGCCCCGGAACACACAGCCGCAGTGATAGAGCTGGGCGCTTCGCGCATCGGCGAGATTGCCTACACCGTGGCCATGACTCGCCCCCACGTAGCGATCATCAATAACGCCGGTACCGCTCACGTCGGTGAGTTTGGCGGGCCGGAGAAGATTGTCGAGGCCAAGGGGGAAATCCTGGAGGGCCTCGATAGCGCCGGGATCGCCGTGCTCAACCTGGACGACAAGGCTTTCCCTATCTGGAAGGCCCGTGCTGCCGGCCGTCAGGTGCTGAGCTTCGCGCTGACTGACAGTTCTGCCGATTTCTTTGCCTCCGATATCGGTCGCGATGCCCGTGGCTGCCCATCCTTCAAGTTGCACAGCCCCAAGGGTGTGGAGGCGGTGCAATTGAACCTGCTGGGCACCCATAACGTTGCCAATGCCCTGGCTGCGGCAGCCGCGGCCCACGCCATGGGCGTCTCGCTGTTCGGCATCGTCACCGGCCTGAATGCGGTGCAGCCGGTCAAGGGGCGTACCGTCGCCCAACTGGCCAAGAACGGCATGCGGGTCATTGATGACACTTACAACGCAAACCCCACCTCAATGTGCGCCGCCGTTGATATACTCGCCGGCTTTTCCGGCCGCACCGTCCTGGTGCTCGGAGACATCGGCGAGTTGGGCGAGTGGGCGGAGCAGGGGCACCGCGAAGTAGGTGCATATGCCGCTGGCAAGGTTTCGGCCCTCTACGCCGTAGGCCCGATGATGGCTCATGCCGTTGCCGCCTTCGGCGAGCACGCGCGCCACTTCGCCAGCCAGGCTGACCTGATTGCCGCCCTGGGCGTCGAGCAAGACCCAAATACCACCATTTTGATCAAAGGATCGCGCAGCGCGGTGATGGAAAACATCGTCGCGGCTTTGTGCGGCTCCAGTACGGAGAAACATTGATGCTGCTGCTGCTAGCGGAGTACCTGCAACAGTTCTACAAAGGCTTCGCGGTCTTTCAGTACCTGACCCTGCGCGGGATCCTCGGGGTACTGACTGCGCTGTCTTTGGCGCTGTGCCTGGGTCCGTGGATGATCCGTACTCTGCAGAACCGCCAGATCGGCCAGTCCGTGCGTAACGATGGTCCGCAATCTCACCTGTCCAAATCGGGCACACCGACCATGGGCGGTGCGCTGATTCTCTCGGCCATCGGTATCAGCACCCTGCTGTGGGCCGACCTGCGCAACCACTATGTGTGGGTCGTGCTGCTGGTGACCCTGGCCTTTGGTGCCATCGGCTGGGTCGACGACTATCGCAAGGTGATCGAGAAAAATTCCCGTGGCCTGCCCAGCCGCTGGAAGTATTTCTGGCAATCGGTGTTCGGCCTGGGCGCGGCGATATTCCTTTATATGACTGCCCAGAGTCCGGTGGAAACCACTCTGCTGATCCCGATGCTCAAGGACGTGAGCATTCCCCTTGGCATCGGCTTCGTGGTCCTGACCTATTTCGTCATCGTCGGTTCGAGCAACGCGGTCAACCTGACCGATGGCCTCGATGGCCTGGCGATCATGCCGACGGTGATGGTGGGCGGTGCGCTGGGGATCTTCTGCTACCTGTCGGGTAACGTGAAGTTCGCCGAATACCTGCTGATTCCTTATGTACCGGGGGCGGGAGAGCTGATTGTCTTCTGTGGTGCGCTGATTGGCGCGGGCCTGGGCTTCTTGTGGTTCAACACTTACCCGGCGCAGGTGTTCATGGGTGATGTTGGCGCCCTGGCACTGGGCGCGGCCCTGGGCACTATCGCGGTCATCGTCCGTCAGGAAATCGTTCTGTTCATCATGGGCGGCGTGTTCGTGATGGAAACCCTGTCCGTGGTGATCCAGGTTGCCTCCTTCAAATTGACCGGTCGCCGTGTGTTTCGCATGGCGCCGATTCACCACCATTTTGAACTCAAGGGCTGGCCCGAGCCGCGCGTGATCGTCCGTTTCTGGATCATCACCGTGATTCTGGTGCTGATCGGCCTTGCCACCCTGAAGCTGAGGTAGAACGAGTGTCTCTGATCGCTTCTGACCACTTCCGCATCGTTGTCGGCCTCGGCAAGAGCGGCATGTCCCTGGTTCGCTTCCTGGCGAGCCGGGGCGTTGCCTTTGCGGTGGCCGATACGCGGGAAAATCCACCTGAGCTGGCCACGCTGCGGCGTGACTACCCGCAGGTGGAGGTGCGTTGTGGCGAGCTGGACGTGGACTTCCTGTGCCGTGCCGACGAACTCTACGTGAGCCCCGGCCTGGCCCTGGCGACCCCGGCCCTGCAGGCTGCTGCTGCCCGTGGGGTGAAATTGTCCGGTGATATCGAGCTGTTCGCGCGTAACGCAAAGGCACCTATCGTGGCAATCAGTGGTTCCAACGCCAAGAGCACCGTGACCACCCTGGTGGGCGAGATGGCAGCGGCGGCGGGCAAGCGCGTGGCGGTCGGCGGCAACCTCGGGACCCCGGCCCTGGACCTGCTCAGCGATGACGTCGAGCTGTATGTGATGGAGCTGTCCAGCTTCCAGCTGGAGACCACCGACCAGTTGGGCGCCGAAGTGGCCACCGTGCTCAACATCAGCGAAGACCACATGGACCGTTACAGCGGCCTGCCGGCCTACCACCTGGCCAAGCACCGGATCTTCCGTGGCGCCCGGCAGGTGGTGTTCAACCGCCAGGACGCTCTGACCCGGCCATTGATCGGTGAAGGCCTGCCATGCTGGACCTTCGGCCTGAGCAAGCCTGATTTCAAGGCCTTCGGCCTGCGCGAAGAGGACGGCGAGAAGTACCTGGCCTTCGAGTTCCAGAACCTGATGCCCGTGCGCGAGCTGAAGATCCGCGGCGCCCATAACCAGTCCAACGCCCTGGCAGCCTTGGCCCTGGGTCATGCAGTGGGCTTGCCGTTCGACGCCATGCTCGCGGCGCTGCGCACCTTCGCCGGCCTGGAGCATCGCTGCCAATGGGTTCGCGACCTGGATGGCGTGGCGTACTACAACGACTCCAAAGCCACCAACGTGGGCGCCGCCCTGGCGGCCATCGAAGGCCTTGGCGCCGACATCGAAGGCAAGATCGTGCTGATCGCCGGTGGTGACGGCAAGGGCGCCGACTTCAAGGATCTGCGCCGCCCGGTGGCGGCCAACTGCCGCGCGGTGATCCTGATGGGGCGCGACTCCGATCAGATCGGCGAAGCCATCGGTGACGCCGTGCCGCTGATTCGTGTCGGCTCGCTGCAGGAAGCCGTGGAGCAATGCCGCGCCACTGCCCAGCCCGGTGATGTGGTGCTGCTGTCGCCGGCCTGCGCCAGTTTCGACATGTTCAAGAACTACGAAGACCGTGGCCACCAGTTCGTCCGCGTTGTGGAGGAACTGGCATGAACCTGAGAAACATCATCAAGCCCTATCCATCGCCGATCATCACCGGTCGGGGCATCGACCTCGATTTCCCGATGCTCGCCGGTTGCCTGACCCTGCTCGGCCTGGGCCTGGTCATGATTGCCTCGGCCTCCACTGAAGTGGCGGCGGCGCAGTCGGGCAGCGCCCTGTACTACATGATTCGCCACCTGATCTACATCCTGCTGGGCCTGGGCGCCTGCATCGTCACCATGATGATCCCGATCGCCACCTGGCAGCGCCTGGGCTGGTTGATGCTGATCGGTGCCTTTGGCCTGCTGGTGATGGTGATCATTCCGGGGATCGGCCGGGAAGTGAACGGTTCGATGCGCTGGATCGGCTTCAGCTTTTTCAACGTCCAGCCTTCCGAGATCGCCAAGGTGTTCGTGGTGATCTACCTCGCCGGTTACCTGGTGCGGCGCCAGAAAGAAGTGCGCGAGAGCTGGATGGGCTTCTTCAAGCCGTTCATCGTGCTGCTGCCCATGGCTGGCCTGCTGCTGATGGAGCCGGACTTCGGCGCCACTGTCGTAATGATGGGCGCCGCTGCGGCCATGCTGTTCCTGGGAGGGGTCGGGCTGTTCCGGTTTTCCCTGATGGTGGTGCTGGCGGTTGCCGCGGTGGTGCTGCTGATCCAGATGCAACCCTATCGTATGGCTCGTCTGACCAACTTCGCCGACCCCTGGGCCGACCAGTTCGGTGCTGGCTACCAGCTGTCCCAGGCGCTGATCGCCTTTGGTCGCGGCGAGTGGCTGGGCGTCGGCCTGGGCAACAGCGTGCAGAAACAGTTCTACCTGCCGGAGGCTCACACAGACTTCGTGTTCTCGGTACTGGCTGAAGAGCTGGGCGCCGTCGGTTCGCTGTGCACGGTGGCGCTGTTCGTCTTTGTCTGTATCCGCGGCATGTACATCGGCCTGTGGGCGGAAAAGGCCAAGCAGTTCTTTGCCGCCTATGTCGCCTACGGACTGTCGTTCCTGTGGATTGGTCAATTCCTGATCAACATCGGGGTGAACGTCGGCCTGTTGCCGACCAAGGGCTTGACCTTGCCTTTCCTCAGTTATGGCGGCAGCTCGCTGGTGATCTGCTGCGCCTGTCTGGGGTTGTTGCTGCGTATCGAATGGGAGAGCAGGACCCACCTGGGCAGTGAAGAGATGGAGTTCAGTGAAAGTGACTTTGCCGAGGAGCCGAGCCATGGGCGCTAACGTCCTGATCATGGCCGGCGGCACCGGTGGCCACGTGTTCCCGGCACTGGCCTGCGCCCGCGAGTTCCAGGCCCGTGGCTACACCGTGCACTGGCTGGGTACCCCACGTGGCATCGAAAACGATCTGGTGCCTGCGGCCGGGCTGCCGTTGCACCTGATCAACGTCAGCGGTTTGCGGGGCAAGGGCAAGCTGTCCCTGCTCAAGGCGCCGTTCGTGTTGATCAAGGCCGTGCTCCAGGCGCGGCAGGTCATTCGCCAGTTGAAGCCGGTCTGTGTCCTGGGTTTTGGCGGTTATGTGACCGGCCCTGGTGGAGTTGCCGCGAAGTTGTCTGGGGTGCCGGTCATCGTTCACGAACAGAACGCCGTGGCCGGTACCGCCAATCGGCTGCTGGTGCCGTTGGCTGCCCGAGTCTGCGAAGCTTTCCCGGACACCTTCGGTGCCTCGCAAAGCCGGCGCACCACGGGCAACCCGGTACGCACCGAACTGTTCCTCGAAACACCGCGCGAGGCCCTGGCCGGACGCAAGGCGCGTTTGCTGATCCTGGGCGGAAGCTTGGGCGCAGAGCCGTTGAACAAGCTGTTGCCGGAAGCCTTGGCACAGGTCGCCCCCGAGCTGCGCCCGGAGGTGTTCCACCAGGCCGGCAAAAACCACGATGAAGTCACTGCAGAGCGCTATCGCGCCGCCGGCGTCGAGGCGCAGGTGCAGCCCTTTATCAAAGACATGGCCCAAGCCTATGGCTGGGCCGACCTGGTGGTCTGTCGCGCAGGCGCGTTGACCGTCAGCGAACTGGCTGCCGCCGGTCTGCCCTCGATGCTGGTGCCTTTGCCCCACGCGATCGACGACCACCAGACCCGCAATGCCGAATATTTGGCTCGTGAAGGTGCTGCCTTCCTGATGCCGCAAAGAACGACTGGTGCTGCGGACCTTGCCGCTCGCCTGACAGAGGTTTTGATGCAACCAGAACGACTCGACAACATGGCCCAGGCCGCTCGCCGCCTGGCCAAGCCCGGCGCCACCCACGACGTAGTGAATATCTGCCTGGAGGTGGCCCATGGTTGAGAATCAGAAAGCCATGCCGCAGCCGGAAATGCGCCGCATCCGCCGCATCCACTTCGTCGGTATCGGCGGCGTGGGCATGTGCGGGATTGCTGAAGTGCTGCTGAACCTGGGCTACCAGGTATCCGGTTCCGACCTCAAGGCATCGCCGGTTACCGAGCGCCTGGAGTCCTTTGGCGCACAGATTTTCATCGGCCACCGCGCCGAGAACGCTGCCAATGCCGATGTGCTGGTGGTTTCCAGCGCCGTGAACACCTCCAACCCGGAAGTTGCCACCGCTCTGGAACGGCGTATTCCAGTGGTGCCGCGGGCGGAAATGCTCGCCGAACTGATGCGCTACCGTCACGGCGTGGCCGTGGCCGGCACCCACGGCAAGACCACCACCACCAGCCTGCTGGCCTCGGTATTCGCCGCTGGCGGCCTGGACCCGACGTTCGTCATCGGCGGGCGGCTGAATGCAGCGGGCACCAATGCACAACTGGGCACCAGCCGTTACCTGATTGCCGAAGCCGACGAAAGTGATGCCAGCTTCCTGCATCTGCAACCGCTGGTGGCTGTGGTCACCAACATCGACGCCGACCATATGGCGACCTACGACGGTGACTTCAACAAACTGAAGAAAACCTTTGTCGACTTCCTGCACAACCTGCCGTTCTACGGGCTGGCAGTGATGTGCCTGGACGATCCGGTGGTGCGCGAGATCCTGCCGCAGGTCAAGCGTCCGACCGTGACCTACGGCTTCAGCGAAGAAGCCGACGTGCGCGCCATCAATGTACGCCAGCAAGGCATGCAGACCTTCTTCACCGTACTGCGTCGCGACCGCGAGCCGCTGGACGTGTCGGTGAACATGCCGGGCAACCACAACGTGCTGAACTCCCTGGCGACCATCTGCATCGCCACCGACGAAGGCATCAGCGATGAAGCCATTGTCCAGGGCCTGTCGGGCTTCCAGGGTGTGGGCCGACGCTTCCAGGTCTATGGCGAACTGCCAGTGGAAGGGGGCAACGTGATGCTGGTGGACGACTACGGTCACCACCCGACCGAAGTCGCTGCGGTGATCAAGGCCGTGCGCGGTGGCTGGCCGGAACGCCGCCTGGTGATGGTCTACCAGCCGCACCGTTTCAGCCGTACCCGCGACCTGTACGACGACTTCGTGCAGGTACTGGCCGATGCCAACGTATTGCTGCTGATGGAGGTCTACCCGGCCGGCGAAGAGCCGATCCCGGGCGCCGACAGCCGTCAGTTGTGCCACAGCATCCGTCAGCGTGGCCAACTGGACCCGATCTACATCGAGCGTGGGGTCGACCTGGCACCGCTGGTCAAGCCGTTGCTGCGCGCCGGTGACATCCTGCTGTGTCAGGGTGCCGGTGACATCGGTGGCCTGGCGCCAAAACTGCTCGGCAGCCCGCTGTTCGCCGGTGCTGTAGCCGCTGGCAAGGGGGCGAAATGATCGCTGCCTACGCCAACCTGTTCTCTACCGTGAAACCGAGCGATTTCGGTCGCGTCGCCGTTCTTTACGGTGGCAAGAGCGCCGAGCGCGAAGTGTCGCTCAAGTCCGGCAAGGCCGTGCTTGAAGCGCTGCAGAGCGGCGGTGTGAACGCCTTCGGCATCGACGTCGGCGATGATCTGCTGCAGCGGCTCTTGAGCGAGAAGATCGATCGTGCCTTCATCATTCTCCACGGTCGTGGCGGTGAAGACGGCAGCATGCAAGGGCTGCTGGAGTGCCTGGGGATTCCTTACACCGGCAGCGGCATCCTCGCTTCGGCCCTGGCCATGGACAAACTGCGTACCAAGCAGGTCTGGCACAGCCTGGGCATTCCGACGCCGCGTCACGCGGTTCTGAGTTCGGAAGCCGACTGTATTTCCGCGGTGGCGGAACTGGGCCTGCCTTTGATCGTCAAACCGGCTCATGAAGGCTCCAGTATCGGTATGGCCAAGGTGACTTCCGCGCCCGAATTGATCGACGCATGGAAGGCGGCCAGTACCTACGATTCGCAAGTGTTGGTCGAGCAATGGATCCAGGGTCCGGAGTTCACCATCGCGACCCTGCGTGACCAGGTGCTGCCACCCATCGCCCTGGGCACTCCCCACACATTTTACGACTACGACGCCAAGTATCTGGCTTCCGATACCCAGTACCGGATCCCGTGCGGGCTCGACAGCTCCAAGGAACAGGAACTCATGGAACTCACGGCGAAAGCCTGTGAGGCGCTCGGTATCGCCGGTTGGGCACGTGCCGACGTGATGCAGGACGCCCAGGGGCAGTTCTGGTTCCTGGAAGTGAATACCGCTCCGGGCATGACCGATCACAGTTTGGTTCCGATGGCGGCCCGCGCGGCCGGCCTGGATTTCCAGCAACTGGTATTGGCCATCCTGGCAGCCAGTCTTGAGGCGAGAGGTTAAGTCCATGCAAGGCGCGTCGCTTCGTCATCAGCAACCCGCACCCGGCCGCAAGCCGGTGCCGCGGGGTGCCAGCCGAATGGTGGCCAAAGAGCCGATGTCGGCGCGCCTGCCGAAAGCCAACTTCGGCTTTCTGAAAAGCCTGTTCTGGCCGGTGCTGCTGGTGGCTCTGGGGTTTGGCACCTATGAAGGGGCCCAGCGCCTGCTGCCGTACGCCGACCGCCCGATCACCAAGATCGCGGTGCAGGGGGACTTGAGCTACATCAGCCAGCAGGCGGTGCAGCAGCGGATCGCGCCTTATGTCGCGGCGAGCTTCTTCACCATCGACCTGGCGAGCATGCGCACCGAGCTGGAGCAGATGCCCTGGATCGCCCACGCCGAGGTACGTCGGGTGTGGCCGGACCAAGTGGTGATTCGCCTGGAAGAACAACTGCCGGTGGCCCGCTGGGGCGACGAGGCGCTGTTGAACAACCAGGGCCAGGCCTTCACCCCGCGTGAACTGGCGAACTATGAGCACTTGCCGCAGTTGTTCGGGCCGCAGCGGGCCCAGCAGCAAGTGATGCAGCAGTATCAGGTGTTGAGCCAGATGCTGCGGCCGCTGGGCTTTTCGATCGCCCGTCTGGAGCTGCGCGAGCGCGGCAGCTGGTTCCTGACCACCGGCGCCGGCAGTGCCGGCCCGGGTATCGAACTGCTCCTGGGCCGCGATCACCTGGTGGAGAAGATGCGCCGCTTCATTGCCATTTATGAAAAAACGCTGAAAGAACAGATCACGAACATCGCGCGCATCGATCTGCGCTACGCCAACGGCCTGGCCGTTGGCTGGCGCGATCCGGCGGCACCCACGACGGCGCAACCTGCCGTCGCGAAGAATTAAGAAGAGGCAGGACCATGGCAAATGTGCAAAGCGGCAAAATGATCGTCGGCCTGGATATCGGTACCTCCAAGGTTGTGGCGCTGGTGGGCGAAGTCGCGGCCGATGGCTCGCTGGAAATCGTCGGCATCGGCACCCATCCTTCCCGTGGCCTGAAGAAGGGCGTGGTGGTGAATATCGAGTCCACCGTGCAGTCGATCCAGCGTGCGGTGGAAGAGGCGCAACTGATGGCGGGCTGCCGTATCCACTCGGCGTTCGTCGGTGTGGCGGGCAATCACATCCGCAGCCTGAACTCCCACGGCATCGTGGCGATTCGCGACCGTGAAGTCAGCTCGGCGGACCTGGAGCGGGTCCTCGACGCTGCCCAGGCCGTGGCGATCCCGGCTGACCAGCGGGTTCTGCACACCCTGCCGCAGGATTACGTGATCGACAACCAGGAAGGCGTGCGTGAACCCCTGGGCATGTCCGGCGTACGCCTGGAAGCCAAGGTGCACGTGGTCACCTGTGCAGTGAATGCCGCGCAGAATATCGAAAAATGCGTGCGCCGCTGCGGCCTGGAAATCGACGACATCATCCTCGAACAACTGGCTTCGGCCTACTCGGTGCTCACTGACGACGAGAAAGAGCTGGGCGTGTGCCTGGTGGACATCGGCGGCGGCACCACCGACATGGCGATCTTCACCGAAGGCGCGATCCGCCACACCGCGGTGATTCCGATTGCCGGCGACCAGGTGACCAACGACATCGCCATGGCCCTGCGTACCCCGACCCAGTACGCCGAGGAAATCAAGATCCGTTACGCCTGCGCCCTGGCCAAGCTGGCCGGTGCCGGCGAAACCATCAAGGTGCCAAGCGTTGGCGACCGCCCACCGCGCGAACTGTCGCGCCAGGCCCTGGCCGAGGTGGTCGAACCGCGTTACGACGAACTGTTCACCCTGATCCAGGCCGAACTGCGCCGCAGTGGCTACGAAGACCTGATCCCGGCGGGCATCGTGCTCACTGGCGGCACTTCGAAGATGGAAGGCGCGGTGGAACTGGCCGAGGAAATTTTCCACATGCCGGTTCGCCTGGGCGTACCCCACAGTGTCAAGGGCCTGTCCGACGTGGTGCGCAACCCGATCTATTCCACCGGTGTCGGCTTGCTGCTGTATGGGCTGCAGAAACAGTCCGACGGCATCTCGTTCTCCGGCATCGGCAGCCGCGACAGCTACAGCAGCGACGAGCCCAAGGCGGCACTGCTCGATCGCATCAAGAGCTGGGTGCAGGGCAACTTCTAAAGATTTACCGCAACACCGTTTCAAAGCAGTAGGCAGTAGGCGAAAAACTAGAGAAATGAAAGGAGAGGGAAAATGTTCGAACTCGTAGACAACATCCCGCAAAGTCCGGTAATCAAGGTTATCGGTGTTGGCGGTGGCGGCGGCAACGCGGTCAATCACATGGTCAAGAGCAACATCGAAGGCGTCGAGTTCATCTGCGCCAACACTGATGCTCAAGCGCTGAAAAACATCGGCGCGCGGACCATCCTGCAACTGGGTACCGGCGTGACCAAGGGCCTGGGTGCGGGTGCCAATCCGGAAGTCGGCCGTCAAGCCGCCCTGGAAGACCGTGAGCGTATCGCTGAAGTACTGGCGGGCACCAACATGGTGTTCATCACCACCGGCATGGGCGGCGGTACCGGTACCGGTGCGGCGCCGATCATTGCTGAAGTGGCCAAGGAAATGGGCATTCTCACCGTTGCGGTGGTGACCCGTCCGTTCCCGTTCGAAGGCCGCAAGCGCATGCAGATCGCCGATGAGGGCATCCGCGCGCTGAGCGAAAGCGTCGACTCGTTGATCACCATCCCCAACGAGAAACTGCTGACCATCCTCGGCAAGGACGCCAGCCTGCTGTCGGCTTTCGCCAAGGCGGACGACGTGTTGGCCGGTGCCGTTCGCGGTATTTCCGACATCATCAAGCGTCCGGGCATGATCAACGTCGACTTCGCCGACGTACGTACCGTGATGAGCGAAATGGGCATGGCGATGATGGGCACTGGCTGCGCCAGCGGTCCGAACCGTGCACGTGAAGCCACTGAAGCGGCGATCCGCAACCCGCTGCTGGAAGACGTGAACCTGGAAGGCGCACGCGGCATCCTGGTGAACATCACCGCCGGTCCTGACTTGTCCCTGGGCGAGTACTCCGACGTGGGTAGCATCATCGAGGCCTTCGCTTCCGAACACGCCATGGTCAAGGTCGGTACCGTTATCGATCCGGACATGCGTGACGAGCTGCATGTAACCGTAGTGGCCACCGGCCTGGGCGCAAAAATCGAGAAGCCTGTGAAGGTCATCGACAACACCGTCCAGACTTCCATGTCCGCCCAGTCCCAAGCGCCAGCCCCTGCTCGCCAGGAACTGCCGTCGGTGAACTACCGTGACCTGGACCGTCCGACCGTCATGCGCAATCAGGCGCAGTCGAACGCGGCGACCGCGGCGAAGCTGAATCCGCAAGATGATCTGGACTACCTGGACATCCCGGCATTCCTGCGTCGTCAGGCCGATTGATGGAATGCATCAGGGGTATTAGGGTGATTGGTGTTCAGCAAAGGCATGGTCTGCTATTATCGCCAGCCTTTGTTGATACCAGTTCGCAATTTGCGCTGAAGCGGCCCAAGCCATGATTAAACAACGCACCCTGAAGAATATTATCCGTGCCACAGGTGTAGGCCTGCATTCCGGGGAGAAGGTATACCTGACCCTCAAGCCTGCGCCTGTCGACACCGGCATTGTGTTTTGTCGTGCCGACCTGGACCCTGTGGTGCAGATTCCTGCTCGCGCGGAAAATGTTGGCGAAACCACGATGTCGACCACTCTGGTCAACGGTGACGTCAAAGTGGACACGGTGGAGCACTTGCTCTCGGCCATGGCTGGCCTGGGCATCGATAACGCCTACGTCGAGCTCTCCGCGTCTGAAGTCCCGATCATGGATGGCAGTGCCGGACCCTTCGTATTCCTGATTCAATCTGCTGGCCTCGAAGAACAGGACGCAGCTAAAAAGTTCATCCGCATCCTTCGTGAAGTGACCGTGGAAGACGGCGACAAGCGCGCCACTTTCGTGCCTTTCGATGGTTTTAAAGTGAGCTTCGAGATCGATTTCGATCACCCGGTTTTCCGTGACCGCACCCAGAGTGCAAGCGTGGACTTCTCCAGCACTTCGTTTGTAAAAGAAGTCAGCCGCGCCCGTACCTTTGGTTTCATGAGTGATATCGAGTACCTGCGCAAGCACAACCTCGCACTCGGCGGCAGCGTGGAAAACGCAATTGTGGTCGATTCGGATGGCGTACTGAATGAAGACGGTCTTCGCTACGAAGACGAATTCGTCAAGCACAAGATCCTGGATGCAATTGGCGACCTCTACCTGCTGGGCAACAGCCTGATAGGTGAGTTCAAAGGCTTCAAGTCGGGCCATGCACTGAACAACCAGCTACTGCGCAAGTTGATTGAGCAGAAAGATGCCTGGGAAGTCGTGACCTTCGAAGATGCCAGCACTGCACCGATCTCTTACATGCGTCCGGTTGCGGCCGTGTAAGTCACTCTCTCTTTCCTTTTGTTTTTGAAGGCCATCCCCCCGGATGGCCTTTTTTTATGCCTGCGGTTTCAAGCGCCGCGCTTGGAGCCGCCCCGGGACATGTTGGAAACCACCCGGTTGCGCCCGCTGTACTTGGCTTGATACAGCGCCTTGTCGGCGTCGCTCACCCACTGTTCAAGACCGATATCGAGGTTACCCGACCAGGTGTTGATGCCAATGCTCACGGTCAGCGGCGCGGCGTGTTCGCTGATGGCCGGCAAGGCGGCGATGCTGGTGCGGATCTTCTCGGCGAGTACGGCGGCGCCGGCACTGTCGGTTCCCGGCAGGATGACCGCAAACTCCTCGCCACCATAGCGCGCCGCCAGGTCCGATGGGCGCCCGACGCAGGCGCCAATGCTCTGTGCCACCGCACGCAAGGCCTGGTCCCCCAGCGGATGGCCGAAGCGGTCGTTGAAGGATTTGAAGTGATCGACATCGACCATCAATAGCGACAACGGCAGGTTGGCGCGCCGGGCCCGCGACCATTCGTTGTCCAGCACCTGGTCCAGGGTACGGCGATTGGCCAGGCCGGTGAGGGCATCGACGGCTGCCAGGCGCGCCAGTTCCTGCTCGGCGCTCTGCCGGCGCCGCAGTTCGCGGCACAGCTGCCAGGTCAGCCAGAACAGGGCGATGCAGAGGGCGCCAGTGGCGCCGCTGATCAGCACCGCGGTGCGTTGCCAGGCTCCGAAGACCTCGTCGATGGACAGCGCGACAATCACGATCAGGGGCAGATCGCCGACCTGGGAAAAGGTGTACAGCCGCTGCTTCTGATCAACGCTGGAGACGCTGCTGAAGCTGCCGTTGCCTTCACGCAGAATGCGGACGAAGTTGGGGCGGCTGCTGAAGTTCTTGCCTATCAGGTCGTCTGCCAGCGGTGGTTGCTGGGCCAGCAGAACGCCGTCGCGGCTCACCAGGTTGATCGTACCGTTGCGACCGATATCCAGATTTCTGAACAGCTCGTTGAAGTAGCTCAGGCGCATGGCCGCTTCGGCCACCCCGATGAACTGGCCATGCTCGTCGCTGAGCCGGCGGCTGAAGCTGATCCGCCAGTCGTGATCGGCGGTGCGCGCGCGGAACGGCGGGCTGATCATCATCCTCGGGTCCGGATTGTCGATGTGCGATCGAAAGTACTCGCGATCGGCGTAGTTGCCCGTGCGCGGCACGACCGAGGCCGAGTCGGCCAGCACGTCGCCGTGCCTGTCCAGCAGCAGGATGTCGCCCTTGTAGGGCGCTGCGGTGGCCCGGTCGAACAGCGCCAGGTGACGTATGGACGCCGAAACATCCTTCAGATCGTCACGTTGCGCGGCACCGATCAGTCCCTTGAGAGACAGGTCGTAGAGCTCGACGTTGCGCAATACATCGGCGTCGATCAGTTGCACGATGTTGTTGGCGGCACGTGTGGCAGCCTGTTCGGCAGCGGCGTGTTCGCGGATCAACAGGTAGGTGACGATGCCGAGAATGGCTACAACGATCAGCGAGCTGGAGAGGATCAGCAGGCGCTCGGTATTTGACGCGATCTTCCCTGTGCGGGGTGTCGCACTACTCACGTTCATGATTTTGATTTCTGCTGCGTCGACAGTTTTGAGTCTAGTGTGGACGTGGGCTACAGAAATCGGTCACGCCTGCGCGCTTGTATAAATCTCCGATAAAAAAAAGACCAGCAAAACATGCTGGTCTTTTTGTTTGGGCGGCTTAGAAGACGTTGATCGGGTAGTCGACGATCACCCGGTATTCGTCGGTGTCGTTGTCCAGCGCGCCGTAGCCGTTGCCGCCACGGTTGGTGGCCCACTGCAGGCGTACGGCGAGGTCCTTGGCGCTGCCGCCCTGCACCACGTACTTGAGGTCCAGGTCGCGCTCCCAGTGCTTGGCGTTCTTGCCGTCGGCGCTGTACCAGCTGGCATAGCCGCGGCTGGCCGGATCGACCTTGGTCAGGTCCAGCTCGCCGCGCGAGTAGGACAGCGCCGAAGTCAGGCCCGGCAGGCCAAGACCGGCAAAGTCATAGGCGTACTTGAGCTTCCACGAACGCTCGTTGGGGCCGTTGAAGTCCGAATACTGCTGGGAGTTGTCCAGGTAGATGCTGTCGCCCTGGGCGATGTAGTCGAACGGTGTGTTGCCGTTGACCCGCTGATAGGCCGCGGTGACGCTATGGTTACCCACGCCGACGGTGAAGTGCAGGCTGTAGGTGTTGTTGTCGATGTTGCCCAGCAGCGCCTGGCCGGTGTCCTGAGTGTGATAGAAGTGCAGGCCCGGGTTGAGGCTGACCAGTTCATTGACCGCGTAGGTGTAGTCCAGGTCGTAGTAGTACTGGTTCCAGATGTCCTTGAGTTCGGACGCGTAGAGGCTGCTGGTCAGCCCTGGCACGCCGCTCCAGGCCACGCCGGCCCAGTTCAGGTGCAGGCTCTCGTCGCCCTCGCGCAGGCTGCCGTAGGAAGTACCGATGCGTTTGTGTCCGCTCTGGTTGTACGGCTTGGTGAAGCTGGCCTGGCCGCCCTCGATCAACCAGCCGTCGAAGCTGTGGTTGGTCAGGCTCACGCCGCGGAAGGTCTGGGGCAGCATGCGGCTCATGCCGCCGGCGATCACCGGGTTGTTGAGGAACAGGTCGCCAGCCTTGAGCTCGGTATCGAAGGCCCGCATTTTCAAGGTGGCGCCGGCGGTGGAGAACGAGCCGGGTGCCTTGTGCCGGCCATCGTCGCTGATAGGCAGGATGCTCGACTTGGTGGTGCCGCCACCACCGTCCAGCTTGAGGCCGAGCATGGCGTTGGCATCAAGGCCGAAACCCACGGTGCCCTGGGTGTAGCCCGACTCGAAGACGCCGAGAAAACCCTGGCCCCATTCGATGTTGTCTTTGTTCTGCTGCAGGCGGTTGCGGTTCATGTAGTAGTTGCGGGCGTTGAGCTTGAGGCTCGAACCCTCGACAAAACCCTCGGCCTTGGTTTCTTCGGCGGCTTGCCCGAGTGTCGGGATCGTTGCGGCGATTGCAATGAACAGGGGGCTGATCTTCAGTGAGGTCTTGAACAACGTTTAGCTCCTTTGGTGGACGACAATGGCTTCTTATTGTGAATTCGGGTGTTTCTTGTTCTGGGTATGACGAGTGTGCCGAGGGTTTCTATACGGCAAAAAAAAGCCGCTGAACTCAGCGGCTTTAAGACAACTTACTCCCGGGTTGAAAGCAGAGAAGTTGTCGAGGGAAACAAGTCGAAAGCTAGGATCAACTGTCTTTCTGAGTGTCGCTCTTGCTTTGCTTGGCAGTGATCTTCTGGGCTTGCTGAGTGTTTTGCTGCTGGGCTGCCTGGGCGATCTGGGCTTGTTCGAAAGCGGCGGCGCGTGCGGCATTTCTTGCCACGAATCCCTGGGATTCTTCGGCCATGGCCATTGGTGCCACGAACAGGGAAGACAAAACGAACGCGCTGGCGATACCCATACTGTTGGACATTTCTGAAGACCTTCTTGCAGAGCAAGTTCAATTCGGTGCGACAAAAATATAACCACGTGGCTGCTGGAAAAAGAGCCGAACAGGATAAGGACTGTTACAAAAAAAACAATAGTAGGAGCTGGCTTGCCAGCGAGCGCGTCCTATCGCCTTGCGCCGGATGTGTTGACGCCTTCGCCGGCAAGCCGGCTCCTACAGAATCCGAGAATCCGAGAATCCGAGAATCCGAGAATCCCGAGTCAGAGAGGCAGGTACAGGCCGAAGGTATTGATGCCCCGGTCACTGCGCACGAACACATCGCCGCCATGCATCAGGGCGATGGCCTTGACGATGGCCAGCCCCAGGCCGTGATTGGCACCGCTGTTGCTGCGCGAGGCATCCACCCGGTAGAAACGCTCGAACAGCCGTGGCAGGTGTTCACTGGCAATGTCCTGCCCCGGGTTGCTGACGGCGATCGCCACCTGGTGTTCCTGGACCTCGATCCGCACCTGGATCACTTCCCCGGCTGCGGTGTGCTGCACCGCGTTGCTCAGCAGGTTGATCAGGGCCCGGCGCAGGTGGGCAACCTCGATCCGCACCTGGGCATCGCCCTGGACCTCGACCCTGACCTGGGCGTCTTCGAGGATGAAGTCCAGGTAGTCCAGGGTCGTTGCCACTTCCGCCGCCAGGGAACTGGTGGTGAGCTTGGTGGCCTTGCTGCCCTGGTCGGCACTGGCCAGGAACAGCATGTCGTTGATGATCGAACGCAGCCGTTCCAGCTCTTCAAGGTTCGATTGCAGTACCTCGAAGTAATGCTCCGCCGAGCGCCCTCGGGTCAGGGCGACCTGGGTCTGGCCGATCAGGTTGGTCAGGGGCGAGCGCAGTTCGTGGGCCACATCGGCGTTGAACGACTCCAGGCGCGAGTAGGCGTGTTCGACCCGTTCCAACGTGGAGTTGAAGGAATTGACGAACTGCTTCAGTTCCGGCGGCAGTGGCGACAATTGCAGGCGCCCGGACAGCCGTGGCGGTGCCAGGCGCTGGGCTTCCTGGGAGAGCTTGATCAGCGGCTTGAGGCCGATCCGCGCCACCCAATAGCCCAGGGCCGAGGCCAGCAGCACGCCGACAATGGCCAGGCCGATCAGGGCCATCAGCAACTGATGCTGGGTCTGGTGGAAGGTGTCGGTGTCGATGGCTATCAGAAAGCGCAGGGCCGGGCGCTGTTCCTTGGCCGGCAACTGGCTGACCAGGACTTTCAGCGGATAGGGGTGATCGCTCAGGTTCAGGTCACGCATGCCCAGGGGACCTTGGGCGAATTCGCGGATCTGCGCGTCGGGGCTGCCGTATTCATAGCCGGGGTCGCCGCTGATGGCCCAGAAGCGGATGCGCTTGTCTTCCTCGCTCAGCAGCTTGAGCTTGGCGTTGCTCTTGGCCCAGTGCTCGGGGTTGCCGTAGCGGGTCAGGGCCGACTCCAGCACGCTGTAGCGCGCATCCAGTTCGGCTTCCGGTAGCAGCCCCAGGCCCTTGTCCACCTGCTGGTAGAGGGCCCCGCCAATTAGCAGGAAGATCAGCAGCGCCACCAGAGTGAACAGCCCGCTCAGGCGCAGGGCAATGGAGTTACTCGGCACCGCGGCTCTCCAGCACATAGCCCATGCCACGGATGGTGTGCAGCAGTTTCTGTTCGAAGGGGCCGTCGAGCTTGGCCCGCAGGCGCTTGATCGCCACTTCGACGACATTCGCGTCGCTGTCGAAATTGATATCCCAGACCATTTCCGCGATGGCGGTCTTGGACAGGATCTCGCCCTGGCGCCGGGCCAGCACGCTGAGCAGGGAAAACTCCTTGGCGGTCAGGTCCAGGCGGCTGCCGGCACGGCTAGCCTTGCGGCTGATCAGGTCGATCCACAGGTCGGCGATGCTGATCTGCACCGGCTCATGCCCACCGCTGCGACGGGTCAGGGCTTGCAGGCGGGCCACCAGTTCAAGGAAGGAGAAGGGCTTGCCCAGGTAGTCGTCGGCGCCATCGCGCAGGCCCTTGATGCGGTCTTCCACGCGTTCGCGGGCGGTGAGCATGATCACCGGGGTCTGCTTGCGCGCACGCAGTGCTCGCAATACGCCAAAGCCATCCAGGCCGGGCAGCATCACATCCAGCACTATCACGGCATAGTCGCCCTCCAGAGCCATGTGCAGGCCTTCGACGCCGTCCCGGGCCAGGTCGACGGTGTAGCCTTGCTCGGTCAACCCACGGTGCAGGTAATCGGCCGTTTTTTCTTCGTCTTCGATAATCAGAACGCGCATGACCCGCCTCAGGTAGTGGTGGCCGGCAACAGATCCGGCTGGGGCCGGTGGAACAGCCGCTCAAGCCACAAGTATATGACCGGCGTGGTGAACAGCGTCAGGGCCTGGCTGACCAGCAGGCCGCCCACCACGGCAATTCCCAGGGGCTGGCGCAGTTCGGCACCGGCGCCGTAGCCGAGCATCAGTGGCAGGGCACCGAGCAGGGCGGCCAGGGTGGTCATGATGATCGGCCGGAAGCGGGTGATGCAGGCCTGGTAGATCGCCTCCTCGGGAGGCAGGCCGCCATGGCGCTGGGCTTCCAGGGCAAAGTCGATCATCAGGATGCCGTTCTTCTTGACGATGCCGATCAGTAGCACCAGGCCGATCAGCGCCATGATGGAAAAGTCCTGGCCGCACAGCCAGAGCATCAGCAAGGCGCCCAGCCCGGCCGAGGGCAGGGTGGAAATGATGGTCAAGGGATGCACGAAGCTTTCGTACAGCACCCCGAGAATGATGTACACCGCCACCAGTGCCGCCAGGATCAGGTACGGCTGGCTGGCCAGCGAGCTCTGGAAGGCTTGGGCCGCGCCCTGGAAATTGCCGCTGATGGCCGTTGGCATGCCGATCTCGCTCTTGGCCTGGTTTAGCAGGATGACCGCATCGCCCAGGGCCACGCCGGGGGCCAGGTTGAAGGACAGGTTGGCCGCCGGGAACATGCCGTCGTGGGCAATCGACAGCGGGCCGATGGTGGGCGCATCGAAGCGCGCCAGGGCAGAGAGCGGGACCATTTCTGCGGTCAGCGGCGAGCGCAGGTAGAAGTAGTTGAGGCTCTCGGCCTTGCCCCGTTGCTGGGTGTCGAGTTCAAGGATCACGTTGTACTGGTTGATCTCGGTCTGGAACTCGTTGATCTGGCGCTGGCCGAAGGCGTCGTACAGTGCTTCGTCGACATCGCTGGCGGTAAGGCCGAAACGCGCGGCAGCCGTGCGATCGATATGGATGTGGGTGATGCTGCCGCCCAGTTGCAGATCGTTGGAGATGTCACGGAAGGCCGGGTTGCTGCGCAGCTTTTCCGTCAGGCGCTGGGTCCAGGTGCTCAGGGTCGGGCCGTCGTTGCTTTTCAGTACGTACTGGTACTGGGCGCGGCTGGGACCAGAGCTGAGGTTGATGTCCTGGCCGGCCCGCAGGTACAGGACAATGCCGGGCACCTTCATCAGTTGCGGGCGGATGCGGTCGATGAAGGCACTGGCAGACACGTCCCGGTCGCCACGGTTCTTGAGGGAAATCCAGAAGCGGCCGTTGGCGATGGTCTGGTTGCTGCCCGAGACCCCCACGGAGTGGGAGAAGGCCTGCACTGCCGGGTCGGCGGCGACGATCTCGGCCAGCGCCTGGTGCTTTTTCACCATGTCCGGGTAGGAAATGTCCGCCGCAGCCTCGGTAGTACCGAGCACGAAGCCGGTGTCCTGCACGGGGAAGAAGCCCTTGGGGATCAGGATATAGCCGGCAATGGCCATGCTCAGGGTCAGGCCGAAGATCCCCAGCATCAGTTTCTGGTGGGCCAGGGCCTTGCGCAGGCCGCGCTCGTAGACCGCCAGCAGGCGCTCGCCGAAGCCCGGCTTGGCATGGGCCGGGTGCACCGGCGCGCGCATGAACAGGGCCGCCAGGGTGGGGGCCAGGGTCAGCGAGACCACCACCGAAATCATGATGGTTGAGGTGGCGGTCAGGGCGAACTCCTTGAACAGCCGGCCCACCACGCCGCCCATGAACAGCAGGGGAATGAACGCCGCCACCAGGGAGAAGCTGATGGAGACCACGGTGAAGCCGATCTCGCCGGCGCCCTTGATTGCCGCCTCGCGCATGCCGTCGCCGGCTTCCAGGTGGCGGTGGATGTTCTCCACTACGACGATGGCGTCATCCACCACAAAGCCCACGGCCACGACAATGGCCACCAGGGTCAGGTTGTTCAGGCTGAAGCCCAGCACGTACATCAAGGCGAAACTGGCGGTCAGGGACACGCCCAGCACCGCCGAGACGATCAGCGTTGCCGACCACTGGCGCAGGAACAGCGCCATCACCGCCACCACCAGCAGCACGGCGATCAGCAGGGTGATCTCCACTTCGTGCAATGAGGCGCGGATGGTCTGGGTCCGGTCCACCAGCACCTTGACCTGCACCGAGGCCGGGAGCATGGCCTCCAGGCCTGGCAGGGCAGCCTGGATGCGGTCCACGGTCTCGACGATATTGGCCCCGGGCTGGCGCGAGATCACCAGGTTGACCCCCGGTTGGTCACCGG
This sequence comes from Pseudomonas sp. W17, assembly GCF_040268305.1. Lineage (NCBI taxonomy): Bacteria > Pseudomonadati > Pseudomonadota > Gammaproteobacteria > Pseudomonadales > Pseudomonadaceae > Pseudomonas > Pseudomonas sp. W17. The sequence goes on along the minus strand of NZ_CP158490.1, from coordinate 5,887,473 downwards.
ACCAGGCCTGGACGTAGGCATCTTCGGAGCCGTTGACTACCCGCGCCACATCCTGCAAGTGCACGGGGGCACCGTCTTTGTAGGAAACGATCAACTGGCCGTATTCCTCGGGGTGGAACAACTGGTCGTTGGTGGACAGGGTGGAGATGCTCGACTCGCCGTACAGTGCACCCTTGGCCAGGTTGAGGCTGGTCTGCTGGATCGCCAGGCGGATGTCGGCCAGGGTCAGGCCGATGGCCGCCAGTTTGTCCGCCGAAGCCTGGACCCGGATCGCCGGGCGCTGCTGGCCGGTGATGTTGATCTGGCCGACCCCGTCGATCTGGCTGATCTGTCGGGCCAGCAGGGTTTCCGCGTAGTCACTCAGCTCGGTGCCGGGCATCTGCGTCGAACTGATGCTGAGGATCAGCACCGGGCTGTCCGCCGGGTTGACCTTCTTCCAGGTGGGCAGGGTGGGCATGTCCTTGGGCAACTTGCCAGCGGCGGTGTTGATCGCCGCCTGCACTTCCTGGGCGGCGGTGTCGATGCTCTTGTTCAAGGTGAACTGCAGGGTCAGCAGGGACGAGCCCAGGGCGCTGCTGGAGGTCATCTGGGTCATGCCGGGAATGGCGCTGAATTGCACCTCCAGGGGCGTGGCCACGGAAGAGGCCATGGTGTCCGGGCTGGCACCGGGCAGGGCGGCGGACACCTGGATGGTCGGGAACTCGGCCTCTGGCAGCGGAGCCACCGGCAGGCGCGGGAAGGCAATGGCGCCCAACAGTACCAGGGCGAAGGTCAGTAGGACGGTGGCGACCGGATGGTCGATGCACCAGGCGGACACCGAGCCATGGCCCTTCATGGCTGGGGCTCCGTCGCCTGTACCACCTGGGGTGGATCGCTCAGTACCTGGACCTGGGAGCCGGGCTTGAGCCGCGACTGGCCGTCACTGACCAGCACATCGCCAGCCTGGACCCCGGAGATGATGTTCAACCCGCTGTCCTGATACACCACCTGCACCGGCACGACTTCCACCTGCTGGCCCTTGACCCGGTACACGAAGTGCTGGTCCAGGCCGCGCTGGACTACGGTCGGCGGTACGGTGAGGGCGTTCTGGTCCAGGGCGGTCTGGATTTTCACCGTCACCAGTTGCCCGGGCCACAGCTGCTGCTGGGCGTTGCTGAACTCCGCCTTGGCGCGGATGGTGCCGGTCCCGGCGTTGATCTGGTTGTCGATCAGGGTCAGGTGGCCGTTGCCCAGCAGGGCCCCGGCGCTATTGCTGTCAGCGCCGAGGAAGGCCTTGACCGCCGCCGGGTCCTGGGCGCGGATCAGTTGCTGCAGGGTTGGCAGCATTTGCTGGGGCAGGGAAAACTCCACGGCAATCGGGTCGATCTGGGTCACCGAGAACAGGCCCTGGGTATCGCTCATGCGCAGGAAGTTGCCTTCATCAACGGTACGAATCCCCACCCGGCCGCTGACGGGAGAGCGGATCTGAGTGTAGGAAAGCTGTACCTGAGCGGCATCAATGGCAGCCTGGTTACCCTGGGCCGTGGCGTTGAGCTGATTGACCAGGGCCACTTGCTGGTCATAGGTCTGCTTCGAGATGCCGTCATCCACCGACAGCAGCTTGTAGCGCTTGAGGTTGATCTGGGCCACCTGCAACTGGGCCTGGTTCTGCGCCAGCTGGGCCCGGGCCTGATCGAGGTTGGCGCGTATCGAACGATCATCGATGGTCGCCAGCAGGTCGCCGGTCTTGACCAGTTGCCCCTCCTTGACCAGCAGCCGGGTCAGGATGCCATCCACCTGTGGGCGAATCACCACGCTGTGCAGCGACAGCACCGTGCCGATGCCGCTGGCGTAACGCGGCACATCCTGCTGATGCACGCTGACCACCCGTACCGGAATTGCCGTGGGCGCGGCCAGCCTGGCGGTGGCGGGCTTGTTCAGGAACCACGCGACACCGGCGATGAGCACCACGAGTACCGCTGCGGTCACGACTGTTTTCTTGGCAATGGACATGGGGAGAGCGCGCCGGGCAATGATGTCGGAAGGATGGCCATGATCTGGGCACAGTTATAGCCCGACAACCCGGTCAGCACCGTGACGGCCAGCTGTCAGCGCTGTCAGAAAACTCCCGGTGGGCCCCGATCAAAGATGGCTGGCGCACAGGTATACTGGCGCCCACTGCGGCCTGCACCCCGGCGCGGATTTCCTTTCTCTCCTGGAGTTTCCATGACTTCCCCTGCACAACCCGCTGCGGATGACGCCCTGAACGTCGACCCGGCCGCTGACGCAACCGCTACCGAAACCCCGAGCACAGCGGCGATCCCGGCGTTCAAGTTTCCCTTCAAGCCTTCCGAGTTTGCTCCTGCCAAGAATGCCCAGCAGCCCTGGTACAAAAATGGTGCCAGCAACGGACACACCAAGACCCCCGGCGCAGCGCCTCCCGGCACCCGTCGCTCCATGGGTAAACGCTGATATCGCCGACATTCGCAGAAAAAATCCCGATTTGCGCTTTTTTAATCGCAATGATGGCTAATTGCTTTAAACCTGAGCTGGATCAGTATTTGTGGCATCAGTGCGCTTAGAGTCAGCAGCCCTGCCGACTCCACCCAACACATACGAGCGCGCTATCCATGAAGATCAACCTTCCGGTTACTGGGCGAAACGTGGACTTTGCCCCTGATGCGAATATCCTTTCGACCACTGATCTGACTAGCGCGATCACCTACGCCAACCCTGATTTCATCAAGATCAGTGGCTACAGCCGTGAGGAGTTGCTGGGCTCGCCGCATAACCTGTTGCGCCACCCGGACATGCCCTCCGCGGCCTTCGCCCACATGTGGCGCACCCTCAAGCGCGGCCGTTCGTGGATGGGCATGGTGAAGAACCGTTGCAAGAACGGCGATCACTATTGGGTCAGTGCCTATGTCACGCCCGTGACCCGCGATGGCCAGGCGGTGGAATACCAGTCGGTGCGCACCAAACCCAGCGTCCGTCAGATCGAGGCGGCGGAGCGGGCCTATGCCCAGCTCAACGGTGTCGGCCCCTCGTGGTGGAGCCTGTTGCCGGTGATCAGCCTGCGGTTGCGTCTCTGGGCCTCCATCAGCGCCGGCTTTATCGGCAGCTACGGCGTTTCAGTGTGGCTGCTGCCCGAATCCTGGATGGTCCAGGGGGCCGTGATGGCCATGGGGTGGTGCCTGAGCCTGACGGCGGTCGGCGTGCAAGCGCGGCCACTGGATCGATTGGCCGAGCGCGCCCGGCAGATCGGTGACAACCCCTTGAGCCAGGGCATCTACACCGGCCGTACCGACGAGTTCGGGCGCATCGAGTTCGCCCTGCAGATGCTCGAAGCCCAGGTGGGCGCGGTAGTGGGGCGCATCGGTGATGCGTCCCAGCGCCTGGAGGGGCATGCCGCGGAACTGGTGGAGCATCTGCACAGCAGCCACAACAGCACCCTGGAACAGCATGCGGAAACCGATCAGGTGGCGGCGGCCATTCACCAGATGGCGGCCAGCGTCGCCGAGGTCGCCACCCATGCCCAGCAGGCCTCGGTGGCGGCGGACCAGGCGGAAAGCGAAACCCGTGAGGGCCACCTGCTGGTGGGCGAAAGCCGCAGTGCGGTGCTGCGCCTGGCCAGCGAGCTGGAGCGGGCCACCGAGGTCATCCATCAACTGGAAAGCCATAGCACCGACATTTCCGGGGTGCTGGAGGTGATCCGCAGCATCGCCGAGCAGACCAACCTGCTGGCCCTGAATGCGGCAATCGAGGCGGCGCGGGCCGGGGAGCAGGGCCGGGGTTTTGCCGTGGTCGCCGATGAAGTGCGCGGGCTGGCCCAGCGCACCCAGGATTCCACCAACGAGATCCAGCGCATGATCAGCACCCTGCAAATGGGCGCGCGCAATGCGGTGGAGGCCATGCAGCACAGCAGCCAGCACCTGGAGAGCAGTGTCGATCAGGCCAAGCGCGCGGCGGTGGCCCTGGACGGCATCAGCCAGCGGGTCAACCAGATTACCGATATGAGCTTGCAGATTGCCGCAGCGGTGGAAGAACAGAGCGCAGTCAGCGAGGACATCAACCGCAACATCATCGGCATTCGCAATGCCTGTGAGGCGACCGTCAGTGCCGGCCAGCTCAGCCACGTCAACTCAGGCGACGTGGCCGGGCTGGCGGGGGACTTGCGGCAACTGGCCCTGGAGTTCTGGCACAAGCGCGGCTAGGGCTGTTCGCCGCCCCGCCATTGTCCGCGGCTCAGGCGGCGCGCAGGGAAATGAAGGCGTAGTCCAGAGGCGTTTCACTGACCACCTGGGCACCGGCGGCCTGGACCTGACCGGCGATATCGTCTCCGGACAGGTGAAAGCGCCAGGGCTGGCCCGGTGCTCCGGGTGGTGCAGCCTGGACCTGGTCGATGGCGTTAGCCAGGGCGCCCATGTCCGGCAGGTAAGCGGTGAAACCGTCGCCCTTGAGCGCTGTGGTGCGAATGCCCAGCAAGGCGCAAATGGCTTCCTTGGTGTGGATGTCGTCACGGTCGGCCTGGCGCGAGCGGCGGATCAGCTCGGCCAGCTCCTGATCCACCAGTTCATTCCCCAGAATCAGTTGCGGGCCCTGTTCCCAGGATTCCGGCGGGCATTCCTTGGCCTGCGGGTTGAGGGGAATGTGCGGATTGATTTCCATGGGGTAGATGCGGCACACCAGTGGCCGGCGCTGGTAGATGCGGCACAGCTGGTCTTCGTCAAGATTCCGGCAGGGGCCGACGTTGTAGGCGGCGAAGGTGATTGCCACATAGGCTTCAGTGGCGCCACTGCGGACCCGGCAGGAACGGCGTTCGGCGTGCTCGCGCTGCTGCATCGGCAGCCCCAGGCCATTGCCAAGGAAGGCTTCCACCAGAATGATCACCTGGCCGCCGTCGGCCGCCCAGTCGCGGGCTTCCAGTAGGGTCAGGGGCACGTGGTGATCGTTGCAGCATTTGCCGCAGCCGACGCAGGAAAACTGAGTGTTCATTGCACGAAGCGCCTTGTGGATCAACAGGAGTCAGGTGGGAAAACCGTCATGGACGCTACCCGGGTCCATGCCGAAGCAAGTTATGCGCCATTCACCGGGCCTTGAGGGCCGGCCGGATCGAGTCCCACTCGCTCACCGCAGCCTGGCCGGTCTGCCTGTTGTACAGGCACAGTTCGATGCCCGATTGGCCGCGCATGTGTTTCTGCGGGTAGCGGCCTTGCAGCAGCAGGGCGCTGACGCCGACCTGGTCGGGAAATTGCGCGATGGTTCCCACGGGTTTGGGGTTTTGCAGGCCGCTGGCCTGGGTACAGCTGATTCGGATGGTCTGCTCCAGGGCGGCCCAGGCATCGTCGCTGGAGGCGCTGGCCTGGCCGGTGAGGGTGGCCAGGCAGAGCAGGCACAGAGTCTTGGCGTTCATGGGGGCGGCTCCTTGGGGTGGAGGGGCTTTGGGATCGCCGGGGCTGATCCGGCCGTTCGCAGCCTTTGGCGGCGGCTACAGGATAGTGACCGGCGGATCAGTCGAGGGTTTCGTGACGCACGATGTACATGCCGACGCTTTCGTAGAGGTGCCGGGCCCCCAGGTTGCCTTCCAGTACCCGCAGATCGACGCAGCCTTCCCGGCGTTCGGCGAACAGGATGAAGGCTTGTTGCAGCAAGGCGCGCCCCAGGCCCTGGCCGCGCGCGCGTGGGTGTACCACCAGGTCCTTGATGTAGGCGCTGGTCCAGCACTGGGCGACGCCGATCACACCTTCGGCATCCCGGGCCACCAGGCACAGTTCGGGGTCGTATTCTGCATCGCTCTCGAAGGCCTGGCGCCAGTTGTCCAGCACCGGGACGTCGCCGCCACCGTCCTGGTAGCCCAGATGCATCAACTGATGCACAGCCTGCGCATGCTCGGGGCTGTAGTTGTGCACAGTGATGCCGGCAGGCCACTGCGGCGCTGCCAAAGGGGCAGTGAGATCGCGGCGCATCAACAAACAGTGGATCTGGCTCATGCCTCAGGCGCCCTGGGTGGCAATGGTCTTGGCTGCGTCGATCAGGCAGCGGGTCAGTTCTGGCGAGGAAAACTTGGTGAGCACGGCGTTGGCACCAGCCACACGGGCTTTCTCGCTGTTCATGGCGCTGTCCAGGGAGGTGTGCAGCAGCACGTAGAGGTGGGCGAAGTCCGGGGTTTCCCGCAGGGTGCGGGTCAGGGCGTAGCCGTCCATCTCCGACATCTCGATGTCCGAGACAATCAGGTTGATCTCGTTGGCTGTGCCTTGCAGTTCCAGCAGGCAGTCGATGGCTTCCTTGGCGCTGCGGGCGGTGTGGCATTGCAGGCCGAGGTTGCGCAAGGTGTGTACCGATTGCTGCAGTGCCACCTGGCTGTCGTCCACCACCAGGATCCGCGCGTTGCCCAGGGCTTCGGCGTCTTCCATGCTCAGCTCGGTGGGCGCCATCTCGATCTGGGCCGGGGCGATGCCATGGATCACTTTCTCGATATCCAGTACCTGCACCAGGGTGCCGTCCACTTGGGTCACCCCGGTGATGTAGGACTTGAGGCCGCCGGAACCGAAGGGCGGTGGACGGATATCGGTGGTCAGGCAATGCACGATCTTGCTCACGGCCTGCACGTGCAGGCCCTGTTTGGAGCGGCTGACGTCAGTGACGATCAGGCAGCCGCTGTCGGGGTCGGCCAGGGGCCGCTCGCCGATGGCCCGGCTGAGGTCGATCACCGACAGCGAGTTGCCCCGCAGGGTGGCGATGCCTTTCACGTGGGGGTGGGATTCGGGCAGCTTGGTCAGCGGCGGGCAGGGAATGATCTCACTGACTTTAAGCAGGTTGATTGCCATCAGCTTGCCGCTGCGCAAGGTAAACAGCAGAAGCGATAGCGAATCTGCGCGGGCTTTGTTGGAGGACATAAAAACCTTCTCTGGAGAAAATTGGCTCGTGGCACGGGCCACGGACAACCATTGATAACGGGTTATCGACGTGTTCAGGGCTGGCTTTAGCGGTGTTCCCGCTTTCCGTCGGCGGCGCGACCCTGGCCGGCAAGCCGGCTCCTGCAGAGGGGCGGGGCGCTTTGTCGGCGCTGGCGTTTACCGGAGGCCCAGGCGCTTGGCCAGGCGGCTCAGGTTGGCCCTGTCCAAGCCTAGCTCACGGGCGGCGCTGGCCCAGTTGTGCTGGTGCCGCTCCAGGCAACTGCTGATCAGTTGGCGCTGGTAGTGGTCGGTGGCCTGGCGCAGGTCGCCGGCGACCGCTGGCATGGCCTGGGTTGCAACAGCAGGCTCGACGGGGGCGCTGGTTCTTTCGCTGGCCCGGGGCAGGTCCAGATCGCCGGCATCCAGGCTGAGGATCTTCGGTCGCTCGGGGTGGTTGCCCAGCGCTTTCAGAGCGCTGCGCCCGATCAAGTGCTCCAGCTCGCGAACGTTGCCCGGCCAGTGGTAGGCCAGCAGCGCCTGTTGCGCCTCAACGCTCAGGCGCAGGCTGCCCAGGCCCATGCGCGAGCGGTTCTGTTCCAGGAAGTAGCCACTGAGCAGCAGCACATCGCGGCCGCGCTCGCGCAGTGCCGGCACCCGCAGGGGGTAGACGCTGAGACGGTGGTAGAAGTCGGCACGATAGCGGCCGTTGCGCACTTCTTCCGCCAGATCGCGGTTGGTGGCGGCAATCAGGCGCACGTCGACCCGATGCTCCTGGTCCGACCCCAGGCGTTGCAGTTGGCCGCTTTGCAGCACCCGCAGCAGTTTGGCCTGCACTGTCAGCGACAACTCGCCCACTTCATCGAGAAACAGCGTGCCGCCATTGGCCAGTTCGAATTTTCCCCGGCGATCCTGGGTGGCCCCGGTGAAGGCGCCGCGCACGTGGCCGAACAGCTCGCTCTCCACCAGGGTGTCGGGCAGGGCCGCGCAGTTGAGGCTGATGATCGGCTGCTCGGCCCGGGGCGAAGCCGCGTGGATAGCCTGGGCGACCAGTTCCTTGCCGACGCCGGTTTCTCCGGTGATCAGCACCGTCAGGTCGCTGCCGCCCACCAGCTTGATTTCCTCCAGCAAGCGTTTGTGGGCCTTGCTCTGGCCGATCATCTCGCGGTTCTGCCCACTGGCCTGGCGATAGACCTCGGCCCGCTGGTGCTCGTTTTCGGCGCGCTGGGCCAGGCGTTCGATGCGCTGGGCGGCGCTGACCGTTGCGGCGGCGAGGCTGGCGAAGGCTTGCAGGGCATCCAGCTCGATGGGTTCGAAGCGCTGCGGGTCCAGGGCATCGAGTGTCAGCAGGCCCCAGGGGCGCTCGTCGACGAACAGCGGGCAGCCCATGCAGTCATGCACTTCCAGGTGATCATCGAGCCCCTCCACCAGGCCGTCGTAGGGGTCGGGCAAGTCGCTGTCGCTGGCAAAGCGGGTCGGGCCCGGGCTGCTGAGCAGGGCGGCGAAGCGCGGATGCTCGCTGACCTTGAAGCGGCGGCCCAGGGTGTCGGTGCTCAAGCCGTTGACCGCCAGGGGCACCAGCCACTCGCCATCCAGGCGCAGCAGTGCGGTGGCATCGCAGGGCAGCAGGGCGCGCAGAGCTTCCAGCAGGCGGCGATAGCGCTCGCCTTCGGGCAGTTCGCGGGACAGGTCGGTGACCAGGGGAAGCAGGGCGGTGAGCAGGGATTTTGCAGTCATAATGACTCCATGGTGTCCTAATGACTATAAAAGACAGAGTGTCTTTATGACTATATTTATTTTAACTTATTGATATTTAATGTATTTATTTTTGGCATGGAAACTGATTAGGCATAGGAAACCTGCAAGCAGTCATAAAGTCCAGGAGTTGTCCTTATGCTAAGCGTTCAAGATCGTGCCATCATCAAAGCCACCGTGCCCCTGCTCGAAAGCGGCGGCGAAGCCCTGATTACCCACTTCTACCGGATGATGCTCTCCGAGTACCCGCAAGTGCGGCCACTGTTCAACCAGGCGCATCAGGCCAGCGGCGATCAGCCCCGGGCCTTGGCCAATGGTGTTCTGATGTATGCCCGGCACATCGACCAACTGGACCAGTTGGGGGACCTGGTGGCCAAGATCATCAACAAGCACGTCGCCTTGCAGATCCTTCCGGAACATTACCCCATCGTTGGCGGTTGCCTGCTGCGGGCCATTTCCGAAGTGCTGGGCAGCGAGATCGCCACCCAGGAAGTGATCGATGCCTGGGCCGCCGCCTATAACCAACTGGCGGATATCCTGATTGGCGCCGAGGCGGCGATCTACGACGAGAAAGCCCAGGCGCCTGGCGGCTGGCGCGGTGCCCGTGAGTTCCGGCTGGTGCAGAGGGTGGAAGAAAGCGCGGAAATCACCTCCTTTTATTTCGAACCGCTGGACCAGGGGCCGATCCTCGCCGCTGAACCGGGGCAGTACATCGGTTTGCAGCTCTTTATAGGGGGCGAGGAAATCCGTCGTAACTACTCCCTCTCGGCACTTTCCAACCAGGGCCAGTACCGCATCAGCGTCAAGCGCGAAACCGGCGGCGTGGCCTCCAACTACCTGCATGACCAATGCCCGGTGGGCACCAGCGTCATGCTGTTCCCTCCTGCGGGGGAGTTCACCCTGGCGGCCAGCGACAAACCGCTGGTGCTGATCAGCGGCGGGGTGGGCATCACTCCAACCCTGCCGATGCTGGAGGCGGCGCTGGCCACCGAGCGTCCGGTGCATTTCATCCACTGCGCCCGCAACGGCCAGGTGCATGCCTTTCGCAACTGGGTCGATGAACTGGCCCAGCGGTATCCACAGCTCAAGCGCTTCTATTGCTACGCCGAGGATGACGGTGTCAGCCCGGCGGCGGACAAGCTGGGCATGCTGACCCGCGAGCAACTGGCCGAGTGGCTGCCGGAGCAACGCGACCTGGACGCCTACTTCCTCGGGCCCAAGGGTTTCATGGCCGCGATCAAGCGTCACCTTCAGGCCCTGGGCATTCCCGAGCAGCAGAGCCGCTATGAGTTCTTCGGTCCGGCAGCGGCCCTGGAATAACCACCCCGGCCGGCTCCCCACGGGCGCCGGCCTTTTCTCTCCCCCCTTCGTTTCATGTCGCTCCGGCATTCGCTGATTTTCCCGAAACCGCCTTTGTTCTCGGCGTATCTGGTATGGCGGTTAATCCACTCTTAACCTGCTTGTCGCTATTGTCCGCACTGGCAAAGCGCCCGAAGCCGCGTTGCAGTGGCGCTGTACGTCCCTGCATTCAAAGGTCATGTTCAACGTGTAGACTTCCCGGCAGCCGGGTGTGCCTCTGCGAGCATTGGCCTGCGCGCGATCGACGGGTTCATCGAAGACAATCTCGGTCTGCCGCCTCGGGTCTCGGGGGCAGGCTGAACACAACAGAAAAAGGAATAGGGATGAGTGACGACAGACTGGGTTTGGGACGCGAGCGGCGTTTCCTGGTGCTGCTGGGGATTATCTGCCTGGCACTGATCGGCGGAGCCCTGTACATGCAGGTGGTGCTGGGCGAGGCGCCGTGCCCGCTGTGCATCCTGCAGCGTTATGCCTTGCTGCTGATTGCACTGTTTGCCTTCATCGGCGCGGCCATGAGTTCGCGACGTGGGGTCACGGTCATGGAAACCCTGGTGGTCATCTGCGCCCTCGCCGGCGCGGGCGTGGCGGGGCACCATGTGTACACCCAGTTCTACCCCTCGGTGAGCTGTGGCATCGATGTACTGCAGCCGATTGTCGACAGCCTGCCGTTGGCCAAGATCTTCCCCCTGGGCTTTCAGGTGGACGGTTTCTGCTCCACGCCGTACCCGCCGATCCTCGGTCTATCCCTGGCCCAGTGGGCGCTGGTGGCGTTCGTGCTGACGGTGATCCTGGTGCCTCTGGGTGTGGTGCGCAATCGCAAGAAAACCTACTGATTCGCCCGTAAAAGCCCCGGCTCCCCATGGGAGGGCCGGGGCTTTTTTGTGCCGTTCATTCGGCACCTGAAAAGTCCGTGATTTGCGGCAAGCGCAGGTGCGGCAAAAGTGCGACATGTTGTCACAGTGCCGCGGTCGCAGAGGGGCGGCTGAGTCGCTGCAACAGACTGCATTCTGGCGCGCTGGTTCAATGAGAGCCTGTCAGTTTGTGTACGCGAGCCTGTCGGCCGAGAACCATAGCCTGCTATCGATACAAATCTTCACAGCGCCCGTTTTACAAGGGGTGAAGCCTGATGGAAGGCGGCCCTCAGGGGGGATCGAGAGTCCTGGAAGGGGGGTGTTTCAGGTCCTTTTTGGGGCTTTTTGTTGCAAATGAAAATCGCTATGATTGCGATCCTTCGCAACAATTATGAGGGATTGTTGCGCCATGGGATAAAAATTATTTCGGGATAAGACATGGTTTATAAAACGCGACATATCTACAATCGCCCGCACTGAATTTCCGACGCTGCTCAACCCTGAGCACACGAGGACGGTCGAGGGGCGGATAGAGCGCTCCATGCGACTGCGGGTGTCGGCGCCTTCCAAACTTCCGCACCAAATGGAATTGGTCTGTAACAAGGCCTTTGACCACGAGATCGAATAAGAACCACTGCTAGCCCGGGATGTGTCGTTGAGCGCTTAACGCAACGGGCAGGCCCTTATTCAATTGAAGAAAAATGCCAACCCTTGGCAGGGTGAAGTGTTGGCGATCAAAACCCAACTGCATTGCGCAAGCTGCTTTAGAGGTCGTGAGATGAGTAAAAACAGGTACCCCAGATTACTAGGCTTATTGCCGCTGCTCGGCATGTTAATGCTGGGAGGCTGCAAGTGGACCTTGCTCGATCCCAAGGGTCAGGTCGGTCTGGATGAACGAAACCTGATCATCACGGCAACCATCCTGATGCTGCTGGTGGTTGTGCCGGTCATCATCATGACCTTCGCCTTTGCCTGGAAATACCGCGCCTCCAACAAGGACGCGACCTACGCGCCGAAGTGGTCCCACTCCACCAAGATCGAGATCGCGGTGTGGCTGGTTCCGGTGCTCATCATCATTGCCCTGGGTTATGTCACCTACAAGTCGACCCACGCCCTGGACCCTTACCGTCCGCTGGATTCCGACGTCAAGCCAGTGACCATCGAAGTGGTCGCCATGGACTGGAAGTGGCTGTTCATCTATCCCGACCAAGGGATCGCCACCGTCAACAAGATCGTTTTCCCGGCCCATACCCCGGTGAACTTCCGCGTGACCTCCGACACCGTGATGAACTCGTTCTTCATCCCGGGCCTGGGCGGCCAGATCTACGCGATGGCGGGCATGACCACCAAGCTGCACCTGATTGCCAACCAGAACACCGAACTTGAAGGTATCTCCGCCAACTACAGCGGCGCGGGTTTCACCGGCATGAAGTTCAAAGCGATCGCTACCAGTCAGGAAGATTTCGACGCCTGGGTAAACGAAGTCAAGAAGGCACCTAAACAGCTGGACACCGCTGAATACGAAGCCCTTTCCAAGCCAAGCCAGAACAATCCTGTAGAGCTCTACTCCGCCTACGCGCCAAACCTGTTCCAGACCGTCATCGACAAGTATGAAGGCATGAAACCGGGCAAGCCGCTCAAGCACGAGAAGAAAGAAAAGGAAGTGGCCGCAACGGAAGGGATGGACGTGAGTTCGCATTCAGCTGCCGGGGCAGAGGAGTAAACGATGTTTGGTAAATTAAGTCTGGAAGCGATTCCGTTCCACGAGCCGATCGTCATGGTCACCGTTGCCATGATTCTGCTTGGTGGCGTGGCGCTGTTCGCGGCAATCACCTACTTCAAGAAGTGGACCTATCTGTGGACCGAGTGGCTGACGTCCGTCGACCACAAGAAAATCGGTGTGATGTACATCATCGTCGCCATGGTCATGCTGCTGCGTGGTTTTGCCGACGCCATCATGATGCGTACCCAGCTGGCCATGGCCACCGAGGGTTCGCCTGGCTACCTGCCACCTGAACACTATGACCAGATCTTCACCGCCCACGGTGTGATCATGATCATCTTCATGGCGATGCCATTCTTCACCGGCCTGATGAACCTTGTCGTGCCGCTGCAGATCGGTGCGCGTGACGTGGCCTATCCGTTCCTCAACTCCCTGAGCTTCTGGCTGCTGGTTTCGGGCGTGGTGCTGATCAACCTGTCCCTGGGCGTTGGCGAATTCGCCAAGACCGGCTGGGTTGCCTATCCGCCGCTGTCGGGCTTGCAATACAGTCCGGGCGTGGGTGTGGACTACTACATCTGGGCGCTACAGCTATCAGGGCTGGGGACAACGCTGACGGGGGTCAACTTCCTGGCCACCGTGCTGAAAATGCGTACCCCGGGCATGAAGATGATGGACATGCCGATCTTCACCTGGACCTGCACCTGGGCCAACGTGCTGATCGTGGCTTCGTTCCCGATCCTCACCGCTACCCTGGCACTGCTGACGCTTGACCGTTACATGGATTTCCACATTTTCACCAATGAACTTGGTGGCAATCCAATGATGTACGTGAACCTGTTCTGGGCCTGGGGTCACCCCGAGGTGTACATCCTGATCCTGCCGGCGTTCGGTATCTTCTCCGAAGTGATCTCGACCTTCTCCGGCAAGCGCCTGTTCGGCCACCATTCGATGATCTACGCTTCCGGCGCGATCTCGGTACTGGGCTTCATGGTCTGGCTGCACCACTTCTTCACCATGGGTTCGGGGGCCAGCGTCAACGCCTTCTTCGGCCTGGCGACGATGCTGATCTCGATTCCGACGGGGGTGAAGCTGTTCAACTGGCTGTTCACCATCTACCACGGCCGTCTGCGCATCACCAGCCAGGTTCTGTGGACCCTGGGCTTCATGGTGACCTTCGCCATCGGCGGCATGACTGGCGTACTGCTGGCCATTCCGGGTGCCGACTTCGTTCTGCACAACAGCCTGTTCGTGATCGCTCACTTCCACAACGTGATCATCGGCGGCGCGGTATTCGGCTACATCGCCGGCTTCAGCTTCTACTTCCCGAAAGCCTTCGGCTTCAAGCTGCATGAAGGTTGGGGCAAGGCTGCGTTCTGGTTCTGGATCTCCGGCTTCTTCGTCGCGTTCATGCCGCTCTATGCACTGGGCTTCATGGGCATGACCCGTCGTCTGAACGCCACCACCAACCCTGAGTGGGTGCCGTACCTGTACGTCGCCATGGTAGGTGCGGTGATGATCGCCGTGGGTATCGCCTGCCAACTGATCCAGCTGTACGTCAGCGTGCGTGACCGCAAGCAGAACATGTGTGTATCCGGCGACCCTTGGAACGCTCACACCCTGGAATGGTCGACCTCGTCGCCACCTCCGTTCTACAACTTCGCGGTACTGCCGAAAGCCGAAGGCATCGATCCGTTCACCGAAGCCAAGGAAAACGGCACTGCCTACGCGCAGCCTGGCCGCTACCAGCCGATCCACATGCCCAACAACACCGCTACCGGTCTGGTCATGGGTGCTCTGCTGACCGTGTTCGGTTTCGCTATGATCTGGCACATCTGGTGGCTGGCCATCGCAAGCCTGGCCGGCACCGTGATCTATTTCGCGATCCACGCTGCCCGTGATGATCAAGGCTACATGGTGCCGGTCGAAACGATCGAGCGCATCGAAGCCGAACAGCACAAGCGTCTGGTATCGGAGAACAAGATCCCGGCTACCCGTGTTGAAACCTCGTTGGAACAGGCTTAATCCATGTCGAACTTAGTGACCAATGCTGGACACGCCCATGTCGATGACCATGGGCACGATGACCATCACCACGACTCGGGCGAGATGACCGTATTCGGTTTCTGGCTCTACCTGATGACCGACTGCATTCTGTTTGCGTCGATCTTCGCGGTATACGCGGTACTGGTTAACAACGTAGCGGGTGGCCCGTCGGGCCACGACATCTTCGAACTGCCATACGTACTGGGTGAAACCGCCCTGCTGCTGTTCAGTTCGATCACCTACGGCTTCGCCATGCTGGCGTTCTTCCGGGGCAACAAGAAGCAGGTACTGGGCTGGCTGGCCATGACCTTCCTGTTCGGCCTGGGCTTCATCGGCATGGAGATCAACGAGTTCCACCTGCTGATCTCCGAAGGCTATGGCCCTAGCCGTTCCGGCTTCCTGTCCGGGTTCTTCACCCTGGTCGGTACCCACGGTCTGCACGTGACCAGCGGTCTGATCTGGATGGCGATCATGATGTACCAGGTGCAGAAAAACGGCCTGACGGCGACCAACAAGACCCGTCTGAGCTGCCTGAGCCTGTTCTGGCACTTCCTGGACGTGGTGTGGATCTGCGTATTCACCGTTGTTTACCTGATGGGGACTATGTAAATGGCCAACACACACTCCCACGACGAAGCCGGTCACGGCAGCGTCAAGTCCTACGCCATCGGCTTCATCCTGTCGGTCATCCTGACACTGATCCCGTTCGGCCTGGTGATGTACCCATCGCTGCCCAAAGACGTGACCCTGTGGATCGTCCTGGCGTTCGCAGTCATCCAGGTGCTGGTGCACCTGGTGTACTTCCTGCACCTGGACCGTTCCGAAGCACAGCGCAACAACGTGGTGGCGTTCATCTTCGCCGCGTTGGTCATTGTTCTGCTGGTTGGTCTGTCGTTGTGGATCATGTTCAGCATCCACACCGTCATGATGGCGAAGTGAGGTAAACCCGATGTCGCT
Organism: Pseudomonas sp. W17; assembly: GCF_040268305.1. Taxonomy (NCBI): domain Bacteria; kingdom Pseudomonadati; phylum Pseudomonadota; class Gammaproteobacteria; order Pseudomonadales; family Pseudomonadaceae; genus Pseudomonas; species Pseudomonas sp. W17. The sequence goes on along the minus strand of NZ_CP158490.1, from coordinate 5,871,913 downwards.
CAAGCACTTTATCCAAATCACCAAACCGGGGATCATTTTCGGTAACGTGCTTTCTGTGGCAGGCGGGTTCTTCCTGGCCTCGAAAGGGCATGTCGATCTGGCCATTTTCCTGGCCGCCATGATCGGCACCTCGCTGGTGGTAGCGTCCGGTTGCGTGTTCAACAACTGCATCGACCGTGACATCGACCTGAAGATGGAGCGCACCAAGAACCGCGTGCTGGTCCAGGGCCTGATTTCCCTGGAAGTGGCACTGGTCTACGCCTCTATCCTCGGTGTCGCCGGCGTCGCCCTGCTGTACTACGTGGCCAACCCGTTGGCCGCGTTGTTCGCGGTAATCGGCTTTGTCATCTACGTCGGCTTCTACAGCCTGTACCTCAAGCGCAAGTCGGTTCACGGCACGCTGGTGGGCAGTCTGTCCGGGGCCATGCCGCCAGTGATCGGCTATGTCGCGGTCAGCAACAGCTTCGACATGGCTGCGCTGACCCTGCTGGTGATGTTCAGCCTGTGGCAGATGCCGCATTCCTACGCTATCGCGATCTTCCGCTTCAACGATTACCTGGCCGCATCGATTCCGGTGCTGCCAGTGAAGCGTGGCATCCGCGTGGCCAAGAAGCACATCCTGCTCTACATCCTGGCATTCCTGGTGGCGACCCTGATGCTGACCTTCAGCGGTTACGCCGGCATGAGCTACCTGGCGGTAGCGGCGGCCATGGGCATGTACTGGTTGTACATGGCCTGGACCGGCTACAAGGCAGTGGATGACACCGTGTGGGCGCGCAAGCTCTTCGTGTTCTCGATCTTCACCATCACCGCGCTGAGCGTGATGATGTCGGTGGATTTCAAGGCCCCGACCGAGCTCCTGCTGACCTACGCACACTAAGCTGTCCAGGCCACAGGAAAAGCCCCGCCTTCGCAAGAAGCGCGGGGCTTTTTTCATTGCGCTGGATTGATGGTCACATCATTTAAAGTTTTTCGGCCCGAAGGCCTGGCCTGGCCGGGTAAAATGCGCCGTTCGTGGATAGAACCTGAGTGGATGCAATGGAAAACCGTATTGAACTGTACGACTCGAAGGTGCGCTATGGCGTCATCAGTCGCGGACTGCACTGGGCCATGGCCCTGGCCTTTGCCTGGATCTACAGCACCACCAGTGCGCATTACCTGCTGGCCGATTCGGCCCTGGACAAGTTCCTCTGGCCGACCCACAAGCAAGTCGGCCTGCTGTTGATGGCCCTGCTGCTGGTGCGTGTGCTCTGGAGCCTGTTGAACCGTCATCGCCGGCCGCCGAGCCTCAACCTTGCAGCAACCCTGGGGCATGGGCTGCTGTATGCCGGGATGTTTGCCATTCCGTTTCTCGGCCTGTTGCGTCAGTACGGCTCGGGTCGCGCCTTTTCCGCCTTCGGTCTGCCGGTAATGAACGGCTTCGACGGGCCGAAGATCCAGTGGATGACCGAGCTGGGCAACAATTTCCACAGCCTCCTGGGCTGGACCCTGCTGGTGCTGATCGTCGGCCATGTGGCGGCGCTGATCCTGCACTGCATCAAGGGCCAGGGGCATATTCTGCGGCGCATGGCCGGCAGTGCACGCTCGGCGTGAGCCGCGCACCCGAACACGGAAAAGCCCCGCCTTCGAGAGACGCGCGGGGTATTTTATTGAGAGCCCTTGCGTGGGCTGCCCAACTATTCAAATGACCCAACTCATGCAGGAAGCAGAATGATGAAGAAAACAGCGGTTATCGTGTTCAGCGGCGGACAGGACTCGACAACCTGTCTGATCCACGCCTTGCCGCTCTATGACGAAGTGCACTGCATTACGTTCGACTATGGCCAGCGGCACCACGCGGAAATCGAGACCGCGCAGCGGCTATCCAAGCAGCTGGGGGCGACCGTGCACAAAGTGCTGGACGCTTCGTTGCTCAACGAACTGGCGATCAGCAGCCTCACTCGGGACAACATTCCGGTGCCCACGGTGAACAGTTCAGGCGAGAGCTTACCCAGCACCTTTGTACCCGGAAGAAATATCCTGTTCCTTACCCTGGCCTCTATCTACGCCTATCAGGTAAAAGCCGAGACCGTGATTACCGGAGTGTGCGAGACCGATTTCTCGGGTTACCCCGATTGCCGCGATGAATTTGTAAAGGCATTGAACAAGGCCCTCGAACTGGGCATGGAGTACAAGTTGCGCCTCGAGACTCCACTGATGTGGCTGAACAAGGCAGAAACCTGGGCTCTGGCGGACTACCACAATCAACTGGAGCTGGTTCGCGAGCAAACCCTGACTTGCTACAACGGCATCATGGGCAGTGGCTGCGCCAACTGCGACGCCTGCAATCTGCGGGCAAAAGGCTTGAACGCTTATCTGGAGAACAAGACGCAAGTCATGGATAGCCTGAAGAGCAAGATGGGTCTGAAGTGAGGATTTGAGCAGCTTGCTGCCCTTGGAGCCCAACACTGAACCTGCCTGGCAGATAGGTGTTGAGCTCCGGCGTCGCTCTACAAACAGCGATCGATCATTTTGCCTGGCTATCCGTTATGTATCTCTTGAACAGTGATCGTGCGCCATAGGCGGGCAATATATTGAAGAATGCAAAACAGACCTTGATTGCGATCTGAACATAAATCATGTTCAGGATGTCGTTGTTTTGCATGGATCCATAGAATGCGATGTAGCAAAACACGAAGCTGTCGATGATGACCGCAAACAAGGTGCTGAGGAATATCCGCAGAAATAGGAATCTGGAATTTGTGAGTTCCTTTATCTTGCACAGCAAATATGAGTTTATGTTTTCAGAAACAAGGAAGGAAACGGAAGACGCTACGAGTACAGACGACACCTGGATAATAACGTCGTTATAAGGTGTATCGAGTTTCCAGCCTGGCAGTCCGGGGAGAAAAGTGGACGCGTAGAGCAGGATGATGATCATGGCGTTGCTTGCAAATGCAAACAGAATGGCTCTTCTGGCGAGCCTGAGTCCGAAGTTCTCGTTCAGCAGGTCAACGATCAGGAATGTCAGAGGGTACAGAAAGGTGCCGGGGGTAATAATGATGTCGAGGGATTCAAGGTAGATCGGCTTTGTTGCAGCGATGCTGGTGAAAATATAAAAGGTAAAGAGCAGCAGGTTGAGGATGATGTAGATCATCCATGAGTTTTCATTGCGGTCGTTCAAGTCGTATGCAGTAAGTGTTCCTCCTTGGGAGTAGAACTTTTTATACAGGTTTTTAACTTCCATTTTGTTTAAGTTATCCATTATTTCGCTGTTCACTACTTCGCTCAGCTTTATTTTTATGACCTTGCCGGTGTCGATGATCATGATCACGGCCAGGTTTTTATTGTTCTCAAACCCCAGAAGCTTGTACTTGCTGTTCTCGATATCACCTTCATAGGCAGTCATTGAAGCGTTCCTCAATGATATCGCCGACAACGGATATACGATCCGGGTCGAAGACGACCTCGTTCATGATCAGCAGTTTCCTGGTCTGTTTGTCGTAAGCAAGTTTTTCCTTTTCATCGGTGATCGTCCCCTTTTGCACGATCAGCAGGCCGCCGACCTCATACATGCCCTTGATATCGTTTTCCAGGCGCACGGCTATCAAGTTAGAGGATGTACCGAAGTAGTAGGTCAATGGGAAACAAGTGGCGAGTTCGCCAATACGTTTATCCATGTTGGCCATCAACTGGCTTTCCTTGAGGATCGGAACAGCAGCCGGGTTCATGTTCCCTTGCGGGGAAATGCTGCTTTCGATGATCTCCTTCTCTTCAAAGTCGACGGTTTCTATTTCCTCATAGGAAATGCCGAAGAAGTCGGAGATTTTTCGAATGGTGGACTGCTGGACGTTGCTGACCTTGCCTTCCAGGATGTTGTATATGGTTGTTCTGGTCAGGCCACTGGCGTTGCATAAAGACAGTTGTGTCTCTCCGCGACTTTTAATCAGGTATTTGATATTGCTTTTTAAATACTCTGTTCTTTCTCTTCTGTGCATCAAATGCCTCACCATTTCCTTATAGTCGTAATGCATCGAATTTTTTAGCGTTCACATCGCGCATGACATCGATTGCCTGGTGCCAATAGCGGGATCACTGTGGCAGAAGCCTGTCAGTTGCTTGTGTGTTGTCTGGTAATTCGCTAGTGCTCCTTTAGCCAGCCTGTATCCGTCCTGGGATACTTCGCTACGGGGACTGTGGGCGATCAAGTCGCTGAGAGGGGCCGGTTTGCACAGGGCCGCAACGGACAAGTGTTGCATGCGTCAGCCATGACAATAAAGCCCCAGGGGTTGGGCATTATCACTCTCGCCCTGAGGCTTGCACCGGCAAGGCTGCGCCGATGTCCTTCCACTTCAAAAAAGAAGCATTTAACTTTGGGGATGTTTAATTTTTTGATTAATTCTGTTACGCCTTATACAGTCTTGACCCAGGGCCCGGATCAGCCCGATTCACACCAACGAACGTAAAACCCAGGAAGCACGCCCTCGTTCGTGGCGCGCAGCACTCAAGGAAGGGGCACAGATTTATGGCAGCCGATACCGAACCACTGAGGAACCAGGCCGACTTGCTGCGATGTGGCTTGGCGGACCTGCGAACAGAAGACGCCGAGCTGGCCAGGATCCTGGACGCTGAAGTAAGCCGGCAACAACGCACGCTTTCCCTGGTTTCATCCTCCTGTGCAGCCACCCCCAGAAGCCTTGCCGCCTCGGCCTCGGCGTTGGTCAACGTGACGGCGCAGGGGGTTGCGGGCAAACGCCATCACGCCGGGTGCGAAAACGTCGATCTGGTGGAATCCCTGGCGATCCGCAGGGCACGGGAGCTGTTTGCCGCGCAATACGCCGCGGTGCAATCGCACTCGGCCTCGAACGCCAACTACCAGGTGTTGTCCGCGCTGCTTGAGCCGGGGGACACCCTGCTCGGGATGGCCCTGGATCATGGCGGCGACCTGACCCACGGCAGCTCCCTCGCTTTTACCGGTGCCCACTACAAGGCGATCCGCTACGGCACCACGGCCCAGGGCACCATCGACTACCAGGAGGTACGTCAGCTGGCGATGGCCCATCGCCCGCGCATCATCATCTGTGGGGCAACGGCTTATTCGCGGGTCGTGGACTTCCAGCGTTTTCGCGACATTGCCGATGAAGCCGGGGCCATCGTCCTTGCCGACATCTCCCATATCGCCGGCCTGGTTGCCACGGGGCGTCATCCGAGCCCGATCGATGTGGCGCACGTCACCACCACTTGCACCCACAAACAGCTCGCCGGGCCACGCGGCGGCCTGATTCTTTCCGGGCGGGACGCGGACACCAAGGTGCCCGGCCTGAGGTCGAGCTTTCGTCGGGTGCTCGACCAGGCAGTTTTCCCCGGGATGCAGGGGGCGCCTGCAGTCAACATGATCGCCGCCAAGGCGGCCGCGCTGGGCTATGCCATGTCTGCACAGTTCGATGCCTACATGGGGCGGATTCGCGCCACGGCGGATGAAATGGCCTGCGCGTTCATGGCGCGGGACTACGAGGTAATGGGCGGCGGGACGGAAAACCACACGATCCTGTTGCGCTTGCCTAAGGGCATCAGCGGCTCCCTCGCCGAATCGGCATTGGAAAAGTGCGGAATCATCGTCAGCAAAAAACGCGCACCGGGGGAGACTCGATCGTCATTTGCCGCCAATGGCTTGTGTATCGGCACGGGCTCCATCGCACAGCGCTATGTGGACCCCCAGGGCTGTCGGCAGATCGTCGACCTGGTGTGCCGGATACTGGATCAGCTGCAGCCGCGGGGCGAGCAGCCATACGTTCTGGAGCCCGCGCAGCAGGAGCGCTTCCGGCTGGAGACCGAGGCGTTGTGTGCGATGTACCCCATCCTTGAGTACGGGGATCGCTGAAGAAAGAAAAGCCCCGTCTTCACGCTGGAATACGGGGCTTTTCAGGTCTGCAGAAGGCTGTGCTGGCGCTTCGCGAGCAAGCTCGCTCATGCAGCGGCGGGTTACAGCTGTTGTTGCGCGCTGTAGCCTTCGAACGCGGTCTGCTGCTGGATCGCGGTAACGATGTTCTTGCGGGTGGCCTGCTGTTCGTTGCCATCCTTGTCGAGGAACATCTCGCTTTCCAGTTCCGCCTCGTCGCCTTCGCCGACAAAGCTGAAACCGAGGAATTCGAAGGCTTCACGGTCGACGTTGGCCTTGGAGCGCGGGCGCATCGGCAGGGTGACGCTGACGCCGTCCTTGCTGATGGCGAACACTTCCATTTCCTTCTTCGGACGCGCCTTGCTCTTGCCGCCGCTGGGGTTGCTGATGGCCTGGTGGGTCTGGTTCAGCACCTTCAGGGCCAGGCCGTAGACCAGCTCCTGGAAGTCCGGATCGTCCTTGTAGCTGGAGAGAATCCGGCTGATGGGGAATTTCTTGCTCAGGTCTTCCAGGGCGGCGAGGTCGGCGGCCTCGGCGTCTTTGAGCTGCTTGAGCTGGCCCATGAGTTCATAGGCGGTGTCGTCGTCAAAGCGGTCGTGGGCCTGGCGAATCGCTGCGCGCAGTTCGCGAATCTGGTCACTTTCTTTCGAGGTGTGGAAGGCGTCGAGCACCATCTCGCTGATGGTCTTGGCCTGGGACACGTGTTGTGAAAGATGAATGGCGTTTTCGTATTCGGCCTTGTTGGACAGGGCGACTACGGATTCTTCGGTGTTGGAATCAGGCATTGAACATCCACTACTTGGTTTAACAGGTTTGAGGCGCGAAAGGCCCAGGGGGATTTTCGGGGGCGCCTAATCTATTGGACCCGGGCCCTATTGTCACGGACCAAGCGACGGCCCGGCAGCCGCGCCTCTTTCAGACCGGCCTTCGCGCCACAGATTCCCTGTCGTTCAAAGCACTTGTGTATCGCTGACCCCAGCCTCCAGTTCCTGGCGCAGATCGCTGCCTCGGCGGGCGATGAATACCAATTGCGCGGCATGCTCGGTGGGCTGATCGGCGGCCAGGGTGAACTGGCTGCGGTTGCCCACATGCTGCAACCAATAAGGTTGTTCATTGCCTTCAAGGCGCACCAGGCCCTTGAGGCGCAGCAGGTCGGCTGGCAGGCGCGCCAGCCAGTCCCGCAAAGCCTTGGGCTGCAGCGGTCGCGAGCTTTTCCACACCCAGCTTTCGAACAACTGGTCGTGGGCCTGGGGCAGGGCCTTGAACAGCACTTCGGTGGAGCGCACCGGCGGCGCCAGCAGCAGCTCGGGGGGCAGCTCGGCCTGCACCGTGTCGAACACCGGGGCACGATTGCCGAGGCTGGCGCGGATGCTCTGCAATTGCTCGGCGCTCACCAGGTCGGCCTTGTTCAGCAGCACCCAGTCGGCGCAGGCCACCTGGGCTCGGGACAGGCGGGCCATTTCTCCTTCCAGGTCCTGGTAGCCGCTGGCGTCCACCAGGGTGATCACCGCGTCCAGGTGCAGGCGGTTGCGCAGTTGCGGGTAGCCGATGGTCTGCACGATGCGCTGCGGGTCGGAGACGCCGCTGCACTCGATGACAATTCGCTCCAGGGCCGGGCGCAGCTTGGACAGGCTCACCAGTTGCGCCAGCAGGTCCTCCTGCACGGTGCAGCAGATGCAGCCGTTCTGCAGGCTGTACACCGCGTCGGTGACCTCGGCGATGATCGCCGCATCGATGTTCAGCTCGCCGAAATCGTTGACGATCACCGCCAGCCGGCCGCTGTCGGCGCGTTGCACCATGCGGTTGAGCAGGGTGGTCTTGCCGGCGCCGAGAAAGCCTGCAACCACGGTTACCGGGATGCTCGGGGTGCTGTTCATTATTCCTTGCCCTCGATCACCGGTGGCAGGCCTTCCCACACCGCTTGCAGCGGGGTGTCGCTGAAGGTGCCCTGGCGGTCGTAGACCAGTTGCCCCTCGACGAAGGTCAGTTGCACCTGGGTGTGGTGGATGTAGTTGCGCGGCGCTTGAGCGAACAGGTCGCGGTCGAGGACGATCAGGTCCGCCGACTTGCCGGCCTCCAGGCTGCCGGTCAGGTGTTCCAGGCCCATGGCATGGGCGCCGTTGAGGGTCGCCACCTGCAGGGCCTGTTCCAGGCTGATGGGGTCACCGAAGGTGTCAGGTTCCTGGTTCCACGGGTTCTGCCGGGTGACCATGGTTTCCAGGGCCAGCCATGGATCGATGGACGCCACCGGCCAGTCGGTGCCGAACACCGCGATGCCACCAGCTGCCAGCACGCCCTTGAAGTCATAGATGCGCTTGAGGCGTTCCTGGCCGTAGCCGGAGCGTGCGCCGCTGGCGAACGGAGTCGGGTACCAGGCTGCCGGAGAGAACTCGGCGATCACGTCCAGGGCCTGGAAACGCTTGAGGTTGCCCGGGTGCAGCAGGGTGCTGTGGGCGCACTGGTGACGGATGCCGCTGTTGCCGTTGCGCCGCCGGGCCTCGGCCACGGCATCGAGGAACACGTCGGAGGCGCCGTCGCCGGTGCAGTGGGCGATCACCCGCAGGCCGCGCTTGTCCATGTCCACCACCATGTCGGTGATGTGTTCCGGGGTCAGGTTGAGCTTGCCGCGCCAGCTCGACTCTTCCGGCCAGGGGGTCAGCAGGTAGGAAGACTTGGGCTCCACGGTGCCATCGAAGTGGAACTTCACCGCGTTGGCACTCAGGCGCGCGCTGCGATAGAAATGCCGCTCGCCACTGAGCAGTTCCCAGCGCCGGCGCACCGGGAAGATGTCGTCCTGCCAACTGATGGCGGCTTCCACCCGCAGGGTCAGCTCGCCGGCATCGTCCAGTTCCTTGAGGGCCTGCAGGCGGTTTTCGCAGACGTGCACGTACTTGGTGGCGGTGACCCCGCGAGAGGTCTGGAAGTGCACGCCATCGCGATAGGCGCGGCGCAGCACCGACACCGGAGTCGGCGGCATGGCGGCATGGATCAGGGCGTAGGCACCGTCGATCAACAAGCCGTTGGGTTCGCCGGTCAGCTCGTCGCGCTCCAGGTAGCCGTTGCGCGGGTCGCTGGTGTGGCGGTCGATGCCGGCCAGTTCCAGGGCCTTGGAGTTGACCATCATGGTCCCCCACATGCGATCCAGCAGGGCCACCGGACGGTCCGGCATGACGCTGTCGAGCCATTCGCGGCCCGGGGTCAGCCCGGCTTCGCGGAAGGTGTAGCGCACCCAGTACTGGCCGTAGATCCAGCCGTCGCCGGGATGGCTGTCGGCATAGGCGTGGATCGCGGCTGCCAGTTGCTCCGGGGTCGGGTCTTCGATGCCCACGTCCAGGTCGTCGGCGTAGCGCGGGGCCAGGGCCAGGTCCGGGTGGGTGTGCATGTCATGCAGGCCGGGCATGCAGAAGGCCCCGTCCAGATCGTGCTGGCGGGTATTGGGCCCGATCAGCGAGGCCAGGGAAGCGAGGCTGCCCACCGCGATCAGCTTGCCCTGGCGGATGGCCACGGCGTCGGCCCAGGGCTGGGCCGGATCGAGGGTGTACATCCGGCCGTTGTGCAGCACCAGTTCAGCGTATTGATCGACGGCGCTATGGGTGGAGTTGAATTGGTCGGAAGCGGTCACGGGGTCAACCTCTCAAGCAGGGGGCCCTTCAAAGGTGGGCAAAAAAGTAAGGCGCAGCAGTGTTCTTGTCAGAGGTACCAGGGCCGCTGGGCGGCCCGGGTCATGCATTCAGCGTCGTGCGCCCAGGGTTTCGACAAAGCCGGCAATGCGCTGGCAGGCGTCCTTGAGCACCTCGTCGGCGACGGTGAAGGAGATCCGCACGAAGCCCTCGGCACTGGCGCCGAAAGCCTGGGCGTCGAGCACCGAGACCCCGGTGGCGCGGAACAGCTGCCAGGCGAAATCCATGCTCGACAGGCCGGTGCGGCGCACGTCCACCAGCATGAACATCCCGGCTTCCGGCTCGCGGCAGTCCAGCAGTTGCACCTGCTTGAGGCCCGCCACCACCAGGTCGCGGCGCCGGCGATAGACCTCGCGGGCGCTGCCGATCACTTCTTCATCGAGCTCCAGGGCCTTGAGCGCGGCTTCCTGGATAAACCCCGGCAGGCCGTAGAGCATGCACAGCAAGAGGTTGTCCAGATGCCCGACCAGGGCCGGCGGGGCGATCACCCAGCCCACGCGCCAACCGGTCATGGCATGGGTTTTCGACAGGCTGTTGAGGATTACCGTGCGCTCGGCCATGCCCGGCAGCGAAGCGATGCTCAGGTGTTCGCGGTCGTAGGTCAGTTGCCCGTAGACCTCGTCGGAGATCACCCACAGGTCATGCTTGCGCGCCACCTCGGCCACGGCTTCCAGCTCCTCACGGCTGTAGACGTTGCCGGTGGGGTTGCACGGGGTGGCCAGGGCAATGCCGCGAGTCTTGTCGGTGAGCGCCGCTTCCAGGGCCGCGGCGGTCAGGCGAAAGCCATTGGCCGCCGGCTGCTGGACGCAGGCGATCTGCGCCCCCGAGGCGTGGATGCAGGCCTCGTAGGTCAGGTACATGGGTTCTGGCACCAGCACTTCGTCGCCGCTGCTGAACAGGCACAGCGATGTGGCGAACAAGCCGTTCTGCGCACCCGCCACCAGCGCCACGTTGTCGGCGCTGACCTCGATGCCCAGCAGGCGGCGCTGCTTGGCGGCGATGGCCTCACGCAGGGCCGGGCGGCCGAGGACGTGGGTGTAGTGGGTGTCGCCTTGCTCCAGGGCGGCACTGGCGGCGGCGCTGATGCGCTCGTCGGTGGCGAAGTCCGGGTCACCGACGCTGAGCACGATCACGTCTTCGCCGCGCCCACGGGCCTCGATGGCCGCGTAGTGGATGTCCCAGGCGCTGACGGATTCGCCGCTGATGCGCTGTACGAAAGGTGAGTAACGCATGTTGTTCTCCTCACGGGCCTCGCTGCCCGCGCAATGAATGGGTTCAGGCCTGACGCTGGGGGACCTTGCCCAGGCGTGCGCACAGATGTTCGATGACAAAGGCCAGGACGATGTAGATCAGTGCCACGGCCAGCAGCGGCTCGTAGACTTTCAGGGTCTGGGCCCGTACCAGGTTGGCCGCGCCCAGCAGGTCGGTGACCGCCACGGTGGACGCCAGTGCAGTGGCCTTGAGCAGCAGCACGCATTCCCCCACCAGGGTCGGGCGCACCAGTTCCAGGGCCCGGGGCAGCCACACCCGGCGCAGGGTCAGCCAGTGGCCCATGCCATAGGCGCGAGCGGCTTCCAGCTCGCCTCGGGGCACGGCCCGCAGGCCGCCACGCAGCACTTCGCCGACGTAGGCGCCGACACTCAGGGTCAGGGCCAAGGCCACATACCAGAAACCTTCGCGCAGGTAGGGCCAGAGAAAGCTGCCGCGGATCGGCGGGTAGGCAGCGAACAGGCTGCCGACCCCGTAATAGAGGATGTAGATCTGCACCAGCAGCGGGGTGCCGCGAAACACGCTGATGTAGAACTGCATCGGCGCACGAATCAGAGGGTTGCGCGACACCCGGCCCAGGCCCACCACTACTGCCAGGGCAAAGCCGCAGATTCCGCTCAGCAGCAGGAGCTTGAGGGTGATGCCCAGGCCGCGCAGCAGCTCGCTGGAAAAACCGTTGATCCAGGAAAAGTCCATCCGAGTCTCCTAGTGCTGGGGCAGCCAGCGGTTGGTGCGTCGTTCGAGCACGCGGAACACGCTGCCGGACACCAGGGTGATGACGAAGTAGAAGGCTGCGACCGCCAGGTAGAACACCAGGTAGTGCTTGGTGGAACCGGCTGCCTGCTTGCCCACCGAGAGCAGCTCGCTGTAGCCGACGATGCTGATCAGCGCGCTGTCCTTGACCAGTACCAGCCACAGGTTCGATAGCCCGGCCATGGCATAGGGCAGCATGCTCGGCAGCAGGATGCGCCGCACCAGCAGCCAGCGTTCGATGCCGTAGGCCCGGGCCGCTTCGATCTGGCCGTAGGGAATGGCCTGGATCGCGCCCCGGATGATCTCCGCCGAATAGGCGCCCTGGACGATGCCCAGCACCAGCACCGCGGCGATGAAACCGTTGACCGTGACGCTCGGCCGGTCCATGGCGGCCATGGCCATGTTCAGCAGGTCGGTGCCGGCGTAGTAGAGCAGCAGAATCAGCAGCAGCTCGGGCATGGCCCGGTACAGGGTGGTGTAGGCGTTGGCCAGCTTCACCAGCCAGCGCGGGCCCTTGAGCTTGATCATCGCCACCAGCAGGCCGATGCCCAGGCCGAGCACAAAGGCCCCGGCGGAAATCTGCAGGGACACCAGCGCGCCCTGGGCCAGGGCGCCGAGCCAGCCGTCGGCGACGAACAGTTGGGAAAGGTCGGACAGAGAAATCATGACGTATCCAGTCAACGCCGGCGGCCCGCGCAAACGGGCCGGCCGGACGGCTTAGTTGGCAGAAATGTCGACGCTGAAGTAGCGGCTGCGGATCTTGTCGTAGGTGCCATCGGCCTTGAGCGAGGCCAGGGCGGTGTTGATCCGCTGCTGCAGGGCGCTGTCACCCTTGCGCAGGCCGACCCCGATACCGGAACCGAACAGCGGGTCCTTGGGCGCCAGGCCCTTGTCCGCCAGACCGGCGCCGGCCGCGGTCTTGAGGATCGGCTCGATGGTCAGGGCGTCGGCCAGCATCACGTCGATCCGCCCGCTCTGCAGGTCGGCGATCATGTCGTCCTGGGTGGTGTAGTAGCGCAGGGTCGAGGTCTTGCCGTAGTAGGTCTTGGCGAAGGTCGCGTTGGAGGTCGAACCCTGCACGCCGATCAGCTTGCCCTTGAGGCCTTCGGGGGTGGTGACCAGCTCCAGGCTCTGGTCGGCGACCCACATGGCCGGGGTCTGGTAGTAGGGCGCAGAGAAATCGATGACCTTTTCCCGTTCGTCGGTGATGCTCAGGGAGTTGAGGATGGCGTCGATCTGGCTCGATTGCAGGGCCGGGATCAGGCCGTCCCAGGCCACTTCCTTGAGTGGGCACTGGGCCTGCATGCGGTCGCACAGAGCCTTGATCAGCTCCGGTTCGAAGCCGCTCCAGTCGCCGTTGCCGCTTTTCATCGAGAACGGCGGGTAGGGTTCCAGGGCGATGCCGAAGACGATCTTGTCGGCGGCCACGGCGTGGCTGGCCAGTGCACTGAACAGGCAAGCGGTGGCGAGCACCTTGAGCAGGTTTTTCATGGCTTTACCCTTTATCGAAGTTGTTGTTTTCAAGGATTGAAGCGAAACGTCAGACGCGGTTTTCCTGAGCCATGACGAATTGCCGGCAGCGCTCGCTGACCGGGTTGAGGAACACTTGCTGGGGTGGCCCTTCTTCTTCCACCAGCCCCTGGTGAAGGAACATCACCTTGCTCGACACGTCCCGGGCAAAGGCCATTTCGTGGGTCACCAGGATCATGGTACGGCCTTCCTCGGCGATGCCCTGGATGACCTTGAGCACCTCGCCCACCAGTTCCGGGTCCAGGGCCGAGGTCGGTTCGTCCATCAACAGCACCTGGGGGCGCATGGCCAGGGCCCGGGCGATGGCCACCCGCTGCTGCTGGCCGCCGGAGAGAAAGGAAGGGAAAGCGTCGCGCTTGTTGGCCAGGCCGACCTTTTCCAGCAGGTGCTCGGCATGGGCGATGGCGTCCTTGCGGTCTTCACCGAGGACATACACCGGCGCTTCGATGACGTTTTCCAGGACGGTGCGGTGGGGCCACAGGTTGAAGCTCTGGAACACCATGCTCAACTGGGTGCGCAGGCGCGCCACCTGGGCCGGGTCGGCGACCTGCGGGTTGCCGGCACGGTCGGTCCTGATGCGCACTTCTTCGCCATTGATGCGCAGGCTGCCGCTGCAGGGAATCTCCAGCAGGTTGATGCAGCGCAGCAGGGTGCTTTTGCCCGAGCCGCTGGAGCCGATCAACGACACCACTTCGCCTTCATTGGCGCGCAGGGCGATGCCCTTGAGCACGTGGTGATCGGCGTAGCTCTTGTGCAGATCATCGATCGCCACCACGGGATTGACGGAGTTGGGCTGCGATTGCAAGGGTCGACCCTCTTGTTATTGTGCGATGGCCGGGCAGTACCCGGCACAGGGTAGGGCTTGAGAATTAGCCATCGACGGCGGCGGGTCAATCGAGCATTTTTAGTGGGATACGGTAATTTTTTTCAGTAATGGGCTTTTTTTTCGGCGACGAGCAAGGCTATTGCCGGACGCCGATTGCAGCTATGGTGCTGCCACTCGTTTTTTTGTAGTCGAGGCATGATCGGTATGCGTTATCCCTCCATGACCGCGTTGCGCGCTCTGGACGCGGTGGCCCGCCTGGGCAGTGTCGCCGAGGCCGCCAATGAGCTGAACCTGACGCCCAGCGCCATCAGCCACCAGATCAAGAGCCTGGAGCAGACCCTGGGTTTTGCCCTGACCGAGCGCCAGGGCCGCAGCATTCGCATCACCTACCAGGGGGAGCGCTATGCCCGGGACATCCACCTGCTGCTGGCCAATATCCTCGAGGCCGGCCAGCGCTCCGATGGCCAGCAGGTCAGCGGCCGGCTGTGCATCAGCAGCCCGCCGGGGTTCGCCACCTATTGGCTGTGCACCCATATCGCCGAATTCCAGGCGCTGTATCCCCAGGTTGAACTGCAGCTGGTGTCGCCCCGCACTCCGGGGGACACCAGCGACAGCAGCGTCGATCTGTTCGTGGCCTATGGCATGGGCGACTGGCCCAACCAGCACGTGCAGAAGATCGTCTCCCTGCGCTATTTCCCGGTGTGCAGCCCGAGCCTGGTGAACGCCATGGGTGGCCTGAAAACCCTTGATGGCCTGGATCACGCCTTGCTCCTGCACATGATTGACTACTCCGACTGGCGGGTCTGGCTGGCGGCCGCCGGGGCGCCGAATGTCGACGTGCGCCGGGGCATCGTGTTTGCCGACGCGCACTTCGTGCAGTCGGCCTGCATCGCCGGCCAGGGCATTGCCATGGGCGACAACCTGATCAGCGGCGAAGCCCTGGCCCGGGGCCAACTGGTGCAGCCCTTCGGCACCGAGATCGAGTCCAATCGCGGCTACTACCTGGTGGCCGACCTGCTCAAATCCGAGCGGCCGGTGGTGCTGGCGTTCAGCGAGTGGGTCAAGTCCCAGCTGCAGGGCATCACCCGCTTGCACCCGGAACCCCGTCGTAACGGCAAAGCGTGAATTTTATTGAGCAATCGCCGCGATTTTTTTCGATTGTTGCCCCTTGGGTGCAGCGACTAATGTCCCTCGACATCAGCCGGGCGCAGGGTGTCGCCCGCACATAAGAACAAGAGGAAGTAGTCGATGACCACCTGTGCGCAGTCCCTGGTTCGTTTGCTGGAAGGTTATGGCGTGGACACGGTATTCGGGATTCCCGGCGTGCACACCGTCGAGCTCTATCGCGGCCTGCACGGCAGCCGCTTGCGCCACGTCAGCCCGCGGCATGAACAGGGGGCCGGGTTCATGGCCGACGGCTACGCCCGGGCCAGCGGCAAGCCTGGGGTGTGCTTTATCATCACTGGCCCTGGCATGACCAATATCCTCACGGCCATGGGCCAGGCCTATGCCGATTCGGTGCCGATGCTGGTGATCTCTACCGTCAACCGTCGCGAGCACCTGCGCCTGGGCCACGGCCACCTGCACGAACTGCCGGACCAGCGAGCAATGGTGGCCGGGGTCTGCGCCTTCAGCCACACCCTGCAAGCGCCTTCGGAGTTGCCGGAACTGCTGGCGCGGGCCTTTGCCGTATTCAAGTGCGCACGGCCACGGCCGGTGCACATCGAGATTCCCCTGGACGTGCTGGAGATGCCCGCCGATAACCTCAACCTGATGCCCCGCAGCCTGCCTGGTGCGCCGGCGCCGGCCGGGGCTTCGATCGAGGCGGCGCTGGCCTTGCTCAACAGTGCCCACCGTCCGTTGATCCTGGTCGGCGGTGGTGCCCGGGGTTGCGCCGAGGTCTTGCGGCAATTGGCCGAGCGCCTGCAGGCGCCGGTGGCCCTGACCACCAACGCCCGCGGCCTGCTGCCTTGCGGCCACCCGCTGTTGCTCGATGGCGTGCAGTCCTCGGCCCATGGCCGGGCATTGATCGACGAAGCGGATGTGGTGCTCGCCGTGGGCACCGAGCTTGGGGAAACCGACTACGACTTCTTTGGTCTCGGGCCGCTGCGCTTCAAGGGTTCGCTGATTCGCCTGGACATCGACCCGATGCAGGTCATGGGCGTGCAGCGGGCCCATGTCGGCCTGGTGGGGGATGCCCTGGAAGGTTTGCAGGCACTGCTGGGCAAGGTGGCGCCTGCCAATTCCCGCGGGCGCTGGGCACTGGACAGCGTGCAACGGGTGAACCAGGCCGAGCGCGCCGGCTGGACGCCCAAGCAGCAAGGCTTGCAGGGCCTGCTGGACCTGCTGCGGGACAATCTGGATGCACCGATCCTGGTGGGCGACTCGACCCAGCCGGTGTACCAGGGCGCCTGTGGCTACCAGGCTCCGGCTCCGGCCAGCTGGTTCAACGCCGGCAGTGGTTACGGCACCCTGGGCTACGGCTTGCCGGCGGCCATGGGCGCCAAGCTGGCGCGGCCCGAGCGGCCTGTTGTGGCCCTGGTGGGGGACGGTGGCTTGCAGTTCGCCAGCGGCGAGCTGATTGCGGCCAAGGAAGCACAGATCGGCGTGATCCTGCTGGTGTGGAACAACCAGTGCTACGGCGAGATCCGTGACTACATGCAGGCGCGGGATATCGTGCCGCTGGGGGTGGACATCCTCACCCCGGACTTCCAGGCCATGGCCCGAAGCTTCCATGTGGCGCACCACCGCGCCGACTCCCCCGCGCAGCTGCAAGACCTGTTGCACACCCTCAAGGACACCCGGCAGCCGGTGATGATCGAGGTCGATGCCGGCGCCTACCTGGCGCTGGGCTGAACCCAAGCCGGGCACAAGGAGCGCGCTTTACAGGATGCAGGTGGGTTACATTGGCGGCGCCCGCCCGGGCGCGCCTTGCCACTTGAGGATTCAGGGATGAATTGCATTTTCTGCCAGATTGCCGCCGGCACCTTGCCCGCCGCACTGGTGTACCGCGATGAGCACTGCATGGCCTTCATGGACGTGCATCCGCTGGGTGAAGGGCACCTCCTGCTGATCCCCCAGCAGCACGTAGAGAAGCTCGAGCAATTGCCCGGTTTCATCCGCCAGCATCTGTACCAGGTCTTCGATGGCCTGCTGGCGGCGCAACGGCGTGCCGGCTACGGCGTCGAAGGCACCCACCTGCTGGTCAATGACGGCCGCGCCACCAACCAGCACATTCCCCATGCGCACCTGCACTTGATTCCGCGCAAACGCGGCGATGGCCTGGGGTTTGCCGGGCGCTTGCTGCTGCATTTCACTGGCTTGTTCGGCCGCCGGACCCAACTGGAGGTGTTGCAGCAGCAGGCCACGAGCATTGCCGAGCAGGTGCGGGTGCCCTGGGTCAGTGAAACCCCGGTGGGTAACCGCTGATATGCACCTGAGCCGCGCGCTGGCGCTTGAATATGCCGAAACCCAATACCTGCGGGCCCGGGTCCAGGGTCTGGCGAGCCTGCCGGGCAACCCTTATCGGGCCTGCCTGTATGGTGAGCCGGGTTGTGGTGCCTTCGTCGTCGGCGGCAACCCCAGCCCGATGATGAACCGGGTACATGGCGACAGGGCACAGGATGCCCGGCGCCTGGTCGATCTGCTGCAGAGCTGCGTGGCTTACGGCCCGGCGATCGCCTTGATCGCCGAGTCAGCCAAGGTTGTGCCCACCCTGGAACTGCAAGGGCTGCCGTTGCAGCGCCTGAAGGGCTGGACTCATGGGCAGCTGTTCGCTCCTGTGGGCGAGATTGTGGCGCCGCCTTCAGTGCTGGATATCGAGCCGGTGACCGCCTCGACGCTGGAAGTGTTCTGCACGCTGCACCGCGAAGGCTTCAATACCCCTGCGGCCGCTCGGCCGGCCACCCAGGCGGCCTTTGGTGGCTTGCTCAACGATGGGCGCGGGCATTTGTACCTGTTGCGGGAGCAGGGCGTTGCGGTGGCCGGCGCGGCGCTGTTCATCGCCGACAACGGCGTGGCGTACCTGGGAACCGCCTTTACCACCCGGGCCGCGCGGGGCCTGGGTTATCACCGGGCCCTGATCGCCCATCGCTTGCAGCAGGCTGCTGCTTTGGGGGCCCGGAGCGTGGCAGCCACCGCTCTGGTGAACTCGCAAAGCCGGCGCAACCTGGAGCACTGCGGCTTGCGCTTGTCCCACCTGCAAACCCTGTATCGGGCCGTGCCTTAGTGCGGGTTCTATTGCGCCGCTGGCTCCGGGTCGAAGCGGATCGAGTGCAGGATCGCGTCCAGGATCGCGAAGTCCTGGAAGAACCCCACGCTGTCAGCCACCACCTGACGCCGGCCACTGTCGAGCAACGCCATCAGGCAGGTACCACCATAGGCGTGAAAGCCGGTTTCCTCATCGCTGATGCCGCAGGTCTGATAGGCCCGCAAGCCTTTCCAGCCGGGGCCTGAGATGTCCTGCACCGGGCTGGGTGCATCCCTTCCGGCGCTGCGCATCCAGACGCCGTTTTCCTGATAGAAAAACAGCTCTTCGGCGGCCTGTTCCAGGCTGCCCTGCCGCAGGCACAGGTGCAGGGTGTATTCCTCCTGGGGGCGTTTTTTCGGGTGGTCCAGGGTAAGGCAGTTCTGCGTCTGGCTGAGCTTCCAGCCTTTGGGGTACTGCAGGCTGAATCCCGGGCCCTTGAAGCGTGGCGAATCCTTGGGCAATACCGGAACCCCGTCTTCCTCCCGCAAGGGTTCGTACAGGCTGGGATCGTTGCGACAGGCTGACAGCGGTCGGGCCTTGGCCTTGTGCAATTGGTCGAGGCGATGAGTCCGGGGATCCGCACTGGCGCTGACACAAGCGCAGCCGTAGCCGTAGTGATTGTTGGTGCGCACCCATTGCTGGTCGTTGAAAGTGGGCCACTCGCCCTCGGCCTGATAGCCGCCCTGGCTGGCGATCTCCCAGACGCCATCGCGGTCGGTCAGGGTGGCGTTGGCTGGCGTGGGGTTCTCGAACCAGCCGCACCGGCGTTCGATTTTGGCTGGCGCGGCACTGGCGGTTAAGGCGAGCAGTACCAGGAGTGTGCAGATCAGGGCACGCTGAAACATGAAGCATCCTTGTTCGAGGGTAGGAACCGCAGGTCGTGTGCTGGCATTAGCTTCGGCAGAGGCTGGAATCCTGGTTCATCAATAGCGCCACTTGCGTACCAGATCCTCGCCGTAGCGCTGGCTGATCAATGCTTCGGCAGCATCATCGTCGTCATACACCTCCGCCAGGCAGAGCAGCATCAGCGTATCCAGGTACTCCTCGGGGGAGTCGAAGAAGCGTGTCAGCGCCGCACCTGTGTCGTGATCGAAGTAGTAGACCGCGCCGGATTCGCGGTGAAAGCAGAACAGGTTGCCATTGCCCAGGTAGTCGCCGAAGGCCACCAGCTTGCCTGCCAGTAACAGGTCGACATCGCTGATCTCGACGATACCGGGATAAGCCTCCAGCAACGGCTGGATCGGCGTGTGCCCGGGCCCGACGCTGCACAGGACCTCCGCCAGGGACAGCACCCCCAATTGTCGATGGTAGTCGCGCAGCGATCGAGGCAACGGGCAGCCCAGGCGTTGCTCCAGCGCCTGCAGGGCGTCCTCGCTGACAGGCGTCAATTCCGGTTCGTTGACGTGCCCTTCCCATAGCGCGCCGTAGGCGCCAATCGTGGCCAGGTACCAGTTCAGCCGTGCAGCCTGGTCAGGCAGGTCTGGCCAGGCCAGGGGCGGGCAGCCGGCGGGGGGCCAGTCAGCGTTGGAGTCGTGCTGTTCGGACATGGGTCTTCCTTGGAGGAGCTGGAGGCGGGGGAGTGATTATGCGCGATGGCGCGTGCGTTCCAGAGTGATGATCGAGGGTTCGAAGCCCAGCGAGCTGAAAAATTCCGCTGCCCCGGGGCGCCCGGCCCGCAGGACCCAGGTGATCTCGGGGTTGTCGCCCGTCACCCAATGCACCAGGGCGCGGCCGATACCGCGCCGCTGGTGCTGCTCGGCAACGACCACCATGGACAGGTAACCGTTGGACAGACCGTCGCTGATGCCTCGGGCGAAGCCGACGATCTGCCCCTGCAGAAGGGCGACCGCCGTGCGCTGGGAGTTTGCCAGCAACTGGGCGAAGTATTCGCTGTTGCCCACCCGATGGCCCCAGCCGTTATCGCCGAGAAACTGCCGCAGTGCTTCGCTTTCAGCGGCGTGTGCGTCGCGGATCAGCATGGTGAACTCTCCAATGGGCAAGTACGGGCAGATCGCGCCCCGGCTGTGCTCGGGGCCGACCCATGTAGTTGAGTGCTTCGGCCCAGTGGGCATCGTTGTCGCAGCGGCGTGCCGGCTCGACCGTGGGCGACCTGGAGGATACAAGTCTGCCTCGGAAACCGGCAGCCCTCGGTGCCTGAACGCAACCGGCCAAGGGAGCTCTTCGAAACTCGTACGGCTGTTCGCGGCGTTCAGGCATTGGCCATGGATTTGTGACCAGGGCAACGTGCTGCTCGCCGGCCAACTCCTCCTGGTGTGTTGAAAAAAAAAGCCGGGAGCAGGTCCGGGGCCTGGAACTTCCGCCGGTATTTGCGGACAAATTCATCCAGGGCAATGCCCGTCGGAAATTCGGTTTGCAAGCGCTGGCGACAGGCGCTCAGGCCGCTTTCCAGGGCGCCTGAACGCCGTTGCCGGAATGCGCTTGCGCCGCGGCAGTGGTTTTTCTGGAGGCAGGTTTCTTGTTATCGTGGCCTCCCTCTTTCACGGACGAATATCGAGACAGCCCATGGCTAACTCCACCCCGTCACGCTTTGGCAAGATCCTCCAGGGTCTGCTGTTCGCCCTGATCGGCATCGGCCTGTTGGTCATTGCCGTCAATCTCACCCTTGATCGCCGCGAGTTCCTCGCCAGCGCCCAGACCGCCGACGGTATCGTCAGCGATTTGAATGCCGGGGGGTCGCACCCCGAGATCGCCTTCACCAGCAGTACTGGTGAGAAGATTTCCTACCCCCAGGGTGGCTTTATCTTCGGCTACCAGAAGGACCAGCCGGTGCGGGTGTATTACCAGCCCGAGCGGCCGGCCAACAGTGCAATCATCGACGACCCGGCAGCGCTCTGGGCCACCCCGGGTGTGCTCGGCCTGATCGGTCTGGTATTTACCCTGGCCGGCCTGGTAGGTGTCATCAGCCAGCGCGGACGAGCCACACAACGAGCAAAAGGACTTTGACCCCATGAACCTCAGCATTCCGATTCCGGTCAACGAAAGTAAATGGCTGTACCAGACCGCCAGCGGCGGCGGCCTGACCGTAGCCCTGGTGGCGGGTAGCGGCGGCTCGATCATCCTGCGTTCACCCCAGGGCAAGGATGTCAGCTATCGCTACGGCGGCCTGGGGGTGGGCGCCGGTTTTGGTGCGCGCCTGCCGCGTTTCGGCAAGGTCAATATCCAGGTCAAGGGCAAGAGCGTTGGAGGCGCAGGCGCGGCGGAGGCCTTTCCCAGCACCGGTAAGGTGTTTGTAAGCGATGCTCTGCGCAGCAGCGACCTGACGGAGGACGACATCACCGGCCCTTGCATGTACACCGAAGTGGGTGCAGGGCTGGTGGTGGGTGGTTCGGCCACGGCCTTGCTGTTCGGCTTGGACCCCAAGCTGCTTGCTATGGCGGTGGCCCTCAACTCCAGCCCGGTGACCTCGATCATCGCTTCGTCCCGGGTCAACGAACAGTTGATGCGCTCGGCCAAGGGCGCGTTGGTGATGGCGGGGATGAACGCCGGCGTACAGGCGGGTGGTGGCGCGGCGATCTACATGGGCTATCTGTTCTAGCCAAGGGGCCGGCGCGCCGGGAATCACAGGCGCGCCAGGCATTCCTGGAGAATATCCAGGCCCTCCCCGAATATTTCAGGCTCGGTGGTCAAGGGCGCCAATAGGCGAATGATGTGCCGCGACTTGCCGCTGGGCATCAGCAGCAGGCCCGCATCCCGGGCGCTGCCTAGCAGCGTGCTCAGTTGCTCTGGCGCCGGTTCGCCCCGGGCATCGACCAACTCGATACCGCGCATGGCTCCCACCCCCGTCAGGCGGCCCAGGAAGGGGCAGAGCCCATTGCTTTTCCAATGCTCATAGCGCTGCACGATCGCCCGCTCCTGGCGCTCGCCCCAGGCTTGCAGGTGCTCGTCGGTCATTTCATCCAGGGTCGCGAGCGCCGCCGCGCAGGCAATCGGGTTGCCCGAGTAGGTGCCCCCCAGGCCGCCCTTGGGCAGCACGTCCAGCAATGCTTTGCGACCCACCACGGCGCCCAGTGGAACCCCGCCGCCAATGCTCTTGCCCAGCAGGATCAGGTCCGGCTCGATGCCCAGGCGGGAGAAGGCAAAACGCTGCCCGGTGCGGCCGAAGCCGGACTGGATCTCGTCGGCGATCAGCAAAATGCCATGTTCATCGCAGAAGCTGCGCAAGGCCCTGGCGAACGTGGCGTCCAGGGCCAGGAAGCCGCCTTCGCCCTGCACCGGCTCAAGGATGAAGCAGGCCACTTCCTGTACATCGATCTCCACGCTGAACAGCCGACGCAATGCTTTCAGCGCTTCTTCGCAACTGACGTCGTTGTCGGCGCTGGGGTAGGGCAGGTGGTACACGGGCCCGGGTAGTACACCGACTTTCTGCTTGTAGGGCGCCACCTTGCCGTTGAGGTTGAGGGTGGCCAGGGTGCGCCCATGGAAGCCTCCGTCAAAGGCGATCACCGCGCTGCGCCCGGTAGCTCCCCGCACGATCTTCAGGGCGTTTTCCGCGGCCTCGGCGCCGCTGTTGGTGAGCATGCCGCTGACCGGGTAACTCACCGGGATGAAGTTCACCAGGCGCTGCATGAACTCGATGTAGGGCCCGTGAGGCGCGGCATTGAAGGCGTAGTGGGTGAGCCGGGTGGCCTGCTGCTGGATGGCTGAGACTATGCGTGGGTGGCAATGCCCGAGGTTGAGCACGCCGATACCGCCGACAAAGTCGATGTAGCGCTTGCCATCGATGTCCCAGACCTCGGCGTTGCGTCCGTGGCTGAGGCGGATCGGGTGGACGGTGGAGATCGAACGGCTGATGTTCTCGTGGCTCATGGATGCGGGCTCTGGGTGCCGGAAACAAGCCGTTATCTAAGCCGGGGCCAGGGGGCCTGGACAAACGAAATAAAGTCGCCGGGTCAGTATGAAAATTCCCGATGTGCCAAAGCCCTTGTCTCAGTGCTACTGGGCCTTGTGCCTATTGCGCAAATGCCGCACCAGTGCCGCAAGGACCACCAGCGCTATCACCCCGAGGAAGATCGGCAGCCGATAGGGTTTCAGGTCGCCAAGAAAATGCTGCAAGGCTTCGCCGGCCCAGTAACCGGCGCTGACGAACAAGATGGCCCATACCGCAGCCCCCAGCACATTGAGCAGGGCGAACCGCCAGGGTGCCAGGCCACTGGCGCCGATCACTATCGGGCCCACCAGGCGCATGCCGTAGAGAAAGCGCACGGCGAACACCGAAGTCGAGGGGTAACGCTGGATCAGGCTCTGGACCCGTTCGATGGCCGCCTGGTGACGCTTGAGCCTGGGCAGCAGGCGCGCTCCGGCGTAACGGCCGGTCCAGAACAGCAGTTGATCGCCGAGGATGCCGCCGAGGGTGGCCCAGCCGATCACTTGCGGCCAGTGCAGGCTGCCCTGATGCGCCGCCATGCCGCCGAGGATCAACACGGTTTCGCCTTCCAGCAGGCAGCCGATGAAGATCACCCAATAGCCGTAGGCGGCGATCAGGGCATTGAGGTCGAGGTGTTCGAGCATGGGCAAGAGCTTCCGGAGGGGGCCTGAAAACAAGCCGGGCGATGATCAGGTTTCAAATGGCTCTGATTCCATTCCTAGGCACAAGTGCCCAGGATCTTCAGCGCGGGTCCTGCCAGGGCGCTGGCCAGTCCTTCAGAGCCCAGCGTAGACGTCAGTCTCGGCGTAGGACACGGGTAGACATACGGCCATTATTTCCGTGGAGCAGACTGGGATCGCGGGTGTGAGGAAGCCCCTGTGAGTGCAGGCAGCGTGGGGGAGCAGGATCAGTCGTTATCTGCGTTGGCTTTCTCAGCCCAGGCGGATTTGGACGAGGGATAGCGTATTTCAACCTGGGTACCCGCTTGAATCAGGGCCTCCTGCCAGACTCTGAACTGTTGCGGCCAGGCTTGGCTCACCTTGAAGGGGCCGCCGGCCAGCAAGTCCCTGGCCACGCTGGGACTGACGCCCATGGCTTGCCTGATCAGCGCGAAGACTTTCGCGGGGTTGGGCCCCACCTCGGTGATCCAGAGCGCTGGATCACTGGAGGCGAGGGGCGGGTAGTCCGCAAACGGAGCATATTGCCGGGTCAGCACTGTCATGGCATCGCTGTAGCTCAGCGAAGCCAGGGCCTGGGCATTGGCCAGGTGTTCATCGCAGAACCACTCGTAGCCATGAGGGTGTCCTGCGCACCCTTCGCCCAGTGGACGGTAATCGGCGAACTGCACCATGGCGCCGCCACTTCCGGCATGCTGCATCTCTGAGGAGAAATCGTTGTGGCATAGCTCGCATACAGGCGGTTTCATCGCTCTATCACTCTGGGCATGCTTGGCCTTGCGGGGCCGAGGTCACGCAGTCTGCCCCAACACCCACGCCCAGAACATCCCCGCCCCATACAAGCCCAGCCCGAACACCGAATGCGCGATCAGGCTGCGCAGCCGGGCCACATTCGGTTTGGGCATCTTGCTCGCCGCCACTCCCGCGCCCATGCCCGGTTGCATCAGCAAGAACGGTGCAGCCACCGTCAGCACGCCAATGAGCAAGGCCGGTGCCAGGGTTGGCTGTTGTGCCCATTGCAGGCCGCAGGCCAGCAGCAACAGGACGGCAAACAGGACGCCGATCAGGTAGTGGGCCAGCCAGCCCAAGGCCCGTTCCCCCGGAACCGTGGCGGCTTGGGCAATGCTCTGGTGCAGGAACTGGCCACGAGGAAAATGCCCGATCCAGCGTCCGACCATGGCCCAGTTGGGGCCAGGAATGTTCAACACTCGTGCCAGAAACAGCGTCCACAGATCAAGGACCAAGGTAGCGCCGACACCGATCAGCAGTGCCGGTAAAATCAACGCCATGAACTCATGCATAAAGACTCCTGGGTGTGGATGGCTGCACTTCAGCCTCGGCTATGGGTGTGATAATGTTTCATTCAATTAAGTGATTGAATGATCAATAAAGCAGCAGGAGCTGTCAATGACCGATTCGATTTCCCCTCAACAGCCTCTGGCGGACATGGCCGAGCTGGCACGTATTCTCGGCCACCACCACCGCCTGATCCTGCTGGAGCACATTGCTCGTGGCGAGCAGCCGGTGGAGCGCCTGGTGGAAGCCTCGGGACTCTCGGTGGCCAACACCTCGCAACATTTGCAACAGCTGCGCCGGGGCGGTTTCGTGCAGACCCGGCGCGACGGCAAGCGGGTGCTCTACAGCCTCAGCCAGGGGCCGTTGGCCGCGCTTCTGGGGGGCTTGCGCCAATACGTCGATTACAACCACGGGCAGATCCGTGAGTTGCTGGCCGACAGCGAGCAGCAGCCGGGGCGCCTGGAGGGCATCTCCCGGGAAGAGCTGCGCCAACGCCTGCAGGAGGGCGGCATGACTCTGCTGGACGTGCGCTCGCCGCAGGAGTTCGACCTTGGGCATTTGCCGGGGGCAATCAATATCCCGGTGGAAGAGTTGGAGCAGCGTCTGGCCGAGTTGCCCGCGGGCCAGGAGTTGGTGGCTTACTGCCGCGGGCCCTACTGCGTGCTGTCACACAATGCCGCGGCCTTGCTTCGCGCCAAGGGTTTCAGGGTGCGGCGCCTGGACGACGGTTTCGTCGATTGGCAGGCCGCCGGCCTAGGGGTGGAAACCACCCGATAAAAGTGTCGCAGAGTCGGCCATACAGGACATTGCCTATAGGGCCATGATCCATATCAACAGGGTTTTCAGAAAAATCCGCTACAAGGGCATCAGGCTCGGACCCACAAGGTATCGAGCCCCGGGCCTGTACCGTGAAGGCCGGGATAACCAATAAAAACCTTTGTGGATATCGGCCGAGGGGACCACCCCAGGCGGATTTTAAAGGAATAACCTGATGGCTTTTTCTCTGTCACGCCTGTGCCTTCTGGGCGCTGCGTTGCTCTGCGTACCCCTACTGCATGCCAGCGAGCCGACCCCGGCAGCGGCGGCCTCCACCCCAGATTCCGAGTTGATCCAGCGTGGCCAGTACGTGGCCCAGCTCGGCGACTGCATTGCCTGCCACACCGCCAAGGGCGGGGCCACCATGGCCGGTGGCCTGGAGCTGAAGACGCCCATGGGCACCATCTACTCCAGCAACATCACCCCGGATAAAGACACCGGCATCGGCAGCTACAGCTTCGAAGCATTCGACCGCGCCATGCGCGAAGGCGTAACCCCTGACGGCAGTCATTTGTACCCGGCTATGCCCTATCCGTCCTACGCCAAGATGACCGAAGAGGACATGCGCGCCCTCTACGCCTACCTGATGCACGGGGTGGAACCCGTAGCGCAGGGTAATCTGGAAGCCGACATGGGTTTCCCCTTCAACCAGCGCTGGGGCCTGTGGTTCTGGAACCTGGTGTTCGTCGACAAGCAGCCCTTCAAGCCTGACCCGGCCAAGGACGAACAGCTCAATCGCGGCGCCTACCTGGTCCAGGGCCTGGGCCACTGCGGTTCCTGCCATACCCCGCGGGGCATCGCCTTCCAGGAGAAGGCCATGAGCGACAGCGAATCCGGCGGCCAGCACTACCTGGCCGGCGAGACGGTAGAAGAGTGGCGAGCCCTGAGCCTGCGCAACCTGTGGACCGTGGAAGACACGGTGCAACTGCTCAAGACCGGGCAGAACCGCTTTGCCACGGTATCCGGCAACATGGCCGACGTGATCCACCACAGCACCCAGCACTTCACCGACGCCGACCTGACCGCCATCGCTGCCTACCTCAAATCCCTGCCGGCCGGCAAAGATGACCTGCCCATGCCGTCGGTGGCACTGACCCCGGCGGCCCCGCCGAACAACCTGTTCACCTCCCGTGGCGGCCTGGGCTATGCGCAGTTCTGTTCCGACTGCCACCGTCAGGACGGCGCTGGTGTGCCGCAGATGTTCCCGTCCCTGGCCGGCAACCCCAGCGTCGCTTCGGCCAACCCGACCTCCCTGCTGCACATCACCCTGACTGGCTGGAAGACCGCCCAGACCGCGGCCCATCCACGGGTCTACACCATGCCCGGCTTTGCCCAGCTGGCCGATGGCGAGATCGCCGAGATCCTCAGTTTTGTCCGCAGCAGTTGGGGCAACAACGGTTCGGCCATCAGCGCCGAGCAAGTGAAGAAGATGCGGGCGCAACTGAGCCCGCAAGTGGAAAGCACCCTGTTCGAAACCCCGCGCCTGGCCAACCTGCTGGCGGCGCCGAATGCCGAGCAAGTGGTGCGTGGCATGCGCCTGCACCTGGAAACCAAGGCCCTGCTGCCGGACAACGTCGGCAACTCGCTGAACTGCACCAGTTGCCACCTCAACGCCGGCACCGTGGCCGACGGTTCACCCTTTGTCGGCGTCTCGGCGTTCTTCCCCGGCTACGCGCCGCGGGCGGGCAAGACCATCACCCTGGAAGAGCGCATCAACGGCTGCTTCCGCCGCTCCATGCACGGCAAGCCGCTGCCGGTGAACGGCGCCGACATGCAAGCCATGGTGGCTTACTTCGAGTGGATGAAAATGAACACCCGCCCAGAAGACAAGGTGGCCGGCCGCGGTGTGGGCAAGATCGACCCGGCCCTCAAGCCCAATGCCGACAATGGCAAGCAGGTGTACGCCAAGCAATGCGCGGTGTGCCACGGAGCTGACGGTGAGGGCCTGAAACGCGCCGACGGCAGCCTGATCTTCCCGCCGCTGTGGGGCGATCAATCCTTCAACATCGGCGCTGGCATGGCCCGCACCTACACTGCGGCGGCCTTCGTCAAACGCAACATGCCGATCGGTTTCCACGAGAAGTTCCCCCTGGGCCAGGGCGGCCTCTCGGACCAGGAAGCCCTGGACGTGGCCGAATACTTCTCCCACCAGCCGCGCCCGGACTTCCCGGACAAGGTCAAGGACTGGCCCAACGGCGGCCGTCCGGCGGACGCCCGTTACTGAGGGCTTGACCCTGTAGTCGCCGCCTTTGGCCGCGGCTACAGGCCCCGCAGAAAAATCTGCCGACGCGCCCTGGCGCCGAGGTAAGATTGCCATCCTTTGCGTCAGCCTTCGCTGTCGGTCCTTCAAGGATGAATCATGCGGTTTCGCTCGATCCTGTTGCTGAGCCTGTCTCTGGGGCTCAGCGGTTGTGCCTTTGTTTCCGCGCTCAAAGCGACCACCGTCAGCTACCGGGTGCCGGCCGATGCCGGTGAAACCGCACTGATCCGCATCGTCGCCCAAGGGCTGGTGCGGGGTGTGCCCTACAGCGATTGCATCGACTGGCGCAAACCGAGCTCCGGGCTGATGGTTCGCCCCCATCGCGGCATTGCCAATCCCAATTTCCGCAACCTGGGCATTCCCATGACGGCCGCTACCGACCGCATGCGCCGCCAGGAGGGCTTTGGTGCCAACGAACTGAAGATCCCGGCCAATCGCCCGTTCGCCTTCATGTTCTACAACACTGAACCGGGGATGGATAAGGACTACCGCGCCGTTTGCGAGCAAAGCGTGACCTTCGTGCCCGAGGCCGGCGCCACCTATCAGATGGTGTTTCTCCAGGATCAGATGTGCACCGCCATGCTGCGCAAGATCGACGACAAGGGCGAGATGCTGCCGGAGCGGGTGGCGCTGCGGCCTACCGATTACTGCAGCGCCGATGCGCGCTAGGGCAAGAACCTACGGGCCATAGTGCTTGCAGAGTTCCTCCCAGATATAGGCGCCGCGAAAGCGGATCCAGCGGATGAACAAGCGGTCGCGAAAGGCCTGCCAGCGGCTGCTGCGCCGCAGTGCCAGGCTATCCTCGATTTCCTCCAGCAAGGACTCCCGCTCGAAGCCGATCCAGATCTCCGGGATCACCGACATCAGGTTGATGTAGCACACCGGCGCCACCTCTTCGTAGAGAATGCGCTCCACCTCGGCCCGGTCGTAGGCCTGGGTTTCCCGGGCGATGTAGGCGTAGTCCACCTCGTTGTCGACAAAGGCGTCCGAGAGCAGGTAGCGGATGGTGTCTCGCTGTACCGGGGTGATCGGGCTTGAAGGCATGTTGGGGCGGGTCCTTCCTGGTGGCCGGCGACAGCGGATTCTATCTCGGCGCAATCATCCGTGTCGGCGCCGTGCCATTGGCATTGTGCTGATAGATCGCCACGGGCTGCCCTTGCTCATTGAAAAACACCTGGCCGATCCCCGACGAGTTCCACAGCCGCTCCCCGGCCTCGGCATGCTCGGGCACATGGGGCATCACCTTCATCCGCCGGCGCTTGGTGAACCAGTTCAACGGCGAGCGCGGCGAGTAGAGCCAGCGGTTGAGGCGGTCGAACCATTCCAGCAGGGCGGCGGGGAATTCGTTCTTGATGCCGCTGCTGGTGATCTGCCAGATCCGCGGGCCGCCCTGGCGGTGGCGGATCAGCACTTCGTAGACGAAGGAGTAATGCACATCCCCCGAGAGAATCACGTAGCTGCCCGGGGTCCGCGAGTGGCGGAAGATGTTGAGGATTACCTGGGCGGAACCGCGATGGGCCATCCAGTTCTCCGCGTCCACCAGCAGCGGGTAGCCGCACCAGCTGAAGACCTTCTGCACCGTTTCGATCAGCTTGACGCCGAAGATCGGCGCCGGTGAAACGATGATCGCCGAGGGGTGATCCAGCAGTTCGTGTTGCAGTTCGCTCAGGGCTTCCCAGTCCAGCAAACCCGAGGGCTGGCCCAGGTTGGACTCGCTGCGCCAGCGCCGGGTGCGGGTGTCCAGCACCACCAGGGCCGGGGTGCTGGGCAATACGTATTGCCACTGCTGGAAACCCAGCAACTGGTCGATCAGGTCGTTTTGGGCCTGGCATTCCAGCATGCGTTCCGGAGTTTGTGCCGTGGTGCTCAAGGCGCGGGTCTGCTCCAGCAGTTGGGCGAAGGCATCCGGGTTGTTGCCCCAGCCCTGGCACAGCATGTAAGCCAGCAGCGCGTTGCCGATGATGCGCTTGGAGAAGGGGTGACCGTAGGCGGTTTCTTCCCATTGGGCGCTGAGGTTCCAGTCGTCGGTGATGTCGTGGTCGTCGAAGATCATCAGGCACGACAGGTGGGCAAAGACCCGCGCGGCACCCTTCAGGCCCTGGCTAAACTCGTCGATACGCTGCTGTTCCCGGGTGTAGCGCGTTTGCTGTTCCGGCGTCAGTCGTGGCGGCTGCGGCGTGATCAGGGTCCAGGGCAGCGGCGACCAGACCAGCAGGTACATGGCCAGCACTTCGGCGAAGGTCACCAGGTGGTTATCAGCGTTGCTGCTGGTGAAGATCGGCTTTTTCACTCCGCCGAAAAACCGCTCGCGCAGGGTTTCATTGCTCTTCAACGCCGGGAGCAATTCGGCCCGCTGGTAGTAGCTGGCGCCATGGTGGTACAACGCCTGACTGTCGGCCACCACCGCGCCCTCCAACTCTTCATCGAACAGCCCGAGGCGCTCGATCAGGGCGTGAACCGCCCGCAACATCGGCCCGGCCACATCGTCGGCGTACACCTGGTCGCCGCTCATCATCAACAAGGCCGGGCGTTGTGCAGGCTCGGGCTGTTGCGCCAGCAGGCGGTCGACGCAGAGCAAGCCGTCAGCGGACGGGTGATGGGGCTTGCGGCAGGAGCCGTGGAGCAAGTTGTCGATGCGGCTGTGGAGCACGAACTCAGGGGACCCGGCATCGCCATACAGCAGGTGCGGCGCCCAATCGGCAATGGCCCGGGCGCTGTCCTCGGCATCGTTGATCAACAGGTCATAGGCGATCGTCAGGTCCAGGGGCAGGGCGTCGTCCAGTGCCACATCGATCAGATGGATAAAGGCATGGCGACCGACGGGAATGACCTGGCATTGCTGCGGGTCGAGGGCCAGATCCAGGGTCGTGCTGCCAGCGGGCTGCAGGCGCAGGGTCAGCGCCAACGCCCTGGAACCCACCAGCCACAGCACCAGCCGCGTCGGCTCCAGGCGGCGCAGCAACGGGCCGGCGAGAACAGGAGGCAGGGCAGTGGGGGGCGTGGTCGGGAGCATCTGCTGCGGGATCTCTAGCGGTTGCAAAGGGGGCGAAATAGTAGCGCAGCCGATGTCGAAGAAACGTCGGTTGCGCGGGCTGGGGCAAGGCTTTTGTATCCGATTATTTATGGGCGTTGGCCCGCATTGCCCGCAAGCTGTTGTACCTGATGATCCATGGCGTCCTGGCGAATTTGCGCCAGCATCCAGTCGATAAACACCTGGGCTTTGGGGGCCGCATCACTGGCCAGCGCGTAGTAATAGCGGGTCAGGGGCTGAAGCAGTTCCGGCAAGGGGCAGATCAGGCGGCCGCTGGCCAGGTCCTTGGCCAGCAACGAGGCCGGGCACAGCGCCAGGCCCAGCCCGTCGACGCAGGCCTGGAGCACGAAGTGCATATGGTCGAAATGCAAGGTCGGCGAGGTGTGCAGCGGTTTCAGGCCGCAGTGCTCCAGCCACTTCTGCCAGTCGCTGGCGCGGGTGCGGCTGACCAGCAAGGTATGTCGCGGCAGATCATCGGGGCTGTTCAGTGCTGTGCTGTGCAACAGCGACGGCGCTGCCACCACCAGGATTTCGTCTTCCAGCAGGCGTTGGGGTTGCAGCGTGGTTGCCCAGCCGGAGCGGCCACGGCGAATCACCAGATCGAAGGTTTCCTTGGCCGGGTCGGGGAGCAGGGTGCTGGTCACCACCTCCGGCTGGATCTGCGGGTACAGCGCCATGAACTGCGGCAAGCGCGGAATCAGCCAGCGCACCGCGAAGGACGGCCGCACATTGATGGTGACCTTGCGCAGGGCCGCGCCGCGGCGCAGGGAGGCGGCGGCATTGGCGATCTGGGCCAGGGCCACGCTGACCTGCTCATGGAAGGCTTGCCCGGCAGGGGTGAGCACCGACTGGCGGATGCGCCGCTCGAACAGCAACACCCCCAGGTGCTCTTCCAGCAACTTGATATGGCGGCTCACCGCGCTGTGGCTCACATGCAGTTCTTCTGCGGCGCGGCTGAAACTCTCGTGGCGAGCAGCGGCGGCAAAGGCGCGGACGGCGTTCAGGGGCGGCAGGTCAGTGATCATGTGTCTAATTTAGTCACATGTATGGCGCAATTAAAGCGTTTGTCAGTGCCGCAACAGAAGGTCACGCTGAACGCCGTTCATGACCTGCCGGTTTGCCTGCCATGCCCGATACCCACGCCCGCACCACCGATAAGGCTTCCGCCCGCGCCGCCTTGATTCTCGGCCTGTGCCTGCCCGGCGACACCTTGCTCTACCTGTTGCTGCCCATGCAGCACGAGGCCTTCGGCGTGACCCTGGCCGAAGCCGGCCTGTTGCTGGCAGCCAACCGCCTGGTGCGGATCTTCGGCTACAGCCATGTGATGCGCTTCTACGCCCGGCGCGGTGATCGCCCGGTCTGCGTGCTGGCCGCCTTCACGGCGGCGTTGTGCGCCCTGGGCTACGCCACCTTGTCCGGTTTCTGGTGGCTGCTGCTGTTGCGCCTGGGCTGGGGCCTGACCTACGCGGCCCTCAACCTTTCAACCCAGGTCATGGCCACCGCCGAGCCCACGGGCGCCGCCCGCCGCACCGGCCACTCCCGGGCGCTGATCGCCACCGGGCCGATGCTGGCCTTGCCCCTGGGCGCGCTGGTCAGCGTCGAATATGGCCCGCGAGTGATCTTCCTTCTTATGGCCCTGACGTCGCTGGTCGCCCTGCTCCTGGCCTTCGGCCTGCCGAGCAAACCCCATCCACTGGCCAGTTCCAGCCGCCGTTTTCAGCGCCCCGACAGCGTGGCGCTGTGGTCCTTTATCGAAGGGCTGGTGCTGGATGGTCTGTTCATCATTGGCCTGTCGCTGCAGGCCGAGCAGCTGATGGCGGGCAACGCGGTACTGGTGGCGGGCGGGCTTCTGGCCCTGCGTTACGTTTCGGAAATGCTCCTGAGCCCCCTGGGCGGCCTCGCTGCACAACGCTGGGGCGCGACGCGGATGCTGATCGTCTTCTCCCTGCTGACCTCTGTGGCCCTGGTGGGCTTTGGTTGCCATTGGCTGATTGTCGGCGGCGCCCTGGTGCTGGTGTTGCGGGCCCTGCAATTGCCGCTGGTGGTCACGGTGGTTGCACAGCGGCATCCGGGGACGGGCAGGGTGCGGGCCCTGGCGGCCAATGCGGTGTGGCGGGATATCGGCGCCGGGGTCGGGCCCTTGATCGCCGGCTTGCTGCTGCCGGTGGCGTCCACGGTGTGGGTGTATTCGCTGGCGGCGGGGTGTCTGGCGGTGAGTGCGTGGGCGTGTCGAGAGGTTGGTGTCCCTGGGGAGGAGGGCAGACAGGCGTCTGCCGAAGAGGCTTAGGGGCGCCTCTGTGGCCACGGCCAGTCAGATCAGTTAGCGGAGTTCTGTAGGAGCGAGCTTGCGCGCGATCGTCACGAGCAAGCTCGTCCCTACAGGCCTCAGGCCGAGGCCTTGTGTTCTTCTCCGCGTTCAATGCTCTGCGGCTGGCCCTGCTCGATCACCCAACGCAGCAGGTCCGTCACCGACACCCGATGCTTGCGCTCCACCCACTCCATGCCCTCGGGGCTGTAGTGCTCGCTGTAGCGGGTCAGCACCAGGTGATTCTGGTCTTCAGACATACGCAGGCTGACTTCGCGGCAATGCAGGCTGGCGTTGTCGAGCTTGGTCACGCGTTGCAACAGCATCAGGGCGTGTTGTTCGCAGGTGGGCATGGGCAGCTCCTTTGCGGCAAGAGGGGCTGGGGCCGAGGCGGGTTTGAGCAGGCGCATGGTCAGGGTTCTCCAGCAAGGGGAAGCCGATGCTGGCAGGTGAACCTTGCGCAAAGATGTCTGCTTTATTGCGTGGCTGAAGGTTTGTTACCGCGTTGAAATATATGACGGGCCGCGCCGAATGGTTTTAGATAACGGCTCTTTCCGACCTTGAGTGATGCCTGCTGGTGAGCCGTCTTTTGATCGTGGACGACGACATTGAAGTCCTCGCTCTGCTGAAGAAATTTTTTGTCCAACAGGGCTATCAGGTGGTGGTGGCCACCGATGGTGCGTCGCTGTGGGCAGCTCTGGAGCGGGAGGTTCCGGACCTGATCATCCTCGACTTGATGCTCCCCGGCGACAACGGCCTGACCCTGTGCCAGCGCTTGCGCCAGCAGCACGCCACGCCGGTGATCATGCTCACCGCCATGGGCGAGTTGAGCGACCGGGTGGTGGGCCTGGAGATGGGCGCCGACGATTACCTGAGCAAGCCCTTCGATGCCCGCGAACTGCTGGCCCGGGTACGGGCGGTGCTGCGCCGGGCCGGGGAGAACCGGCCGGTGAGCGCGGACGTGCCGCGGCCGCTGATCAAGTTCGCCGACTGGCAGCTGGACCTGACTCGCCGTGAGCTGCGCTCGCCGGAGCAGGTGATGATTCCGCTGTCGGCGGGGGAGTTCGACCTGCTGCTGGTGTTTGTCGAGCACCCGCAACGCATCCTCACCCGCGAGCAGCTGCTGGACCTGGCCCGGGGCCAGGCCCATGACGCCTTTGATCGCAGCATCGATGTCCAGGTCAGCCGCCTGCGGCGCAAGCTGGAGTTCGACACCAAGCGCCCGGCGATGATTCGCACGGTACGCAACGGCGGCTATCTGTTCACTCCCAGCGTGACCCGCCAGTGAAGCTGATCAAGCCCTTGTGGCGTTATCGCCTGCGCGACACCGTGGCGCGCTGGATCGCCCTGACCATCATCATGGCCATGCTCACCGCCCTGGCCTTCAATGCGCTGTTCGTGCAGTTGGCCGGGGTCTGGGCTTATCCGCCACTGGCGGAAACCGGGTTGCTGGAGAAGTCCGCGGCCATCGTGCGCATGGTCGAGGCCTCGGAGCCGGGCCAGCGCTCGCGGTTGGCGGCTTCGGTCAGCACCGATCACCTGAGCATTGTCTGGCAGGCGACACGGCAGGGCCTGGATCTGCCGCTGCTGGAAGACTCCGAATACCGCGACGGCTCCGAGGCATTTCGCGCCTTGCTCGGCCCACCGCAGCGGCATATCGAGGCCTATCAGCCCAGCGACTGGCGAAGCGACCAAGGTCGCTACGCGCTGCTGGTGCAGTTGAGCGACCAAAGCTGGCTGATGTTTTCTTCGGCGTCACGCAGTTGGGGGCTGGAGGAGGGCACGCGCAACCTGATCGTAATTGCCCTGGTGCTGATTTCCACCGGCCTGGTGGCCTTGATCGCCACTCGCCGGCTGGCCAAGCCGCTGCAGCAGTTCGCCCAGGGCGCCCGGCGCTTTGCCGTGGACTTTCGCGCGCCGCCCATCGATCCGGTGGGGCCCCACGAGATCCGTCAGGCGATTCTTGCCTTCAACGCCATGCAGGCGCAGTTGCAGCACTTCATCAAGGACCGCACCCAGATGCTCGCGGCCATCTCCCATGACCTGCGCACACCGCTGACCCGCATGCGCCTGCGCGGTGAGTTCATCGAGGATGCCGACCAGCAGCAGCGCCTGTTCCGCGATGTGGACGAGATGCAGGCGATGATCAATTCGGCCCTGGAGTTCTTCCGCGACGATGCGCGGCTGGAGCAGGCCACCCATTTCGACCTGGCCGAACTGTTGCAGACCCTGGTGGACGACTACCGCGACCAGTCCATGGAAATCCTCTTCACCGGGCCGCCGCGTCTGGTGTATTGCGGCCGGCCCCTGGGGCTCAAGCGGGTGATGACCAACCTGCTGGACAACGCGCTCAAGTACGGTGCGCAGCCAGCCATCGTGCTGGAACAGGGGGCGGATCAGGTGCGGGTCCGCGTGCTCGATCGTGGCCCGGGGATTCCACCCGAGGCTCTGGAACAGGTGTTTGCACCATTCTTCCGGCTGGAGAGCTCGCGCAACAAGAGCACCGGCGGCGTGGGCCTGGGGCTGTCGGCAGCACGGGCCATTGTCCGCGAACACGGCGGCGAGTTGCGGCTGTTCAATCGTGAAGGCGGTGGGCTGGAGGCGCGGGTGGAGTTGCCGCTGTAGCCGCTGCCGCAGTTGAGGGCTTGCGTCAGAGCTCCATTGCCTCCTGCCCTGGCCCGCTAGGCTTTTTTTCAAGCAGCCCGTAGCGTGACTTGCGCCATCCTGCATTTGCAGGATGGTTTCTGCCCTGGTGCGCCGGGATACTCGATCAGGCATTACCGCGCCCCTGGGCGCACCCTCGCCGAAACCGATAACAACAAGAACGGTGGGCACCATGAACGCAACCCTGGTCGTCCGGAACGCGCCTGCCGCCTGGACATTGATCGATCCGCCTGTGCAGTACCTGGCCCCGGGCCAAGGTTCTGAACATCACGTCTTCCGCTGTTCGTCCACTGGCATGCGCCAGACATCACGGCCTCAAGCGCCGCCCTGAGTTTGTCCTTCCTGCAATCGCACTTCTCTGTCTGTGGCCTCTGTCGCGGGCCGCTATTGCTCGTCCCAAAGAAAGGATCTGCTTCATGACTGGTAAACCTTTAGCCATGCTGGGCGCTATTTTGCTGATCGTCAGTCTTGGCACTCATGCGGCGCAGCCGCCGGTGCAGCCCTACCTGGCGCCTCAGGCGCTGGATCTGACGGCCTTCCTGCCTCCACCACCACTTGCCGGCAGCTCCGAGGACCGCCAGGACCTGGAGGCCGTACTGCTGGTCCAGGGCCAACGCACGCCGCAGCAGGTGGCGCAGGCCAAACGCGACGATCATCTGAGCGACGCGGTATTTCCCTTTGCCGGGGAGATTTTCGGGCCGCAGTTCACTCTCGACCGGCACCCGCTGACTGCGCAGTTCTTCCGCCGCACCCTCAAGGATCTGGTGCAGACCCTGATGCCTGCCAAGGCCCATTTCGCCCGCCCCCGGCCTTATGAGCTGAGCGCCGAGGTAAAGCCGGTGCTGGCGCCGCCGATGGGCGAGTCCTACCCCAGCGGGCACACCATGGATGCCTACCTGAGCGCCATTCTCCTGGCGCAGATGGTCCCGGAAAAGCGTGACGAGCTGTTTGCACGGGCCGCTGCCGCGGGGCAAAGCCGAGTGGTGGCCGGGGTGCATTACCCCACGGACCTTGAGGGGGGGCGGATCTCGGCGGTGGCCCTGGCCGTCGAGCTGCTGCACAACCCTGAGGCCCTTGACGACTTCAACCGGGCCCGGCGCGAACTGCGCGCCACCCTGGCCCTGGATTGACCTCCTATCCCTGAGCGCCGGCTACGGGCGGTGCTCCTTCACTGACAAGGAACAGTGCCATGTCCGTGTATCGCACAAGCATTGTGCTGCTGGGGTTGTGGCTGGGCCCGGGCGGTATCAGCCAGGCGGGAGTTGAGGCCTGGGAGGAGCTGTTCACCGAGGGCGAGGCCCGGATGTTTTTCGATAACCAGTACTTCGCCCGGGATTACCGCAACGGGCCCAACAACAGTGGCCGTAACCGCTACAAACCGCGTAGTGAGCGCAATGGTTATCGCCAGGAGTGGGGCCAGTCGGTGCAGCTGTATTACCGTTCCGGTTTTACCCCCGGGCTTCTGGGCCTGGGGTTCGATGCCTTTGCCATGCAGGCCTTCAAGCTCGACAGTGGCGGTGGGCGCACCGGCACCGGCACCCTGGCGCTGGACGGCAAGGGGCATCCGCGGGACAGCCATGGCAAGGTTGGCGGTGCCCTCAAGCTCAAGGTGGCCGAGGCACAGCTGCGTTATGGCAATTTCACCACCCAGGCGCCGGTACTGGCGGCCAACAACAGCCGGATCATTCCCGGGATGGCCTACGGCTGGCAGTTACAGCGCGACTGGGACGGGCTGAGCCTGGAAGCGGCGCGGCTGAGTGCCTTGTCCGGCCCCACCGAAAGCAAGGCCCGAGGCGGGATTTCCACGGTATACGGACGTTTGTCCGGAGCGCGGATCAATATCGACAGCGCCCAGTATCTGGGGCTGAACTACAAGGGCGAGCAGTGGCGCGGAGCTTATTACCTGGGGCAACTGGAGGACATCTGGACCCAGCATTACCTCAACCTGGGCCACACCCTGGAACTGGCTGGCGAGCGCAGCCTGAGCAACACCTTCAACCTGTATCGCACCCGGGATAGCGGCGCCTCGTTGTTTGGCCCCATCGACAACCTGATCGCCTCCCACGCCCTGGCGTACCGTTTCGATGCCCATCGCTTGACCCTGGCCTACCAGCGCTCGTTTTCGGATACCCCGTTCGACTACATAGGTTTCGGAGACGGCCAGACCGGGCAATCCATCGTCCTGGCCAACTCCGCGCCCTACTCGGATTTCAACGGGCCACGGGAACGCTCCTGGCAATTGCGTTACGACCAGCGCCTGGCCTGGCTTGGGCTGCCGGACCTGAACCTGGGGCTGCGTTATCAGCGGGGCTGGGGAGTGGATGGCAGTCATGCCCCGGCCAACAGCATCTACCGTGGCCTGTATGGCGAAGATGGCCGTCATCACGAAACCGACCTGGATTTGAGCTACACCTTCAGCAGCGGTTCGCTGAAGGGCCTGCACCTGCGGGCCACGCAGATCTGGCACCGAGGCAACAGCGCCCAGGCCGATGGTTCCATCGACCAGTTGCGGATTCGCGTGCAGTATCCGCTGGCGCTGTTCTGAAGGGGCGGGGTGGGACTCAGGACCAGTCGAAGCAGAACAGCACCAGCCCTTCCACCGGTTCGTAGAACATCACGATCAGGTCGGCGCCGCTGATTCCGTAGTGGCTGGCCGGTACGCTGAGCGCGTGCTCGAAGCGCCGGCCAGCGGGGCTCAAGGGCCAGACGTCGATGTCGCCGCTGTCATCCGTGGCTTCGACGATATCCATGGGAAACTCCACGGTTTCCACCCAGTTGCCATAGCCCTCGGCGATGCCGGCCATCTGGTCGATGAAGGTCATGTGGTAGTCGCTGTCCTCCGGCCAGGTCAGGCGGCCGAGTTCCTGGTAGCGCTGGCGCGCGGCCTGGTAGTCGGCGTGCTCTTTGGCATAGTGGCTTTGCAGGCTGGCCCGCACATTGCGCCGGGGCTCGGGCAGATCGGCATTGCCCGGGTGCAGGAAGAAGTAGCGCGGGTCGCCGCACAGGCGATAGCGGCCGTTCTCGATCTTGAAGCCGATCCAGTTGGTCTTCAGCAGTTCGCTGCCAAAGCCGCAGTCTGCCGTCAATTCGCCTACCAACCCCTCATCGGGTTCGATGGGGCTCAGCAGGTGCAGGCGCCCGGACCAGCCGGGGTTGATCAGGTTGGCGTCGATGGACAGCAGCGGCAGCAGGTGCTCGGCCAGCTCCTGCTGGTCGGCGACGAACAGCTCTCGGGCGTCGGGGTAGGCGACGGCGCCGGCAGGCAGTTGGGTGCATTCCGGGGTCTGGATCGTGGGCATACAGCGGGTCCTTGCTCAAACGGGAACAACAGGGAAAGAAGGCCGCGCCTCAGGCGCGGCTGTTACGGAAACTGCCGGGGGTAATGCCCACCACCTTCTTGAAGGCGCGGGTCATGTGGCTCTGATCGAAGAAGCCGCAGCTGAACGAGGCTTCCGCCAGGCTGGCGCCGGTGCGCAGCAGGTTCTGCACCTGGGCCACGCGTTTCTGGATCTGGTAGCTGTGGGGCGACACGCCCACGGTCTTCTTGAACACGCGGATCAGGTACAGCGGGTCCATGTCCACCAGTTGCGCCAGTTCTTCCAGGGGAATGTGCCGGGCGTATTCGTCTTCGAGCTTCTTCTTGATGAACTTGACGGCGCTGCGCTCGGCGCTGGCGATGGCGGCAATGGGGGCGCCGCTGCGTTCGAAGAGTTGGGTCACCAGGTCCAGGAGGATGGATTCGCGCTCCAGGCTGGGTGGGGAATTTTCGATGATCTGGTGTTGCTGGAGGAAGGTCAGGGCAAAGCTGGGGTCCAGGTTCAGGGCATTCTGGAACAGATGGATGTGCTCGGCGCCGAAGCGGCCCTGGAAAATCACCCGGTTGACCCAGCCCGGGTCGAGGTAAAGCATGCGGTACATCCAGCCCTGGTCATGCCCGGGGAGGCCGTCATGAATTTCCCCCGGGGTGATGGTGACCACGCTGCCGGCGCTGCCCAAGTAGTAGCTGCCTCTATAGAAGAGTTTTTCCACCCCGCTGCTTATAACGCCTACTGCATACCGATCATGTGAATGCCTGCCAAAAGACTGAGTGCTGTAACGCGCCGATAACAACTCACAGTCGCCTTCTGGTATTCGCCAAAACTGCACGAAATCCTTGTCTGGCCTAAAGACTTTGCCGGGTTGGTGCTCATCCATGAGTTTGTCCAGTTTTGTGCAATACGTTGGAAAAGAGGGCCGCTAAATTTAGCACCCATTTCACAACGCGAGCTAGGGGAAGTGATGCCTACAAAACTAGTTATTGGGGATTACAAAAAGTCTTCATGGTCATTTCGTGCATGGCTGGTTCTTGTAACGGCAGACGTCTCCTTCGAGACCCTTCAGGTCAAGCTGGAACAGGATGACACCCGCCAGCAGATCCTGCGCTATTCGCCCTCGGGCAAGGTGCCGGCACTGCTGCTGGACAAGGTGGTGATCAACGACAGCCTGGCCATCTGCGAGTACGTTGCCGGTGCCTATCCGGCGGCCAACCTGTGGCCCCAGGACCCGCTGGTCAAGGCCCAGGCCCGCGCTGCCGCGGCGGAAATGCACTCCGGGTTCGTCAACCTGCGTACCCAGATGTCCTTCGGCCTGAACACCGGCGATACCCCCGAGCCGCTGACCGCCGACACCCAGGAAGAGATCCAGCGGATCTTCGACATCTGGACCAACCTGCGCCACGCCAGCGGCTCCAAGCAGTTCCTGTGCGGCGACTTCGGCATCGTCGATGCCATGTTCGTACCGGTGGTGTTCCGCTTCCGTCGTTATGGCGTGGCGGTGCCGGCACAACTTCAGGCTTATGTCGAACAAGTTCTGGCCTACCCGCCAGTACAAAAGTGGCTGAAGTTGGCTGCGGAAGAAGTTTGAAAAAGCCGAACTAGTTATAACGAATAACGCTAACTAAAAATTAATGGCTATTTGACGGAAGGCAGAAAAGACCCTGGTGTTTTTTCTGCTTTTTCGAGTCTGACTTTTGTTGCAGGAAGGGGAATTTATGAGTGTTCATAAAGTGACTGCCAAGGATGTTGGCCGTGAAGGGCAAGTTTACGACGTGATCGGCATCGGTTTTGGCCCGGCGAACATCGCCCTGGCCATCGCCATGGAAGAGATGGAATTTGCCGGCACCCGGCTGTTTCTCGAGCGTCACGCGAGCACTCAATGGCAACCGGAGATGATGCTCTCCGGCAGCGATATCCAGAACCACCCGAGCCGTGATCTGGTAACGCCGCGCAACCCGCGCAGCCGCTACACCTTCACCAACTTCCTGTTCGAGAACGACCGCCTGTTCGAACACCTGAACCTGGGCCTGGAGTTCCCCCTGCGCAGCGAGTTCGCCGAGTACGTACGCTGGGTTGCCGGCTTTTTCTCCCGGGACGTGGCCTACAACCAGAGCGTGAGCCAGATCCAGGTCGACCCAGCCAGCAACCTCTACACCATCACCACCCAGGCCGGCGTGCAGTACCAGGCGCGCTCCGTGGTCCTGGCCCCGGGCCGCACCCCGGTGATTCCGCAGGTGTTCGCCAACGCCGCGGCGGACCGGGTGTTCCACCTGACCCAGTACCTGGGGCGCCTGGAGAGCCTCGCGCAGAAGGGTGAGCTCAAGCGCGTGGCGGTGGTCGGCGGCAGCCAGAGCGCCATCGAAATCATCCTGCACCTGCGCCACACCTACCCGAACCTGGAAATCGTCAGCGTGCAGCGCGGCTACGGCTTCCGCCTCAAGGACACCAGCCAGTTCAGCGAGCACGTGTACTTCCCGTCCTTCGTCGACCAGTACTACAACAGCTCCGCCGAGGCGAAGAAGAACATCAACCGCCACCTGCACTACACCAACTATTCCGCTGCCGATGCCGACGTAATCAAGGAACTCTACGTGGGCATGTATGAGGACAAGCTGCAGGGCCGCGAGCGCGTGATCATCAAGGGGCTCAGCGAGATCCAGGGCTGCACGCCGGACGGCGAGGGCTACAGCCTGTCGCTGCGCAACAGCAGCACCCACGCCACCGAGGAGCTGGGCGGGCTGGACGCGATCGTCCTGGCCACGGGTTTTCGCAACCTCGGCACCGGCCCCCAGGAAGAACGCTACCCGGCGATCCTCAAGGACCTGGCCGAACACCTGGAGAGCGACGCTCAGGGCGTGATCCGCATCGGGCGCGACTACAGCCTGGCCGCAGCCAAGGGCAGCCATCTGCCCGCGTTGTACCTCAATGGTCTGTGCGAATCCTCCCACGGCTATGGCGATGCCGGCTCCTTCAGCCTGCTGTCGCTGCGCTCGCGGGACATTTTCAACTCGCTGAACCAGCAACTGGGCCTGGCCCAGGCTGCAGAAAAGATCGCTTGAGCCGCTGCATCGAATCCTGAACCTCGACCCCTTTATGTGAGCAGGCAGCAATGGATATTTCAGAAATGGATGAGTTGGGCGTATTTGCGGATGTGGAGTCTTCGGCGCGCAGTTACTGCCGCAGCTTTCCGGTGGTCTTCGACCAGGCCCAGGGCAGTCATCTGTATGACCTGAAAGGCCAGGCCTATATCGACTTCCTGAGCTGCGCCGGGTCCGTGAACTATGGCCACAACCCCAAGGCGGTGAAGGCCGCGGTGATCGACTACCTGCAACGGGACGGCATCCAGGCCGCCCTGGACATGCACAGCCGGGCCAAGCAGGAGTTCATCTACAACTTCCGCAAGATCATCCTGGCGCCCCGGGCCCTGCCCTACAAAATGCAGTTCACCTCGCCCACCGGCACCAGCGTGGTGGAGTCGGCGGTCAAACTGGCGCGCAAGGTCACCGGGCGCCGGCACATCGTGGCCTTCACCAACGGCTTCCACGGCATGTCCAACACCTCCCTGGGGCTGACCGGCAACCGTGACAACCGCCAGCCAGGGGTGGATCCCTATGTGTTCCGCATGCCGTTCGACGGTTACCTGGAAGGCCTGGATTCCATCGCCTACTTCGAGCGCCTGGTCAAGGACAACAGTTCCGGCATGGACCTGCCGGCAGCGGTGATCCTGGAAACCATCCAGGGCGAAGGCGGGATCAACGTGGCTTCGGCAGAGTTTCTCCAGCGCCTGCGCCAGCTGACCG
Source organism: Pseudomonas sp. W17 (assembly GCF_040268305.1). Classification (NCBI taxonomy): domain Bacteria; kingdom Pseudomonadati; phylum Pseudomonadota; class Gammaproteobacteria; order Pseudomonadales; family Pseudomonadaceae; genus Pseudomonas; species Pseudomonas sp. W17. The sequence continues at coordinate 5,828,680 of NZ_CP158490.1, read as the reverse complement.
CCGAGCACGGCATCCTGCTGATCGTCGACGACATCCAGGCCGGCTGCGGCCGTACCGGGACCTTCTTCAGCTTCGAGCCCTCGGGCATCACCCCGGACATGGTCTGCCTGTCCAAGTCCCTCAGCGGCTACGGCTTGCCTTTCGCCCTGCTGCTGCATCGCCCGGAACTGGACCAATGGTCCCCTGGCGAGGACAACGGCACTTTCCGCGGCAACACCCTGGCCTTTGTCGCCGCCACCAAGACCGTGCAGGAGTTCTGGAGCGATGACCGCCTGGTCAAGCACATCCAGGCCAACGAAGCACAGCTCAAGGAGTGGCTGGCTGAGGTGACCGAACGCTTCGCCGGGCATATCAAGGATGTGCGCGGGCGCGGGCTGTTCTACGGCATCGAGTTCCACGACCCGGCCCTGGCCGCCGCGGTGATGCGTGCCTGCTTCGCCCGCCGCCTGATCATCGAGCGCTGCGGTCCGGTGGACCAGGTACTCAAGCTGATGCCGGCGCTGACCATCAGCAGCGAAACGCTGCAGGCCGGCCTGGCGAGCATTTTCGACGCCATGCAACAGGTGCTGGAGCAGGGCAAGTTAAGTGACCCGGACCAGGACGTCGATCCTCTGGTCTTCATTAATGGAGTCGCGCATGTCGACTAATACCAACCGCGCCATCATCGAGCTGACCATTGGTGGCTTGATGCTCAGCCTGTCGGCGCTGGCGGTGGCCTTTGCCCACATCGGCGCCGGTGGGGCCGGGTTCTACCGCATGCTGTTCGCCTCGATCCTGTTCTTCCTGCTGCTCAAGGTGCGGCGCATCCCGGTGCTGCTCAAGAGCGCCAAGGCGCAGCTGTACACGGCCCTGGCCGGAGTGTTCCTGGCCATCGACCTGGTGCTCTGGCACCAGAGCATCTACATCGTCGGCCCGGGCATCGGCTCGATCCTGACCAACTGCCAGGTGTTCTTCATGACCCTGCTGGGGCTGTACCTGCTCAAGGAGAAGCCGTCGATCTACTTCCTGATCTCCATCACCCTGGCGTTTATCGGCCTGTACCTGTTGCTGCTGCCGGAAATGACCAGTGCAGTGGGCATCAAGGGGGTGGTCTATGGCGTGCTTTCGGGCCTGGCCTACGCCATTTGCGTGTATTTCCTCAAGGTCAACACGCAGTTGCCTGACGGTGGGGGCGACAAGATCGCACAGATGCTCAACCTGAGCCTGTGGGCCGCGCTGGTGCTGCTGGTGTATGCCCTGGCCATGGGGGAAAGCCTGGCCATCGTCGATGGGCAGACCCTGGTGATGCTGATCATCTATGGGGTGATGGTGCAATTCGTGGGTTGGTTGCTGGTCAACCGCTCCATCGGTGCCATCAGCCTGGGCCTGGCGGGGCTGATCCTGCTGCTGGAACCGGTGATCACCTACTTCGTCGATGTGGCGTTTCTCGGCAAGGCCAGCTCGGCGCTGCAGATCGCGGGTGCGCTGCTGACCATCTTTGCGGTGTACATCGGCTCTATCAAGCCACCGGAGAAGGTGACGCCGGTGACCGAGGCTGCCTGAGGCCTCGAGCTGATCCAGCGCTCTGATTCAAAGATCCGCTCGACTTTTGCTGCGCACAGACCCGCCTGTCTGCGCGCAGTTTTTTTTGCCCGGGATTCAGGCCGACAAGGCCAGGCGCGTGGCTCGCGGATCTGTCGCAGCCTGGGCCTGGGTGCCTTCATCCTCTTCCAGTACCCGCGAGGCGCGGCCCACCAGCAATGGGTCCGGGGCGTGGGCGACTTTCAGGTCCTTGCCCGGGTAGTCCAGCTCGTGCAGGAAGTGGCGGATACAGTTGATTCGCGCGCGTTTCTTGTCATCGGACTTGATCACCGTCCAAGGGGCATCGGCGGTGTCGGTGTGGAAGAACATCGCCTGTTTGGCGGCGGTGTACTCGTCCCACTTGTCCAGGGACTTGATGTCGATGGGCGAGAGCTTCCAGTGCTTGAGCGGGTCGTCCCGACGGGAGATGAAGCGGCGCAGCTGTTCTTCGCGGTTCACCGAGAACCAGAACTTGAACATCAGGATGCCGCTGTTGCACAGCATGCGCTCCAGCTCCGGGGTCTGGCGCATGAACTCCAGGTATTGCAGGGGCGAGCAGAACTCCATCACCCGTTCCACCCCGGCGCGGTTGTACCAGGAGCGGTCGAAGAAGACCATTTCCCCGGCGGTGGGCAGGTGCTGGATATAGCGCTGGAAGTACCACTGGCCCTTTTCCTGTTCCGAGGGCTTTTCCAGGGCCACGATCCGCGCGCCGCGGGGGTTGAGGTGTTCCATGAAGCGCTTGATGGTGCCGCCCTTGCCAGCAGCGTCACGGCCTTCGAACAGCACCACGATGCGCTGCCCGGTTTCCTTGACCCAGCTTTGCACCTTGAGCAGTTCGATCTGCAGTTCGTTCTTGGCCTTTTCGTACTCGGCGCGGCGCATGCGGTTGCGGTACGGATAATTGCCCGGCAGCGCAGCGGACACGCTGTCTTCGTTGGAGCCGCGCGGCGCGCTGGCCACCTGTAGGGCCATGGGCTTCTGACTGATGGCGCTGATCTCGGCCTCGGCGGCTTTCACCGGTGCAGCCTTGCTCGCTGTGCGTGGGCGACGCGGGCGCGGCGTTGCGGGTTTGCGCGGGGTGCTCTTGGCAGAGCTGGCTTCCGGCAAGGCTTTGGGTTGGGTGCGGAGGGTGGATTCTTCACTCATATAAGGAGGGCCTGTACGTCTCGTTCAAATGTTCACTTACAAGTGTATGGCCCTCAAACGTCGGCTCTTTGACCTCCATCAAGGATGTGCCCGAGAGATGCTTGTATCAGGCGCGCGGGGCCCTGGCGCCGGCTACGGAAGCAATTCCTGCTGATGCACCGCGAGCCTCGGGAATCCAATGCGAGTGTCGCCCCTGGCAGGGGGAGCGACATTCCTCGGAACCTGCATGGAAGGATGCTGAATATGGATACTGATACCGTTGTTCATTCAAGCCGCCGTCGTCTGGCGCGTCGCTGGCAAAGTCTGTTGCTGCTACTGGGCCTGGGTGCGCTGGCGCAATCGGCGCTCGCCATCAACGTGGCGTTTGACGGTTCCTGTGCCACCCAGGCTGACCGTACCGCGGTGAGCAATGCCGTGGCTGTCGCTACTACCTGGTCGACCAATGCCTACAACCAGGTCAACAACAATGAAGCGACCTTTCGCCGCAATCAGGACCTGGCCTACCGGACCTGGTTCGGTACCTTCAGCCAGGATCGCTACCAGCGGGTGCGTGCAGTGCTCGACGGGGTGCGTTTCAAGCTCAACAGTGGCAACACCCTGACGGCCTATTGCCGGGTCAACCCGAATGACCCTTGCGACGCGCCCGGGGATATCGCCGCCACCTACGTCAACGCCCGCGGGGACGTGCAGGCCTGGTTCTGCACGGCATTCTTTGCCCTGCCGCCGCGCGTGGGCTTCGATACCCAGGCCGGTACCGTGGTGCATGAACTGACCCATTCCATTGGCCACACCACCGATATCCCCGGCGCCTACGGCGTGGCGGGATCGCAGAACCTGGGAGCCAACCGCCCGAGCGACGCGGTGGAGAATGCCGACAACTACGAGTACTACGTGGAGGACTTGTACGACTGAGCAGGGCGGGGAAAGAGGCCCGCAACGGGAGGTGTGCGCCGTGCTGGCACTTTTCTGCAGGCGAAAAAAAAGACCTTGGATTTCAAGGTCTTTTTCATGTTTGGTGCCCCGAGGGAGACTCGAACTCCCACTTCTTGCGAAAACGGATTTTGAATCCGCCGCGTCTACCAATTCCGCCATCAGGGCTCAATGGCGGCGAAGTATAGAGAGGCGCTTACCGTTGGTCAATCGGCTTTCATGGTCAATTTTTGCTTAATCCGCTAAACTTTCCGGCCCTGCTAGACGAACCCCATCATGCGCGTTGCTGACTTTACCTTCGAGCTTCCTGATTCGCTGATCGCCCGCCATCCACTGGCCGAGCGTCGCGGCAGCCGTCTGTTGACCCTGGATGGGCCAACCGGCGCCTTGGCCCACCGTCAATTCACTGATTTGCTTGAGCATTTGCGCCCGGGCGATCTGATGGTGTTCAACAATACCCGGGTGATTCCGGCCCGTCTGTTCGGTCAGAAGGCTTCCGGCGGCAAGCTGGAAATCCTCGTCGAGCGGGTGCTGGACAGCCACCGTGTGCTGGCCCATGTGCGCTCCAGCAAGTCGCCCAAGCCTGGGTCGAAGATCCTCATCGACGGCGGTGGCGAAGCCGAGATGCTGGCGCGCCATGACACGCTCTTCGAGCTGGGCTTTGCCGAAGAAGTGCTGCCGCTGCTGGACCGGGTCGGGCACATGCCGTTGCCTCCTTATATAGACCGTCCGGATGAAGGCGCCGATCGCGAGCGTTACCAGACCGTGTACGCCCAGCGCCTGGGCGCGGTGGCGGCACCGACCGCCGGGCTGCATTTCGACCAGCCGCTGCTGGAGGCCATTGCCGCCAAGGGCGTGGAGACCGCGTTCGTCACCCTGCACGTGGGGGCTGGCACCTTCCAGCCGGTGCGGGTCGAGCGCATCGAAGATCACCATATGCACCATGAGTGGCTGGAAGTCGGCCAGGACGTGGTGGATGCAGTCGCTGCGTGCCGGGCTCGCGGTGGCCGGGTGGTGGCAGTGGGCACCACCAGCGTGCGCTCCCTGGAAAGCGCCGCGCGCGATGGCGTGCTCAAGCCGTTCAGTGGCGACACCGACATCTTTATCTACCCGGGCCGGCCGTTCCATGTGGTCGATGCCCTGGTGACCAACTTCCATCTGCCGGAATCCACGCTGTTGATGCTGGTTTCGGCGTTCGCCGGCTATCCAGAGACCATGGCCGCCTATCGCGCCGCGGTGGAAAATGGATACCGCTTTTTCAGCTACGGTGATGCGATGTTCATCACCCGTAATCCCGCGCCGACCGCTCCCAAGGATCTGGCCCCCGAGGAAACTGTATGAGTCGCACTTGTCGTATGTCCTTCGAGCTCCTGGCCACTGATGGCAAGGCTCGTCGCGGTCGCCTGACCTTCCCCCGCGGCACGGTGGAAACCCCGGCCTTCATGCCGGTGGGCACCTATGGCACGGTCAAGGGCATGCTGCCGCGGGATATCGTCGCTACCGGCGCCGAAATCATCCTCGGCAACACCTTCCACCTGTGGCTGCGCCCGGGTACGGAAGTGATCAAGGCCCACGGTGACCTGCATGATTTCATGCAGTGGAAAGGCCCGATTCTGACCGACTCCGGTGGCTTCCAGGTGTTCAGCCTGGGTGCCATGCGCAAGATCAAGGAAGAGGGCGTGACCTTCGCCTCGCCGGTGGACGGCGCCAAGGTGTTCATGGGCCCGGAAGAGTCGATGCAAGTGCAGCGCGACCTGGGTTCGGACATCGTGATGATCTTCGATGAATGCACGCCGTACCCGGCTGATGAAGACGTGGCGCGGATCTCCATGGAGCTGTCCCTGCGCTGGGCCCAGCGCTCGAAGAATGCCCACGGCGACAACACCGCGGCGCTCTTCGGTATCGTCCAGGGCGGCATGCACCAGGACCTGCGCATGCGCTCCCTGGAAGGCCTGGACAAGATCGGCTTCGACGGCCTGGCCATTGGCGGCCTGTCGGTGGGCGAGCCCAAGCATGAAATGATCAAGGTCCTGGACTACCTGCCAGGCCAGATGCCAGCCGACAAACCTCGTTACCTTATGGGAGTTGGCAAGCCGGAAGATCTGGTTGAGGGTGTGCGCCGCGGTGTGGACATGTTCGATTGCGTGATGCCAACCCGCAATGCCCGCAATGGGCATCTGTTCATCGATACAGGCGTGCTGAAGATCCGTAACGCGTTTCATCGCCATGATGATTCGCCGCTGGACCCAACTTGTGATTGCTACACCTGCCAGAACTTCTCCCGTGCTTATCTGCACCACTTGGACAAGTGCGGGGAAATGCTCGGGAGTATGCTCAATACCATCCATAATTTGCGCCATTACCAGCGTCTTATGGCTGGTTTGCGCGAGGCTATTCAACAAGGTACATTGGCCGCCTTTGTCGATTCCTTCTATGCCAAACGCGGGTTACCCGTGCCGCCTTTAGAATAAGTTCTAAAGACGTTAAGACACTAATTCTGAAATTATCGGAGTGTTAAATGAGCTTTTTGATCCCTGCCGCGTATGCGGACGCCGCTGCACCTGCCGCTGCCGGTCCTGCTGGCACTGGTTTCGAGTGGATTTTCCTGGTCGGCTTCCTGGTCATCTTCTATCTGATGATCTGGCGCCCACAGGCCAAGCGCGCCAAAGAGCAGAAGAACCTGCTGGGTAGCCTGCAGAAAGGCGACGAAGTTGTGACCACCGGCGGTATTGCCGGCAAGATCAACAAAGTGACCGATGACTTCGTGGTTCTGGAAGTGTCGGACTCCGTTGAACTGAAGTTCCAGAAGGGCGCGATCGCTGCCACGCTGCCAAAAGGCACGCTGAAAGCGATCTAAGTTTCATCTTTTACCAATCGACGGGGCGCGCAAGGCGCCCCGCGTCATAAACGGGCGGCGTGATGCTGAACAAATATCCTCTGTGGAAGTACCTACTGATCCTGGCGGTGCTGGCGATCGGTTTTATTTATTCCGCTCCCAATCTATACCCTGATGATCCGGCCATTCAGGTCAGCGGCGCGAGTACCGCGTTGCAGGTTACTCAGGCGGATCTGGATCGTGCGAGCAAAGCGCTCACCGACGCCGGCATCAACGTCAAGGCTTCTTCCATTGCCGCCAACGGCAAGGGTGGCCTGCTGCGCTTGACCAACAAGGAAGACCAGCTTCCGGCCAAGGATGTAGTGCGCAAGGCGCTGGGCGATGACTATGTGGTGGCGTTGAACCTGGCGCAAACCACTCCGCAATGGCTGCGCAACCTCGGTGCGCACCCGATGAAACTGGGTCTGGACTTGTCCGGTGGTGTGCACTTCCTGCTGGAAGTGGACATGGACAAAGCCCTCGACGCCCGCCTGAAAGTCTATGAAGGCGACGTCAAGAGCCTGCTGCGCAAAGAGCGCCTGCGCTATCGCAGCCTGCCGCAGCTCAATGGCGCCATCCAGCTGGGCTTCAGCGATGAAGACAGCCGTGAGCAGGCCCGTTCGCTGATCCGCAAGAACTTCAATGATTTCGATATCGTACCGGCCGACCTCAATGGCCAACCGGTGCTGCGTCTGGCGATGACCCCAGCCAAGCTGGCGGAAATCCGCGAATACTCCATCAAGCAGAACTTGACCACCGTGCGTAACCGGGTCAACGAGCTGGGTGTGGCCGAGCCTCTGGTTCAGCGCCAGGGTGCCAACCGTATCGTGGTTGAGCTGCCGGGCGTGCAGGACACCGCTGAAGCCAAGCGGATCCTGGGCAAGACCGCCAACCTGGAGTTCCGTCTGGCCGCCGAGCCGGGTGCTTCCAAGGCGACTTCCGAGTCCTTCGAATTCCGTGAGGGCAATCGTCCTCCAGCGCAGATCGAGCGTGGCCTGATCATCACCGGTGACCAGGTGACCGATGCCCAGGCCGGTTACGACGAGCATGGCCGCCCACAGGTGAACATCAAGCTTGATGGCCACGGTGGCGAGCTGATGAACCGTTCGACCCGCAGCAACGTCGGCCGCAGCATGGCGGTGATCTTCATCGAGCAGAAGCCGATCACCACCTATACCAAGCAGGTGGTCGACGGCGTCGAGAAGGACGTGCCGGTCCAGGCGTTCAAGGAAGAGAAGAAGATCATCAGCCTGGCGACCATTCAGTCGCCGCTGGGCAGCCAGTTCCGTATCACTGGCCTCAATGGCCAGGGCGAGTCCTCCGAACTGGCGCTGCTGTTGCGTGCCGGTGGTCTGGCGGCGCCGATGTACTTCGCTGAAGAGCGCACAATCGGTCCGAGCCTGGGTGCTGACAACATCACCAAGGGTATCGATGCGTCGCTGTGGGGCATGCTGTTCGTGTCGCTGTTCATCATCGCCATCTACCGCTTCTTCGGGGTGATCGCCACTGTGGCGCTGGCCTTGAACATGGTGTTGCTGCTGGCCCTGATGTCCCTGCTGGGGGCTACGCTGACCCTGCCGGGTATCGCCGGTATCGTGCTGACCATGGGCATGGCGGTGGACGCCAACGTGCTGATCTTCTCGCGGATACGTGAAGAGATCGCCGCCGGCATGACCGTGCAGCGAGCAATCAACGAAGGCTTCGGCCGGGCATTCACCGCGATTCTGGACTCCAACCTGACCACATTGCTGGTGGGTGGCATCCTCTTTGCCATGGGCACCGGCCCGGTCAAGGGCTTTGCGGTGACCATGTCCCTCGGGATCTTTACCTCGATGTTCACGGCCATCTGGCTGACCCGCGCGATGGTCAACCTGATCTTCGGCGGTCGTGACTTCAAGAAGTTGTGGATTTAAGGGGCTGCCATGTTACGTACTATTAACTTCATGGGCGTGCGCAACGTTGCGTTCGGCGTCACTGTGCTGCTCACCATCCTGGCGTTGTTCAGCTGGTTCCACAAAGGCTTGAACTACGGTCTGGACTTCACCGGCGGCACGCTCATCGAGCTGACCTACGAGCGTCCGGCGGATGTGATGAAGGTGCGTTCGCAGCTGAACGACGCCGGTTATCACGAAGCCATCGTGCAGAGCTTCGGTGCGACCACCGACCTGCTGGTGCGGATGCCGGGCGAAGACCCGCAACTGGGCCACCAGGTGGCTGAAGCGCTACAGAAGGTTGGCGGTGACAACCCGGCGCAGGTCAAGCGCGTCGAGTTCGTCGGCCCGCAGGTGGGTGAAGAGCTGCGCGACCAGGGTGGCCTCGGCATGCTCATGGCGCTGGGCGGCATCCTCATCTATCTGGCGTTCCGCTTCCAGTGGAAGTTCGCGGTCGGTGCCATCGTCTCGCTGATCCACGACGTGATCGTGACCGTGGGCATCCTGTCGTTTTTCCAGATCACCTTCGACCTGACGGTGCTGGCGGCGGTGCTGGCGATCATCGGTTACTCGCTCAACGACACCATCGTGGTGTTCGACCGGGTGCGTGAGAACTTCCGTGTGCTGCGCAAGGCCAGCCTGATCGAGAACATCAACATCTCGACCACCCAGACCCTGCTGCGCACCATGGCCACTTCGATCTCCACCCTGTTGGCGATCGTGGCCCTGCTGTTCTTCGGTGGCGACAACCTGTGGGGCTTCTCCATCGCCCTGTTCGTCGGTGTATTGGCGGGTACCTACTCGTCGATCTACATCGCCAACGTGGTGCTGATCTGGCTGAACCTGAACAGTGAAGACCTGATTCCTCCGGCCAATACCGAGAAGGAAGTGGACGACCGTCCTTGATGGCCTGACCTGTTCCGGCTGTCAGTTAAAAAGGCGCGAGTGTTGAACTCGCGCCTTTTTTTTTGCTCCAAGGCTGGGAGAAGCGCGGGCTTTTAACCCGCATGTATGGTCAGGAGGTTCACGTGAACAAGTCGTTGCTGGTTGGTGCGGTATTGGGTGCTGTCGGTGTCACCGCCGGGGGTGCTGTTGCCACCTACAGCCTGGTTAAAAGCGGCCCTGAGTATGCGCAAGTGCTGGCCGTTCAGCCGGTCAAGCAACAGATCAAGACCCCGCGGGAAGTCTGCAAGGATGTCGCCGTGACCCGGCAGCGCCCGGTCAAGGATGAGCATCAGATCCTGGGCACCGTGGCTGGGGCTGTGGGCGGTGGCCTGTTGGGCAGTATGATCGGTAATGGCAATGGCAAGAAGCTCGCCACGGTTGCCGGTGCTGTTGGTGGGGGCTATGCGGGGAACAAGGTGCAGGAAGGCATGCAGGAGCGTGATACCTATACCACCACGCAGACTCGCTGTAACACGGTCAATGACATCAGTGACAAGATCGTTGGTTATGACGTGAAGTACGACCTGGGTGGCAAGCAGGGCCAGGTGCGTATGGATCGGGATCCGGGCAATCAGATTCCGGTGGATAAAGAAGGGCGCCTGATTCTCGGTCAGAACCAGAATTAGCCCGGCCAGTAACCCTCAACTGCAGGAGCCTGTTTGCCGGCGAAGGCGATCCCAAGGTCCCATTCGCCGGCAAGCTGGCTTCTACGGCAATTGCGGGCATAAAAAAGCACCCCGAGGGGTGCTTTTTTGTCGCTGGTGCTTAGCGCTTCAGCGAAGCTGGCAGGTGCGGCTGGATGGCGGTCAGAACTGCCTTGAAGCATTTGGTGTTGCCGGCCACGACGTGGCCTTTTTCCAGGAAGTCGTGACCGCCGGTGAAGTCGCTCACCAGGCCGCCGGCTTCCTGGATCAGCAGGGCGCCTGCTGCCATGTCCCATTCGGACAGGCCCGATTCCCAGAAGGCGTCAAAGCGACCGGCGGCGACGTAGGCCAGGTCCAGGCTTGCTGCGCCAGCGCGACGGATGCCTGCAGTCTGGCCAACCAGGGCGCGGAACATGCCCAGGTAGTTGTCCAGGTTGTCCATCTGGTCGTCACGGAAGGGAAAGCCGGTGCCCAGCAGGGCGCCGTCCAGGCTGGTGCGGCCGCTGACCCGCAGGCGACGACCGTTCAGCTGGGCACCGCGGCCACGGCTGGCGGTGAATTCTTCCTGGCGAACCGGGTCCAGGACCACGGCGTGTTCCAGGCGGCCACGGTATTTGCAGGCGATGCTCACGGCAAAGTGCGGGATGCCGCGCAGGAAGTTGGTGGTGCCGTCCAGCGGGTCGATGATCCACAGGTAGTCTTCGCCTTCGCCGCTGCCGGCGTGCAGGCCGGTTTCTTCGCCGAGGATGGCGTGGGTCGGGTAGGCTTTGCGCAGCGCGTCGATGATCTTCTGCTCGGCAGCGCGATCAACTTCGGATACGTAGTCTTTGGCGTCTTTTTCGTCGACCTTGATGGTATCCAGGCGCTCGATGGAGCGGAAAATCAATTCACTGGCGCTGCGGGCGGCGCGCAGCGCGATATTCAGCATTGGCTGCATGGATAGGTCACCTAAGGTTGTTAAAGAAAGCCGAGCATTCTAGCAGAAAACTTTTGCAGATGAAGGTCGGCGTTCGCTTTGATTGCATTGATCCGCTGTGTGGCGCATTTCGTCAGCGGGTATTGGCCGCTCCTGTCGCGGGCTCTCAATAAGGCAGCGGAATTGGCAGATGGTTATTTTTGAGGCGGTGGTGCAGCCTGTTCTGTAATATTTGCTCCCCCTTCCCGTGTCCGAGAGCGCCTCCCTTGCTGCAGAACATTCGTGTCGTCCTGGTCAATACCAGTCATCCGGGCAATATCGGCGGGGCTGCGCGTGCCATGAAGAACATGGGCTTGTCGCGGCTGGTGCTGGTGGAGCCGCGGGTATTTCCGTCCCATGAGGCGGATGCGCGGGCTTCCGGTGCCACCGATATTCTCGAAAATGCCCAGGTGGTGGCGACGCTGGAGGATGCTCTGGCGGGTTGCACCCTGGTGTTCGGCACCAGCGCTCGTGATCGGCGCATTCCCTGGCCGCTGCTGGATCCCCGCGAGTCGGGCCTCAAGGTCGTGGAGGAGGCCGGGCAGGGGGCGCAGATCGCTCTGGTGTTCGGTCGTGAAGATTCCGGCCTGACCAATGACGAGCTGCAGCGATGTCATTTCCATGTGCATATCCCGTCGGATCCGGAGTTCAGCTCGTTGAACCTGGCCACGGCGGTGCAAGTGCTGACCTATGAAGTGCGCATGTCCTGGTTGGCAGCCCAGGGCCAGCCGAGCAAGGTGGAGATGGATGAGGTGGCGTCGCCGCGCAGTGATGAGCTGGCAACCATGGATGAGCTGGAGCGGTTCTACGAGCACCTGCAGCAAACCCTGGTGGCCATCGACTTCCTCGATCCGGAGAAACCTCGACACTTGATGGCGCGCTTGCGTCGGTTGTACGGTCGCAGCTCGGTCAGCCGGGCCGAAATGAATATATTGCGAGGCATCCTCACGGAAACCCAGAAAGCGGCTCGTGGGGAGCTACAGAAGCGGAAGGATCAGTGATGTTCGAACGTCTGCGTGAAGATATCCAAAGTGTTTTCCATCGTGACCCGGCAGCGCGCAACGCCTTTGAGGTGCTGACCTGCTACCCGGGGATGCATGCGATCTGGATCCATCGCCTGTCCGGCGCTTTGTGGGGGATGGGCTGGAAGTGGCTGGCGCGGCTGGTCTCGAACTTCGGGCGGTGGCTGACCGGGATCGAGATTCATCCTGGGGCCAAGGTCGGTCGTCGCTTCTTTATTGACCATGGAATGGGCATCGTCATTGGCGAAACCGCCGAGATCGGTGATGACGTCACGCTTTACCAGGGGGTGACCCTGGGTGGCACCAGTTGGAATAAAGGCAAGCGCCACCCGACCCTGGAAGATGGTGTGGTGGTGGGGGCTGGAGCCAAGGTGCTGGGGCCGTTCACGGTCGGGGCCGGGGCCAAGGTTGGTTCCAATGCCGTGGTGACCAAGGCGGTGCCGGCCGGTGCGACCGTAGTGGGGATTCCGGGGCGGATCATCATGAAATCCAATGATGAGCAGGAAGCCAAGCGCAAGGCCATGGCGGAAAAGCTCGGCTTCGATGCCTATGGCGTCAGCGAAGACATGCCTGACCCCGTGGCGCGGGCCATTGGTCAGTTGCTTGATCACCTGCAAGCGGTCGATGGTCGTCTGGAGGGGATGTGTGGCGCGCTGAAGGATCTGGGCAGTGACTACTGCGCCAAGGACTTGCCTGCCCTGCGTGAAGAAGACTTCGCTGAAGTCAAGGGCAAGGGCGACAGCCAGGTCGGCTGATGCCCCGCAAACCGGCTTCTCCTGCAGGAGCCGGTTTGCCGGCGAAAAAGCCCCCGAGATGCCATAAGCGACCCGCGGGTCAGTTGTTGCCATCGCGCTGTGCCATTACGTCGCAGACTTTGCTATGATTCGCGCGCTCTTTTGCGGGTAAATCCGACTAAAGTAGTTGGTCTTATAGTTGACCTGATTACTCGGGTATTGCATACTCGCCTCCATTCCGAAACTCCGTGGTACTTGTCCATGCGACTGACTACTAAAGGCCGATACGCCGTGACCGCCATGCTTGATCTGGCGTTGCACGCGCAACATGGCCCGGTCTCCCTGGCCGATATCTCCGAGCGCCAAGGCATTTCCCTGTCCTATCTCGAACAGCTTTTCGCCAAATTGCGCCGTAGCAATCTGGTGTCCAGCGTCCGGGGTCCTGGTGGCGGCTATCAGCTGTCCCGCGACATGCAGGGGATCCAGGTGGCCCAGGTGATCGATGCGGTGAACGAATCGGTCGATGCAACCAAATGCCAGGGGCTGGGTGATTGCCATGCCGGCGACACCTGCCTGACGCACCACTTGTGGTGCGATCTGAGCCTGCAGATCCACGAATTTCTAAGCGGTATCAGCTTGGCTGACCTTGTCACTCGCCGTGAGGTGCAAGAAGTAGCCCAGCGTCAGGACCAGCGCCGTTGTAATGGCAAGGCGCCGCGCCTGGACAAGATTGAAGCGTCCGCCGTCGAATGACAGCCAAAGAGCTAGCGGCACGCCAGCCAGCCTGATTTAGGAGAGAGTCCATGAAATTGCCGATTTACCTTGATTACTCAGCGACCACCCCGGTTGATCCACGCGTCGCGCAGAAAATGAGTGAATGCCTGCTGGTCGACGGGAACTTCGGTAACCCGGCGTCCCGCTCTCACGTGTTTGGCTGGAAAGCCGAAGAGTCGGTGGAAAACGCCCGTCGCCAAGTGGCCGACCTGGTTAATGCCGACCCGCGTGAAATCGTCTGGACTTCCGGTGCTACCGAATCCGACAACCTGGCAATCAAGGGTGTCGCGCATTTCTACCACACCAAGGGCAAGCACCTGATCACCTCTAAGATCGAGCACAAGGCTGTCCTGGACACCATGCGCCAACTCGAGCGTGAAGGCTTCGAAGTGACCTACATCGAGCCGGGTGAAGACGGCCTCATTACTCCGGCCATGGTCGAAGCAGCCCTGCGTGACGACACCATCCTGGTTTCGATCATGCATGTGAACAACGAGATCGGCACCATCAACGACATCGCTGCCATCGGCGAGCTGACCCGCTCCAAGGGCGTGTTGTTCCACGTCGACGGCGCTCAGTCCACCGGCAAGGTCGACATCGACCTGCAGGCCCTGAAGGTCGACCTGATGTCCTTCTCCGCCCACAAGACCTACGGCCCGAAAGGGATCGGCGCGCTGTACGTCAGCCGCAAGCCTCGCGTGCGCCTGGAAGCCACCATGCACGGCGGTGGTCACGAACGCGGCATGCGCTCCGGCACCCTGGCTACTCACCAGATCGTCGGCATGGGCGAAGCCTTCCGCGTGGCCAAGGAAGACATGGCTGCCGAGAACCTGCGCATCAAGGCCCTGAGCGACCGCTTCTACAAGCAGGTCGAGCACCTGGAAGAGCTGTACATCAACGGCAGCATGACTGCTCGCGTACCGCACAACCTGAACCTGAGCTTCAACTACGTTGAGGGCGAGTCGCTGATCATGGCCCTCAAGGACCTGGCAGTGTCTTCCGGTTCGGCCTGTACTTCGGCCTCCCTGGAGCCTTCCTACGTGCTGCGTGCCCTGGGTCGCAACGACGAGCTGGCTCACAGCTCGATCCGCTTCACCTTCGGTCGCTTCACCACTGAAGAAGAAATCGATTACGCGGCGCAGAAAGTCTGCGAAGCCGTTACCAAGCTGCGCGCTCTGTCGCCGCTGTGGGACATGTACAAAGATGGCGTCGATATCTCGAAGATCGAGTGGGCGGCGCACTGAATATAAGTCGCCGCACAGGGTTCTGTAGAGCGTACCGATAACGGCGATTTGCAGAACCCAAGAGCGACTCTCTGATGAGTGAGGATTAAGAATCATGGCTTACAGCGAAAAGGTCATCGACCACTACGAGAACCCGCGCAACGTCGGCAAGATGAACGCGGAAGATCCGGATGTCGGCACCGGCATGGTCGGCGCTCCTGCCTGCGGCGACGTGATGCGCCTGCAGATCAAGGTCAATGAGCAGGGCATCATCGAAGACGCCAAGTTCAAGACCTATGGCTGCGGTTCCGCCATTGCTTCCAGCTCCCTGGCCACTGAGTGGATGAAGGGCAAGACCCTGGATGAAGCCGAAACCATCAAGAACACCCAGCTGGCTGAAGAGCTGGCCCTGCCTCCCGTGAAGATTCACTGCTCGGTACTCGCCGAAGACGCCATCAAGGCCGCCGTACGCGACTACAAGCAGAAGAAAGGCCTGATCTGACTGATCGGCTTTCACAGATTTGGCGACAAGTAAGGAGTCACGATGGCTATCAGCATGACAGAAGCGGCTGCTCAACACGTGCGACGCTCCCTCAACGGGCGCGGCAAGGGTGATGGGATTCGTCTGGGTGTTCGCACCACGGGCTGTTCCGGCCTTGCCTATGTGCTGGAGTTCGTCGACGAGATTGGCGAGGACGATCAGGTGTTCGAAAGTCACGGCGAGAAAGTGATCATCGATCCGAAAAGCCTGACCTATCTGGACGGCACTGAACTTGATTTCGTCAAGGAAGGGTTGAACGAAGGCTTCAAGTTCAACAACCCCAACGTGCGCGGTGAGTGTGGCTGCGGCGAAAGCTTCAACATCTGAGGCTTGTCGTGGGTACTCCTTGTCATTTCGCTTTATTTGAGCTGCAACCGAGCTTCCGCCTGGATCTCGAGCAGTTGGCCGCGCGCTACCGTGAGTTGGCGCGTGGGGTTCATCCAGACCGTTTTGCCGATGCTTCCGAGCGCGAGCAGCGCCTGGCCCTGGAGCAGTCGGCAAGCCTCAACGAGGCTTATCAGACCCTCAAGAGCCCGCCCAAGCGCGCCCGTTACCTGCTGGCTTTGAATGGCGGCGAGTTGCCGCTGGAAGTCACGGTGCATGATCCGGAGTTTCTTCTGCAGCAGATGCAATGGCGCGAAGAACTCGAGGATTTGCAGGACAGCGCCGACCTGGCCGGAGTGGCGGCATTCAAGCGTCGGCTCAAGACGGCCCAAGATGAACTGAACGAAAGCTTCGCAGCCTGTTGGGATGATGCAGCGCAACGCGAGCAGGCCGAACGCCTGATGCGGCGCATGCAGTTCCTCGACAAGCTCACCTACGAAGTGCGCCAGTTAGAAGAGCGCCTCGACGATTAACCCAGTGCCGCTCCGGTCGCACGCCTGATATACAGATAAGTCCAGATAAGCATGGCCCTACTGCAGATCGCCGAACCCGGCCAAAGTCCTCAACCGCACCAGCGTCGCCTGGCTGTGGGGATCGACTTGGGCACTACCAATTCGCTGGTCGCTGCCTTGCGCAGTGGTCTTTCCGAGCCGCTGGCCGACGCGCAGGGACAGGTGATTCTGCCGTCCGCGGTGCGTTATCACGCCGACCGCGTCGAGGTGGGCGAGTCTGCCCGCCTGGCTGCACCTACCGACCCTTTGAACACCGTGCTTTCGGTCAAGCGCCTGATGGGGCGTGGCCTGTCCGACGTCAAGCAGCTGGGTGAGCAACTGCCCTATCGCTTCGTTGAGGGCGAGTCGCACATGCCGTTCATCGAGACCATCCAGGGGCCGAAAAGCCCGGTGGAGGTATCGGCTGAAGTGCTCAAAGTGTTGCGTCAGCGTGCTGAGGCGGCCCTGGGTGGCGAGCTGGTAGGTGCGGTCATCACCGTTCCTGCCTATTTCGACGACGCCCAGCGTCAAGCCACCAAGGATGCGGCCAAGCTGGCCGGCCTGAATGTGCTGCGCCTGCTCAACGAGCCGACCGCGGCGGCTGTGGCTTATGGTCTGGATCAGCACGCCGAAGGCGTGGTAGCGATCTATGACTTGGGTGGCGGCACCTTCGATATTTCCATTCTGCGCCTGACCGGCGGCGTCTTCGAAGTCTTGGCTACCGGTGGCGATACTGCCCTGGGCGGCGATGACTTCGATCACGCCGTTGCCGGCTGGATCATCGAGGGCGCGGGCCTGTCCGCCGACCTCGACCCGGGTGCCCAGCGCAGTCTGTTGCAAGCCGCTTGTGCGGCCAAGGAAGCCTTGACCGGCGCCGCGTCCGTGGAAGTGGTGTATGGCGATTGGCGTGCCACCCTGACTCGCGACGCCTTCGACGCACTGATTGAGCCGATGGTTGCCCGCAGCCTCAAGGCCTGTCGTCGTGCTGTACGCGATTCCAATGTCGAATTGGATGAAGTGCAGGCGGTGGTCATGGTGGGCGGTTCGACCCGTGTGCCGCGTGTGCGTGAGGCGGTGGCTGAAATGTTCGGTCGCCAGCCGTTGACCGAGATCGATCCGGATCAAGTGGTGGCCATTGGGGCCGCGATCCAGGCCGATACCTTGGCCGGCAACAAGCGCGAAGGCGGCGAATTGCTGCTGCTGGACGTGATTCCGCTGTCCCTGGGGTTGGAAACCATGGGCGGGCTGATGGAGAAGGTGATTCCGCGCAACACCACCATTCCGGTTGCCCGTGCCCAGGACTTCACCACCTACAAGGATGGCCAGACGGCCATGATGGTTCATGTGTTGCAGGGCGAGCGCGAGCTGATCAGCGACTGCCGCTCCCTGGCGCGTTTCGAATTGCGCGGCATCCCACCGATGGTGGCCGGTGCGGCGAAGATCCGCGTGACCTTCCAGGTCGACGCCGATGGCCTGCTCAGCGTTTCTGCGCGAGAGCTGGGTTCGGGCGTCGAAGCCAGCATCCAGGTCAAGCCATCCTACGGTCTGACCGATGGCGAGATCGCCAAGATGCTCAAGGATTCCTTCCAGTACGCCGGCGACGACAAGGTGGCCCGTGTACTGCGCGAGCAGCAGGTTGATGCTCAGCGCCTGATCGAGGCGGTGCAAGGTGCCCTGGACGCCGATGGCGAGCGTCTGCTGGACGCCGAAGAACGCATGGTCATCGAGCTGCAGATGCAGGAATTGAGTGAATTGATGCGTGGTACCGATGGTTACGCCATCGAGCAGCAGACCAAGCGTCTGTCGCAAGTGACCGATGCCTTTGCTGCCCGACGCCTGGATTCGACGGTGAAAGCCGCGCTGGCGGGGCGCAACCTGAATGAAATCGAGGAATAACTGATGCCGCAGATCATTTTTCTGCCACACGCCGTGTTCTGTCCGGACGGCCTGGTTGTAGAGGTCGAGCCTGGCGTCTCGGTGCTCGAGGTGGCGCACGACAACCACATCGAGATCGAAAGTGCCTGTGGCGGCGTCTGTGCCTGCACCACCTGCCATTGCATCATTCGTGAAGGCTTCGACTCGCTGAACGAGGCTGACGAGCTGGAAGAAGACCTGCTGGACAAGGCCTGGGGCCTGGAAGCGCAGTCGCGCCTGTCCTGCCAGGCCATCGTCGGCGATGAAGACCTGACCGTCGAAATTCCAAAATACTCGCTCAACCATGCAGCCGAAGCGCCGCACTGATTTCAAGGAGCTGGCATGAGCCTCAAGTGGGTTGATGTACTGGAAATCGCGATCCAACTGGCTGAGTCCAAGCCGGATGTGGATCCGCGTTATGTGAACTTTGTCGATCTGCACCAATGGGTTCTGGCACTGCCGGAGTTCAACGACGATCCGGCTCGCGGAGGCGAGAAGGTTCTTGAAGCAATTCAGGCCGCCTGGATCGACGAAGCTGACTGAATCCGCGGGCTACGCAGTTAGGCAATCCCTATAAACCCGCGTATAATTCGCGGGTTTAATTTTTCGCTTTAATCACCGTTTCTGGAGTTACACCATGGCTGTTCAACGTACTTTCTCCATCATCAAGCCTGACGCTGTTGCAAAAAACGTTATCGGCAAGATCGTTTCCCGTTTTGAAGAAGCCGGCCTGCGCGTTGTAGCTTCGAAAATGAAGCAACTGTCCAAGGCTGAAGCTGAAGGCTTCTACGCTGAGCACAGCGAGCGTGGCTTCTTCGGCGAACTGGTTGCCTTCATGACTTCCGGCCCGGTTGTTGTTCAGGTTCTGGAAGGCGAAAACGCCATCGTTCGCAACCGTGAGCTGATGGGCGCTACCAACCCTAAAGAAGCTGCTGCCGGCACCATCCGTGCTGATTTCGCCGAGTCCATCGACGCCAACGCCGTTCACGGTTCGGACTCCGAAGCTGCCGCTGCTCGCGAAATCGCTTACTTCTTCGCAGCTACTGAAGTAACCGCTCGCTGAGTAAGGCTTGCGCGTGAGGGGTGAAACCATGACTGCATCGATCGGCAAAACTAACCTGTTGGGGCTTACTCAACCGGAAATGGAGAAATTCTTCGACTCAATCGGGGAGAAGCGTTTCCGTGCCGGTCAGGTAATGAAATGGATTCACCACTTTGGCGTCGATGATTTCGACGCCATGACGAATGTCGGCAAGGCCTTGCGCGAAAAGCTCAAGGCTGTTGCCGAGATTCGCGGTCCGGAAGTGGTCAGCGAGGACATCTCCAGCGACGGCACCCGTAAGTGGGTGGTGCGCGTGGCGTCCGGCAGCTGCGTCGAGACCGTCTACATTCCCCAGGGCAAGCGCGGCACTCTGTGCGTTTCGTCCCAGGCGGGCTGTGCCCTGGATTGCAGTTTCTGCTCCACCGGCAAGCAAGGCTTCAATAGCAACCTCACCGCCGCCGAAGTCATCGGCCAGGTGTGGATTGCCAACAAATCCTTTGGCAGCGTCCCGGCGACCGTCGACCGTGCCATCACCAACGTGGTGATGATGGGCATGGGTGAGCCGCTGCTGAACTTCGACAACGTCATCGCTGCCATGCACCTGATGATGGACGACCTAGGCTACGGCATCTCCAAGCGCCGGGTAACCCTGTCGACCTCCGGCGTGGTGCCGATGATCGATGAGCTGGCCAAGCACATCGACGTCTCGCTGGCGTTGTCTCTGCACGCACCCAATGATGCGCTGCGCAACCAGCTGGTACCGATCAACAAGAAGTACCCGCTGAAGATGCTGCTCGAGTCCTGCCAGCGCTACATGTCGGCCCTGGGTGAGAAGCGTGTGCTGACCATCGAGTACACCCTGCTCAAAGACGTCAACGACAAGCTTGAGCATGCGGTGGAGATGATCGAGCTGCTCAAGGATGTACCGTGCAAGATCAACCTGATCCCGTTCAACCCGTTCCCGCATTCCGGGTACGAGCGTCCGAGCAACAATGCCATTCGTCGCTTCCAGGACCAGCTGCATCACGCCGGTTTCAACGTCACCGTGCGCACCACGCGTGGTGAAGACATCGATGCTGCCTGCGGTCAGTTGGTCGGGCAGGTGCTGGATCGCACCCGTCGTAGCGAACGCTATATCGCCGTGCGTGAGTTGAGCGCCGACGCCGATATGCCGCAAAGCGCCGCAACCCGTACCTGAGAGAGGATCTCCATGGCCCTGCGCTTTGCGCTGCTCCTGCTTGTTGCCAGCCTGTGTGCTGGCTGTGTTCTGTCGGGTGATTCCAACCCGATGAACACCAGCAAGGGGCGCGACGAGGCGCGCGAGGCCTATGTGCAGTTGGGCCTGGGCTACTTGCAGCAGGGCATGAGCGAGCGGGCCAAGGTGCCACTGAAGAAAGCCCTGGAACTGGCCCCCGCCGATGCCGACGCCAATGCTGCCCTGGCACTGGTGTTCCAGGCCGAGATGGAACCGGCCCTGGCCGACGAGCATTTTCGCCAGGCCCTGGCGGCGCGTCCGGACAGTGCCCGGATCCTCAATAACTACGGCAGCTTTCTGTTCCAGGAAAAACGTTACAAAGAGGCTTATCAGCGCTTTGAGCAAGCCGCTGCTGATACTCTGTACCCCGAACGTTCCCGAGTGTTTGAAAACCTCGGCATGACCGCTTCAAGGCTCGGCCAGCGTGATCTGGCCCAGCTGCAGCTGGAAAAGGCCTTGCGTCTCAATCATCAACAGCCCCGTGCATTGCTGGAAATGGCTGAGTTGTCTTACGAAGACAGGCATTATGTGCCCGCGCGCGACTATTACGATCGTTTTAGCCTGCTCGGCGAGCAAAATGCACGTAGTCTATTGCTCGGCGTTCGGCTGGCAACGGTGTTCGAAGATCGCGACAAGGCCGCCAGTTACGGTCTGCAACTAAAACGACTTTATCCCGGTACGCCGGAATATCAGCAATACCTGTCGGAGCAATGATGAAAGCGGCCCATCCCGAAGTTCAAGCAGTGACTCGCGTAAACCCCGGTGAGACCCTGCGTCAGGCCCGCGAAAGCAATGGTTGGTCGCTGGCCGAAGTGGCCCACAAGCTCAACCTCACCGTGAGCTCCCTGAGCAACCTGGAAGCTGGCGCCTTCGACAAGCTGCCGGGGCACACTTTCGCCCGTGGCTATATTCGTGCCTACGCCAAATTGCTGGGCATGGATCAGGCGGTACTGGTCCAGGAGTTCGATCAATACACCGGTACCGACTCCCAGGGCAGCAGCGTCCATGCCCTGGGACGCATCGAAGAGCCGGTGCGGGTTTCCCACACTATCTTGCGCATTGTCAGTTTGCTGCTGCTGGTGGCGGTGGTTGGTGGCGGTTTCATCTGGTGGCAGGATCAGTCCTCCCAGCGCGGCAAGGAGCCGGTCTCCCTGAGCCCCGAGCATGTCGAGGTCGAAGGCGCCGACGGCACTACCCAGATTCATCCTATCGACGAACCCGAAGACCAGGCGGTTGCCGAGGGGCAGAGCGAAGCGTTGGACAACGCAGTTCAAAGCGAAGGCCAGGCAGCGAGCGAGACTCCTGCCGCCCCAGCCGTTTCGACCGCGCCGGCGCCGGCTGCCACTGCGTCCGTCCCTGCAGCTCCCGTGCACAACGCGCCGGCTCCGGCGCCTGTCGCACCGGCTGCCGTGGCGCAAGCGCCTGTCACGCCGACCGCGCCTGCTGCTGCGGTTGCACCGGGCAGTGCTGCGGCAACTGCAGTTGCAGGCTCGGGCCAGGTACAGATCCAGTTCAGTGCCGACTGCTGGGCCCAGGTCATCGATGCCAACGGCAAGGTTCTGCTCAGCGCCCTCAAGCGCAAGGGTGAAAATGTCGATGTCAGCGGCAAGCCGCCTTTTGCCGTACGTCTGGGCTATGCCCGTGGCGCACAAATCACTTACAACGGTCAGGCGGTGGATATCGCCCCGTTCACCAGTGGCGAGACTGCTCGCCTGAAGTTAGGTCAATAAGTCATGCACGGCGAATCTCCAATCAAGCGTCGCGAATCCCGCAAGATCTGGGTCGGCTCGGTACCGGTCGGAGGCGATGCCCCGATTGCGGTGCAGAGCATGACCAACAGCGACACCAACGACGTGGCCGCAACCGTCGCCCAGATCAACCGCCTGGAAGCCGCCGGTGTCGATATCGTGCGGGTTTCGGTGCCGGACATGGACGCCGCCGAGGCGTTCGGCCGGATCAAGCAGCAGGTCAAGGTACCGCTGGTGGCCGACATCCACTTCGACTACAAGATCGCGCTGCGCGTGGCCGAACTGGGCGTCGATTGCCTGCGGATCAACCCGGGCAATATCGGTCGTGAAGACCGGGTACGCGCGGTGGTGGATGCTGCCCGTGATCGTGGGATCCCGATCCGTATCGGGGTCAACGCCGGTTCCCTGGAAAAAGACCTGCAGAAAAAATACGGCGAACCGACCCCGGCTGCATTGGTGGAGTCGGCGCTGCGTCACGTAGAGCACCTGGAACGCCTGAATTTCAAGGACTTCAAGGTCAGCGTGAAAGCCTCGGACGTGTTCATGGCCGTCGAGGCCTACCGCCTGCTGGCCAAGGAAATCATCCAGCCCCTGCACCTGGGGATCACCGAAGCCGGTGGTTTGCGTTCAGGCACAGTGAAATCCGCCGTCGGCCTCGGTATGCTGCTGGCCGAAGGAATTGGCGATACCATTCGCATTTCGCTGGCGGCTGACCCGGTCGAGGAAGTGAAGGTCGGCTACGACATTCTCAAGTCCCTGCACCTGCGTTCCCGTGGCATCAACTTCATCGCCTGTCCGAGCTGCTCGCGGCAGAACTTCGATGTGGTGAAAACCATGAACGAACTGGAAGGACGGCTTGAAGACCTGTTGGTGCCGTTGGATGTTGCAGTGATCGGTTGCGTGGTCAACGGCCCGGGTGAAGCCAAAGAGGCGCACATCGGCCTGACCGGTGGTACACCGAACCTGATCTACATCGATGGCAAGCCGGCACAGAAACTGACCAATGACAATCTGGTGGACGAGCTTGAAAAGCTGATCCGGCAGAAGGCGGCCGAAAAGGTCGAGGCCGACGCAGCGCTGATCGCTCGCGGCTAACCGAACGTATTTAAGGATTTTTTGTGAGCAAGTCTCTGCAAGCCATTCGTGGCATGAATGACATCCTGCCCGAGCAGACGCCCCTGTGGCGTTATTTCGAGGGTACTGTGGCGCGCCTGCTGGATAACTACGGTTACAAGCAGATCCGCATGCCGATCGTCGAGTTCACCGAGCTGTTCAAACGCTCCATCGGTGAAGTGACCGACATCGTCGAAAAAGAGATGTACACCTTCGAAGATCGCAACGGCGACTCCCTCACCCTGCGTCCGGAAGGCACCGCGGCGTGCGTGCGTGCGGTGCTCGAGCACGGCATCACTGGCGGTGGCCAGGTGCAGAAACTCTGGTACATCGGCCCGATGTTCCGTCACGAGCGCCCGCAGAAAGGCCGCTATCGCCAGTTTCACCAGATCGGTTGCGAGGTTTTCAACCTCGACGGTCCGGACATCGATGCTGAGCTGATCGTGTTGACCTGGCGCCTGTGGGGCGAGCTGGGCATCCGTGATGCGGTCAAGCTCGAACTCAACAGCCTGGGTACCGCCGAAGCGCGCGCGCGCTATCGCGACGCGCTGGTGGAGTTCCTGTCGGCGCGCATGGACAAGCTGGACGAAGACAGCCGGCGCCGCCTGAAGACCAACCCGCTGCGGGTGCTGGATACCAAGAACCCGGACACTCAAGCCGTGCTGGTGGATGCGCCCAAGCTGGCCGACTACCTGGACGAAGAGTCCCGCGTGCACTTCGAAGGCCTCAAGGCCCGCCTGGATGCTGCGGGTATCCCCTATGTGATCAACCCCAAGCTGGTGCGCGGGCTGGATTACTACAGCAAGACCGTTTTCGAATGGGTCACCGACAAGCTCGGTGCCCAGGGTACTGTCTGTGCCGGTGGCCGTTACGACGGCCTGGTGGAGCAGATGGGCGGCAAGCCTACCTCGGGCGTTGGCTTTGCCATGGGGATCGAGCGTCTGGTGCTGCTGCTGGAAACCCTGGAGCAGGTCCCGGAAGAGATCTCGCGTCAGGTCGACGTTTACCTCTGCGCCTTCGGTGAGGCCGCCGAACTGGCTGCGCTGGCGCTGAGCGAGCGTGTTCGCGATCAATTGCCGAACCTGCGTCTGCAGATCAATGCCGGTGCCGGCAGCTTCAAGAGCCAATTCAAGAAGGCCGACAAGAGCGGCGCGCTGTATGCGCTGATCCTCGGTGACGACGAACTGGCCCAGCAAGTGGTAGGTTTCAAACCCCTGCGTGGCCAGGGCGAACAACAAAGCATTGCCTGGGATGCACTCGCTGCGCACCTGGCCACCTGCGTCGTGCAGGGTTGAAGCTGTCAAACAGCCGATTTAGCGAATAAGGAGTATTGGGGTGTCGAGTACCGAAGATGAACAGCTGGCGGAATTGAAAGACTGGTGGCAGCGTAACGGCAAACCCCTGGTGACTGGCGGCCTGCTGGCCCTGGTTATCGTGTTCGGCTGGCAAGCCTGGCACAAGTATCAGAACAATCAGTCGCAAGGCGCTTCGGTGCTCTATCAGCAACTGCTGGAAACTACCCTGACGCCGGATGGCAAGCCGGATGCGGCTCGTGTTACGGACCTGGCGGGCAAGCTCAACAGCGAGTTCGGCGGTACTGCCTACGCGCAGTACGGCAACCTGTTCGTGGCCAAAGTGGCAGTAGACACTGGCAAGCTGGACGATGCAGCGGCACAGCTCAAGGCCGTGGCCGACAAGCCCGCCAACCCGACCCTGGGTGAAGTGGCGCGTCAGCGCCTGGCACAGGTACTGGCGGCGCAGAACAAGGCCGACGAGGCTCTGAAGCTGCTCGACGGCGATGCTGACAAGGCATTCCTGGCGACTCGTGAAGAACTCAAGGGCGATCTGCTGGTCCAGCTGGGCCGTGTGGACGAAGCCCATGCGGCATACCAAAAAGCCAAGGCGGCGCTCTCGGATGAAGCGGCAGTCGGTGGCCTACAAATCAAGCTGGACGACCTGGCCAAAGGGGATGCATGACGTGATCCGTTGGAAACATGCAGCATTGCTGGCTCTGGCCTTGTTGGCCGCGGGTTGCAGCAGCAACAGCAAGAAAGAACTGCCACCGGCGGAACTGGTCGACTTCAAAGAAGAAGTGGTCCTGCAGAAGCAGTGGAGCCGTTCGATCGGTGACGGTCAGGGCGAAACCTATAACATGCTGGTGCCAGCCATCGATGGTGACACCATCTATGCCGCTGACGTGACCGGCGTGGTGGTTTCCATGGATCGCATGAACGGCGACGTCAAATGGAAGAAAGATCTCGAACTGCCTGTTTCCGGCGCCGTGGGCGTGGGTTATGGGCTGGTCATGATCGGCACTCTGAAAGGCGAAGTGGTTGCCCTGGATGCCTCCAGCGGTGAAGAGAAATGGCGTGCCCGTGTGACCAGTGAAGTGCTGGCTCCGCCAGCTACCAACGGTGACGTGGTGGTGGTGCAGACTCAGGACGACCGCGTGATTGGCCTCGAGGCCAGCACCGGTCATCAGATCTGGCTCTACGACAGCACTCCAGCGGTGTTGACCCTGCGGGGCACCAGTGCGCCGTTGGCGACCAACCGTCTGGCCCTGGCCGGTCTTTCCACCGGCAAAGTGGTTGCGCTGGATATTCGCAACGGCGTGCCGGTTTGGGAGCAGCGTGTAGCCATTCCACAAGGCCGTTCCGAACTGGATCGGGTCGTGGACATCGACGGTGGCCTGCTGCTGTCCGGTGGCACCCTGTACGTTGCCAGCTACCAGGGGCGTGTGGTTGCCCTGGACCTGGAGAGCGGCCGTCCGCTGTGGCAGCGTGATGCTTCCAGTTACGCCGGTGTGGCCCAAGGGTTCGGCAGCGTTTATGTCAGCCTGTCCTCGGGTACCGTGGAAGGCGTGGACGAGCGTTCGACTACCGCGCTGTGGAGCAACGACTCCCTGGCTCGCCGCCAACTGTCGGCACCGGAAGTCTTCTCCAGCTACGTAGCCGTGGGCGACCTGGAAGGTTACCTGCACCTGCTGAGCCAGGTTGACGGTCGCTTCGTCGGTCGTACGCGCATCGATAGCGACGGCCTGCGTGCGCGTCCGCTGGTGGTGGGCGACATGATTTATGTGTATGGCAACAGCGGCAAACTGGAAGCCCTGACCATCAAGTAATGGTTTGACTATGCTTGGGGTGATCCCCAAGCAAACTGCAGGAGCGAGCGTGCTCGCGATGGATGCCAGGTGACGCCAGCTTGCTGGACGAGCGCGGCGCCATGGAGTTAATCGCGAGCACGCTCGCTCCTACAGTGCTGCCCCGAGCACCAGCCGCTGCCTCGCAGCGGCTTTTGTATTTTCTGAATTAACGCAGTGGAGAGCCGCATGGTTCCCGTAATCGCCCTGGTGGGCCGACCTAATGTCGGCAAGTCCACCTTGTTCAACCGCCTGACTCGGACTCGCGACGCCATTGTCGGCGACCTGTCCGGTCTGACCCGTGATCGCCAATACGGTGAGGCCAAGTGGCAAGGGCGTACCTATATTCTGATCGACACCGGCGGTATCTCCGGTGACGAGCATGGCATGGATGAAAAGATGGCCGAGCAGTCGCTGCTGGCCATCGAAGAAGCTGATGTGGTGTTGTTCCTGGTGGACGCCAAGGCCGGGTTTACCG
Source organism: Pseudomonas sp. W17 (assembly GCF_040268305.1). Lineage (NCBI taxonomy): Bacteria > Pseudomonadati > Pseudomonadota > Gammaproteobacteria > Pseudomonadales > Pseudomonadaceae > Pseudomonas > Pseudomonas sp. W17. The sequence continues at coordinate 5,801,833 of NZ_CP158490.1, read as the reverse complement.
CGGCCGACCAGATGATCGGCGAGCACCTGCGCAAACGTAACAAGACTTCCTACGTGATCGCCAACAAGGTCGACAACATCGACCCGGACATGGCCCGCGCCGAGTTCGCGCCGCTGGGCATGGGCGATGCCATCCCGATCGCCGGTGCTCATGGCCGCGGCATCACCCAGATGCTGGAAATCGCCCTGAGCGAATTCCCCAAGGATGACGCTGACGAGCCGGAAGAAGGCGAGGAAGAGATCGTTGCCGAGGGTGAGGAAGCCAAGCGCATTCCGGGCCCGAGCGAGAAGGACGGGATCAAGATCGCCATCATCGGTCGTCCCAACGTCGGCAAGTCGACCCTGGTCAACCGCATGCTCGGTGAAGACCGGGTGATCGTCTATGACCAGCCCGGCACCACCCGCGACAGTATCTACATCCCGTTCGAGCGCAACGACGAGAAGTACACCCTGATCGACACCGCCGGTGTGCGCAAGCGCGGCAAGATCCACGAGGAAGTCGAAAAGTTCTCGGTGGTCAAGACGCTGCAGGCGATCAAGGACGCCAACGTGGTGATCTTTGTCATGGACGCCCGCGAAGGTGTGGTGGACCACGACCTGAACCTGCTGGGCTTTGCCCTGGAAGCCGGTCGGGCCCTGGTAATCGCCCTGAACAAGTGGGACGGCATGCAGCCGAGCGAGCGCGACTACGTGAAGACCGAGCTGCAACGCCGGCTGTTCTTCGTCGACTTCGCCGATATCCACTTCATCTCGGCGCTACACGGTACCGGTGTGGGCAACCTCTACCAGTCGGTGCAGAACTCCTTCAAGTCGGCGGTAACCCGCTGGCCCACCAGCCGCCTGACGCAGATCCTCGAAGATGCCGTTGGCGAGCACGCGCCGCCCATGGTCAACAATCGCCGGATCAAACTGCGCTACGCCCACTTGGGTGGTGCCAACCCGCCGCTGATCGTGATCCACGGCAACCAGGTGGAGAAGGTGCCCAAGTCTTATGTGCGCTATCTGGAAAACACCTACCGTCGAGTCTTGAAGCTGGTAGGTACGCCGATCCGCATCGAGTTCAAGGGCGGCGAGAACCCGTACGAAGGCAACAAGAACACGCTGACCGACCGCCAGGTCAACAAGAAGCGTCGCTTGATGTCGCACCACAAGAAGGCCGACAAGAAGCGCCGCGACAAGCGCTGACCGGCTTAGGGCCGGCTTGCCGGTGAAGCTCCGGACCTGCTTCAGAGCTTCGCTGGCAAGCCAGTTCCTACGGGATCTGTGTGGATAAGAGGGCGCCCCGGGCGCCCTTTTTCGTGCCTGGCGTTTGGGCTATTCTCGGGGACCTCCGCGCCGCCGTAGTGCGGACTGCTCAGCAGGGAATCCTCATGATCATCAGTAAGTTGCCGAATGTCGGCACCACCATCTTCACGCAAATGTCCCAGCTCGCGGTGGAAACCGGAGCGCTCAACCTGTCCCAGGGCTTTCCTGATTTCGATGGCCCGCAAGCCCTGCGTGATGCGCTTGGCTGGCATGCCGCCAATGGCCATAACCAGTACGCACCCATGACCGGCCTACCGGCACTGCGCCAGCAGGTCGCCGCGAAAATCGCCCGCAGCTATGGCGTCCAGGTCGATGCGGATGCTGAGGTGACCATCACCCCCGGTGCGACCCAGGCAATCTTCTGTGCCATCCAGGCGGTGATCCAGCGCGGTGACGAAGTCATTGTGTTCGACCCCAGTTACGACAGCTATGAGCCGTCGGTGGAGCTGGCCGGTGGGCGTTGTGTGCATGTGCCGTTGGCAGGGCAGGGCTTTGCCCTCGATTGGCAGAAACTCGATGAAGCCCTGAGTCCGCGCACGCGGATGATCATTCTCAATTCGCCGCACAACCCCAGTGGTGCCTTGATCAGCCGCGCCGAGCTGGAGCAGTTGGCCGCCCTGATCCGTGATCGCGATATCTATCTGGTCAGTGACGAGGTTTACGAACACCTGGTGTTCGATGGCGTACCCCATGTCAGTGTGCTGGCCCATGAGGAGCTGTATCAGCGGGCCTTCGTGGTCAGCTCGTTCGGCAAGACCTACCACGTGACCGGCTGGAAGACCGGTTATGTGGTTGCACCACCGGCCCTGAGCGCCGAGCTGCGCAAGGTGCATCAATATGTCAGCTTCTGCGGGGTCACGCCTTTGCAGTACGCTCTGGCGGACTTCATGGCCGAACACCCGGAACATGTCGAAGAGTTGCCGGCCTTTTACCAGGCCAAGCGTGATCTGTTCTGCGATCTGCTGAGCGCCTCGCGTTTCAGCTTCACCCGGGTGTCGGGTACCTATTTTCAATTGGTGGACTATTCGCAGATTCGTCCAGACTTGAATGATGTCGACATGGCGATATGGATGACCCGCGAACACGGCGTGGCGGCTATTCCTGTGTCGGTGTTCTATCAGCAGCCGCCCCAGGGGCAGCGCCTGGTGCGTCTGTGTTTTGCCAAGCGCGAGGAGACGTTGCGCCAAGCAGCGGAGAAACTATGCGTGATCTGAGTGCATTACCCGATCTGAATCTGGCCCTGATCCAGACCACCCTGGCCTGGCACGACCGCCAGGCCAACTTCGAGCATTTCGAGCAGTTGCTGGAGCAGGCCCGTGGTGCAGATCTGATCATCCTGCCGGAAATGTTTACCACCGGATTCTCCATGGAATCCGCGACTCTCGCGGAAGCGGAGAATGGCCCTACCAGCAAATGGCTACGCGGCCAGGCGAAGAAGCTGAATGCGGTGATCACCGGCAGCGTGATAATCCAGGCAGCGGATGGCAGCCATCGCAATCGCTTGCTGTGGGCGCGCCCTGACGGTGAGGTCTGGCACTACGACAAGCGCCACCTGTTTCGCATGGCCGGCGAGCACAATCACTACACGCCGGGGGAGCGGCAGGTACAGTTCGAGCTCAAGGGGTGGCGTATTCGCCCGCTGATCTGCTACGACCTGCGGTTCCCGGTGTGGAGCCGGGACGCCCAGGACACCGACCTGCTGCTCTACACCGCCAATTGGCCGGGTGCCCGCCGTCTGCACTGGAATCGCCTGCTGCCAGCCCGGGCCATTGAAAACCTCTGCTATGTTGCGGCGGTGAACCGGGTGGGCACCGACGGCAAGGGCTTTGCCTATACCGGAGACAGCCAGGTTCTGGACTATCAGGGCGAAACCCTGCTCAGCGCCGGGGAGGCCGATGGCGTCTTCCAGGTGTGCCTGAACGCGGGTCAACTGGCGGCTTACCGTGCGCGTTTTCCGGCGAACCTCGACGCCGATACCTTCATGTTCACTTAGGATCGCTTCGGCACTGCACACTTTTTTACAGGTTGCGAATATCAAGCTTCGAGGGTGGAGGCCGATAGCAGGATCAGTTCAGGAGGAATCAACCATGACTACCATCACTGCCACCATCGTCAATCCTTACCCCCTGTCGGCACCCAAAACTGCTTCGACTGAAGCCGAAGGCAACAGCGCCAGCCCGCTGGCGCCGGTGGATGACAGCAAGGACGGTCAGGATAAGGAGCTGCGGGTCAACTCTGGCGATGCCAATATTGATGCGGTAAAGGCCGGTGGTGATCCGGTCAAGGCGCTGCAGAAACAGATCGAGCAGACCCAGAAAACCCTGACCGAACAGCAGGCCCAATTGGCCAATGTGCAGAAGGGCCAGGCCAGCGACGAACAGAAAGCCCAGCAGGTGATGGAAGTCCAGGCGCAGATCGCCGTGACCAACAGCACCTTGCAGGTGCTGCAGGCGGCTTTGCTGCAAGCCATGTTCAGCGTTGATGTGCATGCCTGAAACAGTCGTTGCTGACATTTAGCTGGTGTTATCTGTTCCGGCATAAAAAAGGCCCCGGGGAGTCGAGCTCCTCGGGGCCTTTTGCTTTTGGCAGCCTTTAGGCTGCCTTGGCCTGCTGCTCGCTCAGGGAGCGGTTCAGCGCACTGAACAGCGCCTTGAAGCTGGCGGTGGTGATGTTTTCGTCGATACCGACGCCGTGCACGGCGCGCTCACCGTTGACCCGCAGTTCGATGTAGGCCGCCGCCTTGGCGTTGGTGCCGGCGCCGATGGCGTGCTCGTTGTAGTCCATGATCTCCACCGGAACCGGCAGCCCGGCCACCAGCGCTTCCAGGGCACCGTTGCCCTTGCCGCGCCAGCTGAGGTTGGTCTCGCCCTGGCCCTTGCTCGAGACTTCCACTTCCACGGCGCTGTGCCCGTTCTCTTCCTGCAAGCGATGGCTGACCAGCGCGTAGGGAGTGTTGGCCTGCAAGTACTCGCTGTGCAACAGCGCGTGGATCTGCTGGGCGGTCATTTCCAGACCCAGGCGGTCGGTTTCCCGCTGCACCACCTGGCTGAACTCGATCTGCATGCGGCGTGGCAAGCTGATGCCGTATTCCTGCTCGAGCAGGTAGGCGATACCGCCCTTGCCCGACTGGCTGTTGACGCGGATCACCGCCTCGTAGCTGCGACCGATATCGGCCGGGTCGATCGGCAAGTACGGCACTTCCCACAAGCCATCGGCTTTCTGCTGGGCGAAGCCCTTGCGGATCGCGTCCTGGTGCGAGCCGGAGAACGCGGTGTGGACCAGGTCGCCGACATAAGGGTGACGCGGGTGCACGGCAATCTGGTTGCACTCTTCCACGACTTTGCGCACGCCGTCGATGTCGGAGAAATCCAGTTCAGGGTTCACACCCTGGGTGTAGAGGTTCAAGGCCACGGTGACCAGGTCGACGTTACCGGTACGTTCGCCGTTGCCGAACAGGCAGCCTTCGACACGGTCGGCGCCGGCCATCAGGCCCAGCTCGGTGGCGGCCACGCCCGTACCGCGGTCGTTGTGGGTGTGCAGGCTGATGAGCACGCTGTCACGACGGTTGATGTTGCGGCAGAACCACTCGATCTGGTCGGCGTAGATGTTCGGTGTGGCGACTTCAACGGTGGCCGGCAGGTTGAGGATCACCTTGTTGCTTGGCGTGGCGTTCCAGACTTCCACCACGGCGTCGCAGACTTCCTTGGCGAACTCCAGCTCGGTGGCGCTGAAGGTCTCTGGCGAGTACTCGAACTGCCACTGGGTTTCCGGTTGCTGGGCGGCGTATTTGACGAACAGCTTGGCCGCATTCACCGCGATCTCTTTCACACCGGCCTTGTCCTGGTTGAAGACAATGCGGCGGAACGAAGGGCTGGTGGCGTTGTACAGGTGGACGATGGCCTTTTTCGCTCCACGCAAGGACTCGAAGGTGCGGGCGATCAAGTCTTCACGGGCCTGGGTCAATACCTGGATGGTGGTGTCGTCCGGAATGTGGCCGCCTTCGATCAGGGTGCGCACGAAGTCGAAGTCGGTTTGCGAAGCGGCCGGGAAAGAAGCTTCGATTTCCTTCACACCCACAGCCACCAGGGTCTTCCAGAAGCGCAGCTTCTTGACGGCATCCATCGGTTCGATCAACGACTGGTTGCCATCACGCAGGTCCGAACTGCACCAGATCGGCGCGCTGGTGATGGTTTTCGACGGCCAGGTACGGTCCGGCAAGTTGATGGTCGGGAACGCGCGGTACTTGGAGGATGGGTCTTTGAGCATGGTCATGGAGAAGTCCTTATTGTCCGGGCCGAAAAGAGGCGGCCTGCCGGTGAGTCAAGAGTGAGGTTGACGCAGGGGGATGAGGCACCGCGATTCAGCCTGGCAGTCGTGCGCTGACGAGGCAGAGGCTCCGGTGTTGACGACGCTGAATGAGGGTGTGAGAGGTTTTCATGTGCTCAACCCTAACCACTGGGGTGAGAGATGGCAAGCAGTCGAAAAAAATTGAGAGGAATACTCGAAAACAAAGCTATATCGAGATTTTATGCTGGGTATTCTTTGAAAGAATACTAACGATTGCGCAGTCGAGTAGGGCTGCGCAATCCCTGTGGACGTCGGCTCGCCGCTGAATCAATGCCTGACGCAGGCAAGCGGCGCTGCCGCGATCAGGGCTGGAAGGCCCCGATAAAGATGGCCGGATCGACGCGCGCATCATTCAGGCTGACGTTCCAGTGCATATGCGGCCCGGTGGCGCGGCCGGTCGCCCCCACCTTGCCCACCACGGCGCCACGGGCCAGGGACTGGCCGATCTTCACGTCGATTTTCGACATGTGGCAGAACATGCTGATGAAGCCCTGGCCGTGGTCGACGAACACGGTGTTGCCGTTGAAGAAGTAGTTGCCGATCAGGATCACTTTGCCCGCCGCCGGGGTCTTGATCGGTGTGCCTGCCGGCACCGCGAAGTCCAGGCCCGCGTGAGGGTTGCGCTCTTCACCGTTGAAGAAACGGCGTACGCCGAACTTGCTCGACAGGGGGCCATTCACCGGCTTGTCCAACAGCAGGTTGCTCGGGGTATTGGGGCTGAAGCTGCGGTAGGCGCGGATCTGCTCCGCCAACTCGCCGTCGATGCGCTTGAGGTCCGCCGGGTTCGGATTGACCTGGCGCTGGTTCTTCAGGGTGATGTGCTGCTCCGGGTATTTCTTGTTGCCGACCACGAAGTTCAGGCTGCGCCCGCCGGTGCTTACTTGTTGAGTGCCGGGCTTGACCGTCAGCGGAATGCCGACAATCGCCAGCCAGTTGTTCTGCTCCTTCACCACCAGCACCGGCTTGCCCTGGTAACTGGCCTTGGGCGCCTGGGCGGCGCTGCCCAGGTCGACCACCGCTACGCCACCGGGCACGGGTTTGTTCAGCAGGCGGGTGATGTAGCTGTCGGCGTGAGCATTGAAGGCCAGGCACAGCAACAGCAGGGAGCAGAGAAAACGCGGCATGGATCAATCCAGTAGAGAAAGGGTGACGGGCGTCAGGTGGTTGTCTTCGACGCGTACTTGCAGCTCGCCTTCGCCCAGGCGGGCACTGAGGCGCTGGCCTGGGCGGGTCTGGCCGGCACTGCGAATGGCCTGCCCGCGATCGTCCAGCAGGATGCTGTAACCGCGCCCCAGGGTGGCCAGGGGGCTGACCACATGAAGGGTCTGCATCTGGCTGTGCAATTGCAGGCGGCGGCCCTTGAGGCCTTCGCGCATGGCCCGGGGCAGGCGTTCGGCCAGGCTGTCCAGGCGCTGGCGCAGCAGTGCCAGTTGCCGCCCTGGATGCTGGGCTCCGAGGCGGGTTTCCAGGCGGATCAAGCGTTCGCGACGGGTATTGAGGCTGCGCTCGAAGGCGCGGCGCAGACGCATGTCCAGGTCGTCCAGGCGCTGTGCCTGCTGGCGCAGGCGTTCGCCAGGGTGGCGCAGGCGTCGGGCCAGGCCGTCCAGGCGCAGCCGGTCGCGCACCAGCCGGTCGCGCATGCGCATCACCAGGCGTCGATGCAGGTTGTCGACCCGCCGTTGCAGGTCACTGGAATCAGGGGCCAGCAGTTCGGCTGCTGCGGAAGGCGTGGGCGCGCGAACGTCGGCCACGAAATCACTGATGGAGACGTCGGTTTCATGGCCAACGGCGCTGACGATCGGTGTCACGCAGGCATCCACCGCACGGGCCACGGCTTCTTCGTTGAAGCACCAGAGGTCCTCCAGGGAGCCGCCACCACGGGCCAGGATCAGCGCGTCGAAGCCCCGGGCGTCGGCCAACTGCAGGGCCCGGACGATCTGCGCCGTAGCCTCGCGGCCCTGCACGGCAGTAGGGATCAGGGTCAGCACAACCTGCGGTGCGCGGCGCCGGAACACACTGATGATGTCGCGGATCACCGCGCCGGTGGGCGAACTGATGATGCCGATGCGTTGCGGATGGGCCGGTAGTGGCACTTTGCGTTCGGCGCTGAACAGCCCTTCGGCGCTCAGCTTGTCTTTCAGGGCATCGAAAGCCAGGCGCAGGGCGCCATCACCGGCCGGTTCCACGGTGTCGAGAATCAGCTGGTAGTCACCGCGCCCTTCGAACAGCGAGACCTTGCCCCGCACCTTGACCGCCAGGCCGTCCTTCAGCGCCTGGCGGACCCGCGCGGCGTTCTGCCGGAACAGTGCGCAGCGCACCTGGGCGCCGCTGTCCTTGAGGGTGAAGTACACATGGCCGGAAGCCGGGCGGGCGAGGTTGGAGATCTCGCCCTCCACCCAGATATTGCTGAACACGTCCTCGAGCAGCACCCGGGCGCGGCCGTTGAGCTGGGTGACGGTGAGGACCTCGCGGTCCAGGCCGAGTCGTGCGAAGGGATCTTTAATCATGGGGCGCAGTTTAAAGGCCTGTCTCTGAATGGAACAACGCAAATCAACTACAAGTGATTGCGAAAATGTTCGACGAATTGCGCCACCAGGGGCGTCGGCTCCTGTCGGTAGGCGAGGGCCACGGTGCTCTGGCAATCGGCATCCGCCAGCGGCAGGAAGCGGATGCTGGCCGGGGCGATGTCCTGCATCGACTCGGGCAGCAGGGCGATGCCGAAGCCTGCCTGGATCAGTTGCAATTGGGTGGTCTTGCGCGACATCACCCGCGCCGCCCTGGGAAAGAAGCCCTGGCGCATGCACAGCTCGGCCGAGAGGTAACTCAAGCCGCCCCGCTGGGGGTGGGGGATGGAGATGAAGGCTTCCTCGCGAAGCTGGGCCAGGTCGACGCCCCCGGCCGGAGGGTCCAGCGCCAGTGGGTGCTGAGGTGGCACCGCCAGCAGCAAGGGTTCGGCGAACAGGGGCGTGATCTGTACACCTGCTCGTTGACGTAGCACGGGCAGGCGCAACAGGCCGATATCCAGGTGCCCCTGCGCCAACTCTTCCAGTTGCGCCTCGGAAGACAACTTGGCGATGTCCATCGAGGCTCCAGGGCAATGCTGCAAGTAGCTGCCGATGCCCTGGAGTAGCCGGCCGCTCATGGGCACGGTGCTGGAGTGGCTCAGGCGCAAGGTGCCCAATTGCCCCTGGCCTACCTGAGTGGCCAGTTCGCTGGCCTTGTGCAATTCACTCAGCAGGTTGCGTGCCTTGGGGAAAAACGCTTCACCGGCCGCCGTCAGCCGCGGCAGGCGCGCGGTGCGCTCGAACAGTGGGGTCTGCAACTGGGTTTCCAGCTCCTTGATCTGCCGGCTTAGGGCTGATTGGGCGACGAACAGGCGCTCGGCGGCGGCGCTGAAGCTGCCGCATTCGGCGATTTCCACGAAATAGCGCAGTTGGCGGGTCGAAATCACGAGGCATGCCTTTTTGCGATGAGTTGGCGACTTCGACGATATTAGTCGCAAGGCTCGTCGCTGGCTAAAGTCACTGCGTATTCAACTGGGAAGTCGCAGCGATGAGCGTGGTAATCGAGGGTTTGAACCAGTGGTCTTTCGGCCCGGGCAGTTGGTTGGCGATCGGCCTGGGTATCGCGCTGGCGTACATAGTGTTCGGCATTGCCGGGTTCGGTACGGCGCTGGTGGCCGGGCCGGTGCTGATCCTGTTCATGCCGCTGTCGAAGATCGTGCCGCTGCTGGTGCTGCTCGATTTTGTCGCGGCCTTTGGCAACCTTCTGCCGTCGCGCAAGGATGTGGCCAGGCCGGAGTTGCTGCGCCTGTTGCCCTGCATGGCAGTGGGGTGCACTTTGGGGGTGATTTTCCTGCTCAACCTCAAATCCGATCTGTTGCTGCTATTGATGGGGCTGTTCATCAGTGCTTATGCCATCTACAGCCTGTGGGTGAAGGCGCGTCCGACCCAACTGGCGGCCGGCTGGGCGGTGCCGATGGGGATTGTCGGTGGGCTGTTTGGCGCCCTCTTCGGCAGTGGCGGCTTTCTATATGCCATCTACCTGAACAGCCGCCTGCCCAAGGATCCGGCGCGGGCGACCCAGAGCGCGCTGATCAGTTGCAGCACCGTGGTGCGCTTGAGCCTGTTCGCCCTGGCCGGAGTCTATGCCGAGTTGCCGCTGCTGCTATTGGCGCTATGCCTGTTGCCGGCGATGGCCTTGGGGTTGTGGGTTGGCCGCCGGCTGACGATGAAACTGTCCCGGGAGGCTTTTGTACGCCTGGTGACCTGGCTGGTGCTGGCCAGTGGCGTTGCCTTGATCGGCCGTTACCTGAGTACTTGACCTGCTGGGGCCAGGGATTAAGCTGCGGGCCTTTGAATTCGTTCGCCGGCAGGCCGGCTCCTACAATTGATGATAGGAGCCGGCTTGCCGGCGAAAGCGTGAGTACCGTCCCCGCATGTTCCAGGCTTATCCATGAACTCCCAAAGCATCCTCGTCCCGAAAATTTCCACCCTGCCGGTGCACGAGCCCCGGGCCCGGGCGATCGTGCGCTGGCTGGTGCGCAAGAACATCGTCGAGGAAAGCCTCAGCACCTGCGGGCGCACGGGCAATCGCATGGGGCACGCCATTGCCGCCGGGGCCCGCGAGGTGGTGCTGCATCCTCAAGCGCTGCCGTTTGGTGATCCTGTCAACGGCCTGGAAATCATCACCAAGCGCTGCATCTATACCCCGGCCAAGGGCTTTCTCGAGGAAGCGGGCTGTGCCGAGTGCCGGCAGGAAATCGGCGAAGCGCTGTTCGAGAGCCTGGAAGACTGGATGCCAGGGCGTACCGACAACTTCACCTGCCCCGAATGCGGTCATGAAGATGACATCAACGGCTTTCTGTTTCTTCAGGAATGCGGTTTTTCCAACTTGGGCTTCATCTTCAACAACTGGGCCGAAGCGGGTTTTAAACAGAGTTTTATCGACGAGTTCGCCGACTGGCTGGATCAGCCGATAAGTTGGGTCAAGGTCGAGTTGTAGCGCGCGGATATCTCCATCTATCACTCCAGCGATATTAGCCAGAGTTTTACATTGAGCCCGGGTAGCTGTCTGAGTATAATGGCGCGCTTCCATTTTCCCGCCCGGGAGCCCCCGCGATGCTGCGTATCAGCCAAGAAGCCCTCACCTTCGACGACATTCTCCTAGTGCCCGGTTATTCCGAAGTACTGCCTAATGAAGTCAGTCTTAAGACCCGTTTGACCCGTGGCATCGAGCTGAATATTCCACTGGTTTCCGCCGCCATGGACACCGTCACTGAAGCCCGTCTGGCAATCGCCATGGCTCAGGAAGGCGGCATCGGCATCATCCACAAGAACATGACCATCGAACAGCAGGCTGCCGAAGTGCGCAAGGTCAAGCGTTTCGAAGCCGGTGTGGTCAAGGACCCGATCACCATCGAGGCCGACGCCACCGTGCGTGACCTGCTCGAACTGACCAGCATGCATAACATCTCCGGTGTGCCGGTACTGCACAACGGCGACCTGGTGGGCATCGTGACTTCCCGTGACGTGCGTTTCGAAAGCCGTCTGGAAGTCAGCGTCCGTGAAGTGATGACGCCTAAAGAGCGCCTGGTCACGGTCAAGGAAGGCGCCGACAAGACCGCCGTCCGCGAGCTGCTGCACAAGCACCGCATCGAGCGTGTACTGATCGTCGACGACGCCTTCGCTCTCAAGGGCATGATGACCGTCAACGATATCGAGAAAGCCAAGGCTTACCCGCTGGCCAGCAAGGACGACCAGGGTCGCCTGCGCGTCGGCGCTGCGGTCGGTACTGGCAAGGACACTGGCGATCGCGTTGCTGCGCTGGTCAATGCCGGTGTCGACGTGGTGGTGGTGGACACCGCCCACGGTCACTCCAAAGGCGTGATCGACCGCGTTCGCTGGGTCAAAGAGAACTTCCCTGAAGTGCAGGTGATCGGCGGCAACATCGCCACTGGCGCTGCCGCCAAGGCCCTGGCCGAAGCTGGCGCCGACGCAGTCAAGGTCGGTATCGGCCCAGGCTCGATCTGCACCACCCGTATCGTTGCTGGTGTTGGCGTGCCGCAAATCAGCGCCATCGCCAATGTTGCAGCGGCGCTGGTAGGCACTGGCGTGCCGCTGATCGCCGACGGCGGTATCCGCTTCTCCGGTGACCTGTCCAAGGCCATCGTCGCCGGTGCTTCCTGCGTGATGATGGGTTCGATGTTCGCCGGTACCGAAGAGGCTCCAGGCGAGATCGAACTGTTCCAGGGCCGCTCCTACAAGGCTTACCGCGGCATGGGTTCCCTGGGCGCCATGTCCCAGGCCCAGGGCTCTTCCGACCGCTACTTCCAGGACTCCTCCGCGGGTGCCGAGAAGCTGGTGCCGGAAGGTATCGAAGGTCGCGTGCCGTACAAGGGCACCCTGACTGCGATCATCCATCAGCTGATGGGCGGCCTGCGTTCTTCCATGGGCTACACCGGTAGCGCCAACATCGAAGAAATGCGCACCAAGCCGGAGTTTGTCCGCATCACCGGTGCCGGCATGGCTGAATCCCACGTCCACGACGTGCAGATCACCAAGGAAGCGCCAAACTATCGCGTAGGTTGATAGTGATCGCCTCCAGGCTCAGGCCCGGAGGCGATTGACGAATTTAGTAACCGGGGCTGTGTTTTTCAGCCCCGTGTCGTTTCTGAAATTAGACGAGACTGACCATGGCCCTCGACATTCACGCTCACCGTATCCTGATCCTCGACTTCGGTTCCCAGTACACCCAACTGATCGCACGCCGTGTGCGCGAGATCGGGGTCTACTGCGAACTGCATCCGTTCGACATGGACGACGAAGCGATCCGCGAATTCGCTCCCAAAGGCGTCATCCTCGCCGGCGGCCCCGAATCCGTGCACGAAGCCAACAGCCCTCGCTGCCCGCAGGCGGTGTTTGACCTGGGCGTCCCGGTCTTCGGCATCTGCTACGGCATGCAGACCATGGCCGAGCAGTTGGGCGGCAAGGTCGAAGGTTCCGAGCTGCGTGAGTTCGGCTATGCCCGGGTTGATGTAGTCGGCAAGAGCCGCCTGCTGGACGGCATCGAAGACCACGTCGACGCCGACGGCCTGTTCGGCCTAGACGTTTGGATGAGCCACGGTGACAAGGTCACCAAGATGCCGGAAGACTTCCACATCCTGGCCAGCACCCCGAGCTGCCCGATTGCCGGCATGTTCAACGACGACCTGCGCTACTACGGCGTGCAGTTCCACCCGGAAGTGACCCACACCAAGCAGGGCGGTCGCATCCTGTCGCGCTTCATCCTCGACATCTGCGGCTGTGAAGCGCTGTGGACTCCGTCGAAGATCGCCGAGGACGCCATTGCCCAGATCCGTGCCCAGGTTGGCACCGACAACGTGCTGCTGGGCCTGTCCGGCGGCGTCGACTCCTCGGTGGTCGCGGCCCTGCTGCACAAGGCCATCGGCGACCAGCTGACCTGCGTCTTCGTCGACAACGGCCTGCTGCGCCTGCACGAAGGCGAGCAAGTAATGGCCATGTTCGCCGAGAACATGGGCGTCAAGGTGATCCGCGCCAACGCCGAGGAGCAGTTCCTCAATAACCTGGCCGGCGAAGCCGACCCGGAGAAGAAGCGCAAGATCATCGGCCGTACCTTCATCGACGTGTTCGATGCCGAATCCTGCAAGCTGGAAAACATCAAGTACCTGGCCCAGGGCACCATCTACCCGGACGTGATCGAGTCGGCTGGCGCGAAAAGCGGCAAGGCCCACGTGATCAAGTCGCACCACAACGTGGGCGGCCTGCCGGAAGAAATGAACCTCAAGCTGGTCGAGCCACTGCGCGAGCTGTTCAAGGACGAAGTCCGCCGTCTGGGCCTGGAACTGGGCCTGCCGTACGACATGGTCTACCGTCACCCGTTCCCGGGCCCGGGCCTGGGCGTGCGCATCCTCGGTGAAGTGAAGAAGGAATACGCCGACCTGCTGCGTCGCGCCGACCACATCTTCATCGAAGAACTGCGCAAGGCCGATTGGTACCACAAGGTCAGCCAGGCATTCGTGGTGTTCCAGCCGGTGAAATCGGTGGGCGTGGTAGGTGATGGCCGTCGTTACGCCTGGGTCGTGGCCCTGCGCGCCGTGGAAACCATCGACTTCATGACCGCACGTTGGGCACACCTGCCTTACGAGCTGCTGGAAACCGTCAGCGGCCGGATCATCAACGAGATCGAAGGCATCTCCCGCGTCACCTACGACGTGTCGAGCAAGCCGCCGGCCACGATTGAGTGGGAATGATCGGGGCCGAGTGATCGGCGCTTGATCCATTCGCGTTAGCCAATGGCGATCGGGACCTTCGGGTGTCGATCGCCATTGTCGTTTCTGGGGGATTGCCTGCGGTACACATCGGCATTTGTGTTGCAGGACCTTTGGAAGCGGCGCTTTTTCGCCTTCCGGCAATATCACGTAAGACATGCTCGGCCCCTTGTCCTGGGCTTCTCTCTACCCTTGGATCTCCCCCCGCCTGTTTTTGCTGTGGCTTGTTCGCGGCGGGGCTTGATCGGAAGGTACAAGGTTGTCGGTTGACAACCTTGTGTGACTGGCGATACTGGAGGCTATGGATGGCTCGTGCAACTCATCCCAAGAAGGACATTGAAATGGCCCTGCGCTACGCCGAATGGCAGGGCTGGCGCATCGAGGTCGGCGGTGGTCATGCCTGGGGGCGGATCTACTGTCCGTACAACAACGAGGTGTGTCGCTGTGGCGAGTTTTGCATCACCAGCGTATGGCGCACGCCGAAGAATCCGACCCAGCACGCCCGGGCGTTATGCCGGGTGATCGATAACTGCACCCTGAACCAGCTGCGTGGAGCCAAGTCGCCGGCAGCCCGCAAGGAGTAAGCACCATGGAATACCTGTTCACCCTCAACTACCTGCTGCCGCTGGAGGGCTGTGATCCGCTGCAACTGGTGGAGCGCCTCGGTGCGGCGGGTTGCACCGACGTCCTGGTGGGCACCGGTCTGGCCGGGCGCCTGGCCCTGGAGTTCAGTCGCGAGGCCGAGAGTGCCGAGGCGGCGCTGCTCAGTGCCCTGGGGGATATCAAGCGGATCATTCCCGAAGCGCGGCTGGTGGAGGTCAGCCCGGATTTTGTCGGCCTCAGCGAGATCGCCGAGATCGTCGGCGTGTCCCGGCAGAACATGCGCAAGCTGATGCTCGGCCATGCCGATAGCTTTCCCCTGGCGATCCATGAAGGCAGCGCTTCGCTGTGGCACTTGGCGGAGGTCCTGAGCTGGCTGGACAGCAAGGGCGGCTACGCCCTCAAGCACCCGGTGATCGAGGTGGCGCGGGTGGCGCAGCAGGTGAACACCGCCAAGGAGTCGAAGCGCATCGGCCCCCTCAGCGGTGAACTGGTGGCCTTGCTGGGCTGATGAGGCAGGGTGGGGCTTAGCGCCGCGCCACGTCGGAGAAGTAGAACTTGTCCAGGGTGTGCCGTGATTCGGTGTACTCGAACTGCCGCCCGTCCTGCAGAAAGGTCTGGTTGCTCACCACGATCACATGGCTCTGGCCGTCCAGGTCGAGCAACTGCTGGTCGTCCTTGCTCCGCGGGCTGGCCTCGATGGTGCGTTGGGCGTAGCTGATGCTCAATTGCAGGGTTTGTTCGATGTAGGCATAGATCGACTGCTCGGCGATCTGCCGGTCCAGCCCTGGAATCAGATCGGCGACAAAGTGGTTGATGTCGAGAATCACCCGTTTGCCGTCAATGCGCCTGACCCGCTTGATCCGGGTGATCAGGCTGCCTTCTTCGGCTTGCAGATGGGCCCGCAGCGGGCCTTCGAGAGGAAACTGGCTGAACTCCACCACCTCGGTGCTGACGTCATCCCCCAGCCCTGGATAGGTTTCTTGGAAGCTGACGATGCCGCCCAGCTGGAACTCGATGGGATTGGGCGAGAGCACGAAGGTGCCCTTGCCGTGGATCTTCTGCGCGAAGCCGCGCTCCTGCAGCAGTTCGATGGCCTTGCGCACGGTGCCGCGGCTGGCCTGGTAGCTGTCCATCAGTTCGCTTTCCGAAGGCAGGCGGGCGCCACGCTCCAGACGTTCGGTGGTGATGCTGGCAAGCAGATCACTGTAGATCTGGTTGTATTTGCTCATGGGATGGCTCTGTGCCGCGCTGTGCTCAAGGCAGGCACCTTAAGGGCTGCACGGGGTATTTGTCCATGTACCTGGCAGGCCGGAGTCGGCTCGGAAAAGCACATTTCGAGCGTTGGCTCGAAGAAAAATCCAAACTCGTCTGTACGAGTTGTTGATTTAACTCGTACAGACGAGTAGTTTCCTCCTCGGCGTGCTGCCAATAACAAAAAACTCAGGTGGAAGAACGAGCATGAGCCACGACTATTCAACGATCGCCAGCGAGTTGCTGCACAGCCTCGGTGGCGCCGACAACCTCGAGCAGGCTGCCCATTGCGTGACCCGCCTGCGCCTGGCCCTGAAGGACCCGAGCCGGGTCGACAGCGCCACGCTCAACCAGATCGACCTGGTCAAGGGATCGTTCTTCACCGGTGGCCTGTTCCAGGTGGTGATCGGCCCTGGCGAGGTAGAGAAGGTCTATGCGGCGCTGCGTGAGCAGACTGGCCTTGCGGCCTCGACCATTGCCGATGTGAAGGACAAGGGCGCGCAGAAGACCCACGCCATGCAGCGCCTGGTGCGGGTGTTCTCCGATGTGTTCATGCCTATCCTGCCGGCCCTGATCATCGCCGGCCTGCTGATGGGGGTGAACAACCTGCTGGGGGCCAAGGGCATGTTCATCGAGGGCCAGACCCTGCTTGAGGCCTACCCGGGCCTGGACGGGCTGTGGAGCCTGATCAACCTGATGGCCAACACTTCCTTCGTGTTCCTGCCGGCCCTGGTGGGCTGGTCGGCGGCCAAGCGCTTCGGCGGCAGCGAGATCCTCGGCATCGTCCTGGGCCTGATGCTGGTGCACCCGGACCTGCTCAACGCCTGGAACTACGGCAAGGCCGTGGCCGGGCTGGATGGCCAGAGCCTGCCGTACTTCGACATCCTCGGCCTGTTCCAGATCGAGAAGGTCGGCTACCAGGGGCAGATCCTGCCGATCCTGCTGGCAGCCTATGTGATGAGCGTGATCGAGAAATGGCTGCGCGCCCGGGTGCCCAACGCCATCACCCTGCTGGTGGTGCCCATCACCACCATCGTGGTCACCGGCGTGTTGGCCCTGGCGATCATCGGTCCGGTGACCCGCCATCTGGGGATCCTGATCACCGAAGGCGTGGTCACCCTGTTCGACCTGGCGCCGGTGGTGGGTGGGGCGATCTTTGGCCTCCTCTATGCACCGCTGGTGATCACCGGCATGCACCACATGTTCCTGGCGGTCGATCTGCAACTGATCTCCACCCAGGGCGGCACCTTTATCTGGCCGATGATCGTCATGTCCAACCTGGCCCAGGGCAGCGCGGCCCTGGCGGTATTCACCATGAGCCGCAATGCCCGGGACCGCAGCATGGCTTCGACCTCGGCGATCTCGGCCTATTTCGGCATCACCGAGCCGGCGATGTTCGGCGTCAACCTGCGCTACAAGTTTCCGTTCTATGCCGCGCTGATCGGTTCGGCCCTGGGCAGCATCTTCCTCTCGCTGAACAAGGTCCAGGCCTCGGCCATCGGCGTCGGTGGGCTGCCGGGGTTCATCTCGATCATTCCGCAATACATCCCGATGTTCGTGATCGGCATGGTCGTCGCCCTGGTGGTGCCTTTCGTCCTGACCTGCGGCCTGAGCCTGAAGATCATCCGTCCCGGCTACCGAGTGGCCTGACCGGCCCTGCAGGAGCCGGCTCGCCGGCGAATGCCCTCGCACTTTCCAAAGGATTCCCCCATGCAAGACTGGCAGCGTTCGGTGATCTACCAGATCTACCCGAAAAGTTTTCACAGCCACCAAGGGCAGGCCACCGGCGACCTGCTGGGAGTGGTAGACAAGCTCGACTACCTGCACTGGCTGGGGATCGATTGCCTGTGGCTGACCCCGTTCCTGCGTTCGCCGCAACGCGACAACGGCTATGACATCAGCGACTACTACGCCATCGACCCCAGCTACGGCAGCATGGCCGACTGCCAATTGCTGATCGAGGAGGCCGGCAAGCGCGGGATCAAGCTGATGCTGGACATCGTGGTCAACCACACCTCCATCGAGCACGCCTGGTTCCAGCAAGCCCGCAGCAGCCTGGACAACCCCTACCGGGATTTCTACATCTGGCGCGATGAGCCCAACAACTGGGAGTCCAAGTTCGGCGGCTCGGCCTGGGAATACGAAGCGCAGACAGGCCAGTACTACCTGCACCTGTTTGACCACACCCAGGCCGACCTCAACTGGGACAACCCACGGGTGCGCGCCGAAGTCTTCAAGATGATGCGCTTCTGGCGGGACAAGGGCGTCGGCGGCTTTCGCCTCGACGTGATCAACCTCATCTCCAAGCCTGCGGACTTCCCCGAGGACCAGAGCGATGGCCGGCGCTTCTATACCGATGGCCCGAACGTTCATGAGTACTTGCAGGAAATGCATCGGGAAGTGTTCGCCGGCCATGACCTGGTGAATGTCGGCGAGATGTCGTCCACCCGCCTGGAACACTGCATCCGCTACTCGAACCCGGAGTCGAAGGAGCTGTCCATGACCTTCAACTTCCATCACCTGAAGGTGGATTACCCCAATCAGCAGAAGTGGGTGCGGGCCGATTTCGACTTCCTTGAACTCAAGCGCATCCTGTCCGACTGGCAAACCGGCATGCAGGCCGGCGGCGGCTGGAATGCACTGTTCTGGTGTAACCACGACCAGCCTCGGGTGGTATCGCGCTTTGGCGACGACGGCGAACACCGTGTGGTATCGGCGAAGATGCTGGCCACCGCATTGCACCTGCTGCAGGGCACGCCCTTTGTCTATCAGGGCGAAGAGCTGGGCATGACCAATCCGCATTTCCAGCGCATCGAGCAGTATCGCGACGTCGAGACCCTGAACATCTACCGCCTCAAGCGCGAGGCCGGTGAAGAGCCGCAGGCCATCATGGCGGCGATCCAGCAGAAGTCCCGGGACAACGGGCGTACGCCAATGCAGTGGAATGCCGGGGCCAATGCCGGTTTCAGCAGCGGCACCCCCTGGATCGAGGTTGCGGCCAACGCTGGCCAGATCAATGTCCAGGCACAGCTCGACGACCCGCAATCAGTGCTGCACCACTATCGCCAATTGATCGCGTTGCGCCGTGAGCAGGGTTTGATCCAGCACGGCCTCTATCGCCAATTGCTGCCCGAGCATCCGCAGGTCTGGGCCTACGTGCGGGAAGGGCAGGGCGAGCGACTGCTGGTGGTGAACAACTTCTACGGTTCGCCGTGCGAGGTTGAATTGCCGCAGGAGGTCATCGAGCCGGGCATGCAGCAGCGTCTGCTGATCAGCAACTACCCGGGGGATGGCGCCCGCAGCCGGCATTTGCTGCTGCGGCCCTATGAGTCCTTCGTCCTGCACCTGACCGACTGCTGACAATCCTCGCAGAAGCTGCCGGGCGGTTTGCGTCTGCCGTGAATGCGCTGTTGCAGATACCGCGCAGGGCTTCGTTCGTCGGCAAGCCGGCTTCTGCGGATCGAAATATCACAATAAAAATAATGGGGTGGCTTATGAAAACAACAATAAATCGCGGCCTGGCGGCGTCCTGCCTGTGCCTGGCATTGCCCTTTCCGGCCCAGGCCCTGGAGTTCGCCGGCTACCTGCGCAGCGGCCTTGGCACTTCGGTCAACAGCGGCCCGCAATCCTGCTTTCAGCTACCCGGCGCGCCCTCCAAGTACCGCCTGGGCAACGAGTGCGAGCAGTACGCCGAGCTTGAGCTGCGCCAGGACCTGTACACCCTGGAGGACGGTTCGGTACTCAGCGTCGACGGCATGGCCTCGCTCTACAACCGCTACGACCGCAACCTGACTTTCCAGGGCGAGAACGGCTCGGCGCGCATGCCGCAGATATACGCCCAGTGGTCGAACCTGCCCAGCCTCAATGGCGGCTCGTTGTGGGCCGGGCGCCGTTACTACAAGCGTAACGATATCCATATTTCCGACTTCTACTACTGGAACCAGAGCGCCACTGGCGGCGGGGTCGAGGACGTGCGCATCGGCGATCTGAAATACAGCTACGCCTTCTCCCGCAAGGACAACCTCTACCAGAAGCAGGCCGTGAGCCGTCATGACTTCAACGTTGCCGGTTTCCAGACCAACCCCGGCGGCGAGCTGGAGCTGGGCCTGAGTTACCTGGAAAAGCCCGATCGCCGTGGTGCCCACAATGGTTGGGCGATCACCACCCAGCATGTGCAGAAAGACTTTTTCGGCGGCAAGAACAAACTGGCCCTGCAATACGGTGAGGGGCCCGGTACCGGCCTGGGCTACACCGGCAATCCCTACCTGGATGACGGCAACAAGAGCTATCGCCTGGTGGAGTTCTTCGATTGGCAGGTCACCCCGCGCTTCGGCGGCCAGGTAGAGGCGGTCTATCAGAAGGACATTCGCCCCGACGGCCAGGACCAGAACTGGATCTCCCTGGGGGTGCGCCCGGCCTATGCCATCACCGAACAGTTCAAGCTGGTGACCGAGTTTGGTCATGATCAGGTGGAGGCGCCCGGGGGCACCCGCAAACTCAGCAAGTTCACCTTCGCGCCCACCTGGTCGCCCAAGGGGCCGGAGTTCTGGGCGCGGCCCGAGGTGCGCCTGTATTACACCTATGCCAGCTGGAACGAGGCCGCCAAACGCGCGGCTAACGAACTGGCGGCCGGCTCCGCGCTGTCCGACAGCGGTGTATTCGGCACCGCCCGACACGGGGCGAACGTCGGTTTGCAGGTCGAGTACTGGTGGAAATAAGCGATGCTGTAGGGGCTCGCGCTCCATCGGCACTTCAAGGAATCATTAGCAGGTGACGTCATGGCCATAACCCAACCCTTGCAATTGCTCGCGCCCCTGTCCGGGGTGCTGCTGCCCCTGGACCAGGTTCCGGACCCGGTGTTTTCCAGCCGGGTGATCGGTGACGGCGTGTGCATCGACCCGACTTCCCAGACCCTCTGTGCGCCTCTGTCCGGGGTGGTCAGCAACCTGCAGCACAGCGGCCATGCAGTGAGCATCACCGGTGAACAGGGCCAGCAGGTGCTGATGCACATCGGGTTGGACACGGTGAACCTCGCGGGCAAGGGCTTCACCTGTCTGGTCGAGGAGGGTCAGCAGGTCTCGGCAGGCCAGCCGTTGATCGAGTTCGATGCCGACTACCTGGCCCTGCACGCGCGCAGCTTGTTGACCCTGATGCTGGTGGTCAGTGGCGAGGCGGTGACGGCGCTGGTGTCCGGCAGCCTGCTGGTGGAACTGGGGCAGCCGCTGTTGCAGATCGAGCCCGCCTCCGCGCAAGAGGTCGCCGAGGACGCTGAAGCTGAGGCGCTGTTTTCCAAACCGCTGATCCTGGGCAACCCCCAGGGGCTGCACGCACGTCCGGCGGCGTTGCTGGCCCAGGCGGCCAAGGGCTTTGCCGCGAATATCTGCCTGCACCGGCGCCAGGACTCGGCCAACGCCAAGTCCCTGGTGTCGATCATGGCGTTGCAGACGGTGCAGGGCGATGTCTTGCAGGTCAGTGCTGCGGGTGCGGATGCCGAGCGGGCGATCCAGGTTCTGGTGGAGCTGTTGGCCTCGGGTTGTGGCGAAAAGGTCAGTGCTGTAGCGCCGAGTCCTGAGCCAGTAGCGGCGCGGGATGAGTCGCTGGAGACAGTTCTGCGGGGTGTCTGTGCATCACCGGGTTCGGCGGTCGGCCAGGTGCTGCAGGTGGCTGAGCAGCGCCTGCAGATAAGGGAGTTGGCGGCGAACCCGCAGCAGGAGCGCGAAGTCCTTGAGCGGGCCTTGCGGGAGGCGGTCCGGGGCCTGCAACAGCTGCGGGACAATGCCCCGGGTGAAGCACAGCAGGAAATCTTCCGTGCCCACCAGGAACTCCTCGACGACCCGAGCCTGTTGGAGCAGGCCGAAGCCCTGATCGTCAGCGGCAAGAGTGCTGCCTTTGCCTGGAACAGCGCCATCGAGGTCACCGCCGAGCTGTTCAAGGGCCTGGACAGTACGCTGCTGGCTGAGCGCGCGGTGGACCTGGCGGACGTCGGCCAACGGGTGCTCAAGCTGATTCTCGGGGTGCAGGAGCATGCCCTGAGCTTGCCGGACCAGGCGATTCTGATTGCCGAGCAACTGACGCCCTCGCAGACCGCCAGCCTGGACACGGCCAAGGTGCTGGGGTTTGCCACCGTCGGCGGTGGCGCCACCAGCCACGTGGCGATCCTCGCCCGGGCCCTGGGCCTGCCGGCGATCTGTGGCTTGTCGCCCCGGGTCCTGTCCCTGGCCAACGGCTCCCGGGTTCTGCTGGATGCCGATCGGGGCGAACTGCATACGGACCCGGACCCGCAACGCTTGCAGCAACTGGAGTCGCTGCGTCAGCAGCAACGCCTGCGCCAGCGCCAGGACCTGGCCCAGGCGGCGCAACCGGCGGTGACCCGCGATGGTCATCATCTGGAGGTCACGGCCAACATTGCCTCTCTGGCGGAAGCCGAACAGGCAATGAGCCTGGGAGGCGAAGGCGTCGGCCTGTTGCGTTCGGAGTTCCTCTACCAGGACCGTAGCCACGCCCCGAGCCCCGAGGAACAGGCCGAAACCTATCGAGCCATTGCCCAGGCCCTGGGGCCGACGCGCAATCTGGTGGTGCGGACCCTGGACGTGGGCGGCGACAAGCCTCTGGCTTATGTGCCCATGGACACCGAAGCCAACCCCTTTCTCGGCCTGCGGGGTATCCGCCTGTGCCTGGAGCGTCCCGAACTGCTGCGCGAACAGTTCCGGGCGATTCTCGCCGGCGCCGGGCAGGCCCGCCTGCACATCATGTTGCCGATGGTCAGCCAGTTGACGGAGCTGCGTCAGGCGCGGCAGTTACTCGATGAGGAGGTTCGGGCCCTGGGCCTGGCGGAGCGGCCCAAGTTGGGCATCATGATCGAGGTGCCTTCGGCGGCCCTGATGGCGGACCGTTTCGCTCCGGAGGTGGATTTCTTCTCCATCGGCACCAACGACCTGACCCAGTACACCCTGGCCATGGACCGTGATCATCCGCGTCTGGCCAGTCAGGCCGACAGCTTCCACCCGTCGGTGCTGCGCCTGATCGCACGAACGGTGCAGGCCGCCCATGCCCACGGCAAGTGGGTCGGAGTCTGTGGTGCACTGGCGTCCGAAACCCTGGCAGTGCCGCTGTTGCTGGGCCTGGGGGTGGACGAACTGTCGGTGAGCGTGCCGTTGATTCCGGCCATCAAGGCCCGGGCACGCGAGCTGGATCTGAGCGAATGCCAGGCGCTGGCAGCTCGGATCATCGATCTGGAGGACGCGGTTCAGGTACGTGAATACCTGCACAAGCAGCAAGTCGCAGCCGATTCACTGGTTCTGGAGAGCTGAAAATGTTCGAGAAATTGCAACGCGCGTTCTGGAAAGCCCTGACTCCGGATCTGATCCCTGATCAGCCGAAGGCCCCCAGGGCCAACGGCAATGTTCTGAATGACGCAATGCTGGCGGCGCTGGGTGGCAGCGCCAACATCAAGAGTCAGCAACCCCTGGCCCTGACCCGCCTGCGCCTTGAGCTGCATGATCCGCAACTGCTGGACAGCAGCGCCTTGCGCGTGGCGGGGGTACCGGCGGTGATGCCCCTGGCCGGTGGCGTGGTGCATCTGCTGCTGGGATTGCAGGGCTGAGGGGCCTGGTCGTCGGCCAGCCGGCTCCTACAAGAGCAACAGGCTTGCCAGCGAGCAGACGCTCGAAAACACCCATCGTTTCTCCGTCTCGCCTGCGTCCCGTCGCCGCGCCGGCCTTACTGTTTCTCAACTGCGGGTGTATCGTATTCGCCTTTTGCGGGCCTGGGCCCGCGGCTGATACGTGAGGTAGTTGAGTCCATGTCCTTTACCCGTCGACAAATACTCGGTGGTCTGGCCGGTCTGGTAGTGGTGGGCGTGGGGGCGGGCGGCGCATCGCGTTATTGGCTGGGAAAGATGGCTGACGCCGAGGCGGGGCACGATTACGAGCTGATCGCCGCGCCACTGGACGTGGAGCTGGTGCCGGGGCACAAGACCGAGGCCTGGGCCTTCGGCCCTTCGGCGCCGGGTACCGAACTGCGGGTACGCCAGGGCGAGTGGCTGCGGGTACGTTTCATCAACCACCTGCCGGTGGCCACCACCATCCACTGGCACGGCATCCGCCTGCCCCTGGAAATGGACGGCGTGCCTTACGTCTCGCAACTGCCGGTGCTGCCCGGCGAATACTTCGACTACAAATTCCGCGTGCCGGATGCCGGCAGCTACTGGTATCACCCCCATGTGAACAGCAGCGAAGAACTGGGTCGCGGCCTGGTGGGCCCGCTGATCATCGAAGAACGCGAACCCACCGGCTTCAAGTACGAGCGCACCCTGAGCCTGAAAAGCTGGCACGTGGATGAAGAGGGCGCGTTCATGCCCTTCAGCATCCCTCGGGAGGCGGCGCGCGGTGGTACGGCCGGGCGCCTGTCCACCATCAACGGTGTGTCCCAGGCGGTGATCGACCTGCCGGCCGGGCAGATCACCCGGGTGCGCCTGCTGAACCTGGACAACACCCTGACCTACCGCATCAACATCCCGGATGTCGAAGCGCAGATCTACGCCCTGGACGGCAACCCCATCGAGCCGCGCCCCTTGGGCAAGGAATACTGGCTGGGCCCGGGCATGCGCATCTGCTTGGCGATCAAGGCGCCGGCGGCCGGTGTGGAGTTGTCCCTGCGCAACGGACCGGTGCGCCTGGGCACTTTGCGCTCGGTGGCCAACAACGACGCGCCCACCCAGTGGCCCGCCGCCTTGCCGGCCAACCCCGTGGCCGAGCCGGATCTCGACAACGCCGAGAAGCTCAACTTCAATTTCGAATGGGTTGGCTCGGTCTCGGTGAACGTGGACAATGGCAAGCCGCCTAGCCTGTGGCAGATCAACGGCCAGGCCTGGGACATCACCGACAAGACCTGCGCCGACCGCCCGATTGCCACCCTGAAAAAGGGCAAGAGCTACATTTTCGAATTGAAGAACATGACCCAGTACCAGCACCCGATCCACTTGCACGGCATGAGCTTCAAGGTCATCGCCTCGAACCGCAAGAAGATCACCCCCTACTTCACCGACACCTACCTGCTGGGCAAGAACGAGCGTGCCCGGGTCGCCCTGGTGGCGGATAACCCGGGGGTCTGGATGTTCCACTGCCACGTGATCGACCACATGGAAACCGGCCTTATGGCCGCCATCGAGGTGGTGTGATGCGCCAGATACGCCCGGCGCCGATCATCGACCGCAGCCGCGACCAGGACTTCATGCGTGAAGCCCTGGCCCTGGCCGCGCAGGGCGCCGCCCTGGGGGAAGTGCCGGTGGGTGCGGTGCTGGTACTGGATGGGCAGATCATCGGCCGTGGCTACAACTGCCCCATCAGCGGCAGCGATCCCAGCGCCCACGCCGAGATGGTGGCGATCCGCGAAGCGGCCCAGGCGGTGAGCAACTATCGCCTGCCCGGCAGCACCCTGTACGTGACCCTTGAACCTTGCAGCATGTGCGCCGGGCTGATCGTCCATTCGCGCATTGCCCGGGTGGTGTACGGCGCACTGGAACCCAAGGCCGGCATTGTGCAGAGCCAGGGGCAGTTCTTCACCCAAGGGTTTCTCAACCATCGAGTGCTGTACGAGGGCGGGGTACTGGCCGAGGAGTGCGGCACGGTGCTGAGCGAATTCTTCAAGGCGCGTCGAGCGCGCTGATCTCAAACCGGTTCGCGGCCTACACAAAACCGTAGGAGCCGGCTTGCCGGCGAAGAGCCCCTTGAGCCTTGCGCCGCTCTGGCGGGCGCCTTCGCTGGCAAGCGGAACGCCGCCCGGCCAGCTCCCGCGGGGGCAAGGCGGGGTTATTTCTTGGCGACTATCACCGCACGCATCGGCGCCGGTAGGCCTTCGATGGTCTTGCTGTGGTCGTTGGGGTCCAGGAAGTCGCTCAGGGACTGATACTTCATCCACTCGGTGCCGCGCTGTTCCTCGATGCTGGTCACGCTCACATCCACGCAACGCACATCGCTGAAACCGGCCCGTCGCAGCCACAGTTCCAGGGCCGGTACGGACGGCAGGAACCATACGTTGCGCATCTGCGCGTAGCGGTCTTCCGGTACCAGCACCTGATGCTGGTCGCCTTCCACCACCAGGGTTTCCAACACCAGTTCACCGCCCTTGACCAGGCAGTCCTTGAGCGCCAGCAGGTGCTCGATGGGCGAACGGCGGTGGTAGAACACCCCCATGGAGAACACCGTGTCGAAGCCTTCCAGGTTGGCCGGCAGGTCTTCGAAGGGGAAGGGCAGGTGCCACACCGAAGGCTCCGACAAGTAACGCTGCACCGCCTGGAACTGGCAGAAGAACAGCCAGTTGGGGTCGACGCCGATCACGCTGTGGGCACCGGCGCCAAGCATGCGCCACATGTAGTAGCCATTGCCGCAGCCGACATCGAGGATGCGCTTGCCCTCAAGGTTCAGGTGCGGGGCGACCCGCGACCACTTCCAGTCCGAACGCCATTCAGTGTCCACGTGCACGCCGAACAGGTTGAACGGGCCCTTGCGCCACGGCGACAGGCCCATCAGTGCGGTGCGCATCTGCGCCCGAGTGGCGTCATCGCAGTCGGTGTCCAGGCGCAGGCCATTGATCAGGTCGATTTCGCTGGGCTGGATCTTCGGCAATGCATCCAGGGCGCTTTGCCAGCGTTCCAGGTCGCCATGGCCTTTTTCCATCTTGGCGTCGAGCTGGGCTTGCAGCCCGTTGGCCCAGGTGGCCAGGGGCGTACCCGCCAGACGGCGAGCGAGGGGGGACAGATCAATCATGGCAGGGCAATCAACGAGGCAAAGTTAAGGCATTGGAACCACGGCACGACTTTCGAGAACCCGGCAGCCAGCAGGCGTTCGCGGTGTTCTTCGAGGCTGTCGGGCTTCATGACGTTTTCGATGGCACTGCGCTTCTGGGCGATTTCCAGTTCGCTGTAGCCGTTGGCGCGCTTGAAGGCGATGTGCAGGTCGGTGAGCAGGGCGTGTTCCTGGTCATCGTTGAAGCGCAGCTTCTCCGAGAGGATCAGCGCGCCACCGGGCAGCAGTGACTGGCGGATGCGCCCCAGCAGGGCCAGACGCTGCTCGGGGGCGATGAACTGCAGGGTGAAATTCAGGGCCACCACCGAGGCCGGCTGGAATTCCAGGGCCAGGATATCGCCCTCGATCACCTGCACCGGCAGCAGCTCCTGGAACATCGAATCCTGGCCGTTGAGGTATTCCCGGCAACGTTCGACCATGGCTGCGGAGTTGTCCACCGCGATGACCCGGCAGCCATCCGTGCGCACATGGCGGCGCAGGGCCTGGGTCACTGCCCCCAGGGAAGAGCCCAGGTCGTAGAGCACGCTGTTGGGTTGGGCGAACTGCGCCGCCAGTACCCCGAGGTTCTCGACAATGGTCGGGTAACCCGGCACCGAGCGCTTGATCATGTCCGGGAACACCCGCACCACATCCTCGTTGAAGGCGAAGTCGGGCACCTGGGCCAGTGGCTGGGCGAAAAGGCGGTCGGGTTCTTTGCTCACGGCGGTTCCGGCGATGGAGAAAAAAAGAGGGCGGCATTGTAGCCGCTGCCGCAGGCTGCGATAAGGCCCGCAGGGCCTTCAGGGGCGCAAGGGCGACGCAAGGTGTGGTCCTTTCGCCGGCAAGCCGGCTCCTACGGAGAGTAGGGACCGGCCTGCCGGCGCAGGCGGCTCAGCGTGGCTTCTGGCTGAACGCCGAAGCGGCGATGCCCCACTGGCCCAGCCAGTAGAAAATGATGATCAGGTAGGGCGCGGCGTCGAAGGCCAGCACGAAGCGGCTGATGCCTATCAGGCTGTCGGAGAAGGCAAAGCTCAGAGCGCCCAGCACTGCCAGTACCGCGGACCGCGTGGGCACCGCTGAGCCGAGGCGTGCCAGGGCGCGCCAGAGCATGGCGCTGATGGTCAGGGCGTAGACGATCACCGGCACCAGCAACGGCCCCAGGCCGTGGGAGATTAGGATGCTCAACAGCACCGCGCCAATGGTCAGTGCCACCAGCAAGGGCAGCAGCGCCGGGCGCCGGCAGTCGCTGAGATAAGCCTTGAGGTAGGCCAGGTGCGCCACCAGGAAGGCTCCGAGACCGAACACGAACAGGTCCGTGGGCCAGGCCAGCAGGATATCCCCCAGCACCGAGAACAGCAGGCCGATGATGATCCAGCGCCGGTAGTCCCCGGGCGGTGCATCGTGCAGCCAGCCCAGCAGGGCCAGCACCGGCAGTGGCTTGACCAGCAGGCAGAGCAGGGTGGCATGCACGCTGACGCCGTAGAGGAAGGTCGCGGCGCCCATCAGCGCCAGTATCAGCCAGCCCATGTCAGTTCACCGTGATCGAGCAGTCGAAGGCCTTCACCGGGGCCTCTTCCGGTGCCCAGGGTTGCTGGTAGGTCAGCAGCAGCCGGCCCTGGCCGCTGGCGAAGGCCTGGAAGCGCCAGGTCGACTGCCCGCCACTGCCCACCAGGCCGGTGTCTTCGGGGTTGCTGTAGACCTCGGGGCTGACCTTGCGCAGGATGCCGCCGGCCGAATCCTGGATCGCCCAGCGATAACCGGTGGTGGGGTTGCTGGGCAGGGTGAGGATCAGGTTCTGCCCATTGTGCAGTTGCAGCGGGCATTCACTCTGGTTTTCAACGGTGACGTTCTGCTTGGGCTGGCTGGCGCAAGCGGTCAGCAGGGCGAGGCTGAGCAGGGCAAGAAGGCGGGGTGTGGGCATGGGTCAGGAAGCTCCGATCATTCATGACGAACGGCGAGCATAACTGAAGATGGTGGGCGGTGTGGGGAGGGGAATAAAGGTTGGCGGTTATGGCCTGTTCGCCAGCAAGCCAGCTACTGCGAGGGGGGGCCTGCAGAAGCCAGCTTGCGGCGAAAGGGGTTAGAACAGCACTTTGGCCACGTCGGCAAAACGCTTGGCAAAATGCACGGTGATGCCTTCCTTGAGGTAGTCCGGCAGTTCTTCGAAATGCCCGCGGTTGGGCTCCGGCAGGATCAACTCGTGGATCTTCTGGCGCCGCGCGGCGATGACTTTCTCGCGCACCCCGCCAATGGGCAGCACGTGGCCGGTGAGGGTCAGCTCGCCGGTCATGGCCACGCCTTTCTTCGGCGGCTGGTTGCGCGCCAGGGACAGCAGGGCGCTGGCCATGGTCACCCCGGCACTGGGGCCGTCCTTGGGGGTGGCGCCTTCGGGAACGTGCAGATGGACGAAGGCTTCGTCGAAGAACTTGCTGTCGCCGCCGAATTGCTTGAGGTGCGAGCTGACGTAGCTGTAGGCGATCTCCGCCGATTCCTTCATCACATCCCCCAGTTGCCCGGTGAGCTTGAAGCCGCGGTTGTGGGTGTGAATGC
Organism: Pseudomonas sp. W17; assembly: GCF_040268305.1. Taxonomy (NCBI): domain Bacteria; kingdom Pseudomonadati; phylum Pseudomonadota; class Gammaproteobacteria; order Pseudomonadales; family Pseudomonadaceae; genus Pseudomonas; species Pseudomonas sp. W17. The sequence goes on along the minus strand of NZ_CP158490.1, from coordinate 5,772,704 downwards.
GCGTGGCCTCGATAGGCAGGGTGGCGCCGCCCATGCTGGTCCAGGCCAGGCCGGTGATGACCCCGGTGCCGCTCAGGACCTGCTCGTTACGGAACACCGGCATGCCCAGGGAAGCCTCCAGGTCCTTGGGCGCGATCTTGATCGTGGCGTCCGGCTCGTCCAGCAGCTTGACCACTGCCTTGCGTACCAGCTTGCCCAGTTGTTTCTCCAGCTGGCGCACCCCGGCTTCCCGGGCGTAGCCATCGATCACCGTGCGCAGGGCGCTGTCGCTGATGCTCAGGCTGGTCTTGGCGACACCGGCCTTTTCCAGCTGCTTGGGCCACAGGTGGCGTTTGGCGATGGCCAGTTTTTCTTCGGTGATGTAGCCGGACAGGCGAATCACTTCCATACGGTCCAGCAGCGGGCCGGGAATCGAATCCAGGGTGTTGGCAGTGCACACGAACAGGACCTTGGACAGGTCCATGCGCAGGTCCAGGTAGTGATCGAGGAAGTCGACGTTCTGCTCCGGGTCCAGGGTCTCCAGGAGGGCCGAGGCCGGGTCGCCCTGGTAGCTCTGGCCCATCTTGTCGATCTCGTCGAGCATGATCACCGGGTTCATCACCTCCACTTCCTTGAGGGCCTGCACCAGCTTGCCCGGCTGGGCGCCGATGTAGGTGCGGCGGTGGCCCTTGATCTCGGCTTCATCACGCATGCCGCCGACGCTGAAGCGGTAGAACGGCCGCCCCAGGGATTCGGCGATGGATTTGCCGACGCTGGTCTTGCCGACACCGGGTGGGCCTACCAGCAGCACGATGGAGCCGCTGATCTCGCCCTTGTAGGCGCCCACTGCGAGGAATTCGAGGATACGGTTCTTGATGTCGTCGAGCCCGGCGTGGTGCTTGTCCAGCACCTTGCGCGCGTGCTTGAGGTCGAGCTTGTCGTCGCCGAAGACGCCCCAGGGCACGGCCGTGGCCCATTCCAGGTAGTTGCGGGTAACCGCATATTCCGGCGAGCCGGTCTCCAGGATCGACAGCTTGTTCATTTCCTCGTCGATGCGTTTCTGCGCCTGGGGCGGCAGCACTTTGCCAGTCAGGCGCTGTTCGAACTGCTCCAGGTCGGCGCTGCGGTCATCTTTGGTCAACCCCAGCTCCTGCTGGATCACCTTGAGCTGCTCCTTGAGGAAGAACTCGCGCTGGTGCTCGCCGATCTTGCGGTTGACCTCGGCGGAAATCTCTTTCTGCAGGCGCGCCACTTCGACTTCCTTGCGCAGCATCGGCAGGACTTTTTCCATGCGCTTGAGCATGGGCACGCAGTCCAGCACTTCCTGCAGTTCGTTGCCGGTGGCGGAGGTCAGGGCGGCGGCGAAGTCGGTCAGGGGCGACGGATCGTTGGGGCTGAAGCGGTTGAGGTAGTTCTTCAGCTCTTCGCTGTACAGCGGGTTGAGCGGCAGCAACTCCTTGATCGCATTGATCAGCGCCATGCCGTAGGCCTTGACCTCGTCGGTGGGCTCGCTGGGCTGATGGGGGTACTCGACCTCCACCAGGTAGGGCGGACGATGGTGCTTGAGCCAGGTGCGGATGCGCACCCGGGTCAGGCCCTGGGCAACGAACTGCAGCTTGCCGTTTTCACGGCTGGCGTGATGGACCTTGACCAGGGTGCCGTACTCCGGCAGCGCGGAGGTATCGAAGTGCCGCGGGTCCTCTTGCGGGGTGTCCATGAAAAACAGGGCAAGGGAGTGATGCTCGGATTTGCTCACCAGTTCCAGGGTTTCGGCCCAGGGCTCTTCATTGACGATGACCGGCAATACTTGCGCAGGAAAGAAGGGACGATTGTGAATCGGGATGATGTAGACCTTGTCCGGCAGATTCTGTCCGGGCAGGGCCAGGCCGGTGCCATGGGCAGCCTGGTGTTCGGTGTTTTCCGGATCGACGTAGTCACGTGGATCTTCGGGAAATTCTTGCTGGTCGCTCATGGAGGCTCCTGCGCGATGGACTATGCAGCTTAGATGGGGCAGGTCGCCGCGGGTTTCAATGGGGGACTGGTTTCAGCGTTTTTCCGATGCGGTGGGAAATGCCGCTGCATCGCCCCTTGCCCTGGCAGAGAAGCGTTGCATCGCCGCGGTCTAGGCTGTTCTTGCTGCATGCCTGGGGTTTTTTACGAAGGGATTCAAGCTCACTTGAAGGGGCTGTTTGACATGGGTTGTCAATAAAATGACTGCGATGTCACCTGTTTTATTGCGTGATCTTGTGTAATTTGAGGATTAATCTGATTGCCCGGAATGCCGGAATGAAGCTGGCATTTATTTGACGCGCGCATTCAGCTTCTCAGAGGAATGGGTATGAAGAAGGGATTTTTCAGCTTCCGGCAGGGGGTATCCGCGTCGGCCTTTTCAAGACCCGCCGGGGACTTGGAGCGACTGAGAGCAGCCTTATGAAGTGGCGCCGAACCTTTCAGGCAAGGATTGTCGGGGTGCTGGCGCTATTGCTGTTGGTATTGATTGCCGCGGTGTATTTCGCGGTCAAGACCGCCACCACCCAAGCGGTGGAGCGCCAGGCGCAATTGCAACTGAAGATCGGCACCCGGGTATTCGAACGGCTGTTGGACTTGCGCGGTCGCAACCTGCAGTACGGTGTCGACTGGCTGGTGGTGGATTCCGAGTTTCGCCGGGCGGTGCTCAGCGGCAAGCCGGTGGATATCCTTGCCGCCCTGGCCCAGCATAGCGGCGGCATCCGTTCCAGCGAGATGTTCGTGCTCAGCCCCGAGGGCCGGGTCATCGCCAGCACCCTGCCGGTGATCGCCCGGGACCAGCACTTTCCCTACGACCAGGCCCTGCGCCGGGCCATGCGGCACAACACCCACATGCTCTTCGTCGCAATCAAGGGCCGGCCCTATCTGCTGGTCCAGGGGGAAGTGCTGGAGTCGCTACCCATCGCCCGGGTAGTGATGGGCTTTCCCATGGATGAGCTGTTTGCCCAGGAACTGCGCTCCATGAGCAACCTGGAAGTGTCGTTTCTGACGGTCGATGGTCAGCATCCCGGCGAGCTGTTCAGCACCCAGCCGGAGTTCTTCTGGTCGCCCATCATCAATGTCCTGGCCGACTCCCTGTGGCAATCCCTGCCGCAGTTGAGCGAGACCCATGGCCAGCGTTTCCTCAACCAGGCCTTGCAACTGGCCAATACCGGGGATGCCGGCGATCCGCGGGTCATGGCCTTGCTGCAAAGCCCCCTGGAGCAGGCGTTGCAGGCCTTTGCCCCGCTGGACCGGGAGTTCATGTGGATCGCCATGGTAGCGCTGGTGGTCTCCCTGGTCTGCGCCCTGCTGATGGCGCGGCGGGTATCGCGGCCCCTGGAAGACCTGGCCCAGGCGGCAAGACGCATCGGTGCCGGTAACTATCAGGCCCCGGTAACCATCAAGCGCAGCGACGAGTTCGGGGTGCTTGCAGATGCCTTCAACGCCATGCAGAGCGCCATTGCCACCCGCGAACGGCAACTGGCCCACAACGCTCTGCATGATCCGCTGACCGGGCTGCCGAACCGGGCCCTGGCCATCGAACGCCTGACCAAGGCCATTGCCGCCCGGCGCAATGTGGTGCTGCTCTACCTGGGCATCGACAACTATCGGGCGATCAACGAAGGCTTTGGCACAGAAGGCCTGGACCAGATGATGGGCGAGCTCAGCCGGCGCCTGCGAGAAGTATTGTCCCAGGGCGATACGGCGGCCCGGATCACTGCCAGTGAATTCCTCCTGCTGCTGGAGAACACCGAACTGGACGGGGCCATGGCCATGGCTGACCGGCTGCATGACCTGCTAAGCCGGCCGCAACTGATCCAGGGCGATGAGGTGCGCCGGCAGATCTGCATGGGGATGGCGGTGTACCCCGCCGACGGCAAGTCCGCCGAGGAACTGATCAGCCGCGCCGCCATCGCCCGCCATGATGCTTCGCTCAAGCCCGGTTACTTGCAGGTCTACCAGCAGGACCGAGACCTGGCTCACCAGCGGCAGATCAGCCTGATCCGCGACCTGCGCCGGGCGGCCGCCGAAGGTGAGCTGTTCCTGTTGTACCAGCCCAAGCTCGATCTGCGCCGGGACTACCTGCACCAGGCCGAAGCCCTGCTGCGCTGGCAGCACCCGGTGTTCGGCGTGGTCTCGCCGGCGGAATTCATTCCCCTGGCCGAGCGCACCGGCAGCATGCACAGCCTCACCGCCTGGGTCATCGAAGCCTGTATCCGCCAGTTGGCGGAGTGGAACCGCCGGGCCCTGCCTGTACGCCTGTCACTGAACATCTCGGCCAGCGACCTGGAGGACGACGGCCTGGAGGTACGGGTCAGCGATTACCTTGAGGGCTATCAGGTGGCAGCCGAACAGTTGGTGTTCGAGATCACCGAGAGCGCCATCATGCGCGACCCGGAGCAGGCCCTGGCCGTGCTGCAACGCTTGCGCGGCTGCGGCATCAGCCTGTCGGTGGACGATTTCGGTACCGGCTATTCATCCCTGGCGCAGTTGCAGCGCCTGCCGGTGCAGGAACTGAAGATCGACCAGTCGTTCATCCGCAATCTGGATGAAACCAGCGGCGATGCGGTGATCGTGCGTTCCACCATTGAAATGAGCCACAAGCTGGGGCTCAAGGTGGTGGCCGAAGGCGTGGAATATGAGCATTGCCTGAAATTGCTGGAAAGCTGGGGCTGCGACACGGTGCAGGGCTATCTGATCAGCCGACCTTTGCCGACCGAGGCCTTTGAGCGCTGGCTGGTGAACTCCCGGGTGTCGAGCTGAAAGCTGGATGGCCGAGGGGCCATCCAGGGGGCGCGCTCAGGGGGCGGCGGACTCAGCCTTGGTCAACAGGCTTTGCAGCTCCGGCTCTATGCCTTCCTCACTGAGGTTGTCCATGATTTCCAGGATGCAGGGCGCATAGCGGGGCTCGATGGCCGCTTCCGACCAGTCCAGTTCATAGATCGCCATGACCCTCACGTCCAGGTAGGGCGAATCCACCAGCAGGCGTTTCAGCAGCTCGATGGCCGGCGGGCTGCGCAACTCTCCCAGGGACACCGCGCAGCGGTGCTGCCAGTACTCGGGGCGCGACAGCAGGGTTTCGCCGAGGCGTTGCCATTGCGCCGAGGTAAAGGCGTGGAGGACTCCCTTGGCCACCTGCTCGGTGGTGTATTCGTTCCAGTTGGCGGCTTCCGAGTCACCGAACCAGTGGTGTAACCGTTCAAACAACTCATCACGCTTATCCGTACTCATGATGTCTTTCTCCTGCGAGGGCGGTCGCGCCAGCACGCTGTTCCTGGCGTGCCGCCCAATGCCATGGCGTTTATACCGGCGTGCCAGAACCGATGCTGCCTCATTTGCGCAGGGCTTCCCAGCATTAACGGCGCGCGCTGACCAACCGTGTCTTGGCATTCTGGTGCAGGCCGCCCGATAGCGCGGCCCCGATTGTCCCGGTTTACCAGGTGCCGGCGAACTTCACCGCCGCCGCGGCGCGCGACGGCACCTTGAGGGTATGCAGCAGGGAAGACACGTGGATGCGTACGGTGAACGGCGAGATATCCAGCTCTCGGGCGATTTCCTTGTTGGTCTTGCCCTGGGCGATCAGGCGCAGGACTTCCTGTTGCCGGGTGGTCAGCTGGCTCACTTCGGCGCAGGCGTCCAGGGGCAGCAGCAAGCCGGAAGGCGCGTACTTGACCACCACGTCGCCTTCGCGGATGGCCTGTATCGCCTGGCCGATCTCGTCCGGGCTGATGCTCTTGCCGATAAAACCGTCGGCCCCGGCGGCCATGACTTCGGCGATCAGGTCCTGGTTGTCGACCATCGACACCACGATGATCGAGGTGCGCGGCAATTGCTGGCGCAGGCCGGCAATCATGCTGACCGAGGTCAGGCCGGGAAAGCGCAGGTCGAGAATCAGCGAGTCCGGCTCCTCGCCGCTCTCGGCCAGGGCCATTACCGCAGCCAGGTCGCCGGCCTCTTCGAGCACGGCATCGGGCAGCAAGCGCTGGATGGTGCGCAGCATGCCTTCGCGAAACAACGGGTGGTCGTCGGCGACGATAATCCGGCATGTCATGTTTGAAACTCCTTGAAACATCCAGTCCTGTGGGCATGCTAACTTGGCGCACGGCGTTGTAACTGCCCGCTGGTCGTGTCCGATGGGCCAGTTTGCCGAACGGCAAAAGACCACGGCAGCGCATATTGCACAAGGAGGTGATTGCATGAAAGTTGAGAAAGACAGTGAACTCGATCAGGCCACCCTGCGGATTATCGTCGCCGGATGCGCTCTGGTCTGGTTTGGCCTAATCGGCTTCCTGCCGGGGCAGGATGTGGATCCCTACGTGCCGGTGATGATCTACATTTCCCTGTTCATGCTGGGTTCGATCGTGCTGCGCATGGCCATTGCCCGTTGGCCCGGGCACTACCCGGCGCGGCGCATCCTGGGCATGGTCTATGACTACACCGGCACCTGTTACGGCCTGGTGGTAGGCGGCGAGGGGGCGCTGCCGATCTACGCGGTGATGGTCTGGGTCAACCTGGGCAATGGCATGCGTTTCGGTTCGCGCTACCTGGCGATCGCCACCGTGCTGGCGCAGGTCGCGCTGTTCATGGTCTACCTGCTGACCCCCTATTGGCAGGCCCAGCCCTACATGGTGCTGATGCTGATGATCACCAGCACGGTGATTCCGGTGTACGCCCATATCCTGCTCAAGCGCACCCGCCTGGCGTCCGAAGAGGCGATTGCCGCCAACCTGGAAAAATCCCGCTTCCTGGCCCAGGCCAGCCATGACCTGCGCCAGCCGATCCACTCCATCGGCCTGTTCACCGCCTGCCTGCGCGAAGCCAACCTGGGGATGGATGAGCGGCGGCTGGTGGACAACATCGACCGTTCGCTGCTCAACGTTTCGCAGCTGTTCCGTTCGATCCTCGACCTCTACACCCTGGACAACGGGCGGGTGCAGCCCAAGTACGACACCGTGCACCTGGGCGAGCTGCTGCGCGACCTGGTACGCCAGAACACCGAAGCCGCGCGCTGGGCCGGTGTCGAGCTGCGGTTGCGGCCTTGCGCCCATTGGGTGCGGGTCGACCCGGGGTTGTTGGCGACCATGGTGCAGAACGTGCTGTCCAACTGCTTCAAGTACGCCGCCGAACGGCCGGTGCTGATTGGCGTGCGCCGGCGCGGCGCAGGCCTGGCCATTGTCATTTATGACCAGGGCCGGGGGATTGCCGAGGAACATCTGCCGAAGATCTTCGATGAGTTCTACCGGGTCCGCCAATTGCGCGACAAGGACGTCGAAGGCGTCGGCCTGGGTCTGTCCATCGTCAAGCGCCTGGGGCAGTTGACCGGCCTGCAGGTGACGCTCCGCTCGCGGGTCGATCACGGCACCACGGTCAGCCTGCATGGCTTGTCACCGGCCGCGCCACAGCGCTTGCACGGCCGTGACGAGGCGCTGCAGAGCGGTTTGCTGACCGGGTTGCGGGTCTGTCTGGTGGAAGATGACCGCAACGTGCTGCTGGCCACTTCGGCGCTGCTGGAGCGCTGGGGCTGCGTGGTCCAGGCCGAATCAAGCGGGGAGAACCTGCTGACCGATTGCGACATTATCGTCGCCGACTATGACCTGGGCACCCGGGCCTCGGGTATCGAATGCATCGACAGCATCCGTCAGCAGCGGGGCTGGGAAGTGCCGGCGCTGATCATCACCGGGCACGACATCGAAAAAATCCACGCCGCCCTGCACGACCGTAACATCGCCATCCTCTCCAAGCCGGTGCGGCCGGTGGAACTGCGCAGCACCTTGCGGGCCCTGCGCGAGGCACCGCTGGTGCCTGCCCACAGGGCTGCGGCGCCAGAGACAGTTACCAGGTCCGGCACGGGATAAGCAGGGGGTAGTTGGTCATGGTCAGCTTCTTGTTCTCGCCGCTGGCCAGTTCGACGAAGTCATCCAGCATCCCTGAGTACGAAGAGATCGAACTGCGCTCGGTGTAGTAGTGGGTGGTCACCGGCCCGTAGTTGGTGTTGCTCTGGCCGGTGCCGACGTACTCGTTCCAGCGGCTGGTGCCGTACACCATGTCCTGGCCCTGGACGAAGTATCGACCAGGTTGCAAGCCCGTGAATTGGAAGATGCCGTTGCCGTCGGTCCGGGTCACCCGGTGCACGGCCACGGCCTCGGGGGCCATGCTTACCGGCGCGCCTTCGGGTTGGGACGCGCGTAACTTGTGCCAGGCCTGCAAGTGCGGGGTGACCGGGTAGAGATAGATCTTGACGTCGCGGCTGTCCTCGATGCCGTCGTTGCCGACGATGCAGAACTTTCCGGTGAGCGTTGCAGTGCCCGGTTGCAGGGCGGCGCGGGCGGCCTGGGTGTCGAAGGGGACCTCGGGGTACTGCACGGTTGGGATCTTGACCGGAGGGTATTCGTCCAGGGTTCGTCCCTGACGCGGCGCGCAGGCACACAAGGCACAGGCGAGCAGGACCGTGCCTGCCACCATGAGGAAGCGAGAGTTCATGGATTCAGAACCTTTCAAGAAGTTGCAGTGTTCGCGCGCCATCGGCCTGCTACGGCGCAGGTGCCGGTGGTCGCCGCGAACCTGGGGGGCCAGAGGCCGCCGGCTTACTGCTTGGTGCACTCGGCGGGCAATGCGACTACCCCGCCCATGGAGGCGAAGGCGACCATTCCGCCGCTGGGCAATATGCAGTTGTATTCGCCGTTGCTGGTGCTGGCGGTGAAGTAGGTCTGGGAGGCGTCGCTGCGGACATTGGAGACCGTGTTCACCGGTTTGCCGAGGGTGGTCTGGGCGCGGTTCTTGAGGTCGTCGTTGCTCGGTTTGGCAATGGCGCAACCGCCCAGGGCGAGGGCCAGGGCGCTGAGCAGGGCAACGGGGCGGAGGCTGGACTGGAGTTTCATGATGAATCTTCCTTGGTGTTGTTGTGTTTTCAACGGCGCAGCCGCTCCCGACACCGCAGGCTGGCGGCGGTGGGGAGATCAGGTGGTTGCCCGGCACTATAGCCCCGGGTTGGGGGAGGGTCGATTAGCACAAATGGGCTAATGTCGCTTTGCAATTACGGGGCTGCTGAGCAGGCGATCAGGGCCGCTTGAGAGGACCGGCGAGGCGCCGCCGGTCCTGGAGCCGGGGTCAGGGCAGCAGTTGTTCCTGCAGGCGTCGGCCCAGCACGTCCAGCAGGTCACAGCCATCGCGCAGGGGGATGACGCACAGCTGGGCGAAATCCTGGAGCAGGGCCGGGTTGCTCTGCAGGTTGTCGTGGCTGGCGATGTTCTCCAGCAACTGGGTGGCCGCGCGGATGCGGTGCGCGGCGGCCTCGTGGAGAGCGTCCAGCGGGGCCTGGGTGTCCACCAGCAGCGCGGGGATGTTGTAATCGTTGCTGGTGAGGGGCATATGGCGTTGCTCGGTCGGGTCAGCGGCGTTGTTGTTCATTGCTGTGGGTCCCTCTCGCAGGAATCGGATTGGCCACTAGGTGGCGTTGTTTACGCCTAACGAGATAGGGGCTTCCACACCCTGTCACGGTCTTGCCGGTGACAGGTCAGACCTTAAAGGCTGAGTCCTGAATGGACAAGGTGATGCAATTGGACGCGAGTTGTAGGAATTTTCGGTGATCGCAATGTGAGAGGTTGCCGGTCGAGCAAGATCGAACGCCAGGCACCTTGTAGGAGCCGGCTTGCCGGCGAACAGGTCCGCAAGCCATGCAGTGCCCGGGCCGACGCCTTCGCTGGCAAGCCAGCTCCTACGGGGAGTGCGAACGGCATAAAAAAGGGCGGCTACCCCAAGGTAGCCGCCCTTTTTATATCCGTCGGTAAAGCTTATTCCGACAGTTTGTAGGCAATGATGTAGTCGCCCATCTTGGTGCCGAGGGAGCCGTGGCCGCCCACGACCACCAGCACGTACTGCTTGCCATCCTTGCCGGTGTAGCTCATCGGCGTGGCCTGGCCGCCCGCTGGCAGGCGGGACTTCCACAGCTCCTTGCCGTTCTTCACGTCATAGGCGCGGATGTACTGGTCCAGGGTGCCGCTGAGGAAGCCCACGCCACCACCGGTGACCATGGAGCCGCCCATGCTCGGCACGCCCATCGGCAGGCCGATCGGGATCGGCGAGCTGTCACGGCTGGTGCCGTTCTTGTGCTTCCACACCACCTTGCTGGTGGTCAGGTCGATACCGGCCACGTAGCCCCAGGCCGGTGCCTGGCAGGGTACGCCCAGAGGCGACATGAACGGGTGCATGATCACCGCGTAAGGCGCGCCGGTGTTGGGTTGCACGCCCGAGGTCTCGCTTTCGCGCTTGCTGCCGGCGGCGACTTCGGCCCGCGGCACCAGCTTGGAAACGAAGGCCATGTAGTTCGGGCTGGTGAACAGCAACTGGCGCACCGGGTCCAGGGACACGCTGCCCCAGTTGAATACGCCGACGTTACCCGGGTAGATCAGGCTGCCCTGCACCGACGGCGGGGTGTACTGGCCTTCATAGCGCAGTTCCTTGAACTGGATGCGGCACAGCATCTGGTCGAACGGTGTCGCGCCCCACATGGCCTTTTCGTCCAGTGGTGGTGGCAGCAGGTTCAGGTCCGAGCGGGCCTGGGTTGGCGCGGTGTGGTCGCCTTCGACTGCGCCGGTGGGGGCTGGTACTTCACGGATCGGCACGATCGGGGTGCCGTCGCGACGGTCCAGCACGTACAGGCTGCCTTGCTTGGTCGGCTGGATCAGCGCCGGCTTGACGCCGTCCGCAGTCTTCATGTCGAGCAGGGTCGGCTGGCTGCCCACGTCCATGTCCCACAGGTCGTGGTGGGTGAACTGGTAGTTCCAGCGCAGCTTGCCGGTGTCGATGTCCAGGGCCACGGTGCCGGCGCTGAATTTCTCGGCGCCCGCGGTGCGGTTGCCGCCCCATTGGTCAGGCATCTGGTTGCCCAGTGGCAGGTAGACCATGCCCAGTTTCTCGTCGACGCTGGCCAGGGACCACATGTTCGGCGAGTTGCGGGTATAGGTCTTGCCTTCCGGCAGCGGAGTGGTCTCGTCCGGGTTGCCCGAATCCCAGTTCCACACCAGGTGACCGTCGTGCACGTCGAAGGCGCGGATCACGCCGGACGGCTCGTTGGTCGACTCGTTGTCGGTCACGTGGCCGCCAATGATCACCAGGTTACGGGTGATGGCCGCCGGGGAGGTGGAGTAGTAGCCGCCCGGGGTGAATGGGCCGATACCGGCTTTCAGGTCCACGGCGCCTTTGGTGCCGAAGTCTTCACAGACCTTGCCGGTGTCGGCGTTGATGGCGATCAGGCGCGCATCGGCGGTAGGCAGGAACAGGCGACGCGGGCAGCTGGTAGCGATGGCCTGGCCCGCCGGGGACAGGGTGGCCGGCTGGCTGATGGCGTCGGCGTTCTTGAAGTTGGCTTCGTCGTAGTACGACACGCCACGGCAGGTCATGTGTGCCCAGCCACGGAAGTCGTCGCCGTTGGGGCCCTGGATCTGCGGGTCGAAGCGCCAGATTTCCTTGCCGGTATCCGGGTCCAGGGCCAGCACCTTGCTGTGGGCGGTGCAGGCATAGAGCTTGCCGTTGACCTTCAGCGGGGTGTTCTGGTTGGTGATTTCCACCGGGTCCTTGTCGGTCGGCATGTCGCCGGTGCGGATGCGCCAGGCTTCCTGCAGCTTGCCGATGTTGGTCGGGGTGATCTGCTTCAGCGGCGAGTAGCGATCGCCGAACTCGGTGCGGCCGTAGGCCTGCCATTCACCGTCGGGGATGGCCGGCGCGGTGCTGGTCATGTCCGCGGTGTCGCGGCCCAGGTCACCGGAGATTTCCCCAGGGTTAGTGAACTGGCTGCCAATGGCGGCGCCACCGGCCAGGACCACGGCCACGCTCAGGGCAGCGGTGCCCAGCGGGGCCGGGCCATCGCGCAGCAGCGGGCGACGGAACCAGGGCAGCAGCAGGACCACGCCGAGGGCGAACCACAGCGACAGGCGTGGCACCAGTTGCCACCAGTCCAGGCCGATTTCCCATAGCGACCAGAGGGTACTGGCGAACAGTACCAGGGCGTACAGGCCCAGTGCTGCGCGTTTACCGGCCAGCAGCAAGAGGCCGGTCAACGTCAGGCCGATACCGGCCAGGACGTAATACAGCGAGCCGCCGAGCATGCTCAGCTTGATCCCCCCGGCCAGCAAGGCCAGGCCCATTAGCAGCAGCAAGATCCCGAGCAGGCTTGGCAGCAAGCGGCTCGGACTTGAAGCACCCTCAGTGCTCATAGTGTGGTTCTCCGTGACGTTTAGAGTGTTCCCGCGCATGTTCACTGTAGATGACGATCAGGCGCGGGCTTGGTTCAGCTGAAAACTGTGAATGGCGTCGTTGTGTGCCTGTCGGCCTTAGAACGAACTCTGGATCTTGATCCCGCCGATCAGGGCGTCGTCCACCCGGCTCACGCCGCCGGGGTGGCGGATGTATTGCAGGTTGGGGCGCACGGTCAGCCAGTTGGCCAGGTGCACGCCGTAGTACAGCTCGGCGCTGTATTCGGTGTCCTGGGGCGGCAGGTAGCTCGGGTTGTCGTAGTCGTAGAGCGCCCGGGCCTGGTTGCTGGCCTGGGCATTCTTGCGGTACGCCGGGTTGACATGGACCCGGGCCAGGGCAAAGCCGATGTCATCCTTGGCCCGGGCATCGAACAGCCCCTTGTAGACCAGGCCCGCTTGGACATAGTTGTCGATGGCGTTGGTCTTCTTGTCGTGGGCGGTGACGTTGGCGAACAGGCTCAGGCCGCGGGAGTGGTCGCTGGCCTGGCTGGTGACCTGCTGTTGCGCGCCCAGCCACAGGCCGTGCTTGCTGGAGCTGCTGCGGTAGGCCTCGCCGGTCAGGGCTGCAGGCTGGCCATTGCCATCCTTATAGACGTCGCTGGCCTTGGCGCTGCTGTAGTAATAGCCGGCGCGGTACTCACCGGCCAGGCCGTTGAGTTTGGGTGTCCACACCAGTTCCACTGGCAACAGTGTGCCCTGGGTGCCGCTGCCGCTGAGCTTGAAGCCGTTGTCGCGATCGAGGTTCGAGGGGTTCTGCTCATAGGCACCGATCTGCGCGTAGAGCTCGGCGCTCAGGTGGTACTTGACCCGCAGGGCCCACTGGCTGACCGGCCAGTTGTACCAGACGCTGCCGGCCCAGTTGCCCACCTGGGAGCCGCAGAACGCCAGGTTCTGGAAGTCGCAGGGGAAGCTGTTGAAGTCTTCGCCCTGGCCGAAGCGGCCGGCCTTGATGTCGAGCTTCTGGTCGAAGAATTTCTGCTGGTACCACATTTGCGTCAGGCGCCAGGTCTGGCCGCGGCCCCAGACTTCCTGGGCCGAGGTGAAGCCGCCGACCCGCGGGTCGTTGATCCGGTCGTTGCTGATGTTGTCGCCGTCGCGCTTGGTCACCGTCAGTTGGAATTCGGCGTCGTCCCAGCCGAGGATCTTCTGCAGGTCTAGGTGGCTGCCGAAGGCGAACTGGTCGCTGTAGCGCGCGGTGCGGTCGTGGTCGTAGCCACCGTGCAGGTTGGCGCCCATCTCGCCGACGTAGTCGACCTTGAAGTCGTAGCCTTTGTTGGCCAGTTCCGTGCGGGTGCCATTCCAGTCGCCGAGCATCCACGGTGAGTCACTGTCGAAGGCCGGTGCGGCCTGGGCGCAGGCGGCAAATCCAAGGGCGCCGAGCAGGCTCAGGCTCTTGGGCAGGGCGACGGAAGTCAGGACAGCGCTGTCTTTTAAACGCTGAGAAGTGGGCATAGGCATTCGGATAAGGTCTTTTTCTAGGAATAGGCGGAAGCAAGGGCATGGCGCGTAGCATCGATGCAGGTTGATCGAGCACGGCAGACCACTGATTTCAAAGGGAAAGATGAAACGGTTCAGCTTTATTAGGGGGCTAAGGATAAAGCGCCGTCTCCGGGAGAGAAAGCGCTTTTATTGACATGAACAGTTTCGCAATCGGTAACAGTTCCCGGCCCGGGCTCTGCTCAGCGTGGGGCACTGGTCTGGGCGAGGCTGGGTTTGTGCCGGGTGTGGCTCAGAGCAAAGTGCGCCACCAGGCCGAAGATCAACCCCCAGAACGCAGCGGCCAGGCCCAGGAAGCTCATGCCCGATGCCGTGACCAGGAAGGTGATCAGCGCCGCTTCACGCTGTTTTTCGTCGGCCATGGCGCCGCTCAACCCGGCGCTGATGGCGCCGAATAGGGCCAGGCCGGCCAGTGCCGCAATCAGTTCCTTGGGCAGCGCGGCGAACACCGAGGCCAGGGTCGCGCCGAAAATCCCCATGAGGATGTAGAACAGGCCGCAGGCGATCCCGGCGATGTAGCGCTTGTCCTTGTCTTCATGGGCTTCGCGGCCGGTGCAGATGGCAGCGGTGATGGCCGCCAGGTTGATCCCGTGGGAGCCGAACGGCGCCAGCAGTGCCGAGGTGATGGCTGTCCAGGAAATGATCGAGCGGGCCGGGGTGTTGTAGCCGGCGCTGCGCATCACCGCCATGCCCGGCACGTATTGCCCGGTCAGGGTGACCAGGGCCAGGGGCAGGCCGATGTTGATGATGGCGTGCCAGCTCCACTCGGGAGCGATGAAGATCGGCTGGGCCACCGACAGGGTGATGGCACCGCCATTGAGTTCGCCCAGGCCTGCGGCCATCGCGCAGCCCACCAGCAGCACCGCGAGGATCGCGTAGCGGGGTGAAAGGCGCTTGCCCAGCAGGTAGGCGGCGATCATCGCCAGCACCAGGGCCGGTTGCAGGCTGACCGAAGTGAACAGGCCGGCGCCGAAGCGGAACAGGATGCCCGCCAGCATGGCGGCGGCAATCGCCTTGGGCAGGCGGCTCATGAGCTTGTCGAAGGCCCCGGAAAGCCCGACCAGCGCGATGAGCAAGGAGGCCACGATGTAGGCGCCGATGGCCTGGGGCAGCGACACCGTGGGTAGCATCGACACCAGCAGCGCCGCGCCGGGGGTGGACCAGGCGGTGATCACCGGTACTTTCAGGCGCCAGCTCAGCAGCAGGCCGGTGAGGCCGCTGCCGATGGAGATGGCCCAGATCCACGATGACACCTGGTCGCTGGGCAGATGGGCTTCGCGGGCGGCCTGGAACACGATGATCAAGGGGCCGGCGTAGGAAATGATCACGGCGATCAGGCCGGCGATCACGGCGGAGAGGGACAGGTCCTTGCTGAGACTGTGCATGGCATCTCGACTGGGCATGGGTGGGAGGGATTGAGTCGATTGGGTTGGTGATTGTTGAGTGTATTTCAATGAATTGAATCGATTCAATTGTTTCTCAGGATGGCTGTACCGAAATTGGCTGTGTTTTGTTGGTAACTTAATGATTTATAAGAATTTATAGATCACATAAAAAATTTTTAGCGGTTTTTAGTCGCCAGTTTGGCTTGAAGATCGAATCAATTTTCAAAATGAGTCGATGTTAAGAGGCGATCCATGGCTGTGATATGCTCCGGTCCACCTCAACGCAGCCGATGGTCATCAGCCTCCATGTGGGTTCCCCAGTTAAGCGAGTTCAATCAACCGGTCTACCTGTCCATCGCCGACGCCCTGGCGCGGGATATCGGCAGTGGTTTGTTGAATGATGGTGACCGCTTGCCGACCCTGCGCGAGCTGGCGGTAACCCTGAATGTCACCCCTGGCACCATCAGCCGTGCCTACAGCGAAGCTCAGCGGCGCGGGTTGGTGCAGGGCGAAGTCGGCCGCGGCACTTACGTGCTGGCGCAGCCGCCGCTGGTGTTGCCCGAAGGTTCCAGCGCTCCGTCCCTGTCCCTGGGGCAGGCCGAAGTCCTGGACCTGTCGATCATCAAGCCCTACAGCGAAACCCTGGAGTACTGGTTGCGTGGCGCCCTGGTGGGCATGGCCCGCAGCAGTGACTTCGGCCGGGCGCTGGACTACGCCCCCGATGGAGGCCACCCGGCTCATCGCGAGGCCGGGGCGCAGTGGTTGCGGCATTCCTTGCCCGAGGCCAACTGGCAGCAGGTGGTCATTACCTCCGGTGCTCAGCACGGGCTGATGGTGGCCATCAGCGCCCTGAGCAACGCCGGCGACCTGGTGCTTTGCGAGTCGCTCTGCTACCCGGGCATCATCTCCGTGGCCCACGGCCTGGAGCGGCGCCTGCGGGGCGTCGCCATGGATGAAGAGGGAATACTCCCCGAGGCCCTGCGCGAGCAGTGCCTGCGGGAAAAACCGGCGCTGCTGGTGTGCGTCGCCAGTTGCCAGAACCCCACCACGGCGATCATGTCGCCAAGGCGTCGGGCGCAAATTGCGGCAATCGCCGAAGAGTTCGATTTCCTGATCATCGACGACGATATCTACGGCTTTCTCGCCACCGATCCGTCGATCAAGCCGCTGTCGAGCTATGCGCCGCAGCGGTCGGTGTACCTCACCAGCCTGTCCAAGGCGATCATGCCGGCGTTGCGCGTGGGTTACCTCTACAGCCCGCCGAAGCTGCTGTCGCGGCTGAGTTCCATGGTCCGTAGCAGCGTGTGGATGCCGTCGCCGCTGACCGCGCAATTGGCCAGCAATGTGATTGTCGAAGGCTTGGACCGCAAGCTGGTACAAACCCAGCGCAATGAAGCGGCCGCGCGCCAGGCGATTGCCCGGGACGTGTTTGCCGGCCTGGAGATCCGGACCCAGCCCCACAGCTATCACCTGTGGCTGACCTTGCCGGAGCCCTGGACTGGCGATGAGTTCGCCACCCTGGCCCGAGCCAATGGCGTGCTGGTGATGAGCGGCAGCCAGTTCCAGGTGGAACGCGGTGCCAGCTCCCGTTGTGTGCGGGTGGTATTGATGTCGCCCACCACCCAGGACGAGTTGCGCTTTGCCCTGACCCAGCTGGCCAGCCTGATCGAGGCTGACCCGCGGCGTTACCGCTAAGCCCTTGGCCGGCAAGCCGGCTCCTGCGGGGCCCTGTAGGAGCCGGCTTGCCGGCGAACAGGGCCTTAAAAGGTAGTACGCAACCCCACTTCCACACTGCGCCCGGCGGCCGGCGCGATATCCCGCAGGATCGAGCTGGCATAGCGCACGGTCTGGTTGGTCAGGTTCTCGCCCTTGACGAAGGCCAGCCACTGGCTATGTCCGATATCGAAGCGATAACCGGCACTGGCGCCAAAGGTGGTGTAGCCATCGGTGCCGCTTTCGTTGTCCGGCACTCGGCCCTGGCTGGCGGCATGTTGTACATCCAGGCGTGCCTGCCAGCGGTCCAGTTCCCACAGCAGGCCACTGTTCAGGCGCAATGGAGCGATGCGGGGCAGGTCCTGGCCGTTATCCAGGTTCTTGGCGCGGGTGTAGTCGCCGGACAGTTCCAGGGCGAACTTGCCGTAGGCGTTTTCCCCCAGGGTCCAGCGATCCTGGGCCTCGATCCCACTGAAGCGTGCCCGTACTCCGCTGTAGGCGTATTCCGGGATGCCTGTCGCATCTTCTTCGCCTTCATCGTTGAGAGTGCGCCCCGTGCCCAGCAGGCCGATGTAGTTGGAGAAGTGGCTGTAGAACACGCCGACGCTGCCTTTGTGGATGCCGTTGTCGAAGCGCAGGGCCAGGTCGCTGGACACGGCTTTTTCCTTCGATAGCTTGGCGCTGCCCACTTCATAGGTGCCGGTGGCGACGTGGGCGCCGTTGGCATACAGCTCGTAGAAGGTCGGGGCGCGCTCGGTGTAGCCCAGGGTCGCGGCCAGGGACCAGACCGGGGTCAGGGTGTAGACCGCCCCCGAGGACAGGCTGCCGGCGGTGAAGCTGCTGGACTTGTCGGCCTGGGCGAAGCGTGCGTTGCCTTTGCTGTCCGGGTCCACGGTGGTGTGTTCCAGGCGCCCGCCGAGGCTGAGCCGCAGGCGTTCGGTGGCTTGCAGTTCTTCGAGGATGAACAGCGCGCCGCTGTTGGTATCGGTCTGTGGCACGAAGGCTTCTTCGCCCAGGGCGGAGAATTCGTTGCGGTTGACCTGTGCACCGATCACCCCTTCGAGCGGGCCCAGCGGCTGGTGCCGGGCCTCGACACGGGCCTCGTAGCCTTTGTTCTTGAAGGTGGTACCGGTTTCGCCGCCCTCGATCTCGCGGTGTTCGTAGTCGGTGTAGCCGGCGTTGAACTTGAGCGAGCTGAACGGGCCCTGCAGGTTGCGCAGTTCCGAAGCGAAGGCGTAGTGGTCCTGCTTCATGCGGATGCGCACGTCTTCTTCGGCGGGGGAGCCGTAGTTGGAGTCGTAGTTGCTGTAGGACAGGCCGGCATAGCCGTCGTCCCAGGTGTAGGAACCGCCGATGGCACCGCCGTCCTGGCGACCGTCGCTGTTGCCCAGGCGGCCTTTCTTGCCATCCCCGTCTTCACTGGCCGCAGCGTGACGGCTGCGGGCGTAGCCGGGAATCTTCAGGTCATTGAACTGCCGCGAGTTGGCATCCAGGTGCAGGGCAAAGGTGCCATCGCCGGCTTCCAGCTTGCCGGCGCTGCTGCGGGTGGTGTCGGCGCCGCCGTAGCGCAACTCGCCCGCCCCGTGGATGCCCTCGATGGCCTCGGTGGGAATCCGATTGTCGAAGCTGTTGACCACCCCGCCAATGGCGTTGCCGCCGTACAGCAGGGCCGCCGGGCCGCGGACGATCTCGATGCGCTCGACGTTAACCGGGTCCAGGGGCACCGCATGGTCGTAGGACAGCGACGAGGCGTCGAGGGCCCCGACGCCGTTCTGCAGAATGCGAATCCGGTCGCCATCCAGGCCGCGAATGATCGGCCGGCTGGCCCCCGGCCCGAAGTAGGATGAAGACACGCCCGGCTGTTTGTTCAGGGTTTCACCGAGGCTGCCTTTTTGTTCCAGGGTCAGTTGGTCGCCTTCCAGCACAGTGCTTGGGGCGGCCAGTTCGGTGCTGCCCAGGGGGTTGGCGGTGATGACCTGCTGGGGCAATTCCACGGCATGGGCCTGGGAGGCGATCAGCAGCGCGGCGGACAGTGGCGACAGGCGCCAGAGCAGGGAGCGAGAAGGGCGGGGAGTTGAGCGGGACATCGGTCATTCCTTGGCGAACAGAGCGCTAGGCGCTTTGAGTCAGTGAGCAGGCGGGACACGGGGGTGCCCAAAATGCGGGTGAGTTGTTATTGATTGATACAATATAACATCTCTTTTATTTCGAAAAGCCAGGAACTTTTCGCCGTTCATGCCCGATCGCCTCGGTGGCGGGCTGCGACTACAGTTACTCAAGCGTGCTGGCGCGGGGCCAAGCCCTCGGCTAAGGTGCGCGGCTTTCCTCATTTTCTTCCCGCAAAGGCCTGGCATGACCGACACCCACACCGACCCGCTGCATGGCGTGACCCTGGAACAGATCCTCAAGGCGCTGGTGGAACACTACGAGTGGTCGGGGCTGGCCGAACGCATTGATATCCGCTGCTTCAAGAGCGACCCGAGCATCAAGTCGAGCCTGACCTTCCTGCGCAAGACGCCCTGGGCTAGGGAGAAGGTCGAGAAACTCTATGTGAAGTTGCAACGCACCAAGCGCCCGCTTTAAGGAGCCCTATGGCTGGCTTCTCGCTGTCGGGGCTGTGCACTCGGCGTGGCCTGATTGCCGTGGCGGCGATCCTTGGCTGGTTCGGGCTGACCGTCCAGCTGTACCTGATCCTGCTGTTACGCTGGGACAGTGGCGCCAGCCTGCTGGGCGGGCTGGTGAACTTCTTCAGTTTCTTCACCGTGCTCAGCAATACCCTGGTGGCCAGCGTGCTGACTTGCGCCCTCAACCTGCGGGTTTCCAAGGGGCAGGCGTTCATGCTCCAGCCCTGGGTCAGCGGCGCCGTGGCGGCGAGCATTCTGCTGGTGGGGCTGGCCTACAGCCTGCTGTTGCGCCACCTGTGGCATCCCCAGGGTTGGCAATGGCTGGCGGACGAGTTGCTGCATGACGTGATGCCGCTACTATTCCTGGTCTATTGGTGGTGTTGCGTGCCCAAGGGCGGGCTGCGGATGAGGCACATCGGGTGGTGGACGCTCTACCCGATTGTGTATTTCGCCTACCTGTTGCTGCGCGGGCACTTGCTTGGGCTGTACCCCTATCCCTTCATCTCCGTGGACAGGCTGGGCTACCCCCGGGTGCTGCTCAATGCCCTCGGGATATTGGCGGGGTTCGTCCTGGTTTCCCTGCTGTTGCTGGGGCTGGACCGCTGGCTGGGTAAACTCAGGTCCCGGGCCCCGTAGGAATCGGCTTGCCAGCGAAGGGGCCCTTGGGACCGCCTTCGCTGGCAAGCCAGTTCCTACCGTGATGCGCGATTATTCTTCTTCGCTGCTGTCCAGGCGCCAGTAACCGGCGGCCTTGACGAATTCGTCGTTGAGCTGGTGCTCATCCAGCAGCACTCGACGCACCTGGCGCGACACCTTGCTCTCGGTGGCTACCCAGGCATACAGCTTGCCTTGCGGCACCTGCAACTGGCGCACCGTGCTGATCAGGTCCTGTCCGCCTGCGTCCCGTTCAACCCAGATCACCTGCACCTGGGCGGCGCTGTCCAGAGCCTGGCGTTCGGCGGCGTTCTGCACCTCGATCACCGCCAGCACCTGGCGCCCGGCCGGCAGTTCTTCCAGACGCCGGGCAATGGCCGGCAGCGCGGTTTCATCACCTATCAGCAGGTAGCTGTCGAAGATATCCGGCACCACCATCGAGCCCCGTGGCCCGCCAATGTGCAGGAACTGGCCCGGTGCGGCCTGTTCGGCCCAGGTGGAGGCGGGGCCGTCGCCGTGGAGCACGAAGTCGATGTCCAGTTCGCCCAACTCCAGGTCGTAGCGGCGCGGGGTGTAGTCGCGCATGGCGGGCATCGGGCCGCTGTCCTTGCCCGGGCCCAGTACCAGGGTTTCCAGGGCGGCTTGTTGTTCGGCGTTCTGCGGGAACAGCAGCTTCACATGGTCGTCGCTGCCCAGGCTGATGAACCCGGCCAGCTCAGGGCCGCCCAGGGTGATGCGGCGCATGCGCGGGGTCAGGTCGACCACGCGCAGCACCTCCAGGCGGCGGCGCTTGATCTCGTGCATGACCCGATGGATGGACAGTTCTGGGCTGGCAGTCATTGGCTTTTCTCCGGGGCGGGGTGGCTCACAGGACCATCGACAATGGCCTTGGCGGTGTTGTTCAGCAGGTCGCGCACCCGAAGGATTTCTTCCGGGCTCCAGCGGCCATGGTGCATTTGCAGGGCGTGGCGCAGGTTGTGCACCGCCTCGTGGATTTCAGCGGGGCGATCATGGCCGCGCAGGGAACGCTTGCTGACTTCGATGCGCATGCGCACGCCGTCCAGGGCGATGGCTTGCTCCTGCAGGGACAGACGTCCGGCGTCGGTCACGCTGTAGCGCTTTTTGCCGCCTTCGGCATCGCCCTGGATCATTTCGCTTTCTTCGAGAAAGGTCAGGGTCGGGTAGATCACCCCGGGGCTGGGGCTGTAGGCGCCGTCAAACATGCTTTCGATCTGGCGGATCAGGTCGTAGCCGTGGCAGGGCTGCTCGGCGATCAGCGCCAACAGCAGCAGTTTCAGGTCGCCGGGGGCGAATACCCGGGGCCCGCGGCCGCCGCGTTCGCGGCCCGGGCGGCGTTCGAAGATCTCATGGCTGTCCCCGTGCTCGCGATGGGGAGGGTGGTGGTGCTCTCTCATTTTCTCTTTCTCCGTTTCGATTTAGACATAACTTAAGATATATCTTAATAATGGCGCAAGCACTTCTGCCTGCGGCAAAGCTGCCGTTTGTCGGAGATAGAGGGGGCTGCCTGTCGTGATTCAGCGTTGCGCCACGCTGCCCAGGCATTGGGTGCCACTGCCCGGTTGCAGGTAGGGCATGAGGATCGGCGCCATGCCCTTGAGCACCTGCACCGGCAAGGCCGAGGTGAATCTGAAAGCCTGGGCCGAGGCCCCCGGCACGTAGGCGGTAAGGGTGCCGAAATGGTGGTCACCGATGTAGAACACGAAGGTTGCGGTGCGGTTGATGGATTTGGAGCTCAACACCCGCCCGCCGGCGCCAATGGCTTCGATGCGGTTGTCGCCGGTACCGGTCTTGCCGCCCATGGCCAATGGCGTGCCATCAGCCAGCTTGAAGCTGCCGGACACCCGTTTCGCGGTGCCGGCATCCACCACCTGCGACAAGGCCCCGCGCAGCGCCGTGGCCACCTCCGAGGGCATCACCCGCTTGCCCTTGTCCGGGTCGTTGAGCAGGCGGGTTTCATAGGGCGTGCCGGCGGCGAAGTGCAGGCTGTCGATGCGCAAGGTTGGCAGGCGCACGCCGTCGTTGAGGATGGTGCCCACCAGTTCCGCCAACGCCGCGGGGCGGTCGCCGGAGCTGCCGATAGCAGTGGCCAGGGACGGTACCAGGTGGTCGAACGGATAGCCGACGCTCTGCCAGCGCTGGTGGATATCGAGGAAGGCCTCGATCTCCAGCATGGTGCGGATACGGCTGTCGCGGGCACTGCGATGGCGGCTCTTGAACAGCCAGCTGTAGACCTCCTGGCGCTCGAACTCGCTGGCCTTGACGATCTGGGTGAAGTTCGCCTCCGGGTTGTTCATCAGGTAGCCCAGCAGCCAGAGGTCCAGGGGGTGGACCTTGGCGATGTAGCCTTGGTCCGGCAGGTCATAGGCGCCGGGGCCGTAGCTGGCGTAGAGCTTGTCCAGGCGCTCGTCGGTGAGCTTCTCGCTGACCTTGGCGCTCTTCATGTGGGCCCGGACGAAGCGGTTGAAGCTCTCCTGGCTGGCGTCCGGCAGCAGGTAGCGGTGCACGGCGGCGAGGCGGATTGCCGTGGGGTGCATGCTGTCGAGGAAGGTTTCCAGGCGCGACTGGGTGTCCTTGTTGCGGTACTTCTTCCAGAAACGCAGCAGGAACGAGGTGCCCTCACGGTCGGCAAAGCGTGCCAGGTACTCCTGGCGCCGCGGGTTCTGGTCGTCCTTGAGCAATTCGGCGCTGCTGCTGTCGCCGCCATAAGTGCTGTAGCGCACCAGGTCGCGCATCAGGCGGATGAACGGCAGGTTGATGGATTCGCGCAGGGCGTCGCGCAGGGTCGGGCTGCGCCCGTTGTCTTCATTGCGAAAGTTGTGGAAGTGATGCACCCCGCCTCCGGTGAAGAAGGCCTCGCCGGGGCTGGCGGAGTAGGTGCGGTCCAGGGCGGCGTCGAGCATCCTCGGCAGGCTGCGGTCGCTGTTCTGCATCAGGTAGTCGAGGGCCCAGCGGCTCAGGCGGTCCTGCTCGTTCACCGGGATCTTTTTCAACTGCGCGGGTGTTTGCGTGGCGTACTTGTCGTGCAGTTCGGAAATGATCTGCAAGTAGGTGGTCAGCACCCGCAGCTTGGCGGTGGAGCCCAGTTCCAGCTTGCTGCCTTCGTTGATGTCGAAAGGCTGGTCGGTGCTGTCCGTCTGCACCCGCACCCGCGAGCCGTCGGGGGTCAGTTCGAGCAGGGTGAAGCTGTAGCGCACCTGGGTGGTGCTGGTGGGGGTCAGCAGGCGTTCGCCGAGCACACCAATCTGCGCGGCGAAGGCCGGGTCCGCAAGGTGCTTGAGGTATTCGGTGGCCTGGCGCTGCAGGTCGCTCTGCAAGGTGCTGGTGGCCGAGAGGTCGAGGCGGTCCAGGTCATACAGCGGCCGGTTGAGCAGGGCGGCGAGGCGGCTGCGGGCGACGCTGATGCCCTTGTTGGTCTCGATCGGCTGAATGGTCGGCTGCTGCTGCCAGTCCCGGTAGGTCACCTGGCTGGCCAGGGCGGCGCTGCTCAGCGCCGGGTCGATGACGTTGTTCTGCGCCAGTAGGCGGATATGGCTGTCCGTCAGCTCCGCCAGTTCTGCGCGACCCTTGGCCAGGTAATGGGAGGGACGGCGCTGGGCAATCATCAGTGACAGCACCTGGCGCAGGGCCAGCCCTCGTGCGGCGAGGCTTTTCGAGTCCATGGCGGTGCTGCCGAGCACCTGGTTGACCTTGTCGAAGTCAGCGCCATACCAGACCCGCAGCCCCTCGGCCATGCCGTGCACTTCGCCGTGGCCGGGCACCGCGGACAGCGGCACGCTGTTGAGGTAGTCGCGCACGATGCGTTTGCGGGCCTCCAGGGTCTGTGGGCCGTCCTGATAGGCCCGCACGCTGGCGGAAACCATCTGCCGGATCTTCTCGCCCCCGGATACCGTCAGGCCATCCGGCGAATGGCGGTATTTTTCCAACTGGGTGGCCAGGGTGCTACCCCCGGCGCTCTGCCCCGGCAGGTGCAAGAGCCGGGCGATCTGCGACCAGGCGGCCTTGGCAAAGCGCGGCCAGTCCACCGCCGGGTTGGCCTCGGCCGGCTTGGGGGCCAGCAGATCGCGGTTCTCGATGAACAGCAGGCTGTGCACCACCAGCGGCGGAATGCTGGCAAAGCTCTCATACAGCTGTTGCGGGTAATTGAACTGGTACAGGGGCGCGGCGCGGCAGTCGGTAATGGACAGGCCAGCCTGGATCTTTTCGGTGTAAGGCACGAAAAATCCGCTTTTGCTGTAGTCCATCAGTGCCGGGGAGAAACGCGTCTGGGCGTCGATCAGGTAACCGCGCTTGAGCAAGCGTGGCAGGAACTCCCCCAGGGCGCTGTAGCCCAGGCGCCGGTCGAACGGCCCGGCACCGGGGTAGAGCACGGCATCACTGGGGCCGGGCTCCAGGGAGTAGCTCAGGTCAGCGGCCAGCCGGCTGAATTCCCGGGCCTGGAGTTTCGAGGTGCGCATCTCTCGGGCAGCGGCAAAGCCCAGGGCAATCAGGGCGATCAGCAGCAACAGCCAGAACAGGCGCCAGGCATAACGGCGGGATTTGCGGCGTTTCGGTAAAGGCGTTTCGTCCTCGCTGTG
The DNA here is from genome assembly GCF_040268305.1 of Pseudomonas sp. W17. NCBI lineage: Bacteria > Pseudomonadati > Pseudomonadota > Gammaproteobacteria > Pseudomonadales > Pseudomonadaceae > Pseudomonas > Pseudomonas sp. W17. Next base: position 5,747,997 of record NZ_CP158490.1, on the reverse strand, counting down.
GCTTGGCACTGCGTTCTTATGCGAATCGGTCTGCCACAGAGCGCCCATAGTCGATTGATCCATTCACGCAGATTGATCGGACTTGCCTGAAGCTTAGTCGGTGGTGGGCGTCGGTGAAGAAAATGTGAAAACGACCCGGCCCCGCTTCTGTGGTAAGGGAGCAAGCTCCCTCGCCACTGGGTAGAGCCTTTTCCCAGGTAAATACGCCCTAGGTAGGGGCATGACGATGCACCAGGCCTGTGCAATACTCCCGGCCCTTTCCGAGTGAGGTTTCAGGGCAAAAAGCAGGTAATGCTTCTCCGTGAAAGCGGTATTTGCCGAGATTTCTCTCTGAATATTGCAACTTATAGAGTGAAAAGCCCTGTCGGGAGCTTTTTATACTGCGCACCCCGCTGATCTGGCAGGTCTTGTCCTACCAGACGCTCCGTCCCACAAGGCCGGTGCGGTCGAGCAAGCTTCGGCTATCCGCTGGTGCTTCGAAGGCTCGGTGGTTCATATCCAATAACAAAATGAGGTTGTATCTCTATGCCAGTTGGCAACCAACTGCCCCACGGCGAGACCGCTCAGGGCGGCCCGCTGAAACGCGAACTCGGCGAACGGCATATTCGCTTGATGGCCCTCGGCGCCTGTATCGGTGTCGGCCTGTTCCTCGGCTCGGCCAAGGCCATCGAAATGGCCGGCCCGGCCATCATGCTGTCCTACATCATCGGCGGCCTGGCGATCCTGGTGATCATGCGCGCCCTCGGCGAGATGGCGGTGCATAACCCGGTCGCAGGTTCCTTCAGCCGTTACGCACAAGACTACCTGGGCCCGCTGGCGGGCTTTCTCACCGGCTGGAACTACTGGTTCCTGTGGCTGGTGACCTGTGTGGCGGAAATCACCGCGGTGGCGGTGTACATGGGGATCTGGTTCCCCGATGTGCCGCGCTGGATCTGGGCCCTGGCGGCCCTGGTGAGCATGGGCTCGATCAACCTGATCGCGGTCAAGGCCTTCGGTGAGTTCGAGTTCTGGTTCGCCCTGATCAAGATCGTCACCATCATCGCCATGGTGGTCGGCGGCATCGGCATCATCGCCTTCGGTTTCGGCAATGACGGCGTGGCCCTGGGCATCTCCAACCTGTGGACCCACGGCGGCTTCATGCCCAATGGCGTGACCGGCGTGCTGATGTCCCTGCAGATGGTGATGTTCGCCTACCTGGGCGTAGAGATGATCGGCCTCACCGCCGGTGAAGCGCGCAACCCGCAAAAGACCATTCCCAACGCCATCGGCTCGGTGTTCTGGCGCATCCTGTTGTTCTACGTGGGCGCGCTGTTCGTGATCCTGTCGATCTACCCGTGGAACGAGATTGGCACCCAGGGCAGCCCCTTCGTGATGACCTTCGAGCGCCTGGGTATCAAGACCGCCGCCGGCATCATCAACTTCGTGGTGATCACCGCTGCGCTGTCGTCCTGCAACGGCGGCATCTTCAGCACCGGGCGCATGCTCTACAGCCTGGCGCAGAACGGCCAGGCCCCGGCCGGCTTCGCCAAGACCTCGAACAACGGCGTGCCGCGTCGCGCGTTGCTGCTGTCGATCTTCGCCCTGCTGCTGGGCGTGCTGCTGAACTATTTGGTGCCGGAAAAAGTGTTCGTCTGGGTGACCTCCATCGCCACCTTCGGTGCGATCTGGACCTGGGTGATGATCCTTCTGGCCCAGCTCAAGTTCCGCAAGGGCCTGAGCCCGGCAGAACGTGCCGGCCTGAAGTACCGCATGTGGCTGTACCCGATCAGTTCCTACCTGGCCCTGGCCTTCCTGGTACTGGTAGTGGGGCTGATGGCCTACTTCCCGGATACCCGTGTGGCGCTGTATGTCGGCCCGGCGTTCCTGGTGTTGCTGACGGTGCTGTTCTATCTGTTCAAGCTGCAACCGACCAATGTCCAGCAAGGTTCGGCGCGGTCGGCGTCCTGACCTGCGCTTGGGTGATGCGGCTGGCTTGAGCATCCCGGACTGAAACGCTGAGACCAGAAATCCGGCGACCTGCAAAGGCCGCCGGATTTTTTTTGCCCGGATCAACCGCCCAGGGTGCCGCTGGTATCGGCGTCGAAGATGGCCTTGGCCTGCAGCGCCGCCGGCGCCAGCAGGGCGAGCAACGCCGTTTCGCTGTGGAGCTGATGGGCGGCCAGGGTCTTGGGTGTCGGCTCGATGGGAATCAGCACCTCTTCGCCGGGCCCATGCAGCCAGATCGCCGTGACCTGCAGCGCCGAGATGAACAGCAGGCGCAGTTCATAGCTTTTTCCCTGCAGTTGCGGCGCCTGTTCCGCCAGGTCCAGGGCGTTGACGGCGGATGCCGCCAGGCTGCCATGGTTCAGCGCAGAGAAGCCGACCTTGCCGGCCACCTCGGTCAACTGCGCATCGGCAATCGACACTCCGGCATCGAACACCAGGTAATGCCAGTCACCGGCCTTGGCCTCGGCCAGCCCCTTGCCCTGGGCCAGGTCCTCCAGGCTCAGGGAGTAGCCGCGAAAGGCCTGGGACAGATTCAGGTTACGGGCACTGGCCTTGGCAAACCCGCGGTTGATACCGAAACCCTGGGTCTGCAGGGCCGCCTGAAGGGCCGAGCGCAGGTGCTGGACGCCATCGACAGGCGCCTTGGGGTAAGTCAGGTGCATGTCGCCTCCTAGTTTTTTCGGGTGAAGTAGGTGTGGGTCCAGTTGCCGCCGCCGTTGTAGGAGCCGGGGAAACTGTTCAGGGCGCGGGTCGAGTAGCCGTAGATCGAATCCGCCACCAGGATGTAGCCGCCATCGCTGCCGTAGATCGTCAGGAAATGCGCGCCGCCACCGTACCAGGCACAGCGCAGGCCGACGGGGCGGCCCATGCCGAGCTGGTTGTCGATGGCCGGCATCTGCATCCGGTCCTCACGCATGCCGCCGTAGCAGCGGGTGGTGCGCAGGGCCGAATCCAGGTAGCCGTAGACGTTGCACGGCCCGGGCTGGCTGCAGCAGGAGTTGCGGCCCAGTTCGGCGTTGGCCACTCCGCACTGGGTCCAGGAACCGGTGCCGTAGTAGTTGCCCACCGATGCGGACAATGCTGCCCAGCACCAGTTGCTCTGGGTTTGCTGCTGCACGCTGAAGTTGAGCCGGGCAGCGGCCTGGGGCGCGGCTTCGGTGTGTGGATCGACTTCGCTCAGTTGCGGGTCGAGCAGGCTGCCGGCCAGGCACTGGGGCAGGGCCTGGGGAGCGTCGCCTGGGGTCAGGTTGCTACTTAACATGTTCATCCTCCATGAATGAAATCCAGCCTCCGGCTGGTGTCGTCGTTGCGTGTCGGGCTACTGCGCGTAGCCGGACCCGGGACATGATGTTGCGCTGGACCAGCTTCGATGGCCTGCGTTGACCGGGTCTGCAAACAACCTTAGAGGATTGATGCGTCAATGCAATTAAAATATGCATTTATGCATACCGCCTGCCGTGGACGTCCCTGAAAAGAGGGGCATCCATGTCGATGGCCGGGGCTATTTTTCGTCGAGGAAATGTTCCAGGGCTGCATTGAACAGGCCCGGGTCCTGGAGGAAGGCGAAGTGGCTGACGTTGGGCAGGATCAGCAGCCCGGCGCCGGGAATCGCCTGGGCCATGTATTCGGTGTGCTCGCGCTTGATGGCTTCATCGTGGTCGCCATCGACGATCAGTACCGGCGTCTTGATCTTCGCCAGGTCGGCGTCGCTCCAGTTCGGCTGGCTGGCCCACATGTGGCCGATTTGCTCGACAAAGGCCGGGTACTCCTTGGGCGTGGGTGACAGGCGGGTGTACTCCTGGCCGGCGCGCTCGATGTAGGCGGCGAAGGTCGGGTTGTTCTCCACGCCTTCCTTGACCCCTGAGGTCTGGGTGTTGGCGGCGTAGGCGAAGACCTTGCCGACCCGCTGCGGGTAACGCATGGCCAGGTCCAAGCCGAGGATCGCGCCGTCGCTCCAGCCGACGAAATCGGCGCGGGGGATCTTCAGCTGGTCCAGCAGGGCGATCACGTCGTCGGCCATCAGATCGTAGCCGTAGGGACGGGCGTCCCGGGTGCTGCGCCCGTGGCCGCGGCTGTCAACGCTGATCACCGTGTGCCGGGCGGCCAGGGCCTTGGCCTGCAGCCCCCAATAGTCGGCATTGCCCAGGCCGCCATGCAGCAGCACCACCGGTGAGCCGTGGCCGACCTTGCTGTAATACAGGCGGATGCCGTTGACTTCGGCATAACCGGCTTGCGCCCCGGCCACCGGGGCCGGTGTGGGCGGCAGGCTCTGCCAGCGTTCGCCGGCAAAGGCGCTGTTGAAGGACATCAGTAGAGCGATCACTGCAAACAGACGACGAGGCATGGGCTTCTCCGTGCATGGGCCCTCTGGTCGGACCGACCTTGGGCAGGTGGCTACCGCGATTGAGTCGATCGAGGGGCCGGTTAGACGTCGATGATCACCAGGGTGCCGTGGCTGCCGGGCAGCACGCTATGGGCCTGGCCGGCCTCCACCAGGTACATCTGGCCCGTCGCCACTTCCACCACGGCCTGGCCAATGCCCAGGCGCAGGCAGCCCTGGGTCACCAGCAGGCCTTCGTTGAAGTCGTGGGTTTCTTCCGGGTAGGGCTGGCCGTCCATGCGCAGCACCTTGATGCGGGCCGGGCCGACCTGTCCCACCAGCGTGGATTGCCAGGGCGCTGGCAGTTGGCGGGACAGTTGTTCGAATGACAGCAAGGGCATGGCGGGTCTCCGAAAGGTCAGTGGGGTTGGGGTCTGCTTTCGGTGGTCCGGTCAAGCAAGGTCTGGGTCGGGTTTTCTAGAACTCGTTCATCAACAGCACACGGCATTCGCGGCGCTGAAAAGCATTGATTTGCGGCACCAGGCGGGTGAAGTGCTCGGTTTGGCAGTGGGTGTCGAGGGCCGCTTGGTCCGGCCACTGTTCGACGAAGATGAAGTGCCCGGGGTCTTTCTGATCGACGAACAGATCGTAGGCGATGCACAGCGGTTCCTGGCGGGTTTTTTCCACCAGTTCGGCGTACCACGGGCGCACGGTGTCCAGGTGTTCGGGCTGGATGAAATCTTCAGCGATGACCTTGAGCATTGCAATCTTCCTTGGGTGACGCCCCGCGCTCCCCGGCAACCGGGGAGCACTGGGCAATGGGGCTTAAGCGGCGGCTTCGGTGTTGGGTTCGAAGCTGTCGGCCCGGGCCAGTTGCCACATGCGCGAGTAGAACTCGCCGTTGACCTCGCCGGTGAGCAGCTCGCCGGGCTTGAGGAACACGTGCAACTGGGAGAACAGCTTGATCTCGGTGGCCGACATGCGTCGCACCAGGTGCTTGGCTTCCAGTTGCGAAGGGTGTTGCAGGCCGGCGGCAGCGAGCATTTCCGCCAGGGCCTTGAGGGTGTTGCGGTGGAAGCTGAATACCCGCTGGGCCTTGTCCGGCACCACCAGGGCGCGCTGGCGCAGGTTGTCCTGGGTGGCGACACCGGTGGGGCACTTGTTGGTATGGCAGCTCTGGGACTGGATGCAGCCGATGGCGAACATGAAGCCCCGGGCCGAGTTGGCCCAGTCGGCACCGATGGCCAGCACGCTGGCGATGTCGAAGGCGCTGACGATCTTTCCACTGGCGCCGAGCTTGATCTTGTCCCGCAGGTTCAGGCCCACCAGGGTGTTGTGGACGAACAGCAGGCCCTCGCGCATCGGTGCGCCGATGTGGTCGGTGAACTCCACGGGGGCCGCGCCGGTGCCGCCTTCCTTGCCGTCCACCACGATGAAGTCCGGCAGGATGCCGGTTTCCAGCATGGCCTTGGCGATGCCCATGAACTCCCAGGGGTGGCCCAGGCAGAACTTGAAGCCCACCGGCTTGCCGCCGGACAGCTCACGCAGTTGCTGGATGAAATGCATCATCTCGATCGGGGTGGAAAAGGCGCTGTGGCTCGACGGTGAAATGCAGTCCTCGCCCATGCGGATGCCCCGGGTGTCGGCGATTTCCTGGGTCACCTTGTGCTTGGGCAGGATGCCGCCGTGGCCAGGCTTGGCGCCCTGGCTCATCTTGATCTCGATCATCCGCACCTGGGGGTTCTGCGCCTGCACGGCGAAGCGCTCCGGGTCGAAACGACCGTCGCTGGTGCGGCAGCCGAAGTAGCCGCTGCCCAGTTCCCAGGTCAGGTCGCCGCCGTGTTCGCGGTGGTAGGGGCTGATGCTGCCTTCACCGGTGTCGTGGGCGAAGTTGCCGAGCTTGGCACCCTGGTTCAGGGCGCGGATGGCGTTGGCGCTGAGGGAGCCGAAGCTCATGGCCGAGATGTTGAACACCGAGGCCGAGTAGGGCTGGGTGCATTGCGGGCCGCCGACGGTCACGCGAAAGCTGTTGGGATCACTCAGGGGCGCCGGGCGCATGGAGTGGCCGATGAATTCGAAGCCCGACTGGTAGACATCGATCAGGGTGCCGAAGGGTTTGTCGGCGCTTTCGTTCTTGGCCCGGGAGTACACCAGGGAGCGTTGGGCGCGGGAAAAGGGCAGGGCGTCGCTGTCGGATTCCAGCAGGTACTGGCGGATCTCCGGGCGGATGCCTTCCACCAGGTAGCGGATATTGCCCAGGATCGGGTAATTGCGCCGCACCGCGTGGGGGCTTTGCAGCAGGTCGAAGATCCCCAGCAGGCTCAGCAGGCCGGTGACCAGGGCGAATGGCCAGAGCCAGTCGTGTTCGAGAAAGGGCAGGCTGGCGAGGGTGAAAATCACACAGGCGGCAAAGAAGGCGTAGCGGCTCAGAAGGGACAGGCTCATACGGTTTCCTTGGTTCGGACTCATTAAGGTCGTTTATCAGTACTCATTCTTATGGGTGCACAAGATCTTATTGTTGTGTGGGGCTGCCGGGGCGGCCCTGAAGGGGTATCAGGCGCTTTGCGCCTGGAGAAAAATCGAAAACAGCTCGGACTGGGATTTGATGCCCAGCTTGCTGTAGATGTGCTTTTTATGAACTTTCACGGTTTCGGCGGAGATTTCCAGCTTACGAGCGATCTCCTTGTTGGAGCAACCGCTGAGCATCAGGCGCCCCACATCCAGCTCCCGGGCGGTGAGCTGTGCGCCCCGCAGTTGTTGCATGGAGTGGTCCAGCTGGCTGCGCCAATCGGGCATTGGATGCAATTGCGCTGGGTTGTCTTGCTCAATGCTTTCGTGGGGCAGGCGCTGGCGCAGCAAGGCCACCACCCAGGGCTCGATCAGTGACAGCAGGGCGATCTGGGGTGGGGCGAAGCGTTGTCGCGAACCCAGGGACAGGCACAGGGTGCGGCCGTCCGCCAGCTGGCAATTGAACTGGATCTCATCGGCCACCACATTCAGACGAAAGTAGCGTTGGTAGTACTCGGTCAGCTGGAAGTGTTCCGGGGCCACTTGTGCCAGGCGCAGCAGGCCGCTGCGCGATTGCTCGCGGCTGGCAACGTAGAAGGGGTCGAGCAGGTACAGGCCGTTGAGGTAGTCCTGGAACAACTGGTCGGGGCTGCCGTCCTCCCCCGGGCATTCGGCGAACACCAGGGGTTTGCGCTCACTGCAAAACAGCAGCGCCACCCAGCTGTCGAAACTCACGTACTGCTCCAGCAGGCGCACCAGCTGGGGCCAGAAACTGGCCTGGTCCAAGGCTTCGATCATCTGCCCCACCGAGCGGTGCCAGGCGATGTCATCCAGCGACAATGTCATGCATCTACCCCTATCGGGTTACCCCGGCTGCGTGATTTGCGGGCCGGTTGCTGCTGCGCATACTGCGGCACAGCCAAAGAACAAGGAATACCCATGAAGGTTGAACTGGCCCAGTTGGCGGGCCGTGATAACGCCACAGCTTACAACCTGGAACGAACCCTGGCGGCCATTGCCGCCTGCGCCGCCGATACCCGGTTGATCGTGTTTCCAGAAACCCACCTGATGGGTTTCCCCAGCGCCGAGACCGTGGCCGCCGTGGCCGAGCCGCTGGATGGCCCCACCGTGCAGGCCGTGATCCAGGCCGCCCGGGCGCGCAATATCGCGGTGGTGATCGGCATGGCCGAAAACGACGACGGCCGATTCTATAACACCACTTTGCTGATTACCCCCGAGGGCATCGCCCTGCGTTATCGCAAGACCCACCTGTGGGCGTCCGACCGCGGTGTGTTCACCCCCGGTGATCGCTACGCCACCTGCCTGTGGAACGGTGTGCGGGTCGGCCTGCTGATCTGCTACGACATCGAGTTCCCGGAAAGCGCCCGGGCCCTGGCGCAACTGGGTGCCGAACTGCTGATCGTGACCAATGGCAACATGGACCCCTACGGGCCCACCCACCGTACCGCGATCATGGCCCGGGCCCAGGAAAACCAGGCGTTCGCGCTAATGGTCAACCGAGTGGAAGAAGGCGATGGCGGCCTGCTGTTCGCCGGCGGCAGCGCCCTGGTGGACCCCCTGGGCAGCCTGCTGTTCGAAGCCGGGCGCGAGGAAGGTCAGTTCAAGGTCGAGCTAGATCTCAAGCAACTGCAGGTGGCGCGCCAGGACTACCGCTACCTCGAAGACCAGCGCCTGAAGCTTGCGGGCGAAGTGCTCGAACACGGCGATGGCGTGCGTGAACTGCTGATTCCGATCCGCTGAAAGGGCCGTCCGCGGACGGCCAATCCCATAAGAAAGACCCCCTGCTGCACTCATTTCAGTCCTGCCATAAATCTAATAATTGCGGAGTACTCGCTCATGGCTCGCTTGCAACGCACCCTTTCATTGGGCGCGGTGGTGCTGTTCGGTATCGCTTACATGACGCCGATCATTGTCCTTGGCACCTTTGGCAGCCTCGCCCAATCCACCGCTGGCATGGTGCCGGCAGCCTATCTGGCAGCGCTGGTGGCGATGTTCTTCACCGCCATGAGCTACGGGCGCATGGCCGCGGCGTTTCCCGTGGCCGGCTCGGCCTACAGCTATGTGCGCAAGGCCATCAGCCCCAAGCTGGGTTTCATCGCCGGCTGGGCGGTGCTGCTGGATTACCTGTTCCTGCCCATGGCCATCTGGCTGATCGGCGCCGCTTACCTGCATTCGGCGTTTCCCGGTGTACCGCAGTGGGTCTGGGTGCTGGCTTTCATCGGGGTGACCAGCGCGATCAATATCGTTGGCCTGAAACTGGCCAACGGCATCAACGGCCTGCTGATGCTGGTGCAGTTCCTGGTGCTGATCGCCTTTGTCGGCCTGTGCATCCACTACCTTGGTGGCGAGGCCGGGCGGCCGCTGTTCACCCTGGCGCCGTTCTTCAACGGGCAGATGCACCTGCCGCTGATCATGAGCGGGGCGGCAATCGCCTGTTATTCGTTCCTGGGCTTTGACGCGGTCAGCACCCTGACCGAGGAAACCCGCGACCCACGGCGGACCATTCCCCGGGCGATCATGCTGATTACCCTGGTGGGCGGGCTGATCTTTGTCGCGGTGTCCTACTTCGTCCAGGTTGCCCATCCGTCCTTCGAGTTCGCCGATGTGGATTCGGCGGCCTACGAGATTGCGCGCAATATCGGCGGCGACCTGTTCGTCTCGATCTTCCTGATCGGGCTGATTGTCGGTCAGTTCGCCTCTGGGCTTTCGGCCCAGGCCAGCGGCTCGCGACTGCTGTTCGCCATGGGCCGCGACGGGGTCTTGCCCAAGCGCTTTTTCGGCAGCCTGCACGGGCGTTTCGGTACCCCGGTCAACAGCATCCTGCTCTGCGCCGTGGTGGCGTTGCTGGCATTGAAGCTGGATGTCACCACCTCGACGTCCTTCATCAACTTCGGCGCCTTCCTGGCCTTCAGCCTGGTCAACCTGTCGGTGATCTTTCATTACTGGGTGGGGGCCCGGCAGCGTGGCCTGCGGGAGCTGATCCTGTTCCTGATCTTCCCCCTCATCGGTCTGGCGGCCGATCTGTGGCTGATGTCCAGCCTCGATCACCTGGCGATCTACCTGGGGGCGAGCTGGCTGGTTATTGGCCTGGTGTACCTGGGTTTCCTCACTCGCGGTTTCTCCCGCCAGCCTCCGGAAATGGATTTTCAGGAAGCGGCATAGAACTGTCGGCAGTTTCCTTATTGCAATCGGTTCTCGTTTGGGTGGTTTGGATATGTTATTGTATAACGTATTCAGCTCACCCAGATGCCCAGGAGGCCTCATGAAACCCGGTATCCATCCTGACTACCGCACCGTGCTTTTCCACGATACCGCTGCCGACGTGTACTTCCTCATCGGCTCCACCGTCGATACCGATCGCAGCCACACCTACAGCGACGGCAAGACTTACCCCTATGTGGCGCTGGACGTTTCCAGCGCCTCGCACCCGGTGTACACCGGCCAGCAGCGCAAGACCCAGTCCGAAGGCCGCATCGCCGGCTTCAACAAGCGTTTCGCTTCCTTCGGTTCCGGCGCCAAAGCCGCCCAGTGACGGGATGCACGGCGAGTGTTGCGACTGCGCAACACTCGCTGAAGGTGGTTGGCGGCGCAGCCGCAGCGGACCGATGGTATTAAAAAGCCACTATCTCGATTGGAAATTCTTCTAGTCTTCAATCAGGCAACAGGGATTACCGTTGCCAGCTCTAACAATGAAGGACACGTGCATCGACGTTGACCCGAGGTGTCTCATGGGTGAGCTAAACGTTGCCACTGTCACACGCCGACCCGAGATTCTGCTGGTCGATAGCCAGGAAGCGATCCTGCAACGCTTGCAGCAGTTGCTCAGCCCGCTTCCCTACACGCTGCATTTCGCCCGCGATGCCACCCAGGCCCTGCAGCTCTTGGCCAGCCGGGAGGTGGACCTGGTGATCAGCGCCGCCCATCTGCCGCAGATGGACGGCCCGACCCTGCTGGCGCGTATCCATCAGCAGTACCCGAGCACCACCCGCATCCTGCTGACCGGCGACCCGGACCTGAAATTGATTGCCAAGGCCATCAACGAAGGGGAGATCTACCGTTACCTGAGCAAGCCCTGGGATGACCAGGAATTGCTGCTGGTCCTGCGCCAGGCCCTTGAGCATCAGCACTCCGAGCGCGAGCGCCTGCGCCTGCAGGATCTGGCCCAGCAGCAGAATGCCGAGCTCAAGGCGCTCAACACGCTGCTGGAAAAACGCGTGGCGGCACGCACCTCGGAGCTGCAGCAGACCGCCGACATGCTCGACCTGGCCTATGAGGAGCTCAAGCACAGCTACGCCACTGGCGCCGAGCTGTTTTCCCTGCTGGTCAACCAGCGCTTGCCCGCGGACAAGCAGACCAACCGGCGGATCATCGAGCTGGTGCGGGCCTACTGCAAAGTCCAGGGCATCGACCCTGGCGCCCAGCGTGACCTGGCCATGGCCGCGGCGTTGCACAACATCGGCAAGCTGAGCTGGAGCGACAGCATGATGACCAGCCCGGCGGATTTGCTGCATCACCATCAGCGAGAGCGTTATCGGGCCTATCCGGCGCAGAGCGAATCGTTGCTGATGACCCTGGAACCGGTGCAGGACGCCGCGCGGCTGATCCGCCATCACCAGGAACACTGGGATGGCAGCGGTTTTCCCGACCACCTCAAGGGCGACGCGATTCCCCTGGGCTCGCGGCTGCTCAAGCTGGCGGTGGACTTCATCGAGTTGCAGTGCGGGCTGATCCTGGAACGGCACATGAACAGCGACGAGGCCCTGGTGTTCATCCGCAAGTACGCCGGCCGCTTGTACGACCCGGACCTGGTGGAAGGTTTCATCCAGGTGTGTGCGGTCTACCTCAGCGACGTGACCCTGGGCGACCCTTCGGTGAAGGTTCTGAGTACCCGGGAGCTGGCGGCGGGGATGATCCTGGCGCGCAACCTGAATGCCGATAACGGCATGCTGTTGCTCAACGCCGGCAAGGTGCTCAACCTGCCGCTGGTGGACAAGCTGATCGCTTTTGAAACCATGGAGGGCGCCCGCTACAGCGTGTTCGTCAAGTTGCCCCAGGAACAGCAGGCAAGGGCCTGAAGCCGGGTGGCGGTCACATCGAAAAATGCCGGCGGCGGATGACGAGCCGCCGCCGCGCATGTGATCCTTGCGCTCTCATTCTCAAGGCTCCCGGATTCCCATGTCGCTGTCGTGTGTTGCTGCACCCTCCATCATTCGTATCGCCGCTGCCCTGCTGATTGGTGCCGACGGCCAGACCCTGCTGGTGCGCAAGCGCGGCACCCAGGCCTTCATGCAGCCCGGTGGCAAGATCGAAGCCGGTGAACAGCCGGTGCACGCCCTGGCCCGTGAGCTGGAAGAAGAACTGGGATTGCGCATCGACCCGGCGCAGGCCCGTTACCTGCAACAGTTCTCGGCACCGGCGGCCAACGAGCCGGGGCATGTGGTAGAAGCCGAGGTGTTCCTGGTCCATATCCATAGCCCGGTGACCCCGGCGGCAGAGATCGAGGAAGTACGCTGGATCGACCCGGCTGGTGATGGAGATTTGTTCCTTGCGCCGTTGACACGCGATCTGATCTTGCCGTTTTATCGCAAGGCCCGAGCGGGCCACGCCTGACCCCCTCCCATTGCCAAGGATTGCCATGATTCCACTCCACGACTACCTGATCTTCGCCGCTGCTTCCCTGCTGATGGTGCTGACCCCGGGGCCGAACATGATCTACCTGATTTCCCGTTCGATCTGCCAGGGGCGCAAGGCTGGGGTGACGTCGTTATTGGGGGTGGTGGCGGGGTTCTTTGTCCACCTGTTCGCCGCCGCGCTGGGCCTGACTGCTGTGTTCATGGCGGTGCCCATGGCCTATGAGGTGCTCAAGTGGGCCGGCGCCCTGTACCTGTTGTGGCTGGCCTGGCAGGCCCTTAAGCCTGGCGCGCGCTCGCCCTTCGAAGCCCAGCAGCTGCCGGCGGATTCGCCGCGCAAGCTGGTGACCATGGGCTTTCTGACCAGCGCCCTGAACCCCAAGATCGCGGTGTTCTACCTGTCGATCTTTCCGCAGTTCATCCACCCCGAGCACGGTTCGGTGTTCTCCCAGAGCATCATCCTGGGCCTGACCCAGATCAGCGTGAGTTTCTCGGTGAACCTGCTGATTGCCCTGTTTGCCGCCGGTATCGCCTCCTGGTTTGCCAGCAACCCCACCTGGCTCTCGGTGCAGCGTTATTTCATGGGCTTTGTGCTGGCGGGGCTGGCCGTGCGCCTGATGTTCGAACAGCGTCGCGTCAACTGATCGAGGAGCGCCAGCATGAGTGATTTTCCAAGCCCGCAAGCGGTAGTCGAAGCACAACTGCAGGCCTACAACCGCAAGGATCTGGAGGCCTGGCTGGCGACTTATGCCGTAGATGCCCGGCAATACGAACATCCGGCCACCTTGCTGGCCAGGGGGCATGAGGAAATACGAGCTCGGGCCGTGGTGCGTTTCCAGGAACCCAACCTGCATGCCCGGTTGATCCAGCGTACGGTCATGGGCAACGTGGTGGTCGATCACGAACTGATCAGCCGCACCTTCGCCGACGGCAGCGGCACCCTGGAAACCGTGGCCATTTATGAAGTGCATGGCGGCAAGATAAAATGCGCTTCATTCATTACCGGACACAAGACCCTCGACTGAGCATGCAGATCCAGCGCCTGACACCTGACGATGTGGAGCAATACCGGGCCTTGATGCTCGAGGCCTATGAGCGCCATCCCCAGGCGTTCACCTCCAGCGTCAAAGAGCGGGAAAAACTGCCTCTGGCCTGGTGGGCCGCACGCCTGGACGGCGAGCTCGACCTGTTGCTGGGGGCGTTTTCCGAAGGGCGGTTGCTGGGGATCGTCGGCCTGGCCTTCGAGCTGCGGGAGAAGGCCCGGCACAAGGCGACCCTGTTCGGCCTCTATGTCACCGGCACGCAGCGCAACAGCGGGCTGGGCTACCGCCTGGTCCAGGGGCTGCTGGCCGAAGCGGCTGAATACGAAGGGCTGCGCCTGATCCAGTTGACCGTGACGGCCGCCAATGAAGCGGCGCTGGCCCTGTACCAGCGCTGCGGTTTCGTCCAGTTCGGCCTGGAACCCCAGGCCGTGCGGGTGGGCGAGGACTATTTCGACAAGATCCACATGTGGCGCCGATTGCCGGTCGAAGGTTGACCCCCGGTTCGCTGGCAGCAGGCTCCTGGGCAAGCCTGCTAGGGGTCAGCGTACGGCGCTGACGCCGTCCAGGGTTGAGAACGAGGTGTCCTTGGCCGTGAGCAAAAAGTCGCGCATGTAGGGCGCATCCAGCATGTCGGCGCGAATCGCCGCGTACAGGGTGGCGAACAGGCCCTTTTCCCCGAGCCGCTTGGCCTTCACATAACCCCGTGAGCTGTACTCGTGCAGGGCCCAGTGGGGCATCCCGCACACGCCCCGGCCGCTGGCCACCAGTTGCATCATCATCACCGTCAGTTCCGAAGTCCGTACCTGGGCCGGTTCGATGTCCGCCGGTTCCAGGAAGCGGGTGAAGATGTCCAGGCGGTCGCGTTCTACCGGGTAGGTGATCAGGGTTTCGCTCAGCAGGTCTTCCGGGACTACGTATGGCTTGCTTGCCAGCGGGTGCTGGTTGGCGACCGCGAGCATGGCTTCGTAGGTGAACAGCGGCACGTAGGTGATACCCGCCAGCTCCAGGGGGTCGGAGGTCACCACCAGGTCCAGGTCGCCCCGGGCCAGGGCCGGCAACGGAGCGAACGAGAAGCCGGAGGCCAGGTCCAGCTCCACTTCCGGCCAGGCGTCGCGGAACTGATCGATGGTCGGCATCAGCCACTGGAAGCAGCTGTGGCATTCGATGGCCATGTGCAGGCGCCCGGCAGTGCCGCCGGCCAGTCGCGAAATGTCGCGTTCGGCGCCGCGCAGCAGGGGCAGGGTCGCATCCGCCAGTTGCAGCAGGCGCAGGCCGGCGCTGGTGAAACGCACCGGCTTGGTCTTGCGCACGAACAGCGGCATGCCCAGGCGCTCTTCCAGCTCCTTGAACTGATGGGACAAGGCGGACTGGGTCAGGTGCAGGCGTTCAGCGGCTTCCACCAGGCTGTCGGCTTCGCGCAAGGCGTGCAGGGTCTTCAGGTGACGGATTTCGAGCACCAGGATCTCCATGAGTGAATTTTGTGGTTAAAGCGAAAAGGTTGAGTTTGTCTCATGTTGACGGGCCTGTCGACCATCCCGCGTTCATCGATTCGCGGGCATCTTTGCCGATACGGGCGACAGCGCCTGTGTGTTGTGCACCGGGTGCCGGGGGCAAGCGCCGACCCTTGCCGCGGAAAAAGTACCGCTGGGGCAATCTTCATCAAATTGTCACGCAACTGTGGCAGCGCGAATCATCCAGGTTCATCAGACTCGCGCTCCACTGGGGTTCTGCGTTTCGGTGTTTTTCATGCGGGTACGATTTCTTTCGACTGTTCTACTCTTGGCCGGGCTGCTGCTCGGCCCGCTGTGTTTTGCGGCCGCGCGCTGCGATGTCAATGTCCCGACCCAACGGGTCGACCTGCCGCAGGTGAGCCTGGCCTACCAGAGTATTGGGCGCACCTCCGACCCGGCGTTGCTGCTGGTCATGGGCCTGGGCGGGCAACTGATCCACTGGCCGGATGAGGTGGTGGTGGCCCTGTGTCAGCAAGGGTTTCGGGTGATCCGCTACGACAATCGCGATGTCGGCCTGTCCACCTGGCGCCAGGCCCCGGCCAGCGCCAACCTGACCTTCGAAGTGCTGCGCTACAAGCTGGGCCTGCCGGTGGCGGCGCCCTACACCCTGACCGACATGGCCGATGACGCCCTGGGCCTGATGGACGCCCTGCATATCGAGCAATTCCACGTGCTCGGGGCGAGCATGGGCGGGATGATCGCCCAGCACCTGGCAGCCATGGAACCGCGGCGGGTCGAGAGCCTGACGCTGATCATGACCAGTTCCGGGGCCGAAGGTTTGCCGGCGCCGAACGCGGCGCTGGTGCAACTGCTCTCGCGGCGCAACGCACCGAGCCGGGAAGCGGCGCTGGAGCAGCAGGCCGACCTGCTGGCGGCCCTGGGCAGCCCGAAGGTCAGCGATGACCGCCAGGTGCTGTTGCAACAGGCGGCGGTGGCCTATGACCGGGCGTTCAACCCGGAAGGGGTCAAACGCCAGATCATGGCGATTCTTGCCGAGCCGAGCCGGGTGGCATTGCTCAAGCAACTGCGGGTGCCGACCCTGGTGGTGCATGGCACCGCCGACCCGTTATTGCCGGTGATGCACGGCGTGCACCTGGCGGCGCAGATCCAGGGCAGCCAGTTGAAGTTGATTCCGGGGTTGGCCCACCGGTTCCAGGAAGCCTTCAAGGCGCCGCTGCTGGCGGCGGTGCTGCCGTACCTGCAAACCCACCGGGAAGACACTTCCCACTGGGCGCAGATCGAGCCGCTCGATAGCAACAACATCCTCTAGGGCAGCGCGGCAAGCCGGCTCTTGCGGTTGAGTGCAGGAGCCGGCTTGCCGGCGAATCAAACGCCGCGGTTTCAGCGAACGATCTTGTCCACCTGGATGCCGAGTTTCTTCAGCCGGTACCAGAAGCTGCGCTCGGAAATGCCGATCAACTGCGCCGCTGCCGCCTGGACACCGTTGCTCTGCTGCAGGGCGGCGAGAATGTAGGCTTTTTCCACTTCCGCCAGGGCTGCTTCCAGGTCACTGGGCACTTGCGGGCCGACACTGATGGCTGCGCTGCTCTCTGTGCCCTGCGCCTGGGGGCCGAACAGATACCCCGGCAGGTCCTTTTCTTCGATGACCTGGCCGCTGGCGACGATGGTGGCCCGCTCCACGCAGTTCTGCAGTTCGCGGATATTCCCCGGCCAGGCGTAGCTGGCCATGGCCTGCAGGGCTTCGGGGCTGAAGCCGCTGATGCGCTTGCCGGCGGTGGCACCCAGGCTGTGGGCAAAGTGCCGGGCCAGCAGGGCGATGTCCTCGACCCGTTCGCGCAGTGCCGGCAAGGGGATCGGGAATACATTCAGGCGGTAGTACAGGTCTTCGCGAAATTCCTTGTTGGCCACCGCTTCCAGCAGGTTCTTGTTGGTGGCGGCGATCACCCGCACATCCACCTTGCGCTCCCGCGGATCGCCCACCGGCTCGATCACCCGCTCCTGCAGGGCACGCAGGATCTTGGCCTGCAGGGCCAGGGGCATGTCGCCGACTTCGTCGAGGAACAGGGTGCCCTTGTCGGCTTGCTGGAAACGTCCGACCCGGTCCGCCACGGCGCCAGTGAAGGCGCCCTTGCGGTGGCCGAACATCTCGCTTTCCAGCAGGCCCTCGGGAATGGCCGCGCAATTGACCGCGACAAAGGGCTTGTCGGCCCGGTTGCCGTGCTTGTGGATGGCCCGGGCGACCATTTCCTTGCCGGTGCCGCTTTCCCCGGTCAGGAGGATGGTGGCGTTGCTTTCGCGCACCGAATCCACGGCTTGCAGCACCCGACGGAAGGCCGGGCTGTCGCCCACCAGGCTGTCGATCTGCTGATGCTCTGCGAGCTCGGCGCGCATGCGCTGGTTGTCTTTGAGGATGTCGCGAAACTGCAGGGCCTTGCTGACGGTGATGTCCAGTTCGTCGATGTCGAAGGGTTTGGCGATGTAGTCGTAGGCGCCGTTGCGCATGGACTGCACGGCATTCTTCACCGTGCTGTAGGCGGTCATCACGATCACCGGCAACTGCGGGTAGCGCTGCTTGATTTCCCCCAGCAACTGCGGCCCGTCCATGCCGGGCATGCGCCAGTCGCTGATCACCAGGTCGATGTCTTCCTGCTCCAGCACCTTGAGCGCGTGCAGGCCGTTGCCTGCGGTGAATACCTGGATGCCGTTCTGGCTCAGGGCCGAGGACAGCAGGTCGCAGAGTTTCGGCTCGTCATCGACCACCAGCAGGTTATGCGTCATCACTGTCCTCGTCGTCTTCTTCGCCGTTGGCCGGAATGTACAGGCTGAAGGTGGCGCCAGCATCTTTTTCGCTGGTGCACTCGATATGGCCGTCATGGCTTTCCATGATCGAGAAGACTTTAGCCAATCCCAGGCCGGTGCCCGAGGCCTTGGTGGTGACGAATGGGGTGAAGATGCGTTCCAGCATGTCCGGCTCGATGCCCTGGCCGGTGTCGCTGACGCTGATGATGGTTTCGTCGTCGCGCTGGGAAATGCCCAGGGTCAGGCGGCCGCCGTCGGGCATGGCGTCGATGGCGTTGAGAATCAGGTTGAGGCAGGCCTGCTTGAGTTGCCGGGCATCGGCGTGGAGGGTCGCGCCGGGAGCCTGGTCGTCGATCCGCGCGTCGATGTTGTGGGTGGCCAGTTCCGGGGTGCAGAAGCCCAGCAGTTCCTCCACCAGCGGGCGGGCCAGCTGGGTGGCGCGTATCGGCGCGCTGGGCTTGGCGAAATCGAGGAATTCGGTGATCAGGTCGTTGATCCGGCTGACCTCGCTGATCACGTATTCCAGGTGGCGCTTGTCGTTTTCCGGCAGGTTGGCCCGGCGGTGCAGCAACTGCGTGGCGGTCTTGATGATGCCCAGCGGGTTGCGGATCTCGTGGGCCAGGCCCATGGCCACTTCGCCCAGGGCATGCAGGCGGTCGCGGCGGCGCAACTGGGCTTCCAGATGCTGCAGTTCCCCCAGGCGCTCGGTCATGTGGTTGAAGGTGCTGCTCAGCTCCGCCAGTTCGTCGCCGCCGATCACCGGCACCCGTTGGCGGTAGTCGCCGGCGATCACCGCCTGCACGCCCTTGGACAGGCCCCGCAGCGGTCGGGTCAGGCGCTGGGAAACCAGCCAGCCGACGCACAGCGAGGCTGCCGAGCTGAGCAGGAAGATCAGGATGAACAGGTTGCTCTGGTTGACCAGGCCCACCAGGCTGCTATGGCGCAGCAGGCCGCTGAAGATCACCCCCACCAGGTCGCCGCTGTCGTTGAAGATCGGCCGGTACAGGCCGCTGTAGCGGCTGGTGAACTGCTCGGTGGGCTGGCGGGTGGCGCGCAGGATGTCTTCGATCTTGTGCGGCACCTGGGGCGGGTGGTCCTCGAAGCGCTGGGTGGCGAAGATTTCCGAGAAGTCATCGGCCTTGGCCAGGTACAGGCGCAGGTCCAGGGAATGCACGTCGGCCACGCTGGTGAGGAAGCTGGCGTCCAGGTAGGTGGCGATCAGCAACTGGTAGTCGACCCCGTCGAGCTGGGTCTGGAACGTCGAGACCACCGCCCCGGTGGCCACGCCGCCGACCTGGATGGTCTGCAGCACGGCATTGGAGGCGGTACTGATCTGCCCCACCACGTCATCGGCGGCAGTGGTGAACACCACCTTGTGATCGTTCTTGCGGATCAGCGCCACCACGTCGATGCCCATGGAATCGGCGATGTCGGCGGTGAGCTTGTCATGCTTGGCCGCATTACGGTCCGTTGGCGGGCGCGTATAGCGCAGGAACAGCTGGGCGATCCGCGCGTTGTCATGGAGGATTTCGGTGATCTCGTCCTCGACGATCTTGGTGGACTCCTGCAGCCAGATCCGCACGTTGCTGTCGAAGATTTCCGACAGGGTAGTGGCCGCCAGTTCCGCGGCGATCATGGTGGGAATCACACTGACCAGCCAGAACGCCAGCACCAGCTTGCGTTGCAGGCTCCAGCGGGAAATGGCGAAGGGGCGAGGAGGGCGACGATCTTTTCTGGTCATGTACTTTCGCTTATTGCAGCAGCCATGGCGGGGTCGGAGCGATCCGGGCGGACAAAGCGTTTTATCAGTTTGAGCAGGGCATTGAGCAAGGGATTGCGATGCCGGAAAAACAACATGTTACCGGTGAACTGGCAACCCAGGCGCAACTTGCTGGCATAACCGGCCTGGCCGCACTCGTACAGGGGAATGCGTTGCTGAATACAGTAGTCGACGTTGGCCAGCCAACTGCGGAAATACAGATTGTGCTCACGGGTGACACTGAGGTCGTGGGCAAAGAACTTGTCGATCAGCCGATGCTGGTCGATGAGCACCAGGTTGAAGGCCACCAGTTGCTCGTCGACCCAGTACAGGACACAGGCCGCGCGTTCCCCCAACTGCTCGAGGATGCCGGTGAAGTAGCCTGCCGGCAGGCGTTCGAACTGCAGGTCGCTACGATTCAGGGTGGCCTCGTAGAGGCGCATGATGTCCGGCAGCACGTCGTCGATCTGGCGTCGCCATTCTATGCGTGGCGCCGGTGTCCGGAGTTTGCGGCGCAGGTCCTTGCGGGTGGATTTGCCCAGGGTGCCCAGGTAGGCGTCGATCGAGGCAAAGGGCACCGGCAGCAGCGCCGTGGGCAGGCTCGGCATGGCTTGCAGGCCCGCGGCCAGGCAACTGGCAGCCCATTGCCGGTCGTTGCTTGGCGCATCCTTGACCGCCATCAGGCCGATGCCGAAGCTGTCGGCATCGCGTCGCGCCAGTTGCAGCAGCTGTTCCAGCAGCTCCTGGCGGCGTTGCGCAGGCACATGGCTGGCGGTGCCGGCATTGCACTGTTCGGCCACAGGCGAGCCTATGGCGTACAGGCGCAGCTCCAGGGCCCCGGGCCACTGGCGTGCCAGGCGTTCGGTGAAGCGCTTGGCCAGCCCGGAGACCGTGGTATCGAGCCGGTACTGGGTGGTGAAGGCCGGCGCCACTGCCACCAGGGTCGAACCCTCGTAGAGCGCCAGGTAGCGCCAGCGAAAATCGGCGATCGCGGCTTTTTCCACGGCCAGGTAATAGTCCCAATCCTCCAGGGCCCCTGGGAAGCAGTCATTCCAGGCGCTGCGATCGATGGCCTGGATGGTTGAAAAGGCTTGGGCGGTTATCACGTCTCTTCCTTAAGTCACGCCAGCTGTCGGTAGTCTTCACGCACCGCAGGTGCCACCACTCGCTGCTGGATGAAATCTGCGCTCAGTTCGATTACCCGCTGGTACTGCAGGTCCACGGTGATCATGTGATAGCAGTTGTCGAGGAGGATCTTGGTCACCGGGCCGCCGAGCTTGCGTTCCACGTAGTCGGCGTTCCAGGTACTGGTGATGTCGTCTTCGCTGGAGTGCAGCACCAGGGCCGGGGTCAGGATCGACGGCATGCGTTTCTTGACCACGGCGTTCATCCGGTGCAATTCGCGCACCGTCACGCCCTCCATGGTCAGGAGCCCGGCATTACTGCTTTCACCGGCTTTCATCTGCTTCTCGACGATGGCCCGCAGGCGTTCGTTCTTGATGCCATAGGGTGGCTTTTCCTCGAAGCGGCAGATGTGCACGCCAAAGGGGATCTTCATCAGCAACGGAGTGAGGAAGGCCAGCTTGTTGATGCTCCAGCCGTCGTACTTCAGGGTGGTGGAGTACATCAGCAGGCCGCTGATCCGTCCCGGATGCTCGGAGGCCAGGTACATGGACATCACCGCACCCATGGACAGGCCGCCGACGAACACCTGCTCGTGGCGCTGCTCTACATCGGCGAAGGTCTTGCGCACGCCCTCGTACCAGTCCTGCCAGCCGGTGGCCTGCAGGTCGCTGTTGTCCCCGCAGTGCCCGGGCAGGGTCGGTACGTACACCGTGCACGTACCGTCCTTGGCCAGGCCCTGGGCCACCCGACGGAGTTCCGTCGGGGTGCCGGTCAGGCCGTGGATCAACAAGACCCCGACCGGACCCGTGCCGAGAACGAAGCCGGCGCTGCCTTCGCCCAGATCGATCTCAGCCTTGCTCATCGCTTCATGGCCCGATCCAGCAGGCGATCCAGCAGTGCGATGCCCAGATCGATTTCCGCGTAGCTGATTTCCAGCGACGGGGCCAGGGTGATGACGTTCTTGTAGTAGCCGCCCACATCGAGGATCAGGCCCAGGCGCTGGCCGTTGATTTCGATGTCGCCCTTCATGCCTTCCTCGACCATGTAGTCCAGGGTCGCCTTGTCCGGGGTGAAGCCGTCGGTGGTGCAGATCTCGCAGCGCAGGGCCAGGCCCAGGCCGTCGACGTCGCCGATGATCGGGTAGCGCTTCTGCAGGTCCTGCAGGCCGGCCAGGAAGTACTTGCCCTTCTCCATGACCATCGCGCCGTAGTCGATCTCGCTGGTCATCTTGAACATTTCCAGGCCCACGGCGGTACCCAGCGGGTTGGAGGCGAAGGTGGAGTGGGTCGAACCTGGCGGGAACACGCCCGGGTTGATCAGCTCTTCACGGGCCCAGATGCCGCCCAGCGGGTTGAGGCCGTTGGTCAGCGCCTTGCCGAACACGATCACGTCCGGCTTGACGTCGAAGTGCTCGATCGACCACAGCTTGCCGGTGCGGTAGAAGCCCATCTGGATCTCGTCGACCACCATCAGGATGCCGTGCTGGTCGAGCACGTGCTTGAGCTCGCTGTAGAAGTTCATCGGCGGGATCACGTAGCCGCCGGTGCCCTGGATCGGCTCGACATAGAAGGCGGCATATTCGCTCTGGCCGACCTTCGGGTCCCAGACGCCGTTGTATTCGGTTTCGAACAGGCGGGCGAACTGCTGCACGCAGTGGCTGCCGTACTCTTCCTTGGTCATGCCTTTGGGGCCGCGGAAGTGGTACGGGAATGGAATGAACTGCGCACGTTCGCCGAAGTGGCCGTAGCGGCGGCGGTAGCGGTAGCTGGAGGTGATCGACGAAGCGCCCAGGGTACGGCCGTGGTAGCCGCCTTCGAAGGCGAACATCAGGCTCTTGCCGTTGGTGGCGTTACGCACCACTTTCAGTGAGTCCTCCACCGACTGCGAACCGCCGACGTTGAAGTGCACGCGGCCGTCGAGGCCGAACTTCTTCTTGGCGTCGACCGCGATCATTTCCGACAGCTCGATCTTGCCTTTGTGCAGGTATTGGCTGGCGATCTGCGGCAGGGTGTCGATCTGTTGCTTGAGGGCGTTGTTCAGGCGTGGGTTGGCGTAGCCGAAGTTCACCGCCGAGTACCACATCTGCAGGTCGAGGTAGGCCTGGTCGCTGGTGTCCCAGACGTAGGAGCCTTCGCAGCGGCTGAAGATGCGCGGTGGTTCGATGTAGTGAACGGTATCGCCGTAGGAGCAGTACTTGGCTTCTTTTTCCAGAAGGATCTGGTCTTCTGCGGTAGCGATGCGGATATCAGACATGGTGGAAGAGTTCCTGGGTTTCAAGAGAGAAATTGGTCGCGTTGGCGGCGTTGTTCGGCAGCTTGGCCAGCAGCGCTGGAAGTTCGGCGAAGGAGTCGAACCGCGCATGGGGAATCTTGTTGCGTTCGCAGTAGTCGGCCAGGCGATCCTTGGCGAACACGAAGTCGGCGGTGGAAGCCACGCACATGTCCGACTGGCCGTCGCCAATCACCAGCACGCGCTTGCCCCGCGGGGTGGATTTGCACTTGCAGTTGCCGGAAGCGGCGCGGCAGGCGTCGCTGGCGTAGGGGAAGTCGATGCGCCAGCTGTTGTGGTCGACCTGGCGCAGGCGGTTGGCGAGGATCGGCAGCAGGGTCACGTAGTTGCGTGCCAGGATGCGGGCGATGCCCTGCTCGATGCCGTCGCTGACCACTTCGATGGAAGCGCCCAGGCCGATCACGTGATCGACGAAGTCGGGGAAGTCGGGGTCGATTTCGACACTGTCGAAGTAGCCCAGCAGTTCGGCGGGCGAAGCCTTGACCAGGGCCAGTTGGCGGCTGAGGCATTCTCGGGAGCCGATGTGACCGTCCAGCCATTCCTGTTCTATGCCTTCCCAGCTGGGGTCGGCGAAGCGTTGGAGAACGTTATCGATCACGTCGGCGCGGGAGATGGTCCCGTCGAAGTCACATACGATATGCCAGTGCATCATCTGCTGTTACCTGTTGAATAAGAGCGCTCTTTGCGCTTGTGGCAGGGGTAGAGCAGGGACTGTGCCAAGTGGCCAAAACCCAGCGGGGCTGGGGCCGTGGCGAGGAAAGAGGGTGATTTGTAGAGTTCTGGCTACAATTTTTGTAGGTCCCTACAAAGAACATCAGTGCTTGCGCCCAAGGGCCGCTCTGATGATTGATGCGCGCATGTTCAGACAAGGAAACTCATTCATGCCCAGGCTTTCTTCCCCCGCCTTACTGGCCGGCCTGCTCTCCCTGACCCTCGCCAGTGGCGCCATGGCCGACTCCGGCATCACCGGTGAACTGGGCCTGGGCCTGGGCTATCAACCCCATGACCCCACAGGCAGCAGCTACGACACCGTGCCGCTGCCGTACATGGACCTGGATTGGGGAGATGTCAGCCTGAGCGGTGACGATGGCCTGACCTGGGATGCCTTCAAGAGCAATGGCTTGAGCATCGGCCCCTACATCAATTACCTGCAGGGGCGTAATTCCGACGGCGCGCTGCGCGGCCTGCGGGATGTTCGCGACATGGCCGATATCGGCGCCTTCATCGAGTACGCCCCCGAGGACTTCTGGCGGCTGTTCGCCGCCGTGGGCCAGGCGGTGGGCGGTGCCGGGGGCCAGGGCGGGGTGCTGGGCAAGGTTGGGGGTGAAATCGGCTACCCGCTGGGCCTGGGCATCATTGGCAGCAACAACCTGACCCTGCACTTCGCCGATGGCCGCCAGAGCCAGACCTTCTTCGGCGTCGACGCCAAGGAGTCCCTCGCTTCCGGCATTGGCCAGTACAACGCCAGCGGTGGCATGCAGAACTTCACCCTGAGCCAGAATTTCCACTTCCCCCTGGGGGACAACTGGGCGCTGGTGGCCAGTGCCAGTTGGACGCGCCTGGTCAATTCCGCCGCCGACAGCACCATCGTCCGCGACAAGGGCGAGGTCAACCAGGGGCAGGTGCAGACCGCCATCAGCTACAAGTTCTGAGGGACGCCGCCCAGGCCTGAGCACGGCCTGGGGCGGCTATAGCAAAAACTGGTCTGGCCTTTGCAATGGTCGCCATGAATTCAATTTCTCAGGAAGTTCTTCATGGCTCGACCTGCCTATCGTCTACTCGCCTATTCCCTCTGGGACCTGATCCCGATTGCCATGGCCCTGGCGCATTTCGCCTTTGTGCTGTGGTTGGTGCTGGATTTCCACGCCCTGTCCTGGTGGGTCATCCTGCCGGCGGCGCTGCTCTACGCGGTCAGCCTGTCGTGGAGCATCAACAGCATTTCCCATAACCAGATCCACAACGCCTATTTCACCCCCGGGTGGATGAACCGCGGCTTCGACCTGCTGCTGTCGGTGACCATAGGTTTTTCCCAGACCCTGTACCGCGACATCCACAACCGCCACCACCGGGGCAACTCCGACCTGCCGGACGCCAATGGCAAGACCGTCGACCCGCTCTCTATCTACCTGCATGGCAAGGATGGCCAGCCGGACAACCCCTGGGCCTACACCTTCCTGAGCTTTTTTCGCGACGACCCCAAGGAGATCTACCAGGAAATGCAGCGCAAGCGGCCTGATGATGCCCGTTGGGTAAAGGTGGAAATCGGCGTCACAGTGGCCTTCTACCTGGCTCTGGCGCTGTATGACTGGCACGCGGTGCTGGTGCTGCTGCCGTTCTGGTACCTGGGGCAGTCACTGTCGTCGCTCAATGGCTACTACGAGCATCTGGGGGGCAACCCGGACCTGCCGATCGCCTGGGGCGTGAGCTCCTACAGCCCGCTGTACAACCTGATCTGGATGAACAACGGCTACCACGCCGAGCATCACTACCGGCCGAAGATGCACTGGACCAAGGTCAAGGCTTTCCACCGCGAGATCCGCGAGCAGCAACGGGCTGCCGGGGTGAAAGTGATTCCGGTGTCCCACGGCCTGGGTTTCCTGGTGTCCCACCGCAAGGCCTAAACCCCGTGGCTGTAGGAGCTGGCTTGCCAGCGAAGGGGCCGGCAACATCGCCTTCGCCGGCAAGCCGGCTCCTACACAACATCCCTTCGCTGTAGCAAAGAGGCCCTCAGGCCTCTTCACCCTCCGCCAAGAGGGCAATCCCGCCGATGATCACAAAGACGCCGACCCAGTGCAGCAGGCTGATCTGCTCGCCCAGGCCCAGCCACGAGCCCAGCAGCACCACCACGAATACCAGGGAGCTCAAGGGGAAGGCCAGGGACAGGCTGCTGCGCCGCAGGATCAGCATCCACACGAAAAACGCGCCGATATAGCAGGCAATCGCCATCAGCACCCCGGGGTTGACCGCGACCGCCGCCAGCCACTGCAGGTTGAAATCCATCTGGCCCAGCTGGTCGCCGCCAACCTTGGTGGCGATCTGCCCGGCGCTTTCGAAACCGATCAGCAAGGCCCAGAGCACGATGGTGCCCAGGCGCTCGTGCAGCCAGCCGTGGGAGGTATTGGAACTCATCAAACGCTTCCTTCTATTCGTTGAACAAGGCTCAGGTACTGGCCACGCACACCAGCATCACCCCGGCGGTGATCACCAGGGTGCCGAGCCAGCGACGGCGGCTGACGGTCTCGCCCAGCACCACCTTGCCCGCCAGTACCACGCCGCAATAGGCCAGGGCCGCCGCGGGGAAAAGCAGGCTCAGGGGCGCCCGGGACAGGGCTTCGAGCCAGACGAAGAACTCGATGGCGTAGGCGCCGATGCCGCACCACAGCAAGGGCGCGTTGAACACCTGGCCCCAGAAAGCGTTCAGGCGAAAACCGCCTTCCAGCTCTGGTAGGCGGTCCAGGCCGAGCTTGAAACAGAGTTGGCCGACCACGTCCAGGACAATGGAAAAGGCCACCAGCAGAACAACGGTCAGGGTCACGGGAACAGCTCCTCGAACAGCGAGATCAGGGCTTCATTGGTCACTGAGTTGCGCAGCAGGTCGTCCTGGCTCCAGCGCTCGGCCGGAGGCTGGTCGGACTTGGCTTCCCAGCGTTTGAAGGCGTTGCTGAAGGCCGGCTGGGCGAACTCGCCGCAGACGTCGATGCCCAGGATCCGCTTGCGCGCGGCCAGGGTGCGCAGGGCCAGCAGCAGGTGGGTCAGGCGCATGCCGCCCTGGTCCCAGTTGGTGGCGGCGTCTTCGCTGGCCAGCACATCCTTGTCGATGGTGATCCAGATCGCCTCGGTGGGCAGGCTGTCGATCATCTGTTCGAGAAAGGCCTGCCAGTCCAGTTCCGCCAGGTTGCGCCAATGCAGGTGGTTTTCCTGCTGCTGGTGCCCGGCGCCGTCGCCGACCCGCCCCCAGACCTTGGACGGCGCGTGCTGCCAGGGGAACAGCTGCAGCTTGCCGTGCTTGAGGGCGGCGACATTGCCGCCGCGCAGTTGTGGGTTGTGCAGGTCTTCGCTGCAGGGGCCAAGGGTGACGATGCGCTGGATGTGCGGCAGTTTCAGCGCCCGGTTGACCCAGGAGCCGCAATGCCGGCGCGGAGCCAGGCGCACCCAGTCCGGGTGGTTGTCGAAGTGGATCAGGCTGACCGGCTCTTGCAGGTCGCCGAGAAAGGCCGGGGTCAGGTGGTGATAGTCACCGGAGCCGACAAAGAAGATTTCCGGCTGCGGGCCGCTGTGGCGGGGCCGCTGGCGCAGGCGTTCGGTGAAGTGACGGTAGGTACGCTCGGTGGACCACAGGCGCAGCTTGGGCCCCAGGTCCAGCAGGTCGAGACGCCGCGCCTGGCCGCTGTTCAGGCGTCGGATGATCGGCTCCTGGGCGGTCAGGCTGTGGTCGAGATCTAAGATATTCAAAGTGTTCTTTACCCATGGCAGCGCCCTCCAGAAAACTGCGTGATCAGGCTGAAACGCAGGCTGGGCGGGCTTTGCCGGGTAAATGCAAGGGTCGGGCCAGGGTGGCCGGCGACAGACCGCGGCGTCGGCTTCGCGAGCGAGCTCGCTCCTACAGGAAGGGCGGGAGCTCAGGCGTGCAGGCGCACCCAGACGCTGACCAGGATCGTCGCGGCGATCAGCCAGGCCACGGCGGCTACCGCCAGGGAAGCTTCCAGGCGCAGGCGATCGACCATCACATACAGGGTCGCCAGGTAGACGAAGTAGGGAATGATCGACCACATGCCGAACAGGATGGTGGTCTTCAGGTCATCGAGGGAGCGGCCCTTGCCGACGATGTAGTGGGCGATCAGCGCAAAGGTCGGGAACAGCGGCACCAGGCCGGCGATGTAGTAGTTCCGGGTCTTGGCCAGGGCCGCCAGAATCACCACCACCGCCGCGCCCAGGGCGGCCTTCAACAATAGATCCATGGTTACTCGCGCCTTGGGTTAGTGGCTCAGGCCGTACTTCTTGACCTTGTCGAACAGGGTGGTCTTGGCCATGCCCAGCTCCTGGCTGGCCTGGGTCAGGTTGCCGCCGCTGCGCTGCAAGGCATCGTTGAGCAGGTTGCGCTCGAAGGCTTCCACCGCCTCGGCAAAGCCCAGCCCCTGGGCGACACTGCTGCCGGGCTTCTTGAAGGCCGGCAGGCCGAGGGCAAAGCGTTCGGCGACGTTGCGCAACTCGCGCACGTTGCCCGGCCAGTCGTGGCTCATGAGGGTCGACAGGGTATGGTTGTCCAGCTCCGGCACCGCGCGGTCAAAGCGCAGGGACGACTGCTGCAGGAAATGCTCGAACAACTGCAGGATGTCTTCGCGGCGTTCGCGCAGGGGCGGCAGTTCCAGGGTCACCACGTTGAGGCGGTAGTACAGGTCGCTGCGAAACTCCTTGGCCCGGCTCATTTCGTCCAGGTCCGACTTGGTGGCGGCGATCACCCGGCAATCCACGGCCACGCTCTGGTTGGAACCGAGGCGCTCCAGGGTGCGTTCCTGCAACACGCGCAAGAGCTTGATCTGCAGGTTGATCGGCATGCTTTCCACTTCGTCGAGGAATAGCGTGCCCTGGTGGGCGTGCTCGATCTTGCCGATGCGCCGTTTTCCGGCGCCGGTGAAGGCGTTGGCCTCGTGGCCGAAGATCTCGCTTTCGAAGAGGTTCTCGGGCAGGCCGCCGCAGTTCAGGGCGACGAACTGCTGCTGGTGGCGCCGGCTGAAGTCATGCAGGCAACGGGCGACCAGTTCCTTGCCGGTGCCGGTCTCGCCTTCGATCAGCACGTTGGCCGAGGTATCGGCAACGTTGGCGATCAGCTCCCGCAGGTTCTGCATGGCCGGCGAGCGGCCGATGATTCGCCCTTCCAGGGAACTGCGTTCGGCCAGCTGGCGGCGCAGGGAGGTCACTTCCCGGGCCAGGCCCCGTTGCTCCAGGGCGCGGCGGGCCACATCCACCAGGCGCTCGGGGGAGAAGGGTTTTTCCATGAAGTCGTAGGCGCCTTTCTGCATGGCGCCCACGGCCATGGAAATATCGCCGTGGCCAGTGATCAGCACCACCGGCAGGCTGCGGTCCCGGGCCTTGAGGCGGTTCAGCAGTTCCAGGCCATCGATGCCCGGCAGGCGAATATCGCTGACCACGATGCCGGGAAAGTTTTCACCGACCTGGGCCAGGGCTTCTTCGGCGCTGCCCACACCGATGCAGGGAATGTCTTCCAGGGCCAGGGCCTGTTGGCAACCCAGCAGGACATGGGGGTCGTCTTCGACGATCAGCACGGTCAGCTCGTTGTTCATATCGGCTCGGCTTGAGTGGGGCTTGCCAGGGGCAAGCTGAGGACAAAGGCGGTGCCGCCGCTTGCCGGGTGTTCCACCCCCAGGCTGCCGCCGGTGGCGGCGGCGAGGCTGGCGGACAGGGTCAGGCCGAGGCCCAGGCCCTGCTCGCCGGGTTTGGTGGTGAAGAAGGGTTCGAACAGGTGCTTGCGCGCTTCGGCATCGATGCCGTGGCCGTTGTCGCGGACCCGTAGGCGGTACTTGCCGTCGCTGAACTCGCCCTCCAGCCACAATTGCGGCGCCGGTTGCGCCTGCATGGCGTCCAGGGCATTGCCGATCAGGTTGACCAGGATCTGCTCCAGGCGGGTCTGGTCGATCTGCAGGGTCTGCTCGGTGAAGTCGCGGTGCAGTTGCAGGGGCAGGGGTTCGAGGCGTGCATTGAGCACTTGCAGGGCTGCGTCAACGGCCTTGTCCAGGCTGGCCTGGCCCTGGTCGTCGCCACGGCGGGCGAAGGAGCGCAGGCTGGCGGTGATGCGGCCCATGCGGTCGATCAGTTCATTGATGGTCTTGAGGTTGGCGCTGGCGGTGTCCAGGGCGCCGCGTTCGAGGAAGCGCACGGTGTTGCCGGACAAGGTACGCAAGGCCGCCAGGGGCTGGTTCAGCTCGTGGGCGATGCTGGTGGACATCTGGCCGATGGCCGCCAGCTTGCCGGCCTGGACCAGTTCGTCCTGGGCCCGGCGCAGGGTTTCCTCGGCCTGGCGGCGTTCGCGGATCTGGCCCTTGAGCCGTTCGTTGCTGGCCCGCAGGTCGGCGGTGCGTTCGGTGATCCGCCGTTCCAGCTGGCTGTTGGCTTCCTGCAGGGCTTCACGGGCGGCCAGGCGAGTGGCGATGACCTTGCGCCGTTCGTTCCAGGCGATCAGCAGAAAGGCCACCAGGGCAAAGGCCACCGCCACCAGGATGCCCTGGTTGATGGCTTCGCGGCGCAGGTCCTGCAACGGGGTGAGCAGGGTGAAGTTCCAGGGGGTATCGCTCAGGGGCCGGGTCTGGGACAGGTAGCTGATGGCTTTCTCGTCGGACACCAGCTCGGTGTTGGCCGGAAAGGTCAGCTTTTCCACGCCTTCGGCCAGGCGTTCCCGGGCCAGGGGTTCCAGTTCGTTGAGGGGGAACCAGTAATATTGCAGGCTGCGGGCCAGGCGTTCCTTGGTGTCGTCGCTGAGCGGGCGGACCGACTTGAGGCGGCGCGCCGGGTCGCTGGACAAGATGATGATGCCGTTCTCGTCGCTGACGAAGGCTTCCAGGCGGGCCCGCTGCCAGCGTTCCTCCAGGGCCTCCAGGCGTACCTTGACCACCGCCACGCCGATGATCTTGCCTTGTTCTTCCAGGCCATGGGCCAGGTAGTAGCCAGGTTCGCCGTTGGTGCTGCCGATGCCGTAGAAGCGCCCGGGCTGGCCGCGCACGGCGTTCTGGTAGTAGGCCCGGAACGACAGGTCTTCGCCCAGGTAGCTGTCGACGTCACGCCAGTTGCTGGTGGCTACCACCCGGCCCGTGGTGTCCATGACATAGATGGCCCGGCTGCGGCTGCGGCGGTTCAGGCCTTCGAGGTATTGATTGACGGTTTGCCGGTGTTCCGGCGAAGGATCGCCCAGCAGCTGGGAAACACTGGATTCCAGTTCCAGCAGGCTCGGCAGATAGGTGTACTTGCTGATCTCACTTTCTACGGCGCGGGCATGCAGCTCCAGCTGGCGCTGGCCATTTTCGCCGAGGGTGCGGATGCCATTGTGCTCGCTGATCCAGAACCCGACGTAGCCCAGGCCGATCATCAGCAGGATGACCAGGGGCGGCAGGAACAGATGTCTGATCAGGCGGGGTTTCACGGCGAGTGATGGCGGCGCGGCGCGATAGAGAGTGGGGTCGCATTTCATCACAGATGCCTTGGGTCAACCACTGCGCAGTGTCTGTAGGAGCCGGCTTGCCGGCGACAAGGGCGGCACTGACGATAGGGGAGTCAGATACCGTCCCGTCGCAGGCAAGCCGGCGCCTACAGGAACGCGGGTTTTAGTGCTGCAGGATCTTCTCGAGGAAGTGCTGCGCACGTTCGGAGCGGGCGCTGATATCGCCGAAGAACTCTTCTTTCTGGCAGTCCTCGATGATCTGGCCCTTGTCCATGAAGATCACCCGGTTCGCCACTTTGCGGGCAAAGCCCATTTCGTGGGTCACGCACATCATGGTCATGCCTTCATGGGCCAGTTGCACCATGACGTCCAGCACTTCGTTGACCATTTCCGGGTCCAGGGCCGAGGTCGGTTCGTCGAACAGCATGACGATCGGGTCCATGGCCAGGGCGCGGGCGATGGCCACACGTTGTTGCTGACCACCGGAGAGTTGCCCCGGGTGCTTGTGGGCGTGGGCGGCGAGGCCGACGCGGTCCAGCAGTTGCAGGCCTTTCTTGGTGGCCTCTTCCTTGCTGCGGCCCAGCACCTTGATCTGCGCGATGGTCAGGTTCTCGGTGATGGTCAGGTGCGGGAACAGCTCGAAATGCTGGAACACCATGCCCACGCGGGAACGCAGTTTCGGCAGGTTGGTCTTGGGGTCGGCGATGGAAGTGCCGTCCACCACGATGTCGCCTTTCTGGAAGGGTTCCAGGGCGTTGACGCACTTGATCAGGGTCGACTTGCCGGAGCCGGACGGCCCGCAGACCACCACCACTTCACCTTTCTTGACCTCGGTGCTGCAATCGGTCAGCACCTGGAAGTCCCCATACCACTTGTTGATGTTCTTGATAGAGATCATACGGCGAACCTTTTTTGCAGACGCTTGACCAGCAGCGAGGCGGCAAAGCTGATTGTGAAATAGACCAGACCAGCGATGATCAGGAATTCATTGGAGCGGCCGATGATGTCGCCGCTGGACCGCGAGGCGTTGAGGAAATCCACCAGGCCCACGGTGTACACCAGGGAGGTGTCCTGGAACAGGATGATGCTCTGCTGCAGCAGCAGCGGGGTCATCTTGCGAAACGCCTGGGGCAGGATGATCAGGCGCATGGTCTGGCCATAGCTCATGCCCAGTGCCTGGGCGGCGCCCATCTGGCCCTTGGGGATCGACTGCACGCCGGCACGGACGATTTCGCAGAAGTACGCCGCTTCGAACATCATGAAGGCCACGATGCACGAGGTGAATGCGCCGATCGGGGTGTCTTCGCCGGTGATCCAGCGCAGCACGAAAGGCACCGCCAGGTAGAACCAGGTGATCACCAGCAGCAGCGGGATCGAGCGGAAGTAGTTGACGTAGGCGCCCGCCAGGTTCGACAGCAGCTTGTTGTGAGACAAGCGCATCAAGGCCAGCAAGGTGCCGAGGATGATCCCGCCGACCACACCCATGACCATCAGCTTGAGGGTCATCAGCATGCCGTTCCACAGGCCGGGAATGGCCGGGATGATGCCCGAGAAGTCGAATTCCATTATTTACCTCCCACGGAGATCAGGCCGGGGACCGAAACTTTCTTCTCCACCAGGCGCATCAGCAGCATCAGGCTCATGTTCAGGGTGAAGTAGATCAGGGTAGCCAGGGTGAAGGCTTCGAACAGGTTGGCCGAGAACTCGGCGGTCTGCTTGGTCTGGGCCAGCAATTCCATCAAGCCGATCAGCGACGCCACGGAGGAGTTCTTGAATACGTTGAGGAACTCCGAGGTGAGTGGCGGAATGATGATTCGGTAGGCCTGGGGCAGCAGCACGTTCCAGTAGATCTGCGGCAGCGAGAAGCCCATGGCGCGTGCGGCGGATTCCTGGCCGCGGGGCAGGGCCTGGATACCGGTACGTACCTGTTCGCAAACCCGTGCGGCGGTGAACAGGCCCAGGCACACGACAACGCTCAGGTAGGCCGAGGTGGTCGGGTTGAGGTCCTGCTTGTACCATTCCTGGAGGTTCTCCGGCAGCAGGTCCGGCACCAGGAAGTACCAGATGAACAGCTGCACCAGCAGCGGCACGTTGCGGAAGATCTCCACGTACACGGTGGCGATGCCCGACACCAGGCGGTTCGGCACGGTGCGCATGACGCCCAGGATCGAGCCCAGCAGCAGCGCGATGATCCAGGCCACCACGGCGATGGCGATGGTCCAGCCCAGGCCGGAGATGAACCAGTCGAGATAGGTCTCGCTGCCCACGCCGGTGGACTTGAAGAACACGCCCCAGTCCCAGTTGTAATTCATTAGGGTTACCCCTCAGATCGTTCGATGTACAAGCACCCGCCTGGGGACGTCCGTTCCCGCCTGATCATGACGATCAGGCACACACGATCGGCTCGACAACCACCGGTTCGAGTGTTTCCAAAAAATGCCAGCAGGTAGTGACAGACTCCTGAAAGGGCAGGGCCCCTTCAGGAGATAAGGTTAGTCAGGAATCAGGACTTTTTGTCGTCAGCCGCTTTGTCGGTCGGGTTGGCGATCAGGGCCTTGAGCTCGTCGCTCATCGGGAACATCAGGTTCAGGCCTTTTGGCGGGATCGGCGACTGGAACCACTTGTCGTAGATCTTGTTGATTTCGCCCGATTTGTAGGTGGCGACGATGGCGTCATCCACGGCTTTCTTGAACGGGGCATCGCCCTTGCGCACCATGCAGCCGTAGATTTCGTAGGACTGAGGGGTACCGGTCACGGCCCAGTCGGTCGGTTTCTTGGCCTTGGCCATTTCACCGGCCAGCAGCGCGTCGTCCATCATGAAGGCTACGGCGCGGCCCGATTCCAGCATCTGGAACGACTCACCGTGGTCCTTGGCGGAGATCACGTTCATGCCCATCTGCTTGTCGGCGTTCATGGCCTTGAGGATGCGCTCGGAAGTGGTACCGGCGGTGGTTACCACGTTCTTGCCTTTCAGGTCCGCGAAGTCCTTGTAGGAAGAGTCCTTCTTGGACAGCAGACGGGTGCCGATCTCGAAGATGCCAACGGAGAAGTCGACTTGTTGCTGACGCTCGACGTTGTTGGTGGTGGAGCCGCACTCGACGTCCACGGTGCCGTTCTGCACCAGCGGGATACGGGTCTGGGAGGTGACCAGGTTGTACTTGACCTTGAGGTCAGGCATGTCGAGGTCTTTCTTGATCGCTTCGACGATTTTCAGCTGGATGTCGTGGGAGTAACCCACTGGCACGCCGGAAGCGTCAGCGATGTAGGAAAACGGAATGGAAGCGTCGCGATGTCCGAGGGTGATGGTGCCGGACTCTTTGATTTTCTTCAGTGTGCCGGTGAGCTCGGCAGCGAAAACTGGAGTGCTAATCAGAGCGGCAGCGATAGCTGCGCCCAACAGATGGGGAACGATGCGCATCAATATTTCCTCGACATTTGTTTTTTTTATGAAGCCAGTTCGACGGCTCTTTTATACAGCGAATGCCTTGACGGCTCCTGTTGTGTTGGCACGACAGGCATTCGTCGCACAGTGTAGAGCATGAGTCGTGCCAGACCCATTGATCATCGTCAAACCCTTGATTTTCAAGCCTATAGAATATTTATGACTTGGGGATTTCAGCGGCTGTATCCGGTTATCCGAACCCTTGCGGCTTGGCCATTCGGAAAACCGAACGCGCCCCTGCCATTGTAGGAGCCGGCTTGCCGGCGAAACGTTCAATCCTGCGGGCCCACAAAAAAGCCCCTGGACCTTCCGGTGCAGGGGCTTTGCTTGCCTATGTGGCTCAGGCTGCCTTGATCTTGCCGCGATTGTGCTCGACTTTCTGCAGATAATCCTGCAGTTGCTGCTGCTGGGCCTCGGTGGTGAACAGCCCGAGCTTGCTCCGGCGCCAGAGAATGTCCTGGGCTTTCACTGCCCATTCCTCGCTGCACAGGTAATCCACTTCGCGGGTATAGAGGCCGCCGCCCAGGTGTTCGCCCAGGTCGCTGAGGCTGTGCACGCCTTCCAGCAGGCGCCAGGTACGGCTGCCGTAGCTGGTGGCCCAGCGCTGGGCGATCTGGCTGGGTACCCAGTCGAACTTCTTGCGGATGGCTTCTGCCAGTGCCTGTGGCGTGCTCATGTTCTCGCCACCGGGCAGGGTGGCCTGGGCTGTCCAGCTCGGCTTGGCTTGCTTGAAGTACGGCGCCAGCTGCGCCATCGCCGATTCCGCCAGTTTGCGGTAGGTGGTCAGCTTGCCGCCGAACACCGACAGCAGGGGGGCTTCCTCGCCATGGCCGGAAAGGGCCAGGGTGTAGTCGCGGGTCACGGCCGAAGGGTTGTCGGATTCGTCATTGCACAGCGGGCGAACGCCGGAATAGCTGTGCAGGATATCGCTGCGGCTCAGCTGTTTCTTGAAGTGCGCATTGACCACTTGCAGCAGGTAATCGGTTTCACCTTCAGTGATCGCTACCTTGGCCGGGTCACCAGTGTATTCGCGGTCGGTGGTACCGATCAGGGTGAACTGGTTGAGGTAGGGAATGGTGAAGACGATGCGCTGGTCCTCGTTCTGCAGGATGTGCGCGTGCTCGCCCTCGTACAGCTTGGGCACGATCAGGTGGCTGCCCTGGATCAGGCGGATACCGTATGGCGACTCCAGCTTGAGGTCGTCCTTGATGAACTTGGCGACCCAGGGGCCCGCGGCGTTCACCAGGGCCTTGGCGCTGATGGAGAACAGGCTGCCATCGGCGCGCTCCAGCTCCAGTTGCCACAGGCCCTTGCTGCGACGGGCGCTGATGCAGCGGGTCTGGGTATGAACGTGGGCGCCGTGTTCGCGGGCGGCCATGGCATTGAGCACCACCAGGCGCGCATCGTCGACCCAGCAATCGGAGTATTCGAAGCCCTTGGTGATTTCGGCTTTCAGGGCGCTGTCGGCACCGAACTTCAGGCTGCGTGAGCCGGCGAGTTTTTCCCGCTTGCCCAGGTGGTCATACAGGAACAGGCCGGCGCGGATCATCCAGGCCGGGCGCAGGTGCGGCCGGTGCGGCAGGACGAAACGCATGGGCTTGACGATATGCGGGGCCTTGGCCAGCAGCACTTCGCGTTCAGCCAGGGCTTCGCGCACCAGGCGGAACTCGTAATGTTCGAGGTAGCGCAGGCCGCCGTGGATCAGCTTGCTGCTGGCCGAGGAGGTATGGCTGGCCAGGTCGTCCTTTTCGCAAAGGAACACGGACAGGCCGCGACCTGCCGCATCGGCGGCAATTCCAACACCATTGATCCCACCGCCAATGACGGCGATATCGTAAACCTCGGAAAGAGGGCGCGCGGGCAAGGTAGAAGTGGGCATCGACAGGCCTCGTGTTACTTTGATATTTGAATTCGAACATTAATGTTCATTTTCGAAAATACTAGCGCATAAAGATGCACGCATCCAGCGTGCTTCGATTGAAAAAACTGATCGAAGCAGCGCTAAAGGAAAGTTTTCGAACATTGTCGACGGGTAACTGTAGCCGCTGCTGTTGCCTTGGGCTGGATGGCGGGATCGGCCGCGGCGATTTCGAAAGCGATGAAGCGTCGAGGCTTGTCGTTCGAGCGCGGCCGGATCCGCAGGAGGGAGAGCAGTCAGACCACTTCGAGGCGGATCTTGTGCTGGTTGAGCAGTTGGGTCAGGGCCGGTACCGGTTGCTGGTCGGTGACCAGGCAATCGATCAGGCTGATGGGCCCCAGGCGGATCATGGCGTTGCGCCCGAACTTGCTGGAGTCGGCAGCCAGGATCACCTGCCGGGCATTGGCGATGATCGCCTGGGATACCCGCACTTCCTGGTAGTCGAAGTCCAGCAGGCTGCCGTCCTCGTCGATGCCACTGATGCCCACCAGGGCGAAGTCGACCTTGAACTGGTTGATGAAGTCGACACTGGCCTGGCCTACCACGCCGCCGTCACGGCGCACATTGCCGCCGGTGAGCAGTACGTCGAAATCATCCTTGGCGCTGAGCATCGAGGCCACGTGCAGGTTGTTGGTGATGATCTTCAGGTGGCTGTGATTGAGCAGGGCCCGGGCGATGGATTCGGTGGTGGTGCCGATATTGATGAACAGCGAGGCGTGATCGGGGATCTGCGCGGCAACGGCTTCGCCGATACGCTGCTTTTCGTCGCGCATCTGGTCGGCGCGCATGGCGTAGGCGGTGTTTTCTACGCTGGAGTCATAGGCTGCGCCACCGTGGTAGCGGCGCAGCAGATTGGCTTCCGCCAGCTGGTTGATATCGCGGCGGATGGTTTGCGGGGTTACGACGAACAGCTGGGCCAATTCCTCGATGCTGACGTAGCCGCGTTCGCGAACCAGATCGAGGATTTGCTGCTGACGGGGAGGCAGATTCATGGGGCTTCCTTTGGGCTGCCGTGCAAAATTTGCCCATGATGCCGCAGGAATCCCCTCCCTACCAGTTACAAGCGGTTACCAATCCACGGCTTGGCTTATTTGGCCTCGTCGTGGGGTTCCCAGTCGCGGGTGCGGCTGACGGCCTTCTTCCAGCCTGCGTACAGGCCTTCTTTTTCCGCTTCCGCCAGTTGTGGTTCGAACTCGCGCTCGATCACCGCCTTGCCCCGCAGTTCTTCCAGGCTGCCCCAGAAACCGCAGGCCAGGCCCGCCAGGTAGGCAGCGCCCAGGGCGGTGGTTTCACGCATTTGCGGGCGTTCCACCTGGGTGCCGAGGATGTCGGCCTGGAACTGCATGAGGAAGTTGTTGGCCACGGCGCCGCCGTCCACCCGCAGGGCTTTGAGGCGTTCGCCGGAGTCCTGCTGCATGGCGTCGAGCACGTCGCGGGTCTGGTAGGCGATGGACTCCAGGGCGGCACGGATGATGTGGTCCACGCGCACGCCGCGGGTCAGGCCGAACAGCGCGCCACGGGCATAGGGGTCCCAGTAGGGAGCACCCAGTCCGGTGAAGGCCGGCACCAGATACACGCCGTTGCTGTCCTTGACCTTGCCGGCGAAGTATTCGGTGTCGTGGGCGTCGTTGATGATCTTCAGTTCATCACGCAGCCACTGCACGGTGGAACCACCGTTGAATACTGCGCCTTCCAGGGCGTAGGCCACTTCGCCACGGGGGCCGCAGGCGATAGTGGTGAGCATGCCGTGCTGGGATTTAACCGCCTTGTCGCCGGTGTTCATCAGCAGGAAGCAGCCGGTGCCGTAGGTGTTCTTGGCCTGGCCCGGCTCGACGCACATCTGGCCGAACAGCGCGGCCTGCTGGTCGCCGGCGATACCGCCGATGGCGATGCCGCTCTTGGTGCGGCCATATATTTCCGACGAGGACTTCACTTCCGGGAGCATTTCCCGCGGGATGTCCAGCACCTCCAGCATCTTCGCGTCCCACTCCAGGGTGTGGATGTTGAAGAGCATGGTGCGCGAGGCGTTGGTGTAGTCGGTGACGTGGGTCTTGCCGCCGGTGAATTTCCAGATCAGCCAGCTGTCGATGGTGCCGAACAGCAGCTCGCCGTTGCGCGCACGCTCGCGGCTGCCTTCGACGTTGTCGAGGATCCACTTGAGCTTGGTGCCGGAGAAGTAGGGGTCGGTCACCAGGCCGGTGGTTTCGCGGATGTAGTCTTCCAGGCCGTCGCGCTTGAGCTGCTGGCAGATCTCGGTGCTGCGGCGGCACTGCCAGACGATGGCGTTGTAGATCGGCCGGCCGGTGTTCTTGTCCCAGACCACAGTGGTTTCACGCTGGTTGGTGATACCGATGGCGGCCACCTGGTCGTGATGCAGGCCGGCTTGTGCCAGGGCCTCGACCATCACCGCGCTCTGGGTGGCGAAGATTTCCATCGGGTCATGTTCGACCCAGCCGGCCTGAGGGTAATGCTGGGCGAATTCGCGCTGGGCGGTGCAGACCACGTTGGCGTCGCGATCGAAAATGATCGCCCGGGAACTGGTCGTACCCTGATCGAGGGCAATGATGTAGTTCTTATTCTGAATGTCGGTCATGTCGATTGCCTTGGACGAAATAAGGGAGTGAGAACAGGCGCGGGATCGAATTGGGCAGGATCACGCGCCACTGGATTCAGGAAGCTTTGACTTTGCCTTCGGTGACCTGTTCGGCCTCCGGGGCGACAGCAGCGCTGGGCAAATGGCGGGCAATCAAGCCGCGATAGGCTGCAGCACCCAGGCAGGCGCCAAGGATCGGAGCGAAGATTGGCACCAGGAAATACGGAATATCACGGCCGCCGGTGAAGGAAATCTCACCCCAGCCGGTCACAAACGTCATCAGTTTAGGCCCGAAGTCCCGCGCAGGGTTCATCGCAAACCCGGTCAGCGGGCCCATGGCACTGCCGATCACGGCAATCAGCAGGCCGATCAGCAGCGGAGCCATCGGGCCGCGCGGCAGGCCATTGTTGTCATCGGTCAGGGACATGATCACTCCCATGAGGATGGCGGTGATCACCAACTCCACAAGGAACGCCTGGGCAGTGGACAGCGCCGGGTTGGGGAAGGTGGAGAACACCGAGGCCAGTTCCAGGCTGGCCTGGGAACCACGGACCATCTGGTGGGTTTGTTCGAAATCGAAGAACAGGTTGCTGTACAGCGTGTAAACCAACAGCGCCGCGCAGAAGGCGCCAGCGATCTGGGCAAGGATGTAGAACGGCAGTTTGCGCTTTTCAAAATCGGCGAACAGGCACAGGGCGATGCTCACGGCCGGGTTCAGGTGCGCGCCGGAAACCCCGGCGGTCAGGTAGATCGCCATGCTCACGCCGATCCCCCAGATGATGCTGATTTCCCATAGACCGAAGCTGGCCCCCGCGACCTTGAGCGCGGCGACACAACCGGTGCCGAAGAAGATCAACAGCGCAGTACCCAGAAACTCGGCGATGCATTGGCCCGATAGCGACGGTTGTTGCAGAGCAGTTGTCATGTGAACCTCGATTTTTGTTGTTGTCTGGCGCTGCTGCAAAAGGCATGGAGCGCGACTTTAAACGAAGGCGGAATCCCCATTCCGACCTCGCCTTGCTACTGGGTACAACCTTGGATCTACCGCATGATATTCAGAAACGAAAAAATATAGACAAGAAACACCGCTGTCAAAGGTCGAAAGTGAACGGATGGTCATTTTATAGATATCAATCAAATGAATGATTCCGGGGCATGGTCGCGGGAACGGCAGGCGTGGTTGCCTTGGTAGGCGCACGGGCCGGTTATCAAGGCTTGGAATAGAGCCTTTTGTTGGTGAATGACCTAAAATTCGCGCGCTTGGTTTTGCCTTTTCATTCCTCGCCTGGAG
Organism: Pseudomonas sp. W17; assembly: GCF_040268305.1. NCBI lineage: Bacteria > Pseudomonadati > Pseudomonadota > Gammaproteobacteria > Pseudomonadales > Pseudomonadaceae > Pseudomonas > Pseudomonas sp. W17. Next base: position 5,707,631 of record NZ_CP158490.1, on the reverse strand, counting down.
CTGCCATGACCCCTGCACTGGACCTGCTGAAAAAAGTTCGCGCCGAACATCGCATCCACAGTTACGAACATGACCCCAAGGCCGCCTCCTATGGCCTGGAGGCCGCGGAGAAGCTTGATCTTGATCCTGCGCAGGTGTTCAAGACCTTGCTGGCCAGCAGTGAAAAGGGTGAGTTGCTGGTGGCGGTGGTGCCGGTCGTCGGAAGTCTTGACCTGAAGGCCCTGGCCCACGCAGCGGGCGTGAAGAAGGCTGAAATGGCCGACCCGGCTGCCGCCCAGCGCGCCACGGGGTACCTGCTGGGAGGCATCAGCCCGCTGGGGCAGAAGAAGCGCCTGCGGACCTTTATCGATAACAGTGCGCAGCCGTTCGCCAGCATCTTTGTCAGCGCCGGGCGCCGTGGCCTGGAAGTCGAGCTGGCGCCGGCGGTGCTGGCCGAGCATACCCAGGCCAGGTTCGCCGATATCGGTCGTCCTTGAGTCGCAGCGACTGCGGCCAGGGCCGCTGCTGTATGCAGGAAAATCCCGACTTCTGTGTCTGTCGCCCGTTGGGGGCCAGGGCCCATGCTGGTGGCCAGTTATTCACGGAGAAGGGATATGCAGCTTAAGTTTCATCAGGTCGATGCGTTCAGCGAGCGCCCGTTCGCGGGTAATCCGGCCATGGTTTACCGGCTTGAGTCCTGGCTCGATGACAGGCTGATGCAGCAGATTGCTGCCGAGCACAATCTGGCAGAGACCGCTTTTGTGGTGCGTGAGGCCCAGGGCTGGCGGATTCGCTGGTTCACCCCGGTGACTGAAGTGCCGTTGTGCGGGCATGCAACCTTGGCCAGTGCCTATGTGTTGTTCGAGGTTTATGGCCAGACCGCGCAGCGTATCGACTTTCTTAGCCAGTCCGGGCCCCTGAGTGTCACCCGTGAAGAGGGCCTGTTGTGGCTGGATTTCCCGCTGCGCAGCCCGAGCAGCCAGGCAGGGCGGGAGGCGGTGGCGCAAGCGCTGGGGGTTGAGGTCGTCGAATTGCTGGGGGCCAACGAGCTATTGGCCGTGCTGGAGTCGGAGCAGGCGGTGCGTGAGTGCCGGCCGGATATGACGGCGCTGGCGAAACTGCCCTGGCCCGGGGTGATCGTGACTGCGCACGGGGAGCAGCACGACTTTGTCTCGCGCTATTTTGCCCCCGCCATCGGTATCGATGAGGACCCAGTGACCGGATCCACCCATTGCTGCCTGGCGCCTTACTGGGCGCAGCGGTTGGATAAGCCGCAGTTGAGCGCCTACCAGTGCTCTGCCCGAGGTGGCGCGTTGTTTTGTCGTCTGGAAGGTGAGCGGGTGAAGATCGGTGGGTATGCCCGGCTGATTGCCAGTGGGCAGTTGCATCTGCAATGACTGTGCTGGGTGTTTCGCCGGCAAGCCGGCTCCTACGGTGGGCTGTCGTAGGAGCTGGCTTGCCCGCGAAGACGGCTCAATGCGCGCTGCTGTAGCGGCGCACCCCTGAGTCGCTTTGCGGGATCTGCGCTGCGGTACTGCCCGAGGCCTGGAACAGCACCAGGTGTTCCGCCGCGACCCGGATACCCACATCGGCGCCGACCTGATGATCGGCGTGGCTCGGGAAGATCGATTCCAGCTGGCTGCCGGTGGGCAGTTGCAGGCGATACAGGGTCGAGGCGCCGAGGAACGTCTTGCCCACGACGCGGGCTTTCAAGGCGCTGTCGGGGGCGTGGACGATGTCGTCCGGACGCAACAGCACATCCACCGCACCGCCGGTTGGCCAGGTGTAGGCACGGTTGCCCTGCAGCAAGCCGAGTTCGGTCTGTACCGATTCCGGGCTGCTCAACTGGCCGCGAATGAAGTAGCCCTGACCGATGAAGCTGGCGACGAAGGGCGTCTGGGGTTCGTGGTAGAGGTTGTACGGTGTGTCCCACTGCTCCAGGCGGCCTTCCTTGAATACCCCTACCTGATCGCTCACGGCGAAGGCTTCTTCCTGGTCGTGAGTGACCAGGATCGCACTGGTGCCACGGGCCTTGAGGATGTCACGCACCTCGTGGCTGAGCTTGCGTCGCAGTTCGCCGTCGAGGTTGGAGAAGGGCTCGTCGAGCAGCAGCAGTTGTGGTTCGGGAGCCAGGGCGCGAGCCAGGGCCACCCGTTGTTGCTGGCCGCCGGACAGTTCGTGGGGGAAGCGCTGGCCGAGGTTCTTCAGGTTCACCAGCTCCAGCAGTTCGGCCACCACCCGCGCTTTCTGCGGGTGTTTGCGAATGCCGAAGGCAATGTTGTCGGCCACACTCAGGTGCGGGAACAGGGCGTAGTCCTGGAACACCATGCCAATCCGGCGTTTCTCCGGCGCCAGGGTGAAACCGGCGCTGGAGATGGTCTCGCCCGCCAGCTGGATTTCTCCCTCATGCACCGGCTCGAACCCGGCGATGGCGCGCAGGGTGGTGGTCTTGCCGCAGCCGGATGAGCCCAGTAGGCAGCCGATATCCCCGGCATTGAGGTGCAGGTTGAGGTTCTGCACCACGCGTTGGTCCTGGTAGCCGCAGGCGAGGTTGCGCAGGTTCAGTAGCAAGGGCTGGCTCATGCGTGGTGGTACGCCGGCTCGACGAGGAATTCGAGCAGGGCCTTTTGTGCATGGAGGCGGTTTTCCGCCTGGTCCCAGGCCACCGAACGCGGGTCGTCCAGCAGGTCGAGGCTGATTTCTTCACCGCGGTGGGCGGGCAGGCAATGCATGAACAGAACGTCCTCGGCGGCCAGGTCCAGCAGTGCACGGTTGACCTGGAAGGGAGCGAACAGTTGCAGGCGCTTGGCGGTCTCCTCTTCCTGGCCCATGGAGGTCCAGACATCGGTGCTCACCAGGTGGGCGCCGCGCACGGCTTCGCGAGGATCACGGACGATGGTCACGCGGTCGCCGGCCTGGGCTACGAAATCCGCGTTGGGCTCGTACCCCTCGGGGCAAGCGATGCGCAGTTGGAAGTCGAACTGGATGGCCGCTTCTATATAGCTGTTGCACATGTTGTTGCCGTCGCCGATCCAGGCCACGGTCTTGCCCTGGATCGAGCCGCGATGTTCGAGGAACGTCTGCATGTCAGCCAGCAGTTGGCAGGGGTGCAGGTCATCGGACAGGCCGTTGATCACCGGTACGCGAGAGTTGGCCGCAAACTCGGTCAGGGTGCTGTGGGCAAAGGTGCGGATCATCACCGCATCGAGCATGCGCGACATGACGATGGCGCAGTCGCCAATGGGCTCGCCGCGCCCCAGTTGAGTGTCCCGTGGCGAAAGGAAGATGGCCTGGCCGCCCAGTTGGATCATGCCGGCTTCGAAGGACAGTCGGGTTCGGGTCGACGATTTCTCGAAAATCATGCCAAGCACACGATTTTTCAAGGGCTCGAAGAGTACGCCGCGGTTACGCAGGTCCTTCAGCTCGATGCCTCGACGAATCACACTGACCAGCTCTTCGGGCGTGCAATCCATCAGGGAGAGAAAGTGCCTTGCGCTCATCATTAACTACCTTTTTGCAACGGACCGCAGATTCTCAAAGCCTTGTTTAGTCGAACAACGGGCTGGACCTGCGGCGAAAGCCGCACGGGGCGACGAAATAGGGGAAGGCGCGATCTTATAATTAAATGTCGCGTCTTACCAATAGTAGTGCTACGGCGATTATGGGCATGAGAGGCCAGGACGCGAATGCGCTGGCACTTTTGAGACCAGTTTCCAGACAGCAGCCGGGCATTTGTACACTGCCCCGGCGCGCCTTGGCAATCGAGCGCGGCGCGGGTGATGCCCATGCAGTCGTTTTCTGACCTGGAGGGCGGGGGCTGCGTCCCGGATAATCCGCGGGCTGGCAGCCTGAAACATTTCCTAATGCAAAGTGCTGAGGTTATAAAGGCGAATCAGCAGCAGGGACGGGTGAACGATGGAATCCAGGGAGCAACAACTGATGACGCTCTTGGGGCTCACGGCCCGGGCACTCACCGACATGACAGCTTCGGTGACGGCGTTTTCCTTCGAGCTGCTGCGCAGTGACGATCCGGTGACCCGAGCGGCTGCGCGCAAGATGATCGACCGGATGATGAGCCTCAGTGCAGGCCTGGACGAGCATTGGCGATTGCTCGCACAATTCTCGGGTGGCTATGGAGAGCGGGAGGCCGTGGATGCAACCACCCACGTCTCAACGGATGGGCCGCCACGGTTGCCCTCCAACTGAAGGCGCCGATCATGGCCGGGGCTGATGGCCGTGAATTCATGGGACGAACGTCACTGGTGTCCTGTCAGGGGAGCGCCCATAGTTTTTGCTTCCGGCAAGCGAATACGCTGCGCTCTCAAACAATAGAGACTGGCCATGACCAAGACTCTCCATCACCGTGCCTGCCACCTGTGTGAGGCCATCTGTGGCCTGACCCTGGAAATCACCGAAGAAGACGGCAGTGCTCCGCGCATCAGCTCGATCAAGGGCGATCCTCAGGACAGTTTCAGCCGCGGTCATATCTGCCCCAAGGCCGTGGCCTTGCAAGATATCCAGAATGACCCGGACCGCCTGCGCCAGCCGGTGCGCCGGGTTGGCAATGAGTGGCAACCGATCGAATGGGACGAGGCCTTTGCCCTGGTGGCCGAGCGGCTGGCGGGTATTCAGCAGCGTCATGGCAACAACGCGGTGGCGACCTACCAGGGCAATCCCAGCGTGCACAACTATGGGCTGATGACCCACAGCAACTACTTTCTCGGCCAGCTCAAGACGCGCAATCGCTTCTCGGCCACCTCGGTCGACCAATTGCCTCAGCATCTGACCAGCTACCTGATGTATGGCCACGGCTTGCTGTTGCCGATTCCGGATATCGATCACACCGATTTCATGTTGATTCTTGGCGGCAATCCCCTGGCGTCCAACGGCAGCATCATGACCGTTCCGGATGTGGAAAAGCGCCTGAAAGCGATCCAGGCCCGTGGCGGCAAGGTAGTGGTGGTCGATCCGCGGCGCAGCGAAACCGCGGCCATGGCCGACCAGCATCTGTTTGTCCGCCCGGGGGGCGATGTCGCGCTGCTGTTTGGCCTGCTCAACAGCATCTTCGAAGAGGGGCCGACCCGCGACAGTCACTTGCAGGTGGACGGGCTGGCCGAGGTGCGCCAGGCCATATCCCGGTTCACGGCGGAGGCCATGAGCCCCCTGTGCGCCATTGCAGCGCCACAGATCCGCCAACTGGCCAAGGATTTCGCCTCGGCCGACAAAGCGGTCTGCTACGGGCGCATGGGCGTCTCGACCCAGGCCTTCGGTACGCTGTGCCATTGGTTGCTGCAATTGCTCAATCTGGTCACCGGTAACCTCGACCGCGTCGGTGGCGCCTTGTGTACCAGCCCCGCGGTGGATCTGGTAGCGGCGACTTCGGGCGGCCACTTCAATGCCTGGCAGAGCCGGGTTTCAGGGCTTGCGGAATACGGCGGCGAGTTGCCAGTGTCGGCCCTGGCAGAAGAGATGCTCACCGAAGGGGAGGGGCAGGTACGGGCGCTGATCACGGTGGCGGGCAACCCGGTGCTGTCCACGCCCAATGGCCGGCAGCTGGAGCAGGCGCTGGATGGCTTGGAGTTCATGCTCAGCATCGACCTGTACATCAACGAAACCACGCGCTATGCCGACTTGATCCTGCCGTCCACCTCGGCCCTGGAAAATGATCACTACGACACCACGTTCAATCTGTTCGCGGTGCGCAATGTCAGCCGTTTCAACCGGGCGATCCTGCCCAAGCCCGAAGGTGCACTGCACGACTGGGAGATCTTCGTCGGCCTGGCCAAGGCCTTTGCCGAGCGCACCGAAAGCTCGCTCAAGCCGACTATCGCGCCGGCGCAAATGATTGATATGGGGCTGCGTGCCGGGCCTTATGGCGACGCCTCGCCGTTCAAGCTGTCATTGGCGACGCTGGCGGAGTATCCCCATGGCATCGATCTGGGGCCGCTGCAGCCGAATCTGGCCGGGCGCCTGAAAACCGAAAACCGGCGAGTCCAGGCTGCGCCGCCGGCGATCATGGCCGACCTGGAGCGCTTTGCTGCCCTGAAGGCGCCGCAGGAGGGGGAACTGTTGTTGATCGGCCGCAGGCATGTGCGCAGTAACAACTCCTGGATGCACAACTATCACCGCCTGGTGAAGGGCAAGCCTCGTCATCAACTGCTGATGCATCCGCAGGATCTGGCTCACCGGGGTTTGCAGGACGGTCAACGGGTACGCATCAGTTCACGGGTCGGCGCGGTGGAAGTCGAAGTACTGGCCAGCGCCGAGATGATGCCGGGGGTGGTGAGCCTGCCCCATGGCTGGGGGCATGGGCGTCCGGGCGTGCAGATGGGCATAGCCACGGAGCAGCCAGGTTGCAGCGCCAATGACCTGACCGACGAGCGCCAGCTCGATGTGCTGTCGGGAAATGCGGTGTTGAACGGGGTGCCGGTCAGGGTGCAGGCGGCCTGAGATGTCTGTCGGAGAGGCCGAGCAGGGTGCTCAGGATTCCGTTACAATGCGCCACCGTGCCGACAACAGAGTCGGAAAGTTCAGCCGAGGTGTTCCATGGATATCATCGAAACTATTAAAGAGCAGATTGCCAACAACACCATTCTGCTTTACATGAAAGGCTCGCCGAATGCCCCGCAGTGCGGCTTCTCTGCCAAAGCCGCTCAGGCCGTAATGGGCTGTGGTGAGAAGTTCGCTTACGTGGACATCCTGCAGAACCCGGAAATTCGCGCCAACCTGCCCAAGTACGCCAATTGGCCAACCTTCCCACAACTGTGGGTGGCCGGTGAGCTGGTCGGCGGCAGCGACATCATGGCTGAAATGTTCGCCAACGGTGAATTGCAGAGCCTGATTAAGGCCGCTGCCGAAAAAGCCGCTGCCAAGACCGAAGCGTAAAAGCGCGTCTGCTCGCGAGGGTTTCCGGGAATCGACATGCTACTCGTGTGATTCTCGGAAACTTGCGGCAAGCACTCAGCTTTGGTTTGTTACGCAAACATATCCGCGTAATAAAAAAGCCCCGCTCTCATAAGAGAAGCGGGGCTTTTTTATTCTTCGGGTATTACGAGTTGAGTTACTCGTCACCCATTTGCGATTGCAGATAGTTCTCGATACCCACTTTATCGATCAGGCCCAATTGGGTTTCCAACCAGTCGATATGCTCTTCTTCGGATTCCAGAATATCTTCCAGCAGTTCACGGCTGCCGAAGTCGCCAACCGATTCGCAATGGGCGATCGCGGCCTTGAGGTCGGCATGGCCGGTGCGCTCGATACGCAGGTCGCATTCGAGCATTTCCTTGGTGTGCTCACCGATATGCAACTTGCCCAGGTCCTGGACGTTGGGCAGGCCTTCGAGGAAGAGGATGCGCTTGATCAGCTTGTCCGCATGCTTCATCTCGTCGATGGACTCGTGGTACTCGTGCTTGCCCAGCTTGTTCAGGCCCCAATCTTCATACATGCGCGCATGCAGGAAGTACTGATTGATCGCGACCAGTTCATTGGCAAGGATTTTATTGAGATGCTGGATGACTGTAATGTCGCCTTTCATGATGGGGTCCTGCCCTGTATTTAGTGGAACATGGGCAGAGTCTGAGCTGCATGAACATTACTGTCAAACCTAAGTTATTGAATAATATATGAAAATTAATCGGAATAAGAATGTTTGTGTTCCGCGTTTTGCCTCTAAGCGATTGAATTACAGGCATAAAAAAACCGGACGCCAGGTCCGGTTGTTTGTAACGCCGCTAATTATTAATTAAATCAGGCGACATTGAATTCCACAGGGTAGGGGATTGCCGCTTGGCTGCTCTGCAATTCGGTCAGGGTTTCGCGAACCACTTGCTTGGCCAGGCAGGCACATTTGCCGCACTGGCTGGCAACGCCGGTGGCCTGGCGTACTTCGCGGTAGCTGCAGCAACCTTCGTAGATCGCTTCGCGAATTTGTCCGTCGGTGACACCGGTGCAGAGGCAGACATACATAAGATGAGAACCGTCGCTGGTTAGGGCTCAATTGCGATGGATCTTAATGTTAACGAGAATGATTGTCAAAGTGGTTTCGGCGCCCTTTGTTGCTGATTCTTGCTTGAGTGACGAACGGCTTTTCTTGGCGTTAATGACAGATCATTCGCATTTTTCACGTTGGAGGCCGGCCAGAGGAAAAACCACTAAGGACAGCTTAAAAACGCCGTGTATGATGGTCGGTCCTTGCGAAGAGGGCGCGCGTCACGGAGCTGTCGCATCAGCATGGCAGGCTCGGGGCCAACCCTTCTTCTTCATTACTACGTCCACACCAGGAGATATCCAATGAGCGTACTCGTAGGCAAACAAGCCCCTGACTTCACCGTTCCGGCCGTTCTCGGCAATGGCGAAATCGTCGACAGCTTCACCCTGTCTTCGGCCATCAAAGGCAAATACGGCCTGGTGTTCTTCTACCCACTGGACTTCACCTTCGTGTGCCCGTCCGAGCTGATCGCTCTGGACCACCGCATGGCTGACTTCAAGGCACGCAACGTTGAAGTGATCGCTGTGTCCATCGACTCGCACTTCACCCACAACGCCTGGCGTAACACCCCGATCAATGCCGGTGGCATCGGTCAGGTTCAATACATCATGGCTGCTGACATGAAGCACGAAATCGCCAAGGCCTACGACGTTGAGTCCGAAGGCGGCGTGGCTTTCCGTGGCGCGTTCCTGATCGACGACAAAGGCGTTGTCCGCTCGCAGATCGTCAACGACCTGCCACTGGGCCGCAACATGGAAGAGCTGATCCGTCTGGTCGACGCTCTGCAGTTCCACGAAGAGCACGGCGAAGTCTGCCCTGCCAACTGGAAGAAAGGCGACAAGGGCATGACCGCTTCGCCAGAAGGCGTTGCTGCTTACCTGAGCGAGAACGCCGGCAAGCTGTAAGGCTTGGCGTCACGCATAAAAAAACCGGCCTTAGGGCCGGTTTTTTTATGGGGCAAAGGAAAGCGACTATTCAGTCGTCGAAATCCTGCCAGCCGCCCATCTGTTTCCAGCGGTTGACGATGCCGCAGAACAGCTCGGCGGTCTTCTCGGTGTCGTAGCGAGCCGAGTGGGCCTCGCGACCGTCGAAGTCGATGTCTGCGCTCTGACAGGCCTTGGCCAGTACGGTCTGGCCGTATGCCAGGCCAGCCAGAGTGGCGGTATCGAAGCTGGAGAACGGGTGGAACGGATTGCGCTTCATGTCCAGGCGCGCCACGGCGGCATTCAGGAAGCCCAGGTCGAAGCTGCTGTTGTGGCCTACCAGAATGGCGCGCTTGCAGCCATTGGCCTTCAGCGCCTTACGCACCCCGCGGAAAATATCGGTGAGGGCGGTTTCTTCGCTCACAGCCATGCGCAGGGGATGGTCAAGCTTGATCCCGGTGAATTCCAGAGCTGCAGCTTCGATGTTCGCGCCTTCGAAAGGCTCGACCCGGAAGAAGTAGGTGTGTTCGGGGAACACGAAGCCTTTTTCGTCCATGCCGATGGTGGTTGCGGCAATTTCCAGCAGGGCGTCGGTGGCCGAGTTGAAGCCACCGGTTTCAACATCGACGACTACCGGCAGGTAACCGCGAAAGCGTGCCGCCATCGGATGGCGAGGACCGCCGCTGCTACCTTCTTGTTCGTCGTCGAAATGGTCGTCACTCACGAGTGATCCTCCAGCAGGCGCCAGCGCAGTTTTTCACCGGCGCGCAGCGGAATGACAGTCAGCTCGCCAAACGGCAGGCTGGCAGGAGCGGTCCATTCTTCACGGACCAGGGTGATGCTGTCGGTGTTGGCCGGCAAGCCGTAGAAGCGCGGGCCGTTGAGGCTGGCGAAAGCTTCCAGCTGATCCAGGGCGTTGCGTTGTTCGAACGCTTCGGCGTACAGCTCGATGGCGGCGTAGGCGCTGTAGCAGCCGGCGCAACCGCAAGCGGCTTCCTTGGCGTGCTGGGCGTGAGGTGCCGAGTCGGTGCCGAGGAAGAACTTCGCGTCGCCGCTGGTGGCCGCATCCAGCAGGGCTTCCTGGTGGGTGTTGCGCTTGAGGATCGGCAGGCAATAGAAGTGCGGACGAATACCGCCCACCAGCATGTGGTTGCGGTTGTACAGCAGGTGATGCGCAGTGATGGTGGCGCCGACGTTAGCCGAAGCCTCCTTGACGAACTGCACGGCTTCAGCGGTGGTGATGTGTTCGAACACCACTTTCAGGCTGGGGAAGCGTTCAACCACACGCCGCATGTGCTCGTCGATGAAGATTTTCTCGCGGTCGAAGACGTCGACGTCGCCGCGGGTTACCTCGCCGTGGATCAACAGCGGCAGGCCGACTTCGGCCATGGCTTCAAGCACCGGGAAAATCTTGTCGATGCTGGTCACGCCCGAATCCGAGTTGGTGGTCGCGCCGGCCGGGTACAGCTTGGCGGCGTGGACGAAACCGCAGGCCTTGGCCGCTCGGATTTCCTCCGGCTGGGTACGGTCGGTCAGGTAGAGCACCATCAGTGGCTCGAAGCGGCTGCCGGCCGGGCGCGCAGCTAGAATGCGCTGGCGATAGGCGTCGGCTTCCGCGGCGTTGCGCACCGGAGGTACCAGGTTGGGCATGATGATGGCGCGGCCAAAAGTGCGCGCGACATCTGCGACTGTATTGGGCAACACGGCCCCATCGCGAAGATGAATATGCCAGTCGTCGGGACGCAGCAGGGTCAGGCGGTCGGACATTGGAGGTTCCAGGCGGGTAAAACTCGGGGGAATGCTACCGGAAAAGACTCTTCCAGGCACTCGCTATCAAGTTTTGCGACGAGCAACCGATATCCCGAAGGTATGGCGTATTAACGCCTGTCGATTTTTCTGTTGTACACGTCAGTGGAGCCTCCCGTGCGCCAGCGTTATCTAGCCTTGCTCAGTGTGTTTGCCAGCCTGCCTGCGATGGCTCTCACTTTCCAGACTCGCCTGGAGAGCATTGAGTGGACGGTCGAAGGTGACAAGTTCGAGTGCCGCCTGATCCAACCGGTTACCGATTTCGGCTCCGGCGAATTCGTTCGTCGCGCCGGCGAGCAGGCGATTTTCCGCCTCAAGAGTTTCAACTCCATGCAGACCGGTGGTTCCGCGACCTTGCTTGCGGCCGCCGCCCCCTGGCAGCCGGGGCGTGGCGACATCAACCTCGGGGCGGTCAAGGCCGGTACCGATGGGGTGCTGTTCAACAGCAACCAGATGCAGGCCGGACGTCTGATCGTCGGTTTGCTGGAGGGGCGCAGCCCGGTGGTCCGGCACTTCTCCCGCGAAGGCGGAGTGTCCGAGGTACGCCTGTTGCCGGTGAAGTTCAGCAAGGCCTACGGCGACTATCAAAGCTGCATGGCCAAGCTGTTGCCGATGAACTATGAACAGGTCAAGCAGGCCGAGATCGGTTTCCCCGGGGGGGGCATCGACTTGGACGCGCGGGCCAAGGCCAAACTGCAAGTGATGGTGGACTTCATCAAGGCCGACCCCACAGTCAATCATGTCGAATTGGACGGGCACTCTGATAACAGTGGCAACCGCCTGACCAACCGTGACCTGTCGCGCCGTCGTGCGCTGGCGGTCATGGAGTTCTTCAAGGCCAATGGCCTGGCGGAAAACCAGATCGTGGTGCGCTTCCATGGCGAGCGCTATCCCCTGGCCCCCAATACCAATGCGGCCAACCGGGCGAAGAACCGGCGGGTCAATGTGCATCTGGAGCGGGTCGCTCCTGCCGAAAAGCCGGCCCCAGCGCCTCAGGCGGCTTCCGGATCCAACGCAGCGGCGACTTCCTGATACGGCTGTCGTCGTCGCTCGCTCGACATAATCTGTCGCTTGGTCGTCATAAGCTGTCGCGCCTCTGTAAATTATCCGCGTGGATCGGTAGACTTGGCGGCTTTCCGTACAACCCCGTGGAGTGATGGCATGGCGGACGTTAACAAGGTCGTTCTGGCGTATTCGGGCGGCCTGGACACTTCGGTGATCCTCAAGTGGCTGCAGGATACTTACAACTGTGAGGTAGTGACTTTCACTGCTGACCTGGGCCAAGGCGAAGAGGTCGAGCCGGCCCGCGCCAAGGCGCAAGCCATGGGCGTCAAAGAGATCTACATCGACGATCTGCGCGAAGAGTTCGTGCGTGATTTCGTCTTCCCGATGTTCCGCGCCAACACCGTCTACGAAGGCGAGTACCTGCTGGGTACTTCCATCGCTCGTCCGTTGATCGCCAAGCGCCTGATCGAAATCGCCAACGAAACCGGCGCCGACGCCATTTCCCATGGCGCCACCGGCAAGGGCAACGATCAGGTGCGTTTCGAACTGGGCGCCTACGCCCTCAAGCCGGGTGTGAAGGTGATTGCTCCTTGGCGCGAGTGGGACCTGCTGTCCCGCGAGAAGCTGATGGACTACGCCGAGAAGCACGGGATCCCGATCGAACGTCACGGCAAGAAGAAATCCCCGTACTCGATGGATGCCAACCTGCTGCACATCTCCTATGAAGGTGGCGTGCTGGAAGACACCTGGACCGAGCACGAAGAAGACATGTGGCGCTGGACTGTCTCCCCGGAGAAGGCCCCAGATACCCCGCAATACCTGGAACTGACCTACCGCAACGGCGATATCGTGGCACTGGACGGCGTCGAGATGACCCCGGCCACCGTGCTGGCGACCCTGAACCGCATCGGTGGCGAACACGGTATCGGTCGCCTGGACATCGTCGAGAACCGTTACGTGGGCATGAAGTCCCGCGGCTGCTACGAGACACCTGGCGGCACCATCATGCTGCGTGCTCACCGCGCCATCGAGTCCATCACCCTGGACCGCGAAGTGGCTCACCTCAAAGACGAGCTGATGCCCAAGTACGCCAGCCTGATCTACACCGGCTACTGGTGGAGCCCTGAGCGTCTGATGCTGCAACAGATGATCGACGCCTCCCAGGCCCACGTGAATGGTGTGGTACGCCTGAAGCTGTACAAGGGCAACGTGATCGTGACCGGTCGCAAGTCTGACGAGTCGCTGTTCGACGCCAACATCGCTACCTTCGAAGAGGACGGCGGTGCCTACAACCAGGCGGACGCAGCTGGCTTCATCAAGCTCAACGCCCTGCGCATGCGCATTGCCGCGAACAAGGGTCGGACCCTGGTCTGATGCTTTGAGTGGTTGAAGAAAGCCCTGCGATAAGCGGGGCTTTTTTTTGCCCGGGATAATTGCAGTGAGCGTCGGGGCCTAATTCAGATCAGCAAATGTCTGTTGGGCAAGGTGAGCCACTTCTTGACGGGCGGAGTACCAAGTACCGCTACTGAGAGTGCTTGTAGGTTGGGGTTTTATTAGTACGAAAAGTAGCTGATTTGACGATTGATCCTAGGCGGTTTGGACATTGAACCACTTTTATCTAGGTCGTTTTGTAAGGCAATTCGGTATTGTTTGTAAGGATCGTCCTCGTAAGGTCGTAGCCCTCTGTAGCACGGTGTCAGAGTCAATTCTCTGGGGTATTGTGCGGGCTCTAAAAAAACTCTCAGGACTGAGATGGACCTATGAAAAGAGTATTGATCGTGGATGATCACCCTGTTGTCCGTTTGGCTGTGCGTATGTTGATGGAGCGCCATGGTCTTGAAGTAGTAGCGGAAGCAGATAACGGCACGGATGCATTGAAGTTGGCTCTTGAATATGTTCCAGATATCTTGATTCTGGATATTGGAATTCCGCAACTTGATGGGCTCGAAGTTATAAACCGGCTGATGTCCAGAGGTATGTCGATCAAGATTCTGGTATTGACCCTGCAAGTTCCTGGGCCTTTTTCCATGCGCTGCATGCAGGCCGGTGCTGCCGGTTATGTGTGCAAGCAGCAGGACATCACCGAGCTGTTGAGTGCCGTGCGTGCGGTGCTTGCGGGATACAGCTACTTCCCCAACGAGGCCTTGCATACTTTTCGTTCAAGCCAGGGCATCAGCAGTGAGCAGCAGATGATCGAGCTGCTTTCAGGGCGCGAATTGATCGTATTGAAACAACTCACCAACGGCATGAGTAACAAGGAAATTGCCGAGGGGTTGTGCTTGAGCAACAAGACCATCAGTACCTACAAGCGTCGGTTGCTGGCCAAACTCAATGCTCGTTCACTGGTTGATCTGATCGAGTTCGCTCAACGGCATCGGTTGATATGAGCCTTTAGAGCACGTGCGCATTGAGACGGTGTTGCTGGATGGGCTCGCTTGAGTGCCGACGCAGCCGATCAGTCGGGGAGGCTGACCGGCCAGATTTGCGGCTGCGCACAGGTACAAAAAAACCTCCATGGGGAGGTTCTTTTGTGACTAGAGGTCAAAGTCGTAATCGGCCAACTGTTTTTGCAGGCGCCGTTCCTCGAGGAGATTGTCGATGGTCCGGCGCTTGCTCAGATTGGTTTTCGCCACTTCGACCACCGGTTCTGCGTCATCTGTTTCAGCTGCGACGAAATCGTCTTCTACGTCCAGTTGTTCTTTGCCAGTACTCATAAGGTCGACTCCAGGCTAGGACTGCCATTGGCGCTCCTTATATCGATATTCTCCTGGCGGGTAAAAAAGATTTTTTCAATCGATCTATCGGCAAAATCAATGGTTGCTCAATCGTCGGAAGTCTTTTGCTTGTATTCGCACAGATCCTCGATTCGACAGCTGCCACAGCGTGGCTTGCGTGCCAGGCAAACGTAGCGGCCGTGGAGGATCAGCCAGTGATGGGAGTCCAGCAGAAACTCCTTGGGCACGAACTTCATGAGTTTCTTTTCGACCTCGACCACGTTCTTTCCCGGGGCCAGCCCGGTTCGGTTGCTGACCCGGAAGATATGGGTATCCACCGCCATGGTCAGTTGCCGGAAAGCGGTGTTGAGGACCACGTTGGCGGTCTTGCGGCCCACCCCGGGCAGAGCCTCCAGCTCTTCCCGGGTCTGTGGTACTTCGCTGTTATGGCGTTCTACCAGCAGGCGGCAGGTCTCGATGACGTTCTTGGCCTTGCTGTTGTACAGGCCGATGGTCTTGATGTATTCGGACAGGCCTTCGACACCCAGGGCGTAGATTGCCGCTGGGGTATTGGCTACGGGGAAGAGCCTGGCAGTCGCCTTGTTGACCCCGACGTCGGTCGATTGCGCCGAGAGAATCACCGCGATCAGCAGCTCGAACGGCGAGGAATAGGCCAGCTCGGTTTTCGGTTCGGGGTTGTCTTCGTGTAGCCGGCGAAAGATTTCCAGGCGTTTGGCGGCATTCATGGGTGATTCATTTCCTCGAAGGCGGTCGGTTTAAGGTCCAGGAGCCGGCCCAGGCTCGTTTTGCGGCCAGCAGCGCACCCAGCAGGATAAAACCGCCGGGGGCGAGGGTCAGCAGGCGTAGCCCCCCATGTGGCAGCACGACCCAGCCGTTGCCTGCATCCGGCTGGCCGACAAGCCAGCCCAGATGGCTGCCCAGCGTACCAGCGCCCAGCAGCTCGCGCAGGGCACCCAGGCCGATCAGGGCCACACAGAAAGCGCCGGCCAGGCGCAGTCGGTTGCGGTGCTGGAAAAAGCCCGCCTGTTCCAGTACCACGCATTGCAGGGGCAGCAGGCCCAGGTACAGGCTCAATTGCTGGTGCAGCTCATAACTCCAGGCCTGCAGCGCCAGCCACAGGCAACTGCCGAGGCTGGCGCTGAGCAGCAGGCTGGCCAGCCAGTGGTGGCGGGCCTCGATGGGCGGACGCAGCAGGCGCATGCCGGCGCCGTAGAGGCCGATCAGCAATACCCAGGCCAGGGCCAGGCCGATTGCCTTGACCCAGGAGTCCGTAGCCCCGATCAGGGGTGGCAGCATCAGCAGCCCCGGCAATGACAGCGGCTTATTCATGAGGCGTTCCAGGGAGCAGTTGTCCGCGGTGTTCGTCGAAGTAGCGCAAGGCATCATGCAAGGCACTGATCACCGCACGGGAAGTGATGGTGGCGCCGGCAATCTGATCGAACTGCCCGTTGTCCTTTTTCAAGGCCCAGGCGCTGTCGCCCGGATCATTGCGGGATTTTCCTGAAAACCCCTGGAGCCAGGCATTGGGCCAGCTGGCAATATGTGCTCCCAGCCCCGGAGTCTCATCCTGCCGGAGGGTCTTGCTGCCCAGCAGGCGCCCCTGGGGGTCGATAGCGATCAGCAACTCGATGGGGCCGGCGTAGCCTGTGACCTGGCTGCGTAGCAGCACGGCGCTGGGCCGGCCATTGCGGGTGGCCAGGTAGCCATCGAGCAGGCGACTGTTGCTCAGTTGCCCATCGGCCAAGGGCAATGGCTGGTCCAGGGGCTGGTTGTCATAGCTGCCGGCGGGCAGCACATCCAACAGCTTGCGTGCCTGCAAGGCCCGTTGTTCGGCTTCTATGCGTGGAGTGGCGGCATATTGCAGCCACAGGGTGGCACCGATGCCCAAGGAGCCGAGCAGCATCAGCAGCAACAGGCTGCGAGCCCCTTTCATGATGGGCGCTCCAGCGGTTTTTCGGAGCTCAGGCGCTCCAGGGCCGGTACCGCCAGGTTCATCAGCAGCACGGCGAATGCGAGCCCGTCGGGGTAGCCACCCCAAGTGCGGATCAGGTAGGTGAGCAGGCCCACGCCAACGCCAAACAGCAGGCGGGCCTTGGCGGCCTTGGGGCCGGACACCGGCTCGGTGACGATAAAGAACGCACCGAGCATGCTGGCGCCGCTGAGCAGGTGGAACAGCGGCGAACCGTGGGAGTCGGAGCCGCTGCCGTTCCAGCACAGCAGGCTGATCAGCAGCAGGCTGCCAAGCATGCCCACGGGCGCCTGCCAGCCGATGACCCGCTGTTGCAGCAGAAACAGGCCGCCAGCCAGAAATCCAAGGTTGACCCATTCGGTACCAAGGCCGCCGAAGTGACCGAAGGCGGGGTTGCCGGCAAAGAGTTCATCGACGGTCAGGCTCTTGTTGATCCGCAGGCTGTCCAGCGCCGTGGCCTGGGCCCAGGCGTCCGGGGGCGGGTTGCCTCCCAGGCCGAATACCTGTTGCAGCCCGCCGAGCAGGTCCAGGGCATGGGGCGTGGGCCAGTGGGTCATGGATTGCGGGAAGCACAACAGGGCCAGCGCATAGCCCAGCATGGCCGGGTTGAAGGGGTTCTGGCCGACACCGCCATACACCTGCTTGCCCAAGAGCATGGCGCTGGCGGCAGCGCTCAGCGGCAGCCACCAGGGGCAATAGGGTGGCAGGGCCAGGGCCAGCAAGGTGGCACTGACCAGCGCACTGCCATCGCTGAGGGCAGGTTGCAGGTGACGCCGCCGCAGGAACAGCACCAAGGCTTCCATGGCCAGGGCCCCACTGGCTGCCAGCAGTAGATTCAGCAGTGGCCCCCAGGCATACAACCACAGCAGTACCAGCAGCCCCGGCAGCGTGGCCAGCAGCACGCGCTGCATGGCCTGGCGCAGGCGCGGGTCGACTGTTTCAGGGCACGTCATGGGCGTTTACCTGGCGCTCGGCTTCGCTCAGGCGGGCTTGGGCCTGGGCCAGTTGTTCGCGGCTGGTTTCGGTCTGGCGTTGCAGTTTGCTCAGTTCGGCTCGGGCGTAGGCCAGTTCGGTCTTCAGTTGTCGCAGTTGTGGGGCGATCGGGCGTTTCTCGATCCGCTCCAGTACTGGTGCCGGTTTGCCACTGGCGTCTTCCGCGGCGTGCAGCGCCTGTTCGGCCGCCGCCAGGGCCGCGGCGAGGGTTTGCAGTTCGGCTTCGGGGGCTGCTGCGGCCTGGGCCTTTTTCAGTTCGGCGCGGCGCATCGCCAACTGGATCTTGGCTCGCTTGAGGTCGGCATCCCGGGCCACCGGCGCGGTCGGTGTAGGCGCCTGGGTTTCCAGTTGGGCCAGTGCCTGCTCGGCCACTTCGAACTGGCGCTGCAGGACGATCAACTGCGATTGCTGCTCTAAGGTCGGCGGATGGCCGAAGGCCTTGAGGGATTTGTGCAATTGGGCGCGACTCATGGCCAGCTCGATCTTGGCCTTTTTCAAGGCGGCATCGGCCGCCGCGGCTTTCTGTGCGCGGACCCGCTCGATAGCCGACTGAACCGGATCCTGGCTGGCGTCGCTGGCCTGGGTGGCGCGCTGGGCCCTGGCCTGACGTTCGGCCAGGCGCCGGGCCTCTTCGCGCTGCAAGCGATCATTGCGCTGCTCGAAGCGGCGCCGGGCGTGATCGCGTTTGGCGGCGCGAGCCTGCAACTGCTCGGGACTGCTGGCCAGGCCGCCGACAATGGGCAGCACTCGGGCCATGGGCAACGGCAGCATGTCGATGCAATCCACCGGGCAGGGCGCCACACAGAGGTCGCAGCCGGTGCATTCGTCGATCAATACGCTGTGCATGAGCTTCGCCGCGCCGACGATGGCGTCCACCGGGCAGGCCTGGATGCACTTGGTGCAGCCGATGCATTCGGCCTCGCGGATATGGGCGATCTGCGCCGGGGCCTCGCCACGGCTGTGGTCCAGTTCCACCACCGGCAACTGGAGCAGTTGTGCCAGGCCGGCGATGGTTTCCTGGCCCCCTGGCGGACACTTGTTGATGGCCTCGCCGCTGGCGATGCCCTGGGCGTAGGGTTTGCATCCGGCGTGGCCGCACTTGCCGCATTGGGTCTGGGGCAAAAGGGCGTCGATGCGTTGAATCAGACTCATGTCTTGAGCAGTCCGTTGAAGCCGAAAAACGCCACTGCCAGCAGGCCGGCGCTGATCAGGTCGATCGGCAGGCCTTGCCAGGGCAGGGGAATATCGTTGGTGGAAATACGCTGGCGCAGGTCATTGAGCAGGCTCAGTACCAACCAGAAGCCCAGCCCGGCACCCAGGCTCATGGCGCCGAGGGTCGCCAGCCCAAGGTTTTCCCCGCTGGCGATCAACAGCAGGCCGAGCATCCCGGCATTGGCCAGCAACAAGGGCCAGAGGCCATCGAATGGCAAACCGGGCAGGGCCCGGGGCAGCCAGTGTAGCGCCGGTCTGATCAGCAGCACACTCAGGGACAGCCAGGTAAACAGCTGCAAGGACTGCAGCCCCCAGGGCACCAGCACGCCACGATAGAGGACGTGGCCGAGTACGCAACTGACCAGCATCAAGACCGTCGTTGCCAGGCCCAGCGCATGGATCCGAAGCCGAGCGCTATCGGCTGGGGCCTGCAGCAGAGGGTCGACGCCCAGCGGCCACTGCAACACGAAGTTGTTGATCAGGGCAGTGCTGACAAGGACGAGGAGGAAGTCGGTCATGGTCGGGGCCGGTACGGGCAGGCTGTCCTTCAAGAGTAGGCAAACTCCAGCGTCGGCGCAGGGCCCGCCAGATATGCAAAT
Organism: Pseudomonas sp. W17; assembly: GCF_040268305.1. Lineage (NCBI taxonomy): Bacteria > Pseudomonadati > Pseudomonadota > Gammaproteobacteria > Pseudomonadales > Pseudomonadaceae > Pseudomonas > Pseudomonas sp. W17. The sequence goes on along the minus strand of NZ_CP158490.1, from coordinate 5,688,423 downwards.
CCCCCCGTTGCGCCGGGCGCAACGGGGGGATGGGGTCCAGCCTGCAGCCTTACTTGATCCGCTGGCCGGGCTTGGCGCCGCTGTCCGGGCTCAGCAGGTAGATTTCTTCACCGCCAGGGCCGGCAGCCATCACCATGCCTTCGGAGATGCCGAACTTCATTTTCCGTGGCTTGAGGTTGGCGATCATCATGGTCAGGCGGCCATCGAGCTTGGACGGATCAGGGTAGGCGCTCTTGATGCCGGAGAACACGTTGCGCTGTTCGTCGCCGATATCCAGGGTCAGGCGCAGCAGCTTGTCGGCACCCTCCACGGCTTCGGCCTTGACGATCAGGGCGACACGCAGGTCGATGGCGGCAAAGGCATCGAAGTCGATTTCCGCGGACAGCGGGTCCTTCACCAGTTCACCGTTGCCTTTAGGGCTACCGGTGTCGGTCTGGCTGGCGGCCAGGTCTTCCTTGGAGGCGTCGGTCATGGCTTGCACTTTTACCGGGTCGATCCGCGTCATCAGCGGCTTGAATTCGTTGAGCTGATGGTTGGCCAGCAGTTGCTGGTGGTCGTTCCAGGTCAGCGGGGCCACGTTGAGGAAGGCCTCGGCATCGGCAGCCAGCAGTGGCAGCACCGGTTTGAGGAAGATCACCAACTGGCGGAACAGGTTGATGCCAGTGGCGCAGATGGCCTGGACTTCATCCTGCTTGCCTTCCTGCTTGTTCAGCGACCATGGAGCCTTGTCGGCGATCCAGGCGTTGGCACGGTCGGCCAGGCCCATGATCTCGCGCATGGCCCGGGCGAAGTCACGGGCTTCATAGGCGTCGGCGATGCTTGGCGCCGCGGCCAGGAAGGCCTCGGTCAGCTCGGGGGCGGCATTGCTGTCCACCATCACCCCGGCATTGCCCTTGTGGATGAAGCCGGCGCAACGGCTGGCGATGTTCACCACCTTGCCCACCAGATCGGAGTTGACCTTCTGTACGAAGTCTTCGAGGTTCAGATCCAGGTCGTCGACACCACGGCCCAGCTTGGACGCGTAGTAGTAACGCAGGTATTCCGGCGACAGGTGCTCCAGGTAGGTGCGGGCCTTGATGAAGGTGCCACGGGACTTGGACATCTTCTGGCCATTGACCGTCAGGTAGCCGTGGACGTTGATGCCGGTCGGCTTGCGATAGCCGGCGCCTTCGAGCATGGCGGGCCAGAACAGGGCGTGGAAGTTGACGATGTCCTTGCCGATGAAGTGATACAGCTCGGCGGTGGAGTCCTTGCCCCAGAAGGCGTCGAAATCCAGTTCCGGACGACGGCTGCAGAGGTTCTTGAAGCTGGCCATGTAGCCGATCGGCGCGTCCAGCCACACATAGAAGTACTTGCCCGGCTCATCCGGGATCTCGAAGCCGAAGTACGGTGCATCGCGGGAGATGTCCCACTGCTGCAGGCCGGCGTCCAGCCACTCGGCGATCTTGTTGGCCACGGCGTCCTGCAGGGTGCCGCTGCGGGTCCAGCTCTGCAGCATCTGCTGGAAGTCCGGCAGCTTGAAGAAGAAGTGCTGCGAATCCTTGAGCACCGGAGTGGCGCCGGAGATCGCCGACTTGGGATCCTTCAGGTCGGTCGGGGCATAGGTGGCCCCGCATTTTTCGCAGTTGTCGCCGTACTGGTCCTCGGTGCCGCATTTCGGGCAGGTGCCCTTGATGAAGCGGTCGGCCAGGAACATTTTCTTTTCCGGGTCGAAATACTGGGTGATTGAGCGCGTGGCGATGTGCCCGGCGTCCCGCAGCTTGAGGTAGATCTGGCTCGACAGCTCACGGTTTTCTTCAGCGTGAGTCGAGTGGAAGTTGTCGAAATCCACCAGGAACTCGGCAAAGTCGGCGCAGTGTTCAGCCTGCACGTTGGCGATCAGTTGTTCCGGGGTGATGCCTTCCTTCTCCGCGCGCAACATGATGGCCGAGCCGTGTGCGTCGTCCGCGCAGACATAGATGCATTGGTTGCCGCGTAGCTTCTGGAAGCGCACCCACATGTCGGTCTGGATGTACTCAAGCATGTGGCCAAGGTGGATGGAACCATTGGCATAGGGCAGGGCGCTGGTGACGAGGATCTTGCGTGGCTCGGACATGGGGCTCGGCTACTTGATGAAACGGAGGTCGGCCACTATAAAGCGCCGGAGCGGAATTTTCACCCTTCCAGGCACATTGTGCGCAGCAAGCTTTCTCGCCACGAAGGAGTCGGCGGCGTAGGATAGCCGGCTGATTTTCCTGTCTTGTTATCGGAGTTGCCCATGAGCGCCGTCAATCGCGCAGCGGTGGAAGCCGTCCTTCGTCAATACACCGACCCTTACCTGAACCAGGACCCGGTCAGCGCCGGCTGCGTACGGGACATCGAGGTCCAGGGCGACCGGGTCACGGTCCGCATGGAACTGGGTTATGCCGCCGGCCTGTTCAAGAGTGGCTGGGCGCAGATGCTGCAACTGGCCATCGAGGGCCTGGACGGCGTGAGCTCGGCCAAGGTCGAGATCAGCAGCGTCATTGCCGCGCACAAGGCCCAGGCGCAGATCCCAGGCCTGGCCAACGTCAAGAACGTGGTGGCGGTGGCTTCCGGCAAGGGCGGTGTGGGCAAGTCCACCACCGCGGCCAACCTGGCCCTGGCCCTGGCCCGCGAAGGCGCCAAGGTGGGGATTCTCGACGCCGACATCTATGGCCCGAGCCAGGGCATCATGTTCGGCATCGCCGAAGGCACCCGGCCGAAGATCAAGGACCAGAAGTGGTTCGTACCGATCGAGTCCCACGGCGTGGAGGTCATGTCCATGGCCTTCCTCACCGATGACAACACGCCGATGGTCTGGCGCGGTCCTATGGTCTCCGGGGCCTTGCTGCAACTGGTGACCCAGACCGACTGGGGCAACCTGGACTACCTGGTGATCGACATGCCGCCAGGCACCGGCGACATCCAGCTGACCCTGGCGCAGAAAGTCCCGGTGGCCGGTGCGGTGATCGTCACCACGCCCCAGGACCTGGCTCTGCTGGATGCGCGCAAGGGCGTGGAGATGTTCCGCAAGGTCAACATCCCGGTGCTGGGCGTGGTGGAGAACATGGCGGTGCACATCTGCTCCAACTGTGGCCATGCCGAGCACCTGTTTGGCGAAGGTGGCGGCGAGAAGCTGGCCAGCCAGTACGATGTCGAGCTGCTGGCCTCGCTACCGCTGTCGATGCTGATCCGCGAGCAGGCCGACGGCGGCAAGCCGACGGTGATCGCCGAGCCGGAAAGCCAGATCGCCATGGTCTACCAGGAGTTGGCGCGGCATGTGGGCGCGCGCATTGTCTTGCAAGAAGCGGCCGCCCCGGCGATGCCCAACATCACCATCAGCGACGACTGAAGCCCCAGGCGGGTGAGTCATGTAGGGGCCGGCTTGCCGGCGAAGGCGTCCTCAAGTTCGCTTTCGCCGGCAAGCCGGCTCCTACCGTTGCGATGACAGGATCAGACCCGCAGGCCGCCGTCCATTTCCAGGATGCGCCCGGTGTAGTAGTCGTTCTCGAAGATATAGGCCGCCGAGTGGGCGATCTCTTCCGGTTTGCCCATGCGTTTGAGCGGAATGCCGGAAGTCATCTTCTCCAGGGCCTCGGGCTTCATCCCCAAGGTCATCTCGGTTTCGATAAAGCCCGGGGCAATGCCCGCCACGCGGATGCCGTAGCGCGCGAGTTCCTTGGCCCAGGTGACCGTGGCTGCCGCGACCCCGGCCTTGGCCGCGGAATAGTTGGTCTGGCCGATATTGCCGGCGCGGGAGATTGAAGAAATGTTGATGATCGCGCCGTTGTTTCCGAGCTCGATCATCTTCGCCGCCACTTCCCGGGTACAGAGGAAGACCCCGGTCAGGTTGACGTCGATCACCGCCTGCCACTGGGCCAGGCTCATCTTGGTCATCTGGCCGTCCTTGACCTTGACCAGCAGGCCGTCGCGCAGGATCCCGGCGTTGTTGATCAGGCCGTGGATGGCGCCAAAGTCCTCGGCGACCTGGGCCACCATGTGGTTCACCTGCTCTTCATCGGCGACGTTGCACAGATAGGCACGGGCTTCGACGCCGTGGGTCTTGCACGCCGCGACAGCCTGGTCGAGCTTTTCCTGGTTCAGATCGACCAATGCCAGCCGCGCGCCCCTGGCTGCGAAATACTCAGCCATGGAGCGGCCCAGACCTTGGCAACCGCCGGTGATAATGATTACTTTGTCAGTGAGTTGCATTCGCATGTCCCGCTAGCTGGTCTTGAGGGGAGTCCTTTTCGGGAACCCTCGCTCGGCGGCCGGACCTGGCCTGGCTGCAGATGAGAGTTGCCCTGTTGGCGTAGCTGGAACAATGCTCCAGGCGCCCGTCCGTTTTCGACGGATTCTACATAAGGAGTCATAAAGTGAGCGTTGAAGCTGCCAAGAATGCACGAGAACTGCTGCTCAAGGAATATCGTGGGGTGCTGTCCACTCACTCCAAGGCCATGCCGGGATTTCCCTTCGGGTCGGTGGTGCCCTATTGCCTGGACGCCGAGGGCCGGCCGCTGATCCTGATCAGCCGTATCGCCCAGCACACCCACAACCTGCAGAAGGATCCCAAATGCTCGCTGCTGGTGGGTGAGCGCGATGCCGATGACGTGCAGGCAGTCGGTCGCCTGACCTACCTGGCCGAGGCTGAGAAGCTCGAGGACGAGGCCGCCATCGAAGCCGCAGCCGAACGTTACTACCGTTACTTTCCCGAGTCACAGAACTACCACAAGGCCCATGACTTCGATTTCTGGGTGCTCAAGCCGGTACGCCACCGCTACATCGGCGGCTTCGGGGCGATCCACTGGGTCGACCAACTGACCCTGGCCAACCCCTTCGCCGGAAAGGCCGAGCTGAGCATGGTGGAACACATGAACAGCGACCATGCCAAGGCCATTGCCCACTATGTCCAGTTGACCGGGTTGCCGGACAGCGCGCCGGCGCAGATGGCCGGGATCGATACCGAAGGCATGCACCTGCGCATCGGCCAGGCGTTGTATTGGCTGCCCTTCCAGGCGCCTTGCAATACGCCGACACAAGTACGCGAGGCCCTGGTTTTCCTGGCCCGAGCTGATCAATGGCCGAAAAATCCGCCCCTGGGTGCTTGAATTCACGAATTGGCGACGTCATTTACGGTCTACTGGAAGGCATTCTTCCGCAGAGGAAACCATTTGATGCGCCCTTTTCTGTTGCTCTTTTTACTTTTCCCGGTGCTCGAGCTGTTCGTCTTCGTCAAGGTCAGCGCGGCCATCGGGTTTTTCCCGGCGCTGCTGCTGATCATTCTCGGTTCGATGCTCGGTGTGCTGGTGTTGCGCGTGGCCGGTCTGGCCACGGCACTGCGTGCCCGTGAAAGTCTCAATCGCGGTGAGCTGCCGGCCCAGCAAATGCTCGAGGGCCTGATGCTGGCCCTGGGTGGTGGTTTGCTGATCCTGCCGGGTTTCATCAGCGATGTGTTCGGCCTGCTGATGCTGTTGCCGATCAGCCGTCGCCTGCTGGCCAATAAAATGCGCCAGCGTGCCGAGGAGCAGGCCTTGCGCCAGCGCGCCTTTGCCGACGACATGCGTGCCGCCCGTGGCGGCCCTGCGCCCCAGCAGCCGCTGGGCCGCGAGCCCAACGTGATCGAAGGCGAATTCGAGCACCGCGACTCCTGAGTCAGAAGCGCAAGGCTCACGGCACCTTCGGGTGCCGTGTTCGTTTTGGCGCCAGCGATGTAAAAAATTTCATCGGCCAGCCCTTGTAATAACCTTATGCGCCCTTATGTAACGGTCACCGCAAGGTTTCTGGTGCTGACACCAGACAGACTTCCGCGGCTCGCTTGTCGAGCCGCACCCGGCAAAGCCGGATTTGCTAACCCGCCGGTATCGACACCGGCCGTTGAAAACCACAATTAGGAGAGATCGACAATGAAGCTTCGTCCTCTGCATGACCGCGTCGTCATCCGTCGCAGCGAAGAAGAATCGAAAACTGCCGGCGGTATCGTTCTGCCTGGTTCGGCTGCTGAAAAACCTAACCGTGGCGAAATCGTCGCTGTAGGTACCGGCCGTGTGCTGGACAACGGTGAAGTACGTGCGCTGGCCGTGAAAGTGGGTGACAAAGTGGTGTTTGGCCCGTACTCCGGCAGCAACACCGTGAAAGTCGATGGCGAAGATCTGCTGGTAATGGCCGAGAACGAGATTCTCGCTGTTATCGAAGGCTGATTTCCCGCGTATTTTCCCGCTACTACACAGTATTTAAGGAATATCGATCATGGCTGCTAAAGAAGTTAAATTCGGCGATTCCGCCCGCAAGAAAATGCTCACTGGTGTCAACGTTCTGGCTGACGCAGTAAAAGCGACCCTGGGCCCGAAAGGCCGTAACGTGATCATCGAGAAGAGCTTCGGCGCTCCGACCATCACCAAGGACGGCGTTTCCGTTGCCAAAGAAATCGAGCTGAAAGATCGCTTCGAAAACATGGGCGCGCAGCTGGTCAAAGACGTCGCCTCCCGTGCCAACGATGACGCTGGCGACGGCACCACCACCGCTACCGTTCTGGCTCAGTCGATCGTCAACGAAGGCCTGAAAGCCGTCGCTGCCGGCATGAACCCGATGGACCTGAAACGCGGTATCGACAAGGCGACCATCGCCATCGTCAAGGAACTGAAGGGTCTGTCCAAGCCATGCGCTGACTCCAAAGCCATCGCTCAGGTCGGCACCATCTCCGCCAACTCCGACAACTCCATCGGCGACATCATTGCCGAAGCCATGGAAAAAGTCGGTAAAGAAGGCGTGATCACCGTTGAAGAAGGCTCGGGCCTGGAAAACGAACTGTCTGTCGTAGAAGGCATGCAATTCGACCGCGGCTACCTGTCCCCTTACTTCATCAACAAGCCGGACACCATGGTCGCCGAACTCGACGGCCCGCTGATCCTGCTGGTGGACAAGAAGATCTCCAACATCCGCGAAATGCTGCCAGTGCTGGAAGCCGTTGCCAAAGCCGGCCGCCCACTGCTGATCGTGGCTGAAGACGTTGAAGGCGAAGCCCTGGCGACTCTGGTTGTGAACAACATGCGCGGCATCGTCAAAGTCGCTGCCGTCAAGGCACCTGGCTTCGGCGACCGTCGCAAGGCCATGCTGCAGGACATCGCCGTTCTGACCGGCGGTACCGTCATCTCCGAAGAGATCGGCCTGAGCCTGGAAAGCACCACCCTGGAGCACCTGGGTAACGCCAAGCGCGTGATCCTGTCCAAAGAAAACACCACCATCATCGACGGTGCTGGCGTTGAAGCGGACATCCAGGCTCGTGTGACTCAGATCCGTCAACAAGTCGCCGACACTTCGTCCGACTACGACCGTGAAAAACTGCAAGAGCGTCTGGCCAAGCTGTCCGGCGGCGTTGCAGTGATCAAGGTTGGCGCTGGTTCCGAAGTTGAAATGAAAGAGAAGAAGGCCCGCGTTGAAGACGCCCTGCATGCTACCCGTGCAGCCGTTGAAGAAGGCGTGGTACCTGGCGGTGGCGTAGCCCTGATCCGTGCTCTGCAAGGCATCAACGACCTGAAAGGCGACAACGCCGACCAGGACGTGGGTATCGCTGTTCTGCGTCGCGCTATCGAAGCGCCACTGCGCCAGATCGTTGCCAACTCCGGTGACGAGCCAAGCGTTGTTGTGGACAAGGTCAAGCAGGGTGCCGGCAACTTCGGCTACAACGCTGCTACCAGCGAATACGGCGACATGATCGAAATGGGCATCCTGGATCCAACCAAGGTAACCCGTTCCGCGCTGCAAGCAGCTTCGTCCATCGGCGGTCTGATCCTGACCACCGAAGCCGCTGTTGCTGAAATCGTGGAAGACAAGCCTGCAGCTGGCGGCATGCCAGACATGGGCGGCATGGGTGGCATGGGCGGCATGATGTAAGCCAGCCTTACCCCTGTACTGAAAAAGCCCCGCCGGTGAAAGCCGGCGGGGCTTTTTTATGCCCCGGATATGGGGGCGCCTGGATCTTCGCGGGCAAGCCTGCTCCACTTCTGTAGGAGCGGGCTTGCCCGCGAACGACTTCAGCGCTGGCTCAGTTCATCCGCCGCAGCCTTGGGCGCCTTCCAGCCCAGCAATTGCTGCTTGAAGCCATAACTGGCGCTCTGGTAGTAGCTGATCCCGCGCTGGATCAACGGATCGCTGTCCGCTACCCGGGATTCCTGGCTGGCGCCCAGGGCCTGGTCATGCCGGCGCAACCCCTGGCGCGGGCTGAGAATCGCCAGGTCCTGGCCGTCGAACAGGCCCAGGTGCTGATAGTTGCCCACCAGCACCCGGGGAGGCAGGGGGTTGTCCTGCAGCAGGTTGCGTCCGAAGAAGGTCGACTCGTAGTCCAGGTTCAACAGGCCCAGCAGGGTTGGCGCCAGGTCGATCTGGCTGGCCAGCTGTGCATTTTCCCGCGCCGGAATCAGCTTGGGCGCATAGATGAACAACGGAATCTGATAGTTGCTGATGGGCAGGTCTTCCTTGCCCGCGCTGCCTGCGGTGTGGTCGGCGACAAACACGAAAATGGTGTTGTCGAACCAGGGCTTCTGGCGGGCGGCCTTGAGGAACTGGCCAATGGCGTAGTCGCTGTATTTCACCGCGCCGTCCCGGCCCTTGCCGGACTTGATGTCGATCCGGCCATCGGGATAGGTGTAAGGGCGATGGTTGGAGGTGGTCATCAGTTGCAACAGGAAGGGCCGCTGCTGTGCGTAGTCGGCGTCCGCCAGCTTCAGGGTCTGGGTGTAAAGGTCTTCGTCGGCCATGCCCCAGGCGTTCTTGAAGTGGATCTCGGATTCCTCGACGCTGCTCTGGTCCACCACGCGGTAGCCGTTGCCGCTGAAGAAGGCATTCATGTTGTCGAAGTAACCCCGGCCGCCATAGACAAACACACTGTCGTAACCCACGGCCCGCAGTTGCTGGCCAAGGCTGGCGAAACCACTTTCACGACCGATGCGCTTGACGATGGAGCGCCCTGGGGTGGGGGGAATCGCCAGGGTGATGGCTTCCAGCCCGCGGTCGGTACGGGTGCCGGTGGCGTAGAAGTTGTTGAAGTACAGGCTCTGTGCGCGCAACGCATCCAGGTTCGGGGTCAGGTTGCGGTCGTCGCCGTTGCTGCCCATGTATTTGGCGCTGAAGCTTTCTATGGTCACCAGGACGATGTTGGGGGTGCGTGGAGCCCCCGGGTTGTCGATGGCGCGCCGGATATCCAGCGGGTCCTTGCCGATGAAGCGGGCATTGGGTTCATTCAGTTCGGCGCGCATCTGGCGGGCCACCACATCGGCGGGCAGGCTGCGATAGAACTGCTGGTAGTCCAGCTCGTTGTTACGAAAGGCGGCAAAGAACTGATAGGGGCCGTTGCTCGCCAGTTCGTTCTGATAGGCGTTACCGCCCTGGCTGCGCGGGCTGTCCTGGCTGAGCAGTTGCAGGCTGGCGCCGGCCACCAGCAGCAGGCCGAGGGCACTGAGCAGGCGGCCACGCAGAGGCGGCAAGGGCGCATCCAGCGCAGCCTTCAGGGGCTTGCGCAGGGCCAGGCTCAGGGCGATTGCCGCCAGGGCCAGCAGGCTCATGTACAGGCCGATCGGGTAGGACTCGAGAATGTTGTTGAGGACCTCGTCGGAGTACACCAGGTAATCGACGGCGATGAAGTTGAAGCGCACGCCGAATTCATCCCAGAACAGCCACTCCGCCACCGCCGTGAACAGCATGGCGAACAGGCTCAGGCTGAACAGGCCCTGCAACAGCCAACGGTGGCCGCGCCGACGCCACAGGGCGGGTGGGCAGAGCACCAGGTACAGGCCCAGGGGCAGGGCGGCATAGGCCAGGAAACCCAGGTCGTAGAGCAGGCCGACGCCGAACAGTGGCAGCCAGCCGCTACCGGCTTCGTCGAGGTGGGTGAGCAGCAAAATACCGCGGGTCAGCAGGAAAATCGCCAGCCAGGTGCTGGTCAGCAGCAGCACGAAACGCGCCGGAGCTGTCTTGAGAAGATCCATCAGAGGGTGTTCCTTGGGGGCAAATGGCCCGCAGTCTGAGGTTGTCCCTGTAGTCAGCTTGTGAACCGCTGGTGAAAATATTGTTAAGCCCCCAGGCTCGGGAAAACTCTGCCATGCACTGGCCGACAAGGCTGGCGGCGAGCCGGACTTGGCCTTAAGCTGCGCGAGCCAAGATGGCCGTAACCCTGTACGGAGAGAGTGCCGATGCGAATTCTACTGGTTGAAGACAACCGCGATATTCTCGCCAACCTGGCTGACTACCTGGGGCTCAAGGGCTATACCGTGGATTGCGCCCAGGACGGCCTGTCCGGGTTGCACCTGGCGGCCACTGAGCATTACGACCTGATTGTGCTCGATATCATGCTGCCGGGAATCGATGGCTATACCCTGTGCAAGCGCCTGCGCGAAGACGCCCGGCGTGATACTCCGGTGATCATGCTCACCGCCCGCGATCAGCTCGACGACCGCCTTCAGGGCTTCAAGTCCGGGGCGGATGACTACCTGCTCAAACCCTTCGCTCTCTCGGAACTGGCGGCGCGTATCGAGGCGGTGATGCGCCGTTCCCAGGGTGGTGGCCGTCGGGCGCTGCAGGTTGGCGACCTGAGCTACGACCTCGATACCCTGGAGGTCACCCGCGAAGGCCGCTTGCTCAAGCTCAACCCGGTGGGCCTCAAGCTGCTGGCGGTGCTGATGCAGAAAAGCCCCCATGTGCTGCGTCGGGAGATCCTCGAAGAAGCCCTGTGGGGCGACGATTGCCCGGACAGCGACAGCCTGCGCAGCCATGTTCACCAATTGCGCCAGGTGATCGACAAGCCGTTCGCCAAGCCGCTGCTGCACACCGTGCACGGTGTCGGGTACCGCCTGGCCGAGGGCCGAGATGGAGTTTAAGCAGAGCCTTGCCCAGCGCATCATCATCGCCTTTGCGTTGATGAGCGCAATGGTGGCGGGGGCGTTCGCCATGGGCATCGTGGCGACGGTGCACCTGGTGGAGGAGAAGCTCATCTCCGCAGGCCTGGGCGGTGACCTGCAACGCTTGTTGCTGATGGATAACGTCGGCGACTGGAGCCACCGTCCCGAGCCCGACCAGTTGTTCTACTACAGTGGCGGGCGCGGCGACTTCGAGCTGCCCAAGGATTTGCGCCATCTGGATCCGGGTTTCCACGAGGTGTTCCGCGAGGAGTTGTCCTATCACGCCATGGTCGAGGTGGTGGACGGTCGGCGCTATGTGCTGCTGCAGGACCAGAGCGATTTCGAAGAGCGCGAGCGGGTGTTGTTCGCCGTGGTGTTGGTAGGTTTTGTCCTGAGCCTGGCGCTGGCGGTGTTTCTCGGCTGGATCCTGGCTCGCCGGGTGATGGCGCCGGTGGTGCGTCTTGCCCGGCAGGTACGCCACCGGGATCAACTGCTGGGCCTGGCTCCGCCCCTGGCGCCGGACTACGCGGCGGACGAGGTGGGAGAGCTGGCCATTGCCTTCGATGCAACCCTGGGCCGCTTGCGCCAGGCCTTGAGCCGCGAGCGGCTGTTCACCAGCGATGTCAGTCACGAACTGCGCACGCCATTGATGGTTCTGGCCACTTCCTGCGAGCTGCTGCTGGAGAATCCACGGCTGGACCCCCGTGGGCGAGCCCAGGTCGAACGCATCGCTCGCGCTTGCGACGAAATGCGCGAGCTGGTGCAGACTTTCCTGATGCTGGCCCGAGCCCAGCGTGAAGATGCCAGCATGTCGCCGCAGCTGAGCCTGAGCCAGGCGGCCAGTGACTTGATCGGTATCTGGCGCGAAGCCATCGAGGCCAAGGGGCTTGAGCTGATCTTCGAGCCCGGAACCCCAGGTGACAATCGCTATAACGCCACCTTCCTGCATGCGGTGATGGGCAACCTGCTGCGCAACGCCTTGCACTACACCGAACAGGGTTTCATCCGCCTGAGCCTGGTACCCGATGGATTCGTGGTGGAGGACAGCGGCGTGGGCATTCCCGAGGAGAAGCGCGAGGCAATGTTCCAGCCATTTGTGCGAGGCGATGAAAAGCGTGGGGAAGGCCTGGGGCTGGGGCTGTCCCTGGTGCAGAGGATCTGCGAGAACCAGGGCTGGACTGTCAGCCTCACTACCATGACGCCCAATGGCTGTCGTTTTTTCGTTCAGCTGAACTCGGCCAAGGCTTGATTGTTCCTTCCCGGCCCTGTTTTACGGGGCCGGTCACTTGTCGTTTTTTCCTCTTAAGTGGCCCCAGGCCACTGTCCTCAGCCTGTAAAACCCTGAAATATTTCCTCGTTGGACGGTACGAAGTTTTCACAAAGGGATGACCTGTCGCTGACACGTCGCTGCTTAAGGTGGCGCCATCAGTTGCAGGAGACTTTGATGATGGCTACGCCGATCGAGCTGGAATTTTCCGAAAAATACGATGCCCAACACGCCCAGGAATACCTGCTCAAGCACCAGGATGGTCTGGCGCGGCAGTTGTCCCACAAGCGTGACGAACAATTGGCCCGTACTGCGCTGGCCCTGGCGGGAGAGCCCGGGCTGGTACTGGACCTGCCCTGCGGTGCCGGTCGTTTCTGGCCGCTGCTGGCAGAAAAAACCAATCGAGTGATCATTGGCGCTGACAATTCAGCAGCTATGCTGAGTACCGCCACGGTGGCCCAGCCGGCCGACGTGGTAAAACGGGTACGGCCCTTGCAGACCTCTGCGTTTGCCATTGATTTGCCGGACAACGCCGTGGACTGCATTTTCTCCATGCGTTTATTGCACCACATAGGCCAGGCGGAGCACCGCATGGCGCTGCTACGGGAGTTTCAGCGGGTCAGCCGTGACAGCGTGATCATCTCGTTGTGGGTCGATGGCAACTTCAAGGCCTGGAAACGCAAGCGCATGGAGCGCAAGCGCCAGGCTGAAGTTGGGCAGGAGGGTTACCAGAATCGTTTTGTGTTACCGGCGGCCAAGGTCGAAGAAGAATTCAGGCAAGCCGGCTTTCGTGTCCAGGAACACCTGGACTTCTTTCCGCTCTACGCCATGTGGCGGGTCTACGTATTACGCAAGAGGTAAGAGGATGGCTGTTGAATGTGCTTCGGAACTGGATGCCGCGCCCACAGATTGCTTCGAATACTTCTGGAACAAACAAGGTGAATGGGTCGAGGAACCCAATCAGCGTCGAGGCGGCGAGAGCGGCGTCCAACGCATTCAAAGCAGTAACGGCGGCCTGCTCTATGCCAAGCGGCAGATCGGGCACATTCATCGCAGTTGGTTGCACCCTTTCGGGCGACCGACGGTCCTGCGTGAGCGCGAGGCTCTGCAAGGCCTGCGCCTGCTGGACGTAGAGGTCCCGGAACTGGTGTTCTGCGGAGCCCGGCGTGGCCCGGAGCGACAATGGCAGGCGTTGCTGGTCACCGCAGCGCTGGAGGGCTTCATGGAGGTCGACAACTGGTATGCCGCCGGTGGGCGTGAACGCCATGGTGAAGCCTTTCATGATCGTGTGTTGCAGGCGGTGGCTGCGACCCTGGCGCGCATGCACAAGGGGCGCTGGCAACATGGTTGCCTGTACGCCAAGCACGTTTTCGTACGGGTGGACGGCGAGGGCGAGCAGGCTCAGGTACGCGTCGCACTGCTGGATTTCGAGAAATGCCGCCAGCGCTTGAGCAGCCGCCGGGCTGCGGCCCATGACCTCAAGCAACTGCGTCGCCATTCGTCGTGGAATGACACGGACTGGCAAAAGCTCTACTACTTTTACAAGACGGTGTTTGGCAGCCCCATCAAAGGTTTATAGCGATGAAGCTAGAAATTGCACGAGGTTTGTTCCTGGCAGGAGCCTTGGCAGTCGCTTCTTTGGCCGTAGCTGCCTGGGAGCAGCCGCGCACGCAGGTCCTGAGCGCCCAGGGAGACGCCCATTGCCCGTTGCCGCGGGTGGCGAAAGCCTCTGTGGCGGTCAAGCCCGATCATGATCTGTTGCTGTTCATGTTCGGCATGGCCCAAGGATTGAAACCCCAGAGTTGAAGCTTGTTCAGCCCCTAGAAAAAGGCCTCGCAGTGCGAGGCCTTTTGTTTGCCCGGAAATGATCAGATCAGATGCAGGTGGTTGTCCCACAGGCCCGCTGGAAGGTCCAGGGGCTTGGCCACGATCTGCGTCTGGCGGCAGTCGTAGAAGCGGCAGCGACCTTGTCCCGAGGTCACTACGAAGCCATCGGCTACCGCTCCGACACCGGCGCAATCTGGCAGCGGGGCGTCGACCCGCACCGCACCGCTGTCCAGGTCCCAGATAAAGAAGCGGTTGCCCCGGGGAGCGGTCAGGGCCACCAGCCGCAGGTCGCTGTGCACTGCCACGCTGGCGGTGTAGTGCCCCATGGCCTGCAATTGTTCCTGGGCTACCGGGAAGGGGGCGAAAGGCTGGCCGGGACGCTTGATCGCCAACAGTTCCGAGGAATCGTGGGCGGCGCCCATGAACTGCTGGCCGGTGACTATGGTGCCGTCGCCGGCAATGCCCATGTGGCGCACGCTGTTCATCTGCTGGGCTAGGGTTTCCTTGCTCAGCAGCGTGCCATCGCGCTGCATCAGGACCAGGCTCGGTTCCATGGCGTCGAGGTTCATCTCCACCCGGCTTTCGGCTTCGGTACGGATACCGCCGTTGGCCACCACCAGGGTTTCCCCGTCGGGCATCCATGACACCTGGTGGGGGCCGATGCCATGGGTGGACAGCTCGCCGCTGTGCACCAGGCGCTCACCCTCGAAGCGGTAGACACCCAGCAGGCCCCGGCCCGGGTCCCGGGTATCGTTCTCGGTGGCGTACAGCCATTCGCCGCTCTTGTGGATCACCGCATGTCCGTAGAAATGCCGGTCCGGTTGCGCGGTCAGGGTCTGCAGGAGCGCGCCGTTGCGCAGGTCGATCAGGTAGCTTTCGGTGCCCGGGCGCCGCGCCACGAACAGGGCGATGGGCAGTTGCGGGTGGTTGATGATGTCATGGCAACGTTGGCCGACCTGGGTGGCAAACACCTGTTTACCGTCCAGTTGATAACCGACGGCGTAATGCTTGCCGTCACCATCATCCCTGGCCGAAAGCAGCAGGGGCTGCTTGCCCTTTTGCTTGAACAGCGTCCAGCCGCCCAAGGTCACCGCACTGAGCAGCAGACTGCCCAGTGCCAAAGCCTGACGTCGCAGCATCATCAGTCACCGTCGTTGGCGTTGAAGCCCAGTTGGATCCCCAGCGCCTTGGCCAATTCGCCTTCATGCAGGCGGTGGACCACGTTGAGGCTGTCATACAGGTCGTTGAGTTGCTGGCGGCCAGCGTCGTCACTGAGCATTTCGGTCAGCGAGCGCTGGGTGCTGGCGAAGAGTTTCAGCGAGGCGGCGTAGGCGGCGTCGATCTTGTCAGCCAGAGGCTTCTGATCGGCAGGCAACAGGCCGCGCAGGCCCTTGTTGTCGACCCCGGCCCAGACCGTCTGGGCAGCGCTGAGGCTGGCTTCCAGGCCCTGCAGGGACGACTGGCTGCGCCAGGCATCGGCCTGGAACGGCTGCGGGATGCCCTTGGTCTGACGGCCCATCGGCGTGCCGAGCTTCTTCTTCAGGGTATCTAGGGCAGTGACCTGGACCCGCAGCAGGTCGGCGATGGCCTCGTGGGAGTCGGCGTACCGCTGGTTGGGGAACTTGCTCATCTGCGCGAGCATGCCGTCGTTGGTGTTCCAGCTCGACAGGATTTCTTCGGCCAGTTGTTTCTGGCGCTCACCAATGGCAGTCAGCAGTGGGCAGTAGCGGGCTTTCTGCGCGCTGTCGGCCATGTCGATCTTGCTGTCGAAGAGGATGTATTCGTAGGCCGACAGCCCCTGCACCACGACGCTGGACTTGGCCAGGGCGGCGGCATCGATCTGCGGGTTGGCGGTGACCAGTTGCTCCACCTGACGGCCCACCAGGTTCTTCTTGTCCGGCCAGAACTGGACCTGCCAGGAGCGGTTGCCCTCGGCCAGTGGGCCGATCAGCAACGGCTGGAGCTCGGCCCAGGCTTTTTGCGCATGGAGGAAGTCGGCCCGGGCGGTGTCCAGGCTTTCCTTGCCTTCACAGAAGGCCAGGGCACTGATGGCCAACTGGCGGTCGGCGTCGACCCAGCGACTGTAGGTCGGCAGGATGACCTGCTTGGCGATGGCCGCCGAGGTCACGGCTTGTGGGTCCTGGGGCGAGCAGGCGCCCAGGGCGAGTGCGGCAAGGCTGGTGAACAGCAGTTTGGGGCGGAACATGTTCGGGCTCCCTTTATTGTGGAGAAAACGTGTGAGTCGAGCGTTATAGAGAATTCAGGAATGCCAGCAACGCGGCGCGCTGCTGGGCATTGAAGGTCAAGACCTGTTGTTTCGCGCCTTCGGCTTCGCCGCCGTGCCAGAGCACCGCCTCCATCAGGTTGCGGGCGCGGCCGTC
This sequence comes from Pseudomonas sp. W17, assembly GCF_040268305.1. Classification (NCBI taxonomy): domain Bacteria; kingdom Pseudomonadati; phylum Pseudomonadota; class Gammaproteobacteria; order Pseudomonadales; family Pseudomonadaceae; genus Pseudomonas; species Pseudomonas sp. W17. Next base: position 5,672,059 of record NZ_CP158490.1, on the reverse strand, counting down.
ATGCAGGAACTGGGTGTGGCCGCTGACGGTTTCGGTAAGGCCGATGCCCCACAGCGGCGCGGTGCGCCAGTCGCGGCCACTGGCCTTGAACTCCGTGCGGTGGTCCGCAAGGCCTTCGCCCATGTCATGCAGCAGCAGGTCGCTGTAGGGGCGTATCACCTGGTTGGCCAGCTCGGGTTCGGCGGCGTTGGCCGCGGTGGTGAAACTTGGGGTATGGCAGGACTGGCAGCCGGCCTGGAAGAACAGGTTCTTGCCGGCCAGGACCTGGGGCGAGTCGACATCGCGACGTGCCGGCACCGCCAGGTTGCGGGTATAGAACAGCACCAGGCGCAGGATGTTGTCGCTGACCTCCGGCTCGCCATCCGGGCCGTTGCCATTGGGGGCCTGCTTGCAGGCGGTTTGCGCGTCGGTGCAGTCATCGAAGGGTCTCAGACGGGTGGTCAGGCCCATATCACCAGAAAACGCGTGAACATTTTGTTGATTGAGGTTGGGTTGTCCGGCTTTCCAGCCAAAACGCCCGAGTACGGTCTTTTGCAGGGCGTCATCCCAGACCCAGTTGGGCCGGCCGGCGATGGCATTTTTATTCGCCGGCCTGGCATTGGCCAGGATCGCCTCTTCGGGAATGGCTTCCAGCAGCCCCAGGCCGATCATCGGTGGCGCCACCCGGGCGGAAAAACGCGTGTCCGGGTGCATAGGCCCGTAGCCCAGGTCGGTGATCTGCAGCTTGGGTTTGCGCAGCTCCACTTGAGTGCCGTCCTGGAAGCGTACCGGCAGGGGATCGTAGTCCACCCGTACCCGGCCTTCCGGAGCGACCCCGGGAATGGCCATGTCCTGCAACTGGCCGCCGTACACCGGCTCCGGAACGATGCCTGCCTGTTCGATGAGCCTGGCAAAGGCCGGATCGTCGGGGATCGACAGGCGCACCAGCATTGACACCGCGTTCAGCGCATCCGGCGCCGGGGGATGGCCGCGCCCGTCCTTGACGTGGCAGTTCTGGCAGGCGTTGGTGTTGAACAACGGGCCGAGGCCGTCGCGGGCGGTGGTGGTGGAGGGGGCGATGACCCAGGGGCTGCGGAAGAAACTGTTGCCGACGCTGAAGTCCAGGCGCCGGGTGGGTGGCAGGTTGGCCGACGGCAGGGAGAAGGCATTGCGATCGCTCTTGTTGACCGTGGTCGCGCCGCCCGCCCGGGCTTCTCCAGGTTCGGCCTGGGTAAAGCGCGGCGCGTCATCGCAGGCACTCAGGCTCAGGGCCATGAACAGAGCGGACCAGCGAAGCGGCAACGAGGGCATCGGACATCCTGCAAGACGAGCAAAACAAGGGCGCAAAGTCTAACAGGGCGGCCTGGATTGAATAAGAGGAATTATCGTTTGGTTTGACCCAGGACAAGCTGGACGGGGCGCAGGCAACGATGTTGCAGGTTGTGCAAACGGCTGCGGCGGGCACAAAAAAGGCGACCCGAGGGTCGCCTTTCTGCCTGGCGCAATGCTGATCAGAATTCGTGATCGGCGTTGTCCGGGTTCAGGTCGCTGATGCCCAGCTTGCCGGCGGCCTGCTCGATCGAGCCGGTCTGCTTGACCAGGGCGGCGATGGCGTCACGCACGATCTGGTTGCCGGACTCGTTGCCCGCCGCAATCAGTTGGTCGTAGTGCTCGCCCTTGTTGGCGTGGTCGACCATGACCTGGATCTTGGCTTCGGTGGCCGCCAGGTCGGCTTTCAGGGCCGCGTCGGCGGCCGGGTCGGCCTTGGCCACCAGGGACGACAGGCTGGCGCCGCTCATCTTGGTGCCGTCGGTACGGGTGTACTCGCCCAGGTAGACGTTGCGGATGCCCTTGGCGTCGTAGAAGTGCGAGTTGTGGGTGTTGTCGCTGAAGCAGTCCTGCTCGTCTTCAGGGGAGTTGGCTTCCAGGGAAACCTTCATCCGCTCGCCGGCCAGTTCACCCAGGGACAGGCTGCCCATGCCGAACAGCATCTTGCGCAGGCCGGTCTCGGCCGGCTCGGCTTCCAGGGTGGCGCGGTAGTTGTCGGCCACGTCCGGCTTCCAGTTGCCGACCATTTCTTCCAGGTCGTTGACCAGCAGTTGGGTCACGGCCTTCAGGTAGGCACGACGACGATCGTTATGGCCACCGGTGGCACCGGCACCTTCCAGGTAGTCCGAAGCAGGGCGGGCGCCGGCGCCAGGGCCGGTACCGTTGAGGTCCTGGCCCCAGAGCAGGAATTCGATGGCGTGGTAGCCTGTGGCGACGTTGGCCTCGGCACCGCCCAGCTCGTTCAGGCTGGCGAGTTTTTCCGGGGTGATGTCTTTCACGTCGACCTTGTCTTCGCCGACCTGAATCTCGGTGTTGGCGATGATGTTGGCGGTGGCACCCGGGTTGCCCAGTGCGTGCTCGTAGCTCTTGTCGACGTAGTCGATCAGGCCTTCGTCCAGGGGCCAGGCGTTCACCTGACCTTCCCAGTCATCGATGATGGTATTGCCGAAGCGGAACACTTCGCTCTGCAGGTAAGGCACGCGAGCGGCGACCCAGGCAGCCTTGGCGGCTTTCAGGGTGTCGTCGTTGGGCTTGGCGAGGAAGGCATCGATGGCGGTCTGCAGGGTTTTCGCGGTGGATTCGGAGTCGCTGTATACGGCGAAGACCATGTCGGCGTAATGCGCGACCACGGCCTTGGCAGCCGCTTCGTCGACCTTGCCGGCTGCATCGGCCGCTGGGGTGGCAGTGCTGGTGGCCGGGGTCGGCGCTTGGGCGGCAGCCTTGTCGTCTTTGCCTTCGCCGCAGCCGGCGAGGGAAATTGCGATGGCCAACAGACTGGCGGTAGCCAGAGGCATACGAATCATGGCGAACATCCTGCTTCGAGAGGGGAGTGGACGGCGCGGGGGCGCGCAAAAGCTGCGACATAATGCGAAAGATTTGCATTATGTGTAAAGGGTTGTGCCTGGAAATATTTCTTATTCAACAGGGGATTGCGCTGGGTCAGGTTCGCCAGCGCCGTGCCTGGCTCAGAGGATTGCCGCATTGCTGCGCTGGGCCTGTTTCAGGTAGGCCCCCAGCTCCCGGGCGGGCAGGGGTTTGCTGTAGTGGTAGCCCTGACCTTCGTGGCAGCCTTCGGAGATGATGTAGGCCTCCTGCTCGGCAGTTTCCACGCCCTCGGCGATCACCTGCATGCCCAGGCTCTTACCCAGCTGGATGATCGCGCGCACGATGGTGGCATCGTCGTCGTCATCCAGCAGGTCCTGGACGAAGCTCTTGTCGATCTTGATCTTGTCCAGGGGCAGGCTCTTGAGGTAGCTCAGGGACGAGTAGCCAGTACCGAAGTCGTCGATGGCAATCAGGGCGCCGGAGCGGCGCAGGCTCAGCAGGTGTTGGGCGGCGGTGCTGATGTCTTCCATCAGGCCGGTTTCGGTGACTTCCAGCTCCAGGCTGCGGGGCGGCAGGCGGTAGATCTGCAACAGATTGTTGACCACCCGTGGCAACTCGGCGTGGTGCAGTTGCACGGTGGACAGGTTGACCGCCATGCGCAGGTCGCTGAAGCCCATGTCGTGCCATTCCCGCAGCTGGCGACAGGCCTGGTCCAGCACCCATTCGCCGATGGCGATGATGGTGCCGTTCTGTTCCGCCAGGGGAATGAACAGGTCTGGCGGCACCAGGCCATGCTCGGGGTGCTGCCAGCGGATCAGCGCTTCGACGCCCACCACACGGTGGTCGCGATAGCTGATCTGCGGTTGGTAGACGAGGAAGAACTGATCCCGGGCCAGGGCCTCGCGCAGGTCTTTTTCCAGCTCGCGGCGGCGACGCATCTCGCTGTCGACGCTGGCGATATAGAACTGATACCGATTGCGTGACCGGGTCTTGGCCAGGGTCATGGTCTGTTCGGCTTTTTGCAGGAGCTTTTCCGTGCTGTCGCCGTCTTCCGGGAACAGGGTGATACCAATGGTGGCACGCAGGCGGATTTCCTGGTGATCCAGGGCGAAGGTGGCCTCCAGGTCATCGAGGATGCTCTGGGCCAGTTCCGCAGCTTCGTAAGGCTGTTCGATATCGGCCTGGACCAGGGCGAACTGATCGCCCCCCAGGCGCGCCAGGGCGCCAAGCCGGCCGCTGTGGCCGCGCAGGCGGTCGGCCAGGGCCAGCAACAGCTGGTCGCCGGTCTGGTAGCTGAACTGTTCGTTGATGCCCTTGAAATCATCCAGGCCGACACAGAGCACCGCCACCCGGCGTTGCAGGCGCCCGGCGTCCACCAGGATCTTGTCCAGTTGCTGTTGCAACTGCTGGCGGTTTGGCAAGCCGGTGAGGAAGTCGTACTGGGCCATGCGCAACAGGCTGTTTTCCGCCTCGTGACGCAAGTGGGTGTTGCGTTCGATGGAGGCCAGCAACTGGTTGGCGGTATTGATCCAGATACCCAGCTCGTTCTTCTCGTGGCCCTTGAGCAGGGGCAACTGGTGTTCGCTGGGGCGGTCGGGGTTGATGGTGGTCAGGTGCTCGATGATTCGCGACAGCGGCTTGGTCAGCAGCCAGTGATAGACCAGGTACAGCACCAGGCCCATGGCCAGGGCCCGCAGGACTCCGGAAATGAAGATGATCACCGAACTGACGATGAAGCCCTGGCCATAAGTGGCGGTGTCGAGGGTGATGCTCAGGTCGCCGTAATATTCGCTGTAGGGGCCACGGCCCACCAATTGCGTAGTGAAGGTGCGTTCCTGACCGAGGATCAGGTCGGTCAGCCAGCGGCTGGAGGATTTCTGCAGGTCGCGGGATTTCTCCGCGAGCATGGTCTCGTTCGGGTGGCCAATGGAGGCCATGCGCACAGCGTCATCCTGGAACAGGCCTTCAATGACTTGCATGCCCATTTCCCGATCCAGGCTGTAGACCGCCTGTGTCGATGGGTCGCGAAACATGTCGAGAATGCGCTGGGCATCGCTAGCTACCGCCTGCCGAGTCTTGTAGGCATCGAAGACGATCTGGGCGCAGCTCAGGACTACGCCCACTATGAGTGCCGACAGCAGCACAACCCGGAGCAACTTCACCGACAAGCTGTTTTTGAGTTCCAGCTTCAAAGGGCTATTCCTTGTTCCGTGCGTGTAGCGTCAAGTTGCCATGAGTATTGGCAATCCCGTGATGGCCGTCAAAGTGACATTAGTGCCGAGAACAGGATGTCTGCGGGCCATGCCCGGGTGATCAGAATCAGGATTGCTCGTGCTGTGGATAGTGTGTCGGTAGCGACGCCTTGCAACTTGAGGGGCGGCGTTGTTTTTTACCTGCCATGAATCTTAGCGCTTCAGGTGGGCGGGACAAGATCCCGGCTTTGCCACAGGCAAAAAAAACCCGGCCAGGCCGGGTTTTTTACACTGCAAACGGACTTAAGCGACGAAGTTCTTGCCTTCGAACTGCTCAGCCACGAATTTCCAGTTGACCAGGTTCCAGAATGCTTCGACGTATTTTGGACGAACGTTGCGGTAGTCGATGTAGTAGGCGTGTTCCCAGACGTCGCAGGTCAGCAGCGGGGTGTCGCCGCTGGTCAGCGGGTTGCCGGCGCCGATGGTGCTGGCCAGGGCCAGGGAGCCGTCAGCCTTTTTCACCAGCCAGCCCCAGCCGGAACCGAAGGTGCCAACCGAAGTCTTGGTGAATTCTTCTTTGAACTTGTCGAACGAACCGAACGCAGCATTGATGGCTTCAGCCAGGGCGCCGGTAGGTTGGCCGCCGGCGTTTGGCGCCAGGCAGTTCCAGTAGAAAGTGTGGTTCCAGACCTGGGCTGCGTTGTTGAAGATGCCGCCCGAAGAGGTTTTGACGATCTCTTCCAGAGTCTTGCCTTCGAACTCGGTGCCTGGCACCAGGTTGTTCAGGTTCACGACGTAGGTGTTGTGGTGCTTGTCGTGGTGGTATTCCAGGGTTTCCTTGGAAATGTGCGGCTGCAGAGCGTCGTGTGCATAGGGCAGCGGCGGCAATTCGAAAGCCATGATGATTCTCCTAATCAGGTCAGTTGCGGTGAGCGCAAGGCCGATCACGGGCGGCCAGACAAGCGCCGGGGAGTTTGTACTCTTTGCGGCGCAGGGTTCGGATCATAGCACCGGGGGGGCGGCTTAACCACGCAACAACTGTGTGGGATAGAGGTTCCAGAGCCTTTTGGAATAAGTCACGCGGCGCTGATCAACTGCAGGGCGACGCTGAACATCATCACCGCCACCAGCAGGTCGAGTATCCTCCAGGTGCTCGGGCGCGCCAGCCACGGAGCCAGCCAGGCGGCGCCCAGCGCCAGGGTGAAGAACCACAGCAGCGAAGCGCTCGCGGCCCCCACCACATAGGCGCCCGGCTCGGTCTGCTGGGCCCCCAGCGAGCCGATCAGCAGCACCGTGTCCAGGTACACGTGGGGGTTGAGCAGGGTCACCGCCAGGGCGCTCAGCATCACCGCCCGCAGCGAACGCACGGTCTGTCCTTCGCCCTGCTGCAGGCTCTGTTTCGAGCAGGCCCGGCGCAATGCCTGGGCGCCATACCAGATCAGGAACGCCGCGCCGCCCCAGCGTGCCACCGCCAGCAGCATCGGGCTCTGGGTGAGCACGGTGGCCAGGCCGAACACCCCGGCCGCCACCAGTAGCGCATCACAGGTGACGCACAGTGCCGCCACCGGCAGGTGGTGCTCGCGGCGCAGGCTCTGGGCCAGGACGAAAGCGTTCTGAGTACCGATGGCCATGATCAGGCCGAAGGCCACCAACAGGCCATTCACATAGCTTTGCCACATGGTTATTGCTCCTCGCCGGCGGCCAGTTGTTGCAATACCTGCATGGCCCGCCCGGCATCCGCCTGGCCGACAAACAGGTGGTCGTGGTAGTAGCCGGCGATCACGTTGCAACTGATCCCGGCCTTGCCCAGGGCCCCGGCGAAGGCAGCGGTCAAGCCCACGGCTTCGAGCGCCGAATGCACGTTGAGGGTGATCCAGGCGGCTACATAGTCGAAGCCCAGGCCCAGGCGCTCGGCCTGCTGGCGCGGGAGAATCACGGTCAGGCCTTCGCGCTCGCGAAAACTGCCCAGCACTTCGCAGTCCTGCAGCAGGCTGCGGTCGGGGAGGGAGCAGAACACGTACTCGCCGTCATTGAGCTGCGGGCTCATGCTGCGCAGCAGGGTTGCGAGGGAGGTTTCACCGGCCATGAACGGAATCCTTGAACGAAGAGGCATTGCTGAGGCTTTACGCTGGCTATTTTCCCGGCCAAGGTTGTATAAGAAAAACAAATATTGCTGATCTCTCATTAGGAAAACTGATGTTCGACTACAAGTTGCTCTCGGCCTTGGCCGCAGTGATCGAGCAGGCAGGGTTCGAGCGGGCGGCCCAGGTGCTGGGTTTGTCACAGTCGGCGATTTCCCAGCGGATCAAACTGCTGGAGGCCCGGGTCGGCCAGCCAGTGCTGGTGCGGGTGACGCCGCCGGCGCCGACGGAAATCGGCCGGCGCCTGCTCAACCATGTGCAGCAGGTGCGCCTGCTGGAGCGCGACCTGCAAAGCCTGGTGCCGGCGCTGGACGAGGAGGGCCTGCCGGAGCGCTTGCGCATCGCCCTCAACGCCGACAGCCTGGCCACCTGGTGGGCTGGCGCAGTGGGCGATTTTTGCGCCGAGCATCATCTGCTCCTGGATCTGGTGGTGGAAGACCAGACCGTCGGCCTCAAGCGCATGCGCGCCGGGGAAGTGGCGGCCTGCGTCTGTGCCAGCGAGCGCCCGGTGGCCGGGGCCCGCAGCCTGCTGCTGGGGGCCATGCGCTACCGGGCCATGGCCAGCCCGGAATTCATCGCTCGGCATTTTCCCCTGGGCGTGCGTGCCGAGCAGTTGCCGCGCACACCGGCGCTGGTGTTTGGCCCCGACGATTTCCTGCAGCATCGCTACCTGGCTTCCCTGGGCGTGGACGGTGCTTTCGAGCATCATCTGTGCCCGTCTTCCGAGGGCTTCATTCGCCTGACCGAGGCCGGCCTGGGCTGGGGGCTGGTACCCGAGTTGCAGGTCCGCGAGCAGCTCGAGCGGGGCCTGCTGTTGGAACTGTTGCCGGATAAACCCATCGATGTGCCGCTGTACTGGCATCATTGGCGCAACGGCGGCCAATTGCTGGGGCTGCTCACCGAGCACCTGGCACGTTTGTCGGCACAATGGCTGGTGCCCTGGGAGCAGCCGTAAGCGTCAAGCGACAAGCTGCAAGTAGACAGCTTGCGCACTGATTTTTAACTTGCAGCTTGTAGCTCGTAGCTCGTCACTGCTTTCTTAGGAATATTTCATGAAGATTCTGGTTACCGGCGCAAGCGGCTTCATCGGCGGGCGCTTCGCCCGCTTTGCCCTTGAGCAGGGCCTGGAGGTGCGGGTCAATGGCCGTCGCGCCGAAGCCGTGGAGCATCTGGTGCGCCGTGGCGCTGAGTTCGTCCAGGGTGACCTGAGCGATGCCGATCTGGTGCGCGATCTGTGCCGCGACGTCGACAGCGTGGTGCATTGCGCCGGTGCCGTGGGCTTGTGGGGACGCTACCAGGACTTTCACCAGGGCAATGTGCTGGTCACCGAAAACGTGGTCGAAGCCTGCCTCAAGCAGCGGGTGCAGCGGCTGGTGCACCTGTCTTCGCCCTCGATCTACTTCGACGGCCGGGATCACCTGGGGTTGACCGAGGAACAAGTGCCCAAGCGCCTCCGGCATCCTTATGCGGCCACCAAGTACCTGGCCGAGCAAAAGGTCTTCGGCGCCCAGGAGTTCGGCCTTGAAGTGCTTGCCCTGCGCCCGCGCTTCGTCACCGGCGCCGGCGACATGAGCATCTTCCCGCGGCTGTTGAAGATGCAGCGCAAGGGCCGCCTGGCCATTGTCGGCAACGGCCTGAACAAGGTCGATTTCACCAGTGTGCACAACCTCAACGAGGCGTTGTTCAGCAGCCTGCACGCCAGCGGCTCGGCCCTGGGCAAGGCCTACAACATCAGCAACGGCACACCGGTGCCTTTGTGGGATGTGGTCAATTATGTGATGCGCCAGATGCAGGTGCCGCAAGTCACCCGTTATCGCTCCTTCGGCCTGGCTTATGGCGTGGCGGCGCTCAACGAAGGTTTCTGCAAGCTCTGGCCGGGGCGGCCGGAGCCGACTCTGTCGCGCCTGGGAATGCAGGTCATGAACAAGAATTTCACCCTGGATATCAGCCGTGCCCGGCATTATCTCGGCTATGAGCCCAAGGTCAGCCTGTGGGCGGCCCTGGATGAGTTCTGCGCCTGGTGGAAAGCCCAGGACATAAGCTGAAACCAAAGACTGAACCGAGTTTGCCCGGCCTGGTCCATTGGCCGGGCGGATTAGCGGTTTATACTCGCCGCACTCAGCCACCACCGCGTTTCACAAAGGTTGCCCCATGCGTAACGATGCAAACGATGACTTCGACGACGTTCCCAGTCTGCGCGCCGATCCTCTCGACGACGATGTCTTTCCCACCACCAGCGCTGCCCGCGAGCGTACCTCCGTGCATTCGCGCGGCACGCCGGTAGTCAAGGTCAAGAGCCCCAGTACCGGCCCGCTCTGGGCATTGGTGGGCGCCTTGTTCTTTGCCTTCATCGGCCTTGCCTGGTGGAGCTTCCAGCAGATTTCGCTGATGGAACAGCAATTGGTGGCGACCCAGGAAAGCTTCGCCAGGATCAGTGAGGAAGCGGCCGGACGCCTGCAGGACATTTCCGGCAAGGTGGTGGCCAGCCAGAACAATGTCACCACCGACAGTGAAGCGCTGAAGCTGCAGATCAAGCAACTGGAGAGCCGCCTGCAGGACCAGAGCCGACAGCAGCAGGGCGTGGCGGGGCAGGCCACCGATCTGGACAAGCGCCTGGCGCAGATGAGCGCGCAGACCGCCGAACAGCAAGCAGCCAACAGCCAGTTGCAGGCTCAGGTGAAAGCCTTGAGCGGTGAACTGGCGAGCCTGAAAAGCGCCCAGACCGACAATGGCAAGGTTGATGCCCAGCTCAAGAGCCTGGGCGCCGACCTGGCCACGCTGAAGAAACAGGGCAATCCGAGCGCCGCCATCGAGCGTCTGGAACAGGACCTGATCGTGCTCAAGAGCCAGCAGGACAACCGTCCCGCCGCTGCGCAAAACGGTGCCAGCACTGCCGAGTTCGACGCCTTTCGCGGCCAGGTGACCCGCAACATCAACACGCTGCAAAGCCAGATCCAGAACCTGCAGCAGCAGATCAACACCCGCCCTTGATGGGGGCCGTCTTCCCACGCCTGGCGTGGGAAGGCGTCGGTTCACCCCCCGTGTGCTGAATGTTTCCGCATATCCTGCAGCCGTCTACGCTCTTCGAACGCCAACACGAACGAGGAGCGGGCGATGAGACTGTGGCTTGGAAATACCTGGGTGGGCTGGCTGCTGCTGTTGTGCTTGGGCCCGCTGCAGGCGGCGCCGTCGGTGGATGATGGCGCGGCGGCCCGGGCGCTGCTGGAAAAGGCCCTGGGCTACTACCACGATCAGGGCGACAAGGCATTCGCTGCCTTCAGCCGCCAGGGCGAGTTCGTCGACCACGACCGCTATGTGTTCGTGGTGGATACCCAAGGCGTGATGCTGGCCAGTGGCGGTCCCTCGTCGGCGTTGATTGGCCGTGATGTGTCGCAAGTCCTGGGGCCGGACCTGCGCAAGGCGTTCAAGCAAGCGTTGAAGACGCCCGAGGGCAATGGCATCCAGCAGGCCGAGTACCGCTGGCAGAACTGGGTCGACGGCAAGATCGAGCGCAAGCATGTGTATTTCCAGCGGGTCGGCGAACGCATCCTGGCGGTGGGTTACTACCAGCCCCGGGCGTCGGCCGAGCAGGCCAGGGCATTGCTGGAGAGGGCAGCCACGGCCCTGAGCACGGACCGCAACGGCACGCTCAAGGCGATCAACCAGTTGCAGGGCGGTTTTCTTGAAGACGATCTGTACGTGTTCGTGGTGGACATGGACAGCCGGCGCTACCTGGCCCATGGCACCAACCTGCGTTTGCTCAACACCGACTTCGCCAAGATCAAGGATCCCGAAGGCAAGCCGGTGGGCGAGCCGATGTTGGCGCTCATGGCTCGCGAGGATCAGGGCGAATACCAATACCGCTGGAAGAACCCGGTGACCGGCAAGGTGGAGGACAAGCACGCCTACCTGCGCAAGGTAGGGAATCTGCTGGTTGCGGTGGGCTACTACAGCCCTTGATCATGCTGCCCCGCAGCCGCTGCCGCAGGCTGCTTCAGCAAAGGCTGGAGCGCTTCGACCAAAGCGGCTACTGGAGCCCGGGGTGGGTTAACGCGCCTTGTCTTCACGACCGCGCAGCAGGCGATTGGGCATGGCGATCGCCGCTGCCAGCCCCAGCAGGGATACCCCGGCACTGACCAGCAACAGATGCTTGAAGGTCGTCAGCAACTCGGCTCGCAAGGCGTCCCGCGCCGTGCCGGGGGCGGCGTTCAGGCCTTCCAGCAGGGCATTGCCGGAGTGCCCTTCAACCATCAGCCCGGCGCCACCGAGATGGGCCAGGCTGGAATCCTGGAGCAAGGCCAGCAGCAACGCCGACATCAGCGCCACGCCCACCGCCCCGCCGAGGGCGCGGAACAGGTTGGTGGTGCTGGTCGCCACGCCGATATCCCGTTGCTCCACCGAGTTCTGCGTGCCCACCAGGGAGGTGGGGAACTGCATGCCGCCGGCGATCCCGCAGAGCAGCATGAACAGGCCGCTGAGCAGCTCCGACTGCGGCGGCACCAGGGCCATGCCGAGGATCGACAGCGGCATCAGCAGCGCGCCACTGAGGATCATCGGCTTGTAGCGCCCGGTGACCGAGGTCAGGCGCCCGGCACAATAGGCGCCCATTGGCAGACCCATGGCCAGCGGCAGCAGGTGCAGGGCGGCACTGTCAGCCCCGGCGCCGGTGATGCTCTGGAAGCGCAGCGGCATCAGCACGATCAGGGAAATGGCCTGGAAGCTGGTGAAGAAGATCGTGCACCAGCACAGCAGCGCGTTGCGGTTGGTGAACAGGTGCATCGGCAGCAGGGGTTCCCGGGCCCGGCGCTCATGCCAGACGAACAGTGCCAGGACGATGACCGCGATGGCCAGCAGATCGAGCACTTCGGCGCTGCGCCAGGAATAGCCCTGGCCTACCTGGGTGATACCCAGCAGCAGGGCGGTCAGGCCGATGATCATCAGCACGGTACCGAGGTAGTCGATGATCGGCTTGCGCTGGGGCACCGGCAGCCCGATCAGAGTGCGATGCGCCACCCACCAGGCGCCCAGGCCCAGAGGCAGGTTGATCAGGAACACCCAGCGCCAGGAAAGGAATTCGGTCATGTAGCCACCCAGCACCGGGCCGGCGACGCTGGCCACTGCGTACATGCTGCTGAAGTAGCCCTGGTAGCGGCCGCGCTCCCGGGGCGGAACTATGTCGCCAATGATGGCCTGGCTCACGGAGATCATGCCGCCGGCGCCGATACCCTGAAAAATCCGCGCCAGCACCAGTTGCTCCATGTTCTGTGCCAGGCCGCAGAACAACGAAGCCAGGGTGAACAGCCCCATGCCGAACAGCATCAAGCGGCGGCGGCCGTAGAGGTCGCCGAGCTTGCCGTAGATGGGCACTGCCACGGTCATCGCCACCATGTAGCCGGAGATCACCCAGGCCAGCAGGCCGACGTCCTTGAACTGGGCGGAAATGGCCGGCATGGAGACGGCGACAATGGTCTGGTCCAGGGCGCCGAGAAAGATCGCCAGCATCAGGGCGATCAGCACGCTGCGAATGGCCGGTTTGGGCGAGACGGGCTGTTGGAAGTGGGTCACGAAAGAACCTGCGGGCAGAGATTGACCCGGCGGAGCAAGGCCGGTGGAAGTGCGCTTCAGTGTACTAGATAGGAGCCTACTAGATAGCCATACAAGGAAGTCTCCGGGGATTTTTCATCTGGGCTTAACTGATGGGAACGATGCTCTGTGAAGACCTGGGCGGTCAGACGAAAGCACAGATTATTCGGCGGGAATTAGCTGGTAATGGGACGCATTCTGTATAGTGCCCGGCACTGGGCTGATGCTCTGAACACCGGCCCGGTCAATGTCCATTGATGTTGCTATTGCTTGCATTTCGCCCGGGCGTATTCGTTTATCGAAGAGCCCTGGCGGTTGTCTGATGGTTCGCCCGCTGGCGCCCCCGTCGCCCGTCACACTGAGGCCTGGACTGTAGTGATGAACAAGCCTGCCCTTGCGTCGATTCCGGTGTTCAAGCTCTATGGCGAGAGCCTGGACTGGCCTACCCCGGACCTGCTTCATTGCGAGCCCATCAGCCAGCGCAGCCGCGAGCACCATTGGGAAATCAAGCCCCATCGGCATGCAGACCTCTGCCAGTTGCTGTTTGTATACCGTGGGCAGGCGGAACTGGAGATCGAAGGCCAGCGTACCCTCCTGGACAAATCGATGGTCCAGGTCCTGCCGCCGCTGTCGGTCCATGGCTTCCGGTTTTCCGAAGACATAGAAGGTTATGTGGTGACGCTGGCAGCGCCGCTGGTAAGCCATCTGCAAACCCAACTGGGGCAGGGGCAAAATACCCTGGCCAGGCCCGAGGGATATCCGACGGGGGCAGACGAGGCGTACCTGAACGGTTTGTTCGCCGCCTTGCAGCAGGAGTACCAGGGGCAGCAGCCGGCTCGGGAAATGCTCATGCATGCGCTGGTCAGCATGATTGTGGTCTGGGTCGGGCGCCAGGCGTTGCAGCGCAGCAGTGCCAGCCGGCGTCCCCAGCGGGCCCGTGAGTATTTCAATGGCTTCATCCAGTTGGTGGAAGCCCATTACCGCGAGCATGTGAAGGTCGAGGACCTGGCCCACAAGCTGGGCATTTCCGTGTCGCACCTCAACGGCACCTGCCGTGAACTGGCAGGGCAGCCGGCGCTGCAGATCATGCACGAACGCCAGCTACTGGAAGCCAAGCGGCTGCTGACCTACACCGGGATGACCATCTACGAGATTTCCGCGGACCTGGGGTTTTCCGACCCCACCAACTTCACCCGGCTGTTCCGGCGCCGGGAGGGGATCTCGCCCAAGGTATTTCGCGACCGCCTGAAGGCCGATCAGGCTGGGGACGCCGATTCGCTGACGCTCACCTGAGGGCGTTCAAGGTGGCGTTGTGGGGCATGCAGCGTTCCAGGTTGCAACTGGCGTAGTTGCGCGGTTGCATGCGCGCCTGCTCCACGCGATAAGCGGCAGTACCGTATAGCGCCAGGGTCACGGTGCAGGTCATGAAGATGGCCAGGTACCTTCTTGTCTTGACGTTCATGGCAACGACCTCTGAACCCATACCCCTTTGGTTTAAAGGGGTACTGTTATCAGCATAGGTCAGTTGCGGGGGCTTGCCCGGCCTGTTTGGCAGGGTATTCAGCAGTTGGATCGAGCAGCCCGGCCAGCGCCGTGCATCTATCTACAAACCTTCGTCCCAGAGCGGTTGCTGGGGAAACCTGAGGACCAGGAAGTCGAGCATGCTGCGCAAGGTCGCCGGCATGTGCTTGCGCGAGGCATAGACCGCGTACATGTTCATCGTGCGCGGTTCGGCGTGGGGCAGCAGGCGTACCAGCTCTCCACGCTTGATGTACTCACCGGCCTGGTAGCTGGGCAGCATGGCGATCCCGGCGCCGGCCATGGTGGTGCGCAGCAGCGTGCTGGCCTCGTTGGCGCTGATGTTGCCCTGCACCGGCACCGATACCTGTTCGCCATCCTGTTCGAAATGCCACAGGCTCTTGCCGAAGTAGGAGTGGGTCAGGCAGTTGTGCCGGTTCAGTTCCTCCACCCGCTGGGGCGCGGGGTGCTCTCGCAGATAGGCCGGCGAGGCGCAGATCACCGAGCGGCAGACCGTCAGGCGCCGGGCGATCAGGTTCGGGTCCAGGTCGTTGCTGGTACGGATCGCCAGGTCAATGCGTTCATCCACCAGGTTTACCGTGCGATCGAGCATCTGCAGGTCGATGCTGACCCCCGGGTAGCGCTTGACGTAGTCGGCCACGGCATCCGCCAGTTGCGACTGGCCGAACGAGGTACTGACGCTGATGCGCAGCAGGCCGCGGGGTGCATCGTCCGGCTCGCCAACCGCGGCCTGCATGTCGCTGGACAGCTCCAGCATCTGCCGGCAGCGGGGCAGTATCTCACCGCCGGCGGCGGTCAGGCTGAGCTTGCGCGTGGTTCGGTGCATCAGCCGGGCGCCGACCCAGTCCTCCAATTCCGCCAGATAACGTGAAACCACCGGACGCGACAGGTCCAGGTGATCGGCGGCGGCCGACTGGCTGCCCAGGTCGACGACGGTGACGAAGACCCGCATTGCTTGGAGACGATCCATGATTT
Source organism: Pseudomonas sp. W17 (assembly GCF_040268305.1). Taxonomy (NCBI): domain Bacteria; kingdom Pseudomonadati; phylum Pseudomonadota; class Gammaproteobacteria; order Pseudomonadales; family Pseudomonadaceae; genus Pseudomonas; species Pseudomonas sp. W17. Next base: position 5,656,776 of record NZ_CP158490.1, on the reverse strand, counting down.
GCCCGCTTTCAGAAACAAACTATGTTCAAGCATCGCATTTTTTGTAACGAGTCTGGCAACTAAGCTCTGTCCATCCCAACCCAGCCAACAGATGCCGGAGCTGCCCTCATGATCGGATTCACTTCACTCAAACGCTTGCTGCTGGCCACTGCCACCCTGGGCTTTGCCGCCCATGCGGCAGCCGCCGAGCCGACCCTGAGCCTGGATGTCTACAACCCGGGCGCCAACGCAATCTTCCCGGTGACCTCGGTGCTGGTCAGCGGCAAGAAGGACGCGATCCTGGTGGACGCCCAGTTCGGCAAGTCCCAGGCCCAGCAACTGGTGGACAAGATTCGCGCCAGCGGCAAGCACTTGACCACCATCTACATCAGCCATGGTGACCCGGACTACTACTTCGGCCTCGACACCCTGACCGCCGCCTTCCCCGACGCCAAGGTGGTGGCATCGCAGCCGACCGTGGATCACATCAAGGCCACGGTGGACGGCAAGCTGGCGTTCTGGGGCCCGAAAATGGGCGCCGACGTACCGGCCAAGACCATCGTGCCGGGCGTGCTCAAGGGCCACAGCCTGACCCTGGAAGGGCAGAAGCTCGACGTCATTGGCCTGGACGGCAAGCAGCCGGACCGCAGCTTTGTGTGGATCCCGTCGATCAAGGCGGTGGTCGGTGGCGTGGTGGTCGCGGAAAACATCCACGTGTGGATGGCCGACACCCAGACCCCGCAGTCTCATGCGGACTGGCTGGCTACCCTCAAGACCATCGACAGCCTGCAACCCAAGACCGTGATCCCCGGGCACTTCCTCGGTGACAGCGCGCGTTCCCTGGCCCCGGTGCACTTCACCGCGGACTACATCAAGGCCTTCGACGAGGAAACCGCCAAGGCCAAGGATTCCGCCGAGCTGATCGCGGCCATGAAAAAGCGTTACCCGGACCTGGGCGAGGACAGCTCCCTGGAGCTGAGCGCCAAGGTCGCCAAGGGCGAAATGAAGTGGTGAAAACGGTTTGACCCGCCCCCTTGTTGGGGCGGATGCCTCTGTACTCTCTTAGCCAACTGGAGACATGTCATGAGCAAGATCGCAATCATTGGTGCCACCGGCCGTGCCGGTAGCCAACTGCTGGAAGAAGCCCTGCGTCGCGGCCACAGCGTGACCGCCATCGCTCGCAACACGGCGAAGATTGGTTCGCGTGCCGGCGTGGTCAGCCGCGATGTGGATGTGGCCGACAGTGCCGCGCTTAAAGCGGCGGTGGCCGGTCACGATGTGGTGATCAGCGCGGCGCATTTTTCCAGCATCGCAGCCAATGCCATCATCGACCCGGTGAAAAAGGCCGGGGTCAAGCGCCTGCTGGTGGTAGGCGGTGCCGGTTCGCTGTTACTGCCGGGTGGCAGCAAGGTCATCGATAGCCCGGGCTTCCCGGAGGAATACAAGGCCGAAGCCAGCGCCGGCGGGGTGTACCTGGAGACCCTGCGCAAGGAGCAGGACCTGGACTGGACCTTCCTTTCGCCATCGGCGGAGTTCGTCGAGGGTGAGCGTACCGGGCACTTCCGCCTGGGCCAGGACGACCTGCTGGTCAGCGCAGAGGGCCGCAGCTGGATCACTTTTGCCGACTACGCCATCGCCATGCTCGACGAGGTGGAAAAGCCGGCTCATAGCCGTCAGCGTTTCACCGTCGGCTACTGATCATTGACCGATTGACCCGTTAGCCGCCTGCAGCAGGCGGTTACCGGGTTGTTCCGGCAAGCGTTGAAGGCCCCTCGCGGGGCTTTTCGCTGTCTGTCGGTATTTCAGCGCTGCCGGGCCTGTTCCACCAGCCAGTCCAGCAGTTCCTGCAGGGCCGGCGAAGGCCCCGGGCGCTCCGGGTACACCAGGTAATACGCCTGCCCTGTAGGTACCTTCAATTCAAAGGGCATGACCAGCCGCCCGGCACTCAGGTCATCGCCAATCAATGCCCAGTCGCCAATCGCCACACCTGTGCCCTGGGAGGCCACGGACATCGCCAGGTCCAGGGTCTCGAAGTGCTGGCCCTTGCCCAGGGTGTCCAGGGGTGTGCCAGCGGCCTTGAGCCAGGTTTGCCAGTCCCGTTGATCATGGGAGGGGTGCAGCAGCAGGTGCTGTTGCAGGTCTCCGGGGCTCGTCAGCGGCACCGGGCCTTCCAGCAGGGGCCGGGAACAGACCGGAGTCAGCTGTTCATTGAACAGGTGTCGCGAGCCCAGGGTCGGTGCCGGTGGCGCGCCGTACATGACCGCGGCGTCGAACGGCTCGCGGCCGAAATCCACACCATGGGCAATGGTGGTGGTCAGCTGCACCGGTACATCGGGGCGCTCCTTCTGCCACTGCAGCAACCGCGGCAGCAGCCAGCGCATCACGCAGGTCGGGGCCTTGAGCCGCAGGTTGCGCTTCTGGCCGCCGATCTCGTCCACCGCGCCATTGATCATTTCGAACACCTGCTGCACCCGTGGCAGCCATTCCAGCCCCTCCGCGGTGAGGCTCAGGCCCCGGGCCTGGCGCAGGAACAACGGATAGCCCAGGTGACTTTCCAGCCCGGCGATCTGCCGGCTCACCGCTCCCTGGGTGATGTGCAACTGCTCGGCGGCGCGAGTGAAGTTGCAGCACTGGGCGGTGATCAGAAAAGTGTGCAGCGCGGGCAAGGGAGGAAGGCGTTTCATGGCTGGCCGAGGCATGACGTGGGGACATGGCTAGTATGACTTTTTATCCATTGTTGCGGCTACAGGCCCACCGTTCCAATAGCCCCTCTATCGGCGCCCGCAGGCGTTTTCCAGCCTGTGGCCGACGTGCGGTTTTCCTCCAATAAGAAGGGCGATGAGATGGCGACGTGCGGTGAAGTACTGGTCAAGCTACTGGAAGGTTATGGCGTCGAGCAGGTGTTCGGCATTCCCGGGGTACACACCGTGGAGCTGTATCGCGGCCTGGCCCGTTCGCCCATCCATCATGTGACTCCGCGCCACGAGCAAGGCGCCGGCTTCATGGCCGACGGCTACGCCCGAACCAGCGGCAAACCTGGTGTGTGTTTCATCATCACCGGCCCCGGCATGACCAACATCACCACCGCCATGGGCCAGGCCTACGCCGATTCGATTCCCATGCTGGTGATCTCCAGCGTGCAGGCCCGCAGCCAGTTGGGGGGCGGGCGCGGCAAGCTCCACGAGCTGCCCAACCAGAGTGCGCTGGTCAGTGGCGTGGCGGCGTTTTCCCACACCCTGATGTGTGCCGACGAGTTGCCAGCGGTGCTGGCCCGGGCCTTTGCCCTGTTCCAGGCCGGGCGCCCACGCCCCGTGCATATCGAGATTCCCCTCGATGTGCTGGTCCAGGACGCCGACCACGTGTTGACCAGCGAGCCGGTGCAGATCGCCCGCGCCGGCGCCGCCCCGGCCGCTGTCGCGCAGATGAGCCAACTGCTGGCCAGTGCCAAGCGGCCGCTGATTCTCGCGGGCGGGGGCGCCATCGATGCCGCCCCGGCCCTGACCCGCCTGGCCGAGCTGTTGCAAGCGCCGGTGGCCCTGACCATCAATGCCAAGGGCATGCTGCCTTCGGCGCATCCGTTGCTGATCGGTTCCACCCAGTCCATGGTGGCGACCCGGGCCCTGGTGGCAGAGGCCGATGTGGTCTTGGCCATTGGCACCGAGCTGGCGGAAACCGATTACGACGTGACCTTCGCCGGTGGTTTCGAGATTCCCGCTACCCTGCTGCGTATCGATATCGATGCCGACCAGACCGTGCGCAACTATCCGCCGAAAGTGGCACTGGTGGCCGACGCCCGGATCGCTGCCGAAGCGCTGCTGGCGCAACTTGCCGGGCTGGAATTGGCAGCGCGTCGCAGCGACTGGGGCCAGGTCCGCGCCGCCACCTTGCGCAGTGAGCTGAGCCAGCTCTGGGACGGCCCGACCCAGGCCCAGACCCTGTTTCTGCAGACCGTGGTCCAGGAACTGCCGGAGATTGTCCTGGTGGGCGATTCCACCCAGCCGGTGTACAGCGGCAACCTGACCTTCAACCCCGAGCAGCCACGACGCTGGTTCAACTCCTCCACCGGCTACGGCACCCTGGGTTATGCCTTGCCGGCGGCCATTGGCGCCTGGCTCGGCGGCGGTTCGCACGCCAGCCAGCGACGGCCGGTGGCCTGCCTGATCGGCGATGGCGGCTTGCAGTTCACCCTTTCGGAACTGGCCTGCGCGGTGGAGGCTCGCACCCCGATCATCGTCCTGCTGTGGAATAACCAGGGCTACGAAGAGATCAAGAAATACATGGTCAACCGCGCCATCGAGCCGGTGGGCGTCGACATCTACACCCCGGATTTCATTGCCGTGGCCAAGGGCCTGGGCTGCGCCGCCGAGCGCATCGACAGCGTCGAGCAACTGCGCGCGGCGCTGCGCTCGGCGGCGGATCGCCAGGGCCCGACCCTGATAGAGGTCGATCAGAACCGCTGGACCCAAGGAGTACAGGCATGAGCGCGCAACCCCTGTTGAACGGGCTGTACATCGACGGCCAATGGTTGGCGGGCAGCGAGCATCTGCAGGTGATCAACCCCAGCACCGAGGGCGTACTGGCCCAGGTTGCCGGTGGCGGTCCCGAGGCCGTGGAGCAGGCGCTGTGCGCTGCCAGCGCCGGCCTTGCGCGTTGGTCGCACAGCAGCGGGGCTGAACGTGCCGCGGTCCTGCGACGGATTGCGGCCGGGGTGGCCGAACGCCGGGAGCAACTGATGCACCTGCAGTCGAGCAACAACGGCAAGCCGCAATTCGAGGCCGCCATGGATGTGGACGATGTGATTGCCACCTTCGAGTACTACGCCGGGCTGGCTGAAGGCCTGGATGCCGCTCAGGACGCCAACGTGGCACTGCCCAGCGAGGCCTTCAGTGCCCGCCTGCGCCGCGAGCCCTGTGGCATCGTCGGGCTGATCGTGCCGTGGAACTTCCCCATGGTCACCACCGCCTGGAAGCTCGCTCCGGCCCTGGCCGCCGGTTGCAGCGTGGTGCTCAAGCCTTCCGAAGTCACCCCTTTGCCGGAGCTGGAACTGGCGGCAATCATCGCCGGCAGCGGCTTGCCCCGGGGCGTGTTCAACCTGGTCTGCGGCACCGGCCTGGCGGTGGGCGCGCCCCTGGCAGCCGACCCGAGAGTGGCGAAAATCTCCTTCACCGGCAGCAACGCCGTGGGGGTCCAGGTGATGCAGCGCGCGGCGGAAACCGTCAAGGGCGTGAGCCTGGAACTGGGGGGCAAGTCGTCGTTGCTGGTGCTGGCGGATGCCGATCTGGATCTGGCGGTGGAACTGGCCTGTGGCGGCGGCTTCTTCAACGCCGGGCAGATGTGCTCGGCCACCAGCCGAGTGCTGGTGGCCGATGAGTTGGCCGATGAGTTCCTGTTGCGCCTCAAGGCCCGGGCCGAAGCCATTCGTGTGGCCGACCCGTTCGACCCGGAGGTGGAAATGGGCGCGCTGGTCAATCAGGCGCAATACCGGCGGGTGCAGGCCCATATCGAGGAAGGCTTGAATGTGGGGGCCAAGCTGGTCTGCGGCGGTGGCCGCCCGGCCGGCTTGCAGCAGGGGTATTTCATTCAGCCCACGGTGTTCACCGAGGTGCCGCTGGACAGTGCGCTATGGCGTGAGGAGATCTTTGGCCCGGTGCTCTGCGTGCGCAGTTTCAGCAACGAGCAGCAGGCCATTGAAATGGCCAATGACAGCGAGTTCGGCCTGGTGGCCAGCGTAGTGGGAGCGGATGCAGCGCATGCCGAGCAAGTGGCCAATGCCCTGCAGGCCGGTCTGGTGTGGATCAATGCGCCACAGGTGATCTTTCCCCAGACGGCGTGGGGCGGCTACAAGCAGAGCAGCATCGGTCGTGAACTGGGGCCCTGGGGGCTACAGGCCTTTGAGGAAATCAAGCATGTGATCCGCGCTCGTTAGGCAGGCCTCAGTTGCTCACCCGCAGGCGCGCCATATCCCGCAACGGCGGCGCGCCGAACAAGCGGCTGTACTCGCGGCTGAACTGCGACGGGCTTTCATAACCCACCCGATAGCCCGCTACCGAAGCCTCCAGCCCCTCGGCCAGCATCAGCCGCCGGGCTTCTTGCAGGCGCAACTGTTTCTGGTACTGCAGCGGGCTCATGGCGGTCATGGCCTTGAAGCGGTGGTGCAGGGTCGAGACGCTCAGGTTCACCTCCCGGGCCAGATCATCGATGCGCAACGGGTGCACGAAATTGCCGTTGAGCCACTTGATGGCCTGGTTGACCCGGTGGCCCTGGCTGTTGGCGGTGGCGATCTCATACAGGCGGTGGCCCTGGGGGCTGCGCAGCAGGCGATAGAGAATTTCCCGGCGTACCAGCGGTGCGAGCATGGCGATGTCTTTCGGGGTATCCAGCAGGCGGGTCAGGCGCAACACCGCGTCGAGCATCGCCGGGTCCAGGCGCTCCACGTACAGGCCGCGCCCGGTAGGCCGGGCGGGTACGCCGATGGGGCCGGCATCGGCAATCAATGCATTGATTTCCCCGGGGTCGATGTCCAGGCGCAGGGCCAGGATCGGCTCCTCTGGTGAAACGATCGCCACCTTGCCGCTCAGGGGGACGGAAACCGAGACCACCAGGTAATTCAAGGGGTCGTAGTTGTAGCTTTCATCGGCCAGGCGTACTTCCTTGCGGCCCTGGGCCATGATGCACAGCGCCGGCTGTGCCAGCACCGAACCGAATTGATGAGAGCTGCTGTGGCGCGAGACGAACAACGAGTCGATGGCCGTGGCGTAGCTGCCGTCCTCGGCGGTGTTGCGTGCAATGATCGCGGCCAGTTCCACGCGCTGCCGTTCCATCTCCGGGGCCAGGGGCGGTGGCGGGGTTTCCAGTGATGGCATGGGGCAGCCTCCGAGTGTTTGCAGTCGGCACAGCTTAAGTTTGTGCAAGAAGCGCGGGTAGGCGAATCCTGCGTAAAACTTGCCTGATCCTGCTGCTTGCGCGCGCGATAGGCAAGATCAGCCGATGCTCCTGAGCTTCACTTGCTTGAAACACCGTTGTCATGCTTTTGCCCAATGGCGCCGAGTCGGGGAGGGAGCAAAGGGCTTGTCGCAGGATTGGGCAAATCAACGGCAGAAATCGACTAACGCGCGCGAGGGCCTGCCCGGTATCGTTGATCCTGTCGCAGCCCGTCCCATGGCTGCCTCGACAACACCCTGGGAGGGTCGCACATGTCCACGCATATTCCCGTCAGTCACATGGCCTTTGTCCGAGCCCGGGCCGGGCGTTCCAAGGAGCTGGGTGCGCGTTTGAGCAGCCTGATCGAACCGTCCCGCCAGGCCTGTGGTTGCCTGCATTTTGCCCTGCAGCATTCGCAGTGCGATGCCGACCTGTGGCTGGTGTCCGGTTTCTGGAGCAGCCAGCAGGCGATGACCGCCTATTTCAATTCCCCGGCCATGGCGATCTTTGCCGAGCTGGTGCAGGACCTGGTGGTCAACAGCCTGGATTTTCATACCTTCAGTACCGTGTCGGCGCTGCAAGCCCATGGCGAATATCCGCAACTACAGCAGGCGCCGGTGCACAAGCTGGCCAGTTGAAGGTTTAGAATGGCCGACTTTTCATTGGCCAGGACTCGCAACATGGCACGCAAAGAGTTTGCACACTACGAAGCAGTTTCCGCTGTGGTTCCAGGGGAGGGGGGATACAGCGCCGCCATCGCCGTCAAGGCTCTCGGTGCATCAAGCGCACCACGCTTTCATAAAGTCCTGGATGAGCAGAAATTCAAGACGGCGCATGACGCCGACCAGGCTGCCGCACAACAACTCGAACAGTTGGCCGACGTCGATCAGGACGGCGAGTTGAGCTGGAAGAGCTACTGAGTCCAAGCGCTATTTGACTGCCCCCGGGCGGTGCATCCTGAACAGAGCCTCTGGCCCCAGTTGGAAGTAATCCGCCGGCCCGCCGCCGCGCAGAATCGGCTCTGCCGCGGCGGTGTCGTAGATCCCGTCCTTGAGCAGCCACTTGGCGATATGCACGGCGACCACTTCGCCGAGGATCAGCCAGCTCGGCACCAGTTCCTTGTCCGCCCGCTGCAATTGAATGATCTGGGTGACCTTGCACTCGAAGGACACCGGGCTCTCGGCTACCCGGGGCACGCTGATGACTTTCGACGCCACGGGGGTCAGGCCGGCCAGTTCGAACTCGTTTACCTCGGCCGGGACTGCGGCGCAGCTCTGGTTCATCTGCTCGGCCAGAGGTCGGGTGGCCAGGTTCCAGGCGAATTCGCCGGTCTGCTCGATATTGTTCAGGCTGTCTTTGCGCCCGACGCTGGAGAAACCGATGATCGGTGGAATGTAGTTGAAGGCGTTGAAGAAGCTGTAGGGCGCCAGGTTCAGGCGACCCTCGCGATCCTGGGAAGAGATCCAGCCGATGGGGCGCGGGCCGACGATGGCATTGAACGGGTCGTGGGGCAGGCCGTGGCCCAGGGCAGGTTGGTAAAAGTGGATATCGTCGGGCATGGCTCAAGGTTCCTGCTTGGGGCGAGTTAAGGGCGTCATAGTGCAGTGCGCAATCGCCCAATTCCAGCGTCCTGGCCCTTGAGCGTTCCACGCTGTGGGTGTTTTCCCCTGGCCAGAAACGACTAAGCCCGGCCAAGGCCGGGCTGTGGTGTCAGGTGCATCAATCAGCTGATGCTGGCGGAACCGGTGCGGTCGTAGCCATCGGCAGCGAAGGTAGCGGAACCGGTGCGGTCGTAGCCATCAGCGGCGAAGGTGGCGGAGCCGGTGCGGTCGTAGCCATCGGCGGCGAAGGTAGCGGAACCGGTGCGATCGTAGCCATCAGCGGCGAAGGTGGCGGAACCGGTGCGGTCGTAGCCATCAGCGGCGAAGGTGGCGGAACCGGTGCGATCGTAGCCATCAGCGGCGAAGGTAGCGGAACCGGTGCGGTCGTAGCCGTCGGCAGCGAAGGTGGCAGAACCGGTGCGATCGTAGCCATCAGCGGCGAAGGTGTTGGCAGCCAGTACCGAGAGGGTCAGGGCGAGGATCAGTTTGCTTTTCATGATGGTGACTCCGGGTTCGTTGAGATGAATGCGTTGGGCTTGGGATGAATCCTACTCCGGTAAAGTTGATATAAAAGCGCAAATTAATGCTTATAAATATCTGCTTTATCGATGTTTATGAGGTCAGCTCTCGCCGCCAAATACCGCGTTCAAGCCTCACTGCATAGAAGAGCCAAGTACCCACCTGGATTCATTAGCAGGCTATGCATCCAGCATTAACTGATCATTAATTGAGCAGATTGCTTGTAAGAAAATATTTCAACGATTTTTTCATCCGCGCCTTACCTGTTTTTCACCCCTTGACGTTCAGCCTCCGCGCAGGCCTGCAGTCCATAGACAGGCCGCCTTGAATGCGACCTTTGGAGCACCTTTGCGAATGAACAAGCTACCCCAGATCACCCTGGCCTTCTGGGTCATGAAAATCTGCGCGACCACCCTCGGCGAAACAGCGGGGGACCTGCTGTCGATGACCCTGAATGTGGGTTATGCCATCAGCTCGATGATTCTGATCAGTGTGTTCCTGCTGACGCTGGTCACCCAGCTGTGGTCCAAGACCTACAACCCGGTGCTGTACTGGATCGTGATCCTCTCCACCAGTACCGCCGGCACCACCATGTCGGATTTCATGGACCGCACCCTGGGCCTGGGCTATGCCAGTGGCTCGTTGATCCTGATCGGTATTCTGCTGGCGATCTTCGCGCTCTGGCGTCTGAGTGGCGACTCGCTGAACGTCAACAAGATCCAGACCTTTCGCGGCGAGATGTTCTATTGGATGGCGATCCTGTTTTCCAACACCCTGGGCACCGCCCTCGGCGACTACCTGGCGGACGATTCGGGGCTGGGCTTTGCCGGCGGGGCGCTGTTGATCGGCTCGACCATCGCCGTGGTGGTGCTGCTCAAGTACTTCACCAGGCTCTCGTCGGTACTGTTGTTCTGGGTCGCTTTCGTATTGACCCGGCCGTTCGGCGCAACCTTGGGTGACTTCCTCACCAAACCCCACGAAAAAGGCGGCCTGGATTTCGGCACCATCGGCTCGTCGGCGGTATTGGCGGGAATCCTGCTGGTGATGATCGTGGGGGCGGCCTGGGCCCAGAACCGCGATGGGCGCCAGGGCGCAGCCGAACTTTCCTGACCTGTACAGCCTCTGTAGGAGCCGGCTTGCCGGCGAAAGCTTCCCCACAGATTGCGAAAAGCGCCCGGGCCTTGCACCCGGGCGTTGTTGTTTTCAGTCAGTCTCGATCCGCGAATGCTTGCGGGTGTCTTTCATGGTCGCGTAGACCAGCAGCGAACAGGCGATGCAGGCGGTGACGTACCAGTAGTAGCCGGTTTCCATGCCGATGCTCTTGAACCACAGGGCGATGTATTCGGCGGTACCGCCGAAGATCGACACGGTCAGTGCGTACGGCAGGCCCACGCCCAGGGCGCGGATTTCCGTAGGGAACAGCTCGGCCTTGACCACCGCGTTGATCGAGGTGTAGCCGCTGACGATGATCAGCGCCGCCATGATCAGGAAGAACGCGCCCCACCAGGTCTGGATGGTGTGCAGGGTGGTGAGGATCGGCACGGTGAACAGGGTGCCGAGGATACCGAAGGCAATCAGGATCGGGCGCCGGCCAACCTTGTCCGAGAGAGCACCGATCACCGGTTGCAGGCACATGAACAGGAACAGCGTGGCGGCGGAAATGGTGGTGGAGTCGGAGATGCTCATGCCGACAGTGTTCACCAGGTATTTCTGCATGTAGGTGGTGTAGGTATAGAAGGCCAGGGTGCCGCCCATGGTCAGGCCGACCACGGTCATCAACTCCTTGGGATGACGCATCAGGGTGCGCATCAGGCTTTCCTTGGGCTTTTCCTTCTTCTTGGTGAAGGACTCGGTTTCTTCCATGCCGCGACGCAGGTACAGGGCTACCACGGCGCAGAGGGCACCGATGCCGAACGGAATCCGCCAGCCCCAGGACTGCAGTTCCTCGGTGGTCAGAATGTTCTGCAGCACGATCAGCACCGCCAGGGCGATGAGCTGGCCGGAGATCAGGGTCACGTACTGGAAGCTGGAGAAGAAGCCACGACGTTCCTTGGTCGCCATCTCGCTGAGGTAGGTGGCCGAGGTACCGTATTCACCGCCTACCGACAGGCCCTGCATCAGGCGCGCCAGCACCAGCAGGATGGGGGCGCCGACGCCGATGGTTTCGTAACCCGGGGTCAGGGCGATGATCAGCGAGCCGAAGCACATCAGCAGCACCGAGGCCATCAAGGCGGCCTTACGCCCTTTGCGGTCGGCATACAGCCCCATCAGCCAGCCACCGATCGGGCGCATCAGGAAGCCCACGGCGAAGATCGCGGCGGTGTTCAGCAGTTGGGCAGTGGTGTCGCCCTTGGGGAAGAAGACTTTGGCGAAGTACAGCGAGAAGGCGGCGTAGACGTACCAGTCGTACCACTCGACCATGTTGCCCACGGAACCGCTGAAGATCGACTTAAGGCGGCTGGCGGTGGTCTTTTCTGTGGCGGGCGCAGCCGCCGACCCGGCAGGCAGGGTATTAGAGATATCCATGAAGGACCCTTCTATTCATTGTTTTTGTGGAGTGCGCGCGAGCGCAGCCTGCTGGGGCTATAGCAGGACCTGTGCCAAGGGCGAGAAGCCCGGGCTAGAGGGGGGGAGGCGGGAGTGATGAGCGGAAATCCGCCTATCGGCACCTTGCGGGTAAGCGGGAAATTGCCGAAAGCGGCCGTGCCCCTGGGCATGTGGGCGAAGGCGTCGATGGGGGGCCGGGCTTGAGGGCTGATTCTCCGGCAAGCCGGGTCCTATAGGGGTTACTCCTCCTTGAGGAACTGTTCCCTGGTCAGTCCATGGCGCTGCATCTTTTCGTTAAGAGTCCGGCGGGGCAGTTGCAGCTCGTTGAGCACCGCCTTGATATCACCCTTGTGCCGGCTCAGGGCCGCGCGCAGGCATTGGGCCTCGAAGGCTTCCTGCTGCGCCGCCAGGGACTGGCCGGGTTCGATGGCGTCGGGTTCCGGCTCGCCCAGGCCCAGCACCTGGCGCTCGGCGGCGTTGGCCAGCTCGCGCACGTTGCCCGGCCAGTCGTGGCTGAGCAGGCGGCTCAGTTGCGCGCCGCTCAAGGGCGCGACGCTGCGCCCCAGGCGTTCCCCGGCATTCTGGGCAAAGTGCTCGTAGAGCAGTGGGATGTCCTCGCGGCGCTCGCGCAATGGTGGCAGGCGCAGTTCAGCCACGGTCAGGCGGTAGGCCAGGTCTTCACGGAAACGCCCGGCACGGGCCTCGTCCAGCAGGTCGGGCTTGGTGGCGGCGATGATCCGCAGGTCGACCTTGATGCTCTGGTTGGAACCCAGGCGTTCCAGCTTCTGCTCCTGCAACACCCGCAGCAGCTTGACCTGCTGGGCCAGGGGCATGCTTTCGATCTCGTCGAGAAACAGCGTGCCGCCGTCGGCGTATTCCAGCTTGCCGATGCGTTTGCCCTGGGCGCCGGTGAAGGCGCCGCTTTCATGGCCGAACAGCTCGGCCTCGAACAACTGCTCGGGGATCGCCGCGCAGTTCAGGGCGACGAAGGGCTTGCCGGCCCGCGGGCCGAAGTCGTGCAGGCAGCGGGCAATCAGTTCTTTGCCGCTGCCGGTCTCGCCGCGGATCAGCACGTTGACCGGCAGGGCTGCCAGTTCCAGTACCTGGCGGCGCAGGGTCTGCAAGGCCCTGGAGACCCCCAGCAAGGTGGCGTCGAGCTTGGCCCGGCTGTCGGCCTGTTGGTGCAGGCGGCGGTTTTCCAGGACCAGGCGGCGCTTGTCCAGGGCCCGGCGCAGGCTGCTGAGCAGGGTGTCGGGGCTGAAGGGTTTTTCCAGGAAGTCGTAGGCCCCGTCGCGCATGGCTTCCACCGCCATGGGCACATCGCCGTGGCCTGTGAGCAGGATGATCGGCAGGTCCGGGTCCAGGCGCTGGACCTGGGCCAGCAGTTCCAGGCCACTGATGCCGGGCATGCGCACATCACTGAGGATCACCCCGGGAAAGTTCTTCGGCAGTTGCGCCAGACAGTCCTCGGCCCGGCTGAACAGCTGGACCTCGAAGCCCGACAGGCTCAGCCACTGCTCGACGGCGGTACGGATGCTGGCTTCGTCGTCCACCACGATCACTGAGTTCAGCATTGGATATGGGCCTCCAGGTCGATGGGCAGGCTCAGGGTGAACACCGCCCCTTGCTCCTGGTTGGCCACGCTCAGGCGGCCACCCAGCTCGTGGACTATGGCATAGGACACCGCCAGCCCCAGCCCCAGGCCATCACCCACCGGTTTGGTGGTGAAGAATGGATCGAAGACGCTCAGCAAGTGTTCCTCGGCAATGCCGCCGCCGTTGTCGGCCACCCGCAGTTGCCAGAGCTGGTCTTCGGCTTCCAGACTGATCTCCAGGCGCTTGTGCGGTTTGTCCTGCATGGCGTCCAGGGCATTGCGCAGCAGGTTGATCAGCACCTGTTCCAGGCGGATGGCGTCGCCCCGGACCCAGGCTGGGCGGGTCAGTTGCAGCACCACTTCGACGTCTTCAGCACGCAGCCGGGCTTCCAGCAAGTGCAGCGACTGGTCCACCACAGCGGTCAGGTCCAGGCGTTCTCGCAGGCCACTGGGGCTCTTGCGGGCGAAGGTCTTGAGATGGCTGGTGAGGGCGGCCATGCGGGTCAGCATGTCGTCCAGTGGGCGCAGGGCTTTGTAGGCTTCGTCCACCCTGCCGTGATCCAGCAACAGCCTGAGGGTTGCCAGCTGCATGCGCTGGGTGGTCAGGGGCTGGTTGATTTCGTGGGCCAGGGCGGCGGACATCTGCCCCAGGGCCGCGAGCTTGGCCGATTGCACCAGGCCTTCCTGGGCGGTGCGCAGATCGCGGGTACGTTCCTCCACCAGTTGCTCCAGCTCCTGGCGATTGCGCTGGCGGACTTTCCCCAGGCGCCAGCGCTGGTTGAGGAACAGCAGCAGGAACACCAGGGTCAGCCAGGCACCGGCGGCGGCAAGCCCGGCATTGCGGGTTTCCTCGAAGGCATTCGGCGGTTTGCGCAGCAGGTGCAGGGTCCAGCCTTCGGCGGCCAACGGCAGGGACTCCCAGAGGTAGCTGGCGCGGCCCTCGGGGCCTTCGACCCGGGCCAGGCTGCTGTTGTCGTCAAAGCGTTGCAGCGTCTGGTGCTGCAGCGGGGTCAGGGGCTGTTTGTCGTACTGGCGGGTGAGCTTGATTTCTTCCAGGTCGTTGCTCGACAGCGGCTGCAAGTGCCGGTAGCGCCAGCCTGGCTGGTTGGCGATGAACACAATGCCCCGGGCATCGCTGACCAGCAGGGTGTCGTTGCCCTGGCTCCATTCATGTTCCAGCTCGGGGAATTCCAGCTTCACCACCATGGCCCCGAGGAAGTCCTGGTTGTCGGCCTTGACTGCGCTGGCCAGGAAATACCCCGGGATGCCGCTGGTCACGCCCACCGCGTAGAAGCGCCCGCTGCCCTGGCTGCGGGTCTGCTTGAAGTAGGGGCGAAAGCCGTAGTTGTGGCCCACGTAGCTGCTGGGCAGGCGCCAGTTGCTGGCGGCCACGGCCAGGCCCTCATGGTTCAGCAGCTCCAGAGTCGAGGAGCGGGCCGCGCCATTGATCTTTTCCAGCTTGCGGTTCAATGCGTCCTGGGTTTCGGTGGCCACCGGCCCCTGCAGCGCCGCGCGCAGTTCCGGGTCCAGGGCCAGGACCGCCGGCAGGGCGCGATAGCGTTCGATCAGGGTATGCAGCGAGTTGGCATACAGCCCCAACTGCTCATTGGCACGGGCGGCTTCCTCCACCAGCGTCTGCCGTTCTGCATGGCGCATGGCCAGGCCGGCGCTGAGCACAGTGCCAGCAAGAATCACCAGGATATAGAACGTCAAGCGGAGGGGGCGAGAGATCTGGGCCATGAGTCGGGGCAGGCTGCAATGGGGGCGGGAACGATAGCATGAGCGCCGGGGCTAACGTTGATCGCGGACAGTGTCGGGAAAGGGCGGAGCATAAAAAAAGCGGCGGGCCATTCAATGAACAGCACCGCCGCCTGGGCCGAACGGAGGAAGGGCTTACTGCACTTCTACCGCCAGGCTGTCACTGATTTTCTTCTGCCAGATGGCGGGACCTGTGATGTGCACCGACTCGCCCTTGCTGTCGACTGCGACGGTCACCGGCATGTCCTTGACCTCGAACTCGTAGATCGCTTCCATGCCCAGTTCGGCAAAGGCCAGGACCTTGGACTTCTTGATCGCCTGGGCAACCAGGTAGGCAGCACCGCCGACGGCCATCAGGTACACGGCCTTGTTGTCCTTGATCGCTTCGATCGCGGTCGGGCCGCGCTCGGACTTGCCGATCATGCCCAGC
This sequence comes from Pseudomonas sp. W17, assembly GCF_040268305.1. NCBI lineage: Bacteria > Pseudomonadati > Pseudomonadota > Gammaproteobacteria > Pseudomonadales > Pseudomonadaceae > Pseudomonas > Pseudomonas sp. W17. Next base: position 5,641,427 of record NZ_CP158490.1, on the reverse strand, counting down.
AGGCCGGTCTGCTCGAGGATCTGGCGGGTGAACTTGTCCATCCGCGTGGCGGTGGTCGGGCCAGCCGGGCCGACCACTTCGTCACCGACCGGATCGACCGGGCCGACGTAGTAGATGAAGCGACCCTTGAGGTCCACCGGCAGGGTTTCGCCCTTGTTCAGCATCTCGACCATGCGTTTGTGCGCAGCGTCGCGGCCGGTGAGCATCTTGCCGTTAAGCAGTACGGTTTCGCCCGGCTTCCAGCTTTGCACTTCTTCCGGGGTCAGGGTGTCGAGGTTGACCCGACGGGCCGACGGGCCGGCTTCCCAGACGATTTCCGGGTAGGCGTCCAGCGGTGGCGCTTCCAGGCTCGCCGGGCCGGAGCCATCCAGTACGAAGTGCGCGTGACGGGTGGCGGCGCAGTTGGGGATCATGCACACCGGCAGGGAAGCGGCGTGGGTCGGGTAGTCCATGATCTTCACGTCGAGCACGGTGGTCAGGCCACCGAGGCCCTGGGCGCCGATGCCCAGCTGGTTGACCTTCTCGAACAGCTCCAGGCGGATCTCTTCGATGCGGTTCTGCGGGCCACGGGCCTTGAGCTCGTGGATGTCGATGGATTCCATCAACACTTCCTTGGCCATCACTGCCGCTTTCTCGGCGGTGCCGCCGATACCGATGCCTAGCATGCCCGGTGGGCACCAGCCGGCGCCCATGGTCGGAACGGTCTTGAGTACCCAGTCGACGATCGAGTCGGACGGGTTGAGCATGGCCATCTTCGATTTGTTCTCGGAGCCGCCGCCCTTGGCCGCCACGTCCACTTCCACGGTGTTGCCCGGGACGATGGAGTAGTGGATCACCGCGGGGGTGTTGTCCTTGGTGTTTTTCCTGCTACCTGCCGGGTCGGCCAGGATGGAGGCGCGCAGGACGTTTTCCGGCAGGTTGTAGGCGCGACGCACGCCCTCGTTGATCATGTCGTCCAGGCTCATGGTGGCGCCGTCCCAGCGCACGTCCATGCCCACGCGCACGAATACCGTGACGATGCCGGTGTCCTGGCAGATCGGCCGGTGGCCGGTGGCACACATGCGCGAGTTGATCAGGATCTGCGCTATGGAATCACGGGCAGCCGGCGATTCTTCCCGCAGGTAGGCCTCGTGCATCGCCTGGATGAAGTCCACGGGGTGGTAGTAGGAAATGAACTGCAGGGCGTCGGCAACGCTCTGAATCAGGTCGTCTTGCTTGATCACGGTCATGAGTCGCGCTCCTCTAAAAGACGGGAACATTTAATAAGGTGCCTGCACTTGGGTGCATCGGTCGGATGCAGGCACCTTCTAAGGCACGCCGGACAGACAACTGGCGCGACGCTAAAAAGGCGCGGCAGTATACCTCGCCTGGGGGTTGGGTACACCCGCCGGCCGGGCCAACCAAAGTCGCCCATCGGATGGGCACTGTTCTTGCCTGAGTCGGCGCTGAAACCTGGCGACGGGGTTTTAAATTTGAATAGTCATTTGCCGGGCTCAGCACTAAAGTGGCAAGTGGCCTGCAGGGTAGGAAACTCTTTAAGCCTCCTTTCTCACGGTGAGTCAACGATTGACCCATAAAGCCATCCAGAGCCTGTTATTCAAGCGCTTCGCCATTGCCGCGGGCACTTACGCACTGATCCTGCTGCTGTTCTGGCTGGCCGTCGTCACGGGGCATTCCCGTGCTTCGAGCGGCAGCGCGCTGCTGGGCACTGGCCTGGTGCTGGCCAGCCAGGCGCTGCTGTGCTGGGTGTTCGTCAGCGGACGCAACCTGCAGTTCGCCGACCCCAGCCTGACCGAAGTCCAGGTGGTGCTGGGCATCGCCTGGCAGACCTGGCTGATGGCCCATCTGGATCAGGCCCGCGGGGTGTTCCTGGTGTTCTACCTGCTGCCGTTGCTGTTCGGCCTGTTTCACCTCTCCCGCCGGGCCTATCTGCGCAGCGCGGCGCTGATCTTCTTTTGCTTTGCCGCGGTCAACCTGTGGGACGGCTATCGCCTGCTCCTCGGTGATCCGCAACTGGCCGCACTGCAGGTCTGCGTGCTGCTGGTGATGCTGGTGTGGATGTGCCTGTATGCCGCCTATGTCCAGGCTTCGCGCTCACGCATGCGCCAGCGGCGCTTTGCCTTGCAGGCCCATCAGGACACGCTGCGAGGCATGATGCGACAGCTGGAGGACCTGGTAGCCACCGATGAACTGACCGGCCTGTTCAACCGCCGGCATTTCCTGCGCATTGCCAGCCGCGAGCTGCAAGCCATGGATCAGGAGCAAGTGCATGGGCTGGCGCTGATCGACCTGGACCATTTCAAGCGCATCAACGATCTCCACGGCCATGCTGCCGGCGACCAGGTACTGCAGGCCTTCGCCGCGGTGGCCACGGCTTGCCTGCGCGATGGCGACGTATTGGCCCGTTACGGTGGCGAGGAATTCGTGGTACTGCTGCCCGAGTGTGACGCCGAGCGCCTGACCTCCTGCTGCGAGCGTTTGCGCCTGGCGTTCACCGAAGTGCAACTGGTGGGCCTTAACGTACGAGACCTGAGCCTGTCGGCGGGGATGACCCTGCTGCGGGCCGGCGACGATCTGGACCATGCCCTGCAACGCGCCGATCAGGCGCTGTATCGGGCCAAGCGCGACGGTCGCAATCGTTGCTCTGCGGCCTGGGAAAACCTCGATGCCTGAATTGACCGTTGGCAGCCGGTGCTGGCCGGTGGCGCCTGGAAGCAACCTGCTCGATGCCCTGAATCAGGCTGGCGTGACGGTGCCCTACAGTTGCCGCGCCGGTAGTTGCCATGCCTGCCTGGTGCATTGTGTCCAGGGCTTGCCCAGCGATAGCCGGCCGGATGCGTTGAGCGACGAACAGCGCCGGCTCGGCTGGCGCCTGGCTTGCCAGTGCCAGGTGGTGGAGGACCTGCACGTCGAGACCTTCGACCCTGTGCGTGATGGCCTGCCTGCGACGGTGATCGGTCTGGACTGGTTGTCGAGCTCGGTCCTGCGCCTGCGCCTGCAACCGCAGCGGCCCTTGCGTTACCGCGCCGGCCAGCATCTGGTGCTGTGGGCCGCCGGCCAGATCGCCCGGCCTTATTCCCTGGCCAGCCTGCCGGAAGACGACCGCTTTCTTGAGTTCCACCTGGATTGCCGGCATCCGGGCCAGTTCAGCGATGCGGCGCGCCAGTTGCAATTGGGCGATCCGATTCGCCTGGGGGAGTTGCGGGGCGGCGCCTTGCACTACGATCCGGACTGGCAGCAGCGCCCACTCTGGCTACTGGCCGCGGGAACCGGCCTGGCGCCGCTGTTCGGCATACTGCGCGAGGCCCTGCGCCAGGATCACCAGGGCCCCATCCGCATCATTCACCTGGCCCATGACAGCAGTGAGCATTACCTGGCCAAACCCCTGGCGGCCCTGGCGGCGAACCGGGCCCAGCTGTCCGTCGAACTATGGACCGGGGCCGAGCTGACAGCCGCTTTGGCGCAACTGCGGCTTGTTTCCCGGCAAACCCAGGCCTTACTCTGCGGTCACCCTGACAGTGTCGAAGCCTTCGCCCGGCGCCTGTACCTGGCGGGGCTGCCGCGCAATCAACTGCTGGCCGATGTGTTCCTGCCCCGTGGTTGAGCGCTGATTCTTCCAGAGCGAGATCCCCATGACCGATGCCATCGAGTTGCAACGTGAGGGCGGGCTGCTGACCCTGCGCCTGAACCGTCCCGACAAGAAAAACGCCCTGACCCGCGCCATGTACGCTCGCCTGGCCGACGCCCTGAGCGAGGCCGATGGCGATCCCGAGATCAACGCCGTGATGATCTGCGGCAGCAGCGAATGCTTTACCGCCGGCAATGACATCGCTGACTTCCTCCAGCAACCGCCCAGGGACCTCGACAGCCCGGTGTTTCGCTTCATGCGCAGCCTTGTGCAATGCCGCAAGCCGGTGGTGGCCGCAGTGGCCGGCGCGGCAGTAGGCATCGGCACCACGATGCTGCTGCATTGCGATCTGGTCTATGTCAGTCGCGATGCACGGCTGCGCATGCCGTTCGTCAACCTGGGGCTGTGCCCGGAATTTGGTTCGAGCCTGATCCTGCCGCGCTTGCTGGGGCAGGCCAAGGCGGCGGAGTTGCTGTTGCTGGGCGAAGGCTTCAGTGGCGAACAGGCCGCCGCCTGGGGGATTGCCAGCGCCGCCCTGGGGGATGGTGTGGCCACCTTGGCCAAGGCCCGGGAGGCGGCCTTGCGTTTCAGCCAGTTGGCGCCCGAAGCGGTGCAGGTGAGCAAGCGCCTGATGAAGGCGCCGGACCGCGAGCAACTGCGCCAGGTCATTGAGCAAGAGGGCGTGGAATTCACCCGGCGCCTGCAGTCCCCTGAAGCTATCGCCGCGTTGTCCGGGTTTCTCAGCAAGGGCTGAAGCCGTAGACAGCGGTTTTACGCGGGCATGAAAAAGCCCCGGTGTTTTCGGCACCGGGGCTTTTTGTTCAGCAAGGCGAAGACTCAGACCATCGGGTCGCCCACGTGCAGGATCTTCATGCCGTTGGTGCCACCGGTGGTGTGGTAGCTGTCGCCCTTGGTGAGAATCACCCAGTCGCCTTTCTCTACGACACCGCGCTTGAGCAGCTCATCGATCGCTGCCTGGCTGACCTGCTCGGGCGGCAGGGAAGCCGGGTCGAACGGGATGGTATAGACGCCACGGAACATGGCTGCGCGAGCCTGGGTTTCACGGTGCGGGGAGTAGGCGTAGATCGGCACCGAGGAGCGAATGCGCGACATGATCAGCGGGGTGTAGCCACTTTCGGTCAGGGCGATGATCGCCTTCACGCCCGGGAAGTGGTTGGCGGTGTACATGGCAGCCAGGGCGATGCTCTGGTCGCAGCTTTCGAACACCTTGCCCATGCGGTGGCTGGAGGTCTTGCTGGTGGGGTGCTTTTCCGCACCGACGCAGATCCGCGCCATGGCCTGCACCGCTTCCAGCGGGTAGGCACCGGCGGCGCTTTCCGCCGAGAGCATTACCGCATCGGTGTAGTCGAGCACGGCGTTGGCCACGTCGGACACTTCGGCGCGGGTCGGCATCGGGTTCTGGATCATCGACTCCATCATCTGGGTCGCAACGATTACCGCCTTGTTGTGGCGACGGGCGTGCAGAATGATTTTCTTCTGGATACCCACCAGCTCGGCGTCGCCGATTTCCACGCCCAGGTCGCCACGGGCAACCATGACCGCGTCGCTGGCCTTGATCAGGCCGTCGAGGGTTTCGTCGTCGGCCACCGCTTCGGCGCGTTCGATCTTCGCTACCAGCCAGGCAGTACCACCGGCTTCGTCACGCAGCTTGCGCGCGTATTCCATGTCGGCGGCGTCCCGTGGGAAGGACACGGCCAGGTAATCGACTTCCATCTCGGCCGCGAGCTTGATGTCGGCCTTGTCTTTCTCGGTCAGGGCCGGAGCGGTCAGGCCACCACCACGACGGTTGATGCCCTTGTGGTCGGACAGCGGGCCGCCGATGGTCACCACGCAATGCAATTCGGTGGCGGTGGCGGTTTCCACACGCATCACCACGCGGCCGTCGTCCAGCAGCAGCTCGTCGCCCACGCCGCAGTCCTTGACCAGATCCGGGTAGTCGATGCCGACGATATCCTGGGTGCCTTCGGTCAGCGGATGGCTGGTGGAGAAGGTGAACTTGTCACCGATCTTCAGCTCGATGCGCTTGTTGGCGAATTTGGCGATGCGGATCTTCGGGCCCTGCAGGTCGCCGAGGATGGCCACGAAGCGGCCGTGCTTGGCTGCCAGGTCGCGGACCAGTTTGGCGCGAGCCTTGTGCTCGTCCGGAGTGCCGTGGGAGAAGTTCAGGCGGGCAACATCCAGGCCCGCGAGAATCAGCTGTTCGAGAACTTCCGGCGAGTTACTGGCCGGGCCAAGGGTGGCAACGATTTTGGTACGACGAACGGACATGCACGGACTCCTGAGTTCAAGCGCAACGAGAGGCTACTATGCTCCGAAGTTGTAGTCATTGTTCGTTTGCACTACTTATTGCTTTGTTTGTTTACCGCAACAACCTTGAAGATTTTTGCCGATGAGTCGATACACTGCACAAGACAGGAGATACCCCATGCGATTCGTACTCATTGCTGCCCTGGCCGTCAGTGTTGTCGGCTGTACCCGCTGGTCCATGGACCATCATTTGAATAACGCCTACCGCGCTTATGACCGCGGCAACTGCGAGAGCGTGATGCTCGAGTTGAGCCAGGTCGACCGTGACAGCCGTGCCCGTCGCTACATCCAGCCGGAAGTGTCGATGCTGCGCGGGCAATGCCTGGAGCGCCAGAAGTTGTTCGTCGATGCCGCGCAGACCTACCAGTTCATCATTACCCAGTACCCCACCAGCGAGTACGCGTTTCGCGCCCGGGCTCGCCTGGATACCCTGCAACAGTTGGGGCACTACCCGGCAAATGGCGCCGCTCAAGTTCGTCGCACGGCGTTGTAAAAGAGATTCACTAGGGGGCTGTGTAATTGCCCCTCGTGCTTGAGCTAACATCTGCACAGGCTGTTCGAAAACTGCCCCGGCCCGGCTGGTGGCAGTGGCGTTGGAATCCTTCTGGCAGTCTTCCTCGCGCATCGAATCCGGGAGGGCGGGCCGATATCAGGGCCTGTTCAGAAGCACTAGTGCGGTCATGCTTAATGACCTTTCATAGCGATACCCAGCATGTTCATGGAACCTCGGATCGAGCGGCACCAATTGCCGTCCTTTTTAAAAGTATTCAATCGTTTCACTGACAAGCCGGTGGGTTTCCTTGGCAACCTGTCGGCCGACGGGCTGATGCTGATCAGCCAGTTGCCGATGCTGATCGGTGCCGAATTCGACTTGCGGGTGAAAGTCCCCGGCGGTGACGGCCAGGTGCAGTTCATCGACTTCAGTGCCTGCTGCCTCTGGTGTCATGAGGACCTGACGCCGCACCACTACGACAGCGGTTTCAGCCTGTTGCGGGCCGGTTCGGAGTTTGTCGAGCTGGAGCAGGCGTTGCGTCATTACTTCAGCTTTCACCCGTTGCAGACCTCGGCCTGAGGCGCTCGGCAGCAGCTACAGGCTGCCGGCTTTCTTCCAGCTCAGATAGCGGCTGACCAGTTCGGCCCCCAGTTCTCCCGGGCGGGCGTCGAGCAGGGCGACGCCGTGGGCGCTCAGGCGTTCGTGCAGCTCGGCGCGGCTGTTCAGGTAGTTCACCGTCGCGCTGTAGGCCAGGGCTTCGGGCAGGGTTTGCACCGGGCTCTGGCGCAACTGGTCGAGCACCTCTTCGCGCAGGCTGGCCACCAGCACCCGATGCTGGCGGCCGATGCGCTTGACCGCCGTCAGCAGTTCCTGGTCATCCTCGTCCCGCAGGTTGGTAATCAGCACCACCAGTGCCCGGCGTTTCTGCCGGGCCAGCAGCTCGCTGGCGGCGGCCTGGTAATCGGCGGGGCGCTGGCTGGTGTCCAGGTCGTAGACGCCATTGAGCAGCACGCTCAACTGGGCCGAGCCCTTGACCGGTGCAAGGTAGCGCGAGCGTTCCCCGGCAAAGCTGTACAGGCCCACCGCATCGCCCTGGCGCAGGGCGACATAGCTCAGCAGCAGGCAGGCATTGAGGGCGTGGTCGAAGTGCGCCAGCTCGCCATCCTGGCTGCGCATGCGGCGCCCGCAGTCGAGCATGAAGATGATCTGCTGGTCGCGTTCGTCCTGGTACTCCCGGACGATGGGCGCGCGTTGGCGGGCCGTGGCCTTCCAATCGATCTGCCGCAGGCTGTCGCCTTCGCGAAACTCCCGCAGTTGGTTGAACTCCAGGCCCAGGCCGCGGCGTTGCCGTTGGCGCACACCGAGTTGGCTGAGCCAGTTGTCCACCGCCAGCAATTGCGCGCCGTAGAGCCGGGCGAAGTCCGGGTAGACCCGGGTGCTGTCGTGCACCTTGAGCAGGCGCCTGGCGCTCCATAATCCGAGAGGGCTGGGCAGGCTGACTTCGCACTGGTCGAAATTGAAGTGGCCGCGCTGCAGTGGGCGCACGTTATAGCCGATCCGGCTGACCTGCCCCGGCTCCAAGCGCGTGGACTGCGGCAGGTGCTCGAAGCCCAGGCCCTGGGGCGGGTGGTCGAACAGCTGCACATCCAGTGGTTGCCGGTAGTCGTGTAGGATCTCCAGTTGCACTTCGCTCCAGCGGCCCAGGGGCAGGCTGCCGGGTAGCTGGCGCTGGATCTGCGGCGAGGCCACGCGCAGCAGGCGCAGGGCGTCCAGCAATGCCAGCAGCAACAACGCCAGCAGCAGGCCCCAGGCAATCGAGTCCAGGCGCGGCAGGGCCTCGCTGCCCAGGGCGCGGGCGGCGCCGAGCAGGGTGTACAGGCCGGTCAAAGTACCCAGCCAGATCAACAGCAGACGGGTCGGCTTCATTGGCGTGGGCGGCTCACAGGCGCGGTGCCGGAATCTGTTCGAGCATCTGCTTGAGCACCTGTTCCACCGACAGGCCTTCGATGTCCAGTTCCGGGGCGACCCGCACTCGATGCCGCAGCACGGCCATGGCGCAGCCCTTGATGTCATCGGGAATCACGAATTCGCCGCCACGCAGCAGGGCTCGGGCACGAGCGCCGCGCACCAGGGCAATGGAGGCGCGGGGGCCGGCGCCCAGGGTCAGGCCTGGCCAACTGCGGGTGGCCCGGGCCAGGCGCACGGCATAATCGAGCACCTGCTCGTCCAGGGGTAGTTCGCTGGCGATGCGCTGCAGGGCCAGTACGTCCTTGGCCTGGAGTACGGTGCGCAGAGGCTGTACGTCGAGCATGTCGGCGCGTGTCGAGCGTGTCACCTGGCGGACCATGGTCAGTTCTTGTTCGGCATCCGGGTAGTCCATGCGCAGCTTGAGCATGAAGCGATCCAGCTCAGCCTCCGGCAGCGGGTAGGTGCCTTCCTGTTCGATGGGGTTCTGGGTAGCCAGTACCATGAACGGCTGGGCGATGGGCAGCGCTCGGCCTTCGAGGGTGACCTGACGTTCCTGCATGGCTTCCAGCAGGGCGGCCTGGGTCTTGGCCGGCGCGCGGTTGATCTCGTCCGCCAGCAGCAGGTTGGTGAACAGCGGGCCCTTGCGCAGCTTGAATTGCTCGGTCTGCAGGTCGTATACCGCATGCCCGGTGACGTCGCTGGGCATCAGGTCGGGGGTGAACTGGATGCGCGCGAACTCGCCGCCAAAGCAGCGGGCCAGGGCTCGTACCAGCAGGGTCTTGCCGAGCCCGGGGACGCCTTCGAGCAGCACATGGCCGCCAGCGATCAGGGCGGTCAGCACATCATCGATGACCGCTTCCTGGCCGATCACCGCCTTCTGCAGTTCCTGGCGCACCGCCTGAGCCAGCTGGCTGGCCCGCTGGCGCTGCTGGGCAGCATGGACCTGAGGTTCCGGAGCCTTACTAACTGTTAGCTGCGTTTTATCTTCCATAAATCAAGCGCTTACCTAATCTAATTTTTTCGGGCTTTTTACGTACAGAACGGGTGACTGCCGGCCTGCACAATTGCAATCCCATAATGATCGCCATCATTTTGAGTACTCGCCAGAAGTGGAGGTCAGGTCATGACGGTCAGCTTCCATTTGGGGGAATGCATAAGGGGTTATGTTTGTCCGTTCGTGATCGTATGGCCATATTTATTGCGTGTTGTGTTATTGCACTGAACTGAGCCTAATTTCGTAGATATCTTTGAACCACCTCTCGGTACGGACAGCCACCGGCCAATAGTGGGCGCTAGAGACGGAAAATAAATCTATCCTTTTTTCGCTGCTATGGGCGTTCAGCGTCTTTGCCGACCACTAAGCCATCAGGGAAGAACTTCTGAGCTTTCTGTTGGCCAATGGCATCAATCTCAACTGCCTCTTCATAGGTTAGGAGCGAAAGATCGAGCGGTAGATCTAAGATATCTGTGTTGATCGCAGTCCGGAGCAAGTCTGCTTGCGCGTCGTCAACACACAAGATCATGAGGTCTATGTCGTTAGGCGCTAAGGCACCATGGGCAATTGAGCCAAACAAATACCATTCGCTTCCCGTACATGGCGAGCCAATCCCGGAAGCGATGTCGATAAGCGCCTCGACAGCATCCCTGGGATTCAATGGCGCAGGCGACTCATCATTTCACCAAACGTCAGCGCCTGCGCACCGAAAGTTGCAGCTGCTTGCTCCGCTGCAGTGGTGACGGATCCATGCCCATTTACCTTTACCGCGATGTCGAATTCTCCATAGCGTGCTCGCGCGTTACGAACATCCTCTGCACTTATGTGGTAAGCGTTGACCATCGCGATCGTAAGTGGATCCCCCCTATGCCGCTCGACTCTAAATACTTTGTCATAGGTCATTGTGACCCCTGATACGTTCGTATGGTCACGAATCGCCGTATGGAAGAAGTCTGTCTCTCGTTCACGATAGGAGCCCGGGAACTCCAGGTGCGCTGCCCTCGCAAGATCTCCTAATGAGCCAAAAGCTGCATCCGATCTATGGATCAGGTGAATCGCATCGCCCCGCCATGGTGTTGTGGTAGGGATATTGACAATGAATGCTGGCGGCGGGCTGCTGGCAAAAAGTGGCTGCACATGTGTTGCGGTAATTTCTGTTCTGACTCCAATCACTCCAGCCAGTACAGTGCCGTATTGATCCCTCGTCGCTCGGACAACGATAAGGTCTGCAGCAGGGCGGTCTAGTAACACAAGATCGGTGCCTTCGCTGATCTTGTTGATGACCCACTCTATTGGGCTAGCCATTTGTTACTCCTCCATGATCGCGGCGAAGCCTTCAGGAAAACGAGTGCCATCTTGCCGAATCCGTTGGAGGTGGAAAACCTGTAGGTCGTCCACATGCTGGCGAAAAAGCTCTAAGGCTGTCCGTTCGAGTGGTTTTGCGAGGTGGCGATTGGCGTCAAGAATAGCCAGTATTTTCTGGTTATTAGGGATGATTCTAGAGAGCATTTTACGCTCCCACTGCTCAGCAATCCCGCTTTCAGGATTCCAAGCAGTTTCAACGTGAGGGCCATACTGATTGAAAATTGTGTGGTTCTCAGTAAGCAAGGGCTCAATCAGTTTGCGGACTTCAGCTCGACTATCGAGCCGTATGATGCCGAACACGTGCTCAAGTTTACGGGCGTGCTCGCGCTTCCACTCGTGCATCATCGTGTCAGGGAAAGCCTCAGGCGCCTTATCTACCCGTGTATGGCAGTTGGCGCATAGTACGATCAGATTGTCGAATGAGCCACGCGCTTCTTCTGTCATAGCAGAATCGCCGCGAGGGCCGTTATCACTGGCGGCGTATACGTGAGCCATTTCGGCGATGTGGATAGATTTTCCGCGCTCATCCGAGAACAACGGATTGGAGCAGCTAGGGTTTTGGCAATAGCCTGCTGATGCGGCAAATAGTCGTTTCTGCGTGTGTGCGTCGGGTGCCGCGGCCCCCCTTGGGCATGCCATTAGATCTCTCCTTACGATACGACTAGCAGTCTGGTCTGCCCCGGAGCTGCTTGACTGGCTTTCAAACCTCTCTTCCCAAGCGCTGGTAGCGTTTCTCAAATGCCTCTTCACCACCTTCCATCACTTGGCATACCTCTTGGCGCATGACCTGCTCTTGTAGAGAGCCAGCCTGCTTCACATGGCACTGGTGGTTGAAGTCCAGTACATGGATTAATTCGGCATCGCCGTTTACAACGATGTTCGGGTTGTGAGTCACGATGATCAACTGACGACGCAGCTTGTTAGATCGAATCTGCTGAACCACCAATCCATAGATAAGGTGATTGTCCAAGTCGTCCTCTGGTTGATCAAGCACCAAGGGCTCGGTGCCATGGGCGAGCAGAAAGGCCAGCATGGCTGCTGCGCGCTGTCCGGCAGAGGCTTGTCCGATGGATTGGAAGTCTCGGCCGTCACCTTTGCGACTGTACTCCACCTGTAGGCCGTCGTCTGGGAACCAGCACAAGATGTGATCCATAAACTCTGGGCGCTTGTCCGTCTCAGCCTTCAAGAACTTATTGAACCATCCACCAAACTCAGCCTTGCCGCGGCATGCCTGAGATAGACGTTTTTTTTGAGCCATCAGTGATTGCTCAAAGTTAAGTGTGTCCCACTCACCTGGCTTCTCGACAAGATCGAGTGCGGCCATCAGGTCTGCTATCAGCCCCTTTCGGGCGGAGCCATCCTGGTCTTGGTACAAGTCGTCAGCATATTTGCCATCGGCTACACCAAGCACCTCCCGCAGTGATCGTTCGATACCCTGGATATCTCGGCTGTAAGGGATCAGTTCGATGCGTACAAAAGGGTTATCGCGTAGCGTTGCCTGCAGGAACGTATTGCGCTGAGTACTTATGGTGCGGCGCACTGTCTGCACTTGCTCCAATTGCGACATCGCTTTTTCGCGTAGGTCAGCAAGTTGCTTCTGCAAAGCGTCTAAGCGCTTCAGTTCGGTTTCCAGCCGCTGCTTTTCCTGCACCAGGCGTCCATACTCGCTGGGGTCGCTGACTCCCTGTTGCTGCAGATTGGCCTTGAGTTGGTCATAGGCTGTCTTGGCTGAGCCGATTCGAGTGAACCAAGGCGTTGCCTCCAGCTCGCCCCTGAGGGCTTGCCCACGCGCTTGCAGCGCCGAAGCAGCGTTCTCGATATCCAGCCTCGTTTTGTCGATAGCCGCTTTTAGCGTTTGAACAAATACTAGCGCCGGACCGTCTTCTTGGGCGTCAAACAACCCTTCTTGCAAGTCGTCCGACTGCAAATCAGCAGCGACTTTCTTCAACCGGGCAGCCAGTTCGGCGGATGCGTCAAGGTGGCGTTCAAGCTCACGGCTTTGTTGGCTGGTGTGTTGGTAGTTTTTCAGCACCACCGTATGATCCGCGCCCTCGAAGCGAGCTAGTTTGCGCTGTATGTCCTGCAGGGATAGCGTCAGTGACTCACGGCCTAGCAGCTTACCCTCCAGCTCGCGCATCTGCGCCCGGGATGCCAGAAAAGCACTTTTGGCCTCCTCGAACGCCGCTTTTTGCGCCCGCGTATCAGCGGCATCGTCGATTACTTTCAACAAAGCTTGCTGGCTGTCGCTAGCCAAAGCTGCAATCTGTCCCTGACTGAACAGCCTTACAGGGAAGCGCTGCTCGTTGATGGCTTGGCTGTCCGAGGGCTTGAAGTCCGAAGTGGTGGTATCCCATTCCTCCACTGCATGCCCTTGGCCGTCTTGTCGCCAAATCAGGCGATAGGCTGAGCCGTCACGATGTACCCGAACAGAGACGGCTGTATCTGTGAGCAGGCCGCCATCATCATTTCCGGTCTTGGCAACTACGCTGAACTTGCTGAAGGTTTGTCCTGCCTCCGATGTTCGCGGCAATTCGCTTTCCCGCCGATAGGCGAGGCGTAGGGCATGCACGATCGTTGACTTACCAGTGCCGCGACCACCGATCAGTGCATTGAAATAGGGGTTGAGTGGCAGGCTAGCGGCCGCTTTGCCACGCCCCATGTAGCGTGCGTTCTGGATTTCAATCGATTCAATGAAATGTTCGGGCGTATTGAACGGCGTAAAGCCGTTGCTTTGATCACTACGGCGAACTGAAACTTCCTGCCCATCCAGCAGTGCTAAGCGCAGACCTTCCAAACTAGGTTTGGCCATCTTGATCCAAGTGTAACGCGAACCAGGTACGGCCGAGCCCCGGAAGCTATGGCAATCGCTACCTACCACACTGGCAAAGTGTAGTTTCATCTCATCCAGCACTACGGGATTAGGGCTGTTGGACGCGGTCCACTCTAAGGCCAAGATGCCTGGCTCTTGGAGAATCTGTTTGACGGTGGTGCTATCTAGCAAGCACTTGCGTGTACCCGGCTCGACTTGTAACAGTCCTTTGTCACCCTCCACATGCGCCGGAATGGCGATGCCGCCTTCGGCAATAACACGTCCGACCACCTTGCCGGCACCTTCGCGGGTGACACCATCGCTGTCACCGCGCGTTCCGTCGTAGTCCACTTTGGCCAGTAAATCACTAATGGTTTGGCTGGAGGCGGACGGGTCGAATAGGGCCAGCAGATGGAAACCACCTTGAACAGATATCTCCACGCCGGGGAATAGATGAAGTTCGCGGAAACCTTCAGATGGGGTACCCATATCCGCCAAACGCTTCATGTCGGTGTAGGCTGCCTTGAGTCGGTCTACCCACTCACCGCTGTTATGGTCAGTGACTGCCACACAGTCGATTTCGGCGGCCATGTACTTGAGTAGCCACTTCTGCGGAGTCAGTTCATCAGGCGTGCCGATGGCAGCTTGCCAAGCGCATGTATCCTTGGATGCTGGGGTGTGCGTGTGAAAGTCGAATTTCCACCAGCGTGCACCGGGGTATGGCCAAGCCAGACTCATCCTTTTCTCCTTTTTTTGACCATTATTTTCCCGGCTTGATGCCCGCAGCTACTCACAGTATCCCTCTCCCTGCGGACAAACAAAGGTGGTGCATTAATGCCCCGTCAATAGACGAATATTTCTTTCGTGCACCCTACGAATCGACCTATCTATGCGGCTTCTTCGCGGCCAGATCGACCATCTTCCGGTCACCCATCTTAGCTTTTAACACACGGTTCTCGTCCAATAGCATCTCATTGATGGACGCGAGATTTGCGACCTTAGCCCGTAGTTCCTCGATCTCCTGACGGTAGGCTGCGGACTTTTTTCGCTCGGCAATCAAGTCCTGGTGTTTCACATCACGCATGGCGCGACTGGAGCGCCCTTGCGCCTCGCGGATAGCCTCGGCAATGCCTCGGTAGTAGTTGTGGATCAGCGCCGTCGACACGCCGGCCTCGCGGGCTACTGCGGCGATGGTGACCTTGGTTTCACCAGTGTGGGCACGGCCCTTCTGGATACGGTATAGGGCGAGCTTCAGATCCTTCTCCCGATTCTCAGCCGGCTTGTAGTTGATTGCTTTGTCCTTGGGCTTCATGCGGTCAGGGCCTCCGGGGCCATACCCAACTGGATCAGTACATCTCGACAGCGATTAAGGTCGCGCTCAACGCGCTGGCGGCCTCCCTCGCCAATATCCGAGCACTGCAGCAGCTCTTTCAGATCATCGTAGAGTCCCTGGTAGATGGGCGCGTGCCAGGGGCCGATCACGGCATTGTTGCAGTTACCGCAGCGGGTGCGTTCCAGGGTACTGCCGACGCAACCGTCATTGTCCGCCGTACACCAGGCATGGCCGTTGCTGCGAATAGCGGTGCTCTCGGCAATAGACTTCAGCATTGAGGCGCGATCTTTGAAAATCAGCAGATTCTGTGGCTCCCGCTGCCACTGCTTGATTGCCCGGCCATAGCCGCCGGCCAGGGGGGCTTCACCCAGCCAGTTATCGACGACGCCGAGCTTGATGTCTTCCAGCTCCGCCTGAATATCCTCATACAGTTCAAGGTCAAGGTGCTGTCCCCAACTGTCGTCCATGGCGTAGCCCAAGGTCATGTCCACCGACCAGTGTGAGAAATGCTCCTTGAGGTAGCGCAGGTCACCGAAGCGGCTGTGTGCGGCGTAGTTAGCGAACTTGCGGCGGAACTGGTGACTGGCAAGGTTCCAGCTCAACCCGCAACTTTTGGCGAACGTCTTCAGGTTTACGCTCCATGACCAGCCTGACAGCGTGTGAGCCTGAGTGCTCCCGTTGAAATCTAGACTGAGAAAGAGCGCATAGCGGTGCTTTTGCGCCTCGGCGATTTGCGGGTCATGAGGGTTGGTGCGGCGCCGCTGTGCGATCTCGGCGGAGATCATGGCCTGATAAGGTGTAGCCCAGCGCTCCATCAGGCGCAGGGCACGCACAGCGGCCTCGGGGATCATCCAGTCATGCACACCTGTATCTGTCTTGTCCGAGCGAGAGCGCATCCAGTGGTAGACAGTGCCTTCATCATCCTGGGTGCGGTGGTGCGCGCCGGACTGCACATTGGCCAGTTCGTGGTTGCGACAGCCGGAGGTGCTGGCCAGGACGATGTAGCAGGCCGTGCGCAGGTCGGTCAGTGCTTTGTTGAAGGCTTTCAGACCGTCCTCCCATCCAAGGGAGGTTAAGTGGCGGTTCTTGGCCCAAATGACGCCCCAGATGCTTAGTCCCTTTCGCTGCGTCGCGAGGGCATCTAACGCATCTCGCAGGTCAAGCAGGTGCTGGCCGCGCTCAATCTGCTGGTAGGCCTGCTCGAACAAAACGCAGAACACATCATCGGGGATCAGAGGTGTCTTGCCACCCTGCTTACGGATTGCGCCGTTACCGGTAAGTCCAGCTATCGCCTGCGCGGAAGTATCGGGCCAGGGATGCTGCAGCATCGGGTCATCTGTGTACTGACTAAGTTCATACAGTGCTTCGACAGCCTTGAAACGACTATTCAGCCCACTTTGCGACAGCGGCTTGCCCTTGGATCGGCTGCTCTGCCGGTGTGCCTTGCAGGCGGCAACATAAGTCGAGCAGACGAGGGGGGTTACCGCACCCAAATGGTCGATTTCGAGCGTCTGCAGGTGGCGCAGGAATGGTCTTGTATCAGAGAAAAATTGTCGTACCCCGCCGCCTTTAGGTCGGCTTACTCCGTAACGCCCGCGCCGTAGATAGCGGTACAGGATTGCTTTTATCACCCCTCGAAACGCCTGCGGCATGGTGTTGAAATCCAGCCATTTCTTATTGGTCTGCGTGTTGCTGCTGAAGCCGTCGAGCTGCCAAGCGTCGTCGCCATAGCGGCTGAGAATGACCCACAGCCCATCGACCTGAGTAGTACTGATGATCAGAGCGTCGCGTTCGGATTTGGGGAGCCCACGTGCATCGCCCGGTTGAGCGGTAAGGTCGGAGTGAGGTAACGCCAACAAGGTGTTTTCCCTCATGCAAAGACCTCCAGGCTGTCGATCAGATCAACCGACCAGAACGGGTGGGGCAGGGTGCGAGCACGCTCACGGGCGGTTTCCACGGCTGCGGGCTTGAAGATGCCACGCCGCAGCCCCTCAGCAACGATGTAGTGGTCGATCAAGCGGGGGATGTGGGCGTACTCCCGTGTCCAGCGTCGCTTATCAATGCGCGAGCGCTCGGCCAGCACGCGGAAGTAGAAGCTGAACAGCTTGTACAAGTCCTCTGCGGTCACCGCATAGTGCCTGCAGCGCAGGCAGTTCATGAAATTCATGCAAGTCTCGCCCTCGTGCTTCGGAGCGTACTGGCCATTTTCTGAGTCGGCGCAGTGGCCCATGGGAGTGTCCCTGTAGGACGCACCGATAGTTTGAGTCAGCAACTCCTGCACCAGTACCTCGCCCATGAACTGCCAGTTGCGACAGGCATTCTCATCGGGCTTTAGGTAGCTTTGGTCTGCCACCTGCAAGGTATTACCGAGGGCCGAAGCGGTGATCGCCAAATCTCCATCGGTCAGCTCGAAGATGCGATTGGCGAAGGTTTTTCGCAGGCGCGAAATATTGATGCGTAGCGGCTTTCCATCGTTGTCAGTCAAGCCATGTTCGGCTACGAGGTGGTTTGTTGCCTGAGCCAATGTTCCTATGTTCAGCGTGGTGACTTGACCGATACCCTTGCCGCTGCGAGCGCGATACAGCCATACGCGGCCTTTGAGGTCGTCCGGAGTTTCTGCGTCCAGAGGGGCGGTCAGAGCCATCACACGGCGGATCAGGCGCTCTACGTTGATTCTCACGCTCGGCGTAGATTCCAGAAGGCGCTCGGCGTCCGACTCGGCGCGCAGAGCCACCTTGCTGGTGTTGTAGCCGCGACGCTTCCACAGCGTCAGGAGCACGATGTTGTCCTTGGGATGCGGGCGCAGGCAGTCGCGGCCCATTTCCAGGAGGGGCGTCGCATTGCGTCCAGTGTGCAGCGCCACCACCAGCAGGGCGCAAGATAGTAGTTCGCCGGTCACAGGCGCGTCGTCGGCCCAGATCGGCTTGATTGCTTGCCTCAGCGCCACCACGAACGCTTGCCGCTCGCGCTTGGATAGCGCCGTCTCACCCTTGACCTTGCGATTGCTGTTCGGGAAGGGGGTGCGTGGGAAGGTGGCCGCGTCGCCGGAGGTGACTAAGGGGATCAATCCACGCCGCCCCAAGGCCAGCAGCACGGACTTGGTCTGCGTGTAGAGGGACTTCTGAGCTGTGGTCGCCACGCCAAGCCCGGCCAGATGGCCGAGATAGCCGTCGATCAGGTCCCTGTTCACATCGGTCAGGGCCAAATCACGGCCAAAAGCCGTCGCCCGTAGTACACAATAGTCGAGGAAATAGCGCAGCCCAATGCAGTAGCCAACCACAGTTCGGGCCGTGACGGCACCATCCTGGCCGGCAAGGAAGCGTTCGACCTGTCGCTGGCAGGCGTAGGTGATGGGGTTGATGCTGGAGTCGTACCAGCGGGCAAAGTCGAAGCGCCGGAGGGGCGAGGCGTTCCGCCCGAATTCGATCGTGGTGTTTGTCTGAGGAATGGCCCCAGGAAGAATGACCACATTGCCGGCCACGTCTTGGCCGTGCTCGACTTGAGGAATGCTGAGGTCGGTCTTGGCAAATACCTTGCGCTTGCCCATCAGGCGGCCCCCGCCAGTGCGTTCAATTCGTCGTCATAGGCTAGCACCGCCTCGTCGGCCATTTCGGTGACCAGATGCAGGTACACCATGGTCGTCTGAATCGAACTGTGACCGAGTTGCCGCTGCACGAATACCAGAGGCTCCAGCCCGCTCGCAGGGTTGCGTTGAAAGCTGACTAGGGTATGGGTGGCATAGGTATGTCGGAGCATGTGCGTATGGACCTTGATTCCAGTCCGCTTGCCGGTTCCGCTGATGATCCGGTTGAGGCTCTTGCCGTCCAGTCCATAGGGTTGCCCGAACTGGTTGAGAAATAGCGCCCTTTGCGGGCTTTTGCCCAGCGAGGCACGCTCGCCGCGCACCTTCGTCACATAGCGATAGAGTTCGGCCATGAACTGGCGACTGATGTAAATCTCTCTCGGCTTGCTGCCCTTGGTCACCATGCCGCTACCATCAAATGGATCGAGAAGAACGCGGAGGTTGCGCTCGGTTCGTACCGCCTTGTCCGGGTCGAAAACATAGGTCAGTGGGAAGGCGGCGATTTCCTCGCGGCGCAGACCTGTATGCAGCGCTAGGCGCATCATCATCCGGTGATGGGGGTTCTCCGCTGCGGCCAGGAGCGCCTTGACCTCCGCCAAGCTCAGGAACTTGGGCAGCGTTTTTTGGCTACGTGGCATCACATCGTTTGCCATGGCCTTGCCACCGCTGGCATCGACATGCGCAAGGAAGCCTGCTCTGCGCCTCACAGTACGTTCTTCATAGGCGAAGGGCAGGCGCTTCACCCACCCCTCCTTTAGCGCGAGTTCGTAGAATTTGCAGATGTAATGCAGGCGCTGGCGAGTGGTGTTGGGTGTCAGTTCGCACGTCACCAGGCAGTAGTCCCGATATGCCGCCACAAGGCTCTTGGCCTCGCCACGATCAACGTCGCGCCAGTCCAGCTCATGGGCCTGGAGGAAGCTGAAGAAGTCGTATAGCGCGCGACCAGTGCTGGGCCAGGAACGCTTGGAGCCAATAGTTCCGCGAAGCAGGTAGTGACGGAAGAATTGATTGGCCGGGACGCAACTCTCCATCGAGTCCCAAAGCAGAATGGGGAAACCCGGATAGGGTTGCCCAGCGATCACCAGGTCCTCTGTAGCCCACACAAGCTCCATCTGCCGTCCCCTGCACTGACCAGACCCCCAAAGCTTTTGTCTGCTTTGACAGAGTGAGAGCTATTGGATCGCACCCTCAAGCACCATCTCAGGCTATGAACTCGTGAAGGTCTGTTTTTTATAGACGCAATATCTAACGGTTACAAGGTGCCGGATCATAGGGCATTCCTGAGAGTTTGCAGGCGGGCGACCTGGTGGCTGAAATCAACGCTGGAAAGGCGCTGTCCGGACAAGGGTTGCAGGGCCTGTCGAATGGCCTCGACAGGTTGTTGGCTGAGCAGGGCCAGCACGTCCCACTGGGCCTCGGCCGGCAATTGCTCGAAGCCCGGGTGGCGGCGCCGTGCACGGCGCCGGATATCCAGTTGCAGGGCCTGCAGCAACGCACCCTGGCCAGCATGGCGCAGCAGGAAGTCGGCACTGGCCCGCAGGTGTTCACGCAGTTGACGCCGCGCCTTGGGGGCCGGAGCCAGCAACGGCCCGTGGCGCACGCCGGCCTGCCAGAGCCACAGGCCGAGCAGCAGGGCCAGGGCTACCAGCGCCTGGGGGAAATAGCGCCAGAGCAACTGCCAGAGGTCCGGGTGATCGGTATTGAACAGCAGCGTCACGGCGCTATCGGTATTGAGGTACCACAGCAGCCAGGCGTTGTCGTACAGGCCGATGGCCGGGGCTTTCCAGATATCGGCATCGGTGAGCACGATGACCGCGCCCTTGCCGTATTCAAGCTGGATCATGTGGGTCGCCACGCCGCTGTTGGCCCAGGATTGCGCCAGGCTTTGCGGGTCGTCCAGGTGGAAGTCGGTGTCGAAACTGATGTAGGCCGGAGCCTGTTCGTCTTCCAGGTAGACCTTGGTCAGCTTCGGATAGGCATCGTCGGCTTCCGGCTCCGGTGGCTCGTCAAGGTCCTGGCTGAGCTGCTGGTGGATCTGCACCCGGTCCAGCAGCAGGTCGCCGCTTTTCTGGCTGTCCTCGTCCCACAGGGCCTCGGCGACGAAGAGCAGGCGGCCGCCGGCGCGGGCCCACTCCAGGAGCTGGTCGACCTGGGGCGGGCTCATGTTCGAGCGCTCCCCCAGCAGCAACAGGCTGTTGCCGGCCGGGGGCAAGCTGGCCAGGACGTCCAGGCTATTGGCGTGTTGCACCTTGAGGCCACGTTCGCGCAGGAACATCTCGGCCGCCAGGTAGGGGTTGGCCCGGGCCTCGGGGGAGGGGCCGTGATCGACCATTTCCTGATAGGGCGTGGCATGGCGATACAGGTAATAGCCGCCGGCCCCGAGCACCAGAGCCAGGAGCAGGACCAGGCCGCCCCACAGGTAGCGCTTCATGGCTGTGCTCCGGGGCCGAACAGGCTGCGCCAGGCGCCGCACAGCTGTGGTTGCAGATCGGCGCCGGGTACCTGATGACCGTACGCCATGTTCTGCCAGTGGCGGGTCAGGCTGATGCTGAAAGCCTCCAATTGTGGCTGCTGCAGCGCCTTGATGCGCTCCAGCACCTGGCCTTCGGTATCGGCCACGCTGAGGGGCAGGTGGAAGTCTTCCAGCAAGCGGCTGAGCAGCGCCCGGTACAGCAGGCCCAAGGCTTCCCGGGGCTGGCTGGCCCAGAGTTCAGCGGCGCGGGCGGCGACATCGGCGGGCAGGGTTTCGCTGCTGACTTCCAGCCCGAACAACTGCTGGGGCATGGCCGCGGGGCGTTTCTTGCGCGGCAGCGGACGACGGCTGACGAAGGCCTGCAGCCAAGCGCGGTAACGCCAGATCAGCCAGCCCAGGGCCGCCAGCAGCAACCCCCAGAGCAGAATCTCCAGGCCCTTGGCGACCCCGCCGAAACTGTCCTTGCCCAGGCTTTCCAGCAGGTTCTTGAGCCAGCCTGGAGGCTTGCCCTTGGCGTCCTTCTTCTGGGCTTGTTCGTCACCGAAACGATAGCGTGTGACCGACTCCTGGTTCTTGAAGGGGGGCTTGTCCAGGATGGCCTGGATGCTGTCCCTGGAGGCCTTGCTGGTCAGCGGTTGCTGCAGCAGCCGCGGGGTCTCGGGGCCGGCCGCGGAACTGCTGGGGGCGGCGGCCCAGAGCGCTTGGGTCGGTGCCAGGAACAGCAGGCCGGCGAGCAAGAGCAGCGTGCTGGCACCGGTCAGGCGCTGGCGCAGGCGACGGAATACCAGCTCGATGTCCCAGGCCTCCAGCTCGGTGCGTCGGTTCAGGTACAGGCTGAAACCGCAGGCCACGTAGATCGGCTCCCAGATCACCAGGACCAGGGCGTAGAAGACGTTGGTCAGGTGTTCCAGCCATAGCCAGTCCTGTTGGGCGGCGATCATCAGGCTCTGCCAGCTCCAGTCCACTTCGACCTGTTGTGGCAGCAGCAGGTAGAACAGCACCATCAGGCCAATCCACAGGGCGCCTTCCAGGTGCATGCCAATCAGGGTCAGCCAGCGCGCGGCACCGGCATTTTTCTGTAGCAGCACCGCCAGGCGTTGTTGCCGGGCATCGGCGCTCAGGCCTTCAAGTTGTACCACCGGCAGGGTGAAGCTGCGGCTCATGCTGAAGCGACGCCAGGTCAGGCTGGCCAGCAGTTGCGGCTTGAGCAGGCGAGGCCATTGTTTCAGCGCTTGCCCCAGGCTGGGTGTTTCACCGAACAGGGCTTTAGACAGAATAAACAGCGGCAGGCGTTCGAAGGCCGGCTTCAGCCACCAGAACAGCAGGATCGCCAGCGACGGCGATTCCCAGAGCAGCAGGCTCAGCAGGGCGAACACTGGCAGGCTGACGATGGCCCAACTGGTCATCAGCAAGCGCCGATGACGCTGGCTCAGTAGCACGCCCAGGTCCATGGCCTCCCAGGCGCTGCGGGGGCGGATCACCACGCTGGCATCACTCAGGCGCATGGGATTCACGTCCGGCCAGGGTCAGGTAGGCCGCCACCAGGCCCCAAAGGGCACTGCCGACGCTGTATTTGACCCAGGCGGCCGGCCAGGTCATGGAGGACCAGTAGGCTTCGACAAAGGCGGCGATCAGCAAGAAGCCGATGACGCCGTAGATCAGTTGCACGCTGACGCGCGCGGCTTGCAGCAGGGCTTCGCCGCGGGTCAGGCGGCCTGGCGCGATCAAGGCCCAGCCAAGCTTCAGCCCGGCGGCGCCAGACAGGGCAATGGCGCTGAGTTCAAAGGCGCCGTGGCCGATCACGAACGGCCAGAAGGTCTGGCCGAAGCCGATCTGGGTCAGGTGGCCGGCAATGGCGCCTATCATCAGGCCGTTGAAAAACAGGAAGAACACACTGCCCACGCCGAACAGCAGGCCGCTGGCAAAGGTCTGAAAGGCGATCCCGATGTTGTGCATGATGTAGTAGCCGAACATCACCCAGTCTTCGCTCGAGGCCCGTTCGGCGGCCCGCCCCAGGCGCCCGGCGGTAGGGTCGTACATGCTCTGCATCTCGCTGACTTGCTGCGGGCTCACCAGGCTGTAGATCAGATCGGGAAACAGGTACACCAGCACCCCGATGGCCAGCAGGCTGCCGAAGAACAGCAGGCTGGCCAGCAGCACCAGGCGCCACTCCTGACGCACCAGACGGGGGAAACCGGCCAGCACGAAACTCAACAGATTGGCCCCGAAGGCGCTGCGCTGTCGGTACAGCTGCTGGTGGCCACGCAGGGCCAGCTGTTGCAGCGGATCGATCAGGTAGCTGCTGTAGCCGCGTTCTTCGGCCAGGGCCAGATGCTGGCACAGGCGTCGGTAGTCCTGGACGAAGCTCTGGCATTCCTCGGCTTTGGCCCGGCCATGTTCCAGACGCTCGAGCAACTGCTCGAACTGCTGCCATTGCGCCTGGTGGCGGTGTTCGAAAAGGCTTTGTTTCATGGGGTTCCCAGGAAGCCGCGGGCAATGCCATTGAGTTCGGCCGTGGCCTGGGCACTGGGTACATGCAGCGGTTGCGCGAGGATGCCGGCCAGTTCCCGGGTACGTTCGGCCGACAGCTGGCCCTGGCGCTCGGCAAAGCCGAGGATCGCCCGTTGCTCATTCAGGCTCAGGGCGAAGGGCGCAGTGCGGGGGACGGCTGACGGCAGTTCGGGGCGTTTGACCGGCTGCTCGCGGTAGATCACCAGGGTGCCGGCGGCCAGATCGCCGAGGCGTTTGAAGGTCGGGTGCTGCAGGCAACTGATGGCGCCGAGGAAATAGCCGAAAGGCAGCATGTCGGCAAAGCGCAGCAGGTTGCGGGTCAGGGAGGCACTCCAGCCAATCGGGGTGCCGTCGTCCTGCACCACTCGCAGTCCCATCAGTTGCTTGCCAGGGGAGCGTCCCTGGTTCAGCACCTCGAACAGCACCATGTACCACCAACTGATGAGGAACAGCAGGATCGAGCCGAGGCCGACGCCGACTTCGTCGAAAAAGCCCAGGATGATGAACAGCAGGCCCAGTATTAGCCCGCGGATGCCCAGGTCGAGACTGAAGGCCAGGGTGCGCACCAGCAACCCCGCAGGCCGCAGAGGCAGGTCGATGCCCTCGGGGGTTTCGACCTGGTAGCGCGTATCCAGTGGCGGGTGCAGCGATGCGTTCCTTGGCGTTGCTGTCGTCTCAAGCATGGGTAACTTATCGGCTTGGTCTGGTAAAAAATCCAGCGCCGATGCTAGCAGTGTCTGAGGGGCAAACGACATCATTAACTACGAATTCGCCAAGTCCAATGACTTCGCCCCGGTTCGTGCGGCTGGCCCTGACGGCGCCTGAACGCCTAGACTGCGGCGGTCTTTCAGTTCAGGAACAGGCCGTGACTTCCCTCTTTTGGTACGACTACGAAACCACCGGCATCAATCCGCGTTGTGATCGCCCGTTGCAAGTGGCCGGTATCCGCACCGACCTGGCACTCAACGAGATCGACGAACCGGTCAACCTCTACTGCCAGCCCAGCGACGATATCCTGCCCCATCCGATGGCTTGCATGATCACTGGCATCACCCCTGGCCGTCTGGCCGAACAAGGCCTGGGGGAGGCAGATTTCATGACCCGGGTGCACGAGCAACTGGCGCGCCCCGGGACCTGCGGCGTGGGCTACAACACCCTGCGTTTCGACGATGAGATGACCCGCTACAGCCTGTACCGCAATTTCTTCGATCCCTACGCCCGGGAGTGGCAGGGCGGCAACAGCCGTTGGGACCTGATCGACGTGGTGCGCACGGCTTATGCGTTGCGCCCCCAGGGGATCGTCTGGCCCGAGGAACAGGGGCAGGTAAGCCTCAAGCTGGAGCGCCTGACCGCAGCCAACGGCATCGATCACGGGCAGGCCCATGACGCGCTGTCCGATGTCCGGGCGACCATCGCGCTGGCGCGATTGGTTCGCGACAAACAGCCCAGACTCTATGACTGGCTGTTCCAGTTGCGCAGCAAGCAGCGGGTGATGGATCAGGTCCGCCTGTTGCAACCCATGGTGCACATCTCCGGGCGCTTTTCTGCGGCGCGCCACTACATCGGCGTGGTCCTGCCCCTGGCCTGGCATCCACGCAATCGCAATGCCTTGATTGTCTGCGACCTGCACCTGGACCCTCAGGGGCTGCTGGAGTTGGACGCCGAAACCCTGCGCCAGCGTTTGTACACGCGCCGGGAAGATCTGCTCGAAGGCGAGTTGCCGGTGCCGTTGAAACTCATCCATATCAATCGCTGCCCGGTCGTGGCGCCATTGAGTGTTCTGCGCAGTGAAGATCAACAGCGGCTGCACTTGGACATGGAGCTATATCAGCGTCGGGCTGTGGCCTTGAGCGAAGCTCAAGAAGTTTGGCGGGATAAACTTTCGGTGATTTATGGCCCGGATGAATTTGCCGCAAGCGATGATCCGGAGCAACAGTTGTACGACGGTTTTATTGCTGACCGTGACCGGCGTTTGTGTGAGCAAGTACGTGAGGCTGATCCGTTGCACTTGGCCCAGCAACAATGGCCATTCGATGATGAGCGCTTGCCGGAATTACTCTTTCGCTACCGTGCCCGCAACTTTCCAGAAACATTGAACAAAGCCGAGCAAGAACGTTGGCTGGTTTTTTGTCAGCAGCGTTTGCTAGATCCGCAACTCGGTGCGCCCAATACCCTGGAAAGTTTCCGGCAAGGGCTTGAGCAATCGCTGTTAAGTGCGGACCCGGTGCAGCGTCAGGTTCTGGATCAATGGCAGGACTATGTGCAGGCTCTGACTCGGCGCCTGGCTCTTTGAGCAGCGGCCCCGCTTCTTGAGCGGGTTGCCAGGGCATAAAAAAACGCCAGCATGCTGGCGTTTTCTCTGTAGGGCTGCAAAGCCCGGGCGCTCAACGGCGAGGCTTAGCCCAGCAGGGTGGCCCAGCCTTCTACCACGTCGCCGCCCCACTTGGCTTTCCACTCTTTCAGAGTCTTGTGGTTGCCACCTTTGGTTTCGATGACTTCGCCGTTGTGCGGGTTCTTGTACTGTTTAACTTTACGGGCGCGCTTGGTGCCGGTGGTTTTAACCGCGGCGCGAGGTGCTTTAACTTTCGAGTCCGGATCCAGCAGGGCGATGATGTCGCGCAGGGATTTGGAGTACTCGCCCATCAGGCTGCGCAGTTTGCCTTCGAACTCCAGTTCGGCTTTCAGTTTGTCGTCTTGGGACAGGTTCTTCAAACGCGCTTGCAGTTCTTTGATGGCTTCTTCAGTGGCACGGTATTCGTTGATCAGGGACATGAGGACTACCTTATTGAGCGCTGAGTGGCTGGGTGACAGTGTCGCAATAATAGTCAGGGAGTTTGAGCAAGTAAACATAATACCGCTGTTTTATTCGTCTCTCTTAGTGTGTTTAGGCGTAAAAGACATTTCGCTATTTAATAGGTTGATGCATTCGGGCCGGTTATTCACAAACTAGTTAAGCACTATTTACAAGTGCCATTACGGCGCCTGGAGTAGCAGCCGCTAAGCCGGGCCGGAGCGGCCCCTGGGAATCTACCCGGGGCGCTGGATGCAATGAATACTGCAGTTTTGTCGCGCAATCGCTAGAATGGCGACCTTTGCGAAGTTCTGGAGTTTCCCCCCCATGCGCACCTTTCGGTTGGTGATTTCTTGCCCTGACCGCGTTGGCATCGTTGCCAAAGTCAGTAACTTTCTAGCCTCCCACAACGGTTGGATCACCGAAGCGAGCCACCACTCGGACAATCTCAGTGGCTGGTTTTTCATGCGCCACGAGATTCGTGCCGATTCACTGCCCTTTGGCCTGGAGGCTTTTCGCGAGGCCTTTGCGCCGATCGCCGAAGAGTTCTCGATGGACTGGCGCATTACCGATACCGCCGAGAAAAAACGCGTGGTACTGATGGCCAGCCGCGAATCCCACTGCCTGGCCGACTTGCTGCACCGCTGGCACAGCGATGAGCTGGATTGCCAGATCGCCTGCGTGATTTCCAACCACGATGATCTGCGCAGCATGGTCGAGTGGCACGGCATTCCTTATTACCACGTGCCGGTCAACCCGCAGGACAAGGAGCCGGCCTTCGCCGAGGTGTCGCGCTTGGTCAAGCAGCACGACGCCGAAGTGGTGGTGCTGGCGCGCTACATGCAGATCCTGCCGCCGGAGCTGTGCAGCGAGTACGCGCACAAGGTGATCAACATCCACCACAGCTTCCTGCCATCCTTTGTCGGTGCCAAGCCTTACCATCAGGCCTCGCTGCGCGGTGTGAAGCTGATCGGCGCAACCTGCCACTACGTCACCGAGGAGCTGGACGCCGGTCCTATCATCGAGCAGGACGTGGTGCGGGTCAGCCACAGCGACAGCATCGAGGACATGGTGCGTTTCGGTCGTGACGTGGAGAAAATGGTCCTGGCCCGCGGCCTGCGCTATCACCTGGAAGACCGCGTGCTGGTGCACGGCAACAAGACTGTGGTGTTCTGATTGAAAAAAAACCAGGCGCGGGGGTTCAATACCCCGCTCCTGGTTTTGCACATCACGAGGTCAGCCCGATGACCGATCCACTGGATAAAGCCACGTCCAAGGCACCCGCCACCCTCGGCGAAGGTTGCCTGAGCCGTTATGACCCCGATGAGTTGAGCCCTGACGACGGCACCGATTTTCCCGATGCCGCGCAGTTGTGGGAGCAATTGCAGCAGGAACCCCAGCTGCCATCCCGGCCCAAGCCTGCTTGAGCCTGTCGCCGGCTAGCCGGCGACAGGGCATTGGGCGCTTTCAGATCCTGAAACTGCCCACCAGTTGCTTCAAGCGTGCTGCCTGCTGCTCCAGATCGGAGCAGGCCCGCAAGGTAGCCTGGAGGTTTTCCACGCCTTCCTGATTCAGCGTATTGATCTCGGTAATGTCCATATTGATGGACTCCACCACCGAGGTCTGCTCCTCGGTCGCCGTAGCCACCGACTGGTTCATACCGTCAATCTCGCCTATGCGCTGGGTCACGCTGTTGAGTCGTTCCCCGGCCTGGTTGGCGATTTCCACGCTGTCCTGGCTGTGGCGCTGGCTGTTGCTCATGGTGCTCACCGATTCGCGGGCGCCCACTTGCAATTCCTCGATCATGCCCTGCACTTGCTGCGCCGACTCCTGGGTGCGGTGCGCCAGGTTGCGCACTTCATCGGCAACCACGGCAAAGCCGCGTCCTGCCTCGCCGGCCCGGGCCGCTTCGATGGCCGCGTTGAGCGCCAGCAGGTTGGTCTGCTGGGAAATGCTGGTGATCACTTCGAGGATCTGCCCGATGTTCACGGTCTTGCTGTTGAGGGTTTCGATGTTGCTGCTGGAGGCGCTGATCATGTCCGACAGTTGGTTCATCGCCTGGATGCTGCGATCCACCACTTGCTGGCCGTCTTCGGCGAGGTTGCGCGCATCGCTGGCCTGTTGCGAAGCCTGGGCGGCATTGCGGGCGATTTCCTGGGCGGCGGCCCCGAGCTGATTGATGGCGGCGGCCACGCTGTTGGTGCGGCTGGCCTGCTCGTCGGAGTTGAGCATCGACGAGTTGGAGGCGCTGACCACGCGCAGGGCGACTTCGTTGACGTGCTCGGTGGCCGAGGACACTTCGCGGATCGAGCCGTGGATGCGTTCGACGAAACGGTTGAAGGCAGTGCCGAGGATGCCGAACTCGTCCTGGTTATGGATGTTCAGGCGTCGAGTCAGGTCGCCTTCGCCATCGGCGATGTCCTGCATGGCCCGGGTCATCACGTGCAGCGGCTGCATCAGCAGGCGGATCAGCAGGCCCAGCAGGGCAATGGTCAGGGCCACGGCCGTCAGGGTGGCGATGATCGCCGAGGTGCGGAACTCGCTGAGCATGGCGAAAGCCTTGTCCTTGTCCACGGACAGGCCGATGTACCAGTTCACCGAGGACAGGCCCTTGATCTGGGTGAAGGTGACAATACGCGGCTTGCCATCGACAGTGATCTCGCTGAGTTCACTGCTGATCTTGGGGGTGTCCTGGGGGTAGACGTCCTTGAGGGTCTTCATCACCAGGTTCTTGTCCGGGTGTACCAGGATCTTGCCGTCGGCGCTGATCAGGAAGGCGTAGCCCATGCCGTCGAAGTCCAGGGCATTGATGCTGTCGGTGATTACTTGCAGGCTCAGGTCGCCGCCGACCACACCGATCCTCTGGCCGGCCTTGATCACGCTGTCGACGATGGAGATCACCAACTGGCCGGACGCCAGGTCGATATAGGGTTCGGTCAGGGCCGAGCCGCTGCTGCTCTCGGCACTCTTGTACCAGGGGCGGGCGCGAGGATCGTAGCCATCCGGCATCTTGCTGTTGGGACGGATGATGAAGGTGCCGTCATTGTTGCCCAGGTAGGCCCCCATGAAGGTCGAGCTGACGGATTTCTGTTCCAGCAGGTTGCTGACATTCGCAGGGTCCGTGTTGAGGGCCACCGACTGGGAGATGTTCTCGATCAGCAGGGCGCGACCGGCGAGCCAGGTCTGAATATTTTTTGCCGTGACGTCGCCCATTTCCTGAAGATAGTTGTCCAGATCATCACGAATGGCGTTGCGTTGCAGGTAATCGTTGTAGAGCGTGAATAGTGCAAATGCAGCTATGACGATCAGCGAGGCGGCAAGCAGGATCTTGTGGCTGAAGCGCAGATTTTTGTTCATGGCTTGGGGTGTCCGCTAAGGTCTTTGAGTCCAGGGCATCGGGTTGGAAAAACGCACAGAAGGGCGGTGTTATAAGTAAGCTGATATCTCCATCTATCCCAAGGGAATTACCTGACCTTTATTTCAGATACTTCTGATCCATCATTTATTCATATCGACCGTGTAAGGCCAAAGATTAACCAGGGGTGACAAAATGCCTGACTCATCGCAACTCGTAATCGGTGCCGGCCTCGATGGCCTGCCGATCGCCCAGGCCATGCGCCTGGCCAACCGCCACGGTCTGGTGGCGGGCGCCACGGGCACCGGCAAGACCGTCACCCTGCAGCGCCTTGCAGAAGCCTTCAGTGATGCCGGGGTGGCGGTATTTGCCGCAGACATCAAAGGCGACCTCTGTGGGCTGGGTGCTGCGGGCAACCCCCAGGGCAAGGTTGCCGAGCGGATCGCCGGCATGCCCTGGCTCAAGCATCAACCACAGGCCTATCCGGTGACCCTGTGGGATATCCATGGGCAAAGCGGTCATCCTCTGCGCACCACCCTGAGCGAAATGGGCCCGCTGCTGCTGGGCAGTTTGCTGGAACTCACCGACAGCCAGCAGTCGGCGCTCTATGCGGCGTTCAAGGTGGCTGATCGCGAAGGCCTGTTGCTGCTCGACCTGAAGGACCTCAAGGCGCTGCTCAACCACCTCAAGGACAACCCGCAGCTGCTCGGGGACGATGCTGCGTTGATGACTACCGGCTCCAGCCAGGCGCTGTTGCGGCGCCTGGCGACCCTGGAGCAGCAGGGCGCCGAAGCACTGTTCGGTGAGCCGGCGTTGCAGCTGGAGGACATTCTGCAGCCGGCCGCCGATGGTCGTGGGCGGATTCATCTGCTCGATGCCAGCCGCCTGGTGCATGAGGCGCCGAAAGTCTATGCGACCTTCCTTTTATGGCTGCTGGCCGAGCTGTTCGAGCAACTGCCGGAGCGGGGCGATGCGGAAAAACCGCTGCTGGCGCTGTTCTTCGACGAAGCGCACCTGCTGTTCGCCGGTACTCCCAAGGCCTTGCAGGACCGGCTGGAGCAGGTGGTGCGGCTGATTCGCTCCAAAGGTGTGGGGGTGTATTTCGTTACCCAGTCGCCCGGGGATCTGCCGGACAATGTCCTGGCTCAATTGGGATTGCGTATCCAGCATGGCTTGCGGGCATTTACTGCCAAGGAGCAGAAGTCCCTGCGCGCCGTGGCGGATGGTTTCCGTCCCAACCCCGCCTTCGATGCGCTGGCGGTACTGACCGAGCTGGGCATCGGCGAAGCGCTGGTGGGTACCTTGCAGGACAAGGGCACGCCAGAAATGGTCCAGCGGGTACTGGTGGCGCCGCCGCAGTCGCGGATCGGGCCGCTGACCGAGGCCGAGCGCCAGGCCCTGATCGCCAGTTCGCCGTTGCTGGGGCGCTATGACAAACCGATCGACCGCGAATCAGCCTATGAAGTGTTGCTGGGGCGCAAGGAGTTGGCACCGCAGGATCAGCAGCCTTCTGGCAAAGCAGCGGCTGAAGAGCCCAGCCTGGCCGACCGGGCGGGTGAGTTCCTTGGCACGGCTGCCGGGCAGGCATTGAAGTCGGCCATGCGCCAGGCGGCTAATCAATTGGGACGGCAACTGGTGCGGGGCTTGATGGGTTCCCTGCTCGGCGGCAGCAAGCGGCGCTGAAGTACAGGCTTGAGTCAGCCCCGCGGTTTGGCGTGGCTGGCCAGGCGCTCCAGGGCCGCGCGCAGGTTGGGGTCGGTGATGCCCTCTGCGGTGGCCTGGATGGTTTCAGCGGCGTTGTTCGACAGGTCCATGGTGTGTCCCGCGGCTCCTTGCTGGACCGTCGGCGGCTGGACCTTGAACAGGATGCGCGTCAGGTTGCTGAACTCGTTGAACTCCAGCAATTGACGTTGCAGGCGCTTTTGCTGATAGCGCAGGCGCGTTGCCCAGTGCCCGTCGGTGACGATCAGCAGCAGGCTGCCTTCACGCCAGGAAGCAACGTGGCAATGTTCGCGAGCGGCCGGCTGCAGCTGGCTTTCCAGCAGGCGCTGCAGATGCGCCAGGCGCTGGGCGTGGCCGAGTATGGCTTTCAGAGGCTTGGCTTCGCGAAGAAGAACGGCGGGAGCGCGTGCCGTAAGGGGGCGAAATGCCATGATCAGAAACCTGAAGTTACAGAGACGCCATGGTAGCAGAAAGCGCCCGCCACGCCGGCGCCATCGCTTGTTCGTACTTTGATCAATTTCTGGTTCTTTGCTGATCGTAATCATTAACTTCTGTGGTCAATGGGCTTGAAGTTCAGCGAAAAGCCCTTATTTTAGGTGAGCCCCGTCACAGCGCTGTGCCAGCATCGTGGAATAACGCCACTTTCCTCACCATCGTTTCCGGGTAGAATGCTCGTTCGCATGCGGCCATGAGGGCTGCTCGGGCGACTCACGGGGCCGCCCTCCAACCCTATGTGTGGAAGATCCTGCCGATATGTTTGCGCCTTTGTTAAAGAAACTTTTTGGAAGCAAGAACGAGCGTGAAGTCAAACGCATGCTCAAGACGGTACAGATCGTCAATGCCTTCGAAGAGCAAATGGTGGCCCTTTCGGACGATCAATTGCGTGCCAAGACTGCCGAGTTCAAGGCCCGTATCGCCAAGGGTGAAACCCTCGACAAACTGCTTCCCGAAGCCTTCGCGGTCGCCCGTGAAGCCGGTAAGCGGATCATGGGAATGCGCCACTTCGATGTGCAGCTGATCGGCGGCATGACCTTGCATGAAGGCAAGATCGCCGAGATGCGCACCGGTGAGGGCAAGACCCTGGTAGCGACCCTGGGTGTGTACCTCAACGCCCTGTCCGGCAAGGGCGTGCACGTGGTGACCGTGAACGACTACCTGGCTCGCCGCGACGCCAACTGGATGCGCCCGCTGTACGAATTCCTCGGCCTGAGCGTCGGCGTGGTCACGCCGTTCCAGCCGCCTGAAGAGAAACGTGCTGCCTACGCCGCCGACATCACCTACGGCACCAACAACGAATTCGGTTTCGACTACCTGCGCGACAACATGGCTTTCAGCATGGAAGACAAGTTCCAGCGCGAGCTCAATTTTGCCGTGATCGACGAAGTCGACTCGATCCTCATCGACGAAGCCCGTACTCCGTTGATCATTTCCGGCCAGGCTGAGGACAGTTCCCGCCTGTACACCGAGATCAACAAGCTGATCCCGCGCCTCGAGCAGCACATCGAGGAAGTGGAAGGCCAGGTCACCAAGGCCGGGCACTTCACCGTCGACGAGAAGACCCGCCAGGTCGAGCTCAACGAAGCCGGTCACCAGTTCATCGAAGAAATGCTGACCCAGGTCGGCCTGCTGGCTGAAGGCGAAAGCCTGTACTCGGCGCACAACCTGGGCCTGTTGACCCACGTTTACGCCGGCCTGCGTGCGCACAAGCTGTTCAACCGCAACGTTGAATACATCGTCCAGGATGGGCAGGTGGTCCTGGTGGACGAACACACCGGTCGTACCATGCCCGGTCGCCGCTTGTCCGAAGGCCTGCACCAGGCCATCGAAGCCAAGGAAAACCTCAATATCCAGGCCGAGAGCCAGACCCTGGCTTCGACCACCTTCCAGAACTACTTCCGTCTGTATACCAAGCTGTCCGGCATGACCGGCACCGCCGACACCGAAGCCTTCGAGTTCCATCAGATCTACGGTCTGCAGGTGATGGTGATTCCGCCGAACAAGCCGCTGGCTCGTAAGGACTACAACGACCTGGTGTTCCTGACCGCGGACGAGAAGTACGCCGCGATCATCAACGACATCAAGGAGTGCATGACCCAGGGCCGTCCGGTGCTGGTTGGCACCGCGACCATCGAAACTTCCGAGCACATGTCCAACCTGCTCAACAAGGAAGGCATCGAGCACAAGGTCCTGAACGCCAAGTTCCACGAAAAGGAAGCGGAAATCATTGCCCAGGCCGGTCGCCCGGGCGCCCTGACCATTGCCACCAACATGGCCGGTCGTGGTACCGACATCCTGTTGGGCGGCAACTGGGAAGTGGAAGTCGCTTCCCTGGAAAACCCGACGCCTGAGCAGATCGCCCAGATCAAGGCCGACTGGCAGAAGCGCCACCAGCAAGTGCTGGAGTCCGGTGGCCTGCAGGTGATCGCTTCCGAGCGCCATGAGTCCCGTCGTATCGACAACCAGCTGCGTGGCCGTGCCGGCCGCCAGGGCGACGCCGGTTCCAGCCGCTTCTACCTGTCCCTGGAAGACAGCCTGATGCGTATCTTCGCCTCTGACCGGGTGAAGAACTTCATGAAGGCCCTGGGCATGCAGTCCGGCGAGGCGATCGAGCACCGCATGGTGACCAACGCCATCGAGAAGGCCCAGCGCAAGGTCGAAGGCCGCAACTTCGACATCCGCAAGCAGTTGCTGGAGTTCGACGACGTCAACAACGAGCAGCGTAAAGTGATCTATCACATGCGCAACACCTTGTTGGCCGCGGACAACATTGGCGAAACCATCGCCGACTTCCGCCAGGACGTGCTCAACGCTACCGTCAGCGCCCACATCCCGCCGCAATCGCTGCCTGAGCAGTGGGACGTGGCAGGCCTGGAAGAAGCCATCCAGAGCGGCTTCGGTGTCAGCCTGCCGATCCAGCAATGGCTCGACGAAGACGATCACCTGTACGAGGAAACCCTGCGCGAGAAGCTGCTCAACGAGCTGATTGCCGCGTACAACGAGAAAGAAGACCAGGCCGGTGCCGAAGCCCTGCGCACTTTCGAGAAGCAGATTGTTCTGCGGGTACTGGACGACCTGTGGAAAGACCACCTGTCGACCATGGACCACCTGCGTCACGGTATTCACCTGCGTGGTTACGCGCAGAAGAACCCGAAGCAGGAGTACAAGCGCGAATCCTTCACCCTGTTCTCCGAGTTGCTCGACTCCATCAAGCGCGACTCGATCCGCGTGCTGTCCCACGTCCAGGTGCGTCGCGAAGACCCGGCCGAGGAAGAGGCTCGCCTGCGTCAGGAAGCCGAGGCTCTGGCCCAGCGCATGCAGTTCGAACACGCCGAGGCACCGGGGCTGGATCAGCCGGAAGCCCTGGAAGAGGGCGTCGAGGTCGATGTGGCCCTGGCCACCGCGCCAGTGCGCAACGAGCAAAAGCTTGGCCGCAATGAACTGTGCTACTGCGGTTCGGGCAAGAAGTACAAACACTGTCACGGCCAGATCAACTAAGATCCCCGCCAGACACTGAAACACCCGCGCCGTGACGGCATCAGCCGTCGCGGCGTTTTTCCATTTGCGGCACCGTCTTTTGAGACGACGGTGCAGACACCTGATAAGAGGAGCGCATTCATGGCTGTTGGTCTTGGTCCTTTGCCTACGTTGCACCCGGTTGCCGGCTTCGAGCTCGGTATCGCTTCGGCCGGCATCAAGCGCCCGGGGCGCAAGGATGTGGTGGTCATGCGTTGTGCCGAAGGCTCCACGGTGGCGGGGGTGTTCACCCTCAACGCGTTCTGCGCCGCACCGGTGATTCTGGCCAAGCAGCGGGTACAAGGCCCGGTGCGGTATCTGCTGACCAACACCGGTAACGCCAACGCCGGCACTGGTGAGCCGGGCCTGGCCGCGGCGTCCCGCACCTGCGCCAAGCTGGCGGAGCTGACCGGCGTCGATGCCAGCGCCGTGCTGCCTTACTCCACCGGAGTGATCGGCGAGCCATTGCCGGTAGAGAAAATCGAAGGTGCTCTGCAAGCTGCGCTGGACGACCTGTCCGTGGACAACTGGGCTGCCGCCGCCACTGGCATCATGACCACCGACACCCTGCCCAAGGGCGCCAGCCGCCAGTTCCAGCATGATGGCGTGACCATCACCGTGACCGGCATCAGCAAAGGCGCGGGGATGATCCGCCCGAACATGGCAACCATGCTCGGCTACATCGCCACTGACGCCAAAGTCTCCCGCGAAGTGCTGCAGAACCTGTTGCTGGACGGTGCCAACAAGTCCTTCAACCGCATCACCATCGACGGCGACACGTCGACCAACGACTGCTGCATGCTGATCGCCACTGGGCAGGCCAAGCTGCCGGAAATCACCAAGGCCGAGGGCCCGCTGTTCGCTGCCCTGAAGCAGGCGGTGTTCGAGGTGTGCATGGAAGTGGCCCAGGCCATCGTCCGTGACGGTGAGGGCGCAACCAAGTTCGTCACTGTGGAAGTCAACGGCGGGGCTACTTGCCAGGAGTGCCTGGACGTAGGCTACACCGTGGCTCACTCGCCACTGATCAAGACCGCGCTGTTCGCTTCGGACCCGAACTGGGGCCGCATCCTGGCGGCAGTAGGTCGTGCCGGGGTGCCGGACCTGGATGTCAGCAAGATCGACGTGTTCCTCGGTGAAGTCTGCATTGCCAGCCGTGGCGCCCGTGCTGCCAGCTACACCGAAGCCCAGGGCGCGGCGGTGATGCAGCAGGAAGAAATCACCATCCGCATCGAACTGGGCCGTGGCGCGTGCAGCGAAACCATCTGGACTACCGACCTGTCTCACGAATACGTGAAGATCAACGCGGAATACCGCACCTAAGAACCTCGCCGGCGTTGCCGCTCCTGCTGTAGGAGCCGGCTTGTCGGCGAAGCGCAGATCCAACGCCCGGCCCGCAAGGGCCTGGCCAACATGCCTGAGCAGAGGAAGTAGTGCGGTGAAACGAGTACATGTGGCTGCGGCCGTTATCCGGGATGCCAGCGGCAAGATCCTGATTGCCCGGCGTGCCGATACTCAACATCAAGGTGGCCTGTGGGAGTTCCCCGGCGGCAAGGTCGAGCCCGGGGAGGCGGTCGAAGCCGCGCTGGCCCGCGAGCTACATGAAGAGCTGGGCATCGCCGTCACCGCAGCGCGCCCGCTGATCAAGGTGCAGCACGATTATCCGGACAAGCAGGTACTGCTGGATGTCTGGGAAGTCTCGGCGTTCAGTGGTGAGCCTCACGGCGCCGAAGGGCAACCTCTGGCCTGGGTCACCGCTCGTGAGCTGGCCGACTATGAATTCCCCGCGGCCAATCAGCCGATTGTCGCTGCCGCGCGTCTGCCAGCCCACTACCTGATCACCCCGGAAGGCCTGGAAACCCCGACCTTGCTGCGAGGCATGCAAAAAGCCGTGGCCCAGGGCTGCAAGCTGATTCAACTGCGGGCGCCCGGCGGCTACGACCCGCAATACCGCGACCTGGCGGTGGATGCGGTGGGCCTGTGCGCCGGCAAGGCGCAACTGATGCTCAAGGGGCCCTTCGAATGGCTGGGGGATTTCCCCTCGGCGGGCTGGCACATCACTGCGGCGCAACTGCGCAAGTACGCCAGCGCCGGGCGGCCGTTCGGCAAGGATCGCTGGTTGGCGGCTTCCTGCCATAACGCCGAGGAGCTGTCCCTGGCCCAGCAGATGGACGTGGACTTCGTGACCTTGTCTCCGGTACAGCCCACCCAGACTCATCCGGATGCACAGCCATTGGGCTGGCAACAGGCCGAGCAACTGATCAGCGGTTTCAACAAGCCGGTGTATCTGCTGGGTGGCGTGGGGCCCGCCGAATGCCAGCAGGCCTGGGCAGCGGGTGCTCAAGGTGTAGCGGGTATCCGCGCCTTCTGGCCGCAGGATTGAAGACATCCTCAATGGCAGCCTGGGCCCAGGTCTGCGGGAGCAGGCTTGCCTGAGAGGCATCGTCGGGCGCTTGCAGGCCCTTCCGCCCGCAAGCCGCGTGGTCAGGGCTTGGCGGCGGCCTGCCAGAGGATTTCGGCAATGCCCTGGCGCTTGGCGATCAGTCGCGCGGCGACAAACAGCAGGTCCGACAGGCGATTGATGTAGGCCAGCCCAACCCCTTGCAAAGGCTCAACGGCATTCAGGTGCTGACAGCGACGCTCGGCGCTGCGGGCCAGGCTGCGACAGACATGGGCCTGGGCGATCAGCGCCGAGCCGCCGGGCAGGATGAAGTTCTCCAGCGGGCCCAACTCCTCGTTCCACAGATCGATGGCCGCCTCCAGGCGCTGTACTTCGGCCTCGTTGAGGGCCTGATAGACCGGCATCGCCAGTTCGCCACCCAGGTCGAACAGCCGATGCTGACAGGGCGCCAGCACTGTGATCACTTCCTCGAGCCCGGGGCAGGCACTGCTCTGCTCACCGAGGCCTGCCAGTAGCAGGCCCAATTGGCTGTTCAGGGTATCAACCTCGCCAATGGCTTCGACCCGAGGGTGATCCTTGGGCACCCGACGGCCATCCCCCAGTCCGGTTTCGCCTTTGTCGCCAGTGCGGGTGTAGATCTTCGACAAGCGAAAGCCCATGTTCAGTTCTCCAGTGGTAACGGTTCTTGGACCAGCGGCTGGCTGCTGGCCAGGGGCAGGCGCAAGGTGAAGCAAGTGCCCTGGCCGCGGGTGGACTGCACCTCCATCTGCCCCTTGTGGTTATTGGTGATGATGAAGTACGACACCGACAGGCCGAGCCCGGTGCCCTGGCCGATTTCCTTGGTGGTGAAGAAGGGCTCGAAGGTACGCTTGCGCACGTTTTCGCTCATGCCGATTCCGTTGTCCTCCACCTGGATCTCTGCCCAGGGCGGATTCAAACGGGTACGCAGGATGATACGTCCGGGTTCGCTGTCATCTTCGCGCTGATGGATGGCCTGGGCGGCGTTTTTCAGCAGGTTGAGCAGCACCTGTTCCAGTTCGTTGGCAGTGCCGGGGACCGGGCCCAGGTTCGGGTCGAACTGGCGAATGATCGCCTGGCCCTTGAAGTCGAAGCCAATGGCCAGGTCGAAGTCGTTGCTGGCGATCTCCACCGCCTGGTCGATCAGCGCCGGCAGGTCGCAGGGGGCCATCTGCCGGTTGCTGCGTCGGCTGAAGCTGAGCATGTGGGTGACGATCTTCGCCGCCCGGGCTCCGGCCTGCTGAATGCCATCGAGCAGTTGCGGCACTTCGCGGCTTTCCAGGTAGCGATTGACGGTCTGCAGTTCAACACCGATCTGCTGCGCGTGCTCAAGGTTCTTTGGCAGATCGGCAGACAGTCGTCGGCGAATGTTCTGTACGTTGTGCAGGATCGCTCCCAGCGGGTTGTTGATCTCATGGGCCATGCCGGCCGCGAGGCCGCCCACCGAAAGCATTTTCTCCGATTGCACCATCATCTCTTCCAGGGACAGGCGCTGGGTGATGTCGTCGATACGGATCACCACCCCGCGTCCGGCGCCCCCCATCAGGGGGTAGAAGGTCAGGGCGTAGTGCTTGGGTTCTTCGTCCTTGAACCAGGTGACCCGCTCCACCTTGGTCACCGTGTGCTGCTCTACGGTTTCCTTGAGCTGCGGCAGGAACGGCTTGAGCGGTTCGAAGGCGAGGAAGATCGGCTGGTTCAGGGCTTCGTCGAGCCGGGTGCCGGACAGGGCGCTGGCTTCCTGGTTCCACTGGGTGACGTAGAGCTGTTCATCCAGAGCGATCAGCGCCGAGGGCATGGAGTCGATGATGCTGTTGAGGTAGTTCTGAAAGCCGGTGAGCTTCTTCTCGATCTTGCTGCGCACCTGGACTTCCAGTTCCAGCTTGCGGTTGGTATGGCGGGTTTCCTCCGCCAGCCCCTGGGCCTGGTCGTAGGCGGCCTGGGAGTCGTCCCGGGCGCGCTTGAGCTGCTGCTCGCGAGCTTCGATACGCGACAGCATGGTGTTGAAGGCTTCTGCCAGGCTGCCGATTTCATCGTGGTTGCCCCGGGCTGCGCGCAGGGCGTAGTTCTCTTCGCGGGTGACCTGGCGCGACAGTTCCTCGAGCTGGTGGATCGGCTGGGTGATCAGGCGCTTGATCTGCCGGGCGATGACCAGCCACAGCAGCACACTGAAGATCAGGATTCCCAGGCTGGCGGTCAGGGTGCCGGTGTAGAAGGCCATCGGCAGTTCGCTGGTGGCCACCAGCAGCAGGTGGCCGGGGGCCTGGCCCGGGCGGGGCAGGGTGATGACCTGGTTGCTGCGAAACTCGGTCATTTGCCAGGCTTCGATGTGCCGGTAGCGTTCGGGCAGCTTGAGGCGTTCGCCGTGCTGCAACTGGGCCAGGCGCTGGCCCTTGCCGTCATAGAGTGCGGCAGCCCGCAGCGGGGTATAGCTGTCGAGTTCGTTGAGCAGCTTCTCGGCATCTTCGGGGGAGTTCAGCGCTTGGATCGCCAGGGTCGGATTGGACACCAGGCGGCCAATGGTCTGCAGCGCCTGGGGCGCCATGCTTTCCTGGGAGATCCAGTAGGCCGCGCTGATAAAGGTCAGGTTGGCGACCAGCAGAACGGTGGTCAGCAGGACAAGCAGTGCGGCCAGGAGCTTTTGGCCCACTGGCAGGTTTTCGAGGCGCTGGCGCAATGGCATCGGCTATATCGCTGGAAATGAGCAAGTGGGGAGCGTAGCCGCTGCTCAGGCGCTGGGCAATCCGCGTCGCTGCAGCTGGTTCACCAGGTGCTGTTGCAACTGCTGCAGATGGGGCAGTTGCAGGCGATGCCGGGCAGCGGCTTCACAGGCGTAACCCAGCAGGTAGCTGATTTCGGTACGCCGCCCGTTACTGACATCCTGGTGCATGGAGGAATAGTTGGCGGCGGTGGCCAGGATCACCCGTTCCACTTCCTGTTGCAGGTTTTGCGCGGCAGCGGGTTGCCCGCAGCATTGCAGCAGCTCGCTAAGCTCGGCGCACAGGGTGGCCACTTCGCAATGATGCTGCTGCAAGCCACCGTTACGGCAGTCGTGCAGTACCGTCAGTGGGTTGATCGCGCAGTTGAGTGCCAGCTTGCGCCAGAGCCGGGTGAGGATCTGGGTGCTCCATTCATGGGGAATGCCGCTGGCCGCCAATTCGTCGAGCCAGATCGGCGGCGTGGGGTGCCCCGAGTCCCCCAGCCAGGTGTAGCCGTGGCCGGCAAAGACCACGCGCCAGTCGCCATCGCGGAAGGCGCCCTCGGTGCTGGAGGCGGCAATGCAGCGTGCCTGGGGCACTCGGGCGGCCACGGCATCCTGGCTGCCCAGGCCGTTCTGCAGCAGGATCAGTTCGGCTCCCGGCGCCAGGCGCGGGGCGATGCTGGCCACTGCCGCCTCGGCGTCGTAGGCCTTGCAGGCCAGCAACAGGCGCTGGATGGGGGCGCTGCTGGTGCTGGTTTCTCCGGGAATTGCCAGCAGGCTGCTCTGGCCCTGTTCTACCAGGGTCAGGCCGCCGGCCGCCTGATAGGCCCGCAAGCGGGCGGGGTCACGCAGAATCAGGCGTACCGGCAAGCCGGCTCGGGCCAGGCGGGTGGCCCACAGGGTGCCGAGGCTGCCGGCGCCGAGAACATGCCAGGTGGTGGACATCAGGTTTTCGCTCTGTTTGGCCGCCCGGGGGAGGGCGCGGGGTGAAGGAGGGGAAAGACCCGTTATAATGAGCGCGGATTTTAACCGCAAGCCGGGCGTGTTCGATGTTTTGAACAGCGCCCCTTTTTATTTGGAGAGATTACATGCCGTCGTTTGACGTGGTATCCGAACTGGACAAGCACGAAGTCACCAACGCGGTGGAAAACGCCGTCAAGGAACTGGATCGCCGCTACGACCTCAAGGGCAAGGGCAGCTTCGAGTTCAAGGACAAGGAGCTGACCGTCAACCTGACCGCCGAGGCCGAGTTCCAGCTTGAAGCGATGATCGAGATTCTCAAGCTGGCCCTGGTCAAGCGCAAGATCGACGTGCAGTGCCTGGAGGTCAAGGACGCCTATGCCTCGGGCAAGGTGATGAAGCAGGAAGCCGTCCTCAAGGAAGGTATCGATAAAGAACTGGCGAAGAAAATCGTCGCCCATATCAAGGACGCCAAGTTGAAAGTGCAAGCCGCCATTCAGGGCGAGCAGGTACGGGTGACCGGCAAAAAGCGTGACGACCTGCAAGAGGCCATCGCCGCCCTGCGTGCCAAAGAGTTCGGCATGCCGCTGCAATTCAACAACTTCCGCGATTGATCGGCTTCTCCGGGAACCTCTAGAGCTTATTGG
This sequence comes from Pseudomonas sp. W17, assembly GCF_040268305.1. NCBI lineage: Bacteria > Pseudomonadati > Pseudomonadota > Gammaproteobacteria > Pseudomonadales > Pseudomonadaceae > Pseudomonas > Pseudomonas sp. W17. Next base: position 5,599,840 of record NZ_CP158490.1, on the reverse strand, counting down.
CGTCCGAGGCCGGAGGAATGGCAGAAACGATTGAGCCCCCGCGGGGCTGGTCGTTCTGCCTGTCAGTCATGTGCGCCGCAACCCCGGGAATCTGGAGAAATAGATGGATTTGAACGCTGAAGTAGACAATCTGGTCCGGGCCTCCCAGGCCTGGATTCCAATGATCATGGAATACGGCAGCCGGGTGCTGCTGGCTGTCATCACCCTGGCCATCGGCTGGTGGTTGATCAACAAACTGACTCACAAAGTGGGCAAGTTGCTGGCCCTGCGCAATGCCGACCTGGCGCTGCAAGGTTTTATCAGCAGCCTGGCCAACATCATTCTCAAGGTCCTGCTGATCGTCAGTGTGGCTTCGATGATCGGTGTCGAAACCACCTCCTTCGTGGCCGCGATCGGTGCTGCCGGCCTGGCCATCGGCCTGGCGCTGCAAGGCAGCTTGGCGAACTTCGCTGGTGGGGTATTGATCTTGCTGTTCCGCCCGTTTCGTATCGGTGACTGGATCGAAGCCCAGGGCATCAGCGGTACTGTCGACAGCATCCAGATCTTCCACACCGTGCTGCGTACCGGTGACAACAAGACAGTGATCGTGCCCAACGGCAACCTGTCCAACGGCATCATCACCAACTACAACCGTCAACCGACCCGCAAGGTGGTGTTCGACGTAGGTGTGGACTATGACGCGGACCTGCAGAAGGCCCGCGAGGTGTTGCTGGAACTGGCCAAGGATGAGCGGGTACTGGCCGATCCGGCCCCGGTAGCTGTGGTTTCTACCCTGGGCGATAGCGCTATTACCCTGTCGCTGCGGGTGTGGGTCAAGACTTCGGACTATTGGGACGTGCTGTTCCAGTTCAATGAGTTGTCCCGTGATCGCTTGAAGGCAGCGGGCATTGATATTCCTTTTCCACAACGGGTGATTCGAGTGGTTCAGGAAGCAGCAGCGCAATAAGTCAGTTTCATGACCTGGCCGTTCGGTCAGCTAATGTTGTTCAAGACAAGGGGCTATCAGCCCCTTGTTTGTTTTCAAGTTCGGACTTGGCAACTATGTAAGTTCGAATCGGCAAGGTCTGAAGTAGCTATTGAAGCCTACTTTATTAGTTAGCTTGCTATCTTGGTCGGCGGGTTCAATAGGGTACTTTTGCAAGGCAAAAAAAACCGCCAACCTGGCTCAGGTTGGCGGTTCTTATTAGTACTGCGTGTTAAAGCAATCCGCTGAGCCGTGAATTACAAGATGCTCAGTGGGTACTCTACGATCAGACGCAGGTCGTTCAGGTTGTCGTAGTTGGTCGCGCGGTAATCGCTATTGGTACCACGATAGATCGCGTTACGCAGACGGAAGGACAGGTCTTTGGCCGGGCCTTCCTGAAGCACGTACTTGGCTTCTACGTCCCATTCATGCTCTTTGCCGTCACTGGAGTCAGCAACGGTAACGTTGCTACCGCGAATGTAGCGAGTCATGAAGCTCAGGCCTGGCACGCCGAAGGAGGCCATGTTCAGGTCGTAGCGAGCCTGCCAGGATCTTTCGTCTTCGCCCACGAAGTCGGAGATCTGCACAGAGTTGGCTACGTAAACGGTGCCACCACCATCAACGCCGTAGTTGTAGCCGGTCTTGCCGCTGGACTGCTGGTAAGCCACGGTGAATTTGTGGGCTTCGATGCTATAGGCAGCTGCCAGGCTCCAGACGCGGTTGTCCAGGTCGCCAGCCAGCTTCTTACCATCATCCTTGCTGCGATAGCCGTTGAAGTCGAAGTTCAGAGATTGTTTTTCGCTCAGCGGCAGGGTGTAGTTGACGTTGAAGTACTGCTTCTTCCAGTAGTCTTCAACATCGGAAGCGTGCACGGCGAAAATGAAGTTCTCAAGACCCGAGTAGGTAGCACCTACGATGTTTGCAGAGCTCAGGCCCGGGTTCTGTTTGCCAGTAACGCGGCTGCGACCGTTGATGCTGTCACGGCCCATGCCGGTCTGGGCGCTCAATGCGGTGAAGCGACCACCGATCAGTTCCAGGCCCTTGATTTCGTTGCTGGTGATCAGGGTACCGGTGGCAACTTCAGGCAACAGACGGCCGTCGTCTGTAGTAAATACTGGGCTGGATACGAACTGGTTGCCGTATTTCAGTACAGTATCGGAGATGCGGAACTTCGCAGCGCCGCCCAGTTTCGACTGGGTGTTTTCAGGCTCGCCGGAACCATTGGTGGCGAACAGGCCGTTACCCGCACGACCCGAACCGCCGTCGAGTTTCACGCTGCCCATGGCCATGGCATCGACGCCGAAGCCGACGGTGCCTTGAGTGAAGCCGGACTGATAGGTGAGCAGTTCGCTGATACCGGTGTCTTGACGGTAGCCGCTGGTTTTATCGTCAGTGCCTGTGGTGTAAGTACCGTTACCACGACGCACGTTACCAACGCCGTCCTTATAGTCACGGTTCATGTACATTGCGCGAGTTTTCGCGGTCAGGGTGCTGTCTTCGATAAAGCCTTTTGCATCGTCCTGGGAGGATGCAATTGCAAACTGCGAGGTGCCTGCTGATACAGCCAGGGCGATCATGCTCCACTTCATCACGCGCATCGTGATTTGCTCCTTTGGTTTTTAGAAGAGTACTGCCGTCCCACCTGTTTTTTTATCTGGGCGGCTCTTTCTTTTTGTGTCGGCGCAAACTTATATCACGCTGACAATGTTGGCGATACTTGCCTATCTATCCTTTCAGCTTCTTTACGGCCCTGTCGCAATTTGCTCGATAGGCGTCGTAATTCTGCAGTCAGTCTGTATCCAGGCCGACAACTTTCAGCAGTGTTTTTCTAAGCCGAGAATGAAGGAAACAAGTCCCCATGCACACACTTTAAAAAGCACCGCGGGGCAGCCCTGCCACTATTATTATGAGTCTGTAAGGCCTGACTTCCGTTAGACCGTTGCAGACGATGCGGGGTTGAATGCAACAAGCGTGCACAAACTGAATCTAGCCCCCCATTTTTCTTCAAAGAGCCGTTCGGGCCTGTAAAAACCGCATAAAATCGCTGTTTCAAGGGGCGTTTTGTTTGGCTTGACTCTGTGGTTTTCCTGGTGCAGGGCTGTGCATTAAGTTGCACAGTGCGGCGAAACGTTACCGCTGCACACTGCAAAGTGAGTAAACGGCGGATGCTTGAGGAATTTAGCGTAGACCGCCTGTGCGATTCTGGTGCAAAACTTTTGCAACGCTGTGCACGATTCATACAGTCAGGCCCAGGCAAAATAAGGGGCGCAAGGGTGAGCTCGGGTCATTTTCCGAATGGTCTGCGGGTTGTGGGCGCAAATGGTGCGAGGCACGTGAAAATGTCCTGCTGTGGGGCGTGGCCTTTGCATCGCGATCGGCTCCTTGCCGTGCCTGAGTGTGTGCTGTCCGGTCTCTGGCTCATTGGTCATGAAGCGCAGGGCATTCGCAGGTATGCTGCGCGTCTGTCGCCTGGCAGGAGTCCGTCTACTGGACGCCGGGCTGAAACAAGCTGAGCGGGAGTAAACGCGGTGTTCACTTTAGATTCACGGCTGCAACAAGACACATTGACCCTCGGAGATTTCCCCCTCTGCCGGTTGCTGCTGTCCAATGACGCCAACTATCCCTGGTTCATCCTGGTGCCGCGTCGCGAGGATATCAGCGAGTTGTTTCAACTGGATGTCACCGACCAGCAACAGCTATGGCGGGAAACCACCGCGCTGGCCGAGTTGCTCAAGGACTCGTTCGATGCCGACAAGTTGAATGTGGCGACCTTGGGCAATGTGGTGAGCCAACTGCATATGCACGTGATCGTGCGCAGGCGTGATGATGCGGCATGGCCGGCACCGGTATGGGGCAAGCATCCGGCCAAGCCTTACAGCACCGAGCAAGTGGCGGCGATCCGTGAACGCCTGCGGTTGGTGCTGACCGATGATTTTCAGTTTCTGGAGGGGTGAGGCATGAGTCTGCAAGAGCGTGTAACCGACCTGGAGAGCCGCCTGGCGTTTCAGGATGACACCATTCAGGCCTTGAACGATGTGCTGGTGGCGCAGCAGAGGGCAGTGGAGCGCCTGCAGTTGCAGATGGCGGCATTGCTCAAGCGCCAGGAAGAAATGGTCGGGCAGTTCGAGTCGTTCGAAGAGGAAGCGCCACCGCCTCATTATTGAGGGGGATCGTTGGCCATAAAAAAACCGCGCCTGGGCGCGGTTTTTTTATGGGCGGCCGATCAGCGGCGCGGCAGCGCGGCAATCACGTCTTCGGCTTGCAGGCCCTTGTCACGGTTCATTACCGAGAACTCCACGCGCTGGCCTTCCACCAGGACGCGATGGCCTTCTCCGCGAATGGCGCGAAAGTGCACGAAAATATCATCGCCGGAATCCCGGGAGATAAAACCGAAGCCCTTGGAGGTGTTGAACCACTTCACGGTACCGGTATCACGATTGCTCATATCGTAGCTTGGCGTGGCGGAAGCGGAAGGTGATGACTTGTAGAAGCTGATGGCCAGGTGCAGGACTACGGCGATCAGTGCAGTCAGCAAGCTGACCAGAACCGCCGGTTGGCCACCAATGACTGGCATGGGGGCCAGCAGGGTGAGGGTTTGCAGTACAACGACCAGCACCAGCAGGGCGCTGACCAGATTTTGCAGGTGATGACGAGAGCCTTTGTTCCAGTAGGGAATAACTGGAGCCAGGATCAGGTTGAGCAGGCCGAAAAGGGCCAGGTAAAGAGCATCGGGTTGTTGCAGGTAGGGAACCGCGTCAGATCTCAGACTCGGAATCAAGGACAGCAGCAAAGCTGCAATGCCTGTCAGCAGGTGGACGATTTTCAACATTTTGATTAGCTCACGTTAAGAAGGAAGCACAAGGAGGAGCTGATCACGCACGGTTCGCTTCTGAACAAATAGGTGAGGCGGTGGTTACGTACGCGGTGTCAGCCTATGCGCGCTGGCCGAAGAAATAGGCAACAGCGACACGGGCTCTATTTAACAGCAAAGCCCAGGCCTTCTCAAATCAGCTGCAGGGCTTGCCCCGGGCGTACAAATGAGCGCTTCTGCAGGCCGAGCTCGGAGAATCGGGCAAAAGCCTGTTCTAGACAGATGGCGGTGATTTTTCCAAGGAACGTCGGATTTCTGCTGCTGTCTGACTTGACTCGAACTCAGTGAGGTTTATCCCGGGCCGGGCCACGGGACAATCCACCGCAGGCCGATTGACGATCCTGGGCGGCGCAGGGGCGGTACTCTTGCTAGAGTGGTCCGGCAGATGAATGGGTGAATCCATCCCGATAACGGAGAGAAACATGGCAATTGATATCGGTATCAGCGAAGAAGATCGTAAATCCATCGTCGACGGTCTTTCCCGTCTGCTTTCGGATACCTACGTGTTGTACCTGAAAACCCATAATTTCCATTGGAACGTCACCGGCCCGCAATTCCGTACCCTGCATTTGATGTTCGAAGAGCAGTACAACGAACTGGCCCTGGCAGTGGACCTGATCGCCGAACGCATTCGCGCCCTGGGCTTCCCGGCTCCGGGGGCCTATTCCATCTATGCCCGGCTGTCTTCGATCAAGGAAGAGGAAGGGGTGCCTGCCGCCGAGGAAATGATCAAGCAACTGGTCGCCGGCCAGGAAGCAGTGACCCGTACCGCCCGGGGCATCTTTCCGTTGCTGGACAAGGTCAGCGACGAGCCCACGGCGGATCTGCTGACCCAGCGCATGCAGGTGCATGAAAAAACCGCGTGGATGCTGCGCTCTCTGCTGGAAAACCGTTAAGCCCGCTCTTGCGAATGGCGTCCCGTACGCCGTTCGCACCCTTGCCCAGCAGGCAGCACCTGCGTTCTCCAGACCTTCCGGGGTTGCAGCCCGGATAGACGCCTGACGGCCGGTGACGCCCGCAATGGGGTCATACGGCTGCACAGGGCCGATTTAATGGATATAATCCCGCTCTTTGCTACGTAGCCCGGGCTTTGGCGTGGGCTCTGGCTGTAGTTCAAGCAGTAATCTGGATTGCCGAGACGCCCCCCATGCCCATGTACGACTATCAATGCGCTTCCTGTGGTCATCAGCTGGAAGCCATTCAAAAGATCAGCGCCGCGCCGCTGGTCGACTGCCCAGCCTGCCAGGCGCCCGAGCTGAAAAAGATGCTGTCCATGCCTGGTTTCCGCCTGAGCGGCACCGGCTGGTACGAAACCGACTTCAAGACCGGCTCCAAGAAGAACCTGGCCGGTGGCGACAAAGCTGACTAAGTTGAACGACACGCGCGAGTTCTTGCACTATCCGGCACCTTGAGGTGCGCAAGGCCTCCATCGAATTTCGAATTACGAGAAGTGAAACCACTACCATGATGCGCAGCCATTATTGCGGCCAACTGAACGAAAGCCTGGAAGGTCAGGAAGTAACCCTTTGCGGATGGGTCCACCGTCGCCGTGACCACGGCGGGGTGATCTTCCTCGATATCCGTGATCGTGAAGGTCTGGCCCAGGTGGTGTTCGACCCGGACCGCGCTGAAACCTTCGCCGCCGCCGACCGCGTGCGCAGCGAATACGTGGTCAAGATCACCGGGAAGGTACGCCTGCGTCCGGCCGGTGCCGGCAACGCCAACATGGCTTCGGGCATGATCGAAGTCCTGGGCTACGAGCTGGAAGTGCTGAACGAAGCGGAAACCCCGCCGTTCCCGCTCAACGAATATTCGGACGTGGGTGAAGAAACCCGTCTGCGCTATCGCTTCATCGACCTGCGCCGTCCGGAAATGGCCGAGAAGCTGCGTCTGCGTTCGCGCATGACCACCAGCATCCGTCGCTACCTGGACGAGAACGGTTTCCTCGACGTGGAAACCCCGATCCTGACCCGCGCCACCCCAGAGGGCGCCCGCGACTACCTGGTGCCGAGCCGCACCCACGCTGGCAGCTTCTTCGCCCTGCCGCAATCGCCACAGCTGTTCAAGCAACTGCTGATGGTGGCTGGCTTCGACCGCTACTACCAGATCGCCAAGTGCTTCCGCGACGAAGACCTGCGTGCCGACCGTCAGCCTGAGTTCACTCAGATCGACATCGAGACCAGCTTCCTCGACGAAAAAGACATTATGGGCCTGACCGAAGGAATGATCCGCAACCTGTTCAAGGAAGTGCTGGGTCTGGAATTCGGCGAATTCCCGCACATGACCTTTGAAGAGGCCATGCGTCGCTACGGTTCCGACAAGCCGGACCTGCGCAACCCGCTGGAACTGGTGGACGTTGCCGACCAGCTCAAGGAAGTGGAATTCAAGGTGTTCAGCGGCCCGGCCAACGATCCGAAATGTCGCATCGCCGCCTTGCGCGTTCCAGGCGGGGCGAGCATGCCGCGCAAGCAGATCGACGACTACACCAAGTTTGTCGGCATCTACGGCGCCAAGGGCCTGGCCTACATCAAGGTCAACGAGCGCGCCAAAGGCGTTGAAGGCCTGCAATCGCCGATCGTCAAGAACATCCCGGAAGCCAACCTGAACGTGATCCTCGATCGCGTGGGCGCGGTCGACGGCGACATCGTGTTCTTCGGGGCCGACAAGGCCAAGATCGTCAGCGAGGCCCTGGGCGCGCTGCGTATCAAGCTCGGTCACGACCTGAACCTGCTGACGTGCGAATGGGCGCCGATGTGGGTTGTCGACTTCCCGATGTTCGAAGAGAACGACGACGGCAGCTTCACCGCCCTGCATCACCCGTTCACCGCGCCGAAGTGCTCGCCGGAAGAACTGGAAGCCAACCCGGCTACCGCTCTGTCGCGCGCCTACGACATGGTTTTGAACGGCACCGAATTGGGTGGCGGTTCGATCCGTATCCACCGCAAGGAAATGCAGCAAGCGGTATTCCGCCTGCTGGGCATCAGCGAAGCGGAACAGGAAGAGAAGTTCGGTTTCCTGCTGGACGCCCTCAAGTACGGCGCGCCGCCGCACGGTGGCCTGGCCTTCGGTCTGGACCGCCTGGTGATGCTGATGACCGGCGCCCAGTCGATCCGCGAAGTGATCGCCTTCCCGAAAACCCAGAGCGCGGCCTGCGTCATGACTCAGGCACCGGGTCTGGTGGATGCCAAGGCTCTGCGCGAGCTGCACATCCGCTTGCGCGAACAGCCCAAGGCTGAATAAGCCGGCCCGATAAGGCGCACCTTCGGGTGCGCTTTTTCTATGGGTCGAGTTTTTGTTGCCCGCACCCGCCATGCGGTGTGGGCAATGTTTCAAAGAGAATTTGGAGCAAGTTATGGCAGGTCATTCCAAGTGGGCGAACATCAAGCACCGCAAAGAGCGTCAGGATGCCAAGAGAGGCAAGATTTTCACCAAGTGGATTCGTGAGCTGACTGTCGCGGCCCGTCAGGGCGGCGGCGATCCCAACTCCAACCCACGCCTGCGCCTGGCCCTGGACAAGGCACTGGGTGCCAACATGAGCCGCGACATCATCGACCGGGCCATCGCCCGTGGCACCGGCGCTGCCGGCAGCGACGATGTGGTCGAGCTGACCTATGAAGGCTACGGCCCCAACGGCGTGGCGGTGATGGTCGAGTGCATGACCGACAACCGCAACCGCACCGCGGCAGCTGTTCGCCATGCCTTCAGCAAGTGTGGCGGCAACCTGGGTACCGACGGTTCGGTGGCCTACCTGTTCGAGCGCAAGGGGCAGATCACCTTCGCCGAAGGTGTCGATGAAGACGCCTTGATGGAAGCGGCGATGGAAGCCGATGCCGACGATGTGGTCAGCAACGAAGACGGTTCGATCGACGTGTTCACCTCGTTCGCCGGTTTCTATGGCGTGCGCAATGCCTTGGAAGCGGCGGGTTTTACTGCTGCGGACGCGGAAATCGTCATGCTGCCGACCACCAGTGCCGAACTGGACCTGGAAGGCGCCGAGAAGGTCCTCAAGCTGATCGACATGCTGGAAGACCTGGATGATGTGCAGAACGTCTATTCCAACGCGGATATTCCCGAGTCGGTCGCCGAGCAACTCGGCTGATTCAACTGCACTAACCTTGAGGCCGGAGGTGCGAAGCCGTGATCATTGCGCGGCAGGGCGCTTCCGGCTTCTGCCTTTTCGCTGTTCCGGTCCTGGCCGGCAAGCCTCTTTATTCAAGCAGCAGGCGTTATGACTCTTATTCTTGGCATCGACCCCGGTTCGCGCATTACCGGTTATGGCGTGGTTCGAGACACGGGGCGCGGCTGTGTGTACGTGGCCTCTGGTTGTATCCGTACCGGGGCTGGCGAGCTGCCCGACCGGCTGCAGATCGTCTATCGCGGGGTGCGTGAAGTGATCCAGACCTACGGTCCGGTGACCATGGGGATCGAGAAGGTGTTCATGGCGCGCAACGCCGACTCGGCGCTCAAACTCGGCCAGGCGCGGGGGGCAGCGATCGTTGCCGGTGCCGAAGAGGGGCTGGAGATTGCCGAGTACACCGCCACCCAGGTCAAGCAGGCCGTGGCCGGCACTGGCGGGGCCAACAAGGAACAGGTGCAGATGATGGTCATGCACCTGCTCAAGCTGACCACCAAGCCGCAGATCGATGCCTCGGACGCCCTGGCCATTGCCATCTGTCACGCTCATACCCGTTCCAGCCTGCTGCCCCATGGTCTGGGGACAGCACGCAGTCGTGGCGGCCGCCTGCGTCTCTGATAGCATCAGCGCAGTCATTTTAGGGGTTGAGCGTTTTGCGCCTGGGTAGCCGGCGCAGACGCTCGCCCAACGAGTCGCCAGCTGCGGGCTGGCCATCGCCTAAGGATCTGAAACGTGATTGGACGCTTGCGCGGCACCCTGGCTGAGAAACAGCCGCCGCACCTGATTCTTGATGTAAACGGGCTGGGATATGAAGTCGAAGTGCCGATGACCACCCTGTATCGCCTGCCGTCGGTCGGCGAGCCCCTGACCCTGCACACCCATTTGGTCGTCCGCGAGGATGCGCAGTTACTCTACGGTTTTGCCAGCAAGCGCGAGCGAGACTTTTTCCGCGAGTTGATCCGTCTCAATGGTGTTGGCCCGAAACTGGCCCTGGCGTTGATGTCCAGCCTTGAGGTGGATGAGCTGGTGCGTTGTGTGCAGGCCCAGGACACCTCGGCCCTGACCAAGGTGCCCGGAGTCGGCAAGAAGACCGCCGAGCGCCTGCTGGTAGAACTCAAGGACCGTTTCAAGGCCTGGGAAGCCGTGCCGAGCATGTTCGCCCTGGTGCCGAACCAGCCGGATGCGCCGGCGCCAGTGGCCAGCGCCGAGTCGGACGCGGTCAGCGCGCTGATCTCCCTGGGCTATAAGCCGCAGGAAGCCAGCAAGGCCGTATCCGCGATCAAAGACAAAGGTTTGAGCAGTGAAGACATGATCCGCCGAGCCCTGAAGGGAATGATTTAAGTGATTGAAGCCGACCGTCTGATCGCTGCCACGGGCCCCCGTGAGCGCGAGGAAATCCAGGACCGGGCGATTCGTCCGGTCAGCCTGGCCGACTACATCGGCCAGCCTAGCGTGCGCGAGCAGATGGAACTGTTCATCCAGGCCGCCCGTGGGCGCAACGAATCCCTGGACCACACCCTGATCTTCGGTCCCCCGGGCCTGGGCAAGACCACCCTGGCCAACATCATCGCCGAGGAAATGGGGGTGTCGATCAAGAGTACGTCCGGCCCCGTGCTGGAGCGCCCTGGTGATCTGGCGGCCTTGCTGACCAATCTTGAGCCTCACGACGTACTGTTCATCGACGAGATTCACCGGCTTTCGCCGATTGTCGAAGAAGTGCTGTACCCGGCCATGGAAGATTTCCAGCTCGACATCATGATCGGCGAAGGCCCTGCGGCGCGCTCGATCAAGCTCGATCTGCCGCCGTTCACCCTGGTGGGGGCAACCACGCGTGCGGGGATGCTGACCAACCCGCTGCGGGACCGCTTCGGCATCGTCCAGCGCCTGGAGTTCTACAGCACTGCGGACCTGGCAACCATTGTCAGCCGTTCCGCCGGCATTCTTGGTTTGCCCCTGGATCCGGAAGGCGCCTTCGAGGTCGCGCGCCGTGCCCGGGGCACTCCGCGGATCGCCAACCGTTTGCTGCGTCGGGTGCGGGATTTCGCCGAGGTGCGGGCCAAGGGGCATATCACCAAACCGATCGCCGACCTGGCGCTGAACCTGCTGGACGTCGATGAGCGTGGCTTCGACCACCAGGACCGACGTCTACTGCTGACCATGATCGAGAAGTTCGACGGCGGACCGGTGGGGGTCGACAGCCTGGCCGCGGCCATCAGTGAAGAGCGCCATACCATCGAGGATGTACTGGAGCCGTACCTGATCCAGCAGGGCTATATCATGCGCACCCCCCGTGGTCGTGTGGTGACCCGGCATGCCTACCTGCACTTCGGTCTTAACATTCCGTCACGAATGGGGGACATGCCCGTGGTAGACGAATTCCTCGATGCCGTGGACGATTAATAACCCGCTCTTTGTCGATTTATTCGGGGTTTGTGCTGTCCTAGGGACTGGCATGGTTAAAACATCACGAAAAGTCGTACAAGAATGAAAAAACAGTTGCCTGGCCGGATTGGCAACCTGAGGAGTAAGCACTAGAGTATGCGCGCGCAAAACGGGCTTGAGTCGTTCGCACATCGTTGTCGCGTTTATTACGAGGACACCGATGCCGGCGGCATCGTGTATTACGTTAATTACCTTAAGTTTATGGAGCGGGCTCGAACCGAGCGGCTACGACACCTGGGCTTTGCCCAGTCGCAGCTGGTGGGGGAGAACCTGTTATTTGTCGTGCACTCCAGCGAAGCGCGTTATCACGCGCCGGCGCGACTGGACGACGAACTTCTGGTCAGTGCCCAAGTTACCGAATTGAACCGGGTCAGCCTGCGCTTCACTCAGCAGGTCAGGCGAGCCAAAGACAATGCACTGCTCTGTGAAGGGCAGTTCCTGGTGGCCTGTGTGCGCGCCGACAATTTCAAACCCCGCGCCATTCCAGACGCTCTGCGTACGGCCTTTGCCGACGAGAGCATCGCGGGTACACACTCAGAGCAGGAGATAAAGCGTGGAAGCTAACGTCGTCGACCATTCCTCCATGTGGAGCCTGGTCAGCAATGCCAGCGTTGTTGTGCAGTTGGTAATGCTGACCCTGGTTGCCGCATCGGTGACTTCATGGATCATGATCTTTCAGCGCAGCAACCTGCTGCGTGCCGGTCGACGTGCCCTGGAGAGCTTCGAAGAGCGCTTCTGGTCCGGTATCGACCTGTCCAAGCTGTACCGTCAGGCGGGCAGCAACCCAGACCCGGACTCCGGCGTCGAGCAGATTTTCCGTGCCGGTTTCAAGGAGTTCTCCCGTCTGCGCCAGCAACCGGGTGTCGATCCTGAAGCGGTCATGGAAGGCGTGGCCCGTGCCATGCGCGTAGCGATTTCCCGAGAAGAAGAAAAGCTTGAGCAGAGCCTGCCGTTCCTCGCCACTGTCGGTTCCGTCAGCCCGTACATCGGTCTGTTCGGTACCGTCTGGGGGATCATGAACTCCTTCCGCGGCCTGGCTCAGGCCCAGCAAGCGACCCTGGCTACCGTAGCCCCGGGTATCGCCGAAGCACTGATCGCCACGGCCATCGGCCTGTTCGCGGCCATCCCGGCGGTGATCGCCTACAACCGCTTCGCCGCTCGTGGCGAGACGCTGATCAGCCGTTACTACACCTTCGCCGACGAGTTCCAGGCGATCCTGCACCGTAAAGTGCACACCAGCGAAGAGTGAGCAGGTAAAACCCATGGCCCGAGTTCGCCACAAACGCAAGCCGGTTGCCGAGATGAACGTGGTGCCTTACATCGACGTGATGTTGGTACTGCTGGTTATCTTCATGGTGACCGCGCCGATGCTCAACCAGGGCGTGAAAGTTGACCTGCCCAAGGTTTCCAGCGAAGCCTTGCCCCAGGACAACAACACCCAGGTGCTGACCATCTCGATCAAGGCTGACAAGACCTACTACTGGAACCTTGGCAGCGAAGTCGACACTGAAAAGCAACAGGACAAGGCGATGACCTTGCCGCAGATGACCGACGCGGTGACCAAGATCATCCGTGCCGGCAATGAAGGCGGCAAGCACACCCAGGTGTTCATTCGCGGTGATAAATCCGTCGACTACGGCGCCGTGATGGGTGCCATGGGCGGCCTGCAGAAAGCCGGAGTCGGTAACGTTGGCCTGATTACCGAGGCGCCCTGATGCACCAACAGCGAGAGCCGTCCGCCTCGGAAAGCTACTTCTGGCCTAGTGTCTGGGCAATTGCCCTGCACGTGCTGGTGTTTGGCATGCTGTTCGTCAGCTTTGCCATGACCCCGGAACTGCCCCCGGCCAAGCCGATCGTTCAAGCGACCCTGTACCAGCTCAAATCCAAGAGTCCGGCAACCACCCAGACCAATCACAAGATTGCGGGTGAGGCGAAGAAATCCGCCGCGCGCCAGACCGAAGCCGAACAGTTGGAGCAGAAGAAGGTCGAGCAGGAAGAGATCAAGGCCGCGGAACAAAAGAAAGAAGAGGCTGCTCAAAAAGCCGAGGAAGCGAAAAAGGCCGATGAGGCCAAGAAAGCCGATGAGGCGAAGAAGGCGGATGACGCCAAGAAAGCCGCAGAAGCGAAAAAGGCTGAAGAGAAACAATTGGCTGATATAGCCAAGAAGAAATCCGAAGAAGAAGCCAAGAAAGCTGCTGAAGAAGAGGCCAAGAAAAAGGCCGCTGAAGAAGCGAAGAAGAAAATCGTCGAAGACGCGAAGAAGAAAGCCGCGGAAGACGCGAAGAAAAAAGCTGAAGCAGACGAGGCGAAGAAAAAGATCGCCGAGGATGCCAAGAAGAAAGCTGCTGCCGACGCTGCGAAGAAGAAGGCCCAGGAAGCAGCGCGCAAATCTGCCGAAGAGAAAAAGGCCCAGGCCCTGGCGGACTTGCTGTCCGATAAGCCGGAGCGTGAAGCCACCAAGTCGGATGAGGTGGGTGACAGTGTCGCAGGCAGTTTCGATGACCTGATTCGCATTCGTGCGGCGGAAGGCTGGGCTCGTCCTCCTTCGGCGCGCAAGGGCATGACGGTGGAATTGCGGATCGGCATGTTGCCTGATGGCACGGTGACCACGGTCAGCGTGATCAAGTCCAGTGGTGATGGTCCGTTCGACGCTTCGGCGGTGGCGGCAGTCAAGAACATTGGGCGTTTGACAGAAATGCAGGGTTTGAGTCCGAAGGATTTCGCGCCCTATCGTTCATTCAAGATGACATTCACACCTGAGGATCTAGCCTTGTGAGAAACCTTCTTCGAGGAATGCTTGTCGTTATTTGCTGTATGGCAGGGATAGCGGCAGCGGATGAAAAAAACATTCTGGTCACCAGTGGCAGTGATCGGGCGACGCCGATTGCGGTAGTGCCGTTTGGCTGGCAGGGCGGCAGCGTGCTGCCGGACGACATGGCACAGATCATCGGTGATGACCTGCGCAACTCGGGTTACTACGCACCGATTCCAAAGCAGAACATGATCAGCTTGCCGACCCAGGCCAGCGAAGTCATTTTCCGTGACTGGAAAGCCCTGGGCGCCCAGTACGTGATGGTCGGCAGCATTGTTCCAGCCGGCGGACGCCTGCAGGTGCAGTACGCGCTGTTCAACGTCGCTACCGAGCAGCAAGTGCTGACCGGCAGCGTGTCGGGTAGCGTTGATCAACTGCGGGACATGTCCCACTACATTTCCGACCAGTCCTTTGAAAAACTCACCGGCATCAAGGGGGCGTTCTCTACGCGCCTGCTGTATGTGACGGCTGAGCGTTTCTCGGTGAACAACACCCGTTACACCCTGCAGCGTTCGGACTACGACGGTGCTCGGGCGGTAACCCTGTTGCAGTCTCGCGAGCCGATCCTGTCGCCGCGCTTTGCTCCGGATGGCAAGCGCATTGCGTACGTGTCGTTCGAGCAGAAGCGCCCGCGCATCTTCGTCCAGCACATCGATACCGGGCGTCGTGAGCAGATCACCAACTTCGAAGGCCTGAACGGCGCTCCAGCCTGGTCGCCAGATGGCACCCGCCTGGCGTTCGTGCTGTCCAAGGACGGTAACCCGGATATCTATGTGATGAACATGGCGTCCCGGCAGATCAGCCGCGTCACCAGTGGCCCGGGCATCAACACCGAACCGTTCTGGGGCAAGGATGGTTCCACCATCTATTTCACCTCCGACCGTGGCGGCAAGCCGCAAGTCTATAAAAGCAATATCAATGGCGGTGGCGCTGAGCGTGTGACCTTTATTGGTAACTACAACGCCAACCCGAAACTTTCTGCTGACGAAAAGACCCTGGTAATGATTCACCGCCAGGATGGTTTCACCAACTTCCGGGTAGCGGCTCAGGATTTGCAGCGCGGTAGCGTAAAAATCCTTACAGACACTAACCTTGATGAGTCAGCTACTGTTGCGCCCAACGGCACCATGGTAATCTACGCCACCCGCCAGCAGGGCCGGGGAGTCTTGATGCTCGTGTCCATTAATGGACGTGTGAGGCTCCCGCTTCCTACCGCTCAAGGCGAAGTCAGAGAACCGTCCTGGTCCCCTTACCTGAACTGACGCGGCGCTACAATGTTTCACTTAACACACTGGGGTTCATTAGGAGTTTCACGATGGAAATGTTGAAGTTTGGTAAGTTTGCTGCGCTGGCTCTGGCCATGGCTGTGGCTGTAGGTTGCTCCTCCAAAGGCGGCGACAATGCCGGTGAAGGCGCTGTTGATCCAAACGCTGGTTACGGCGCTAACACCGGTGCTGTTGATGGCTCCCTGAGCGAAGAAGCTGCTCTGCGCGCAATCACCACCTTCTACTTCGAATACGACAGCTCGGACCTGAAGCCAGAAGCCATGCGCGCTCTGGACGTTCACGCCAAAGACCTGAAAGCAAACGGCGCTCGCGTTGTTCTGGAAGGCAACACCGACGAACGTGGTACTCGTGAGTACAACATGGCTCTGGGCGAGCGTCGTGCTAAAGCCGTTCAGCGCTACCTGGTTCTGCAGGGCGTTTCCCCTGCACAGCTGGAGCTGGTTTCCTACGGTAAAGAGCGTCCAGTTGCTACTGGCCACGACGAGCAGTCCTGGGCTCAAAACCGTCGCGTCGAACTGCGTAAGTAATTCGTCATGCGAACGTGCCGTCGTGCTGTAACTATTTTGGCTCTCAGTCTCACGCCGCTTGCGGCGTGGTCTGCGGTTCCTGTGGTCGATAACAACTCCGGCTATAACAATAGCGGGAGTAGTTATCCGCCAGCGGGTTATGGCACGAACGGCGCCTATGCCGGGGGAGGGGTTTCGACCCCTGTCTCGGCACAGGGCGAGCTGTTCCAGCAACTGCAGCAAATGCAAGAGCAGATTGCACGCCAACAGGGTGTGATCGAAGTTCTGCAAAATGATGTAGCGCGGATGAAGCAAGAAAGCCTGGAGCGTTACCAGGACCTTGATCGACGCATAGGAAGCGGTGTCGCACCTGCCGCAACTCCTGAGAATTCTTCTGCCGGTGGCGATAACAGCGCTGCCGGTGCCGCTGCTCAGGCGCCAGCCGCCAGTAGCGAACCCGGTGATCCGGCCAAGGAAAAGCTCTATTACGATGCTGCCTTCGACCTGATCAAGGCCAAGGATTTCGACAAGGCCAGCCAGGCCTTCTCGGCATTCCTGCGCAAGTACCCCAACAGCCAGTACGCCGGCAATGCCCAGTACTGGTTGGGTGAAGTGAACCTGGCCAAAGGCGACCTGCAAGGCGCGGGCCAGGCATTTGCCAAGGTTTCCCAGCTGTATCCCAAGCACGCCAAGGTGCCGGATTCGCTGTACAAGCTGGCTGACGTAGAGCGTCGTCTCGGTCACACCGACCGGGTCAAGGGCATCCTGCAGCAGGTGGTGGCCCAGTATCCGGGCACTTCCGCCGCTCAGTTGGCCCAACGGGACCTGCAGCGCATGTAAGTGCGTTGGCCTCCGTTACAAGAAACCCGCGCTTGTCGCGGGTTTTTTCGTTAGAATCCATGCCCTTTTTCTGAAACACGCTTCCTGGGATCTGCGCGATGGCGGGGTTCCTTGAAGTGCCTGACGGAGGCGGACAGCCTGTTTAGCTGTTACGCCCGTGGCGACTATGCAAGACACATTGAGAATCACCGAAGTTTTCTACTCGTTGCAGGGGGAAACTCGGACTGCCGGGCTGCCCACGGTTTTTGTGCGCCTGACCGGTTGCCCGTTGCGTTGCCAATACTGCGACAGTGCCTACGCGTTCAGCGGCGGTAGCCAGCGGACCCTCGATAGCCTGCTGGAGCAGGTTGCCGGTTTCCGCCCTCGCTACGTCTGCGTCACTGGTGGCGAGCCTCTGGCCCAGCCCAATGCCATTCCCTTGCTCCAGCACTTGTGCGATGCCGGCTACGAGGTCTCGCTGGAAACCAGCGGTGCGCTGGATATCTCTGCGGTGGACCCGCGCGTCAGCCGGATCCTTGATCTCAAGACTCCCGGCTCCAAGGAAGCGCACCGCAACCGCTATGAGAATATCGAGCTGCTGACCGCCAACGACCAGGTCAAGTTTGTCATCTGCTCCCGCGAGGACTATGACTGGGCGGTGTCCAAGCTGATCCAGTACGGTCTTGAGCGACGCGCCGGCGAAGTGCTGTTTTCGCCCAGCCACCATGACTTGAATGCACGAGACCTGGCGGACTGGATCGTCGCTGACAACCTGCCAGTACGTCTGCAACTGCAGCTGCATAAATACCTTTGGAATGACGAGCCGGGGCGCTGACATGACTGAACAAGCACAGAACCCATCTTCGAGTGAAAAGCGTGCCGTGATCCTGCTGTCCGGTGGCCTGGACTCTGCCACCGTGGTGGCCATGGCTCGCGCCGAAGGCTACCGCTGCTACACCATGAGCTTCGATTACGGCCAGCGCCATCGGGCCGAGTTGCACGCCGCCGAGCGCGTGGCCCGGGACCTCGGTGTGGTGGAGCACAAGGTGATCGGCCTGAACCTCAACGGTATTGGCGGCTCGGCACTGACTGATAGCACCATCGAGGTGCCAGAGGCGCCGGGGGAGGGCATTCCTGTCACCTATGTGCCGGCACGCAACACCGTCTTCCTGTCCCTGGCCCTGGGCTGGGCGGAAGTCCTGCACGCGCGGGATATCTTTATCGGTGTCAATGCGGTGGATTATTCCGGTTACCCGGATTGCCGTCCCGAGTTCGTCGAAGCCTTCGAGCGCATGGCCAACCTGGCGACCAAGGCCGGTGTCGAAGGGCAGGGCTTTCGTATCCAGGCGCCGCTGCAGAACCTCAGCAAGGCCGAGATCATCCAGGCCGGGGTACGCCTGGGGGTTGATTACGGGCTGACGGTTTCCTGCTATCAGGCAGACGATAGCGGCTACGCGTGCGGCAAATGTGACAGCTGCCGTTTGCGTGCTGAAGGCTTCAAGGCGGCCGGAATCAGTGATCCAACACCTTATTTTTGATTTTTTCATATAGGGTGTTGAATTCCCGTTAGAAATCAGTATTATACGCGCCACCACACAGCGGGTCGTTAGCTCAGTTGGTAGAGCAGTTGGCTTTTAACCAATTGGTCGTAGGTTCGAATCCCACACGACCCACCATATTTGGCGGTTTAGAAAATCCGGAAGGCCCACGAAAGTGAGGATTTCCGGGTTTTTTTTTGCCTTGCAAAAAACCGTGATCCCGCCACTCAGCTGCTCAGCTTGTCTTCTTCTCACCGCTTGAATATCAACTCTTCTGCAGAGGCTGGCCTTTTGCCGGTAGCCGGACTCATCTCTAAAAACCTTGATAAATTCAGGGGCTTTATCTGAATTCCCCCTTTTTTTCAGGGGTTATCGCTTTAAATTCAGAATAAGTGCGGGGCTCGTTGACAGCGCAAATGCCTCCCGCGTAAATCTTGCCGCCATTGCCGACAGGGGTTGCGTCCCTGGCAAGGAGAACACATACCAGGGTCGGTAACTTCGCAGTCAGCAGGGCTTTGCCCTGCCTGTACGAATCTGTCCCTGAGTCTGTGCGTGAGTCATAAGCCCGGCTTACTCAAGGTGACAGGATGTTCACAGAAGCAGTTGCAATATCCGTTAGGCGCAGTGCCCCCTCCAGCCCTTCCGTCATTCGTGGCAAGGGGTGCTTTCTCTACGATGAGCAGGGCAAATCCTTCCTCGACATGTCCGGTGGCAGCGGTGCCGCCAACCTGGGTTATCAGCGCGATGACCTGGTCGAAGTCCTCAAGCGTCAATCCGAACTGCTGATCCATACCGGTTGGAACATCGACAACCCGCAGCGCCATGAAGTGGTCGCCAAGCTGGAGGGGCTGGTGCCCTATGCGCAGGCTTCGGTGTTTGGCGCGGTCACCGGTGCCGAGGCAATCGAGGTGGCGCTGAAAATCGCCCGCGCCGCTACCGGACGCCAGGGCGTGGTGTATTTCCACAATTCCTTCCATGGCAAGACCCAGGGCGCCCTGTCGGTGACCTCCAACCGCGGTTTTCGCAAGCACCTGGCCGGTGGCGACAGCCTGCAACTGACCGCCCTGGCCCTGGACTATGACGCCGACCAGGACCCGGCCCTGGCCGCCTTGTGGCGTGAGCAACTGGCCGAGGATCTGCGCCAGGCGCAGCAGGCCAATTGCTTGCCCGCGGCGCTGATCATCGAGCCGATCCAGGCAGCGGAGGGCATGTATCCGGTGCCTCTGGCGTTGCTCGAAGCGATTGTCGAACTGGGCAGGATCTTCGGCGTGATCACCATATTCGATGAGATCTACACCGGTTTTGGCCGCACCGGAACGCCGTTTTTCAGCAACCCGCAACTGCTGCCGGACCTGTTGGTGCTGGGCAAGGCCCTGGGCAATGGCTTGCCGATTTCGGCGGTGGTAGGCCGCCCGGAACTGGTGGACTGCCTGGGCTATGCCGAGCATTCCTCCACCTTCACCCTGATGCCGCTGGCCTGTGCCGTGGCTTCCAAGGTGCTGGATATCTACCACCAGGAACAGCCCTGGCAGTGGGCGGCGAGTAACGGCGCGTACCTACGCCAGGCCCTGGAAGGCCTGGGGGGCCAGGACGCGCGAGTGGTCAATGTGCGCGGCCGCGGCATGATGCTCGCCTTCGATTTCGAGGGCCAGGGCGCTGATGTACTGGCGTTGCGCAACCGTCTGCTGGAGCACGGGGTGATCGTGCGCACCGGCGGGCGCAATCCGGCGACGGTCAAGCTGACCCCGCCACTGAGCATCTCCCAGCAGGAAATCCAGGCATTCATGCAGACGCTGCAGGGCGTTTGTCGCTCCCTCTAATAACAACAAGGCAGGGATATCATGTTGCAGGCTTTTACCCGCATGGCGGGTACCGATGTTGCGGGTGTCATCGATGTCCAGGGCAGCCTTGGCTTTGCCGCGCTCGACCAGTTGCGCGAGGGGGTCAGCGCCCAGCTGCAAGGGCTGCCGGAGCCGGTGCTGGCGCTGTATGCCAGCCATGGCCGGGCCATGTATGCGGCGTTGATCGCGGCCTTGTCCGCCGCCCGGCGAGTGGTGTTCATCGACCCGGCGAGCAACCTCGACGAGTTGATGCCGGTGCTCCAGCACCTGGGCGTGAACCTGGTCCTCAATGGCACGACACGGCCTGGTTCACAACTGACCCGTTCCTTGCCGGTGCTCGACCTGCAGCACCTGCAAGCCCGGCCCGTGCCCCCTGGCCGGGAATACCCGTTGCGTTGCCAGGACTACGTGATCTTCACCAGCGGCTCCACTGGCGAGCCCAAGGCCATAGTGCAGCGCATCGAGGCCCTGGGCCGGCACATTGACAACTACATCGGCTATGTCGGAATCGGCCTCGGGCAGCGTGTGCTGCAACTGGCTTCCGCGGGGTGGGACGCCGGCCTGATGGACATCTTCGCCAGCCTGAAGACTGGCGCCACCCTGTGCAGCCTCAACCCCCGGGAGCATGACTTCGCCGCAGTCGAGGCGCTGATCGCCGAACATGACATCGATGTGTTGCATATGACGGTGCCCTATCTGCGTGCCTTCTACAGCGATGCGAGCGCCATCTATGCCCGGCCCAAGCAACTGGTGATCGGCGGCGAGATCATCCACCCCTCGGACATTCGGCGCTTCAACCACGCCTTTGCCCCAGGCTCGCAACTGTTCAACGCCTACGGGCCGACCGAATGCACCACCGCGCTCTACGCCCGCATCGACCAGGGGCAGACGCTGCAGGACCCGACCTGGGCCCTGGACCGGCCGGTGGCAGGCGTCACCCTGGACATTGCCAAGGAACCGGGGCAGCCCTACGGCGAAGGTGTGGGGGAACTGCTGCTCTATTCCGCCCTGGTGGCCCGGCGCCTGGACCCGGCCAGCGGGCTGATCGTCGAGCTGACCCAGCCCTGCCCCCTGGACTCGCAGCGCCAGTGCTACGCCACCGGTGATCTGGCGTGCCGCCAGCCCGATGGCGCCATACGCCTGCTGGGGCGCAAGGATTCCATCGTCAAGATCAACGGGCAAAAGGTCAGCCTGGTCCAGGTGGAATCGGAGCTCAAGGCTCTGGCCCAGGTACGGGAAACCTGTGTGATCGCCCATCAGGACGGGGACAACCTGGCCCTGGTGGCCTTTGTCATTGCCCGTGACGCCAGCCTTGGCGAAGACCTCCTGCGTCAGGCCGCCAGGGCCGCACTGCCGGCGCACCGGGTGCCGGCGCGCTTCCTGCTGGTGGAGCGTTTTGCCTTGAACCGCAACAACAAGATCGACCGGCAGGCGTTGGCGCAACTGGCTGCCCGCGCCATGGCGGCGCCGGAGCCGGCACAGGCCGCACCGGAGCCTTTCTGGCAAGCCATCGGCCAGGTACTTGGCGGGCAGAGCCCGGACCGGGCCAAGAGCTTTATCGACAATGGCGGTGATTCGCTGCGGGCCTTGCAGGTGGTTGCCACGCTGAAGAGAAAGGGCCTGGTGCTGGACCTGGAAGAGTTGCTGTCGGATCAGGCCCTGGGGCAATTGCCGGTGCATGCGGCGGCGGCCAAGGCCCGGCCCGGGGTTTCCCGGCCGCAGGTCGAGGGCCTGCCCAATCGCCGCTTCCTGCTGAGCCGCGGCATCAGCGACCTGGATCACTGGAACCAGGCCCTGGTGCTGGACATAGCCGCCGGCCAGGAGCCACAGCGAGTCAGCCAGGCGCTGCGGGCAATTTTCCGCCATCACTTTATCGAGGCGGGCGTTCAGGATCAGGGGCTGCAGCCTGCCGGAACGGATCTGCAGCAAGCGGTGCAGCGGACCTGCGCAGCCATCTCCCTGAGCCAGGGGCAACTCTTCTGCTTCAGCCAGCAACAGGACGCCGCTGGCCATCACCTGATCATTGCCGGGCACCAGTTCCAGGTCGATCGCTACTCCTGGATGCTGCTGGTTTCCGAGCTGGACGAATGCCTGGGGCAGGGCCTGGAGTGCATGCAAAGCTGGCCGCGGCCGACGGCCTTCGAGGAGTGGCAGCAGAGCTACCAGCGCGAGCATGCCGCGGCGACCCATGAAGCGTTCTGGGAAGCACTGCCCTGGGGCCGCTGCGCGCAGTTGACCGGGCAGCGCCCCGAGTTTCCCCGGCGCGAGGCCTTTCGGCGAGCCGAACTGTGCCTGGGGCCGGTCCGCGACCTGCCGCAGTGGGCCCAGGGTGTGGCCGAGACCAGCCAGTTGCTGCTGGCGGCCATCCTGCGCGCCATGAGCCAGAGCGATGACAACCCGTTCCAGAAAGTCCATTTGCTCGACCATGGGCGGGCCCTGGACAAGAGCGGCGCCGAGCTCAACAGCGTGTTCGGCTGGCTGACGGTGATCTACCCCCTGGTGCTGCAAGTTGCCAGCCTGGACCTGGAGCAGATCGCCAGGGAAATCAAGGCCGGCCAGCAAGCCAGCCAGGGCATTGCCCACAGCTTCGGCAACCGTTATTTCGCCACGCCCGAGGCCGAGCGCCTCAAGGGCCTGTTCGATTGCGGCTACAGCTACAACTTCCTGGGCGCCGTGGAGAACCCGCCCGGGGCCCGGGTCGGCGTGCATCCCTTGAGCCTGCAACTGATGCAGGGCAGCCCCAGCCATCACCTGGAGTTCACCGGCTACCTGGCCGCGGGCGAGTTGCTGCTGAAAATCGACTATGACCCGCAGGTCTTCGGCGAAGAACGCCTGGAGTCGCTGCTGACCGGGATCACCGCTGCCTTGAGCTAGAGAAACCTCCATGAACGCCTTACCCGATAACAACAAGAAATCCCGTTCACCGGTCGCCGTGCTGATTTTCCTCGGCTGCCTGCTGATCTGGTCCACCAACTGGATCGCCATTTCGCTGCAGGTGGAACACAGCGATGTCGGCTCTTCGCTGATGCTGCGCTTCCTCATTGCCTACGGGGTGCTGTGGCTGTGGCAACGGCTGTGCGCCGGCCCGCAGCAGCCGGTAACCCGCAAGGCCTACTTGCTGATGGCCGGGGTGGGGGCGGTGTACTTCTATGCCGGCATCGGCCTGGCCTACCTGGCCACCGCTTACCTGGGCAGTGCGCAGATGGCCTGCCTCAGCGCCTTTGTGATTTTCTACATCATCGGCATCAAGCGCCTGTTCCTGCATGTGCCGGTCGCCCTGCACAACCTGCTCGGCGCACTGGTGAGCATCGCCGGGCTGGGGCTGTTCATGCTTGGCGATCCGGGGCGGCCGCTGTCGCTGGCGGGAGTGGCCCTGGGGCTGACTTCCTTCCTGGCGGTGGCCATCGGATCGGTGCTTTCGGAGCACATCCAGAAGACCTGCCAGCTCGGCACCTTGCACATCAACAAGGTGGCGGCCGGCTGGGCCTGCGCTCTATACGCCGTCAGCCTGTTGCTGGGCGGCCATGGCTTGCAACTGCCGGGCACCCTGGCCGATCTCGGCATCCTGCTGTACCTGGGGGTGGTGTGCTCGGCGCTGGTGTTCGTGCTGTTCATCGACCTGATCAAGCGCATGGGCGCCGAGAACGCCGGCTACGTCGGCGTGCTGTACCCCATCGGCGCCAGCTACCTGTCGGTGTGGCTGGGGGAAACGCCCCTGAGCCTGCACCTGATGCTCGGCAGTGCCCTGGTGATGCTGGGCAGCCTGATCAATTTCAAGTTTCGCTACCACCCCGCCCCCAAGAAAGTGGAGTTCAGCTGAATGAGCAATGTACGGATACGCCAGGCCACCACGGACGATCTGATCGGTATTTTCGAGGCCCACCGCAACTCGGTAGAGCGCCTGTGCACCTCTGAATACAGCGATCAGCAGATCCGCATGTGGCTCGATGGGCGCTCCCCGGAAACCTACCGCGAAGCCGTGGAAAAGGGATCGCTGTGGCTGGCCGAGGGCGAGCAGATCGAAGGGTTCGTCGAGCTCGACGGCAATGAGGTCAGCAAGCTGTTCATCCGTGGCGATGTGGCCAGGCGTGGCCTGGGCAGCCGTCTGCTGGAGGTGGCGCTGGCTCGGCTGCGGGCCAGCGGTGCCAGCTCGGCCTACCTGGAGGCGACCCTGACGGCCGAAGGCTTCTATGCCTACCACGGCTTCCAGAAGATCGGCGAGGGCACTTTCAGCCGCGGCAACAGCCCGGTGTCCATCGAGATCATCAAGATGGAACGCCCGCTTTGATCTGACCGTCGGCGGCCACCTCAGCACAGCAGGTCTTGCCCGTCCCCGGTTCGCGGGGGCGCGGCCGGCTGCACCCGGAAAACGGCACACGAGGCTTATCCAAGATGACAGGGATGTTATTGAAATTGACGGTGCTCGATCAGAATCTGTGCGCCGGGTGCGGCGCCTGCGCCCTGGTGTGTCCACAGCAGGTAATCGTTTTCGACCTGGACCGGGTGGTGCCGCTGCTGGAGGGCATCGGCGACAGTTGTGAAAGCTGCACCGAGTGCCTGGTGGTGTGCCCGGGGCTGCAGCCGGATACCGATCGCTCCGAACTGGAACTGTTCGGCCGTACCCGCCGCGCCGAAGAGCGCTGGCTGGGGATCAGCCGCCAGGCCATCGGTGCGCGTTCCACAGACCCGCAGATAGTCCGGCGCTCGGCCAGTGGCGGTACCGCCACCACCTTGCTGCTGACCGCCCGGGAGCACTTTGACGTGGACCTGACCCTGACCATGGGCCGTCACCCCGGGCAGGGCTGGCGCAGCGCGCCGCAACTGGGCAGCGCTGCAGCGGCGATCATCAACAATGCCCAGTCCACCTACCAGCTGGCGCCTTACCTCAATGCCCTGCGCGAATGCTACGAACAGCAGCCGGACGCGCGCATCGCCGTGGTGGGGCTGGCCTGCCACGTCCAGGCGATCCGCAAGCTGCAGCGCCGGGACACGGCCATCGGCCACTGGGCCCGCAGCCGGATCATCTGCGTGATCGAGACCGCCTGCTCCTCCAACACCCTGCCGGCCGGCACCCACAGCATCATCAGCGAGGTGCTGGGGCAAGACCCGCAGCAGGTGCGCGATATCAAGTACCGCGAAGGCGATTACCCCGGCCGGCTGCAAGTCACCTTGCTGGACAGCCAGACCTTTGGCATCGATTTCTGGGAGATCCTCGGCAAGCTCAAGGACAACAAGACCTTTCGCTGCCTCAGTTGCGGTGACTGGATGAGCGGGCTGGCCGACGTCAGCGTGTGTGACGGCGACCCCAACATCTTCGAAGCCAGCCTCAACGGTTCCGAAGAACAGAAACACGGCCGCGCGCTGATCCGCACCGAGATGGGCCAGGCCCTGGTGGACAGCGCCATCACCCATGGCTGGCTGGAAAGCTGGGGAGTGGACCTTGGGGGCTTCAACCTCGGCCTTGAACGCAAGAAGAACCGTCGGCGCTTCTATGAAACCCAGCCGCTGGTGTTGCCCGCGGGCCCCGGGGTGGGCGACCACTTCGAGGACGAAGCGCTGGTGGACGACGCCGAACTGATCAACCCCGCCAAATACAGGAGTAGCCCATGATCGATTACCCGGACCGGCCCATCGATTTCACCCTAGGCCGCCAACAGCAAGTCTGGGCCAACATCGACGGCTACCTGCCATCGGACAAGTCCATCAGTCATCGGATGATCCTGTTTGCCGCCCTGGCCCGGCATCCGGTGCGCCTGCGGGACCTGAACCGCGGCAAGGCGGTGACCCTGTTGCTCGATGCCCTGCAGCAACTGGGCCTTGAGGTGACGCCAGGGCAGACGCCCCAGACCCTGGAGATCAGCGGTGAGTTCGCCCAGGCGACCCACGAGCGGCGGGTCGACCTGGGGCCCTCCAGCGCGGCCGCGCGGTTACTGATCGGGATGCTGGTGGGGCTCAATGTGCCGTGCATCGTCGATGGCGACGAAACCCTGCGCAACCGCCCCTTCGACTGGATCGTCGAGCCCCTGAACCAGATGGGCGCCCACCTGGAGTACCTGGGGCGTCCGGGCGCGCTGCCGATCCGTATCCACCAGGCTGCATTCCGCGGCGGCGCGGCGCAGATCCACATCGGCAGCGCCCAGGCCATCAGCACCTTGCTGTTTGCCGGGGTGGCGGCACGCAAGCCGATGTCGATCCGGTACCCGGTGGTGGCCCGGGATCACACCCAGCGCATCATCAACAGTTTTGGCGACCGGCTGCTGGACGAGCAGTTGCAGATCCACTACCAGCCACGGGACTGCGCGATTCCCGAGGAGATCAGCATCCCTCGCGACCCCTCGGCCATTGCCTATCCGGCGGCGTTGTTCCTGCTGTGCAACCGCCACCAGGAGCAGCAGCGCCTGAGTTTCGACAATGTGTGCCTGAACCCGACGCGCTTGGGCTTTTTCAACTGGCTGCTGGCCTGTGGTTTCAACCTGACCCTGGAGGTGGACAGCATTCGGCATGGCGAGCCGGTGGGCCGCCTGCTGCTGCGCGGGGGGGGCCAGCCCAGGGCTCACGACTTGCGCGACAAGCACCAGTTCCACGCAATGATCGACGAAGTGCCGCTGGCCCTGGCCATCAGCTGCGTGCTGCCCGGCAGCGCGACCTTCAGTGACCTCTACGAGCTGACCTTCAAGGAATCGGACCGGATCGCCGCCACCCGCAGCATGCTCAATGCCCTGGGCCTGGACTACCAGGTCGAGGGCTACGACGTGCACGTGGCCGGCGGGCAGACGCCGCAGGTGGAGGGTGCCATCCCGACCTTTGGCGACCATCGCCTGTCGATGACCGCCCACGTCCTGCTGCTGGCTCACGGGCTGCAGGCCACCATCCTCGAAGGGCATTGCTACCAGACTTCATTTCCAGGGTTTGCCCAGTGCCTGGATCGCTTGACCGGACGGGAGGCCTGATGAGCAGCAACCGATACACACTCACCGCCTGTGGCGCCGATGGCGTGATCGCCGTGCATGAACCTCTGGCCGCTCTGGCGGCCACTGAAGTGCAGGTGGCGGTGGACTACTCCATGGTCAGCCCGGGCACCGAGCGTCATTACCTGCAGCAAGTACGCGAGACTGGCGAGCAACTGCCGCTGGGCTATTGCGCGGCCGGGGTGGTTAGCGCCGTGGGGCCCGAGGTGGAAGGCGTGCAGCCGGGGGACCGGGTGGTGGCCATGGGCTGGAAGATTGCCACCCATTCCAACTGGATCCAGGTGCCCCAGCGGCTGGTGTGCAAGGTACCGCCGCCACTGACCCAGGACCAGGCGATTCTCGCCACCCTGGGTGCCACGGCAGTGCATGCGGTGGACCGTGCGCAATTGCAGGCGGGGGAGCAGATCCTGGTGGTGGGCATGGGCCTGGTGGGCAAGATGCTGAGCCTGGTGGCGGCCTGTCATGGCGCGCGGATCTGGGTCGCGGACCTCAACCCCGCCGCCATCGATCCGGGCCTGCCGGTGCAGGTGCTCGACCTGCTGGCCGAGCCGGGGGCGATGGCCGGACGCTTCACCCGGATCTTCCTGTGCATCGATGGCGATATCAGCGCCTTGTTTCCGCGTTTGCTGGCCCTGCTCAATCCGCAGGGCAACGGGGCTGGCCGCTCGCGGCTGGTGAATGTCGGGCGGGTCAGCCTGACCCTGGAGCTCTCGCCGCAAATGGGCAACATCGACATCATCAACGTGTCCCGCTGCGGTAACGGTTACCGGGACGATGCCTACCATCACGGGCGCAAGAGTGTGCAGTGCCCGGCAGGGGAAGCCACGGTGGAGCGCAACATCGCTCGTTGCCTCGACTACCTGGTGGCCGGCAAGGATTGGCTGGAGCACTTGCAGCGGGTCGAGATGGACCTGGGGCAGGCGTTGGCGCACTACAACGGCGCGGCGTTCTTCGCCCCTGGAATCAACCTGATCAAGCACAGGGAAGTGTGACGGCATGGCTCATCTATCTATTGCTTCGTGCCTGAACGACGTCTTCGCCCGGCATGCCACGGATACCGCGCTGAGCTGCAACGGCGCACGGCTCAGCTACCGGGAGCTGGAACAGCGTTCGGCACAGGTGGCGGCCCGCTTGCTGGGCTTGGGCCTGACGCCTGGCAGCACCCTGGGCCTGGAGGTGGAACGCTCGATTGAACAACTGGTGCTGCTGGTGGGTATGGTGCGGGCCGGCCTGTCGTACTGCTATCTGGACCGCAACAACCCGCCCCAGTGGAACCAGTCGGTGTGTGAACGCAGTGGCGTGCGCTGGCGGGTCACGCCGGAGGTTGCCGGTGGCCCGGGGTATCTGGCGCTGGATGAGTTGCTCGCGCCCACGGACGAGGCTGCGTGCTGGCCGCCGCTATGCGGCGCCGAGCCGGTGTACGTGAACTTTTCCAGCGGTACCACCGGCGCGCCGAAGATCATTCCCTGTACCCATCGCGGGGTGTTGGGGTTCTGCTACCGGCCGCGACATTTTCCGCTGCAGCCGGGCTTTCGCATGCTGTACGCCTCGAACCTGACCTTCGACGCCTCGCAGTTCGAGATCTGGACCGCGCTGCTCAATGGCGGCGAATTGCATATCCATGTTCCCGGCGCCCTGACCCTGGAACACCTGCATCGGTACATCCACGAGGCCGGGGTCGACAGCCTGTGGCTGACCTCGACCCTGTTCAACACCTTCGTCGATATCGATCGCGGCTGGCTGCGGGGCGTCAAGCGGCTGATGGTCGGCGGTGAGGTCCTGTCCGCAGGGCATGTCCGCCAGGCCTATGCTGCCGCCGATGAGCTGGTTCTCTACAACGGTTATGGCCCCACGGAAAACACCATGGGTACCTGTGTCTATGCCATTCCCCGCAGCTTCGACAGCACCCGGGACATTCCCATCGGCCAGGCCGTGGACGATGCCACCCTGTTGCTGCTGCGCCCTGACGGGCAGCCGTGCGAGGTGGATGAACCCGGCGAGCTACTGATCGCCGGGGGCGGCTTGTCCCCGGGGTATCTGGGGGATGCCGAGCTGACCCGGGAGCGCTTCATCGACCTGCCATGGCAGGGCCGGACGCTGCGTTGCTACCGCAGTGGCGACCTGGTTTCACGGGATGGCCAGGGGCTCTATCACTTTCATGGTCGCAGCGATGACCAGATCAAGCTGCGTGGCCAGCGCCTGTCGCTGACCGAGGTCGCCGCCGCCTTCAAGCGTTACCCGGGAATGCTCGATTGTGTGGTGTTGCTGGATGACCAGGGAACCGAAGCGCAGTTGCTGCTGGTGTACCTCAAGGCGCCTGGGGTCGAGCCCCGGGCGCTGGCCGACTATGGCCGGCAAAGCCTACCGCCGTTCATGGTTCCGTCGCGATTTGTCGAGACTGAGCGCTTTGCCCTGCGTTCTTCCGGCAAGCTGGATATTGCTGAGCTCAAGCAGCGCCTGTGTCTCGGGCAGCCGGCCACTGAAACGGACGACTCGCCGGCAGGGCGTTTTCTCGCGCGTTTCGGCGTGTCGGCTCATGACCTGCAGCGCAGCTTCTTCGACAGCGGTGGCAACTCGCTGGCGGCGATCAAGCTGGTGGGCACGGTGAACCGTCACTTGCGCTGGGAAGGCCTGGGCCTGGAGCAGTTCTACCGCATGGCCACCCTGGGCCAGTTGCTGGACTGGCTACAGGCCCAACCCGGCCTGGCGTCCCTGCTGGAAAGCGGTGCGCAGGAGTACTACGTGATCGAGTCGGAGCAGGAGTCCTTGCCCGCCGCCCATGCAGGGTTTTCGATCCATACTCACCTGGGGCGTTTTGCCGTGGTCCGCGCCACCTCCGCCAGCCACGCCCGGGAGGCGCTGCGCAGCGGTTCCGGGCGGTTGCCGGCTGCCGGCGACAGCCGCTGGATCGGCTTGAACAAGAGCCAGTTGTCGATGGTGTATGCCGAACTGTTCAACAAGGATCTACGGGCCAACAACGTGCTCTACCT
Organism: Pseudomonas sp. W17; assembly: GCF_040268305.1. Lineage (NCBI taxonomy): Bacteria > Pseudomonadati > Pseudomonadota > Gammaproteobacteria > Pseudomonadales > Pseudomonadaceae > Pseudomonas > Pseudomonas sp. W17. Next base: position 5,569,668 of record NZ_CP158490.1, on the reverse strand, counting down.
GTTCCGGCCCGAGCAATTGCCGGCCGCCGGGCTGGACCTGCAGGCGTTGGCCCAGGGCTTGAAGCAGCGCTATCCACTGGCGGGCTGTCGGGTGGCGCGGGTCGAGGGCGAGTACTGTTTTGATCTGGCCCCCGAGCCGCCGGCGCGCCTGTGGCTGGAGCCTGTGGCGGAGTTTCCCAGCCAGCAGGCCTGTGTGGAGCATTTCCTTGAGCGGCCGCTGTCACTGTTCGAGCAGGACCTGTGCAGCCTGCTCAAGGTGCGCATCGACGGCACCTTGCACCTGGGGCTGTGGTTGCACCACATCCTTGGCAACCATGTCGGCCAGTTGAGCCTGCTGCGCAGCGTGGAACAGTTGGCGCTGGGCGTGCAGTCGCCGCCGGTGGCGGATTTTTCCTTTGTCGGCAATAACCTGATGCAGGCCGAGGAATATGAGCGTCTGGCAGATGCCGGCACCGAGGCCTGGGAGCAAGAGGCCGAGGAGTACGCGCCATTGGCCGATGTCCCGGCGCCGGCGGCCACTGCCCAGGCGCTGCAGTTGCGGGCGGCACTGGCCATGGATCCGATGAAGCTGGCCTCGCCGCAGCGTCTGTTCCACCTGTTGCAGGCGTTTCGCCAGGGCTGTGCCGAGGGCTTGGGAATAGAGGCGCCGATCATCAATCTATTGTTCGCCTGGGCTGAGCGTTCGGTGATCAGCGGATTCTCCAGTTACACGGTGCCCGTGCCCCTGGCTCCCGGGCGCTTCGCCGAAGGCTGCGAGCCACAGGCCTGCATGGATTACCTGAATGCCAAGCTGGCCCGGGCGGCCTTGGGCTACGAGGAAATACTCGCGGCCCTGGGCCTGTACGGCCTTGCTCCGGCGTTCCTGTGCAATTTCGTCGAGCTGCCGGCCAGTGACGCCCGGTGGTTGCAAACGCGGATTGCCAACCCGGTTAGCGAGTGGCCCAAGACCCTGCTCGACCTGACGGTGGTCAAGTCGGCGCTGGGCTGCGAAGTGCTGCTCAACAGCTATCTGCCCGAGCCGCAGGCCAGGGCATTTCTCGAATCCTTTGTCGCGGCGGGGCAACGTCAATGAAACTGATCTGCTTTCCCGACTTCGTCGGCCATCCAATCTGTTTTTCCGCCCTGGGCCGGGCACTCAAGGGGCGGGTGTCGCTGGTGCAGGTCAACTACAGCGACTACTGGCCCTATTCCAGTGTCGAAGACCTGGCCCGGCAGATTGCCCAAGAGCATGAGCTGACGACCCTGGACGCGGTGCTCGGCTACTCCTTCGGCGCTTATGTGGCGGCCTGTTGCGTGGCCCGCAGCACGGCGCCCGCCAGGCCGCTGCTGTTGGTGGACCCGCCGCTGCTGGCCGAGCTTCGAGGGTTGGCCCCTGACGCCATTGCCCGGCGTTTGGCGGCCGATCCGCAGTATGCCTACGTCGATGACCTGGTGGACGCGCAGTTGGTCAATCGCGAGTGCGTGCACGGCAATATCCTGCTGCTGTCCCAATGGCAGGCGGTGCCGCTGAAGGGGCGCGCGGTGGATGTGCTGTTGTCCGCCGGGCGCAGTGCCGAGGGGCTGGTCCCGGGCCTGGGGCTCGATCCGACCCAGGACAATCGCTACTGGCGGGACGAGCAGCGCCACCATGGCTCGGTGATCAATAGCCCTGATGTGCTCACCTGGCTGCTGGACCCTGGGGCCTTGCAGCGCATTGTTTGGTGATCGAAGCCGGCCCGTTCGGGGTGCCCTCAGTTCCAGCTAAGTTTTCCCTCGTAGCCTCTGCCTCGCGCCAATACACACGCCGTTATGGAGAGGCACCCGATGAAGCCGCTGAGCAAGACCGATTGGCTGAACAAGGTTCCGGAGGTGACGCTGTCCTTCTGGATCATCAAGATCATGTCCACCACCGTGGGCGAAACCTGCGCCGACTACCTGGCCGTCGACGCCGGCCTGGGGCAGGGCGTGACCAGCATCGGCATGGCCCTGTTGCTGGGGCTGGCGCTGTTCGCGCAGTTCCGCAGCCGGGCCTACACACCGTGGATCTACTGGCTGAGCGTGGTCCTGGTGAGCATTGTCGGGACCCAGATCACCGATGTGCTCACCGATCAGCTGGGCATCAGCCTGTACCTCAGCACCGCAGTGTTTGCAGGCTTGTTGGCGGTCAATTTTGCTGTCTGGTACGCCGTTGAGCACAATCTGTCGATCCGCCAGATCGTTACCCCGCGACGCGAGCTGTTCTACTGGGCCACGGTGCTCTGCACCTTCGCCCTGGGAACCGCCGCCGGGGACCTGGCCACCGAGGCACTGGGGCTCGGCTTTACCCTGGGAGCGCTGATCTTTGCCGCACTGATTACCGTGACCCTGGTGGCCTGGCGCCTGGGGGGCAATGCGGTGCTGACCTTCTGGATCGCCTACATCCTCACCCGACCTTTTGGCGCCGCCCTCGGTGACCTGCTGACACAAGCCAAGACCTACGGTGGCCTGGGCCTGGGTGCCACCTGGACCAGCGCGATCTTCCTCTGCGTGATTCTTTTGCTGGTGACCGTCGCGCAGCTCAACGTCAACAACCGTCAGCGCCTTTCCCACTGATTATCCGACCCTCACTCAAGGACTCATCATGGCCTTTATTCGCTCTGCCATTCGCTACACCACGACCCTTTCCATGATTGCCCTGCTGGGGCTGGCCGCGGGGTGTTCCAAGCCTGCCGATACGCCCAAGCCCGGCACTGCCGATTCAGCCCAGGCTACCGCGGCCACGGCCTCCAGGCTGGGCGACCTGGCCGAGTTCCAGGCCATCGCCCGTGATGTTGCCGGCTTGGTGGACAAGCAGGACCTGGCGGGGGCGAAGCGCCGGATCAAGGATCTGGAAGTTGCCTGGGACTCCGCCGAAGCCGGCTTGAAGCCCCGTGCCGCCGGTGACTGGCATGTGTTGGACAAGGGCATCGACCGCGCACTGGACGCCCTGCGCGCCGGCACCCCGCAGCAGGCCGAGTGCAAGTCGGCGATGGACGATCTGCTGGCAACGTTCAGTCGCTTGCAAGGCAAGGCCTGACCCTCATCTTTTCCAGCAGACCGGCAGGCGAGTGATTACCCTTGGGGGGACTCGACCCGGGCCCGGCCTTGCTCAAGCGCAGGCCGGGCCCGTTTCACTACGGAGGCACTATGCGGATCTTGCTGGTGGAGGACGACGGGATGATCGCCGAGGCGATACAGGGCGCCCTCAAGGATGCAGGCTACGCCGCCGACTGGGTCAGCGATGGGGTGACCGCCCTGGCTGCCCTGGACAGCCAGCATTACGATCAGGTGCTGCTCGACCTCGGCCTGCCCGGCAAGGACGGGTTGCAGGTGCTCGACAGTATTCGCCGCCGTAACAACCCGGTGCCGCTGTTGATCATTACCGCTCGTGACAGCCTCGATGACCGGCTGCGAGGCCTGGACGGCGGCGCGGACGACTACCTGCTCAAGCCCTTCGCCATGGCCGAGCTGCTGGCGCGAATGCGTGCGGTCATGCGTCGCAAAGGCGGTAGCGCGGCACCGCTGCTGGGCAATGGTGTGGTCTCGCTGGACCCGGTATCGAAACAGGCAAGCTCGTTCGAGCAGCCTGCGGTGCAGCTGTCGAACCGCGAATTCGCCTTGTTGCAGGCGCTGTTGATCCGCCCGGGGGCGATTCTTTCCCGTAGCGAGCTGGAAGACCGCATCTACGGCTGGGGCGAGGAGGTGGAAAGCAATGCGGTGGAGTTCCTGATCCATGCCTTGCGCCGCAAGTTGGGAAGCCAGGTGATCAAGAACGTCAGGGGGATGGGATGGATGGTTTCAAAAGACGTCTGAGCGAGTCGGTCCAGCTCAGGCTGTCCATTGCCCTGTCAGTGGCGGTGCTGATCGTAGCGCTGTTGGCCGGAGTCTTTGCTTATGTCTCGGCCTTCGACGAGGCCCTGGAGATGCAGGACAACACCCTGCGCCAGGTGGCCGCGCTGTTCGAGCGCCAGCACATGACCCTGGCCTACCCGCAGCCGGGGCAGGTCGTCGCCGACGATAACGAGGAATCCAGGGTGATCGTTCAATACCTGGCCGATGGCGCCAGGGCGGCGGCGGACAGTGATGCCGATATCCCCCTGCCGCTGCCCACCACCCTGGCGGACGGTCTGTCGACCCTGACGGTGGGCGGCGAGCCGTTTCGGGTGCTGGTCAAGACCACCAGCGCCGGCCTGCGGATTGCCGTGGCCCAGGAAACCGGCGCTCGTGACAGGGATGCGCGGGAAAGCGCTTGGCGTGGACTGTTGCCCTTCCTGATCCTGTTTCCCGTGCTGTTGCTGGTGATTGCCGATCTGGTGCGCAAACTGTTTCGTCCCATCGAGCAGTTGGCGGCCGAGATCGATCTGCGTGACGAGCAGGAGTTGCACCCGATCGACGAGCGCCATCTGCCGACCGAGGTGCGGCCTTTCGTGCGGGCCATCAATCGCCTGTTGCTGCGGGTGACTCAGTCCATGACGACGCAGCGGCGTTTCGTGGCGGATGCCGCCCATGAATTGCGCTCGCCGCTGACGGCCTTGTCCCTGCAAGCCGAGCGCCTGGCATCGGTGGAGATGCCCAGCCTGGCTCGGGAGCGCCTGCAACTGTTGCGCCGGGGGATCGAGCGCGGCAGGAAGCTGATCGATCAATTGCTCGGGCTGGCGTCTGCACAATCGGCCATCAATGGCCGAGTTGAGCCGGTCTCGGTGCACGGGGTGTACCGCCGGGTGCTGGAGGACCTGCTGCCCCTGGCGGAGGACAAGGCGATCGATATCGGCCTGGAAGGTGGGCCGGACAGGCAAGTGCTGATCAGCCAGGAGGACCTGTTGACCCTGGTGAAGAACCTGGTGGACAACGCCATCCGCTATAGCCCGCAAGGTGGGCGGGTAGACCTGTCGGTGGCCCAGGTGCAGGACGAGATCCTGCTGCAGGTCAGCGACTCGGGGCCGGGTATTGCCTTGGCTGAGCGCGAGCGCGTGTTCGACCCTTTCCATCGCGGGCTGGGCAGCGATGAAGTGGGCTCCGGGCTGGGGCTGGCCATCGTCAAGGCCATTGCCGATCGGCATGCCGGCCGGGTCTGGCTGGATTACTCCGACCAACGGGCCAAACGCGGGTTGTGTGTGACGGTGGCTTTTGCCCGGGTGCAGGCGCCGCCGGCAGGGTAGGGCGCGGCTGTTGGGCAGAATAGGCTTTTGAATACCCTGGATATTCTGTAGCCTTGCGCGGCTCCAATGTTGTCCGTACCTGATGAACTCACTCTCCCGGCGGGGCCTTAAGCGGTCCGGAGCCGGTGGTATACTCGACTTTCGCGCCTCAAGCGCCTGCAGGTCTTGCGAACATGACGCAAATTTCTGAACGCCTTCTGGTTCAAGCCCACCTCGACGCCAAGCAGCCCAAACCCTTGAGCGCTGCGCAAGAGGCCCATCTGCGTGCCGCCATCGCTGCCGAGCTCAAGGCTCAGGATGCGGTGCTGGTTGCACACTTCTACTGTGATCCGGTGATTCAGGCCCTGGCCGAAGAAACCGGCGGTTGCGTGTCCGACTCCCTGGAAATGGCCCGCTTCGGCAATGCCCATCCGGCCAAGACCGTGCTGGTGGCCGGGGTCCGCTTCATGGGTGAGACGGCGAAGATTCTCAACCCTGAAAAACGGGTGTTGATGCCGACCCTGGAAGCCACCTGCTCCCTTGACCTTGGCTGCCCGGTGGAGGAGTTCTCGGCCTTCTGCGACCAGCATCCCGAGCGCACCGTGGTGGTCTATGCCAACACGTCGGCGGCGGTCAAAGCCCGTGCTGACTGGGTGGTGACGTCCAGTTGCGCCCTGGAAATCGTTGAAAGCCTGATGGATAACGGCGAGAAGATCATTTGGGGCCCCGACAAGCACCTGGGCACCTACATCCAGCGCCAGACCGGTGCCGACATACTGCTCTGGGACGGTGCCTGCATCGTTCACGAGGAGTTCAAGTCCAAGCAGCTGGAAGACATGAAGGCGCTGTATCCGGATGCGGCCATTCTGGTGCACCCGGAGTCCCCCAGCTCGGTGATCGAACTGGCCGATGCGGTGGGCTCCACCAGTCAGCTGATTGCTGCCGCGCAGCGCCTGCCGAACAAGACCTTCATCGTCGCCACCGACCGCGGCATCTTCTACAAGATGCAGCAGCTGTGCCCGGACAAGGTGTTCATCGAGGCGCCGACGGCCGGCAATGGTGCGGCGTGCCGCAGTTGTGCCCATTGCCCTTGGATGGCCATGAATACCCTGGAGCGTACCCTGCAGTGCCTGAAGGATGGCAGCAACGAGATCAGCGTCGACCCGGCGCTGATCCCCAATGCGCTCCGCCCTCTGAAGCGCATGCTGGACTTCACCCAGGCCGCGCGGATGAAACTGGCGGGCAACGCCTGATCGGTACTTCTGCTCGCTTAAAAAAACGCCCCGATCTGTCGGGGCGTTTTTGTAGGCGGCGGGCTTACTTCTTCTGCTTGGGAATGCGCACCAGCTGGCTGTTGGAGTAGATGTCGTGCCAGCTGCGTTTCTGCTTGTCCACCAGCACCCAGAAGAAGCCCAGGCCGACACACAGCCAGGACGCGATCGACACCATGAAGCGCAACAGCGCCTGCCATAGGCTGATACGGCTGCCGTCGGCGTTCTGCACCCGGATACCCCAGACCTGCATGCCCAGGGTCTGGCCGGAATGGGTCCAGAACTTGGCGAAGAAACCGAACAGTACGAACAGCAGCACCGTGGAGTACAACGGGTCACCGTCCAGGGCGCCGGATTCGGTCAGGGTACGCATCCGCGCCTCGCCGATGATCTGCATCTGGATCAGCTTGTAGACGCCGCCCGTGACAATCAGCAGGGCAACGCACAGCAGGAAATCATAGAACATCGCTGCCAGGCGACGACCCAGACCGGCGGCGGGGAATTCGCCTTGGGGGCTTAGCAGATGTTTCGACATGACAGGCTCTCGACTGAAAAAAGAAGCCATTTTACGGAATTGCGCGCACAAAAAAGCCCCTGATGTCAGCATCAGGGGCTTTTTCGTTACAGACGATTAAGCTTCTGCTTGTACTTCGTCAGCCTGCATGCCTTTCTGGCCTTGCACAGCGATGAAGGTCACTTTTTGGCCTTCTTTCAGGCTCTTGAAGCCGTTGCCCTGAATGGCGCGGAAGTGTACGAACAGATCCGGACCGCTTTCTGGAGTGATAAAACCAAAACCTTTCTCGTCGTTAAACCACTTGACGGTACCGCTCTGACGTTGGGACATTTCTTATTTCCTTTGACGCTAAAAAATTAATGACAGTCTCATTCTCATGAAAGAGTACTGGGCTGGGTTGCAGGAAAGTAAGAGACGTCGAACGGGTTGTAGCAAACTTGTTAGCTACTGCCCAGGTCACGATTCCAAGCGACCCATGCAAACACAGTGGGGAAACTCTACGCCAACTATGGGAGAAAAAACAAGCCCCGCGAAGCCCCGGTTTTACTCAGCTTACCGAGGTTTGGCGGAACTAGCGTGCGGGGCTTATTCGATAGAGTTGTTCAATTGTTTTCGGGCGTTATAAGTGAAGTTCAGTATCGAAAATATGCACTGTTTTATGGCGGTTGCGTTACAGATTAGTGCACTTTTAACGCAACCGCGTTACTTATAGAAACAGTCCCTCAGCCGCGGTAGTAGCGTTGTGGTACGAATGGCATTTTGCTTACAAGCATTGGCACCTTTTTCCCACGAACTATTGCTGAAACTGGCGTATCGAGTGCGCAGTGCTCTATGTCGAGGTAGCCCATGGCCAAGGGGCCGCCCAGGGTCGGACCAAAACCGCCGCTGCACACGCTGCCGATAACCTTGCCTTCGGCGTCGACGATCTCTGCACCTTCACGTACCGGTGTGCGTTCCTGGGGCAGCAGGCCGACGCGTTTGCGGCTGACACCACCTTGCTGTTGGGCAAAGATCACCTCGGCACCGGGGAAGCCGCCGGCGCGGGCGCCATCGGCACGACGTGCCTTGGAGATGGCCCACAGCAGGCTGGCCTGGATCGGCGTGGTGTCGCTGTTCATGTCATGGCCATAGAGACACAGGCCGGCTTCCAGGCGCAGGGAGTCGCGGGCTCCGAGGCCGATGGCCGCTACTTCCGGCTCGGCCAGCAGGGCACGGGCGAGTTTTCCCGCCTGGGCCGCCGGCACCGAGATTTCGAAACCGTCTTCGCCGGTGTAGCCTGAACGGCTGACAAAGCAGTCCACGCCCAGCAGGGTCACCGGCTTGAACTGCATGAAGGTCATCTGCGCCACCTCCGGCGCCAGGCGCGCCAGCACCGTGACCGCCGCCGGGCCTTGCAGGGCCAGCAGGGCCCGTTCCTCGAACAGCGGTTGAATGTCGCATTGCTCGCCCAGGTGGCGGCGCAGGTGGGCCAGGTCCTGGTCCTTGCAGGCGGCGTTGACCACCAGGAACAGCTGTTCGTCCCCCAGGTTGGCCACCATCAGGTCATCGAGGATGCCGCCCTGTTCGTTGGTGAACATGGCGTAGCGCTGCATGCCCACCGGCAAGTCGATGATATCCACCGGCACCAGGGTCTCCAGGGCCTGGGCGGCATTGGCGCCGCGCAGCAGGATCTGCCCCATGTGGGACACATCGAACAGCCCGGCCTGTTCACGGGTGTGCTGGTGCTCCTTCATCACTCCCAGCGGGTACTGCACCGGCATGTCGTAGCCGGCGAACGGCACCATGCGGGCGCCGAGTTCCAGGTGCAGGCTGTGCAGCGGGGTTTTCAACAGTGTTTCGGTGGACATGGGCAACTCCTGAAAAAAACGTGCGGATACAGGCTGCGTATCAGCACTCGATAATGTTCACGGCCAGACCGCCACGGGCGGTTTCCTTGTATTTGCTTTTCATGTCGGCGCCGGTCTGGCGCATGGTGCGGATGACCTTGTCGAGGGAGACGAAGTGCTGCCCGTCGCCACGCAGGGCCATGCGCACCGCATTGATGGCCTTGACCGAGCCCATGGCGTTGCGCTCGATGCAGGGCACCTGCACCAACCCGCCAATGGGGTCACAGGTCAGCCCCAGGTTGTGTTCCATGCCGATTTCCGCGGCGTTCTCCACTTGCTGCACGCTACCGCCGAGGACCTCGCACAAGGCCCCGGCCGCCATCGAGCAGGCCACGCCCACTTCACCCTGGCAGCCGACTTCGGCGCCGGAGATCGAGGCGTTTTCCTTGTAGAGGATGCCGATGGCTGCGGCGGTGAGGAGAAAACGCACCACCCCGTCCTCGTTGGCACCGGGAATGAAGCGCATGTAGTAGTGCAGCACCGCCGGAATGATTCCGGCCGCGCCATTGGTGGGGGCGGTGACCACCCGTCCGCCATTGGCGTTTTCTTCATTCACCGCCAGGGCATAGAGGTTGACCCAGTCCAGCACCGACAGGGCATCGCGCAGCGCCGCTTCCGGGTGCTTGCACAACTGGCGGTGCAGGGCCGCGGCACGGCGCTTGACCTTGAGCCCGCCGGGCAGGATGCCTTCGTTGCGGCAGCCGGCATCCACGCAGTCCTGCATCACCTGCCAGATCTTCAGCAGGCCGGCGCGGGTTTCAGCTTCCGGACGCCAGGCACTTTCATTGGTCAGCATCACCTGGCTGATGGACAGGCCATAGGTAGCGCAATGTTGCAGCAGTTCCTTGGCATTGCGGAAAGGGAAGGTCAGGCGGGTGGTGTCTTCAACGATGCGATCGGCCCCGGCGGCATCTTCATCCACGACGAAACCACCGCCCACGGAGTAGTACTCGCGGCTGCGGATCTGCAAACCGGCGCTGTCGAAGGCACGAAAGATCATGCCATTGGGGTGATAGGCCAGGGGCTTGCGGATCATGGCCAGGTGTTCTTTCTCGTTGAACGCAATGCTGTGTTCGCCGAGCAGGTTGAGGCGCGCGCTGCTGCGTATTTCCTGCAGGCGCGCGGCGATGTTTTCGGTATTCACGGTGTCCGGGTGCTCGCCTTCCAGGCCCAGCAGCACCGCTTTGTCGCTGCCGTGGCCTTTACCGGTGGCGCCCAGCGAGCCGTACAGCTCGACCTTGACGCAGGTGGTGGCCTTCAGCAGGTCTTCACGGCGCAGGCCTTCGACAAAGCGCGCGGCGGCGCGCATCGGGCCGACGGTGTGGGAGCTGGAGGGGCCGATGCCAATCTTGAACAGGTCGAACACGCTCAGGGACATGTTGGTTCTCCGGTTTCTTATTGTGATGCTCGGCACGCAGGCACTTGTAGGCGCGGGCTTGCCCGCGATCCAGGCGCGCTGTTCGACCCGATTGATGGGGCTCGCTCATCGCCGGCGAGCCGGCTCCTACAGGTATACGCGGTATCTGCAGGGGCACGGCTCTCCAGTGATGGACGGCTTACGCGTCCTGGTAGCTCTCGATCGAAGGGCAGGCGCACACCAGATTGCGGTCGCCGAACACGTTGTCGACCCGGCCAACCGGCGGCCAGTACTTGCCTTCCACCAGGGATGCCACTGGGTACACCGCCTGTTCACGGCTGTATGGATGGGACCACTCGCCCACCAGTTCGGCCGCGGTGTGCGGAGCGTTCTTCAGCGGGTTGTCGTCCTTGTCCAGGGCGCCGTTTTCCACTGCGCGGATTTCTTCGCGGATGCGGATCATGGCGTCGCAGAAGCGGTCCAGTTCTTCCTTGGATTCGCTTTCGGTGGGCTCGATCATCAGGGTGCCGGCCACCGGGAAGGACATGGTCGGCGCGTGGAAGCCAAAATCGATCAGGCGCTTGGCCACGTCGTCCACGCTGATGCCGCTGCTGTCTTTCAAAGGACGCAGGTCGAGGATGCATTCGTGGGCCACCAGGCCGTTGCTGCCGGTGTAGAGCACCGGGTAGTGCTCTTCCAGGCGGCGCGAAATGTAGTTGGCATTGAGGATCGCCAACTGCGAGGCGCGCTTGAGGCCGGCGCCGCCCATCATGCTGATATACATCCAGGTGATCGGCAGGATGCTGGCGCTGCCGAACGGAGCGGCACAGACCGCGCCTTTCTTGTTTTCCAGCGCGGCATGGCCGGGCAGGAAGGGTGCCAGGTGCGACTTGACGCCGATCGGGCCGACGCCCGGGCCGCCACCGCCATGGGGAATGCAGAAGGTCTTGTGCAGGTTCAGGTGGGACACGTCGCCACCGAACTTGCCCGGCGCGCAGAGACCGACCATGGCGTTCATGTTGGCGCCGTCGATGTACACCTGGCCGCCGTTGTCGTGAATGATGCCGCAGATTTCGCGGATGCCTTCTTCGAACACGCCGTGGGTCGACGGGTAGGTGATCATCAGCGCGGCGAGGTGCTCGCGGTGCTCGATGGCCTTGGCCCGCAGGTCCTCGATGTCGACGTTGCCGCGGGCGTCGCAGGCGGTGACCACCACGCGCATGCCGGCCATGTTGGCGGTGGCCGGGTTGGTGCCGTGGGCCGAGGAGGGAATCAGGCAGATATCGCGGCGCTCGTCGCCACGGCTCTGGTGATAGGCACGAATGGCCAGCAGGCCGGCGTACTCGCCCTGGGAGCCGGCGTTGGGCTGCAGCGACACCGCGTCGTAGCCGGTGGCAGCGCACAGCATCGCTTCAAGTTCGGTGGTCAGTTGCTGGTAGCCGGCGCTTTGCTCGGCGGGAGCGAAGGGGTGCAGCGCGCCGAACTCGGCCCAGGTGATGGGGATCATTTCGCTGGCGGCGTTGAGCTTCATGGTGCAGGAGCCCAGCGGGATCATGGTGCGATCCAGGGCCAGGTCCTTGTCCGCCAGCTTGCGCAGGTAGCGCATCAGCTCGGTTTCCGAGTGATAGCGGTTGAACACCGGGTGGCTGAGGATCGCCGACTGGCGGACCAGGGCAGCGGGGATGGCGCTGGTGACCGCCGCCGCGAGTGCCGCGAAGTCCGGCGCGGGCTTGCCGTCGGCCAGCAGGCTCCACAGGGTTTCAACGTCGGCTTGAGTGGTGGTTTCATCCAGGGACAGGCCCAGGCGCTCGGGGTCTATCACCCGCAGGTTGATGCCCTGGGCGCGAGCCTTGTCGTGCAGCGCAGCGGTGCGGCCAGCGGTGTGCAGGCTCAGGGTATCGAAGAAGCTTTCCTGCTCCACGGTCAAGCCCAGCTGGACCAGGCCCTTGGCCAGGATCGCGGTCAGTTGGTGAATGCGCTGGGCGATCTGGGTCAGGCCCTTGGGACCGTGGTACACGGCATACATGCTGGCGATGTTGGCCAGCAGCACCTGAGCGGTGCAGATGTTGCTGGTGGCCTTCTCGCGGCGGATATGCTGCTCGCGGGTCTGCATGGCCAGGCGCAGGGCCGGCTTGCCGAAACGGTCCACCGAGACGCCCACCAGGCGGCCGGGCATGTCGCGCTTGAAGGCATCGCGGGTGGCGAAGTAGGCCGCATGCGGGCCACCAAAGCCCAGGGGGACGCCGAAGCGCTGGGCACTGCCGATGGCCACGTCGGCGCCGAATTCCCCGGGCGGGGTCAGCAGGGTCAGGGCCAGCAGGTCGGCGGCCACGGCAACCAGGGCGTTGGCAGCGTGGAAACGCTCGGTCAGCTCGCGGTAGTCGAACAGGTCACCGTTGCTTGCCGGGTATTGCAGCAGGGCACCGAAGAATGGGCTGACGTCGGTCAGCTTGCGCTCATCGCCCACCACCACGTTGATCCCCAGGGGCTCGGCACGGGTGCGCAGCACATCGAGGGTCTGTGGGTGGCAATGCTGCGAGGCGAAGAAGGCGTGGCTGCCCTTGTTCTTGCTCAGGCGCTTGCAGAAGGTCATGGCTTCGGCGGCGGCGGTGCCTTCGTCCAGCAGCGAGGCGTTGGCGATCGGCAGGCCGCTCAGGTCGCTGATCAGGGTCTGGAAATTCAGCAGGGCTTCCAGGCGACCCTGGGAGATTTCCGGCTGGTACGGGGTGTAGGCGGTGTACCAGGCGGGGTTTTCCAGGAGGTTGCGCAGGATCGGCGACGGCGTATGGCAGTTGTAGTAGCCCTGGCCGATATAGGTCTTGAACAGCTGGTTCCTGGCGGCGATGGCCTTGATCGAGGCCAGGGCCTGGGCTTCGCTCAGGCCCTGGCCCAGCTCCAGCACGCTGGTGCCCTTGATGCTCTCGGGAATCACGCTGGCGCTCAGGGCTTCCAGGGAGTCGAAGCCGAGGCTATTGAGCATGGCTTGCTCATCGCCCTGGCGCGGGCCGATGTGGCGCGCGATGAATTCGTTGGCGGTGCTCAGGTTGACGGTCATGGCGGCTCCTCAGGCTTCGGCGCTGGCTTTGATCAGGCGGTCGTAGGTGTCCTGATCCAGCAATTGGCCAACGGCAGCGGCATCGGCAGGGATGAAGCGGAAGAACCAGCCTTCGCCCAGCGGGTCTTCGTTGACCAGTTCCGGGCTGTCTTCCAGGGCCGGGTTGGTGGCGACCACTTCACCGTCCAGGGGCATGTACACGCCGCTGGCGGCTTTCACCGATTCCACGGTGGCGGCTTCGGCGCCCTTGTCGTAGCCCTGCAGCTCCGGCAGTTGCACAAACACCACATCACCCAGGGCGTTCTGGGCGAAAGCCGTAATGCCGACGGTGACACTGCCATCCGCTTCGGTACGCAGCCATTCGTGATCTTCAGTAAAACGCAACTCGCTCATGGAAACTCCTCAGGGCCAGACTCGTCTGGTGGACGCGATTGAATGCTCGGACAGCGCCGAGCCGAATGGCAATGTCCATAGCAAGAACACGGCCAATATTTATTTGGCCGTTGTAAATCAAGGGGTTGAGTGTTTTTTGTAGAGAATGGAATTTCACGGCCGTAGCGAAAACGCTACAGCACGGGGTGCGGAAAAAAGGCTTTGAGGATCAAAGCCTTGCACGGCTGCGATTGCAAGGCTTTGTAGCGAAATCGTTCCACTGTAGCGCTTTCAGTACAGATGGAGGTCGCTTTCAGAGCGGCAGGCGCAAGCTCAGGCCTTGCTGGGAATGCCGTATTTGCGCAGGCGGTGGGCAATCGCGGTATGGGAGGTCTGCAAGCGGTTTGCCAGTTGCCGGGTCGAGGGGTAACTGACGTAGAGGTTTTCCAGCAGCTCCTTCTCGAAGGCTTCCACGGCCTGTTCCAGGCTGGCCACTTCAGCATCGTTCTGGCGGGCGACCGAGGTGCCGGCAATGTCCAGGTCACCGATGTCCACCAGGTTGCTCTCGCAGATCGCCGCCGCACGGAAGATCACGTTCTGCAATTGCCGCACGTTGCCCGGCCAGCGGTTGCCCAGCAGCGCCGGGTAGGTCCCCGGTGTCAGCCGGCACACCGGCCGCTGGATCTGCGCGCAGGCCTGCTGCATGAAGTAGCGGGCCAGCAGCAGGATGTCCTGGCCGCGTTCGCGCAGCGGTGGCACTTCCACGTTCAGCACGTTGAGGCGATAGAACAGGTCTTCGCGGAAGGTGCCTTCGTTGACCATTTTCTCCAGGTCACGATGGGTGGCGCTGAGGATGCGCACGTTGACCTTGATCTCGCGATCGCCACCGACCCGGCGAAAGCTGCCGTCATTGAGAAAGCGCAGGAGCTTGGCCTGCAGGTAGGGCGACATCTCGCCGATTTCATCGAGGAACACCGTGCCCTGGTTGGCCAGCTCCATCAGCCCCGGCTTGCCGCCGCGCTGGGCGCCGGTAAAGGCGCCGGGGGCATAGCCGAACAGCTCGCTCTCGGCCAGGTTTTCCGGCAGTGCCGCGCAGTTCAGGGCCAGGAACGGCGCGCCGTGGCGGGCGCTGATGGCGTGGCAGGCGCGGGCCACCAGTTCCTTGCCGGTGCCGGTTTCACCCTGGATCAATAGTGGTGCGTCCAGCGCTGCAACCCGCTGCGCCCGTGCCTTGAGGGTGCGGATCGCCGGTGATTCGCCGAGCAGGGCATCGAAGCCTTCGGCGTGGTCGTGATGCAGGGCCGAGAGCCGTTCACCGATGCGGTTGGGCGGGTACAGGGTCAGCAGGGCACCGGCGTCGGTAATGGGAGTGGCGTCCAGCAGCAGGGTCTGGCCATTGACGGTGATTTCCCGCAGCGGCAGGCGAAAGCCGTTTTCCAGCAGGGCCTCCAGCAGTGCGGGGTCGGCAAACAGCTCGGCGACGCTTTCCCCGGCCGGTTCGCGACCATACAGGGCGATCAGCGCCGGGTTGGCCAGCAGCACTTTGCCGGCACTGTCCAGGGCCAGCACCGGATCGGTCATGGCCGCCAGCAGGGCGTCCAGTTGCAGGTGCCGGCGTTGCCCGGGAAGGATGTCCACCACCGTCACCGCCTGCACGCCTCGTACGTTGAACAGCGCATCGCGCAGTTCTTCCAGCACCTGGGGGCTCAAGGTCGGGGCATCGATATAGACGTTGGGCGGCACCATTTCCACCGCATCCAGGTTGAGGTTGCGCCCGCCCAACAGGGCCAGGACTTCCTGGGTGATGCCGACGCGGTCGATGAAGCTGACGTGGATACGCATGGGGTGACTGACGGTTCTGCAAAGCGGAGGGTGGCCAGTATGCCTTGGGGCAGGGGCTTAGTCGAAATCGTCACGCATGCCGCAAGAGCCGGCTAGCCGGCGAAGGCGGGCCGGGCAGTGATGCAGGGCCGTGGTCAGTTCGCCGGCAAATCGGCCCCAGTAGGGGATCGGGGGTTATGCAAGGTGCTCGGGTTTCACCGGGTCGCCGGGCTTGACGTCCAGTTGCTTGCGTACGTCCTCGAACATTTCGTCGTAGTACTTGTGCATTGAGGCAATGCTGGCGCTCTTGGGCAGGCCGTGCTGCTGGGCGAGGCGAGTGGCGTGGCGGGCGAAGTCGAAAGCCAGGTCCTTGGCCAGGAAGAACTGCTCCTTCAGGGACTTGTCTTCGATGGTGCCGTGCAGGGTGAACAGCATGCCCTTGCCCTCCTTGGGGTCGTGGGCCACTTCGTAGTCAATGCACAGGTTGTAGCTGAAGTCGTCCTTGTTCAGCGCATGGCGCTCGATATGCAGGTGACCGGGCTCAAACATGGCCATAGGCTTCTCTCCTCCAGGGCTTTGAAATGAGGGCAGGCGCCGGGCCTGCCCAGAGTTTTCACTACAAGCGTCTTACAGGTAACTGATGCCAGGTTGCGCGGTGCTGATGCGGGTGCCGGCCTTGCCCTGGACGATCGCTTCGATGTCCGAGAGTGAACCGATCACTGCGGTTTTGCCAGTGTGCCGGGCAAATTCGCAGGCAGCCTGGACCTTCGGCCCCATGGAGCCGGCGGCAAAGCCCAGCTTCTCGATTTCGTCCGGGTGGGCCTGGCCGATGGCCTTCTGGGTCGGTTTGCCGAAGTCGATGAATGCCGCGTTGACGTCGGTGGCGATCACCAGCAGGTCGGCTTCCAGTTGCTCGGCCAGCAGCGCCGAGCACAGGTCCTTGTCGATCACGGCCTCGATGCCCTTGAGCTTGCCATCCTCGCCGTACATGGTGGGGATGCCGCCACCGCCGGCGCAGATCACGATGCTGCTTTTTTCCAGCAGCCACTTGATCGGACGGATCTCGAAAATGCGCTTGGGTTTCGGGCTGGCCACTACCCGGCGGTACTTGTCGCCATCCGGGGCGATGGCCCAGCCTTTTTCCTTGGCCAGCTTCTCGGCTTCTTCCTTGCTGTAGACCGGGCCGATGGGCTTGGTCGGGTTCTTGAATGCCGGGTCCTTGGCGTCCACTTCCACCTGGGTCAGCAAGGTGGCGAACGGCACCTCGAAGTCCAGCAGGTTGCCCAGTTCCTGTTCGATGATGTAGCCGATCATGCCTTCGGTCTCGGCGCCGAGTACGTCCAGCGGGTAGGGCGAAACCTGGGTGTAGGCCGCTGCTTGCAACGACAGCAGGCCGACCTGCGGGCCATTGCCGTGGGCAATCACCAGTTGGTTGCCGGGGTGGATCTTGGCGATCTGTTCGGTGGCGATGCGGATGTTGGCGCGTTGGTTGTCCGCGGTCATGGGTTCACCACGGCGGAGCAGGGCGTTACCGCCCAGTGCAACGACGATACGCATAATGCAGTCCTTCTAGAGTCCGGTGCCGGCGCCGCCTGGGCAGCGCCGGTGCTGGAGGGGGATTACAGGTCGGCCAGGGTCGAAACCAGGATCGCCTTGATGGTGTGCATGCGGTTTTCCGCTTGCTCGAAGGCGATGCAGGCGGGCGACTCGAACACGTCGTCGGTCACTTCAATGCCGTTGGCCAGGTGCGGATACTGCTCGGCGATCTGCTTGCCGACCTTGGTATCGCTGTTGTGGAAAGCCGGCAGGCAGTGCATGAACTTGGTCCGTGGGTTGCCGGTGGCTTTCATCAGCTGGGCGTTGACCTGGTAGGGCAGCAGTTGCTCGATACGCTCGGCCCAGGCTTCCACCGGTTCGCCCATGGAGACCCAGACGTCGGTGTGAATGAAGTCCACGCCCTTGACCGCGGCTTTCGGATCCTCGGTGAGGGTGAGGCGGGCACCGCTTTCCTCTGCGTATTGCTTGCAGCGCTGCACCAGGTCGTCATGGGGCCACAGGGCCTTGGGCGCGCAGATGCGCACGTCCATGCCGAGCTTGGCGCCCACCAGCAGCAGCGAGTTGCCCATGTTGTTGCGCGCATCGCCCAGGTAGGCGTAGCTGATCTCGTGGATCGGCTTGTCGGCGTGCTCACGCATGGTCAGCACGTCGGCGATCATCTGGGTCGGGTGGTATTCATCGGTCAGGCCGTTGAACACCGGAACCCCGGCGAATTTCGCCAGTTCTTCGACGATTTCCTGCTTGAAGCCGCGGTACTCGATGGCGTCGTACATGCGCCCCAGCACTCGGGCGGTGTCCTTCATGCTTTCCTTGTGGCCGATCTGCGAGGAGTTGGGGTCGATGTAGGTGACGTTGGCGCCCTGGTCATAGGCCGCCACTTCGAAGGCGCAACGGGTACGGGTCGAGGTCTTTTCGAAGATCAGGGCGATGTTGTTGCCCTTGAGGTGCTGCTGCTCGGTGCCGGTGTACTTGGCGCGCTTGAGGTCGCGGGACAGGTCCAGCAGGTAGCGCAGCTCACGTGGGGTGTGGTGTTCCAGGCTCAGCAGGTTACGGTTGTGGATGTTGAAAGCCATGATGGATCTCCTTTGATTTCGGTCGTCCACTTGCCGAGGCCCTTTGTGGGGGCAACGGCAAGCTGTTATGTCGGATAGGGCGCTTAGTAGTCGATCGGGTCGCGGATGATCGGGCAGGTCATGCAGTGGCCGCCGCCACGGCCCCGGCCCAGTTCGCCGGCGCTGATGGTGATGACCTCGACCCCGGCCTTGCGCAGCAGGGTGTTGGTGTAGGTGTTGCGGTCGTAGCCGATGACCACGCCGGGCTCCACGGCCACCACGTTGTTGCCGTCGTCCCATTGCTCGCGCTCGGCGGCGAAGGCGTTGCCACCAGTTTCCACCACGCGCAGGGCCTTGAGGTTCAGGGCCTTGGCCACGGTGTCGAGGAAGCTGGTCTCTTCGCGACGCACATCGATGCCGCCGGGCTTGCTTTCATCAGGGCGCAGGCTGAAGGCGACGATCTGGCTCACCACTTCCGGGAAGACCGTGACCAGGTCGCGGTCGCAGAAGCTGAACACGGTGTCCAGGTGCATCGCCGCGCGGGATTTCGGCAGGCCGGCGACGATCACGCGCTCCACGGCCTTGTGCTTGAACAGGTTCAGCGCCAGTTGGCCGATGGCCTGACGCGAGGAGCGCTCGCCCATGCCGATCAGGACCACGCCGTTGCCGATCGGCATCACGTCGCCGCCTTCCAAGGTGGCGTTGCCGTGTTCCTGGTCCGGGTCGCCGTACCAGATCTGGAAGTCGGCGTTGGTGAACTCGGGGTGGAACTTGTAGATGGCGGTGGTCAACAGGGTTTCCTGACGTCGCGCCGGCCAGTACATCGGGTTCAGGGTCACGCCGCCGTAGATCCAGCAGGTGGTGTCGCGGGTGAACTGGGTGTTGGGCAGCGGCGGCAGGATGAAGCTGGAGTGGCCGAGGAAGTCGCGGAACATCTCGATGGTCTTGCCACCGAAGCTGGTGGGCAGGTCATCGGCCGATACACCGCCGATCAGGTACTCGGCGACCTTGCGCGGCTCCAGGCTGCGCAGCCACGAACCGACTTCGTTGACCAGGCCCAGGCCGACCTGGTTGGCGGTGATCTTGCGTTCCAGAATCCAGTCCAGGGCTTCGGGCATGGCGACAATATCGGTCAGCAGGTTGTGCATTTCCAGCACATCGATATCCCGCTCACGCATCTTGGTGACGAAGTCGAAGTGGTCGCGTTTGGCCTGGGCCACCCACAGCACATCATCGAACAGCAGTTCATCGCAGTTGTTCGGGGTCAGCCGCTGATGGGCCAGGCCTGGGGAACAAACCATGACTTTGCGCAGTTTGCCGGCTTCGGAATGTACGCCGTACTTAACTTTTTCCGTGGTCATTACTGTGATCCTCCAGAGACAAAACAATCGGGGGTGTTGCTAGAGCTATAGGGTCAGGAAGCCGTCGTAGAGTCCGTAGGCCGCCACCAGGGCGCCTATGACCACTGCGGCAAAAATCAGCTTCTCTACGTTGGTGAAAATCGGTTTGTGCAGTTCCATCTTGGCCTTGGCGAACAGCACCACGCCGGGGGCGTAGAGCAGGGCCGAGAGCAGCAGGTACTTGACCCCGCCGGCATACAGCAGCCAGATCGCATAGAGCAGGGCGATGCTGCCGATGACCAGGTCCTTCTTGCGTTCGGCCAGGGCCTGTTCATAGCTTTCGCCGCGCACCGCCAGCAGTACTGCGTAGGCCGCCGACCACAGGTAGGGCACCAGGATCATCGAGGTGGCGAGGTAGATCAGCGACAGGTAGGTACTGGCCGAGAACAGGGTGATGACCAGGAAGATCTGCACCATGGCATTGGTCAGCCACAGGGCGTTGGCTGGTACGTGGTTGGCGTTCTCGCGGCGCAGGAACTCCGGCATGGTGTGGTCCTTGGCGGCGGAAAACATGATTTCCGCGCACAGCAGCACCCAGGACAGCAGCGCCCCCAGCAGCGAGATGATCAGGCCGACGCTGATCAGTACCGCGCCCCAGTGGCCCACCACATGCTCCAGCACTGCCGCCATGGACGGGTTCTGCAGCTTGGCCAGTTCCGGCTGGGTCATGATCCCCAGGGACAGCACGTTCACCAGCACCAGGAACAGCAGCACGGTGATGAAGCCGATGACGGTGGCCTTGCCCACATCCGAGCGTTTCTCCGCCCGGGACGAGAAGATGCTCGCGCCCTCGATGCCGATGAACACCCACACGGTGACCAGCATCATGTTGCGCACCTGGTTCATCACGCTGCCCAGGTCCGGATTCTTCACGCCCCAGATGTCGGCGGTGAAGATATCCAGCTTGAAGGCGAACAGGGCGATCAGCACGAACAGCAGCAGCGGCACCACCTTGGCAACCGTGGTCACCAGGTTGATGAAGGCCGCCTCCTTGATGCCGCGCAGCACCAGGAAGTGCACGGCCCAGAGCAAAACAGAGGCGCCGATCACGGCCGCGGGGGTGTTGCCCTCGCCGAAGATCGGGAAGAAATAGCCCAGGGTGCTGAACAGCAGGACGAAGTAGCCGACGTTGCCCAGCCAGGCGCTGATCCAGTAACCCCAGGCCGATGAAAAGCCCATGTAGTCACCGAACCCGGCCTTGGCGTAGGCGTAGACGCCGCCATCCAGGTCAGGTTTGCGATTGGCTAGAGTTTGGAAGACGAAGGCCAGGGTCAACATGCCGACAGCGGTAATTGCCCAACCAATAAGAACAGCACCAACATCGGCGCTGGCGGCCATGTTTTGCGGTAAGGAGAAGATCCCGCCGCCAATCATGGAACCCACTACCAGGGCGACTAAGGCGCCCAGTCTTAGTTTACCGGGGGATTCAGACATTGCATGACTCCAATGCAGGAGAAGAGAGACGTCAGAGTAAATCTGCTTGCAATCCGAACAGCTGACTCAGATCAGTTCATTACTGCATTCCGTTGTGAATGAATGACTTAAGATTTGTTGCGGGGGGTAGAATGCTGTCCGGAGAGGGCCATTCCAGACAGGTTTCGATCTCCTTATCAGTAGCGGTTCTCATTGCCGACGACGTTTGAAACTAGACCCTTTTGGGGAATGTGCAAATCTTTCAGCGGCATTGATTAATCACTTGGTAGTGATGGCACTTAGTGCATATACATAACAAAACAGTCGGTTATTCAGGGCCTTCTACGGGGTGTACAGAGGCCCGTTGCTTAAAGGATAAATAATTGACTGTTACTGTTAGACGCAAATTTGTAGAAGTTATTTAATAGCGTGTAGCTTTAATCGCCAGATCGACTCACTGAAGCAGAGGTAGGGATGTCACAACCGGCGCAGAAGCTGCAACTCGGTGCATTGATCGCCCTGGTGGTGGGTTCCATGATTGGCGGCGGGATCTTCTCGCTGCCGCAGAATATGGCGGCCCGGGCCGATGCCGGAGCGGTGCTGATCGGCTGGGCCATCACCGCGGTGGGGATGCTGACCCTGGCCTTCGTCTTCCAGACCCTGGCCAACCGCAAGCCGGAGCTCGATTCCGGGGTCTACGCCTATGCCAAGGCCGGGTTCGGCGACTACATGGGCTTCTCTTCCGCCTGGGGTTACTGGATCAGTGCCTGGCTGGGCAACGTCGGCTACTTCGTCCTGCTGTTCAGCACCCTGGGCTATTTCTTTCCGGTGTTCGGCCAGGGCAATACCCCGGTGGCCATCGGCTGTGCCTCGGTCCTGCTGTGGGCCGTGCATTTCCTGGTGTTGCGGGGGATCAAGGAGGCGGCGTTCATCAACCAGCTGACCACGGTGGCGAAGATCGTGCCGCTGGTGATGTTCATCGTCATCGCTGCCGTGGCATTCAAGGCGGATATCTTCACCCGGGATATCTGGGGCCGCAGCAACCCGAACTTCGGCGGGGTGATGGACCAGGTGCGCAACATGATGCTGGTGACGGTGTTCGTGTTCATCGGTATCGAGGGCGCCAGCGTGTATTCGGCCCGGGCGCAGAAGCGCGCCGATGTCGGGCGGGCCACGGTGATCGGTTTTCTCGGGGTGCTGGCGCTGCTGGTACTGGTCAACGTGCTGTCGTTGGGGATCATGAGCCAGCCGGAGCTGGCGCAATTGCAGAACCCTTCCCTGGCGGCAGTGCTGGAGCATATCGTCGGCCCCTGGGGCGCCTTGCTGATCAGCATCGGCCTGGCGGTTTCCCTGCTGGGGGCCTTGCTGTCCTGGGCCTTGCTGTGCGCCGAGATCCTCTACGCCACCGCCCGGGACCGGACCATGCCGGCTTTCCTGAAGAAGGAAAACGCCAACCATGTGCCGGTCAATGCCTTGTGGCTGACCAACGTGATGATCCAGATCTTTCTGCTGATCACCCTGTTCTCCGCCGGCACCTACACCAGCCTGATCTACCTGGCGTCGTCGATGATCCTGGTGCCCTACCTGTGGTCGGCGGCCTATGCGGTGCTGCTCAGCGGTCGCGGGGAAACCTACGAGCAGGCCTCCCGGGAACGCAAGAAGGACCTGTTCATCGCCACCGTGGCCCTGAGCTACGCCATCTGGCTGCTGTACGCCGGCGGCTTGAAGTACCTGCTGCTGTCGGCCTTGTTGTATGCGCCGGGGGTGATCCTGTTCGCCAAGGCCAAGCATGAGCAGGGCGAGCCGTTGTTCACCCCGCTGGAAAAACTGATCTTCGCGGCCGTGGTCATCGGCGCCTCATTGGCGGCCTATGGCTTGTACAGCGGTCTGCTGGCGCTGTGATTCATCACCTGCCCTACCAGGGCGCCTACGACTGGCCGGCGATGCTGGGCTTTCTCAGGGCCCGCGCCATCGAAGGCCTGGAGTTGGTGCAGGGCGATACTTATGCCCGCACCTTCGCGCTGGTGGGCGGGCAAGGCATCTTGAGTGTCTGCCCGGGGCCTGCAGGCCATTTGCAGGTGCAGTTGCAGGGGGCCGAGCAGGCCGTGCTGCCCCAGGTGCTGGCGCGCTTGCGCCGGCAATTCGATCTGGACGCGGACCTGCCCCTGATCAACCGCCATCTGGCCCGTGATCCGCTGCTCGCACCGTTGCTGGCGGCACGCCCGGGCCTGCGAGTACCCGGGGCCTGGGACGGTTTCGAGCTGGCCATTCGCGCCGTGCTGGGCCAGCAGATCACCGTGCAGGGCGCGATCCGCCTGGCGGGCAAGCTGGTGGCGGTGCATGGCCGGTTGCTGGCCAGTCCCGACCCGCAGTGGCCCGGTTTGACCCACCTGTTTCCCACTCCCCAGGTGCTGTCCACTGCCAACCTGGCCGACCTGGGAATGCCCCGCAGCCGGGCACGCACGCTGTCTGCCGTGGCCCAGGCCTTGCTCGACGATCCACTCCTGTTCGAACCCAGGGCCAGCCTGCAACAGGGGGTGGAGCGCCTGTTGCAATTGCCGGGAATCGGCGATTGGACCGCGCAATATATCGCCCTGCGCCAGTTGCGCGAGAGCGATGCCTTTCCGGCGGCGGACGTAGGCCTGTTCAACGCTGTGGCACGTCTGCAGGGGCTGCGGCCCAATGCCCGCCAACTGCTGGCCCGGGCCGAGGCCTGGCGGCCGTGGCGCGGTTATGCGGCGCAGCATTTGTGGGCGGCCATGGGCTGAATCGGTCCGCCGGTTCCTACGGGATCAACTGCCAGCCAGGGCCTTCACCACCATCTGGGGCGATGGGCGCCCAGGGCGGTGGCCGGGCAACTCCACTGCACCGGCGTTCCATTGATGTGCAACGGCACCCGCAGGCGCCGCGCCGGCCCCCAAGGGGTCTGTTCCAGCACCCGCCCCTGATCCTCGTGATCTTCGGCGCGCAGTGGAGTTTCGGCGGTTGCTGACGGGGAATGATCAACCAGTAACTGGGCGGTACGGGCCAGGGACAGGCGCGCCGATGCGCCCTGCTCGCCGCTCAGGGACCGGGTCAGTGCCCGCAGGGCGCTGGCTGCCATCAGGTAACCGGTGGCGTGATCCAGGGCCTGGACCGGCAGTGGCACAGGCCTGTCCGCGGCTTTCCAGGCCATGCCGGCTTCGGCGATGCCGCAGCTCATCTGCACCAGGCTGTCGAAGCCCCGGCGGTTGCGCCAGGGGCCGCTCCAGCCGTAGGCATTGAGGCTGACTTCGATCAGCCCCGGAGCGATTTTCTGGCGTGCCTGGGCGTCATAACCCAGGTGTTCCAGGGCATCGGCGCGGTAGCCATGCAGAAGCAGGTCGGCCTGCGCCAGCAGGCCTTCGAACAGGGCACGCTGCTCAAGGTCGTGCAGATCGAGGCGCGCGCAGCGTTTGCCCAGGGTCACATCCGGCTCCAGGGCCGGCTCGTTCCAGTGTGGCGGATCGATGCGCAACACCTCGGCGCCCAGCCCCGCCAGCAGGCGGCTGGCCACCGGGCCAGCCAGGACCCGGGTCAGGTCCAGTACCTTGAGCCCGGCCAGGGGCCGGTCGACGCGACCGCTCCAGGCCTTGTGCCGCTGATCGGCCTGGGGCAGCCAGTGCACCAGGGGTTCGCTGTTTACCGCCTGGCCCTGGGGGTGGGCCTGCCACTGCGCCCAGCTGCGCATCTGCGCGGCACAACCGCCCTGGTCGACTATCGCCTGCTCCAGTTCCAGGGCGTTCCAGGTGGCCACCTGGGCGGCCATGGCCGAGCGTTCGGTCACCGCTCCCAGTACCCGTTCGGCGGCGGCCCGGTGGTGAGGTGCGTTGGTGTGCAGGCGAATCCAGCCGTCGCGGCTGGCGTAGTCGCCGGCAATCGGGTCCCAGGGGGATGGCAGGCTCCAGCCCTGCGGGCGGATCGAGCTGGCGAACCAGAACGAGGCCAGGCGCCGGTCGACGCTGACCTCTGGCAGGCGTCCGGTCTGGCTGTACAGGAGTTCAGCGACTGCCTGCCCGGCAGCGGCAATGCTGGCGCTGGCCAGGTCGGTCACGGCGAAGGCCGAGGGCAGGGCGCCCTGGCCGGTTTGCCGGATGCTTGATGACGCCAGGCCCAGCGCAGCCTGGATGGATGCGGGTAACTCGGTCATGGCCCACTCCGCGGATCAGGGGAGGGCATTGCACCCTGAAACTGCCGCGGCTGTCGATCACCCCTGGTCATCGGCCGCGGCTGGCGCCGGAGCAGCGCTTACACGCGGAACTGGTCCATGAGTTTCATTTGCTGGGTGGCCAGGGCATTGAGCTGGCTGCTGACCTGGGCCGACTCACTGGCCTGTTCGGTGAGGGTTTCGGTCACGGTGCGAATCGCCGAGACGTTGCGGTTGACTTCTTCGGCCACCGCGCTCTGCTGCTCGGCAGCGCTGGCGATCTGCAGGTTCATGTCGCTGATCACAGTGACCGCGTCGCTGATCTTGCCCAGGGCCTGGACTGCCTGCTGGATCTGCCCGGCATTGTTCTGCGCCTGGCTCTGGCTGGCGTGCATGGTGGTCACCACATCCCGGGTGCCGCTCTGGATGCGTTCGATCACCACGCGGATTTCCTCCACCGAGTCCTGGGTGCGCTTGGCCAGGTTGCGCACTTCATCGGCCACCACGGCGAAACCGCGGCCGCTTTCCCCGGCGCGGGCCGCTTCGATGGCGGCGTTGAGGGCCAGCAGGTTGGTCTGCTCGGCAATACTGCGGATCACTTCCAGCACCGACCCTATCTGTTCGCTGCTCACAGCCAGGGCTTCGACTTCCCCCACCGCCTTGCTCACCTCGTCGGCCAGCAGGCTGATGTCCCGGGTGCTGCGCTCGATGATGGTCATGCCTTCCTTGGCCGATTGGTCTGCGCCACGGGCGGCCTGGGCGGCATTGGAGGCACTGTTGGCAACATCGTGGGCAGTGGCGCTCATTTCGTTGGAGGCGGTGGCCACCTGGTCGATTTCGCGGAACTGCACCTGCATGCCTTCACTGGTCTGGCGGGCGATTTCCGAAGACTGGTCGGCGGTGCCCCGGGCTTCGGTGATGCTCTGCTTGATCTGGGCGATGGTCGGTTGCAGCTTGTCGAGGAAGCGGTTGAACCAGCCCACCAGTTCGCCGAGTTCGTCTTTCTTGCTGTAGTCCAGGCGCTGGGTCAGGTCGCCGTCGCCGCTGGCGATGGCCTTGAGCATCTGCGCCACGCTGTTGATCGGGCGGGTCACGCCCGAGGCGCTGAGCCAAATCAGCAGCAGGCCCAGCAGGCCGGCGCCGACGGCCACCAGTACGGTTTTCACCGTGCCGCTGGTCTGGGCCTCATCCAGCAGGCCTTGCAGTTTTACCGAGTCTGCCAGCAGCACTTGTTGCGGCAGGTCGATGGTGACGCCCCAGGGCTTGGCATCGGCAATCGGGCTGAAGGGGTAGACCGCGCGGATCAGTTCGCCCTGTTGCAGGACCTTGTTCTGGTTGCCGGCGAGCAGCGCGAGGATGTCCTTGCCCTGGGCGCCTAGGGTTTCGTTGATGTTCTTGCCGACCTGGCTGGCGTCGGCGCCCACGGCCGCCAGCAAGCCGCTGCCGGCGACGATCATCATGTGCCCGGCACCGTTGAACAGAAAGCGCTGGGATTCGCCGGCCGCGGCCTGCAGGGAGTCCAGGGCGATGTCGACGCCAATCACCCCGATGACCTTGCCGTCCACCAGCAAGGGCTGGGAGATGGTGGTCATCAGCACCTGTTTCTTGTCCTCGCCGATGGTGTCGGCGTAGGGGTCCAGCAGGCAAGTACGGCGGCTGTCGCGGGGGCAGGTGTACCAGACGTTATAGGGGGTGCCGCTGAGGTTGAGGGTGGTCTTGGTCAGGTCGTCTTCCACCATCACGGTGTTCAACTGCTGGCCCCCGGATCGGCTCCAGTAGGTGGCGAAGCGCCCGCGTTCGTTGGAAGCACGGGCTGCGTCATTGAGAAATTCGCTGTCCTTGCCATCCAGGGCGTTGGGTTCGTAGGCCAGCCAGATGCCGAGCACTTTGGGATTGCGCTCGAAGGCGGTCTTCAGGCTGTGGTTGAGCTCTTCGCGCAGTGCCGCAGCTTCCAGGCCGCGCTTGCTCGCCATGTCACGCAGGTCGCGTACCTGGTCCGCCAGGGCGGTGATCACCAGGTTGCTTTCACCGAAGGTCTTCTGCACCCGTACTGCCTGGTCGGCGGCCTTTGCCTGCAGCAACTCTTCGACCCCGGCGGTGAGCATCCGCGTACTGGAGGTGTTGACCAGTTGGTTGTTCTGCTGGCTCTGGTACAGGTTCATGCCGACGATCAGCGCCACTACGCCCAACAGGCACAGTCCGGACAACAGCACTATTTTCAGGCGAATGGAGAGAGAGTCGAACATGGGGGGCGATCTCGCGAAAGGACGGATGGAAAGCACGGAATCGGATGACTCCGGTCGCCAAGTCCATTCAGCGCTATGCCCGGAACATCGGCTCGGGCGGCCTTTGCGTGAGGGGCTGCCGACGAACGGTCATGTCCTTGACATATATGGCCTCAGGGGCAAGGGCATAGCTGCCAGCGGGCGCAGGTCAGGAGGCCTGCGGCAGGGCTTCGGGGCGTGACCAGATCCACAGGTTGCCCAGGGTCATGCCGGCAATGGCGGCATACATCGTCCAGTGATGGTTGAGCAGGGTCAGCATCAGCCCGGCACACAGCAGCATGCTGACCGTGGCGCTGATCTTGGCCTTGCGGCTGACGATCCGGCCGTTGCGCCAGTTGCAGAGGATAGGCCCGAACAGGCGATGGTTCTCCATCCAGGCGCTTAGCCGTGGCGAGCTCTTGGTGGCGGCCCAGGCAGCCAGCAGGATGAACTCGGTGGTCGGCAGGCCGGGTACGACGATGGCGATCAGGCCGATGGCCAGGCTGACATAGGCCAGCGCGCCAAACAGCAGGCGGGAAATCTTCGACGAGGAGGGGCGAGTGGGGGTCATGGTTTCGATGATGAGGTAACGCGTCGTACGGCTCAATCCGCGAATGCCGCCGGCCGACAAAATACCGCTGCGGGCAGGGGCACGCCTTGGCGCGCCACCTGCCCGCAACTACGCGGGTCAGGCCGGTTGTGCGGCGCCGGAGTAAGCCTGTTCCAGCAGCACGGTGAAGCGGTTGAAGGCATCCAGGGCACCTTTTTCCGCCGCGGCTTCTTCTTCGGCGGTGAACTCCAGGCCGTCGAGGATGCGGGTGAAGGTTTTCCAGCCTTCGGCGCGGCCACCGGCCGGTTCGCCCAGGTGACGGGCACCGAAGGTTTCGCTCAGGCCCAGGCCCACGGCGCGCTTGATCAGGAACGCGGCACCCAGCTTGGAACCCTCGGAGACGAAGATCCAGCCCAGGGCTTCGGCCTGGCTCGGGTTGCTGACGGCACCGGCCACTGGTGCAGGAACCTCGGTTTCCAGGTCGGCCAGGTCAGCCTTGGCAGCTTCGGCGCGGCAGCGCTCGGCCAGGTCCGGGACGATCTTGTTCAGTTCGGCATCGTTGTACAGGTCCACCAGTTCCGACTGGAACAGGTACTGGGCCACCACGAAACGGGCGAATGCACCCTGGGTTTCGAAGGGCGCATGGGCCTTGACCAGGGCGTCGAGCTTGGAATGCGGCTCGTGGGTGATCTGGTTCAGGCGTTGGGAGCGCAGGTGGTGACGCTGGGAGGAATCCTGGGAGGTCATGCAGATGTCCTTGAGAATGAGAGGCACTTAGTGACTAGACGAACAAGAAGACGCGACACAGTAAAAAATCCTCACTGCCCTGGATGAAAAAGGGCAGTGAGGTGTCCAGGCGTCAGATATCCCACACCAGGTTGACCGAGAAGTTGCGGCCTGGCTGGGTCAGGCGGTCGAGGTTGGCGGGTGCGGTCTGGCCGGCTTCACCGACGCTGTCGTAGCCGCGCACGTCGTCCCAGTTCCAGTATTTCTTGTCGGTCAGGTTGTACAGGCCGGCGTTCACGGTCAGGTCATCGGTGACCTTGTAGAAACCGCTGAGGTCGAGAATGCCGAAGCCCGGGGATTTGAACTGGCTGCTGGTAACGCGCCCGTCCGGAGCCTTGAAGGTACTGTCGTCGACCCGGTCCTTGCGCTTGACCAGGGTCCAGCTCAGCAGGGCGCCGTAGTTGTCCTGGTCATAGCCCAGGCCGAACACGCCTTTGAGCGGGTTGACGCTGTTGATCGGTTCGCCGTTGTCGTTGTTGCGACCGTATGCGTAGGCCACCGAGCCGATGCTATACAGCCCTTGTGGAGCACCGAAGGCGTCGAGGTTGAGGCGGCCCTTGGCTTCCGCGCCCTTGATGGTGGCGTGCTTGATGTTGTTGCTCTGGATGACCGACAACAGTGCCCCGGCAGTAATGGCGTCTTCGTTGATGAAGTCGCGGTACTGGTTGTAGAACACCGAGACGTCGAAGGAGCCCGCGTCGAAGTTGCCACGCAGGCCGGTTTCGTAGCTCTTGCTCGTTTCCGGCTTGAGGTTGGAGTTGGGCTCCACTACATAGCCGCCCGCGAGGTTTTCGAAGCGGCCGTAGAGCGCCTTGGCCGAGGGAGTACGGAAGCCTTCGGAGTACTGGCCGTAACCGGTGTAATGCTCGTCAAAGGCGTACGTCAGGCCGAACTTGGGCGATACGCGGTGCCAGGTCTTTTCATCGTCGCTGACCGGGAAGGCGCCCGTTGAGTTGGCAACGTTGAGAAACTCCTGGGTCAGCTTGGGCTTGAGCTGGGTGTAGTCGTAGCGCAGGCCCGGAGTGAAGGTCCAGGCGTTCCAGCTGATCTGGTCCTGGACGAACAGGCTGTAGGTGTTGATGGTCGGGTCCGGGAAGTCGCTGGACTTCTTCACGCTGTCACCGGCGGAAGGGCTCGGCGCGCCAACCGCGGTACAGCCGGCACCGACGGCCAGGCAGCTGGCGGTGCCATAGCGCGAGCCTGTGACCTTCTGCTGCTTGAGAGTGGTGCCGTAGGTCAACTGGTGATCGGTTTCACCCAGGGCGAAGGCCTTGTCCAACTGAGCGTCGAACACCCATTGTTTTTCCTGGTACAGGGTTTTCCGCTCACGCTGCACGTCACGCGCCACCGGGCTGAAGATCGACACCGGGTTGTAGCGCTCGGAGGTGGTCTGGTCGGTCTTGGCGATCTGGTAGTTCAGGCTCCACTTGATCTGGTCGGCGATCGGCGACTCCAGGGCAAAGCTGTTTTCCAGGCCGAAGCGTTCGCGGGTGATGGTGTCGTTGCCGACGCGCGAGCGATACCAGTTCTGGCCAACGCCATTGAGGAACAGGCCGCCCACCGCACTTTTCTGGTTGGTGTCGCGGTCGTCCTTGTACTTTTCGTAGGTCAGGCCCAGGCGTGCGTCGTCCGCATAGTTCCAGCCGAGCTTGGCCAGTACGTTGGTGGTCCGGGCGTCTTCCGGGTTGGCGGCAGTGCGGTTCAGGCCGGTGCCGTTGTTGCTGCCATAGGACTCGGTCTCGTGGCCGTCACGCTGGCTCAGGTGCAACAGACCGTCGAATTCGCCGACCCGCCCGGCGAAGGTGCCGGATTTCAGCCAGCTTTCGTCCGCCGAGCTGTAGCCGGTCTTCAGGCGCGCGCCAAAATCCTCGCCGGGCTTGATGATGTCGTCGGCGTCCAGAGTGTAGTAACTGACGGCGCCACCGATGGCGCTGCTGCCGTAGAGCACCGAGGCAGGACCGCGCAGGATTTCCACGCGCTTGACGATTTCCGGGTCGACGTAGTTACGGTTGGTCTTGGCATAAGGGCCGCTGAAGAAATGATCCGGCACTTCCACGCCGTCCACCTGGGTGAGGATCCGGTCGCTGTCGATACCACGGATGTTGTAGCCGCTGATACCGGCACGCTGGCCTGCACCGCCTACCGAAACTCCGGGTTCATAGCGCACCAGTTCCTTGATTGTGTTGACGTTCTGGCGGTCGAGTTCTTCCCGGGTGTGCACGCTCACGGTGCTGGGCACCGAGTTGATGTCCTGCTCCTGACGGGTGGCGCTGATGGTCACCTGCTGCAGGTTCACCACATTGGCTGCGCTGCGCTTTTCCAGAACGATGTTGTTGTTGCCCAGCTTGCGGTAGCTCAGGTTGGTGCCGCTGAGCAGCCGATCCAGGGCCTTTTCCGGTGGCAGCGAACCGCGCACGCCCGGGGAGGACACCCCGCTGCCCAGCTCCGCCGGCAGGCCCACTTGCCAGCCGGTGACCGCAGTAAAGGCGTTGAGCGCCGATACCAGCGGCTGCTGGGCGATAGCGAAGTTGTAGTTGCCCATGCGCTGGCTGGAGGATGCCGGGGCATCGGCGGCCATCACGGGGGCAGCGTGGGCGCCGGCCAGCAGGATGGCTGCGGTCAGCAGCGACAGGGTGCAGTTTTGCAGGCGGGCACAGGGAACAGGGGATCGGCTGTTGAGGCGAGGGGACATCGAAAGCGCTCCGGGTCGCACGAAACTTTTATAGGTGCAGATAAGCATTCAAAATGCGAATCAGTTGCATTGGCTATAACGAGACGTACGACCCGTAGAGATCGCGTAAAAATAATTGTTCTCAGTTGAGAATCACTAGTGCCGGGAACTCGGAAAGCCGTGCCGAGGTGATGTGGGCCAGGGAGCGCACCACGTCCAGAGGCTGATCCAGGCGGTAGTTGCCGGTTACCGCGACCTTTGCCAGGTGTTCGTTGTTGTTGACGATCCAGCCCGGGTAGTAGCGCCGCAGTTCGGCCAGGACCTGGCTCAGGGGGCAGTTCTCGAACACCAGGCGGCCCTGGACCCAGGCCAGCTCCTTGTCGGCGTCGAGCCTGGCCGGCTGATCGAAGCCCTGGGGCCCGACCCGCACGCTTTCCCCGGCGCGCAGGCGCAGGCGCTGGTCGGCGTGGGTGGCGCGCAGGTCGATGTCACCGCGCTGCACCTGGACTTGTGCCACGCCGTCCAGGTAGCGCACGGCAAAGGTGGTGTCGCGCACGCTGGCCCTGACCGGGCCGGCGTCCAGTTCCAGGGGCAGGCCGCGATTGCCGGGGATCTCGAAGAAGGCTTCGCCCTGGTACAGCCGGGCCACGCGCTGGTGATCGTTGATGTCGCTGGAAAAGGCCGAGTTGGTGTTGAGCAGCACCTTGGAACCGTCTTCGAGCTGCAGGCGCTGGCGCTCGCCGACCTGGGTCAGGTGGTCAGCCTGCAGGCGCAGCGGCAGGTTGCTGAAGCTGAATAATCCGAGCAGCAGCACCGCGGCGGTGGCCAGGGGTTTCCAGTGGGGGCGCAGGCGCGCCAGGCGCGAGACTTTCGGTGGCGCTGCCAGGGCCAGGGCGCATTGCGCCACTTGCGGGCCATTCCAGATCGCCTGGGCCTTTTCGAAGGCCTGGGCGTTGAGCGGTGAAGCCGCCAGCCACTGATGAAACTGGCGCACTTGTTCCTCGTTCGGATGTTCCAGCTCGATCAGCCAATCCAGTGCCTGATCCATGGCCAGGGTGCTTGAGTGCGGGCCGGCAGGGGTGGGCGGCTCGGCGCTGTGAAAATCCGTCACGGGTGTTCCTCGGCTGCGTCTGTGCGCGGCTGTTTTTTCAAGAGAGAGCGAAAGCCGGCCAAGGTTAACAAAGGCTCGGGGCTGCCGCAGTCATTCTGCTCAGCGGTTGAGACTCACTGGCCGTCGAGACGTTCGGCGACGCCGATGCAGATGGCCATGATCAGTTTCAATTCCTTTTGCACCGTGCTCAGTGAAACCCCGAGCTCGTCGGCGATCTCCTGGTAACTGCGGCCGTGCAGGCGGCTGAGGATGAAGATCTGCTGCTGGCGCGGGCTGAGCTGGCCGAGGCTGAGGTTCAGGCGTTCCAGCATCTGCTCGGCGTGGGCCGCGTCTTCGGCACTGCTGACGGGCGCGGCGACATTCTCCACCACCTCCGGCGGTACGTCTTCGAGCAGGGTGCGGCCCTGGATGCGCCGGGCTCGCAGGTGATCCAGGGCGAGGTTGCGCGCGGTCTGGAAGACAAAGGGTTCAAGGTGCGTGATCGGCCGCTCGCTCAGGGCCCGGGTCACGCGCAGGTAGGTTTCCTGCAGCAGGTCTTCGGCGGTGCTGTGGTTGTTGACCATCCGCTCCAGCGTTCGCAGCAGAGAAATGCGTTGGGTGAGGAAGACGTGGTTGAAGTGCGATTGACTCACAGCAAGGCCTGATCCATTTTTTCAGCAGATGATAATGATTGTCATCTACGTCAATGGTCAAGCCTTGCGTGAATTATCCTCGGCCGGCCAGGTAGGCCTGATAGTCGGGAATCCGGTGCTCATGGGCCTGGTTCATCAGCGGGCTGCTGAGCAGGTAGTCGGCGCTGCACTCGTTGCAGGCCACCGGAATGTTCCATACCGCCGCTACCCGCAACAGGGCCTTGATGTCCGGATCATGGGGCTGGGGTTCGAAGGGGTCCCAGAAGAACACCAGCAGGTCGACCCGTTGCTCGGCAATCTGCGCCCCCAGTTGCTGATCGCCGCCCAGGGGGCCGCTGATCATGCTTTCCACCGGCAGCCCCAGGTGCTTGCTCAGCAACAGGCCGGTGGTACCGGTGGCAACCAGCTCGTGCTCGGCCAGGCGCGCCTTCTGCCGCCCGGCCCACTCCAGCAGGAACGCCTTGCAGTGGTCATGGGCGACCAGGGCGATGCGCTTGCGCGCGGCCATGGTCTTGTGGGTGAAACTGATACCGATCATCGACGAATATCCGTTTTATTCCGCGTTGCACAGGGCCAGGCAGTTATCCAGCATGCGGTTGGAGAAACCCCACTCGTTGTCGTACCAGGCCAGCACCTTGAGCAACCGGCCACCGCTGACCTTGGTGTGGTTGGCGTCGAAGATCGACGACAGCGGATTGTGGTTGAAGTCGCTGGAGACCAGCGGCAGGGTGTTGTAGCCGAGGATCGTCGAGTGCTGGCTGGCGCTCGTGAGCAAGGCATTGACCTCTTCGGCGGTGGTGTCGCGCTTGAGGGTCACCGTCAGGTCCACCAGGGACACGTTGATCACCGGTACTCGCACGGCCATGCCGGTCAGCTTGCCAGCCAGCTCCGGCAGCACCAGACCCACCGCTTCGGCAGCGCCGGTCTTGCTCGGGATCATGTTCTGGGTGGCCGAACGGGCGCGATAGGGGTCGCTGTGGTAGACGTCGGTGAGGTTCTGGTCGTTGGTGTAGGCGTGGATGGTGGTCATCAGGCCGTTGTCGATGCCCAGCTCGCGGTGCAGTACCTGGGCCACTGGCGCCAGGCAGTTGGTGGTGCACGAGGCGTTGGAGATGATCTGGTGCGACTGGCGCAGGATGTCGTGGTTGACCCCGTAGACCACGGTGGCGTCGGCGCCCTTGGCCGGGGCCGAGATGATGACCTTGCGGGCACCGGCGGTCAGATGGGCGGCAGCCTTGGCGCGGTCGGTGAACAGGCCGGTGCATTCGAACACTACGTCGATCTTCTCCGCGGCCCAGGGCAGTTCGGCCGGGTTGCGGATGGCGCTGACGGCAATCCGGTCGCCATTCACGGTGAGGCTTTCCTGATCGTGTTCGACTTGGGCGTCGAAAGTACCGTGCACGGTGTCGTATTTCAGCAGGTGGGCATTGATAGCGCTGTCTCCGAGATCGTTGATAGCGACGATCTGCAGATCCTGGCGATAGCCTTGGGTATAAAGTGCGCGCAGGACGTTACGGCCGATACGGCCAAAACCATTGATTGCGATTCGAAGAGTCATGTGCAAACGCCTGTCGTTGAATTTGTTGTTGGAATTACAAGATTATTCGCATAGAAATAGAAAACAAGCCTTTTTAGTGGCAATATTTTGTCTTATCTACAACGAGTGACCTGAATCAACTGGTCCAAATGGTCAGAAACATCCTCCGCTGTCCCTGAGCGGTGGCGCGTCTGATCAGCATAGACAAACAGGTCGCCACATCCGTTAGCCTGGAGTTCTACACATGCATCCCCGCGTTCTTGAGGTCACCGAACGGCTTATCGCCCGTAGTCGCGCCACTCGCCAGGCCTATCTCGCGCTGATCCGCGATGCCGCCAGCGATGGCCCGCAGCGGGGCAAGCTGCAATGTGCGAACTTCGCCCACGGCGTGGCCGGTTGCGGCACCGACGACAAGCACAACCTGCGGATGATGAATGCGGCCAACGTGGCAATTGTTTCGTCATATAACGACATGTTGTCGGCGCACCAGCCTTACGAGGTGTTCCCCGAGCAGATCAAGCGCGCCCTGCGCGAGATCGGCTCGGTGGGCCAGTTCGCCGGCGGCACCCCGGCCATGTGCGATGGCGTGACCCAGGGCGAGGCCGGCATGGAACTGAGCCTGCCGAGCCGTGAAGTGATCGCCCTGTCTACGGCGGTGGCCCTCTCTCACAACATGTTCGATGCCGCGCTGATGCTGGGGATCTGCGACAAGATTGTCCCGGGGTTGATGATGGGCGCCCTGCGCTTCGGTCACCTGCCGACCATCTTCGTTCCGGGCGGGCCCATGGTCTCGGGCATTTCCAACAAGCAGAAAGCCGACGTGCGCCAGCGTTACGCCGAAGGCAAGGCCAGCCGCGAGGAACTGCTGGAGTCGGAAATGAAGTCCTACCACAGCCCCGGCACCTGCACCTTCTACGGCACCGCCAACACCAACCAGTTGCTGATGGAAGTGATGGGCCTGCACCTGCCGGGCGCCTCTTTCGTCAATCCCAATACGCCGCTGCGCGATGCCCTGACCCATGAGGCGGCGCAGCAGGTCACGCGCCTGACCAAGCAGAGCGGGGCCTTCATGCCGATTGGCGAGATCGTCGACGAGCGCGTGCTGGTCAACTCCATCGTTGCCCTGCACGCCACGGGCGGCTCCACCAACCACACCCTGCACATGCCGGCCATCGCCCAGGCGGCGGGCATCCAGCTGACCTGGCAGGACATGGCCGACCTCTCCGAGGTGGTGCCGACCCTGTCCCACGTCTATCCAAACGGCAAGGCCGATATCAACCACTTCCAGGCGGCGGGCGGCATGTCGTTCCTGATCCGCGAGCTGCTGGAAGCCGGCCTGCTCCACGAAGACGTCAATACCGTGGCCGGCCGCGGCCTGAGCCGCTATACCCAGGAACCTTTCCTGGACAACGGCAAGCTGGTGTGGCGCGACGGCCCGATCGAAAGCCTGGACGAAAACATCCTGCGCCCGGTGGCCAGGGCGTTCTCTGCGGAGGGCGGCTTGCGGGTCATGGAAGGCAACCTCGGTCGCGGCGTGATGAAGGTTTCCGCCGTGGCCCCGGAGCACCAGATCGTCGAGGCCCCGGCCGTGGTGTTCCAGGACCAGCAGGACCTGGCCGATGCCTTCAAGGCCGGCTTGCTGGAGAAGGACTTCGTCGCGGTGATGCGCTTCCAGGGCCCGCGCTCCAACGGCATGCCCGAGCTGCACAAGATGACCCCCTTCCTCGGGGTGCTGCAGGACCGTGGCTTCAAGGTGGCGCTGGTCACCGACGGGCGCATGTCCGGCGCTTCGGGCAAGATTCCGGCAGCGATCCATGTCAGCCCCGAAGCCCAGGTGGGGGGCGCGCTGGCCCGGGTGCTGGACGGCGATATCATCCGCGTGGATGGCGTCAAGGGCACCCTGGAGCTTAAGGTAGACGCCGCAGAATTCGCCGCCCGGGAGCCGGCCAAGGGCCTGCTGGGCAACAACGTTGGCACCGGCCGCGAACTCTTCGCCTTCATGCGCATGGCCTTCAGCTCGGCAGAGCAGGGCGCCAGCGCCTTTACCTCTGCCCTGGAGACGCTCAAGTGAAACTGGCCCTTGTCGGTGATATCGGTGGCACCAACGCGCGCTTCGCGTTGTGGAAAGACCAACAACTGGAGGCGATCGAAGTCCACGCCACCGCGGACTACAGCTGCCCGGAAGACGCCATCAAGGCCTACCTGCGGGACCAGGGGCTGGCCCTGGGTGCCATAGGTTCGGTGTGCCTGTCGGTGGCCGGCCCGGTCAGCGGCGATGAGTTTCGCTTCACCAACAATCACTGGCGCCTGAGCCGCCAGGCTTTCTGCCAGGCGTTGCAGGTGGACCAACTGCTGTTGGTCAACGACTTCTCGGCCATGGCCCTGGGCATGACCCGCCTGCAGCCGGATGAATTTCGCGTGGTCTGCGAAGGCGTTGCCGAACCCTTGCGCCCGGCCGTGGTAATCGGCCCGGGCACGGGCCTCGGGGTGGGCACCCTGCTGAACTTCGGCGACGGTCGTTACATGGCCTTGCCGGGAGAGGGCGGGCATGTCGACCTGCCCTTGAGCAGTGCGCGGGAAACCCAGCTCTGGCAGCACATTCACGACGAGATCGGCCATGTCAGCGCCGAGACTGCCTTGAGCGGTGGCGGCCTGCCCCGGGTGTACCGGGCGATCTGCGCGGTGGACGGCCATGAGCCGCGGCTCGAGACTCCGGAGGCCATCACCGCGGCCGGCCTGGCCGGCGACCCGATCGCCCGGGAAGTGCTGGAGCAGTTCAGCTGCTGGCTGGGCCGGGTGGCGGGCAACAACGTGCTGACCACCGGGGGGCGTGGCGGGGTGTACATCGTCGGTGGGGTGATTCCGCGCTTTGCCGATTTCTTCATCCACAGCGGCTTTGCCAAGAGCTTTGCCGACAAGGGCTGCATGAGCGATTACTTCAAGGGCATCCCGGTGTGGCTGGTGACCGCGCCCTATTCCGGGCTCACCGGTGCCGGCGTGGCCCTGGAGCAGGCCCAGGGCTGAAGCCGCCCTGGCAGGCGACCCGGCATCAGGCATAATCGCGCACCCTGCCTAACAATAAGGACGGCCCCGGTGAGTTCAGTCAGTAAGTCGATTTTGTTGGTTGACGACGATCAGGAAATTCGCGAGCTGCTGGAAACCTATCTCAGCCGCTGCGGCTTCCAGGTGCGCAGCACCGCCGACGGGGCCGGCTTTCGCCTGGCCCTCAACGAGGCGCCCAGCGACCTGGTGATCCTCGATGTGATGCTGCCGGACGAAGATGGCTTCAGCCTGTGCCGCTGGATCCGCCAGCATCCCAAGCGCAGCCAGGTGCCGATCATCATGCTGACCGCCAGCTCCGACGAGGCCGACCGGGTCATCGGCCTGGAGCTGGGCGCCGACGACTACCTGGGCAAGCCTTTCAGCCCTCGGGAGCTGCAGGCGCGGATCAAGGCCCTGCTGCGGCGGGTGCAGTTCACCCAGGAGCGGGTTGTCGGCGAGGTGCTGTGCTTCGACGAATGGCGCCTGGATGTGATCAGCCACCGGCTGTTCCACAACGATGGCGAGGAGGTGATTCTTTCCGGCGCCGACTTCGCTCTGCTCAAGCTGTTTCTCGACCATCCCCAGGAAATCCTCGATCGCGACACCATCGGCAATGCCACCCGCGGGCGTGACCTGATGCCCCTGGATCGCATCGTCGACATGGCGGTGAGCCGCCTGCGCCAGCGTCTGCGTGACACCGAAAAGCCGCCGCGGCTGATTCGCACCGTGCGCGGCAGCGGCTATCAATTGGCAGCCAATGTGGTTGCCGGCAATGGCCACTGAGGTATTGCGCAAAGTGCTGCGGCGCCTGCCGGTGCCCCGTTCCCTGCTGGGGCGCATGCTGCTGTTGACCCTGCTGGCGGTGCTGTTCGCCCAGGCGCTGTCCAGCGTGATCTGGGTTTCCCAACTGCGCGCCACCCAGCTCGAAGGGCTGGTGACCAGCGCCCGCAGCCTGGCCCATTCGATGACCGCCAGCGTCAGTTACCTGCGTTCGTTGCCGGTGGCGTACCGGCCCCTGGTGCTGGACCAGTTGCGCAGCATGGGCGGTACGCGGTTTGTCGTGACCCTGAACGACAAGCCCCTGGGCATGCAGGTGCTGCCCGCCACCCCGCGCAAAGAAGCGGTGTTGCAAGCCGTGGAGCAGGTGTTGCGCCAGTCCCTGGGCAATGACGCGGATATCTCCGTGACCTTCGTCAGCCCCGATGACCTGCGGATCTTCAATGGCGGCCTCAAGCTCGACGAATTGCCGCGCTCCTGGGCCCATTACGCCCTGACCCTGGAACCGGTGAACCCGCCGGTGCTGGTGACCCAGATTCAGATGGCGCCGGGAGAGTGGCTGTACATCGCCTCGCTGTTGCCCGAGCCCTACACCAGCCTGGAAGAACAAGGCCTGCCGGCGCAGCAGGTGTGGTTCATCCTGCTCACCAGCGGTTTTCTGCTGTTGTTCATCGGCCTGTTGGTGCATTGGCAGAGCCGGCCCCTCAAGCGCCTGGCCCGGGCTGCGCGGGACATGTCCCTGGGGGCCGACGTCGAGCCGGTAGCGGAGGGCGGCGGCAGTGAAGTGGTGGAGGTGGGGCGGGCCTTCAACAGCATGCGCGAGCGCATCAGCCGCTACCTGACCGAGCGCAGCCAGCTGTTCAGCGCCATCTCCCATGACCTGCGCACCCCTATCACCCGCTTGCGCCTGCGGGTGGAATTGCTGGAGGACGAGCAACTGCAGGCCAAGTTCGGGCGCGACCTGGATGAACTGGAGTTGCTGGTCAAGGGCGCGCTGCAGTGCGTCAAGGACACCGACATCCACGAGAACATCGAACCGGTGGACCTCAATCAGGTACTCGACTGCCTGGTAGAGCCTTATCTGGCACCCAACGGCAATGGCCGCGTGACCCAACAGGGCCGGGCCCTGGCCAGCTACCCGGGCAAGCCCCTGGCGCTCAAGCGCTGCATGGGCAACCTGATCGACAATGCCCTGAAGTACGGACAGAACGCTCACCTGCACATCGAAGACGACGACAGCGGCTTTGTCCTGCATGTCGACGACGAAGGCCCCGGCGTACCGGAGCAGCGCCTGGAGCAAGTCTTCGAACCGCACTTCCGTCTTGCTGGCCAGCAGCAGGGCTACGGCCTGGGCCTGGGGATTGCCCGCAACATTGCCCACAGCCATGGCGGCGAAGTCAGCCTGCAGAACCTGCGCGAAGGCGGCCTGCGCGTAACCCTGTACCTGCCCCGGACCTTCGACTGACCTGCCGGCCGTTGTAAGCGCTGGCGTGTGGAGGAGGCGCCCTCAAGGGCACCACAGGGCTCAAGGGCCTCTTCGCCGGCAAGCCGGCTCCTATGGGGGAGTGTAATGTCACGGTTTGGTGACATTGCGCTGGTCCTTCGTTACCTGCGGTCGCAGCCGGCTTGATTAGACTCAAGCCTTCGATAAAAACAACAACAGGTCACCCATGGACGCTCTCTCCCTGCCATTCAGCAGTTGGCTGAATGCCCCTGCACATCAGGCCTGGCTCGCCGCCGAAGGCCTGCGCCTGCTGGATTTTGCCAAGGCCTCACGGCTCCCCGCGGGCTTTGGCAACCTCGATGAACAGGGCCGCCTGCCCAGCGGCGCCCAGGCCGAAACCATGAACACCGCGCGCATGATCCACAGCTTCGCCATGGCTCATATCCAGGGCCTGCCGGGTTATGCCGCTCTGGTGGACCACGGCATCGCCGCCCTCGGCGGGCCCTTGCGTGATGCCGAGCACGGCGGCTGGTTCGCCGTGGCCGGGCAGGCCGACGGCAACAGCACCAAGGCCGCCTACCTGCATGCCTTTGTCGCTCTGGCGGCCAGCTCCGCGGTGGTGGCCCAACGTCCCGGCGCCGAGCGTTTGCTGGAGGAGGCCATCGCCATCATCGACCGGCATTTCTGGAGCGAGGAGGAGGGCGCGCTGCGCGAGTCTTTCAACTGCGACTGGAGTGAGCCAGAAGCCTATCGTGGTGCCAACAGCAACATGCACGCCACCGAGGCGTTCCTGGCCCTGGCCGATGTCACCCAGGACACGCGCTGGCTGACCCGCGCCCTGCGGATCGTCGAACGGGTGATCCACACTCAGGCGGCGGCCAACGACTTCATGGTGATCGAGCATTTCGACCTTGCCTGGCAACCACTTCGTGACTACAACCGGGCCTTTCCCGCCGACGGTTTCCGGCCCTTTGGCACCACCCCGGGACACGGCTTCGAATGGGCGCGGCTGTTGCTGCACCTGGAGGCTTCGCGGGTGAAGGCTGGCATGCTGACCCCCGGCTGGCTGGTGCAGGACGCGCAGAAGCTGTTCGAAAGCAACTGCCGCCATGGCTGGAGCGTCGATGGCGCCCCGGGCATGGTCTACACCCTGGACTGGGAGCACCAGCCAGTGGTGCGCGAGCGCCTGCACTGGACCCACGCCGAGGCCAGCGCCGCCGCCAGCGCCTTGCTCAAACGCACCGGCCAGGCCCAGTACGAGGCCTGGTACCGCTGTTTCTGGGAGTTCTGCGAGGCCCATTTCATCGACCGCAGGCACGGTAGCTGGCACCACGAACTGGGCCCGGACAACCAGCCGTCAGCCCGGATCTGGGGCGGCAAGCCGGACCTCTATCACGCCTGGCAGGCGGTGCTGATCCCGCGCCTGCCGTTGGCCCCGAGCATGGCTTCGGCATTGGCCCAGGTGTCTGTTCCGGGCCTTGTGTAACCATGTGGTGACATTTCCCCATCGCTTCGTTACTCGAATGATCGACTAGGCTGTTTAGACTCGTTTGCAGCGCAAGCACCAGACTTGCATGCATAACAACAAGAAAGGTACTTCAAATGAATGCGATTTCTCGCCTCGCCACTGTCATTTCCCTTGCCTCTCTGTTTCCCCTGAGTGCCCTCGCCGCCGACTCCAAAGGTTCCGTGGAAGTCGTCCACTGGTGGACTTCGGGTGGTGAAAAAGCCGCCGTCGATGTGCTCAAGGCCCAAGTGGAAAAAGACGGTTTCACCTGGAAGGACGGCGCCGTGGCCGGCGGTGGCGGCTCCACTGCCATGACCGTGCTCAAAAGCCGCGCCGTGGCCGGCAACCCGCCGGGTGTGGCGCAGATCAAGGGGCCGGACATCCAGGAATGGGGCAGCACCGGCCTGCTCAGCACCGATACCCTCAAGGACGTGGCCAAGGCCGAGAACTGGGACGGCCTGCTGTCGCCCAAGGTGGCCAATACCGTCAAGTACGAAGGTGACTACGTGGCGGTGCCGGTGAACATCCACCGGGTCAACTGGCTGTGGATCAACCCTGCCGTGTTCAAGAAAGCCGGGATCGACAAGGCCCCGACCACCCTCGAAGAATTCTATGCCGCCGGCGACAAGCTCAAGGCCGCCGGCTTCATCGCCCTGGCCCACGGTGGCCAGCCGTGGCAGGACAGCACCGTGTTCGAAGACGTGGTGCTCTCGGTGATGGGCCCGGAGGGCTACAAGAAAGCCCTGGTGGACCTGGACCAGAAAACCCTCTCCGGCCCGGAAATGGCCAAGGCCTTCACCGAGCTGAAGAAAATCACCGGCTACATGGACCCCAACCGTGCCGGGCGTGACTGGAACATTGCCGCAGCCGACGTGATCGGCGGCAAGGCCGGCATGCAGATGATGGGCGACTGGGCCAAGAGCGAGTGGACCGCGGCCAAGAAGGTCGCCGGCAAGGACTACCAGTGCGTACCGTTCCCGGGTACCGACAAGGCCTTCACCTACAACATCGACTCCCTGGCGGTGTTCAAGCTCAAGGCCGACCGCAAGGGCGATATCGCTGCCCAGCAGGACCTGGCCAAGGTCGCCCTGGGCAAGGACTTCCAGAAAGTCTTCAGCATCAACAAGGGTTCGATCCCGGTGCGTACCGACATGCTCAACGACATGAGCGCCGAGGGCTTCGACTCCTGCGCCCAGGCG
Organism: Pseudomonas sp. W17; assembly: GCF_040268305.1. Taxonomy (NCBI): domain Bacteria; kingdom Pseudomonadati; phylum Pseudomonadota; class Gammaproteobacteria; order Pseudomonadales; family Pseudomonadaceae; genus Pseudomonas; species Pseudomonas sp. W17. Next base: position 5,527,150 of record NZ_CP158490.1, on the reverse strand, counting down.
TCGGCCAAGGACTTCCTGGCAGACGAGAAGACCGGCGGCCTGCAGCCGAGCATGGCGCACAACATGGCCACTTCCCTGGCGGTGCAGGGCGCGATCTTCGACGTGGTGACCAACTTCATGAACGACAAGGATGCGGACCCGGCCAAGGCCAGTGCGCAGCTGGCTTCGGCGGTCAAGGCCGCGCAGTAATCCTTGAACCCTGCCGCCGGTACGCCGGCGGCTCACCCGTGACTGTCGCCGCCCTGCCTGTGCCCCGGCCCATGCAGCGACGGTGTGCAGCCCGGATTCACTCCTGACTGGGTTATTCCGATGAGCTCTGTGGCGGTTTTCAGCAAAGCCTCACCGTTAGATGCATTGCAGCGCTGGCTACCCAAGCTGGTGCTGGCACCGAGCATGGTGATCGTGCTGGTGGGTTTCTACGGCTACATCATCTGGACGTTCATTCTGTCCTTTACCAATTCCAGCTTCATGCCGAGCTACAAGTGGGTCGGCCTGCAGCAATACCTGCGCTTGATGGACAACGACCGCTGGTGGGTGGCGAGCAAGAACCTCGCGGTCTTCGGCGGCATGTTCATTGCCATCAGCCTGGTGCTGGGAGTGTTCCTCGCGGTGCTGCTGGACCAGCGCATCCGCAAGGAAGGCTTTATCCGCACCGTGTACCTGTACCCCATGGCGCTGTCGATGATCGTCACCGGTACCGCCTGGAAGTGGTTGCTCAACCCCGGCCTGGGCCTGGACAAGATGCTTCGCGACTGGGGCTGGGAAGGCTTTCGCCTGGACTGGCTGGTGGATCAGGACCGGGTGGTGTACTGCCTGGTGATCGCCGCGGTGTGGCAGGCCTCGGGCTTTGTCATGGCGATGTTCCTCGCCGGCCTGCGGGGTGTCGACCAGTCGATCATCCGCGCCGCCCAGGTGGACGGCGCTAGCCTGCCGACCATCTACCTGAAGATTGTCCTGCCGAGCCTGCGGCCGGTGTTCTTCAGTGCCTTCATGATCCTCGCCCACATCGCCATCAAGAGCTTCGACCTGGTGGCGGCGATGACTGCGGGCGGGCCGGGCTATTCCTCCGACCTGCCGGCGATGTTCATGTATTCCTTCACCTTCAGCCGCGGCCAGATGGGCATAGGTTCGGCCAGCGCCATGCTGATGCTGGGCGCCGTGCTGACCATCCTTGTGCCGTACCTGTATTCCGAACTGCGGGGCAAGCGCCATGACTGACTCCCTTGGCAAACCGACCCTGAACTTCAGCCGGATCGCCATCTACGCCACTCTGCTGCTGGCGGCGGCGGTGTACCTGATACCGCTGGTGGTGATGCTGCTCACCAGCTTCAAGACCCCGGAGGATATCCGCACCGGCAACCTTTTGAGTTGGCCACAGGTGGTGGACGGCATCGGCTGGATCAAGGCCTGGGACACTGTCGGTGGCTACTTCTGGAACTCGGTGAAGATCACCGTGCCGGCGGTGCTGATCTCCACCTTCATCGGTGCAATGAACGGCTACGTGCTGTCGATGTGGCGCTTTCGCGGCTCCCAGCTGTTCTTCGGCCTGCTGCTGTTCGGCTGCTTCCTGCCGTTCCAGACGGTGCTGCTGCCGGCTTCGTTCACCCTGGGCAAGTTCGGCCTGGCCAACACCACCACCGGCCTGGTGCTGGTGCACGTGGTCTACGGGCTGGCCTTCACCACTTTGTTCTTCCGCAACTACTACGTGAGCGTGCCGGATGCGCTGGTCAAGGCTGCGCGCCTGGACGGTGCCGGGTTCTTCACCATCTTCGGCAAGATCCTGCTGCCGATGTCGGTGCCGATCATCATGGTCTGCCTGATCTGGCAGTTCACCCAGATCTGGAACGATTTCCTCTTCGGCGTGGTGTTCGCCAGTGGCGACGCGCAACCGATCACCGTGGCCCTGAACAACCTGGTCAACACCAGCACCGGGGCCAAGGAATACAACGTTGATATGGCAGCGGCGATGATCGCCGGGCTGCCGACACTGCTGGTCTACATCTTCGCCGGCAAGTATTTCCTGCGCGGGCTGACGTCCGGCGCGGTCAAGGGGTAAGGCATGGCAACTCTCGAATTACGCAACGTCAACAAGACCTACGGTGCCGGCCTGCCGGACACCCTGAAGAACATCGAGCTGAAGATCGATGACGGTGAATTCCTGATCCTCGTCGGCCCATCCGGCTGCGGCAAATCCACCCTGATGAACTGCATCGCGGGCCTTGAGAACATCAGTGGCGGGGCGATCCTGGTGGACGACGCCGACATCAGCGGCATGAGCCCCAAGGATCGTGACATCGCCATGGTGTTCCAGTCCTACGCGCTGTACCCGACCATGAGCGTGCGCGACAACATCGCCTTCGGCCTGAAGATCCGCAAGATGCCCGCCGCCGAGATCGACGCGGAAGTGGCACGGGTGGCTAAGCTGCTGCAGATCGAGCACCTGCTCACCCGCAAGCCGGGCCAGCTCTCCGGTGGCCAGCAGCAACGGGTGGCCATGGGCCGGGCGCTGGCGCGACGGCCGAAGATCTACCTGTTCGACGAGCCGCTGTCCAACCTCGACGCCAAGCTGCGGGTCGAGATGCGCACCGAAATGAAACTGATGCACCAGCGCCTGAAGACCACCACGGTCTACGTCACCCACGATCAGATCGAAGCCATGACCCTGGGCGACAAGGTGGCGGTGATGAAGGACGGGATCATCCAGCAGTTCGGCACCCCGAAGCAGATCTACAACGACCCGGCCAACCTGTTCGTGGCCAGCTTCATCGGTTCGCCGCCGATGAACTTCATCCCCCTGCGCCTGCAACGCAAGGACGGCCGCCTGCTGGCCCTGCTGGACAGTGGCCAGGCCCGTTGCGAGCTGCCTCTGGGGCCCCAGGATGCTGGGCTGGAAGACCGTGAGGTGATCCTCGGCATCCGCCCGGAACAGATCGCCCTGGCCACGGGCGAGGCCAACGGCCTGCCGACCATTCGTGCCGAGGTCCAGGTGATCGAGCCCACCGGCCCCGACACCCTGGTGTTCGTCACGCTCAATGGCACCAAGGTCTGCTGCCGCCTGGCACCGGACCAGGCCCCCGAGGCCGGGGAAACCCTGACACTGCAGTTCGATCCGGCCCGGGTGCTGTTGTTCGACGCCCAGAGCGGCGAACGCCTGGGCGCCGCCGGGGCTCCGGTGACAGAGGCCCGGGGCGGCAATGTGGCGCAGTTCAAGAGCCGCTGAATCCGTGACGGATGGCCTGTCATCCGTCGCCACTGCTGTAAACCGCGTTGGATAAATCGTTAATAACAATAAAGACGAGGATGTAGGGATGAAAAAGCAACACAGCAACACCCGATTGCTCTGCCAGTTGTCGGCGGTGGCGGCCCTGGTTCTGTCCGGCAATGCCATGGCCGATGAGGCGTTCAGCGCCGATTCGAAATGGATGACCGGCGACTGGGGCGGCGAGCGCACCAAGCTGATCGAGCAGGGGATCGACATCAAGGCCGACTACGTCGGTGAAATGGGCGCCAACCTGCATGGCGGTTACAACGACGACAAGACCGGGCGCTACAGCGACCAGTTCGGCCTGGGCGTGGCGTTCGACCTGCAGAAGCTGCTGGGTTGGGACAACACCCAGGCCAAGATCCAGCTGACCAACCGTAACGGCCAGAACATCTCCAACGACCGCATTGGCGACCCGCGTGCCGGCACCTTGAGCTCCTCCCAAGAGGTCTATGGCCGGGGGCACATGGTCCGCTTGACCCAGTTGTGGGTTCAGCACCAGTTCCTCGACGGCAAGCTGGACGTCAAGGCCGGCTACTTCGGCGAAGGCGAAGACTTCAACACCTTCCCCTGCGACTTCCAGAACCTGGCGTTCTGCGGCTCCCAGGTGGGCAACTGGGCCACCGGCATCTGGTACAACTGGCCGGTCAGCCAGGCGGCGCTGCGCATCAAGTACCACATCACTCCCGAGCTGTATGCGCAGATCGGCGCCTACAACCAGAACCCGTCGCAACTGGAGCACGGCAACGGCTTCAAGCTCAGCGGCAGCGGCACCAAGGGCACCGTATTGCCGGTGGAACTGGTCTGGTCGCCCAAGCTCAACAGCCTGCCGGGCGAGTACCGCGTCGGTTACTACAAGAGCACGGCCGATGCCAATGATGTGCGCAAGGACGTCAATGGTCAGGATGCCGCGGACACCGGCGACGCCTATCGCGTGCACAACAGCAAGCACGGCTACTGGTTCGTCGGGCAGCAGCAACTCACCACCCACAACGGTGATGCTTCCCGGGGTTTGAACATCGCCGCCAACGCCACCTTCCACGACAAGGACACCAACGTCGTCGACAACTACCAGTCGCTGATGTTCGTGTACAAGGGGCCGTTCGATGCGCGTCCCAAAGATGACGTCGGCATCGGTTTTGCTCGGATCCACGTCAACGACGATGTGCGCAAGAACGCCCAGCTGATCAACGAGGACAACGGCATCAGCAACTACGACAACCCGCTGTACATGCCGCTACGCGACACCGAATACAACTACGAGATCAACTATGGCTTCCATGTCACCAACTGGCTGACCGTGCGCCCCAACCTGCAATACGTCACCCACCCGGGTGGTGTGGATGAAGTCGACAACGCGCTGGTGGCCGGCCTGAAAATTCAGTCGGTGTTCTAAGGCCGTTGCGATAAGCTCCTTCTCTCTGTGCGCATTTTGCGGATGGCCTGGGCCGTCCGCTTTTTTTTTCGGGCCGGCGCCCCCCCCCCTTCATGAGTAGCGAGACAGCATTGATTTTCAGGACTGCGGCCCATGCATGAGCATCCGCTACAACGCTTTTTCAGATCCTTGCGCGAGCGCCCGGTGTTTGCCTGGGAGCGTTATCAACTGCGTGACGTGCTGGTGATCGATCACCCGCTGTGCCAGGCCGTGTTCAGTCGTCAGGGTGCCCAGTTGCTGCACTTCCAGCCGGCCGGACAAAAGCCCTGGCTGTGGTGTGCGGCGAAGTGGCCGCAGGTGGGGGCGATCCGTGGCGGAGTGCCGGTGTGCTGGCCCTGGTATGGGCGCCATCCCAGCGAAAATGCCTGGCCTTCCCATGGCTGGGCGCGGCTGCTGGACTGGAAGCTGCTGGACAGCAGCAGTGATGAAGAGGGCGTGCGCCTGCACTGGCAATTGCAGTTGTGCGACTGGAAGGTCGACCTGCATGCGCACCTGGGGCAGAGCATGGACCTGCGCCTGAGCACCGAGCACCAGGACACCGAACCCTGCCAGTTGAGCCAGGCTCTGCACGCCTACTGGCGTATTGGTGATGTCGGCGAGATAGCGCTGTCTGGACTCGATGGCGCTCAGGGTTATGACCAGTTGAACCGTCAGGTCTGCCAGCAGCAGGGCGAGTTGCGGGTCGAGGGCGGTTGCCAGCGGGTATTCCAGCACGAGGGTGAGTTGCAGCTCAAGGATCACGCCTGGCAGCGCGAACTGTGCATCGATACCGGGGACCATGCCGACACCGTGGTCTGGCACCCCGGCACCCGGCCGCTGCTGGGGGTGAGCTGGAATGAGGTGTCGCGGTTCGTCTGTGTCGAAGCGGCTGTGGGGGGCACCGACAGCCTGCGCCTGGCGCCCGGGGAGCAAGCGCACCTGAGCTTGCAGGCGCGCGCTGCGGGGTAGGGAGCCGGCTGGCCGGCGAACCGCCCCGGCTTCAGTTGAACTCGTCGCCCACCGGGTAGCGGCTGGCGTTGAGGCTTTCCTTGATCTTGCGCAGGTGCGGCTGGAAATCCACGCCGCGGCGCAGGGTCATGCCGGTGGCCAGCACGTCGAGCACGGTGAGCTGGATGATCCGCGAGGTCATCGGCATGTAGATGTCGGTGTCTTCCGGTAACGGGATGTTCAGGCTCAAGGTGCTGGCCTTGGCCAGTGGCGAGTTTTCTGCGGTCAGCCCCAGCACCGAGGCGCCGTTTTCCCGGGCGATACGCGCCACTTCCACCAGTTCGCGGGTGCGGCCGGTGTAGGAAATGATCACGAACAATTCGCCGGTATGAGCCACCGACGCGATCATCCGTTGCATCAGCACATCGGCGTGGGCGGTGACGGCGAGGTTGAAGCGGAAGAACTTGTGCTGGGCGTCCAGGGCCACCGGGGCCGAGGCGCCGAGACCGAAGAAGTGGATCTGCCGAGCCTGGATCAACAAGTCCACGGCCTTGCTGATCAGGTTCGGGTCCAGGGCCTGGCAGGCGCTGTCCAGGGAGGCGATGGCGCTGCCGAAAATCTTTTGCGTGTAGGCTTCTGGGTTGTCGTCGGCCTCCACGGCACGGCTGACATAGGCCGCACCGCTGGCCAGGCTCTGGGCCAGTTGCAGCTTGAGTTCCGGGTAGCCGCTGACGCCAAAGGAGCGGCAGAAGCGATTGACCGTCGGTTCGCTGACCGAGGCAGCCTGGGCCAGGGCGGCGATGCTGAAGCGAGTCGCCTGCTGCGGGTTGAGCAGGATGACTTCGGCGACTTTACGTTCCGCCTTGTTCAGTTCTTCAAGACGGTTCTGGATCTGCTCCAGAAGGTTTCGCACTCGGTCCATTAAGGTTTCCTAGATCGGCTAGACAGGCGCTGCGGGCAGGGCCGGGAAGCGGTCAATCGAGCAAGGCGCGCCGACGGATTGTCGGTGCAGGCCTTTTGAGCTTGCTGCGATTGCGCTGCGCACCGGGTCGCTGGCGCGCCTGCAATGCGAAGTTGAGAGGTGGCCTATCCTACTGATGGCCCGGATCGACCACCACCTGGAATCTGTATTTTGTAAAAATGTTGTGTTTATTACTACATTTTTCCTTGAGTGATGCCTTGAAAAAAGGTATTTGTAGCTTAACTTGATAAAAGAACAAACATCATGCCTTCGATAACGGTTGAACCCTGCACCTTTGCCTTGTTTGGCGCGCTGGGCGATCTGGCGCTGCGTAAGCTGTTTCCTGCCCTGTACCAACTCGATGCCGCCGGTTTGCTGCATGACGACACGCGCATCCTGGCCCTGGCCCGCGAGCCTGGCAGCGAGCAGGAACACCTGGCGAATATCGAAACCGAGCTGCACAAGTATGTTGGCGACAAGGATATCGATAGCCAGGTCTTGCAGCGTTTTCTCGCCCGTCTGAGCTACCTGCATGTGGACTTTCTCAAGGCCGAGGACTACGTCGCCCTGGCCGAACGTGTCGGCAGCGAGCAGCGCCTGATTGCCTACTTCGCCACGCCGGCGGCGGTGTATGGCGCGATCTGCGAAAACCTCTCCCGGGTCGGGCTCAACCAGCACACCCGTGTGGTCCTGGAAAAACCCATCGGCTCGGACCTGGATTCATCACGCAAGGTCAACGACGCGGTGGCGCAGTTCTTCCCGGAAACCCGCATCTACCGGATCGACCACTACCTGGGCAAGGAAACGGTGCAGAACCTGATTGCCCTGCGTTTCGCCAACAGCCTGTTCGAAACCCAGTGGAACCAGAACTACATCTCCCACGTGGAAATCACCGTGGCCGAGAAGGTCGGCATCGAAGGCCGCTGGGGCTATTTCGACAAGGCCGGCCAACTGCGGGACATGATCCAGAACCACTTGCTGCAACTGCTCTGCCTGATCGCCATGGACCCGCCGGCCGACCTTTCGGCCGACAGCATCCGCGACGAGAAGGTCAAGGTGCTCAAGGCCCTGGCGCCCATCAGCCCGGAAGGCCTGACCACCCAGGTGGTGCGCGGCCAGTACATCGCCGGCCACAGCGAAGGCCAATCGGTGCCGGGCTACCTGGAGGAAGAAAACTCCAACACCCAGAGCGACACCGAGACCTTCGTCGCCCTGCGCGCCGATATCCGCAACTGGCGCTGGGCCGGTGTGCCGTTCTACCTGCGCACCGGCAAGCGCATGCCACAGAAGCTGTCGCAGATCGTCATCCACTTCAAGGAACCCTCGCACTACATCTTCGCCCCCGAGCAGCGCCTGCAGATCAGCAACAAGCTGATCATCCGCCTGCAGCCGGATGAAGGTATCTCGTTGCGGGTGATGACCAAGGAGCAGGGCCTGGACAAGGGCATGCAACTGCGCAGCGGTCCGTTGCAGCTGAATTTTTCCGATACCTATCGCAGTGCACGGATCCCCGATGCCTACGAGCGGTTGTTGCTGGAAGTGATGCGCGGCAATCAGAACCTGTTTGTGCGCAAAGATGAAATCGAAGCCGCGTGGAAGTGGTGTGACCAGTTGATTGCCGGGTGGAAGAAATCCGGCGATGCGCCCAAGCCGTACGCGGCCGGGTCCTGGGGGCCGATGAGCTCCATTGCACTGATCACGCGGGATGGGAGGTCTTGGTATGGCGATATCTGATTTGCAACTGCCGGCGGGCGTGCGCGCCCACGAATTCCGCAGCCCCACGCTGCTGGCTGAAGGCCAGGCGCTGAAGGTCGCCGAGCTGCTGCGCGAGGCCATTGCCGCGCGCGGTAACGCCACCCTGGTGGTGTCCGGTGGCCGTAGCCCGGTGGCGTTTTTCCAGGCCCTGGTGAAGCAGGAGCTGGATTGGTCCAAGGTGCTGATCACCCTGGCGGACGAGCGCTGGGTGCCTGTGGAGCATGCCGACAGCAATGCGGGCCTGCTCAAGCGCTACCTGCTCCAGGGGCCGGTGGCCAAGGCTCGCTTCCTCGGCCTCTACAGTGCGGCGGCCAATCTTGAAGAGGCTGCCCTGCAAGCGGACAGTCTGCTGGCCGAACTGCCGGGCATCGATGTGCTGGTGCTGGGCATGGGGGATGACGGCCACACCGCGTCGCTGTTCCCCAACAGCCCGAACCTGGCTGAAGCGCTCAAGGCCGATGGCACTCGTCGCTGCTGGCCGATGCTGGCGCCCAGCGTGCCCCATCAGCGCCTGAGCATGAGCCGGGCATTGCTGGCTTCGGCCCGCAACAGCCTGTTGTCGATTTCCGGTCAGTCCAAGCTGACCACCCTGAGCGCCGCACTGGCTGGTGACGCTGTCGCCGAAATGCCGATTCGCGCCTTCCTGCAAACCCCGTTAGAGATTTACTGGTGCCCATGAGCCAAGGATCAGCCGCTATGACAAACCTCGCCCCGACCGTTTCCATGGCGGACAAAGTTGCCCTGATCGACAGCCTCTGCGCCAAGGCGCGGATCCTGCCGGTGATCACCATTGCCCGCGAGCAGGATGTACTGCCGCTGGCCGATGCCCTGGCGGCCGGCGGCCTGACCGCCCTGGAAGTGACCCTGCGTTCGCAGTTCGGCCTCAAGGCGATCCAGATCCTGCGCGAACAGCGTCCTGAGCTGGTGACCGGTGCCGGCACTGTGCTCGACCCGCAGATGCTGGTGGCGGCGGAGGCGGCAGGTTCGCAGTTCATCGTCACCCCGGGCATCACCCGCGACCTGCTGCAAGCCAGCGTGGCCAGCCCGATACCCCTGCTGCCGGGGATCAGCAATGCCTCCGGGATCATGGAGGGTTATGCCCTGGGCTACCGCCGCTTCAAGCTGTTCCCGGCGGAAGTCAGTGGTGGCGTGGCGGCGATCAAGGCCCTGGGCGGGCCGTTCGGCGAGGTCAAGTTCTGCCCTACCGGCGGCGTCGGCCCGGCCAATATCAAGAGCTACATGGCGCTCAAGAATGTGATGTGTGTCGGCGGTAGCTGGATGCTCGATCCCGAGTGGATCAAGAACGGCGACTGGGCACGGATCCAGGAGTGCACGGCCGAGGCCCTGGCCCTGCTGGACTGAAGGTTCTACCCGATTCGTTGGTGTGTTCTACGGCTTTACGGTGCGCTTGGTCGGCGCACCGTTTTTTTTTGCCTGGAGAATAGCGCTGCCCGGCGCGCGACAGGCGGGCAGGGCTTACCGGCCGGCCAGGTCGGTGAGGGCTTCGATCAACTGCTGCATATGCGCAAGGGGAGTGGTCAGCCCCGGAGTGATGCGGATGCAGGTGCCGAACCCTGCGCCATTGCGGGCCACGGTAAACAGGTTGTAGTCCCGTAGCAGGCGATCCGCCAGGGCTTGCTGGTCCTGGTGGCGGGTGAAGCGCATAGCGCTGATGGCGCAGCACAGGCGCGGGTCCTGCGGGGTCATGACTTCCAGTCCGTCCATTTCGCGCACCGCTTCGCTCCAGCTATGGCGCAGGTAGTTCAGGCGCGCGCCCTTGGCCGCCGCACCACCCATCGCCCGGTGTTCCTCGAACACCCGGGGCAGGGTCATCAGCGCCGGAATGTTTGGCGTGCTGTAGGGCGTACGGGCGCGCACGTCGTCACGGGGAAAATGGAACTCGTCCATGTCCGGGTCGATGTCTTCCAGGCGTTCGGGGTGGATATACACAAAGCCCAGGCTCAGCGGTGCGCCGATCCACTTGTGCAGGTTGAAACCGGCGAAGGCGATGCCCAGGTCGCGAAGGTCGAAGTCGATCTGGCCCAGGGCGTGGGCGCCGTCGAGGATGATGTCGACCCCGTGTTCCCGAGCGGCGGCGGCAATCGCCCGGACCGGCATCACCAGCCCGCTGCGATGGGTGACATAGGTCAGGGGCATCAGCTTGAGCCGTGGGTAGCGCTCGAAAGCGTCTTTGTAGGTGCTTACAAGGCTGTCAAAACTGGCAGGATGCCGGTGGACGATCTCTATCACTTCGACGCCGCGCTGGCGGGCCAGCCAGCGCATGGCGCTCTTGACCGTGTCGTACTCCAGGTCGCTGAGCAGCACCTGGTCGCCCGGTTGCAGGCGGTTGTAGTTGCGGATCAGCGATTGCAGGGCGTCGGAGGCACAGCGGGTCAGGGCCACAGCGTTTTCCGGCGCCTGCAGCAGCGCCGCCAGTTGGCGGCGGATGTCCAGCGCGTCGATCTGCTCGAAGCGCTGGCGTACCAGCAGCGAGTTGCTGCGGTTCACCCACTGGATGTTGTGCTGGTACTCCTGGGCCACGCTGCGGGTCATGCGCCCGAAGTAGCCGTTTTCCAGGTTGATCGGCCCCGGCTCGATGTCGAACTGGCGAGCGATGCCCTGCCAGTGATCTTCGTCGTGGGCAAGTGTGGCTGCAGTCCTTGGCATGGAGGGCTCTTTTTCAGTGACGGGGTTTGGGTTTGCCATGTTTGGCCCGCAGGGGATCGAGCAGGTCGCTAAGGCCGTTGTGGTCGATTTCCTGCATCAGGGCCAGCAGGCCGCCGAGTTCGCCCTTGGGAAAACCTTCCCGGGCGAACCAGTTCAGGTAGGGGCCGGGCAGGTCGGCCAGGATTCGGCCCTTGTATTTGCCGAAGGGCATTTCCCGGGTGACCAGCAGTTCAAGAGTTTCAGGGGTCATGGCGGGGGCTGTCGTGTCATTCAAGAGCCTTGGAAAATACAGGCATTCTGCATGGAGGCCAAATGACAGATCATGCAAATAACTCGGATACAGATTTTTGTATATTTTCTAAGTCATTGAATAGTAAGGAATAAAAATATAATCCAAGTCTGGCATGGCGGGTGCAACAGTTAACTCAACTAACTCAAATCTCGAGTTAACCCAATTCTCGCAACCCACAAGGAACCAGAAAATGACTGACTTGAATAAAGAAGCTATTTCGGTACTCAACAGCCTGATCGAGACCAGCAAGGACGGTCAGGAAGGGTTCAAGACCTGTGCCGAAGACATCAAGCACCCCGAGCTCAAGGCGCTGTTCATCAAGCGCTCCACCGATTGCGCCACGGCCGCGGCAGAACTGCAGTCGGTAGTGCGCTCCATGGGCGGGGATCCGGAAACCTCCACCAGTGTCAGCGGTGACCTGCACCGTCGCTGGGTCGACCTCAAGTCCCTGGTGACCGGCAAGGACGAGGAGGCGGTGCTCAACGAAGCCGAGCGTGGGGAAGACCATGCACTGAAGGCCTACAAGGAGGCCCTGGAGAAGATCAACAAGCACAACCTGGTGGGCATTCGTGATGTGGTAGAGCGCCAGTACCACGGCGTGCAACGCAATCACGACCAGGTCAAGGCCCTGCGCAATCAGGCACGCGCCCGTTCGTAAGGGTCAAAACCTGTCAAAAACGCCAGCCAGTCTGGCGTTTTTTTATGCCGGTGATTTAATGCTGGACGGTATTTAGTTAGCTAGCTAATAATTAGCCCAGCTTCGCTGATGCCTATCGCGACTATCGTTGTGTTTGTCCTGCCAAGAGTTGCCAGCCGTGCCCATTACCCTGCAAGCCCTGCTTGCTCCCAACCTTCCTGCATTGCAGTTCGCGATCAAGACCCTGCTCGGTGGTGGGGTAGCGCTGTGGCTGGCATTGCGCTGGGGGCTGGAGCAACCGGCCTGGGCCCTGATGACCGCATTCATCGTGGCTCAGCCGCTGTCCGGCATGGTCCTGCAAAAAGGTCTGGCGCGGCTGTTGGGGACCCTGGTGGGCACCCTTATGTCGGTGCTGTTCATGGGGCTGTTCGCCCAGACCCCCTGGCTGTTCCTCCTGGCCCTGGCGCTGTGGCTGGGGTTGTGCACGGCCAGTTCGACCCTGTTGCGCAGTGCCTGGTCCTACTCCTTCGTGCTGGCCGGCTACACCGTGGCCATCATTGCCTTGCCGGCCATCAGCCATCCCCTGGGGATCTTCGACCAGGCGGTGGCCCGCTGTACGGAGATTTCCCTGGGCATCATCTGCGCCACCGCCAGCAGCGCGCTGCTCTGGCCGCTGCGCGTCGAGCGACAGTTGGCCGATCAGGCCCGCAGCGCCTGGCACAGCGGGATGCAGGCGGCCCGTGCCACCCTGGCCGGGGATGCCCAGGCCCGCAAGGGCCTGCTGGAGATCCTCGGACGCATCGTCGCCGTCGATGCCCAGCGCGAACATGCCTGGTTCGAAGGCCCGCTGGGCCGCCAGCGGGCCCGGGCGATCGGTGGCCTGAGCCAGAAACTGTTGATGCTGCTGCGCATCTCCCGTTCGGTGCGGCGCCAGTGGAAGCAGTTGGATAGCGTCGAAGCCGCGCGGTTGCAGCCGTGGATGGATCAGGTCCTGGCTGCCCTGGACAGCGCTGATGGGGCCAGCCTGCAAGCCTTGTCGCCACGGGTGCTGGAGGCCTCCCGCGATGGGGCGATCAGCCCGGCGCAGAGTTACTGCCTGGCGCGTTTCAGCTTGTTGCTGGACACCGCCCTGGCTGCCACCCAGGCCCTTTCAGCGGTGCAGGAGGGGCGCGGGGCAATGGTGCAGCCGGCGACGCTGACACCTCACCGCGACTTGTCGCTGGCCCTGGTATTCGGCGCCCGCAGCGCCCTGGCGTTTCTGACGGTGGCCAGCTTCTGGCTGGCCACCGCGTGGCCCGCGGCCTCCGGGGCGATGCTCCTGACCTGTGTGGTCTGCAGCCTGTTCGCCAGCCGCGAGAACGGGGCGCAGATCGGCATGAGCTTCATGCGCGGGATCTTTCTGGCGGTTCCGGCAGCCTTCGTGGTGGGGCAGATCCTGCTGCCCCAGTGGAGCGGTTTCCCGATGCTGGCGATGGCCATGGGCGTGCCGCTGTTCTTCGGCGCCCTGGGCATGGCCAAGCCGCAGATCGGCGCCACGGCCACTTCGTTCTGCCTGCACTTCATCGTGCTGATCTCGCCGATGAACCGCATGAGTTTCGATGTTGCCAGTTTCTTCAATAACGCCCAGGCCATGGTGCTGGGAGTGGGCGCCGCGGTGCTGGCCTTCCATCTGCTGATTCTGCGCAACCCGGCGTGGCACGGCCGGCGCCTGCTGGCTGCGACCCTGCACGATCTGGTGCGCCTGACCCGGCGCAACCTGCGGGGGGCGGAAAGCTGGTTTGGCGGGCGCATGGCCGACCGCCTGTTGCAACTGGCGCGGCATTATCCGGAACTGCCGGAGCCGGCCCGCAGCCGCTGGGACGATGGCCTGCTGGGCCTGGATATCGGCGACGAACTGATGCACCTGCGCCTGAGCCTGGCGGTGGCCCAGGTACCGGTCAGCGCCGCGCAGCGAGCTTATTTCGAGCACCTGCAGCGCACCCTGGAACAAGGCCCGGCGGGCAGTCGCCAGGATGCCCTGGAGCAGCCCAGCGTGGCCCTGCTGGAGGCGCTGGGGCAGCAGCCGCCCAGTGATGCGTTGAAACTGGCGCAGGGCGCCGTCGTGCAATTGCAAAGCAGCTGGCGCAGTTGGTGCCGGCAGCAGGAGGAAAGTCATGGGGCTGCGTGAGTGGTCGCTGGGCGGGGTGCTGCTCAGCCCGTTCCTGATTTATGTGGTGCTGGCGCTGGTGCTGACCGGTGCCCTGCGGATGCTGGTGCGGGTAACCGGGCTGGGCCGCTGGATCTGGCACGAAGCACTGTTCGATTGTGCCCTTTACGTCTGTGTCTTGACGGTCATTACGCTGGTACTGGGGCCCTTATAAGGAGTTGATCATGCGTACACCCGTACGTGTCGTGTTTACCCTCTGCCTGGTGGCGGTGGCGATCTTTGCCGGTTATCACTTGTGGCAGTACTACATGCTTACGCCCTGGACCCGCGATGCGCGGATCCGCGCCGACGTGGTGATAGTCGCCCCGGATGTGTCCGGCTGGGTGCGCGAGCTCAAGGTGGCGGACAACCAGCCAGTCAAGGCCGGCGAGCTGTTGCTGAGTATCGACCGCGACCGTTTCGAGGCCGCCCTGGAAAAAGCCCAGGCGGTGGTGCAGACCCGCCAGCAGCAGTTGAGCCTGCGCGAACATGAAGCCAGCCGCCGCGCTGCTCTTGGCCCCCAGGCCATCAGCGCCGAGTTGCGCGAGAACGCCCAGATCAACGCCGGCATCGCCCGTGGCGAGCTGCGCCAGGCCCAGGCCGAGGCCAAGGTCGCCGAATTGAACCTGGCCCGTAGTCAGGTGCATGCGCCCCGTAACGGGCATATCACCAACTTGCGCCTGGCCGAGGGCAACTACGTCAATGCCGGGCAGCCGGTGATGGCGCTGATCGATGACTCGACCTTCTATGTCCAGGCCTATTTCGAGGAAACCAAGTTGCCGCGGATCCAGGTCGGCGACCCGGTGAAGGTCTGGCTGATGAGCGCCGGTGATGCCCTGCAAGGCCATGTGGAAAGCATCAGCCGGGGGATCACCGACCGTAATGCCACGCCTGACGGGCAACTGCTGGCGGAAGTGGAGCCGACCTTCAACTGGGTACGCCTGGCCCAACGGATTCCGGTGCGGATCAAGCTCGACAAGGTGCCCGAAGGCATCAACCTGAGCGCCGGCATGACAGCCAGTGTGCAGGTGGAGGAGGGTGGCAAACAGTAGGAGCCGGCTTGCCGGCGAAAGCGCCGGCATAGCCTTCGCCGGCAACCCGGCTCCTGGGGAGCGAGACTCAGCCGATGGTGATGGCTGGCAGGGTCGGCAGGGTCACGGTCTGTTGCTTGCGTGGCGCGAGAATCTCGGCTTCGCCGTCCACCACCAGTTCATCGCGCTGGTTGAACACGCGGGTGGCGATGCGCACGCGGAACTTGGGCAGTTTTTCGAGGATCTCCAGGCGCACGGTCAGGGTGTCGCCAATCTTCACCGGCTTCTGGAAGCTCATCTGCTGGCCGATGTAGATGGTGCCCGGGCCTGGCAGCTCGCAGGCCACGGCGGCACTGATCAGCGCACCGCTGAACATGCCGTGGGCGATGCGCTCCTTGAACATGGTGGCGGCGGCGAACTCGGGGTCCAGGTGCACCGGGTTGTGGTCGCCGGACATGGCGGCGAACAGCTGGATGTCACGCTCCTCGACGGTCTTGCTGTACTGGGCGGTCTGGCCGACTTCCAGGGCTTCGTAAGGCGTGTTGGTTACCTGGGTCATGTTGCTGAAATCCTCTGACAGATAAATAAGCGCACTGGCTGCGCACCGATTATTCCGACCGCGGTGGCCGGCGGTGCTGCAGGGCCTGGTCGAGCCAGGCCAGCACGTCGTGGGTCACTTGGTCACGGTTGCTTTCGTTGAACAGCTCATGACGTGCCTGGGGGTAGATATTGAGTTGCAGGCACTGGCTGCCGGCCTCGCGCAACGCGTTGGCCAGATCCTTGAGACGCTTGCCAGCGCTCACCGGATCACATTCACCACCCATTACCAGCAGCGGCAGGCCCGGATCGATCTGCTTCAGGTTGGCAATCTTGCTGATTTGCTGCAGCCCGCCCAGCAGATCGATCCACAACTGGTTGGTGCAACGAAAGCCGCACAATGGATCGGTCACGTACTTGTCGACTTCCTCCGGGTCGCGGCTGAGCCAGTCGAAGGCGGTGCGATTGGGTTTGAACGCCTTGTTGAACGAACCGAAGGACAGCCATTCGATCAGTGCGCTGCGCCCCTGGCCGCCCTGGCGCCAGCGTTCGATGCGGGCGATCAGGCTGGCGGCGCGGTACAGCGCCACTGGCTGGAAATTCGAGCCGCTGAGAATCGCCCCGTGCAGGCTGGCGCTGTGATGTTGCAGATAGGCCTGGGCGATGTAGCTGCCCATGCTGTGGCCCAGCAGCACGATGGGCGTGCCGGGGTGCTGCTGGCCGATGTGCTGGTTGAGGCTGGCCAGGTCGCCGACCACCTTGCTCCAGCCGTTCTGGTCTGCGTAGTGGCCCAGCACCCCCTGTTCCGCCGTCTTGCCGTGGCCACGCTGGTCGGGGGCGTAGACGGCATAGCCTTCGGCGCACAAGGCCTGCGCCAGGCGCGCATAGCGCCCGCTGTGCTCGGCCATGCCGTGGGACAGCAGGACCACCGCCTTGAGTGGCGGCTCGGGCAGCCACTGGTTGACGAAGAGACGGTGGTGGTCGCTCGTGGTCAACCAGAACGTGTCATGGGTCATGGCGATTCCTTTGCTCGAAGACGCTGCACTTTATAGCGCATCGGTGCCTGGGCGTCTGATTCGCGCGCCCGTTGGAAGCAAGATTCACAAAATTAATGACACACTTGCGCATATTTGCCTGAATCGCCATAGCTGCTAACGTCCGAGGAGCCCCGCCCCTGAGAGCGTTGCAGTGGCGGCCCGGACAGCTCAGGTACAAGAGAGGACAAGAATAATGCAACCTGATTTCTGGAATGATAAGCGCCCCGCTGGCGTCCCCAACGAGATCGACCTGGGGGCCTTCAAGTCGGTGATCGAGGTGTTTGAGCGTTCCTGCAAGAAATTCCCTGATCGCCCGGCCTTCAGCAACATGGGCGTGACCCTCACCTACGCCGAGCTGGAACGCTACAGCGCGGCCTTCGCCGGTTATCTGCAAAGCCATACCGATCTGGTTCCGGGAGACCGTATTGCGGTGCAGATGCCCAACGTTTTGCAGTACCCGATCGCGGTATTCGGAGCCTTGCGCGCAGGGCTGGTGGTGGTCAATACCAACCCGCTGTACACCGCGCGGGAGATGCGCCACCAGTTCAAGGATTGCGGGGCCCGGGCCCTGGTCTACCTGAACATCTTCGGCCAGAAGGTCCAGGAAGTGCTGGGGGATACCGATATCCAGTTCCTGCTCGAGGCCCGGATGGGCGACATGATGCCCAGCGCCAAGGGTTGGCTCATTAACACCGTGGTGGACAAGGTCAAGAAGATGGTGCCGGCCTACCACCTGCCCCAGGCCATTTCCTTCAAGAGTGCCTTGCGCCTGGGGCGTGGCCAGAGCATCAAGCCGCTGCAGGTGGGCCACGACGATGTTGCGGTGCTGCAGTACACCGGGGGCACCACCGGCCTGGCCAAGGGCGCGATGCTGACCCACGGCAACCTGGTGGCCAACATGCAGCAGGCGCGGGCCTGCCTCGGCCAGCATGGGCCCGACGGCCACACCCAGTGGCGCGAAGGCCAGGAGGTGATGATCGCGCCGCTGCCGCTGTACCACATCTATGCCTTCACCGCGAACTGCATGTGCATGATGGTGACCGGCAACCACAACGTGCTGATCACCAACCCGCGGGACATCGGCGGCTTCATCAAGGAGCTGAAGAAGTGGCGTTTTTCTGCGCTACTGGGGCTCAACACGCTGTTTGTGGCACTGATGGATCACCCGGATTTCAAGAACCTGGATTTTTCCAATCTGAAGCTCACCAACTCTGGCGGCACGGCCCTGGTCAAGGCTACCGCCGAGCGCTGGCAGAAGCTGACCGGCTGCCGGATCACCGAAGGCTACGGGCTGACCGAAACCTCACCGGTGGCCTGTACCAACCCCTATGGCGAGCGTTCGCGGCTGGGCACCGTCGGCCTGCCGGTACCGGGCACCACCTTGAAGATCATCGATGACCAGGGCGTCGAGCTGCCGCTGGGCGAGCGGGGCGAGCTGTGCATCAAGGGGCCGCAGATCATGAAGGGCTACTGGAACAAACCCGAGGCCACTGCCGAAGTGCTGGATGCCGAGGGCTGGTTCAAGTCCGGTGATATCGCGGTGATCGATCCGGACGGTTTCGTGCGCATCGTCGATCGCAAGAAGGACATGATCATCGTCTCGGGTTTCAACGTGTATCCGAACGAGATCGAGGATGTGGTCATGGCTCACCCGAAAGTCGCCAACTGTGCAGTCATCGGCATACCGGACGAGCGTTCCGGCGAGGCGGTGAAGCTGTTTGTGGTGCCGCGTGAGGCGGGGGTCAGCCTTGAAGAGCTCAAGGCCTACTGCAAAGAGAATTTCACCGGCTACAAGGTGCCCAAGCACATTGTGCTGCGTGACTCTTTGCCGATGACCCCGGTGGGCAAGATCCTGCGCCGCGAGTTGCGCGACATCGCTTGAGCCCAGGGCTTTTGCCTGGCGGGCAAGCCGGTTGGCGCAACCGGCTTGCCCGCTCTGCCTTCCGTGGGGCGCAAAGCCCCGGGCCAGAGCGGAATTCAGGTGGGTAGAATTTTTACTCTAAAAGTGACTATTTAAGTGTCTTGAGTCATTTTTGTGACTATTCAGGCCTTCTTTGGCTCTAGTCGGCCTTTTCCAAAGCTGCTACTCTCGGCGCGCTTTGTGACTTCTCGGCCTAAGTAAAAGCCAGACTCACCAACAATAGACACCAATAAAAAACACAGACAAATAATAATCGCATCAAATGCGGTGATGAATTCGCGTTGCTGAGGAGTGGGCTTCCATGATCGAAGACTTTTGGAAGGATAAGTACCCAGCTGGGATTGCTGCCGATATCAATCCAGACGAGTATCCGAATATTCAGGCGGTGTTGAAGCAGTCCTGCCAACGTTTCGCTAACAAACCGGCCTTTAGCAACCTCGGCAAGACAATCACCTACGGTGAACTGTCCGAACTGTCCGGGGCCTTTGCCGCGTACCTGCAGCAGCATACCGATTTGCAGCCCGGCGATCGAATCGCCTTGCAACTGCCCAACCTGCTGCAATACCCGATCGCGGTATTCGGTGCGATCCGCGCCGGCCTGATCGTGGTCAATACCAACCCGCTGTACACCGCGCGGGAAATGGAACACCAATTCAACGACTCCGGCGCCAAGGCCCTGGTCTGCCTGGCCAACATGGCCCACCTGGCAGAGGCCGTGGTACCCAAGACCGGGGTCAGGCACGTGATCGTCACCGAAGTGGCGGACCTGCTGCCGCCGCTCAAGCGCCTGCTGATCAACAGCGTGGTCAAGTACGTGAAGAAGATGGTGCCGGCCTATCACCTGCCCCAGGCCGTCAAGTTCAATGACGTTCTGCGCAAGGGCCATGGCCAGCCAGTGCAGGAAGCCAATCCTGCCAGTAGCGACGTGGCAGTGCTGCAATACACCGGTGGCACCACCGGGGTCGCCAAGGGCGCCATGCTGACCCACCGCAACCTGGTGGCCAACATGCTGCAGTGCAAGGCGCTGATGGGCTCCAACCTCAATGAAGGCTGCGAGATCCTCATCACCCCGCTGCCGCTGTACCACATCTATGCGTTCACCTTCCATTGCATGGCCATCATGCTCATGGGCAACCACAACATCCTGATCAGCAACCCGCGGGACTTGCCGGCGATGGTCAAGGAGCTGTCGAAGTGGAAGTTCAGCGGCTTTGTCGGCCTCAACACCCTGTTTGTCGCCCTGTGCAACAGTGAAGCGTTCCGCAAGCTGGATTTCTCGGCGCTGAAAGTCACCTTGTCCGGTGGCATGGCCCTGCAACTGGCGGCGGCCGAGCGTTGGAAGGAAGTGACCAACTGCCCGATCTGCGAAGGCTACGGCATGACCGAGACCAGCCCGGTGGCCACGGTCAACCCGATCCAGAACATCCAGATCGGCACCATCGGCATTCCGGTGCCTTCGACCCTGTGCCGGGTGGTGGACGACGCCGGGGAAGAGCTGCCCCTGGGCGAAGTCGGCGAACTGTGCGTGAAGGGCCCGCAGGTGATGAAGGGCTACTGGCAGCGCCAGGATGCCACCGATGAAGTCCTCAACAGCGAAGGCTGGCTGAAGACCGGTGATATCGCGCTGATCCAGCCCAATGGCTACATCCGCATCGTCGACCGCAAGAAGGACATGATTCTGGTCTCCGGTTTCAACGTCTATCCCAATGAGCTGGAAGACGTACTGGCCTCGCTGCCGGGCGTGCTGCAGTGCGCGGCGATCGGCGTGCCGGACGAGAAATCCGGTGAGACCATCAAGATCTTCATCGTGGTCAAGCCGGGCGTGACCCTGACCAAGGAGCAGGTGATGGCGCACATGCGTGCCAATGTCACCGGCTACAAGGTGCCCAAGGCTGTTGAGTTCCGCGATGCGTTGCCAACCACCAACGTCGGCAAGATCCTGCGCCGCGAGCTGCGTGACGAAGAGCTGAAGAAGCTCGGCGTGAAGAAGTAAGCCGCAGCGCCCACAAAAAAGCCCCGCCAGTGCGGGGCTTTTTTATTGGGCGGCGCCCGCCTTACTGCTGGAACTGGGCGAAGCTCACGCCGGTGCCGGCCGGGCGCACGTCCTTGAGGAAGGAGTCCTTGTCGGCGCTCAACTCCAGGCTCAGGGCGGCCTTGCGCTTGCCTTCGTTGCGGATCACCAGGCCTTCGAGTTTTTCCCGCAGGAACACCGTAGGCACTTTCAGGTGCAGCAGTTGATCGGTGTCCGGGGTGTGCAGCAGCAGGTGCACCCATTCGTACTGACCGATGGCCAGGCGGGTGACCAGGATATCGAACCACCAGATATTGCGGTTGCGGTTCAGCTCCGCGAAGTGGCAGTTGTTGACGCCCAGCACCGCACCGCCCAGTTCCTGGTTCCTGCGGGCGATAGCCTGCTTTTTATCGAGTTTCATAACGTTCCTACGGGGATTGGATCTTCAGTGCTTGGCCTGAACAGGGGAAGCATTCTCCCGGGTTGCCCGGCAAACATAAAGCGCTACCTGGGCGGCGCGATGAAATGCCCGGCAAAAATAATTGAAACTCTGCGCGAAAGCCGCGGGTCAACCTTGGGTAACGACGCAATCCCCTTTGTTCGATCAATGAATGTTCTACGGAGAAATACCATGGGCAGCACAGCGGATAAGGCAAAAGGTCTGGCTAACGAAGCCATCGGTAACGTCAAGCAAGGTGTCGGCAAAGCCACCGACAACACCAAGCTGCAGGCTGAAGGCAAGCTGCAGGAGAAGAAAGGCGAAGCCCAGCAAGCGGTGGGCAAAGCCAAGGATGCAGTGAAAAAGACCATCGACAAGGCCTGAAAACGGCCTGTTCGATGACCCACTGCAGCGGCCATCCACGGATGGCCGTTTTCATGTGAGGTGTGGGTGAGAGAGTGGAATCGGCCACTGGAAATGGTTGCGGTTCGCCAACTAGGCTAATTTGTTGTAGAAAACGCCCCCTGAGTCGCTATCGACTTCAACCTTTTTGCGGCGAAAGGAGACGCTATGATTTTTCCGGACCTCAAAGGTTTGCCCCTGCACCGGGTACTGATCCGCACGGTGAATGAGTTCATCGCGGACGAGATGTCCACCTACGCCTCGGCACTGGCCTACCAGATGCTGTTCTCGCTGTTCCCCTTCATTCTGTTCCTGATTGCCCTGATCGGTTTCCTCCATCTGCCGGACTTCTTCACCTGGCTGCGCCTGCAGTCGGAGCTGGTGCTGCCCCACGAGGCCCTGGAGCAGGTCAACCCGGTCATCGATCAATTGCAGCAGTCCAAGGGTGGCCTGCTGTCCATCGGTATCGTCATCGCCCTGTGGACCGCTTCGGCGGGTGTACGCCTGATGATGAGCGCGATGAACGCCGCCTACGACGTGGTCGAGGGGCGGCCGATCTGGAAGCGCTTCCCGCTGTCGGTGTTCTACACCGTGGGCATTGCCGGCATGCTTCTGGCCGCCGCGGCGCTGATGGTGCTGGGGCCGCAGGTGATGGCCTGGCTGGCGGGGCAGGTGGGCCTGGAGGACTTCATCGTCACCCTGTGGACCATCCTGCGCTGGCCGGTGATCGTGCTGCTGATGATGGTGGCCGTGGCCCTGATGTACTACGTGATGCCCGATGTGCAGCAGAAATTCCGTTTCATCACCCCGGGCTCGGTGCTGGCGGTGGTGGTATGGATCGTCGCTTCCCTGGGTTTTGCCTACTACGTGAAGACGTTCGCTAACTACAACGCCATGTATGGCAGTATCGGTGCGATCATCGTGCTGTTGCTGTACTTCTATATCTCCGCCGCGGTGCTGTTGCTGGGAGCGGAGATGAACGCGGTGATCGAACACATGTCGGCCGAAGGCAAGGACCCTGGCGAAAAGGACTTTGACCAGCACGACGAAAAACAACACGTTTCGGGACTGGGCCGGGACCACTCGCTCAAGCCGACCACTGACGAAGCCTGATCATGATCCGTGAAATCCTCAAGATGGGCGATGAGCGCCTGCTGCGCATCGCCCCGCCGGTACCGCCGGAAATGTTCGACAGCCCCGAGCTCTGGGAACTGATCGACGATATGTTCCAGACCATGGAAAGCGTGGGTGGCGTCGGCCTGGCGGCGCCGCAGATCGGTGTCGACCTGCAACTGGTGATCTTCGGCTTCGAGCACAGCGAACGTTATCCGCAAGCCGAAGCTGTGCCGCAAACCATCCTCATCAATCCGCTGATCACGCCCTTGAGCCCGGTGCTGGAAGAGGGCTGGGAAGGTTGTCTCTCGGTTCCCGGCCTGCGCGGCGCGGTGCAGCGCTACCAGCACATCCGCTACGAAGGCTTCGACCCCAGGGGCGAGCCCATTGTGCGCGTGGCCTCGGGTTTCCACGCCCGGGTGGTGCAGCATGAGTGCGATCACCTGATCGGCCGGCTGTACCCCTCGCGGATCAGCGATTTCAGCAAGTTCGGCTTCACCGAAGTGCTGTTTCCCGACCTCGACCCCAACGCCGACGAATAAGCCCCGGCCCGCCCGGTGTCAGGGCCTCGACCCAGGCCGGTCTATGGCCATGGCCAGCAACGGTTTGCTGCGCTGGTAGCGGGCCAGCCGTTCGTTCAAGGCGTGTGGCAGGCAGGTCGTGCTGTAGAAGCCCATCGACCGGTACAGGGCCTGCAGGTCCGGATGGCAGAACAGCCAGACCGGGCCTTCGACGCTTTGTACGGCCTGCCCCACCAGCTGGGTGGCCAGCCCCTGGCCGCGACTGGTCGGGGCGACGAACAGGCCCGTCAGCCAATAGCCTTCAGCTGCCGGGCTCAGGCTCATGCCAGCGATGATTTCACTGCTTCTGGCAACCCAGAGCTGGCCCTCGGAAGCGGCGCGCATGGATGACCGGTGCTGGCGATAGAACTTGTTCAGCAAGGGCCGTTCAACCTCGGCAAGCAGGTTGATCTGGAGGTCGGGCATGAGGTTTCCGGATTTGGCAACAGGGGCCGGCGGATTATAAAAGAACCCTGGCCGACTATAGGTGCTATACCTGAAGCCTTTCCCGCATCAGTGGAGTGAACGTCATGTCCAAAGGTATGAACGCCAAGAAAAATGCCAAGAAAAAGCCGGCAAAGAGCGCAGACGAGAAACGCGCCGAGAAAAAGGCCAAGAAGACCGAAGTGAATATCTTCGGCCACTGATCACTTTGACGAAGCCCGCCCTGCGGGCTTCGTGCTCTCTCCCCTCAGGCCAGTTCCAGCGCCAGGGCATCGCGTACCGCCGGTCGCTGTTCGACCCGGGCCTGGAACCGCGACAGCGCCGGCCAGTTCGCCAGGTCGATGGCGAACAATGCCGTCCAGCGCAGAACGGTGAACAGGTAGGCATCGGCGATCCCGAACTGCGCGCCTTGCAAGTAGTCCTGGTGTTCCAGCGTCTGCTCGAGCAAGGCCAGGCGCTTGAACAACTTCTGCTTGAACACCTCTTTCACCCCATCATCGAACCCCGGATTGAACAGCCAGCCCATGATCCCGTGCACTTCGCTGGTGATGAAGTTCAGGGTTTCCTGCAGGCGCACCCGCTCCCAGCTGCCATTGGCCGCGGCCAGGCCGGACTCGGGCTTGAGGTCGGCGAGGTATTGCAGGATGGCCGGGCCTTCAGTGAGGACCTGGCCATTGTCCAGTTGCAGCGCGGCTACGTAGCCCTTGGGGTTGATGGCGAGGAAGTCCCGGCCGTCGGCGGTGCGCTTGCTGCGGTTGTCGACGCGGATGGCCTCGAACGGCAATTGCAGTTCGCGCAACACGATATGGGAGGCCAGGGAGCAGGCTTGTGGGGCGTAGTAGAGTTTCATCGGCAGGTCTCTGGTGAAAGTGCGAGCCAGTGTCGTGCAAGGCGGCAACATGGGTAAAATTAATCTTTCAGAACACTGCCATAAGGACAGCTACTGCCATGATGAACCTGATGCACTGGCGCCTGCTGGTGGCGATTGCCGAGTGCGCCACCATCACCCGGGCCGCCGAGCAGGTGGGCATGACCCAGTCCGGGGCCAGCCAGGCCCTCGCCCAGATGGAGGACATGCTCGGGGTGCAGCTGTTTGTCCGCGAGAGCCGCCAGGCGCTGCCCACGGCGATCGGTTTGCAGGTGCTGGCCCAGGCGCGGGTGATGCTCGAGGCCCTGGCCGAGGTCCGCCGGCAGGTGGACGCGGCGCGGGGCATTCCTCAAGGCAGTGTGCGACTGGCGGGCTTTCCGATGGTACTGGCGACTTTCCTGCCGCCGTTGCTGCGGCGTTTCAAGCAGCTGTATCCGGGCATCGAGGTGGTGCAGCTGGAGGTCAGTGATGATGAGGTCGAAACGCTGCTAGAGGCGCAACTGGTGGACCTTGGGGTCGTGCTCAACCCGGCCCCCGAGCGCCGCTCTTGGTTGCTGGGGCGTGATTCGTGGGTCGCGGTGCTACCTGAAGATCACCCCTGGCAGGCCTCGACCATCGACCTTGAAACCTTGCTGGCGCAGCCCTTTGTCCTGGCCACCGGGGGCTGTTCGGTGAATGCCCGCAGCCTGGCCGCCGAGGCCGGGATCCCCCTGGCCGACGTCCGGGTGGAGGTGCGGGAATGGAACAGTGCCTTCAGCCTGGTGCGCGAGCGGCTGGGAGTGACTCTGGTGCCACAGAGTACGTTACCGGTGCAGCGCGAAGGGTTGCGGGTGCTGGAACTGAGCACAGGAGTGGAGCGGGAGTTCGCCCTGGTAGCGGCGCCGGGGCGGGAGTCGAGTGTGCTGGTCCAGGCGTTTGTGTCGACCCTCGAAGAGTTTTAGTGCGGGAGCTTCCCGGGCTTTGCCACAGGCTCTGTTTATGTCTTGTTTGTTACTTGTCGCGAATGCACTTCAATACCTCGAAAGTTGTGAAAACAGACTGACTAGTGGCCTTGCATAGAGACTGCGGCTGTCTATGCTCAATTGTGAAAATTCGTATCTGTTGGCCTATGAGTATCCGTCCCGCGCGGCCTGCGCCGTTGTAACCGGTATGCGTGCGACCTTCATCCAGGGCGCAGTATTGAATCCATGAATAAAGGCGAGAGTGCGCAGTTAGAGGCACCGCAGTATCAGGAGTGTCGATTTAGATGGAGTTTCTTAACTTTGTTAGGTCAGGCCCGGAAATGGGGCATCAAGTAAAGGATGGCTTGATAAGAGCGTTGCAACATGGACTCTCCGATTAAACATCATTTATCACCTGACACTTCCTCTCTCATATGGAGGGAGGCGCTTGCCCTGTTTTATAGATCGTTGTGGTGGATCAGTTGAAAGACTAGAAACTTCCGTCAATCAAAAGACAGCGTTGAAGGTGATACAACCATGTTTAACCTACATCACAAGGCTGACCTGCTGGAAATCGAACGATTCAACTGTGCGCTGAGCGAGGCCAACGCCAAGTTGGCGGCGATCAGTCGTTCCATGGCGATGATTGAGTTCTCGCCCGATGGCATCGTGCTGGATGCCAATGAAAACTTCTGCCAGGTCATGGGCTACTCCGCAGAAGACATACGTGGCAAGCATCACCGGATCTTCTGTGAGGAAGAGTTCTATCGCAGCGAGGAGTACAGCAAGCTGTGGCGCGATCTGGGGCGTGGCGAACCGGTCAGCGGGACTTTTCTGCGCCTGGACAAGCGTGGCCGGGAGATCTGGCTCGAAGCCAGCTACATGCCGGTGTTCGATGCCGATCGTCAGGTGCGCAGTGTGATCAAGGTGGCGTCGGACATCTCCGAACGCATCCATGTCGAACATGAGAACCAGAGCCTGCTGAACGCTATCGGCCGTTCCATGGCCATCATCGAGTTCAGCCCCGACGGCAGGATCATCACCGCCAACGACAATTTCCTGAAGACCATGCAGTACACCCTGAATGAAATCGTTGGCCAGCATCACAGCATGTTCTGCCACCGTTGCGAGGCTGAATCCCCGGAGTACAAGCAATTCTGGGCTTCGTTGAACCGTGGCGAGTTTCACTCCCATCGTTTCGAGCGGGAAAACAAGTATGGGCAGACGGTGTTTCTCGAAGCCTCCTATAACCCGCTGTTCGATACCAAGGGCCGCCTGTACAAGGTGGTGAAGATCGCCAGCGACATCACCGATCAGATGACCACCTTGCGCTCCGCCGCCGAGTCCGCCCACAGCACCTCGGTGCAGAACGACGCCTGTGCGCAGAAGGGCTCGGAGGTGGTGCAGCAGACCGTGGAAATCATTCAGCAGATTTCCCATGACCTCAATGAAGCGGCCCACAGCATCGATGCGGTGAGCAAGCAGTCGGACATCATCGGCAGCATCGTCCAGACCATCCGCGGGATCGCCGACCAGACCAACCTGCTGGCCCTCAACGCAGCCATCGAGGCCGCCCGTGCCGGTGAGCACGGGCGCGGTTTCGCCGTGGTCGCGGACGAGGTGCGCAGCCTGGCGGCGCGCACCAGCCAGGCGACGGTGGAAATCGTCGAGGTGGTGCGCAAGAACCACGACCTGTCGACGAGCGCGGTGACCAGCATGCAGTCGAGCCTGAGCCGCACCGGGCTCGGGGTCGAACTGGCGAATGAGGCGGGAGAGGTGATCCTGGAGATCCAGCAGGGCTCGCGGCACGTGGTGGATGCCATCAGCCAGTTCAACTCGACCCTGCAGTTGCAGTAGCCGGTTTTCGCCGGGCACAAAAAAGGGTTCCCATGGGGAACCCTTTTGCGTCCAGCGGGGTTACAGCGCCGCGAGGAACTTCTCGTCCACCGGTTTGGCGCTGTCCTTGGCGTCTTTCTCTTCCTTGGCCAGTTGCATCTTGTCCTGCAGGCGCTGGGCAATTTCCTGGTTGATCGCCAGCTGGCGCTCTGGCGGCAGGTTCTTCAGGTCTTCCTCGGTCAGCCCCATGTCCTTGAGGATGCTGTCGCGCAGGCGCTGTTCCGGGGTCTTGCTCATGTAGTCCTTGAACTCGCTCAGCGCGCCGGTTTCCGTCGCGCTGGTAGCCTGCGCGGCGCTGGCGGTCGGTGGCGTGGCCTGGAGCAGCACGCGGGTCTTGGCGAAGGCGGCGTTGACGTTGTCGTCCATGCTGTTGGCCTGCTGGCTGGAGGACTGGGACGCCGGATAGGTCACGGAGTTCTGGGCCTGTTGCAGCATGCCGCTGTACAGCGCGCTGGCGGCTGCGGTAGTCGGGTCCATATCGGTGCGCGAGGTGGGCTGCACCGAAACGGATTTCTGGGCGTTGACCAACATGATCGGGAACCTGTGTAAGAGAACTAGGCTGAGGTTTTAGCAAGTTCCATGCCGATTGATACGCCCTTGTATATCAAGGGCTTGGCTCAAGACGCCGGTCGTGGCTGCCAGCAAGCGGACAAGTCTTGCCGCTTTCAGGCAACCGCTGCCGGCGCCGTCTTCATGCGTGGGCAATGTCTTCCAGGGCCAGGTTGCGGGTGCGCGGCCCGAAGCGGCCGATGGTCAGGATCACGATCAGCATGCTGCTGACGATAAAGGCCAGGACCCCGGGCGTGCCGAAATGCTCGAGGAAAAAGCCCACCAGCAAACTGCTGAACACCGTCGACAAACGGCTGAACGAGTAACAGAAGCCCACCGCCCGGGCGCGAATGTTGGTGGGGAACAATTCGCTCTGGTAGGAGTGGTAGCTGAAGCTCAGCCAGGCATTGCAGAAGGTGATCATCACCCCGCAGACAATCAGCCCCAGGGCGCTGCTCTGCAGGGCGAACAAGGTGCCGAAGGTCATGGCGCCCAGGGCCGAGCCGACGATCTGCCACTTGTTCTCGAAACGGTTGGCGAAACGCACGAACAGCAGCGGCCCCAGGGGATAGGCCAGGGTGATGATGAAGGCGTACAGCAGGCTGTGGGTGACGCTCACGCCCTGGCCCGACAGCAGCGCCGGCAGCCAGTTGCCGAAACCGAAGAAGCCGATGGCCTGGAACACGTGAAACACGATCAGCATCAGGGCCCGGCGGCGGTAGGGCGGTTGCCAGATATCGGCGAAGCGCCCACGGCCCTGGATATCCACGGCCTGGGGTTCGGGCTCATCCAGCGGCTTGGCGTAGTCCCGGGCGCAACGGGTCTCGAGGCCTTGCAGGATCCGGTCGGCTTCGTCGAAGCGCCCGTGCTGGGCGAGCCAGCGTGGCGACTCCGGCAAGCGTGAGCGCAACCACCAGATGAACAGGGCGAACACCGCACTGGCCAGCACCACCCAGCGCCAGCCGGAGATCCCCCAGGGCGCCTGGGGCACCAGCCACCAGGACATCAGCGCCACTGCCGGCACCGACAGGAACTGTACGAAAAAGGCAAAGGCGAAGGCCGAGCTGCGCATGCGCTTGGGCACCAGTTCGCTGAGGTAGGCGTCGATGGTCACCAGTTCGATGCCCAGGCCGATGCCCACCAGGAATCGCATGCAGATGATCCCCAGCGCCGTGCTCTGCAGCCCCATCAGCACCGTGGCCAGGGTGTACCAGATCAGGGCGAAGGTGAAGATCGCCCGGCGTCCGAAGCGGTCGGCTATCGGGCTCAGCAGGCTGGCGCCGAGGAACAGGCCGAGAAAGGTCGCCGAGGCGAAGGCCGCCTGGTCGGAAAAACCGAACACCCCCTGGTTGCCGCTGGCGAAGATCCCGTCGCGGATCAGCCCCGGGCTGATGTAGGCGGTCTGGAACAGGTCGTACAGCTCGAAAAAACCGCCAATGGACAGCAGCGCCACCAGGCGCCAGATCGTGGCCACGGCAGGCAGGCGGTCGATGCGCGCGCTGATGCCGGCGGCGCGTTGAGGGTCGAGGTCGCTGGTGAGCGGGGCAGAGGCGGGCATGCAGGGAATTCCACAGGACACAGAGCGGAAATCTTAGCCTGCTAACGGAAACCAAGGATTGTGAATCCACGTGCGTAAACCGGAGGATGCGCTGATTTATTGTCGTATTTCGTTACATCTGCCGGATTTATAGCGCAATGCTGGGCACCCGCGCGTGACGGCGGGTGCCCGGTGGTGGCTCAGTAGGTGATGGGAATGCCGAAATCTTCCTGGAAGGCATCGTCCACCGGTTCGTAGCCCAGCACCCGGGTGGTTTCGCTGAGGTCCAGGCGCTTGAAGCGATTGTTGGAAATGCCGTGGCCGATCAGCAGTTGCACCCCCGGGGTTTCCACTGCCCGTTGCAGCAGCTGCACTGCATCCCGTGGGCTGAGCCAGGCGCTCAGGTCGCGGGTGGTGGTCAGTTCGTGGTGTTTCGGGTCCTCGAACGCACCAATGCGCAGGGCAATGCAGGACAGCCCGCGCTTGGCGGCATAGAAGGAGCATAGCGCCTCGCCGTAGCACTTGCTCACGCCATACAGGTTGGCTGGCATCACCGGCATGCCCGGGGTGATCTGCCGGTCCACCGGGTAGCCCTCGATGGTCTGGGCGCTGCTGGCAAATACCAGGCGCCGGCAACCGGCCTGTACCGCGGCCTCGAACAGGTAGGTGGTGGCGAGGATGTTGTTCGGCAGCAACTCGTCGAAGCTGGCGCTGGCATGGGGAATGCCGGCCAGGTGCACGATGACGTCGATCCCCGGGAGCAGGCGGCCGATGGCTTGCGGGTCGTCGAGGTCCAGGCGCACGAAGCGGTGTGGCGCGGGGATTTCGAAATCCGGCTCCACCCGGTCGGTGAGGGTGAAGCGGTGGCGCTCTTGGGAGCCCTGAAAAAACACCTTGCCGATCCTGCCGCAAGCGCCGGTCAGTAGTACGTTAAGTCCGTTCATTTCGAATCTCCGATGGGCCAGAACAGGGATGGCCAGCTCAGGCGATGCCATTGCGCCCGTACAACATGAAGCCCGGGTGCAGGCTGAGGCGTTCGTAGTAGGCGGCCACGGCGGGGTAGGCCGGGTGCTCCATGGGGGTCATCTTCCAGCGATTCACCGAGAGGCCAAGAACGATATCCGCAAGGCTGAAATCCTCGCCCAGAACATAGGCGCCCGAGCGCTCGAGCTGGCGTTCGAGGATTTGCATCTTGGCATTCCAGGCCAGCAGGCTGGCGCCGATGCGCTGGCTGTCCTGGTAATCCGCATGCTGGCGCACCAGGCCCATGAAGGCATAGCTCCAGGACGGGTTCAGCTCGGTGGCCTGCCAGTCCATCCACTGTTCAACCAGGGCCCGGGCGCGCGGGGCGGTGGGCAGCAGGCCGCTGCCGGGGTGCAGGTTGGCCAGGTAGCGGCAGATGCTGTTGGATTCCCACAGGACCCCGGCGTCGTCGATCAGCACCGGCACCTGGGCATTGGGGTTGAGGGCGAGAAACTCGGGGGTATGGGTGGACTGAAAGCCACTACCCCAGTCTTCCTGCTGGTAGGAAAGCCCAAGCTCCTCACAGGTCCACAAGACTTTCCTGACATTGATGGACGAGGCTTTACCGAGAATTCTGCAGCGGGTTCCCATGACGCTTCCTTGTTCGTGGCACTGGATGGCCATGGGAATCTAACAGCGTGGCGTCGTCTCGGCGACGATCAATTTGCCGATACGGGTATCTCAGGCCGGATCGGGGAGGGCCGAGGCCGGCAAGCCGAAAACCCGGTCGAACAGCCAGTTGAAGGCAAAGGTGTAGCAGGGGATGAACAGGATCAGCGCCAGGTCCAGGAGAAAGGCCTGCACCAGGCTGATCGCCATCCACCAGGCGATCAGCGGGATCAGGAACACGATCAGGGTCAACTGGAAACCCACGGCATGGGCAATGCGCCGCTTGACCGTACGGGTGCGCGATGGCTGGCGGCTTTCCCAGCGCTCGAACAGGGTGGTGTAGATGAAGTTCCAGGTCACCGCGATGCTGGTGATGACCACCGCCAGCGGTCCGGTGCTGCTGGGCGAGGTACCGGACAGCAGGGCCAGGCCCAGGGCCGAGAAGGTCATGCCGAACACTTCGAATAAAGAGACATAGACCAGTTTGCGTTTCACGCCTTGCATGCGGGTTCCTCGATTTTGAATGGGAATGGCCAGCCTGAGGGTGGCGCAGGGCGCGGAAGATAGCTTCAATCAAGATGACAGAAAAAGTCGGAAGCTTTCAGTTTTCCTGATAGGTTGTTTCTCATGAACTTCTCCAGCGACAGCATCCAGTTGTTTCTCGCCGTGCTCGATCGCGGCTCCTTTTCTGCGGCGGCGCGTTCTTTGGGCAAGGTGCCTTCGGCCGTGAGCATGGGCATCGCCAACCTCGAGGCGGAGTTGGGGTATGCGCTGTTCGATCGCAGCCACCGCGAGCCGCTGCCCACGCCGCTGGCCTTGTCCCTGGCGCCCCATGCGCGGCTGATTGCCGACCAGCTCAAGCAATTGCAGGTGCATGCCGTCGAGCTATCCCTGGGCCTGGAGAGCAAGCTGTCGATCGCGGTGGTGGATGACATCGACAAGCAACGGGTACTGGCCGCCATCAAGCTGATTGCCGAGCGTTATCCGCTGCTGGAAGTCGAGCTGCTCAGTGCTCCCCAGGATGACGTGCTGCACCTTTTGCACAGTGGCCGGGTCAGCGTCGGCGTGGCCTTTGCCGGGTTGAGCGTGAATGCCCTGGAGTATTTCCAGTACCTGGGCTGCGAGCGGATGATTGCCTGCATTTGCGCCGGGCACCCTGTGTTTCAGGCCAGTGACGGTTCGCTGTACCTGGAAGAGCTGATCAAGGTCCGTCAGGTGGTGGTGGCCAGCCGCGACCTGCCCCTGAGTGATACCCGGCCCCTGGTGGGCGAGTCGCTGTGGCGCACCGACAGCCTGGCGATGGCCCTGCACATGGTGGAGGCGGGGATCGGTTGGGGCAATTTCCCGCTGTCGGTGATCCAGCCGTTGCTGGCGGCGGGGCGCTTGCAACGGTTGCATTTCAAGAACATCGACAACGGCCTGGTGTTGCCGGTGCACGCGGTGTGGTTGAAGAACCAGCCTTTGCAGAAGGGGGCCCTGGCCCTGGTGCAATTGCTCAGCGGCGAGGACCCGGCGCTGGGGGCCGTGGCCCCGCCTGCCTGAGTGCCTAGGCCAGGGCTTGCCGGCGCAGCCAGTGCAGCAGTTTTCCGCTGGCCGAATCCGGGTCTATGGCCTGGGGGGAAAGCAGGTAATAAGCGCTGCCATCGGCGACAAAGCCGAAGGGCGCACACAGCAGCCCGCCCTCCAGGTCGTCACGCACCAGTTGCCAGGGGGCAATGGCCAGACCCAGCCCGGCCACGGCCGCTTGCAGGCTGAAGTAGAAGTGCTCGAAGACCTGCTCCGGTGGCGTCGGGGCAACCGGTTGTTGCTGCAATTGCAGCCACTGTTGCCAGGCGTGCGGCCGGGTGGCGCTGTGCAGGCGCGGGGCCTGCGCCGCCAGTTGCGCGAGCCCGGCCGTTGCCGGGGTCCAGTCGGCCTGGCGCTCAGGGCGGCATACCGGGCCTATGGCTTCGTCGAATAGCCAGTGGGCCTGGGTGTCGCGGCTCCAGGCAAAGTCGTTGCGGCGGATCGCCAGGTCGATACCGGCACCGAACGAGAAGGGCCCGCCGCCGGCCAGCAGCTGGATCTGCACTTGCGGGTGCTCGGCATAGAACCCCGGCATGCGCGGGATCAGCCAGCGCATCAGCAGGGTCGGCTCGCAGGACAGCACCAGCGGTGCTGCGGGAGCCGGGGCTCGCAGGCGGCTGGCGGTGCTCTCGATCAGGTCCAGGGCCTGGGTCACGCTGTGCAGCAGTTCGGCTCCCGCGGCGGTGAGAAAGACCCGCTGGCTGCGGCGCTCAAAGAGAGGGGTGCCGAGGTCCTCTTCCAGGGCTCGCACCGCACGGCTGATAGCGCCGTGGGTCAGGTGCAGGGTGGCGCCGGCCTGGGTGAAGCTTTCCAGGCGTGCAGCGGCTTCGAAGCAGCGCAAGGCGCTCAGCGGGGGCAGGCGCCGCCGCGAGAGTTGTGAGTTTTTATCACCAGGAATGTCAGTTTTCATCGTTATCGGCCTGGGTCATGGTCCCAATACAGTAGCGCCTGATTCTATAGTCTAGGCGTATTCAACGTGACCGAACTGTTACTCGTAATCACCATTACCATTCTTGCTGTACTCAGCCCCGGGGCCGACTTTGCCCTGGTGACCCGCAACAGCCTGCTGCTTTCGCGCCGCCACGGCGTGTTCACGGCCCTGGGCATCGGGCTCGGGGTCATGGTGCATATCGGCTACAGCTTGCTGGGGGTGGGGGTGCTGTTGCAGCAGTCGCTGCTGTGGTTTACCGGCTTGAAGATCGCGGGTGCGCTGTACCTGATCTACCTGGGCATCAAGCTGTTGCGCAGCCCTGAGCAACGTCCGGGGGAAGAACCTGCAGAGGGGGCTCGGATGTCGACCTGGGGCGCCTTGCGCAGTGGCTTTCTGACCAATGCCCTGAACCCCAAGACGATGATTTTCGTTCTCAGTCTGTTCATGCAGGTGATTCAGCCGGGCACGGCCTTGCCGGTGCAGATCGGCTACGGCGCGATCATCGTCCTGGCCCACGTGCTGTGGTTCGTGCTGGTGGCGCTGTTTTTCTCGGCACCGGCGATTGCCGGCCGGCTACTGGCCTACAAACGCCGGATCGATCAGTTGTTCGGCGCGGTGCTGGTGGGCTTCGGCCTGTTGCTCAGTGTCCTGAGCGTCAGGCCCTGAGGCGTTTCAGGTGCTTTCCCGAACCCGCAGTTCAAACCCCATGTCCACCACCGGCTCGGCCACGCTGTTGCCGGCCAGCAGGGTCAGCATCTGTTCGGCGGCGCGGCGGCCAATGGCTTCGCGCGGCGTGCTGATGCTGCTCAGGCGCGGCACCATGTGTTCGGAGGAGGGCAGGTCGTTGAAGCCCAGCACCGCCACCTGCTCGGGCACCTTGATCCCGCAGCGCATGGCTTCCAGCAGCGCGCCCTGGGCCAGGTCGTCGTTGCCGAAGAAGATCGCGTCCACCTGGGGCTGGCTCTGCATCAGTTGCAGGAACAGCTCGGCCCCCAGGCCGACGGACGAGGGCCGTGGGGTCAGCAGTTCCAGGTCGGGGTTGTACAGCCCGGCCTGCTGCAGGGCACGGCGGAAACCTTCGCCGCGCAGCAGGGTGCGCTGGTCCAGTTGCGCACCGACGTAGGCCAGGTGCTTGCGCCCGCGGGAAATCAGGTGCTGGGCCGCCGTCTCGCCGGCGTTCAATTGCGAGAAGCCCACGCAGTTGAGCCCGGCGCCGGAGTCCAGGTCCATCATGTAGACGCAGGGAATGTTGTTCGCCTCGATCATCCGTCGGGCGCTTTCGGTGCGGTCGAAACCGGTCAGCAGCAGCCCCCGAGGCTGGTAGGTCATGTAGTTGCGCAGCAGGTTTTCTTCTTCGTCCCGAGAATAGTGGCAGTTGCCGATCAGCACTTCGAAGCCTTTGGGGCGCAGTACCTGGTGGATGGCTTCCAGGGTTTCGATGAACAGCAGGTTGGACAGCGACGGCACCAGCACCACCACCGACTGGCTCTGCGCCGAAGCCAGGGCGCGGGCGGCGGAGTTGACCACGTAGTTCAGTTCCTGCGCGGCCTTCTGCACCTTTTCCACCAGTTCGGTGGCCACGCTGCTGACGCCGCGCAGGGCCCGGGAGGCGGTAATCGGGCTGACTCCGGCCAGGCGGGCGACTTCATTGAGGGTGGGACGGCCCGTGGTACGGGTGTTTTTATCGTTTTTATGAGTGGTCATCAGACGGCTTGCCAAACAAAATTCAAGTCTCTAAGGTAGCGCTGTCCTGAAACAGCTGCAATGCGTGAGCGAGGTGTGCCTGACCCTCGCTCTTTGGTTTGGCGGACTATATACGCGGCAACCCACAAAAATGACAAGAAGGCGTCGGCAGACACTGTTTTTGTACTAGATTTTTTATTTGCGAAGGTAGCGCTGTCTGCGCGCTGAGGTGTTTCATGAGTCAACCCATCACCGCCCTGGTCATCATGGGTGTTGCCGGCTGCGGCAAGTCCAGTGTCAGTCAGGCCCTGTGCCAGCGCAGCGGCGCCATGGCCATTGAAGGCGATACCTTCCACCCGGCGGCGAACATCGCCAAGATGAGTGCCGGCATTCCCCTCGACGACGAAGACCGTGCCGGCTGGCTCGACAGCCTGTGCGATGAACTGCGTCGTGCCCTGGCCGCCGGCCAGCACCCGGTACTGACCTGCTCGGCGCTCAAGCGCAAGTACCGCGAGCGCCTGCGCGCCGCCACGCCCGGCCTGGGCTTTGTCTTTCTCGAACTGACTCCGGCAGTCGCCGCCGACCGTGTGGCGCACCGGCCAGGGCATTTCATGCCTTCGACCCTGATCGACAGTCAGTTCGCCACTCTCGAATCCCCGGTGGGGGAGCCGCTCACCCTGGCCCTGGATGCCAGCACCCTGAGCGTCCAGCGCCTGGCCGAACTGGCCAACCAATGGTGGCTGGAGCATGGCCTGGAACCTTCACATTAAGTGCTGGCTCGAAAAAGGTAGCGCTATCCCACTCGGCCCTTGTTTTTAACGCTTTAATAAAAACAACAAACCGGAGGCAATCCCATGTTTGGCATGTCCCAAGAGACCTATCTGCTGGTTGATGCAGTGGTCACTATCATCGGGCTGATCGTGTTGATCACCCGATTCAAGCTGCACCCCTTCATCGCTCTGATCATCGCCGCGGGTTTCCTCGGCCTGACGTCGGGCATGCCGGTGGACAAGATCATCAAGGCGTTCCAGGACGGCTTTGGTGGCGTGCTCGGTTTTGTCGGCATCATCCTGGCCCTGGGTACGATGCTCGGCAAGATGATGGCCGAGTCCGGTGGCGCCGATCAGATCGCCCAGACCCTGATCCGCTCGTTCGGCAAGGAGCGGGTGCAGTGGGCGATGATGTTCGCCGCCTTCCTGGTGGGCATCCCGCTGTTCTTCGAGATCGGCTTCGTGCTGCTGATTCCGCTGGTGTTCATCGTTGCCCGGCGTACCGGGGTGTCGCTGATCAAGATCGGCATTCCGCTGCTGGCCGGCCTGTCGGCGGTGCACGGCCTGGTGCCGCCGCACCCGGGGCCGCTGCTGGCCATCGGCGTGTTCGGCGCCGACATCGGCAAGACCATCCTGTATGGGCTGATCGTGGCGCTGCCCACGGCGATCATCGCCGGGCCGATCTACGGCACTTTCATTGCCAAGTACATTCCCGGCAATCCGTCCCAGGAACTGGTGGACCAACTGGCCCGCGAGCCCCAGGCCGCCCAGTTGCCCAGCTTCAGCGTGACCCTGGTGACCGTGCTGCTGCCGGTGTTCCTGATGCTGCTCAAGACCTTCGCCGACGTGGCGCTGCCGGACGGACACTTCTTCCGCATCTGGATGGACATGATCGGCCACCCGATCACCGCCTTGCTGCTGGCGCTGCTGCTGTCGCTGTACACCTTCGGCTACAAGCAGGGCATCGGTTCCAAGCAGATTCTCAAACTGTTGGATGCCAGCCTGGCGCCGACTGCGGCAATCATCCTGATCATCGGTGCCGGTGGCGGCTTCAAGCAGATGCTGGTGACCAGCGGCGTGGGTGACG
Organism: Pseudomonas sp. W17; assembly: GCF_040268305.1. Lineage (NCBI taxonomy): Bacteria > Pseudomonadati > Pseudomonadota > Gammaproteobacteria > Pseudomonadales > Pseudomonadaceae > Pseudomonas > Pseudomonas sp. W17. The sequence continues at coordinate 5,490,074 of NZ_CP158490.1, read as the reverse complement.
TGATCGGCCATATGGCGGTCAATGCGCAGATCTCGCCGATCCTCCTGGCGTGGCTGGTGGCGGCGGTGATCCGTATCGCCACCGGTTCGGCCACCGTGGCCACCATCACCGGTGCCGGCATCGTGGTGCCGGTGGTAGGGATGATTCCCGGGGTCAACCGCGAGCTGCTGGTGCTGGCCACCGGCGCCGGCTCGCTGATCCTGTCCCACGTCAACGACGCCGGGTTCTGGCTGGTCAAGCAGTACTTCAACATGACCGTGGCCGAGACGTTCAAGACCTGGACGGCGATGGAAACCATCCTTTCTGTGGTGGGGCTGATCTTTATCCTGCTGCTGTCGTTGGTGGTTTAAGAGCACCGCCCGTAGGAGCGGGCTTGCCCGCGAAACACCGATAGCACGGCCACAAAAAAACCGCATCGCTGCGGTTTTTTTGTGGCTCAAGCCATCTCAGTTTTTCGCTGCCAGGCCGTCGGCGCGGAACATGCCGCGGATGCCGCGCACTGCCTGGCGAATCCGGTCCTGGTTTTCGATCAGGGCGAAGCGCACGTGATCGTCGCCGTATTCACCAAAACCCACCCCCGGCGAGACACAGACCTTGGCCTCGGCCAGCAGCTTCTTGGCGAACTCCAGGGAGCCCAGGTGTGCGTAGGCCTCGGGAATCTTGGCCCAGACGTACATCGAGGCCTTGGGGTTCTCCACCATCCAGCCCAGTTCGTGCAGGCCCTTGACCAGCACGTTGCGCCGCTGCCGGTACTGTTCGGCAATGTCGCGTACGCATTGCTGGTCGCCTTCCAGGGCGGCAATCGCCGCCACCTGCAACGGGGTGAAGGTGCCGTAGTCGTGGTAGCTCTTGATCCGCGCCAGGGCGCTGACCAGTTCCGGGTTGCCCACCATGAAGCCAATGCGCCAGCCGGCCATGTTGTAGCTCTTGGACAGGGTGAAGAACTCCACCGCGATGTCCTTGGCGCCCGGCACCTGCATGATCGACGGGGCTTTCCAGCCGTCGTAGACGATGTCGGCGTAGGCCAGGTCATGGATCACCAGCACGTCGTACTGCTTGGCCAGGGCGATCACCCGTTCGAAGAAGTCCAGCTCCACGCACTGGGCGGTGGGGTTGGACGGGAAGCCGAGGATCATCATCTTCGGCTTGGGGATCGAACCGCGGATGGCCCGCTCCAGCTCGGCGAAGAAATCCACCCCGGGCACGAGCGGCACCGAGCGCACCTGGGCGCCGGCGATGACCGCGCCGTAGATGTGGATCGGGTAGCTGGGGTTGGGCACCAGCACCGTGTCGCCCTGGTCCAGGGTGGCCAGCATCAGGTGCGCCAGGCCTTCCTTGGATCCGATGGTGACGATGGCTTCGCTTTCCGGGTCGATATCGACCTCGTAGCGGTCCTTGTACCAGCGGGAAATCGCCCGGCGCAGCCGCGGAATGCCCTTGGAGGTGGAGTAGCCGTGGGTGTCTTCGCGCTGGGCGACGGTGACCAGTTTCTCGACGATATGCGGCGGGGTAGGGCCGTCGGGGTTACCCATGCTCAAGTCGATGATGTCTTCGCCGCGCCGACGCGCAGCCATCTTCAGCTCGGCAGTGATATTGAAAACATAGGGGGGAAGACGATCGATGCGCGCAAAGCGGCGCGGCGAACCTTGTTCGGCCATTGTTGCCTCGAAAAGACGTAAGCGCCCGGAACCGTCCGAGCGACGTTGGCCACTGCGGTGGCCTGCGGGGCAGACGATACGGGCGCCGCCGCCGGCTTGTCCAGAGGCGCGGAAAATTATTTTTGGTGCGCCGGGCGGATTTGCGAGGGTGCAGGATTTGCCGCTATAACGTGCACGCTTCTTGCCTGCAGGGGCTGTGAGCTGCCTCAGCCGGCCCGGCTTTTCCGGGCTCCTCGCACCTCGCCCCTCTTCGAACAACAGCAGCACACGGGATGAATGATGGAGTTTACCAGCGGCTTCTTGTTGAGCCTTTCGCTGTGCCTGGACATCGGCGTGGCCAATATCGCGATGATTACCCTGGCCATGCAACGGGGTTATTTCCAGGGCTTCTGCCTGGGCCTGGGGACCTGTGTCGGCGACCTGATCTATGCGCTGCTGGCCCTGGCCGGGATGACCGTGCTGCTGCAATACCAAAGCGTGCGCTGGGTGCTGTGGATCGGCGGTTCGGCCCTGCTGGTGTACTTCGCGGCGAAGATGATCTACGCCGCCCTCCATCACAGCGCGGTGCTGGCCACCGCCGGGGAGGCGGACCAGGGCTCGCCGCGCCGGGAGTTTTTCCGCGGGATCTTCCTGGCCATGTCGTCCCCCAGTGCGATCCTCTGGTTCGCTGCCGTGGGCGGCACCCTGATTGCCCGATCCGGGGGCGGTGGGATTGCCGATTCGGGATTGTTCCTGGCCGGCTTTTTCTGTGCCGGGCTGGTCTGGACCCTGGGCCTGTGCCTGGCCGCGACCCAGGGCGGCAAGCTGCTGGGGGACAAGCTGTTGCGCTATTCCTACCTGGCATCTGCGGCGATCTTCTGCTATTTCGCGGTGTACGTGATTCTATCCGGCTACCAGGAGTTCATCCTTGGTACGGGCGCGGCAGACCTTCCGGCGCTCTGATCCTGGCCTTGGCTATTGGCTTCTATACTTCGTGCCGAACCCATCTTTTCTGCGGCAGGAGTGGCATTCATGGATGAGCAAGAACAGGGCAGAGGCCCAGAACCGCGCTTCGAAAGGGAGCGTTTTTTGCTGATCGCCGGCCTCGGCGAACGATTCACTCCTGCCACTCGCCAGGACATCGGCCTGCTGTGGCAGCGCTTTGTGCCGCACATTGGCAAGGTGCCGGGGCAGGTCGACCGCAAGACCTATGGCATCTGCTGCAACCCCGACGGCCAGGGCGGCTTCGAGTACATCGCCGGGGTCGAGATCAGCAAGCTCGACGATCTGCCCGAGCGCTATCGCTGGATCGAGGTGCAGCCGCAGCACTATGCGGTGTTCGAGCATGGCGGCGCCTTGCAGGACTTGCCCCGGACCTTCGACTACATCTGGAACACCTGGCTGCCCCAGTCGGGTCGAGAGGCCGCCGATGCCCCGGAATTCGAGCGCTACAGCGCCGACTTCAACCCCCAGGCCGGCACCGGGGTACTGGAAATCTGGCTGCCCCTGAAAAGTGAATGACCCTCTCGGGGGCGCTGTCCCGTCCCCGATTCTCCCGCCCCGCACCGCCGCAATCTTTACGCCGTCTTAATGCCGCCCCCGGCAATCAGTGCCCGACCTTGATGCGCCCTCACCTAACCTGCGTGGCGCAGAGGAGAGCGGTGGACGAGGCGTTCCCGACTCCCTGCCGGCGCCCGTCGCGGGTGCCCTGACCGGCCGTGCCCGGGTTGCGCTTTGCGCTCCCGGCACCGCCTTTGAGCATTAAGGGGAGAGCTGCCTTGCTGACACTGCCATTCATCTACGGCGCCAGTGGTTTGTGCGCCGTGCTGCTGTTTGCCTACCTGGGTTATGCGCTGATCCGTGCCGAGAAATTCTGATGACCGCACGCAGCAACTGCCACCCACTTTCATTCGCCCGTCCGGGCATCTACCAGAAAGGAAACCAGCCATGTTCGACCTGATCTTCGTGGGCCTGACCCTGGGGTTCTTTGTGTTGACGGCCCTGGTCATCGTCGCCATGGGCAAGATTTGAACGGAGCATCGACATGTTGAGTACTGTGCTGGAATACGCGGTGATCCTCGGCCTGATGACCGGGCTGGCCGCGCTGATGGGCCAATGGCTGGCCCGGGTCTTCAGCGGCCGTGGCCACGCCTTGGCGGAGCGTGCCACCTACCGCCTGCTGGGGATCGACCCGGCTGAAACCATGGGCTGGGCCCGCTATGGCTCGGCCCTGCTGCTGTCCAATGCGGCGATGATGCTGCTGGGCTACCTGCTGCTGCGCCTGCAAGGCAGCACACCGCTCAACCCCCTGGGGCTGGCGGCGCAGACCCCGGACTTGGCGTTCAACACCGCCGCGTCCTTTATCACCAACACCAACTGGCAGGCGTACTCAGGTGAAAGCAGCCTGTCGAACTTCAGCCAGATGGCAGTGATCACCTTCCTGATGTTCGTCGGCGCCACCGCCGGCGTGGTGGCGGCAGCCGGTTTCATTCGTGGGCTGAGCCGTTCCAGCTCGGCGGACCTGGGCAACTACTGGGTGGATTTCACCCGAACCCTGTACCGAGTGATGCTGCCTTTGTGCCTGATCATGGCCCTGGTCTATGTCTGGCAGGGCATGCCTCAGACCCTCAACTCCCAGGCCCTGGCCACCACCTTGGAAGGCGCCCAGCAGCAACTGATCGTCGGCGCCGTGGCCAGTTTCGAGTCGATCAAGCACATCGGCACCAACGGTGGCGGCTTTTTCAGCATGAACGCCGCCCACCCGTTCGAGAATCCGACGCCGCTGACCAACGTCCTGCACATCCTCAGCATGCTGCTGATCCCTTCGGCCCTGACCTACGCCTTCGGCAGCATGCTGCTGCGCCGGCGTCAGGGCTGGGTGTTCTTCGGCACTTTCCTGGTGATGTTCATCGGCTTCCTGGCGATTGTCTTCACCGCGGAGCAGGGCGGTAACCCGCTGCTGACCCAGGCCGGTGCCGACCAGCAGATGTCGGAGACCCAGAGCGGCGGCAACATGGAAGGCAAGGAGCTGCGCTTCGGCATTGCCGACACCGCGCTGTTCGTCACCACCACCACCGGCGCCACCACCGGTTCGGTGAATGCCATGCACGACTCGCTGACCCCCATGGGCGGCTTCGTGCCCCTGGCGCAGATGATGCTCAACTGTGTGTTCGGCGGCGACGGCGTGGGCTTTATCAACCTGATCCAGTACGCCCTGCTGACGGTGTTCCTGGTGGGCATGATGATCGGCCGCAGCCCTGAGTTCCTCGGCAAGAAGATCGAGGCCCGGGAGATCAAGCTGGTGATGCTCTCGGTGCTCGCGCACCCGATCTGCATCCTCGGTTTCACCGCCCTGGCGGCACTGTGGCCGGGCACTCTCAACAGCCTCAACAATCTGGGCCCCCATGGCTTCAGCGAGGTGCTCTACGCCTACGCCTCGGGCACCGCCAACAACGGTTCGGCGTTTGCCGGCCTGAACGCCAATACACCGTTCTTCAACACCACCATTGGCCTGGCGATGCTCATGGGGCGCTTCTTCACCATGCTGCCGATGCTGGCCGTGGCCGGTTCCCTGGCGGCGAAAAAGAACATCCCGGCCGGTGCCGGCACCATTCCCACCGCCACGCCGCTGTTCATGTTGCTGGTGGTGTTCGTGGTGCTGGTGGTCGGTGGCCTGACTTTCCTGCCGGCCCTCGCGCTCGGCCCGCTGGTGGAGCAACTGCAGTTGCTCGCCGGCCAGACCTACAAGTAAGGGGTTGTGATGACTACGCAAATGCAAACCCAGGGCGCCACCGCGCTGCTGTTCAAGGGCCTGTTGCGCCCGGTGCTGGTGTCGGCGGTGTTCTTCATGCTGCTCACCGGGCTGGCCTATCCGCTGGTTACCACGGGGTTGGCCAACCTGCTGTTTCCGTTCCAGGCCCAGGGCAGCCTGGTGCAGCGTGATGGCCGGGTCGTGGGCTCGGCGCTGATCGGCCAGGCGTTCGACCGCCCGGAGTATTTCCAGGGCCGCCCGAGCATGACCCTGGGCAGCGATCCGCTGGACCCGAGCAAGAGTGTGCCCCAGCCCTACAACGCCGGGGCCAGCGGCGCCAGCAACCTGGGCCCCACCAGCCAGAAGCTGGTGGACAGCGTGGCCGCGCGGGTCAGCGCCTATCGCCAGCTCAATGGCCTGGCGGCAGACATGCCGGTGCCAGTGGACGCAGTGACCGCCTCGGCCTCCGGCCTGGACCCGCACATCTCCCTGGCCAACGCCCGGCTGCAACTGAACCGGGTGGCCCGCCAGCGGCAAATGGCCGCCGTGGACGTGCTGATGCTGCTGCAGGCGCACAGCGAAAGCCGCACCTTCGGCCTGCTGGGCGAGCCCCGGGTCAATGTGCTGCAACTCAACCTGGCGCTGGATGCCCAAGCGCCCCTGCATTCCTCGTCCGTTGCGGCCAGTGAGTAAGAGACGTCGATCATGAGTAGCAACCCTCGTATAGCGTTGTTCGACCGTGGGCTAGTGCTCACCGCGTGCCTGGATGCCGTGAAGAAACTGCTGCCCCAGGCGCAGTGGAAGAACCCGGTGATGTTCGTGGTCTACTTGGGCAGCCTTCTCACCACCCTGCTGTGGTTCCAGTCCCTGGGCGGCGAGGGTGAGGCCCCCAGCGGCTTTATCCTCAGCATCACCCTGTGGCTGTGGTTCACCGTGCTGTTTGCCAACTTTGCCGAAGCCCTGGCCGAGGGCCGCAGCCGGGCCCAGGCGGCGAGCCTCAAGGGCATGAAGCGCCAGACCCTGGCCAAGCTGCTGCAACAGCCCCGGCATGGCGCCGCCTGGTTGCCCATGGCCGCCAGCGAACTGCGCAAGGACATGGTGGTGCTGATCGAGGCCGGCGACCTGGTGCCCCTGGATGGCGAGGTCATCGAAGGCGTGGCCACGGTGGACGAAAGCGCCATCACCGGTGAATCGGCGCCGGTGATCCGCGAGGCCGGGGGCGATTTCTCCTCGGTCACCGGCGGCACCCGGGTGCTGTCGGACTGGTTGGTGGTGCGCATCAGCGTCAACCCAGGCGAGTCGTTCCTGGACCGCATGATCTCCATGGTGGAGTCGGCCAAGCGCCAGAAGACTCCCAACGAGGTGGCCCTGACCATTCTCCTGGTGGGCCTGACCCTGCTGTTCCTGCTGGTGATCGTGACCCTGAGCCCGTACTCGATCTTTGCCGTGGCCATGAGCGGCACCGGCAGTGTGATCAGTGCCACGGTGATGGTGGCGCTGCTGGTGTGCCTGATCCCCACCACCATCGGTGGCCTGCTCTCGGCCATCGGCGTGGCGGGCATGAGCCGGATGATGTCGGCCAATGTCATTGCCACCTCCGGCCGCGCCGTGGAAGCGGCGGGGGACGTGGACGTGCTGCTGCTGGACAAGACCGGCACCATCACCCTGGGCAACCGCCAGGCCAGCGCCTTCCTGCCGGCGCCGGGGATCAAGGACAGCGAACTGGCGCAAGCCGCGCAACTGGCTTCCCTGGCGGACGAAACCCCGGAAGGCCGGAGCATTGTGGTGCTGGCCAAGCAACTGTTCGACATCCGTGGGCGTGACCTTCACGCCCTGGGCGCCAGCTTCGTGCAGTTCACCGCCCAGACCCGCATGAGCGGGGTCGACCTGCCCGAGGGCCGGAGCATCCGCAAGGGCGCGGCCGATGCCATCCGCCGGCATATCGAGGCCCAGGGCGGCAGCTTCCCGCCGGCCTTGCAGGCCAAGGTCGATGAAGTCTCGCGCCGTGGCAGTACGCCGCTGGTAGTCAGTGAAGGCGCCCAGGCCCTGGGCGTGGTGGAGCTCAAGGACGTGGTCAAGGGCGGGATCAAGGAGCGCTTCGCCGAGCTGCGGCGCATGGGCATCAAGACCGTGATGATCACCGGCGACAACCGCCTGACCGCGGCGGCCATCGCCGTGGAAGCCGGGGTCGACGATTTCCTCGCCGAAGCGCGGCCCGAGGACAAGCTGCAACTGATCCGCGACTACCAGGCCAAGGGCAAGCTGGTGGCCATGACCGGCGACGGTACCAACGACGCCCCGGCCCTGGCCCAGGCCGACGTGGCGGTGGCCATGAACAGCGGCACCCAGGCGGCCAAGGAAGCCGGCAACATGGTGGACCTGGACAGCAACCCGACCAAGCTGATCGAAGTGGTGGAAGTGGGCAAGCAGATGCTCATGACCCGCGGCGCCCTGACCACCTTCAGCGTGGCCAACGACGTGGCCAAGTATTTTGCTATCGTACCGGCCGCCTTCGTCGCCACTTACCCGCAACTGGCGGCGCTGAACGTGATGCACCTGAACAGCCCGAACTCGGCGATTCTCAGTGCGGTGATCTTCAACGCGCTGATCATCGTGTTCCTCATCCCCCTGGCGCTCAAGGGGGTGAAGTACCGGGCCATTGGCGCCGCGGCGCTGCTCAACCGCAACCTGCTGATCTACGGCCTGGGCGGGGTGCTGGTACCCTTCGCCGGTATCAAGCTGATCGACATGCTGCTGGCCGGCCTCGGCCTGGTCTGACAGGGACTTGCAAGGCGGCGCTCTTTCGAGTGCCGCCTTGTCCATTTAAGGATGCACATGGCTGTTCTCGATGCTGACATGCCGCCCCGCGACGGTCGCCCCGATCCCGATGCGCTGCTGGAAAAACTGCAGCAGGACGAGCAAGCGGCCCAACGGGGCAAACTGCGGATCTATTTCGGTTCCAACGCCGGAGTCGGCAAGACCTGCGCCATGCTCACCGCGGCGCGCAACGAAGTGGCCCAGGGCCGCGACGTGGTGGCCGGGGTGGTGGAAACCCATGGCCGGCGGGAAACCGCCGAGCTGCTGCAAGGGCTGCAAGTGCTGGAGCGCCACCGCCTGATGCACCGCGACTACGCCTTGCCGGAGTTCGACCTGGATGCCGCCCTGGCGCGCCACCCGGCGGTGCTGCTGGTGGACGAGCTGGCCCACAGCAACGTGCCCGGCTCGCGCCATCCCAAGCGCTGGCAGGACGTGGAGGAATTGCTGCGGGCCGGCATCGATGTCTGGACCACCCTCAACGTTCAGCACCTGGAAAGCCTTAACGACATCGTCAGCGGGATCATCGGCATCCGGGTGCGCGAGACGGTGCCCGACCACCTGTTCGACGAAGCCCACGAAGTGCTGGTGATCGACCTGCCGCCGGATGACCTGCTGCGCCGCCTCAAGGACGGCAAGGTTTACCTTGGACCTCAGGCCGAACGCGCTTCACGGCATTTCTTTCGCAAGGGCAACCTGCTGGCCCTGCGTGAACTGACTCTGCGCCGCACCGCCGACCGGGTCGATGCACAGATGCGCGACTATCGCCGCGAGCGTTCGATCAATGCCTTGTGGCCGGCTCGCGAGCGCTTGCTGGTGGGGGTCGCCGGCGACCCGGCGGACGAGCGCCTGGTGCGCGAAGCCGCGCGCCTGGCGCAAAAGCTCGAAGCCGACTGGATGGTGGTGCACGTGGCTTCGGCCCAGCGCCGTGGTGCCGGCGCCGCCCGTTATGCGGCGGCCATGAAGACCCTGGCCCTGGCCGCCGAGTTTGGCGCCGAGACCGCCACTTTGCCCGGCATGGATGTCGCCGAAGCCCTAGTGGCCTGTGCTCGCGAGCACAACGCCAATCGCCTGGTGCTGGGCCATTACCCGCGCAAGGTCTGGCAGTTCTGGCACCAGTCGGTGAGCGACCGCATCAGCCGCCAGCACCCGGAAATCGACCAGATCGTGATCGCCAACGGGCCCTTGAGCCGGCGCCCTGCGCCAGTGGACAAGCCCGAGGCCGGCCTGCCGCCCAGCCGCGCGCCGGCCTACCTGTGGGCGAGCCTGGCGTGCTTTGCCGCCACCGCGGTGGCGGCGCTGCTGCTCAAAGTGTTCGACCCGGCCAACGTGGTCATGCTGTTCCTGCTGACGGTGGTCCTGGTGGCGCTGCGCTACGGGCGTGGCCCCGGCGTCTGGGCGGCGATGCTGGCGGTGCTGTGCTTCGATTTCTTCTTCGTCCAGCCGGTGTGGTCGTTCACGGTCAACGACACCCAGTACTTCTTCACCTTCGCCCTGATGCTGGGAATTGCCCTGATTACCGGCCAGCTCACCGCGCGCCTGCGCCATGAGGCGCGGACCGCGGCCGCGGGCGAGCGCCGTGCCACCTCCCTGGCCGGGCTGGCCCGTGAGCTGTCGGCGGCGTTGACCGAGGAGCAGATCTGCGCCGTGGCCCTGCGTACCTTCAGCGGGGTGTTCGAGGCCCGGGTCGGGCTGGCGTTGCCGGATGCCGAGAACCGGGTGCGGGTGCTGAGCGCCAATACCCTGGCCATTGACGAGAGCATCGCCCAGTGGGCCTATGACCACGACCAACCGGCCGGGCGCGGCACCGATACCCTGGCGGCGGCCAAGGGCTGCTATCTGCCGCTCAAGGCGCCGATGCGGGTGCGTGGCGTGCTGGTGCTTGAAGCCGAGGAAGCCGAACGCCTCAAGGAGCCGGAAGAACAGCGCCTGCTGGAGGCCTGCATGAGCCAGTTGGCGATTGCCCTGGAGCGCGTGCATTACGTCGAGGTGGCCCAGAGCACTGTGCTGCAGATGGAGGGCGAGCGCATGCGCAACACCCTGCTGGCGGCGATTTCCCATGACCTGCGCACGCCCTTGACCACCATCATCGGCGCCGCCGACGCCGCCTTGCCCCATGCTGCGCAGGGCCCGCTCAAGCACCTGCTGGCAGGGATTCACGATCAGGCCTCGTCCATGCAGCGGCTGATCGAGAACCTGCTGGACATGGCGCGCATGCAGGAGCGCGGGGTACGCCTGAATCGCCAGTGGAACTCCCTGGAGGAGATTGTCGGCAGTGCCCTGCGCCAGCTGCGCGAGCCCCTGGCCGGGCATCAATTGCGAGTGGCCATGGCGCCGCAGCTGCCCTTGGTGGAAGTGGACGCGCTGTTGCTGGAGCGGGTGCTGGTGAACCTTTTGGACAACGCCGCCAAGTACACCCCGGCCGGGACCCTGGTGCAGATCAGCGCCCGCCAGGTCGACCAGCAGATCATCCTGCAGGTCAGCGACAGCGGCCCGGGCTGCCCGAAGGGCAGTTCCCCGGCCAGCCTGTTCGAAGCCTTCAGTCGCGGTCAGCAGGAATCCGCCGTGGCCGGCATCGGCCTGGGCCTGGCCCTGGCCAAACGTATCGTCGAGGCCCATGGCGGGCGCATCGAGGCCCAGCCTCATGCCGATGCCGGGCTGAGTTTTGTCATCACCTTGCCGGCGGGTCAGCCGCCTTCCATGGAAACCCTATGAGCAGCGCACGCATCCTGATCGTCGAGGACGAAGCCAATATCCGCCGTTTCGTCGGTATCGCCCTGGAGGACGAAGGTTTCCAGGTGTTCGAGGCCGACAGCGTCAAGCGCGCCCTGATCCATGCCGCCAGCCGCCAGCCGGACCTGGTGATCGTCGACCTGGGCCTGCCGGACGGCGACGGCAAGCAGTTGATCAGCGAGCTGCGCGGCTGGCTGGCGGTGCCGATCCTGGTGCTGTCGGCCCGGGATCGGGAGGACGAGAAAGTCGCCGCCCTGGATGCCGGCGCCGACGACTACCTGGTCAAGCCGTTCGGCGTGCCGGAACTGCTGGCGCGGATTCGCGCGCAACTGCGCCGTCATGGCCAGAGCGGTACGGCGGCCGCCACCAGCAAGGTGGCCTTTGGTGCCATCGAGGTCGACCTGGCCACCCATGAGGTGCGCCGCGAAGGGCTGCCTGTGCACCTCACGCCGATCGAGTACCGTCTGCTCTGCGCGCTGATCCGTGGCCAGAGCCGGGTGCTGACCCATCGCCAGTTGCTGCTGGAAGTCTGGGGCCTGGACTACGTCGACCGCGCCCATTACCTGCGGGTGCACATGGCCCATCTGCGGCAGAAGCTGGAGGCCGATCCGGCCCAGCCCCAGCATCTGATCACCGAGTTGCAGGTGGGTTACCGCCTGGTGGGGCTGTGATCCCGGCCCAGGGATTTTTCGCCGCGGCGCCGTTCGTGGACAAAGTCGATGTACAGGGTGATGCAGCCGAAGGCAGCAATGCCGAACAGCAGTAGAAGGCCGATCTGGATATTGCTCATGGGAAAGCTCCTGGGGGCAGGACGGGGCGGTTCCAGCCCGCTCGGGCTGGCCACCCTGACGTCGGGGAGCTGATAGATAAGCCCTTGGCGCAGGCGTTGCCAGGGCTTATATGAAAGCTTTACGGCGGCCCCTTCGATCCCTATGCAATGCATACGCAGGCTGCACTGTTGATAGAATCGGCGGCCCTTCTCCGACCCCAGGTTGCCGCCCATGACCGCTTCGACTCCGCTGATCCGCACCGTCCTGCCCACCGACCTGGACCGCTGCTTTGCCATCGAGACCCTGGCCTACGAAGGCGACGAGGCCGCGACCCGGGACAAGATCGCCACCCGCATCGCCACCTGGCCCGAAGGTTTCATCGTTGCCCAAGTGCAGGGTGTGGTGGCCGGCTTCATCAACTCCGGCGCCACCTTCGACGTGCAGATGGCCGACGAGGCCTTCAAGGAACTGATCGGCCACGACCCGGCGGGCCCGGAAGTGGTGATCATGTCGGTGGTGGTGCACCCGGACTTCCAGGGCCTGGGCTTGTCCCGCCAACTGTTGCAAGCCTTCATCGCGCGCATGCGCGAACTGGGCAAGACGCGCATCCACCTGATGTGCAAGGAACGCCATGTACCGCTGTACCAGCGCTTTGGTTTTGTCTACATCAAGGCGTCGGAGTCGGACCACGGCGGCATGGCCTGGCACGAGATGGTGCAGTCGCTGTAGAGCGGATATCGGGTTTGCAGCAGCGGGCCCGGGGTCAGAACGCCAGCGCCATCCGCCGTTCATAGCCGATCCGGCCCTTGCAGGCTTCGCCGTTTTCCACCCAGCCCAGCTTGCGGTACAGCCTGAGGGCCGGCTGGTTGTCGCTGTCCACCGCCAGGGTCAGGCCCTTGAGCTCGGGCCAGGCCTGGCGGGCGGCCTCAGGCACCGCTTGCAGGCAGGCCTGGCCGAAGCCCCGGCCCTGGTGCCGCCGGTCCACTTGCAAGGCGTGCAGGCTGGCGCTGTCGGCATCGGCCCAGGCCGGCAGGCAGGGCGGGCGCTTGAGCAGCAGGAAGGCCACCGGCCACTCCTCGCTGAGCAGGGCAAAGCCCCTGATTGCTCCCCGCGGCGCGTTGCCGAGGGTGTACAGCGCGCCATGAATGTCCCCGCTAAACGCCTTCTGTCCGGGCAGCACCTCAAGCTCCAGCAAGCGGGCATGCTGGTGGCTGTCGAGCTGTTCGTAAGGCACCAGGCGAGTGGTCACGGGCACGTAGATCCGGTGGGGGGAGGGGGCGGATTCTAGCGATTTTGCCCCGCGGGTAAATTTTTTTATGCGCAGTGTCGATTGCGCGAATGGCCAGACGACTAAGGGTGAACTGAACATTCAACGGCGTGGGTGCAGGGGGTGTTCAGCAGCGGTTCATTCCATTCATGAGGAGTTTGGCCATGCACAATCCATCCAACGAAGCGCAGATCCGCAGCCTGATCGACAGCTGGCAACAGGCTGTGATGGCCCGGGATATCCAGCGTATTGTCAGTTACTACGCCGACGACATCACCTCTTTCGACGCGGTCGGTGCCTTGCAATTCAAGGGCAAGGCCGCCTATCGCGAACACTGGGAAGCGTGCATGCAGGTCTGCCCCGGCCCGGGCATTTTCGAGTTCCATCAGTTGCAGGTGCTGGCCGACGAAGAGCTGGCCTTCGCCCACTGGCTGGCCCATTGCGGTGGCACCGATGCCGAGGGCGTGACCAAGGCCTGCTGGATGCGGGTGAGTGCCGCTTACCAGCGCCGTGCGGGCCAATGGCTGGTGGTGCACGAGCACTGGTCGGCGCCGTTCGACATGCTCACCGGGACCACCCAGTTCGACCTGCAACCCTGAGCAACCAGCGGTTCGCCAAAGCGGCGAACAGCGACCATAGTTGCTCAGCCCGAATCCGGAGGTGCCCATGAAATACCTATGCCTGGTCTACAGCGACGAACAGTTGCTGCACAGCCTGCCCGACAGCCCCGAGGATGCCGAGTGCCTGGCCTATGCCGAGTCGGTCCAGGGCAGCGGGCGGATGCTTGCCGCCGAGGCGCTGCAATCGGTGCACACCGCCACCACGGTGCGCATGCGTGGCGGCAAGCTGTCGATCACCGATGGCCCGTTCGCCGAAACCAAGGAACAGTTGGCCGGTTTCTACCTGATCCAGGCCAAGGACTTGAACGAGGCGCTCCAGGTGGCCGGGCAGATACCGGCGGCCCGGGTCGGCAGTGTCGAAGTGCGTCCGGTACGTGAATTGAATCCCTGAAAACAACGATAAACAGGAGTTTCGCGATGACTTTCCAGACCGCGTGCCGCAAGCCCGCTGAGCATGAACTGTCCATCAGCCGTCTGATCGACGCGCCGCGCAACAAGGTCTTTCGCGCCTGGACCGAGCCGGCCTTGCTGGCGCAATGGTGGGGGCCCCACGGCATGACCACTCCGGAGTGTGAAATGGACCTGTGGGTCGGCGGCCAGTTTCGTACCCTGATGCGCGCCCCGGACGGCAGCGAGTACCCGACCATGGGGGTGTTCCTGGAGATCGCCGCGCCGTCGCGGCTGGTGTTTACCGACGCCTACCTGCCGGGCTGGATCCCCTCGGGCAAGCCGTTCATGACCGCTGAAGTGACCTTCGAGGAGCAGGGCGACCAGACCCTCTACACTGCCCGCGCCATGCACTGGACCGAGGCCGATCGCAAGGCCCATGAGGCCATGGGCTTTCACGAGGGCTGGGGGCAGAGCCTGGAGCGCCTGGTGGCCCTGGTCACCCGGGACCTGCCGGACTGATGAGCGACCAGCCTCGGGAAGTCATCGCGGCAACGGTGGCGCAGGTCTACCGCGAGCAGTCGCGGCGGATCCTCGCCACCCTGATCCGCCTGCTGGGGGATTTCGACCTGGCCGAGGAGGCGCTGCATGAAGCCTTCTTCGTGGCGGTGGAGCGCTGGCACAGCGATGGCGTGCCGGACAACCCGCGGGCCTGGCTGGTGTCCGTCGGCCGCTTCAAGGCCATCGACGCCCTGCGTCGCCGGGCGCGCTTCGCGGCGTCACAGGCGGCGCTGCTCAGCCAGCTCGAGCAACTGGAACAGGACGACTGGAGCGCCGAGGACGTGCAAGACGATCGCCTGCGCCTGATCTTCACCTGCTGCCACCCGGCACTGGCGGCGGATGCCCAGGTACCCCTGACCCTGCGGGAGATCTGCGACCTGAGCACCGAGGAAATCGCCCGGGCCTTTCTGGCCACGCCGGCCACCATCGCCCAGCGCATCGTGCGTGCCAAGGCGAAGATCCGCGATGCGCGGATTCCCTACCAGGTGCCGGCGTTGAGCGAGCTGCCCGAGCGCCTGGAGAGCGTGCTGCGGGTGATCTACCTGGTGTTCAACGAAGGGTATTCGGCCTCCATGGGCGCCGAGCTGACTCGGGAGGACCTGACCCGCGAAGCCATCCGCCTGGGCTACCTGCTGCTGGAACTGTTGCCGGAAGCGGAGGTGATGGGCCTGCTGGCGCTGATGCTGTTGCACGAGTCACGGCGTGGCGCGCGCCTTTCCAGCGACGGCGAGCTGGTCCTGCTGGATGAGCAGGATCGCGGGTTGTGGCAGCAGGATTTGATCGAGCAGGGCTGTGCCCTGGTAGAGCGCGGCCTGCGCAGCGGCCAGGCCGGGCCCTATTGCCTGCAGGCGGCGATTGCCGCGGTGCATGCCGAAGCGCCGAGTGCAGCACAGACCGACTGGCCGCAGATCGTCGGTTTGTATGACGTGCTGCTGCGCCTGCAGCCTTCGCCGGTGATCGAGCTCAACCGTGCCGTGGCCCTGGCCCAGCGTGACGGGCCCGGTGCCGGGCTGGCGCAAGTGGAAGCGATCCTGCTGCGCGGCGACTTGCAGGATTACCACCTGGCCCATGCCGCTCGTGCCGACTTCTGTCGGCAACTGGGGCATATCGCCGCGGCGCGCCAGTCCTACCAGCGGGCCCTGGCCCTGGTCCGGCAAGCCCCCGAGCGGCGCTTCCTCGAACAGCGCCTGGCACAGCTCGACGCCTTGTAGAGGCGGGCGATTCAGGGCGGCTGGCGGAGGCCGGCCAGGAGCCGGTGAGCGCAGTCATTGCAGCATCTGCGCCAGCAACCAGCTGCCCGCCGGCCCTGGCGGGTGCAGGCGCGACCAGAGCGCGTCCACCGCCACCGTGCGCGGCCAGCCACGCACGTTCAGCTCCTGCAATTTGCCCGCGCCAAAACCTTCCACCAGCCAGCGTGGCAGGGGTGCCCAGCCAAAGCCGCCCTGGGCCATCTCCAGCAGCATCAGGTAGCTGGGGGCCGACCAGACCCGGCCCTGGCAGCGGCTGTCGTAGGGGTTGAGCACGGTGGCCAGACGCAATTCACGGTGCTGGCGCAGGCTTTCCTCATCGACCCGGGCCTGCTGCGCCAAGGGATGCTTGCAGGCCACGTAGAGGGAAATCTCACTGCGCTCTTCCATGGTCTTGTGCTCCAGGTCCGCCGGGTAGTCGGCCTGCATCTCGGCAAAGGCGATCTGCGCCCGACCGCTCTGCACCAGGGCGATCAGGTCTTCGCACTCGGCAATCAGGCATTCCAGCTCGAGGTCCGGGTAACGCTGCTCGAAGGCGCTCAGGCTGCTTTCGAAGCGATCCGACTGGTAGGTGTCCGACAGCGCCACCGTGAGTTTCGCCTCAATGCCCTGGGACAACTGGCTGGCGGCCATTTCCAGGCGGCTGGTGGCAGCCAGGATTGCTTCGGCACGCTGCAGCAGCACATGCCCGGCCGGGGTCAGGCCGGGCTTGCGGCTGGAACGGTCGAAAAGCTGCACGTCGAGGTCGATCTCCAGGCTGGCCACCGCCGCGCTGATGGTGGACTGGCTCTTGCCCAGCTTGCGCGCGGCAGCGGAAAAGGAACCTTGGGTGGCTGCCTGGACAAACGCCAGGAGCACTTCATGTGAGGCCATGAACTATCGCCCTGCTCGATGGTTATTGATTATGAAGTATCGGCCTTGTCCTGGAAGATCGGCAACACATTCATTCAAGGAGCCGACCATGAGCCTTCAGAAATCCCTTAACGAACGCATCTTCCAGGCGGTAGGTTTTGAACTGCTGGCGGTGCTGATCTGCACCCCGCTGCTGTCCTGGATCATGGACAAGCCCATGGCCGACATGGGCCTGGTGACCATCGGCATCGGCCTGTTGGCCCTGGCCTGGAACGTGGTGTTCAACGGCCTGTTCGACCGGTTGCTCAAGCGCTTGCAGTGGGTCCACAACGGCTGGACCCGGGTCCTGCATGCGTTGATGTTCGAAGGCGGGCTGGTGGCAGTGGGCGTACCGATGATTGCCTGGTGGCTGAATATCAGCCTGCTGCAGGCGTTCATCCTGGACATCGGCGTGTTGCTGTTCTTCCTGCCGTACACCTATGTCTATCACTGGGTCTACGACGTGCTGCGGGACAAGTGGCTGCAACAGCGCCTGGCTCACTGAGCCGGTTTCAGGGCGCCGGGTGCCGCCCTTCGATGGCAGCCAGATAGGCTTCCAGCGCCCGCGGCACTTCTTCGAGCAGCAGTTGGCTCTTGAACTCGGGGTGTTCCAGGGCCAGGTGGAACAGGCCGATGGGCAGGCCGAGCATGGCCATGGCGTAGGCCTCGCGCTCGGCGGCACTGGCCCGGGGAAGGCGCAGCGCCAGGACCTGGTGATAGACGCTCTTGATCTGCAGGCGCAGGTCCGGGGCCTGCAACTGGCCCATGGCAAACCCCGGGTTGATCATCAGCAGCAGGTCGGGGTGCTGCTCCAGGTATTCGAGTATCGGCAGCACCATGCGCTCTATCACTTGCCGGCCACTGGACCCCGTCCAGACCTGCGGAGCAACCGCCAGCAGGTCGCTGGTGATGGTGCTCAGGGCTTCGATGTGGCGCTGGCCCAGGGCTTCCAGCACTTGCTGCTTGTCACTGAAAAAATGATAGAGCGAACCGATGGAGGTACCGGCCAGCCGGGCGATGCCGTGCATGGTCAGGTTCGCCGCCCCCTGGCTGGGCAGTAGCCGGGCACAAGCGTCGAGGATCGCCATCACCCGTTCGTGGCCACGGGACTGTTTGGGGGCTCGGTGGGGAGCGGCGGGGGAGGGGATGGATTCGGTCATGGTCAGCGAAATGTCCGGGGGCGCCTATTATGGCGTAGAGCGTGGGGTGCAGTCCTAGAGAAAACTAGACACCATCCTCTACTTTTGCAGAAAATACCCGGCTTCGGGTTCCGTTCAGTGAACCTGCTGTCCTCCTGACTATCTGAAGGCCATGACTATTTCCCGCAACTGGATCATCTGCGAACACTGCGATTCGTTGTACGAGTCCGTGCCGCTCGGCAAAGGCCAGACGGCCCAGTGCTCGCGCTGTGGCGCGGTGCTGGCCCGTGCCCGTTGGCTGAGTGTGCAGCAGCTGTTGGCCCTGTCGATCACCGCTGGGTTGTTGTTCGTCTTCGCCAATCTGTTTCCGGTGATCAAGATCAGCCTCGAAGGCCTGAGCAACGAGGCGACCCTCTGGCAATCGGTGGAGGCCCTGGCCCAGGGCCGCATCAGCCTGATTGCCGCGATCACCGGCCTGACCATCATTCTTGCGCCCTGCCTGCAGATCATCCTGCTGTGCTGGGTGCTGGGGTTTGCCAATGTGGGGCGCGCCGCGCCCGGCTTCAAGGCCAGCATGCGCGCTCTGGAGCACCTGCGGCCCTGGAGCATGCTGGAGGTGTGCCTGCTGGGGATCCTGGTGGCCATCGTCAAGCTGGCGGGGATGCTCGATGTGCACCCGGGGCTGGGGCTATGGGCCCTGGCGATGCTCACGGTGCTGATCATCCTGATTTCCGGCAAGGACATCCGCTACCTCTGGGATGACCTGGAGGGCCGCTACTGATGAGCGCTCCACCCTACGCCCGGGACCACCAATTGATGCTGTGCCACACCTGCGGCCAGGTCTGCCAGGCGTCCGAGCATCAATGCCCGCGCTGCGATGCGCCGGTGCATGCGCGCAAGCCCAACAGCCTGGCGCGCACCTGGGCCTTTCTCCTGGCCAGCCTGATCTTCTACATTCCGGCCAACCTGCTGCCGGTAATGCACACCAGCATCTTTGGCAGCGCCAGTGAAAACACCATCATGAGCGGCGTGGTGGAGTTCTGGAAACACGGTTCCTGGGACATCGCCCTGCTGATCTTCATCGCCAGCGTGGTGGTGCCCTGCAGCAAGTTCTTTGTCCTCGGCACCCTGCTGGTGACCTGCCAGCGCCGCAGCCTCTGGGCCCAGCGCGAGCGGGCCAAGCTCTATCGTTTCATCGAGCTGATCGGCTACTGGTCGATGCTCGACGTGCTGGTGGTGGCCCTGGTGGCGGCCCTGGTGCAGTTTCGTGCCCTGAGTTCGATCGACCCGCGCATGGGTATTCTGTTTTTTGGTTTGGTGGTGGTGCTGACGATGTTGGCGGCCATGAGTTTCGATCCCCGGCTTATCTGGGACGCAGAGGTTGAAGATGTCTGATCATCCAGGTTCCAACGCAGCAAATCCCCCGCCCGTCCCTGGCGCTCCGGCGCTGCGCACGCGGCGTTTCAATGTCTCGCTGGTGTGGCTGGTGCCGATTGTCGCGGCCCTGGTGGGGCTGTCGATGGTGGTGCACAACTCACTCTCGGCGGGGCCGGAAATCAGCATCAGCTTCCAGACCGCCGAAGGCCTGGAAGCCAACAAGACCCAGGTCAAGTACAAGAACGTGGTGATCGGCAAGGTGACCTCCATCGCCCTGAGCGACGACCGCAAGAAGGTGGTGGCCAAGGTCGAGCTGGACCAGTCCGCCGAACCCTTCACCGCCGACGATTCGCTGTTCTGGGTGGTGCGCCCGCGTATCGGCGCCAATGGCATTTCCGGGGTCGACACCCTGCTTTCCGGGGCCTTTATCGGCGCCGACGCCGGCAAGTCGGAAAAACGCAAGGACAGCTTCAAGGGCCTGGAAACCCCGCCGCCCATCACCTATGGGCAGAAGGGCAAGCGCTTTACCCTGCACACCGACGACCTGGGGTCGCTGGACATCGGCTCGCCGGTTTATTACCGGCGCATCGAGGTGGGGCAGGTGGTGTCCTACCAGTTGGCCAACAGCGGCAAGGGCGTGGACGTGAAGATCTTCGTCAATTCGCCCAACGATAAGTACGTCACCACCGACACCCGTTTCTGGAACGCCAGCGGCGTCGACGTGACCCTCGGCGCCAACGGTTTGAAGGTCAACACCGAGTCGGTGTCGTCGATCCTCGCCGGCGGCATTGCCTTCGTCGAACCCAAGTACAGCCCCAACGCCAAGCCGGCTGACGAGAACGCCGAGTACACCCTGTTCGGCGACCAGGACACCGCCCTGGCGCCGCCCGACGGCGCGCCCTATTACATTCGCATGCGCTTCGACCAGGCCTTGCGCGGCCTGTCGGTGAATGCCCCGGTGGAGTTCCTCGGGGTGAACATCGGCAAGGTGGTGTCCATGGACCTGGATTACGACGAGCAGCGCAAGTATTTCCCGACCCTGGTCGGCGCGGTGATCTACCCCGAGCGGCTGGGCAAGGCCCACGAAAAGCTGGTGAAGCAGACCGGCGGCGAAGACGACGCCCGCTCGGCAAAACTGATCGGCGCCTTCGTCAAGAACGGCCTGCGCGCCCAGCCCCGCAGCGGCAACCTGTTGACCGGCCAGCTGTACATCTCCCTGGACTTTGTCACCAACGCCAAGCCGGTGGCCTATGACGCTACTGCACGGCCCCTGGAGATTCCCACTGTGCCTGGCAGCATGGACAAGTTGCAGGAGCAGTTGCAGGCCGTGGTGGACAAGATCAGCAAGCTGCCGATCGACTCCATTGCCGCCAACCTCAATGGCAGCTTGGCGGAGATGCAGAAGACCCTCAAACAGGTCAACGGCGAAGTGCTGCCACAGATGCGCGACACCCTGGAGCAATCCAAGAAGACCCTGGCCAGCGCCAACGAGAGTTTCTCCGAAGACTCGCCGCAGCGGCAGAAACTCGGCCAGGCCATGGAGGAAGTGCAGCGCACCGCGCGTTCGGTGCGGGTGCTCAGCGATTTCCTCGGGCGTCATCCTGAAGCGCTGATCCGCGGGCGCCTCAAAGACAATCAACCGGATGCCTACCAGTCGCCATCCTCCTCTGTTCGCGAATCCGTACCGGAAGCCCAGCCATGAAAACCCGTGCCCTGTTGCTCTGCCTGACCCTGGGACTTGCCGCCTGCAGCTCCGCGCCCACCCATTACTACACCCTGCTGCCACCGGTGGCCGAAGGCAGCAGCGCGGCCCGCACCGGGGGCCCGCAGTTCGAAATGTCCACGGTGCGGATTCCGGTCCAGGTGGACCAGCCGCAACTGGTGGTGCGCCAGGACAGCGGCACCCTGGCGATCCTCGAAACCCAGCGCTGGAGCGCGCCGCTGGTGGATGAGTTCCACGACGCCCTGGCCAGCCAGATGGAGCAGAAGCTGGGTACCCGCAACCTTGAAGGCCTGCCCAAGCAGCCCGGGCGCCCGGTGCTGTCGTTGCAGACCGATGTGCGGCGCTTCGAGTCCCTGCCCGGGCGCTATGCACTGATCGATGTGGTCTGGAGCCTGCGCCAGCGGGGTGAGGGCGGCCCGGCCCGCAGCCTGACCTGCAGCAGCCAGATCCGCCAGCCGGCGGGGGTGGAACTGAACAGCCTGGTCCAGGCCCACCAGCAGGCCATCGCCCAGTTGGCCGGGCAGGTCGCCACCGCCGCGCAACGCTGGACCTGCCCCTGAATCACCCTGTAGCCGCTGCCGCAGGTTGCGAACGGCTCAGCAGGTGACAGGGCCACACGCTCAGCGCCGGGCGCTGAGTTGCTGGGGCGCCAGGAAGGCGTCGTGGAAATAATCGCGCAGGGCCTGCATGGCCGGGGTGAAGGTACGTTCGCGGTGCCAGGCCAGCCCCACGCTCATGGGCGTGACCGCATCGCTCAGGCTCAGGGTCTCGATACGCTTGCCTTCCAGTGACCAGGGCCGGTGCACCAGATCCGAGAGGATCGCCACGCCGCTGCCGTTGGCCACCATGCTGCGCACCGCTTCCACCGAGCTGGTGCGCACGCGCACCCGGGGCAGCTGGCCGGCCTGTTCCCAATAACGCATGGCGCTTTGCTCGGCTTCGTCGACGGTGAGCAGGATGAACGGCTCCTCGGCCACGTCCGCCAGGCTGATGCTGCTGCGCTCGCACAGCGGATGGTGGGCCGGCAGCCACAGCCGGCGCTCGGAGTTGAACAGGGTCTGCGAGACGATGTCCGGGTGCGTCAGGTTGGCGGTGAGTACCACTGCCATGTCGAAGCGGCCTTCCAGCAAGCCTTGCTCGATGGCCTGGCGTTCCTGTTCATGGAGCTCGATGGTGACGTCCGGGTGCCAGTGCTGCAGGCGCTGCAGGTGGTGCGGCAGGAAGTAGCCGATCACCGTGTAGCTGGCCGCCAGGTGCAATACGCCGCTGGCCCGATAGTCCGGCAACGGGCTGTTCAGGGCATCTTCGACGCTGCGCAGGATCACGTAGGCGCGGTTGAGAAAATGCCGCCCGGCATCGGTCAGGTTCATGCCCTGGGCCGAGCGCACGAACAGCTGCACGGCGAGCATCGCCTCCAGCTCCTTGATCGCCGTGGTCACCGCCGACTGGGAAATATTCAAGTGCAGCGCCGCCTGGGAAATCTGCCCGATCTCGGCGGTAGCAACGAAATAGCGCACCTGGCGCAAGGTCAACGACACGGCCCATTCCCCTCTAACGCTGCAGGAGCCGGCTTGCCGGCGAAAGCGATCTTGCAAGCGCCTGTGCCGTCATGCATCACGCTGCCTGCTAGCTTTATCTGTTTTTCAGAACAAGCTCTATCTGATAATAGATCTTCCCAAGGGGTCAAGGGCGCTCTAATTTTCGTCGCACGAAGTCACGAGAGTTGGAGCAACAGTGATGCAGGCAGTGGATTTCAATTCGGACATGGGCGAGAGCTTCGGCCCGTGGACCATCGGCGATGGCGTCGACAACGAGCTGATGGGCTTTATCAGCTCGGCCAATATCGCCACCGGCTTTCACGCCGGCGACCCCGGCACTATGCGCCGCACCATCGAACAGGCCAAGCGCCTGGGGGTAGCCATCGGCGCCCACCCGGGGTTTCGCGACCTGGTGGGTTTCGGCCGCCGGCACATCAATGCCCCGGCCCAGGAGCTGGTGGACGACATGCTCTATCAGCTTGGCGCCCTGCGGGAAATGGCCCGGGTACAAGGCGTGAAGCTGCAGCACATCAAGCCCCATGGTGCGCTCTACATGCACCTGGCCCGGGACGAGGAAGCGGCGCGGCTGCTGGTGCAAAACCTGCGCCGGCTGGAGCCCGAGTTGCTGCTGTATTGCATGCCCAATTCGGTGATCTGGCGCGTGGCCCAGGAGCTGGGGCAGCCGGTGATCCGCGAGTTCTATGCCGACCGCGACTACGACCTCAGCGGCTCCATCGTGTTTACCCGCAACGTCCGCGCCCTGGACCCGGCAGCCGTGGCGGCCAAGGTGCTGCGCGCCTGCCAGACCGGCCTGGTACGCACCGTCGAAGGCGAGGAGCTGTTTCTCGAATTCGATTCTATCTGCCTGCACAGCGACACCCCCGGCGCCCTGGATCTGGTGGAGGCCACCCGCACGGCGCTGGATCAGGCCGGTATCGAGGTCCGCGCACCGCGCTGAGGCGCATCGACACGAAGCACCGTGCACAGACACGGGTTTCATCTGGTTTTGTTTTTTTTGCCTGCCTTTCTACAACTATTCCAAAAGGAACAGACATGGCCGAATACAGTGTTATCACCCCCTTGCCGGGCACCTTCTATCGCAAGGCCACCCCGGAGTCGGCGCCTTTCGTCGAGGTCGGCGACAGCGTCAGCGCCGATACCGTGATCGGCCTGATCGAAGTCATGAAGCAGTTTTCCGAACTGACCGCCGGGAGCGCGGGTCAGGTCCTTGCCTTTGCGGTGCAGGACGGTGATCCGGTGGAACCGGGTCAGGTCGTCGCGACGCTCGAACAGTGAGGGCCGGGGCATGACTGGATCAATCAACAAATTGCTGGTGGCCAACCGTGGCGAGATTGCCGTGCGCATCATTCGCGCGGCCAAGGCCCTGGGGATTCCCACCGTTGCCGCCTGCAGTGAGGCGGATGCCGATTCCATGGCCGCACGTATGGCCGATGAAGTGCAGATCATTGGCCCGGCCCGGGCCGACAAGAGCTACCTGAATGTCCAGGCCCTGCTCGGTGCCCTGCAGGCCAGCGGTGCCAACGCGGTACATCCGGGCTATGGCTTTCTTTCCGAGAATGCCGACTTCGCCGAGGCGGTGGTCGAGGCCGGGGCGATCTTCGTCGGTCCCAGTGCCGAAACCATCCGCCGCATGGGTGACAAGGCCGAAGCCCGGCGCACTGCGCAGGCGGCGGGAGTGCCGGTGGTACCGGGCTCCCCAGGAGAACTCTTCGACCTGGACGCCGCACTCAAGGCCGCTGAAGTCGTGGGCTTTCCGTTGTTGATCAAGGCCAGTGCCGGCGGTGGCGGGCGCGGGATCCGCCTGGCTCAGGACGCGGCGCAATTGGCCGAGGAATTCCCTCGGGCGCAACGCGAAGCCCAGACGGCTTTCGGCAACGGCGCAGTGTACCTGGAGCGTTTCATTGGCCGTGCGCGGCACATCGAAGTCCAGGTGTTGGGCGATGGCAAACACGCGGTGCACCTGTTCGAACGCGAGTGTTCGCTGCAACGGCGGCGGCAGAAGATCTTCGAGGAAGCGCCGTCGCCGGTACTCAGTGCCGAGCAGCGTGAGCAGTTGTGCAGCAGCGCCGTGCGCCTCACCGAAGCTTTGGGCTACCAGGGTGCCGGCACTCTGGAATACCTCTACGACGACAGCACCGGCGAGTTCTTCTTTATCGAGATGAACACGCGGATTCAGGTGGAGCACCCCATCAGCGAACTGATCACCGGCATCGATCTGGTCCAGGCCATGTTGCGCATCGCTGGGGGCGAGCCCCTGGGGTTGCGCCAGAGCGATATCCAGCTCAATGGCGCGGCCTTGCAGATGCGCCTGAACGCCGAAGATCCGGCGCGGGATTTCTTCCCCAGCCCGGGCAAGGTCGAGCAACTGATCTGGCCGCAAGGCGCCGGGGTGCGAGTCGATAGCCACCTGTACCCGGGCTATGCTGTGCCGCCTTATTACGACTCGCTGCTGGCCAAGCTGATCGTCCACGGGCGTGACCGCGGCGAGGCTCTGGCCCGGGCGCGGCTGGCCGTGGAACACACCACCTTGACCGGCATGGCCAGTACCTTGTCGCTGCACCGTGAACTGCTGGCCGAACCCTGGCTGGAGCAGGCCGACTTTCACACCGCAACCCTGGAAACCTGGCTGGCCGAGCGCCGCGCCGGAGGTGTCGCATGAACCTGCCTATCCGCTACAGCTTTGGTGCCGACGAGCACCTGTTCGCCGAAGTCAGCGACAGCATGTCCCTGGAAGCCTTCTTCAAGGGCATGGCGGTGACCCGCGCGGTGGAGCGCCTGGAATTGGATGGCGTGCTGGATGTGTGCCTGGCCAATGCTTCGTTCCAGATCCGCTTCGACCCGGACCGCATCGCCCCGCAAGATCTGCTGGAGGCCGTGCAACAGGCCGAGGCCTGCGCGGTGGCCGAGCGCAGCCTGCATACCCGGATCATCGAGATACCGGTGCTCTACAACGACCCCTGGACCCATGAAACCCTGATGCGCTTTCGCGACCGGCACCAGGACCCCAGCGCCACCGATCTTGAGTACGCGGCGCGGATCAACGGCCTGGCGGATGTCGAAGCCTTTATCGCCGCCCACAGCGGCGCGCCCTGGTTCGTCTCCATGGTGGGCTTTGTGGCGGGCCTGCCGTTCATGTTCCAGATGGTCGAACGTGAACGGCAACTGCAGGTGCCCAAGTACCTGCGGCCGCGCACCGATACGCCAAAACTGACCCTGGGTCATGGCGGCTGTTTCGGCTGCATCTACTCGGTGCGCGGTGCCGGCGGCTACCAGATGTTCGGCGTCACCCCGGCGCCGATCTACGACCCGCAGCAACAGTTGGCCTACCTCAAGCAGCACATGGTGTTCTTCCGTCCGGGGGACATCGTGCAGTTCAAGCCCATTGACCGCCAGGCCTATGACCTTGCCGTGGCCGAGGTCGAGGCCGGGCGTTTCGACTTGCGCATCCGCGAGGTGGAGTTTTCCCTGGATGCCTTTCTCGCCGACCCGGTCGGCTATCCCACGTCGCTGCAGGAGGTGCTGGCATGATCAAGGTCATCAAACCGGGCCTGGCCACATCGGTACAGGACCTGGGTCGCGAAGGTTTCTATCACCTGGGGATTCCGCCGTCCGGGGCCCTGGACCAGTACGCCCTGAGCGCCGCCAACCAGCTGGTGGGCAACCCGGCGGGGGCAGCGGGGCTGGAGTGCACCTTGCTCGGCCCTGAGCTTGCATTCAGCACCGATGCCCTGGTGGCGGTCTGCGGTGCCCACATGACCCCCAAGCTCGATGGCGTGGACATGCACCTGGACACCGCCTTTGCGGTCAAGGCCGGGCAAGTGCTGCGCTTCGACTTTCCCAAGGCCGGGGCCCGGGCGTATCTGGCGGTGGCCGGTGGCATCGATGTGCCGCTGGTGCTGGGCAGCCGCTCGACTTACGCCTTGGGTACCCTGGGTGGTTTCCAGGGCCGGCGCCTGGTGGCGGGTGATGAGCTGCCGGTGGGCGTGGACAGCGGCAAGAGCCGCCCGGGCGCCAGTCTGCCCATGGCGCTGCGCCAGTCCCTGGGCGGCGAAATCACCCTGCGGGTGGTGCCGGGCCTGTACTACGAGCGCTTGAGCGAGGCGGCCAAGGTCAGCTTCTTCGCCGAACCCTGGACCGTGGGCTCGGAGGCGGACCGCATCGGCTATCGCTTCAAGGGCGGCAGCGCCTTGAGCTTCCAGCCCCGGGAGCAGCCGTTCGGTGCCGGTTCCGATCCGTCGAACATCGTCGACAGTTGCTATCCCATCGGTTCGATCCAGGTGCCGGCGGGGCTCGAACCCATCGTCCTGCACCGGGACGCGGTGTCCGGTGGTGGCTACGCGATGATCGGCACGGTGATCAGCGCCGACCTCGACCTGATTGGCCAGATGCAGCCCAACCAGAAGGCCCGTTTTGTCGCGGTGACCCTGGAAGAAGCGCTGGAGGCCCGGCGTTCCTACAAGAAAAAGCTCAGTTGCCTGAGCAAGTTGTTCCCTTCCTGACCCTCTTGCTCGTGTAGCCGCTGGGAGCCTGAGGTTGCTGCAGGTTTGGCGAGGGATCGCCAGGCAAGGCCCTGAGGGCCTTTTCGCAGCCTCGCAGGTTCGGCAGCGGCTACAGAGGGGGGGAGGCAAGCCCCCTCAGAAGAGCTGAGTGAACAACCAGTACAGGCTGCCGGACAGCAGGATCGCCGCCGGCAGGGTCAGCACCCAGGCCATGGCCAGGTTGCGGATGGTGCGCATCTGCAAGCCGCCGCCATTGGCCACCATGGTCCCGGCCACCCCCGAGGACAGCACATGGGTGGTGGACACCGGCAGGCCGAACATGTCCGCCGCGCCGATGGTCAGCATCGCCACGGTTTCCGCCGAGGCGCCCTGGGCGTAGGTCAGGTGGGTCTTGCCGATCTTTTCGCCAACGGTGACCACGATGCGCTTCCAGCCCACCATGGTGCCCAGGCCAAGGGCGATGGCCACGGCGATCTTCACCCACAGCGGAATGAAGCGCGTGGCGTTGTCGATCTGTTGCTTGAACAGTTGCAGTTTGTCCCGGGTGTCCTGGTCGAAGTGGCCTACCTGATTCTTGTCCATCAGGCGGATCGCCTCGCTGGTCAGGTACATGTCGTTGCGCACGTTGCCCATGGCTTCGGCGGGCACCTTGGCCAGCGAACCGTAGCCCTTCACTTCAGTGCCGATGGCGCCGGTCAGGGCGGCCAGCGCGGGGATCAGTTCCGGTGTCGCTTCCTTGCTGCGCATGTACTCCGAGAGCACCGCGCGGGAATCGGCCGGCGCCGGTTGCGGGGCACTCTTCACCAGGGCCTGTTGGGTGACTTCGGCCACCGCGGCGAATTGCAGCGACTGATCGGCGGGCATGGTGCGGTTCAAGGCGTAAGCCATGGGCAGGGTGCCCACCAGGATCAGCATGATCAGGCCCATGCCTTTCTGGCCGTCGTTGGAACCGTGGGCGAAGGACACGCCGGTGCAGGTCAGGATCAGCAGCCCGCGAATCCACCAGGGCGGCGGTGCGTCGCCCTTGGGTGCCTTGTACAGGGCACGGTTCTTGACGAACAGGCGCAGGGCCAACAGCAGCAGGGCGGCGAACACGAAGCCGATCAGGGGCGAGAACAGCAGGGCGTAGCCGACCTTGGTGGCCTGGCCCCAGTCCACGCCGCTGGTGCCGTCGCGACCATGCATCAGGGCATTGGCCACGCCGACACCGATGATCGAGCCGATCAGGGTGTGGGAAGACGAAGCCGGCAGGCCCAGCCACCAGGTCCCGAGGTTCCATAGGATGGCGGCGATCAGCAGGGCGAAGATCATCGCGAAACCGGCGGAGGAACCCACCTGCAGGATCAGTTCCACCGGCAGCAGGGCGATGATGCCGAAAGCCACCGCGCCGCTGGACAGCAGTACGCCGAGGAAGTTGAACAGGCCGGACCAGACCACCGCGAACTGCGGCGGCAGCGAGTGGGTGTAGATCACCGTGGCCACGGCGTTGGCGGTGTCATGGAAACCGTTGACGAACTCGAAGCCCAGGGCGATCAGCAACGCCACGCCCAGGAGCAGGAACGGGGTCCAGGTGGTGACCGTGGTGCCCAGCTCGTGCATGTCGTGCACCAGGCTGTAGGCGGTGAACAACAAGCCCATGGCCAGCACCGCGAAGAAGGCGACGAGGGTGAAGGGGCCGGGCTTTTTATCCAGTTGCGGTTTGCTGTCGAGGTTGGACGAAGCGGCAGTCAGGGACGGGGTGG
This sequence comes from Pseudomonas sp. W17, assembly GCF_040268305.1. NCBI lineage: Bacteria > Pseudomonadati > Pseudomonadota > Gammaproteobacteria > Pseudomonadales > Pseudomonadaceae > Pseudomonas > Pseudomonas sp. W17. Next base: position 5,461,357 of record NZ_CP158490.1, on the reverse strand, counting down.
CCATTGCTGGACAATCCTGTGGCGAGAAGGAGTGCTGCCCATGATCGTTGCTGAATGTTACAGGGAGACTGCCTCAGGTCATGGTTTACGCAATTGAGCCCTTGCGTTGATCAGATCGATCACGCACGACCATCCCTCCATTCCGCTCCTACAAGGGGGGGTCAGTAGTCCTGGCGCTTGCGGAATGCCCAGCGTCCGGCAATCACGGTGAAAGTGGCCACCAGGGCGACCAGGATCCAGAAGCCCTCCGGATCGCCGGAGAACGGAATGCCACCGACGTTCATGCCAAAGAAGCCGGCGATGATGTTGATCGGCAACGCCAGCACCGTGACCACCGTCAGGGTGAACAGGGTGCGGTTGGTCTGTTCGTTGAGGTTGGCGGCGATCTCTTCCTGCAGCAGCTTGATCCGCTCCCCCAGGGCGGTGAGGTCGTTGATGATCAGGGCGAACTCTTCGGTGGACTTGCGCAGCTCCTTGACGTCTTCCTTTTGCAACCATTGCGGCGGGCGGTTAAGCAGGCGCAGCAGCGAGCCCGGCTCCAGGGCCAGCAGCCGTTGCAGGCGCACCAGCACCCGGCGCATGGCCCCCAGTTCGGCACGGTTGGTGGAGACCCGGGCCGCCAGTAACTGGTCCTCGATCTGATCCACGCTGAGGCTGGTCCGGCGCACGATCTGGGTCAGCACTTCGCCCTGGTCCCTTAGCAGGTGCACCAGCAGTTCCAGGGGCGAGCGAAAGCGTTCACCGGCCTTGACCGAGGAGCGCAGCTTGTCCACCGAGTGCAGCGGCTGCAGGCGGGCGCTGACGATCAGGCGGCTGCGGGCGCAGACCCAGAGGGTGGAGATGTCCGAGGAAACCATGCTGCCGAAGTTGAACACCACGTCGTTGACCACCGCCAGCAGGGCCGAATCCACCTGTTCGATGCGGGTCGAGCGCGAGCCTTCGTGCAGGGCCTCGAAGAATTCGTCGGGCAATTGCAGGTGGGACTTCATCCAGCGCTCGCACGCGGCGTGAGCCAGGTTCAGGTGCAGCCAGAGGAACTCCTCGCTGTCCTCGGGGTGTTGCAGGGCTTGCAGGGCTTTGGCCGAGTCCAGTTCGCGGCCCCGTTCGCCGGGGCGAAAGCTGAAACCGTAGAGCAGGCCGAACAGGTCGGAATCACGGTGACTCTGGTCGATGCTGTGGTTCATGGAGTCTCGCAGGAGGGACAGTGCCTGGCGCGGGTTTCTCAGGTTCACTTGAGCCCCATCATGGCAAGGCTTTTTGACATTTTTGTGACGTTTTGAAGTGCATGATGGAACCCGTCACACCGATGGTCGGCGGCGCTCAAGATTGTCTTGCGCAGGCCGATCACACTCCTACGCTGCACTCATTCGACCCCTCTCGAATGCGCCTTACAGGGATGTTCGGCACTACGCATGCCTTCATCGGGCCTGCTCTATCCCTGCCATGAGATCTCTTCGATGTTTTTGCAAAAATCCCTGAGAGCGCAAATCCTTGCCCTGCTGAGCGGTAGCCTGCTGGCGATGTTGTTGATCGCCCTGGCGAGTTTTCATTTGCTGTCCGGTGGCGTGCAGAGCTACCGCGAGCTGATTGAAGGTCCGCTGCGCAGTTCGCAGTTGATCGACGAGGCCAACCTGCAGTTCAAGAGCCAGGTGCAGGAGTGGAAGAACGTATTGTTGCGGGGCAAGCAGCCCCAGGAGTTGAACAAGTACTGGCAGCAGTTCGAAGACCGCCAGCGCGATGTGCAGAGCATCCTCGGCCAGCTGGTGCAGACCCCCGGGCTGGACGCCTCCCTCAAGAGCCGCGTGCAGCGCCTGGCAGATGAGCACCGGCAGTTGGGTTCGGCCTACCAGAAGGGCCGCGATGCCTATGTGGCCGGCGGTGCCGATCCGAGTGCCGGCGATGCCGCGGTCAAGGGCGTGGACCGGGCCACCAGCGAGCAGATGAGCGAACTGGTGACCGAGCTGCGCCAGCACGGCGACCGGCAGTCCGCCGAGATCAGTGCGGCGGCCGACCGCACGGTGTGGCTGGGTATTCTGGTGATGCTGGCGTCCGGTTTGCTGATCGGCCTGCTCAGCCTGTGGCTGGTCAATCGCAGCCTGGTGCAGCCGATCCGTCAGTTGATCGACTATGTCGCCCAGCTCAGCCGCGGCCAACTGGCCCAGCGGGTGGCCAGCGAGCGTCAGGATGAACTGGGCAAGCTGGCGATGGCCGCCAACACCCTGCGGGATTTCCTGGCCCAGACCTTCGCCAGCTTGCAGCGCAGTGCCTCGGACCTGGACAGTTCCAGCGGCGAGCTCAACTCCATCGCCACCCTGATGTCCCAGGGCACCAACGAGCAGTTCAACCGCACGGACCAGGTGGCCACGGCGATGAACGAGATGTCCGCCACCGCCCAGGAAGTGGCGCGCCACGCCGCCGACGCGGCCCGTGCCGCAGACGATGCCGACCAGTCGGCGCAGCAGGGCGAGCAGGTGATGCAGCAGACCATCCACAGCATCACCCAGATGCGTGGCGAGATTGCCAACACCGCCACTGTGATCCGCCGGCTGGAGGCCGACAGCGGGCGCATCGGCAAGGTCCTGGAAGTGATCCAGGGCATTGCCGAACAGACCAACCTGCTGGCCCTCAACGCGGCCATCGAAGCGGCCCGGGCCGGTGAGGCCGGGCGCGGTTTTGCCGTGGTCGCCGATGAAGTGCGCAGCCTGGCGCAGCGCACCGCGGCCTCGATCACCGAGATCAACCAGATCATCCAGAGCGTGCAGACCGGGGCCGTGGATGCTGCCCAGGCCATCGAGAGCGGCCAGTCCCGCAGCGAGCAGAGCGTGCAGCAGGTGACCGAAGCCGGGGCCATGCTCGAGCGCATCACCGAAGCGGTGGAAGCGATTCGCGACATGAACCGGCAGATCGCGACCGCCGCCGAGGAGCAGACGTCGGTGGCCGAGGACATTTCCCGCAACCTCACCGAGATCACGTCCATCGCCAGTACCAATCTGGACAACGTGCAGCGCACCGAGGCGGCGAGCCGCAATCTGCACGGCCTGTCGGGGCAGTTGAGCGAGGTCACGGCGCGCTTGAGCGCCTGAGGCCGGCCGGGGTGTATCGGCCTGCTTACCAGGCCGATACACGATCACTCTCAAGTGGCCGGGGCGGGTGTCGATGACCGGGTATCTTCACACCCGACAGGACTCACACCATGGTCAGCATCACTTCCATCGCGATCAACCAGACCCAGGTCAGCCCGAGCAAGACCCGCATCGCCGGCAGTTCGGACAGCGACACTTCAGCGACCTCCACCGCCAGTACCACTGCTGCCAGCGACGCGACCAAGGCGCCGGCCACGGGTGCTGGCGCGGCCGGCGGCAGTTCCAGCAGCGATGATTCCAGCAGCGACTCGGTCAAGCAGTTGCGCAAGCAGATCGCTGAACTGCAAAAGCAATTGCAGGAGCAACAGCAGCAGTTGCAGGCCGCGCAGAGCCAGCAGGAAAGTGCCGATGCCAAGGCCGCGCAAGTAGCGGCAGCCCAGGCTCAGGTGGCCAGCACCAGCGCTTCGTTGCAGACCGCCACCGCGGCCTTGTTCCAGGCCCTGCAGCAATCCCAGAGCAGTACTGCGGGCTCCCTGGTCAGCACCAGTGCCTGACTGATCCGCACGCCCCAACGCACAAGGCCGCGCTCCCGAAGCGGGGCACGGCCTTGTAGGGGCGGGGGGTTACTTGTCTTGCTTGTTGCTCAGGACCTTGCCGGTCTTGGCATCCAGGTCCACGTCCCACTCGATGCCTTTGCTGTCGCGCAGTTCCACCTGGTAGACGTAGGCGCCAGTGGCGGTCTGCTCGAGCTCGGTGTCGGTGATGCTGGCGGCGGTGGTGCCCGGGTGCTGGGCGAGGGCGGCCTGGTTGAGTTTTTCCAGGTCCATGATGGCGCCGGACTTGAGCAGACCGGGGATCAGGTCCGGGCGCACATCGGCCTGGGCCAGGCCAGCGGTCAGGGTCAGGGCGGCGGCTGCGAACAGGGCGGAGAACTTGGTCATGGGTTGATTCCTTGGGGTGATGGGTTTCGATGGGCACAGGTTAGCCAACGCAACTTAATTCACCCTTAATTCAGGTCACTCTTTGCGTCGTTTGTTCAAGCCGCGCCCCGGCATCGGGTCGCAAGCTGCGGTTTTCCCTACAGGAGCTGCAGCAAATGAAACGAATGCTTGCATGGTTGCACGCACCCTTGGTGTTTGCCGGGTTCATCGGCGCCGGGGTGTGGTGGATGAGTGCTGGGCCGGCGTCTGCCAGCGGGTTGTTGGGGGTGTTCGGGGCTGCGCTGGGGGTGTCGTTCCTGGCGGAATGGTGCTTGCCCTATGAGCCTGGCTGGAACCGTTCCCAAGGCGACCGGCTGCGCGACAGCCTGCATGCCCTGGTCAATGAAAGCCTCAATGCGCTGGGGCTGCTGGCGTTGCCCGGGCTGGTTGCGCTGCTGGCCCATGATGGGCTCTGGCCCCAGGGCTGGCCGCTCTGGGGGCAGTTGCTGCTGGCCATCGTGATCGCCGATTGCGGCATTACCCTGGCCCACTACGCCAGCCACCGCCTGGCCTGGCTCTGGCGCTTGCATGCGGTGCATCACAGTGTGCAGCGCATGTACGGTTTCAATGGCTTGCTCAAGCATCCCCTGCACCAGTTGATCGAAGCTTCGGCCGGGCTGCTGCCGCTGGTGTTGCTGGGCATCCCGCTGCCGGTGGCGCAGTTGCTGGCCCTGGCCATTGCCGTCCAGCTGCTGTTGCAGCATTCCAATGTCGACATGCGCCTGGGGCCTTTGCGCTGGATCTTCGCCTGGGCGCCGGTGCATCGCTTTCACCACATGAAGTACGGACGCGCCGGGGATGTGAACTTCGGGCTGTTCTTCAATCTCTGGGACTGGCTGCTGGGCACCGCGTTTTATCGCGATGACTATTGCATGCGCCAGGGCGACCTGGGGATTGGCAGCCGTGCCGACTACCCGGTGGATTACTGGCCGCAGTTGCTGGAGCCGTTCAAGGCCCAGCGCTATGGGGCAGAACCCGTGGTGCCCGAGCAGTTGCGCCGGCGCGTCAGACCAGCAAGCGAGGCTTGAGGTGCTTGAGGGCCTGGCTGGCGGTGACGCCGAACAGGCTCTTCAGGGTTCGGGAGAAGTGCGCGCTGTCGGCGAACCCGGCGCCGTGTGCCGCGCCAGTGTGGGTCTGGCCCTCCAACACCAGGGCCATGGCCAGGCGCAGGCGGCGCCAGAGCACCAGGCGCCTTACCGGCAGGCCGACGTCACGGGCGAACAGACGCTCCAGCTGGCTCAGGGATACATGGGCCCGGGCCGCCAGTTGCGCGGCCGCCACCTTGCCCTCCAGGGCGGCATCCACGGCGTGCAGTGCCCGCGCTACACGTGGGTCGGCAACGGGCTGGCGCGGGCAACGGCGCAGCGCCGCTTCCAGGCCGGGCAGTGAGGGTTCGGCGCCACTGACGCATGCTTGCAGGTCTTCGACGGCGATCAGCAGCGGCTCGGCGTACACCGTGAAGGCCTGCTCGGGAGCCTGAACGATGGCGTGGCGCTGCAAGGCCGGGATCAACAGGTAATGAGCGCTCTGCAGCCCGCCCGCGAGCGCCACCGTGACCGGTTGCCCGGGGGCGATGATCAGCTGATGGGCGTAGTGGGCATGGGACTCGGTTGGCCCCATCGCCCCGTGGATCAGGCCGAAATCCCGGCCCAGCCAGAGCTCGCCGTGCCAGTGCGAAACCGCCATTCAGTAACCGCTGGCGTCCAGCAATTGCGCCACGCTGGCACTGGCCGGCCGCTTGAAGTACTTGAGCAGTTCGGCACTGCGGTTGGTGAAGATGCCATCGACCCCGGCATCCATGACCTTCTTGAAGTCCACCGGCTCGTCGATGGTGTAGACGTGCACCAGCAGGCCCTGGTCGTGGGTGTACTGGTTCATCCAGGGTTGCACCAGGTCCGAGTAGCTCTGCTCGCCACCGCCGGTCAGGGCCGCGGAAGGGCCGGTGCCGATGGCACCCTGGGCCTTGGCGAAGTCCACCCAGCGCTTGAACTCGGCCTGGTCCTTGGGCTGCTGCCGGGCATAGAAGGCGGCCTTGTCGGTTTCGCCGCTGCTGGCGAAGCTCTGGCCGGACGCGGGTTCGATACTGCCGGGCGCGACCCAAAGCAACAGTACTTTCGGCACGTTGGGCATTGCCTGGTGCAGCAGTTCCAGGCTGTGCTTGTCGAAGGTCTGCAGCACCACCTTGCCCTTGCCCTGGCCCACCGCCAGTTCGCTTTTCGCCAGCTTGGAACCGGCCGGGCTCAGCCAGCCACGGTCCTGGAGTTTTTCCTTGAGGTCGTGCTCGATACCGGGGAACAGCTGGGGTTCCTTGGTCTCGATATACAGCCCGGGCTTGTGCTGCGCATTGCCCTGGGCGATGTCGATGATTTCATCCAGGGTGAGGATCTTCAGCCCGGCAAAGCCCGGCCGCGCCCGCTCCGGGTGGGCCTGGTTGAACCAGCTGCCGGCGTCGAGGGTTTTCAGTTCCGCCATGGTGAAGGCGTTGGCCGGGCTGTCCTTGCGTTCGGGGAATTTCTGCGCCACGTCGGTGGTGCGTTGCAGGTTGTTGTCGTGCAGGGCGAAGAGCACGCCATCCTTGCTGCGTTGCAGGTCCATTTCCAGGTAGTCGGCGCCCAGGTCCCGGGCCAGGGTGTAGGAAGCCGCGGTGGATTCGGGGGCATCGAAAGAGGCGCCGCGGTGGGCGATCACCGCTGGCTGTGGAATCCCCTGGCGAGCGGCCAGGGCGTCCGGGTCAGGCTGTTCAGAGGCCTGGGCCAGTCCGCAAGCGAGCATCAGGCCCAGCATCAGGGCACAAGGGGGGAAGGTCGCGGGCATGCTCGAAATCCTTTCGTGGGGGCGTGTGCAAGGGGATATCTTTTAACAACTCGATGACGCTTGTGCTATCTCCAGAGCGACATAAATCCCTCTCATTTGCATTTTTCAGCGCTTTTTTCCGGCGCTTTGCAGTACTCTTGGGCGCTGCAGTTTCCCCATCAGAGGGAGGCCCTGAAAACTCCGCTGTCCCTTGCCTCGCGTGTAGACCATTGATCACCTGTCCTGCGGGACTCTAGTGAGGTTTACCATGAGCATCACCTCCGAACTCATCTGTCAGGCTGCCGACCAGCTCAAGGGCTTTGTCGGCTTCAATCGCAAGACCGGTCGCTATATCGTGCGCTTCAGCGAAGACTCCTTTGGCATGGACGTGGCCGACGACGCCATAGTGCCGGCCCACGAGTTTGTCTGGGCGCCGGTGTCGGACCAGGCCATGAGCCTCAAGCGCGAGCAGATCCAGCTGCTGCTGGATCAGAACATCGACGACCGGATCAATATCAGCGAGCCGCTGCGGGTATACATGCGCCGCAGCGACTTGCCGGAAATCCAGGCGGTGCGCAGCCTGCTGTCGACCACGCAGGGCTGATGCGTGCCCCCGAGCCGTCACCCGGGCGGCTCGGGAATCCGTGCCTGAAGCGGGCTCAGCCTGGAAAGCCGTAAGCCCGTTGGACCTTGCTCACCCGGGTGCTGAACTGGCGATACCACTGTGCCCGACCGCGCTCGCGGATCGCGCTGTGTTCGGGGTGCTGCTTCCAGGCCAGGATCGCCGCTTCGCTGCTCCAGTACGACACGGTGATGCCGAAGCCGTCCTCACCTCGTGCCGATTCGACCCCGAGAAACCCCGGCTGCTGGCGCGCCAGTTCGAGCATGCGTTCGGCTGCCTGTTCATAGGCGGGGTCGGCCTCACCGCGCTGGGAACTGAAAATCACGGCGTAGTAGGGCGGTGCGGGAGTCCGGTCAGTCATGCTTGGCACTCCCGGCAGGCCGTGAGCAAGGCCCTGACCAGAGGCGGTGTGCGGTCCTGGAGGGCCGCGCGCTCGGGTTGGAACAGGGTGGCGATGAAGAACGGATGCTCGTCCAGTTCCAGGCTGCGCAGGTCGCCGGCGCTGTCATGGCCAGTGGGGAGCAAGGTGCCGCTGAGCAGGGCGCCAGCGAAGTCCGGATTGACGCCATAGCGGCAGCGATAACCTTCCTCGATGCAGGTTGTGCCGTAGGCCCTGGCGATGCGGCTGTTGGCGCGCAACTGAATCGAGTCCCGGGCTTCCACCAGGGCGCAACTCAAGGGCGTGAGCAGCACGCGCTCGGCGTCGGGCGCGGTTTCGCCGTGTTCAGCATCGGCCCAGCCCAGCACATTGCGGGCGTATTCCAGGACCGCGTGCTGAAAGCCGCCACAGGTACCGAGAAATGGCCGCTGCTGTTCACGCGCCACGCGGATCGCCAGCAGGGCACCCTCGATGTTGCGGTAGGGGCTGCCGGGGACACACCAGATACCGTGGAAGCCCTCCAGGTCTTTCTCCTGGTGCAGATCGGCGGTTGCCAGCCACTGGTATTCCATTGGGCCGGCACCCTCCTGCGCTGCCCGCTCCAGGGCCAGGGGGATGGCCTGGTGTGCGGTGATCTGTGGGTCGTAATCCCCCACCAGGGCGATACGAATGGTCGGTGCTGGTACCTGTGGATGCATGGAACTCTCCGGTTGTGACCCTGACTTGTTGATGGCCTGGGCCCACTATAAATTGGCGCCTACGCAATCAATATTGGCGTTTACCCAAATGATCATTGCACCAGCGCACTATCAGTTGGACTACTCCGATCTCTCATTGATCCTGGCCCTGGTTCGCGGCGGCTCCCTGGCGCGTGCTGCGGCCCTGCTCAAGGTCGACGTCTCGACGGTGTTTCGCGCCGTGCGCCGGCTGGAGGCCGGGCTGGGCCAGCAGTTGTTCGACAAGAGCCGCGCCGGCTACTTGCCCACCAGCCTGGCCCAGGCCCTGGCGCAGCAGGCAGAACATGCTGAACAGGCACTGGAAGCGGCGCGTATCGGCGTGGCCCGGGGCGGCGAAGTGGTCAGCGGCACGGTACGCCTGACTTGTACCGATTCGGTGTTGCAAGGCCTGTTGCTGCCGGCCCTGGCGCAGTTCATGGCGAACTACCCGGCACTGGTCATCGAGCTGTGCACGTCCAATGATTTCGCCAATCTCAACCGGCGTGATGCGGATATTGCCGTGCGCCTGACCGCCAGGCCTCCAGAGCACCTGGTGGGGCGCTGCCTGGGGGCGGTGTCCTACCGGGTATGCGCCAGCCCGGCCTATCGGCAACGGGTCGACTGCACTGATCTGTCGCGGCTGGCCTGGATCGCCCCGGACGATTTCCTGCCCGATCACCCCACCGTGGTCTGGCGTCGCCAGCAATGGCCCGGCGTACAGCCCAGTTACCGCTGCAACAGCATGCTTTCGGTTACCGAGTTGGTGCGCGCTGGCCTGGGCGTGGCCGCGCTGCCGGATTTCCTGGTGGGCAGCGCCGGGCTGGAGGCGTTGAGTGAACCCCTGGGCCAGGAAACCGCCCTGTGGCTGCTGACCCGCCCGGACTGTCGGGCCTTGCGTTCGGTGGTGACACTGTTCGACGAGTTGGCGCGGCACCTGCGCTGGCCCTGAGGCCTTCAGGCCTTGGGTTGATCCTTGCGCACGAAATGCTCATGCATCTCACTGGTGAGATTCTCGATGCGCTCGGTCAGTTGCTTGGTCATTTCGGTCAGGCGGGTGTTCTGTTCCAGCAGCTCCATCAGTTGCGTGGTGGTCTGTGCGGCCTGGGCCTGGCGCTCGCTGTTGGCAACGGCCAGGGCTTCGCGGTGCTGCGCATCGGCATCCGCCTGGGCCTTGTCCCGCGCGGCCTGGCGGGTCTGTGCGAGGAGAATCAGCGGGGCGGCATAGGCCGATTGCAGGCTGAAGGCCAGGTTCAGCAGGATGAAGGGATAGACGTCGAAATGGGTGACGCCGGTCAGGTTCAGGGCCACCCAGACCAGTACCACCAGGGTTTGTGCGCCGAGGAAGGTCGGGGTGCCGAAGAACCGGGCGAAGGCTTCTGCCTTCAGGGCGAAGTTATCGGTGCCGAAGGTCGGCGCCAGGTGGGCATGGGCGCGATGAAAGCGCAGGTGGTCGATGACCGGAGTGGGTTTCTTCGGGGTGTCGCTGGAACTCATGATGGCCTCCGCCAGGCACTGGGACGTCAGGCCACTATAGCCTCCCGGGCCAGGCCCGACGTCGCTCTCGACGCCGGGAAAGCCTGCCCTCAGGGGGCGCCGCGTTCGTTGGCGAACATGCTCACGGCCTCTACCGCCTCGCTGGCACCGTCGCGAATCTGCAGGATCACCGTGCCCGCCTGATCCGCCAGTTGCACGCCCTTGGCCGCCCGCTCCCGGGTACCGTCCATGCTCTTGATGGCTTGCTGCGTTTCGTTCTGGATCATGTCGATCATGCTGGAGATTTCCGCCGTCGAGCCGCTGGTGCGCGCCGCCAATTGCCGGACTTCATCGGCCACCACGGCAAAACCACGGCCCTGGTCCCCGGCCCGGGCCGCTTCGATGGCGGCGTTCAGAGCCAGCAGGTTGGTCTGGTCGGCAATGGCGCGGATGGTGTTGACGATGGCGGTGATCTGCTCGGAGCGTTCGCCCAGGCGCGCGATCAGCGATGAAGATCCCTCGATGTTCTCGGCGATCTGGCGCATTTCGCTGGCGGCTTGCTGGATCACTCCGGTGCCTTGTTCGGCGACTTTTCGGGTCTGCACCGAGATGTGATAAGCCTGGCTCGCGCTCTGGGCATCCTGTTCGTGTTTTTCCACCTGCTGGGTGACGTCGGCGGCGTACTTGACCACTTTGCACAGGCGCCCGCTGGCGTCGTAGACCGGGTTGTAGTTGGCTTCCAGCCACAGCGTACGTCCGTGCCTGTCGATCCGCTCGAACTGGCCGTTGAAGAACTCACCCCGGTTCAGGCGGTTCCAGAAGTCCTGGTAGGCGCTGCTGTTGATCAGCTCGGGTTTGCAGAACATGCGGTGATGCTTGCCCTTGATCTCGGCCAGGCTGTAGCCCATGCGGCTGAGGAAATTGCTGTTGGCACCGATGATGCTGCCGTCGAGGTTGAACTCGATCACCGCCATGGCCCGGTCGATGGCGTCCAGCTTGTTTCGTGCCTCCACCTCTTCCTGCACTCGGGCGGTGACATCCAAGGCGTACTTGACCACTTTGTACACTGCGCCGGATGCGTCGCGGATGGGGTTGTAGCTGGCTTCCAGCCACAGGCTCTGGCCGTTGCTGGCCACCCGTTCGAAGGTGCCGGATTCGAACTGGCCGCTTCTGAGGCGGTTCCACAATTGCTGGTAGTCGCTGCTACGAACGTACTCCGGGGTGCAGAACAGGCGGTGCGGCTGGCCTATCACCTGGTCTTCGCGATAGCCCAGGGTCTGGAGAAAGTTGGCGTTGGCTCGCAGGACGTTGCCCTGCAGGTCGAATTCGATCACCGCCATGGAGCGATCGATGGCTTCCAGCATTCGGGATTGTTCGGCAATGGTTTGCTGCAGGGAATCGATGGTCTTGTTGTGGCGGTTGAATAGCATGGTAGCTGGTGCTCTGTGGGAGAAACGTCGCGTCGATCCCTATTGAGTTCGCCGGTATGCCGAATGCTCCCCAGCGTTCGGCATTATCTGCTCAATGCCAGCGTTCCATGACTGACAGATAAATTCGCAGCGATGACGCGGGCGTGCATCGTTGGCCGCATCAAGAGGAGACGTAGTGGCTGCGAATCGATTTAGTTGGATTGATGGGCCACGGCATTTGACCCCGAATGGAGGTCTTGTGCGGTAGCGAAGTGACGGCATTATGATGTCAGTTGCCGGGATAAATCCAAATAAACTTGTACAAAAATATTTTTTACTCCCTTTTTGTATAAGTTTTTTGGGTTTTTATGCCATTTGTGTTTGCCGGGAATGAGCCTCGTCGTCATTGCTGGCAATTCGATTGCGGCCACTGTTTTTCGCCAGGTACAGGGCCTTGTCGGCGGCGTTGAGCCAACTTGAAGGGTCCTGGAATTCGCGGTCGAAGGCGGCCAGGCCGATGCTCAGGCTGACTTTCAGTTCAGCCACTTGCGGATGCCGGTACTGGCTGAAGACCTGGCGCAGGCGTTCCATGACCTCCAGTGCCTGCTGGCGGTCCATGCGCGGCAGGATCACGCAGAACTCGTCACCGCCGTAGCGGCCGGCGAGGTCGTCGTGACGCAGGTTGCGCCGCAGTTCGTTGCTCAGATGGCGCAGCACCGTATCGCCGATGATGTGTCCGTAGGTGTCGTTGATCGCCTTGAAGTGGTCGATGTCGATCAGGGCGATGCTGGCATCGATCTGTTGCTGCTGGCATTTGTGGAACTTGATATGCAGCAGGTCTTTCCAGGAGCCGTGGTTGAGCAGACCGGTGAGGCTGTCGGTGCGGCTCAGGGCGCTCAGGGCGCGCTTGTGCTCGGACAGCTTGATCGCCAGCCGGTAGCAGACCATGCCCACGGCCAGCGGATAGAGCGTGAGCATCGGCAGGCAGGCATAGATCTGCAGCGGGCTGATCCGGGTATTGAAGCTGGCGCCGAACAGCGACCAGGACAACAGGACCCCGATGCCCTGGGCCAGAGCGCCACGGATGAACAGACGCACCCCCCCGGCGGCCACATTGTTCATGGCCATCATCGACAGGATGGTGACGGCGGGCAGGGGATTGAACTGCATGGTGGCAGCCCAGAAACCGCCCAGCATCGAGTCGTACAGCAGGTTGCGACGTTCTGCCTGGTAGGGAAAGGCAGAACGGGTGGAGAGTTGATAGGCCAGGTGAGGCCAGAGCAGGCCGTGGAACAGGAGCAGGGCCCAGATCCAACCGGGCAGTGCAAGGGGGTAGAGGGTGGCGAATACACTGATACCGCCGATACCCAGGCCGATGATCCTTGGCCGATAGATGCGCCGGGCAAATGACAGCCCCTTGCCGCGTTGGTTTTCCATAAATTCCTGCACCAGGTTCTGTACTGAAACACCTTGTGGTGTTTTTTCGGCTTAGCCGTTTATCGGATCAGTCTGGTGAATATTGTCATTTATTCCAGTGAGAATAATCAGTGTCCTTCCAAGCCATTTCACAGTGGTGGCGACCGCCGGCTGCGGTTCGGTGAGCATAAGTGCCCCGGGAACTCAGGCCTGGTAGTGGCCCAGGAACATGTCCAGCGCCGACTCGACGACCTGATTTTGCATGCCTGTTGCCAGTGGCGCCTGGCCCATGGTGATCTGCGGCCAGAAGGCGAAGCTCTTGAGCAGGCCGTGCATCTGGGTCGCGGCGAATTCCGGGTCTACCGGCTTGAGGCGACCGTCGGCCAGGGCGCCGCGAATCCACAGGGTCAGGCCTTCTTCCCGCTCGCCAAGCCGCGCCACCATGTTCTGCGCCCGTTCCGGCGAGTGAATGGCAGCGGCGATGGCTACCCGGGCCAGATCGAGAAAGTTGTCGTCCGCCAGCAGTTGCAGCTTGGCCCGCACGATCTTTTCCAATTGCTCGCGCAGGGGCAGGTCGCTGCGGTAGATGATTTCCGATTGCGCGCTGATGCTGGCCCAGAGCTGGTGCAGGATCTCGGCGAACAGTTCCTCCTTGCTGGGGAAGTGGTTGTACACCGTGCGCTTGGACACCCCAGCCGTAGCGGCAATCTTGTCCATGCTGGTGATCTCGAAACCGCTGGTGCGAAATTCACTGATCGCCGCCTGGACGATGGCACTGCGTTTGAGGTCGGTGAGGCGCTTCGGGGCTGTCATAAGTTGGGTTCGGTCAGGGTGGTCGGTAAAAACACTCGGCAGTCTACTTCGTCTGTTTCCTGTTGCAATGTAGAAACTACACTGTGTAGTGTAGTTGATCTTTGAAACGATGATTGGCGGCTGATGCTTGCGTGCCTTGGCCAGTAGATCGTCCCGCAATACCACGTCGCAACTTGCTGCGTTCCATGGAGTCATTTCAATCATGGCCACTGTCTCGTCAAGCATCACCCGTGCTCCCCGCGAGGAAACCTCGCGCCAGGAGCAGGGGGCTTTTCGCAACCATGCGCCGGTGCGTCGTGCCGGCTTTGGCAAGACCCTGCAGATCTTCTGGAACATGTTGTTCCACAAGCCGCGCAATACCCGCCCGGCCGGAGCCATTCCGGTGCAGCCGCTAACCCGCGAGCAGTTGCTGGCGGCGCCCGATCACAGCGTCTACCGCCTGGGGCATTCCACCGTGCTGCTGAAGATGCGCGGCAAGTTCTGGATCACCGATCCGGTGTTTGCCGAGCGCGCGTCACCCGTGCAATGGGCCGGGCCGAAGCGCTTTCACCAGCCGCCGATCAGCCTGGAGCAATTGCCCGATATCGAGGCGGTGATCCTGTCTCATGATCATTACGATCACCTTGATCACAAGACCGTGCTGGTCCTGGCGGACAAGACTCGGCATTTCCTCACCCCGCTGGGGGTGGGCGATACCCTGATCAAGTGGGGCGTGCCGGCGGCCAAGGTCCGGCAACTGGATTGGTGGCAGGGCTGTGAGGTCGCTGGCGTCTGTTTCGTTGCCACCCCATCGCAGCACTTTTCCGGGCGTGGTCTGTTCGATGGCAACCGGACCTTGTGGGCCTCCTGGGTGATGATCGATGGCCCCACGCGGATCTTCTTCAGCGGCGATACCGGTTATTTCGACGGTTTCAAGCGTATCGGCCAGCAGTACGGCCCATTCGACCTGACACTGATGGAAACCGGGGCCTACAACGTCGAATGGCCCCATGTGCACATGCAGCCCGAGCAGACTCTGCAGGCCCACATCGACCTGCAAGGTCGTTGGTTGCTACCGATCCACAACGGCACCTTCGACCTGGCGATGCACGCCTGGCACGAACCCTTCGACCGCATCCTGGCCCTGGCCTGGGAGCGCAGTACCAACATCACCACGCCGCAAATGGGCGAAGCCTTCAACCTGGCGCAGCCGCAGCGGGGAGCCGCCTGGTGGCTGGAGGTGGAAGGTGCACTGGAGCAGGCGGGCGTCGAATCCGCCTGATCCAGGCCTTCTTCGCTCGGGCGGCGGGTTATGAGGATGGTGACCATAGCATCCGCCGTTTGCGGCGCCATGACGCCCGGATCAAAACCCTGGCCTGCCCGCCGGTTCGTCCGGGCTCGACCCCTCTGCCAGTACCGGCCTTGTGCGAGCACTTGCTCAGGCGGCTGGATCATTCGATCAGGGCGTAGTCGGGCCGCTCCATCGGGTTGGGAGTGGCTCCCTTGATGTTCATGCCGCGGCCAGGGGTGAAGCCCGGGAAGAACACCAGGCCCTGGGCCTCAAGGCAGAACGCCAGGGCCAGGCGGGTTACGTCACGGACCTCGTAGCCCGCTTCGAAGCGCTGGATGGCTTGCACCGAGACCGCGGACTCGCGGGACAGCTGATCCATGTCCCAGCCCAGCATGTCCCGAGCCTGGGCACAGTGTTGTGGGGTGAATTGATAGAGAGCGATACGTTCCAGGGTGATTTTCATCGCGAGAGAGGCCATGGTTTTCTCCGGGAGGTTAGGCAGTGCGTTGGCTTTGTACTGGATATTTGTACAGTTGTTTTGCGTCCGGATCAAACTCAATTTCTGCCACTGCGCCAGCCTTTGGTCACAAGGCTTTTCCAGGAGCTGGATGCTCTTGATTCAGGTAGGTGCTGGGGGATTGCCCCAGCACCCGACGGAACATGGTGGAGAACGCGCCAGGGCTGTCGTAGCCCAGGTCCAGGGCGATTCGGGTTACCGGCTCCATGGCCGCCAGCCGGGCCAGGGCCTGGATCACGCAGGCCCGTTGCCGCCACTGCACGAAGCTCATATCGGTCTCCTGGCGAAACCAGCGATTGAAGGTACGCAGGCTGACATGCAGTCGGTCTGCCCAGTGCAGGGGGGATTGATGGACATCGGGCCGGGCGAGAAAAGCTCGGCACAGCTCCAGCAGTGGGCCGCCGGCCGGCAAGGGAATGTGCAGCGGCAGGCCTGGGCAACGCTGGATTTCGTGCAGCAGCAGGTTGATCAGCAGCCCGTCGCGCCCGTCCAGGTCGTATTCCAGGGGCATGTCCACTGCTTCCAGCAGTAGCTGGCGCAGCAGCGGCGAGATGCCGATGACCCGGCAGCCGCTGCTGTCCAGCGGCGCGGCGGCCGGCTCGATATACAGGCTGCGAGTGCTGACCCCAAGCATCAGCACCTCATGTTCCACTCCCGGTGGAATCCACACCGCCCGCTGCGGTGGCACCACCCAGTTGCCCTCATCGGTACTGACCTGCATCACTCCGGTGGCACCATAGAGCAGTTGCGCCCGCCGATGCCGATGGCGCGGCAGGCGTTGCCCGTCTGGGTAGTCGGTGCCAATGGCGAGCACGGGACGCGGGGTCTGATCCAGTTGGTCGATGGAGATATTGCGCATGCCGACACAGTCCCGTATTTGGCGTAAACGCAAACATTATTGGCCAATTTGCTGAAGCCGGCCAAGCGCTGGGGTTCTATCTTCCAGGGCGTCTACCTGAATGGAAACGCCTTGATGTTCTATCTACTGTTGGCACTTTTTGGTTGCATGACGGGCATCAGCGCCGTGCTGTTCGGCTTTGGTGGCGGGTTTGTGGTGGTGCCGCTGCTGTACTGGATGTTGCTCGGCAGCCAGGGCGCCGATTCGGCGGTGGGACAGGCGGCGATGCATGTCGCGGTAGCCACTTCGACCTGCGTGATGATCGTCAACGCCCTGGTTGCCACCGGCAGGCACCAGCGCGCAGGCAATCTTGTCCGCCGCTATCTGTGGCCCCTGGGTGGCTATATCGGGCTGGGGGCGATAGTTGGCGCGGCGGGGGCCATGTGGGTGAGTGGCGAGGTGATCCGCTATGCCTTTATTGCCTACCTGGGCCTGACCATTGCCGACTGCCTGCTGCGCCGGGGGTTTCTTGAACAGTCGGTAGGGCAGAAAACCCGTGACCTGGGATCAGGCGAAACGCTCTTTGGCGGTGTAGGAATAGGCGTCATTGCCACCTTCCTCGGAGTGGGCGGCAGTGTCATGACAGTTCCCCTGCTACGTCGCTGCGGCCTGAGCATGACCCAGGCCACCTCCATGGCCAATCCGCTGAGTGTCCCCGTGGCGCTGGCGGGTACTGCGACCTATATGGCGCTGGCAGGCTATAGCCGCTTCGATCTGGGCCCCTGGTTTGTCGGTTATGTCGACCTGCTGGCGTTTTTTGTCCTCACCCTCGGTTCGTTGCTGGGTATTCGTCTGGCCGCGCCCTGGATCGGCAGGATTCCTGACCGGGTACATGCGAGGGTTTACATCGGTCTGTTGTTTCTGGTGCTGCTGAGCATGTGCCTGAAGTGATAGAAGCGTCACGTTTGGCCGCTCGATTGTCCTGGAGTGCCGGTCCATAATTGCTCGTCGCCTACCACAGGCCCAAGCGCTGCTGACGACGCTGGCGGCCTTTTCATGCAAGGGAGTTTCCATGTTCAACGGATTGATGCGCCAGATCCTCGGTGCCCTGTTGCTGTGTATCTACCTTCAGGGCCTGCAGGCCTCGCCCTCTCGACAGGTTCTCAGTGGCACTCTGGGCAAGATGCCGATTGTGCTGGAAATCAATACCGGCGATCCCAAGGACGTCACAGGACGATATTTCTATCAGAAGTATCACCATGATCTGGCACTCAACGGCACGCTTGTCGGGCAGGCGCTGGAGCTGCGTGAAGGAGGCCGCCCTGCCGATGAGCAGGCGGCCCTGCCCACCTTCAAGTTGCAGCAAACTGGCGATGGCTGGCAGGGGCAGTGGCAGGACTCCAAGGGCAAGACTCTCGATGTGCAGTTGTCCACGGCCAAGGCTGAGGCGCCCAAGCCGGATGCGTTGCCCTATCTGGCGCAGCTTTATCCGAATGATCTGTACGAATACCTGCGCCTGCAGGGCCTGGCCCTCAAGCAGGGCAAGCAGCAGAGCTTCATGGGTTACACCCTGCAATGGTGGAGCGAGCCAGGGTCGAAGTTGTCGATGTTCAAGGTGGTCGGCGGTTACCCGGAAGCTCAGCAACAGCGTCTCAATCAGTTGTTGATGGAGCGTCTGTGGCGCGAGGTGAGCGCCTACCACGAGTGCCTGCTGGGAGCCGGCTCTCAGGGGGGCGAATTCATGCAGACGGTAAAACCACAGTTCTTCTCACCGGCGGTACTGAGCGTGAATATCTCCACCAGCTATTCCTGCGGCGGTGCTCACCCGGACTTTGGCGACTCCCCCATGAATATTGACGTGAACAGCGGTCACCCGTTGTCACTGTCCGATGTGCTCTGGGTGGGGCAGGGCAAACCGCTGTTGCACAGCGACCGCAATGGTAAAGGAGACACTCGTCTCACCGAAGCTGAGCGCACAGGCCTCTACGAATACAACCAGGAAAAACTGGCACCCTGGTTGGTCCAGCAGTTTCGCGCCTTGTACCCCGACAAGATGCGCGAGCCGACCGACCCCGACGAGGGCTGCAACTACAGCGACGAGAGCGTCTGGGGCGATAACAGTTGGTACTTCACGCCCAAGGGGCTGTTCCTCAAGGCCTACTTTCCTCGGGTAGAGCGGGCCTGTGACGGGCCTGAGTGGTCGGTGCTGCCGTATGTGGTGGTCAGGAAGCACCCCGGGGCCGTCGCTCTGGAGCTGCCCAAGCATTGAAACCGAAGGAGGTTATTTTGCCTCCAGCCCCGGCGCCTCACGGATCACGAAGTGATCCAAGTTCTCGATATTGGCGCTGAAGACCCCGAAGGTCGATTCGGGGTCTTTCTTGCTCGGCACTTGCTTGAGTGCCGGCGTCACGCCATAGAAGAAACAGTACAGCTCCCGCTGGCTGTCGGCGGCGCCCTTGATCTCCTCGAGGAAGGCTTTGCGCTTGCGGTAGCTGTCGATCAGCTTCTTGCTCAGGTAGACATTGACCGAGTAGGGTTTCTTCTTGGTTTCGCCCTCGGCCTTGAACCAGACTTTCTGCTTGAAATCGATGCGAAAGCTTTGGGTGTAGTCCTTGATCTCCTTGATCTTGCCCCAGTAGATCAGCCCCTTGTTGTCCAGCAGGTATTCGATCTTCTTGAAGAATGAGGCGTAGCTGGCCGTGTGTTCGCCGACCTTCAGCGGCATGCGCTTGAGCAGTTCCTTGTCGTCGATGTTCGACACAAAGCACTCCACCGGGTGGGCGAAGACGCTGGTCTTGTCCGGGGTAGTGTCGCGCCCGGCATGGGGCTTGTGCGAACTGGCCGTAGCGGCTGGCGGAGTGTCCAGTGGGGCATCCACTGCCGCTTGCGGGCGGGCCGGCTTGCGCACGTATTCACGGCGGCTTAAGAGCAGCTCCGAAGGGAAATGCTCCTCGCGTTCCTCTTCGGTCGCGGCACCTTCCACGCTACCGGCGCTTTTGCTGACCCCATAAGGGCATCCTTCTATATGAAGCGTGGCGGGCAGGTTTTTGAAATGCGGCGTGCGGATGTAGTTGACGTTCTTGGCGTTGAAAGTGCCCAGTTGATTAGTGCTATCGAACGCTGCGCGGCATTCATCGTTGGGGCACTGGAAACTTTCCCTGGCCGAATCGAAGACCAGGGTTTCATCGAAATTCAGATCACGCACGTCATAGATCGACAACTTGTCGTCGAGGCTGATGCAGTACGCGGTATCGAATTTCATGGGCGCTTTTATCCTTAAGCGGAAAAGAGTTCTTTATAGCGGCAGGTCATGCAGCCTGCACGTACTTTGATGAACCAGTCCCTGTGTACATTGGTGCGGCCAATAAAAAAGCCCTGACCAGGTCAGGGCTTCTTGTTTGTGTCATTGATCCGGGAATCAATCCCAGCTCAAGGCGCCGCCAGTCTGGTACTCGATCACGCGGGTCTCGAAGAAGTTCTTCTCTTTCTTCAAGTCCATGATCTCGCTCATCCATGGGAACGGGTTGGTGGTACCTGGGTACTCTTCCTTCAGGCCGATCTGCGACAGGCGACGGTTGGCGATGAACTTGAGGTAGTCCTCCATCATCGCGGCGTTCATGCCCAGTACACCGCGCGGCATGGTGTCGCGAGCGTATTCGATCTCCAGTTGGGTACCCTGGAGGATCATCTGGGTCGCCTCTTCCTTCATCTCGGCATCCCACAGGTGCGGGTTTTCGATCTTGATCTGGTTGATCACGTCGATGCCGAAGTTCAGGTGCATGGATTCGTCGCGCAGGATGTACTGGAACTGCTCTGCGACACCGGTCATTTTGTTGCGACGGCCCATGGACAGGATCTGGGTGAAGCCGCAATAGAAGAAGATGCCTTCCAGAACGCAGTAGTAGGCGATCAGGTTGCGCAGCAGTTCCTTGTCGGTGTCGACGGTGCCGGTTTCGAACTTCGGATCGGAGATCGAACGGGTGTACTTCAGGCCCCAGGCGGCTTTCTTCGCGACCGATGGAATCTCGTGGTACATGTTGAAGATCTCGCCTTCATCCATGGCCAGCGATTCGATGCAGTACTGGTAGGCGTGGGTGTGGATCGCCTCTTCGAACGCCTGGCGCAGGATGTACTGGCGGCATTCCGGGTTGGTGATCAGGCGGTACACGGCCAGTACCAGGTTGTTGGCAACCAGGGAGTCGGCGGTGGAGAAGAAGCCCAGGTTGCGCATGACGATGCGACGCTCGTCGTCGGTCAGGCCTTCCGGGTTTTTCCACAGGGCGATGTCGGCGGTCATGTTGACCTCTTGCGGCATCCAGTGGTTGGCGCAGCCGTCGAGGTACTTCTGCCAGGCCCAGTCATACTTGAACGGCACGAGCTGGTTGAGGTCGGCGCGGCAGTTGATCATGCGCTTCTCGTCAACCGCGACACGGGCGGAAGAGCCTTCCAGCTCGGCCAGGCCTTCGGCGATGTCGAGCTGATCCAGAGACGCCTTGGCGCGGGCTACGGCAGCGGAGTCGCTGGCAGTCACGGCACGGGCTTCGAGAGCGGCGGCGCCACCGGCGCTGTCGAGGCGGTCCATGTTGGCTTCAGTAGCGTGGCCGGCGTTGGCGCCTTTGACCGCAACTTCACCTTCTTCTTTATCGAATTCGTCCCAGCTCAGCATGACGTGTCGTCTCCTGCTCGAGGGCCAGATGCCCGTGTGAAAACAAAAGGGGTGGTTTTTCACACGGCACGCTGGCCGCGTTAAATCATTGGAAATCGTTTGTTGCAGCAGTGAACGCAGGCAATAAACAGAAATACGTGTCCGGGTGCCTGGAGGCCGCTGTCGGGCGGAGCTTGGCGTGCCAGCTCCTGCGCAGGATTCAGCAGGTCGTTTTCATCCGGTAAGGGAATGTTGCAGGCCCGTTTTGAGGACGCATTATAAGGATATTTTCGGGGGCGTGGGGCGACCGATGGGCGCAGGCGAGCCCGAGAAGGGGGGGGACTTGGAGCAGAGCGCGGGTTTACAAGGCTTTGGCGGTTGAAGATTTTTTTTCACGCTTGAAAAAAATAGCCGGAAATGGCCAAAAAATAGCCAATTTTACTAGATGTTGTGTTTTTGCAAGCCTTTTTGAGGTTTTGAACACAACTCGAATCGCTCGGTATTGCCTTGGGAAATCTCCTGGAGCAGGTCTTCAGGGGGTGGCCGGATTTCCTCCGTCGAAGCGGTCGCTGGAGTTGCTCGCAAGGTCGTGGGCGGTGCTATGAGAAGGCCATCAACCTCAGGAGGAAAGGTGCGTGCGATTGCCGGGCTCGCACGTCGTCAGGCTGAGGCCTTTTGCTGCCCATGGGTGGGTAGACATCAGGCATCTGTGCCGCAAGAGGGATTTCTTGCGGCCGGCAGTCATCAAGGTATGTGCAATGAACTTTGCTATTAGCCGTTAGAGCAACCGTTGCCCATTACGCGATATTGAAGAATATGTCGCTGGCCGTGGGAGTCTTCATATTCCATGCGCGCTGGTACAACTTCGCATACTTCTGGAACTTCGCTCATGGAGATAACTTTGGCGATATCCAGATCAGTCGAGTAAGTGTATTCCTCTACCGGTACTTGCTGGTTGGCGACATCAGTCGGGATCTCATCAGCCATCGCGGTTACGCACAGACTGCTGAGGGCCAGAACTAATAAAGCTTTCATTTGCGTTTTACCTTTCTAAGGTCGTGTGAGGTCACGCAGCCTTTATGGGGCTGCGTGTGGAACTTGAGTAGAAGTTTGATTAACTGCCTTCGTGGGGGCTGCAACTTGGTTAATCAGATTGCCTGTTGGGCGAGGCAGATTTTAGGCGCGGGGGCCGCAGTCATATAGGCGTACTTTTGATAAACACCTTTGACAGTTTTTGTAACAATCGCCGAAAAAGGGCTGTTTGGCAGCTGGCTGGAACTTTTTTGGGTAGGGTGGATATCGCTGTAAGGCGCATTCTTGAAGGGGTTTGGCAAATGAAGGGGTATTTCGCAGGGGGTTGTTACTACCATCGTCGAATGGTTCTATAGACGCCCCCCGGCTACAACGGGGTCATACAAAAACAACTATGTCACCGAGGTAAGAAAGATGAGTGCGGCTTCTCTGTATCCCGTTCGTCCCGAGGTTTTGGCTAATACGCTGACTGACGAGGCGACCTACAAGGCCATGTACCAGCAGTCGGTCGTGAACCCGGACGGTTTCTGGCGCGAACAGGCCAAGCGTCTCGACTGGATCAAGCCTTTTACCACGGTGAAGCAGACCTCCTTCGACGATCACCATGTCGATATCAAGTGGTTCGCCGACGGCACCCTGAACGTCTCCTACAACTGCCTGGATCGCCATCTCGCCGAGCGCGGTGATCAGATCGCGATCATCTGGGAAGGCGACGATCCTTCCGAAAGCCGCAACATCACCTACCGCGAACTGCATGAGGAAGTCTGCAAGTTCGCCAACGCCCTGCGTGGCCAGGACGTGCACCGCGGCGACGTGGTGACTATCTATATGCCGATGATTCCCGAGGCGGTGGTGGCCATGCTGGCCTGTACCCGCATTGGCGCGATCCACTCGGTGGTGTTCGGCGGCTTCTCCCCTGAAGCCTTGGCCGGGCGCATCATCGACTGCCGCTCCAAGGTGGTGATCACTGCCGACGAAGGTATCCGTGCCGGCAAGAAAGTGCCGCTCAAGGCCAATGTCGACGATGCCCTGACCAACCCGGAAACCAGCAGCATTCAGAAGGTCATCGTGTGCAAGCGCACCGGTGGCAACATCAAGTGGAACCAGCACCGCGACATCTGGTACGAAGACTTGATGAAAGTCGCCGGCAGCGTCTGCGCGCCGAAAGAGATGGGCGCCGAAGAACCGCTGTTCATCCTCTATACCTCCGGTTCCACCGGCAAGCCCAAAGGCGTGCAGCACACCACCGGCGGCTACCTGCTGTATGCGTCGCTGACCCATGAGCGGGTGTTCGACTACCGCCCGGGCGAAGTCTACTGGTGCACCGCCGACGTCGGCTGGGTCACCGGCCACACCTATATTGTCTACGGCCCGCTGGCCAACGGCGCCACCACGGTGCTGTTCGAGGGTGTGCCGAACTACCCGGATGTCACACGGGTGGCGAAGATCGTCGACAAGCACAAGGTCAACATCCTCTACACCGCACCGACCGCAATCCGCGCCATGATGGCTTCGGGCACCGCTGCCTGCGAAGGCGCCGATGGCAGCAGCCTGCGCCTGCTGGGCTCGGTGGGCGAGCCGATCAACCCGGAAGCCTGGGACTGGTACTACAAGAACGTCGGTCAGTCCCGCTGCCCGATCGTCGACACCTGGTGGCAGACCGAAACCGGCGCCACCCTCATGAGCCCGCTGCCGGGGGCGCATGCCTTGAAGCCGGGTTCCGCAGCGCGTCCGTTCTTCGGCGTGGTGCCGGCCCTGGTGGATAACCTGGGCAACATCATCGAGGGCGCGGCCGAGGGCAACCTGGTGATTCTCGACTCGTGGCCAGGCCAGGCACGGACCCTGTACCGCGACCACGATCGTTTCGTCGATACCTACTTCAAGACTTTCCGTGGCATGTACTTCACCGGTGACGGCGCCCGTCGCGACGAAGATGGCTACTACTGGATCACTGGTCGGGTGGACGATGTGCTTAACGTCTCCGGGCACCGTATGGGTACCGCCGAAATCGAAAGCGCCATGGTTGCGCACCCGAAGGTCGCCGAAGCGGCGGTGGTGGGCGTGCCTCACGACATCAAGGGGCAGGGCATCTACGTCTATGTGACCCTCAATGGTGGTGAAGAGCCGAACGAAGCCCTGCGCCTGGAATTGAAGAACTGGGTGCGCAAGGAAATCGGGCCGATCGCCTCGCCGGATGTCATCCAATGGGCGCCGGGCCTGCCGAAAACTCGTTCCGGGAAGATTATGCGGCGGATTCTGCGCAAGATCGCCACGGCGGAGTACGACGGTCTGGGCGATATCTCGACCCTGGCTGACCCGAGTGTGGTGCAGCACCTGATCGATACCCACAAGACCATGAACGTCGCCTGAGGCGGTTTTCGAGTCACCCAGCCCCGCCCGGCCCTGTGCCGGGCGGGGCTTTTTTGTGCGGTGGCGATGGGCCGCAAAGCCCTCTGCGTGGCTGTTGCAGGTGCCGGCTTGCCCGCGAAGACGGGGCGAATAAATATCGGATTTATCCCTTCGGTGTATCCGAATGTTACCGGTACGGCCGAAGATGTAACCTCGCGCCTACTTTCGGGGCAATGGGAAACGCCGGGCCCCATTTCAGGGCCTTTTATACCCTTATAAAAAATAAGTCATCACGCTGCGCTTGCCGGAATAGAAGGCTTTGCCAATAATAGGCCCGCAATTTGCAGCATAGATCGGTTCCCCGTCTTTCGCTCTTGCATAGAATTGAAGAGCTGTCAATGCGCTGGCCAGGCATTCTCGATGCTTCTGTAATTTGTTGTCGCATTGAGGAAATATCGGCTTCCAGCCTGTCGTTAGAATGCCGGTCACTCGCTCGTCGTTGCCTGTGTGTGAGCCCCCTGCGGGCTGCCCGGGCCGCAGCGCCGCTATTTGCTGTTTCACCCATTCGCATATTGGGCTGTCGCTCACTCTGCCGTTTTCGCCCTTTACCGATGGAGTTCTAAGATGAAGAAACTCGTGCTTCTTGGCGCCCTGGCACTGTCCGTGCTCTCCCTGCCGACTTTTGCCGATGAAAAGCCCCTGAAAATTGGTATCGAAGCGGCTTACCCTCCGTTTGCCTCCAAGGCGCCGGACGGCAGCATCGTCGGTTTCGACTACGACATCGGCAACGCCCTGTGCGAAGAGATGAAGGTCAAGTGTGTCTGGGTCGAGCAAGAGTTCGACGGCCTGATCCCGGCACTGAAGGTTCGCAAGATCGACGCCATCCTCTCGTCCATGTCGATCACTGACGATCGCAAGAAATCCGTGGACTTCACCAACAAGTACTACAACACCCCGGCGCGCCTGGTGATGAAGGCCGGTACCCAGATCAGCGACGGCCTGGCCGAGCTCAAGGGCAAGAACATCGGCGTGCAGCGCGGTTCGATCCACGAGCGTTTCGCCCGTGAAGTGCTGGCTCCCCTGGGTGCGCAGATCAAGCCTTACGGCTCGCAGAACGAAATCTACCTGGATGTGGCCGCCGGTCGCCTCGACGGTACTGTGGCGGACGCTACCCTGTTGAATGACGGCTTCCTGAAAACCGACGCTGGCAAGGGCTTCGCCTTCGTCGGTCCGGCCTTCACCGACGTCAAATACTTCGGCGACGGCGTAGGGATCGCCGTGCGCAAGGGCGACAAGGCCGATCTGGACAAGATCAACGCCGCCATCGCTGCCATTCGTGAGAACGGCAAGTACAAGCAAATCCAGGACAAGTACTTCGACTTCGACATCTACGGCAAGTAAGACCGTCGAATCAGTCAGTCCGAGATGGCGCAAGCAGCAGAATCTCTGAAGTTTGCGCCATTTTTTCATCCCAATTTTCGAGGACCTGAATCATGTTGAAAGGCTACGGGGCTGTCATCCTCGATGGCGCTTGGCTGACGCTTCAGCTCGCCTTGTCGTCCATGGCCCTGGCCATTGTTCTGGGTCTGATCGGGGTTGCGCTGCGCCTCTCGCCGGTGCGCTGGCTGGCCTGGCTGGGCGACCTGTACTCCACGGTAATCCGCGGTATTCCCGACCTGGTGCTGATCCTGCTGATCTTCTACGGCGGCCAGGATCTGCTCAACCGGGTGGCGCCGCTGCTGGGTTATGACGATTACATCGACCTCAATCCGCTGGCGGCCGGTATCGGCACCCTGGGCTTCATCTTCGGTGCCTACCTCTCCGAAACCTTCCGTGGCGCCTTCATGGCGATCCCCAAGGGGCAGGCGGAAGCCGGCATGGCCTACGGCATGAGCAGCTTCCAGGTTTTCTTCCGGGTGATGGTGCCGCAGATGATTCGCCTGGCGATTCCCGGCTTCACCAACAACTGGTTGGTACTGACCAAGGCGACCGCGCTGATTTCCGTGGTGGGCCTGCAAGACATGATGTTCAAGGCCAAGCAGGCGGCGGATGCCACTCGCGAGCCATTCACCTTCTTCCTTGCAGTGGCGGCGATGTACCTGGTGATCACCAGTGTCTCGTTGCTGGCACTGCGTTACCTTGAGAAGCGCTACTCGGTAGGCGTAAGGGCGGCTGATCTATGATCTTCGACTACAACGTCATCTATGAGGCCCTGCCGCTGTACTTCGGCGGCCTGCTGACCACCCTGAAACTGCTGGCGCTGTCGCTGTTCTTCGGTTTGCTGGTGGCGCTGCCCCTGGGGCTGATGCGGGTGTCCAAGCAGCCGCTGGTGAACATGTCAGCCTGGCTCTACACCTATGTGATCCGCGGTACGCCGATGCTGGTGCAGCTGTTCCTGATCTACTACGGCCTGGCTCAGTTCGAAGCGGTGCGCGAGAGTTTCCTCTGGCCCTGGCTGTCCAGCGCGACCTTCTGCGCCTGCCTGGCCTTTGCCATCAACACCAGCGCCTACACCGCGGAAATCATCGCCGGCAGCCTCAAGGCCACGCCCAATGGCGAGATCGAGGCGGCCAAGGCCATGGGCATGTCGCGCTACAAGATGTACCGCCGCATTCTCTTGCCGTCGGCTCTGCGCCGCGCGCTGCCGCAGTACAGCAACGAAGTGATCATGATGCTGCAGACCACCAGTCTGGCGTCCATCGTGACCCTGATCGACATCACCGGCGCGGCGCGGACGGTCAACGCGCAGTACTACCTGCCGTTCGAGGCCTACATCACCGCCGGCGTGTTCTACCTGTGCCTGACCTTTATCCTGGTGCGCCTGTTCAAGCTGGCCGAAGGCCGCTGGCTGCGCTACCTGGCGCCGCGGAAGCACTGATATGGAACGCATCGATCATCCATTGCCCTGGAATCACCTGGGTAGCGAGCGGCATATCTCGGTGTTCCGTTTCGGCAGCGGCGAGCGCAAGGCCTATATCCAGGCCAGCCTGCATGCTGACGAGTTGCCGGGCATGCGTACTGCCTGGGAGCTGAAGAAGCGCCTCGGCGAACTGGAAGCCCAGGGGGCTCTCAACGGCGTCATCGAACTGGTGCCGGTGGCCAACCCGCTGGGCCTGGGCCAGTTGCTGCAAGGCAACCACCAGGGGCGTTTCGAGGCCGGCAGCGGCAAGAACTTCAACCGTGATTTCGTCGAGTTGAGCGAGCCGGTCGGCCAGCGCCTGCAAGGGCGCCTGGGGGATGATCCGCACGCCAATGTGCGCTTGATTCGCCAGGCCATGGCCGAGGTGCTGGCTGAGCTACCGCCGGCGTCCAGCCAGTTGCAGGGCATGCAGCGGGTGCTCCTGAGCCATGCCTGCAGCGCTGATGTGGTGCTGGACCTGCATTGCGATGCCGAGGCGGCGCTGCACATGTATGCATTGCCGCAGCATTGGCCGCAGTGGCGCTCCCTGGCCGCGCACCTGGATGTGAAGGTCGGTCTGCTGGCGGAAGATTCCGGTGGCAGCTCGTTCGACGAAGCCTGCTCGTTGCCCTGGTTGCGCCTGTCGCGGCAGTTCCCTGAAGCGCAGATCCCCTTGGCTTGCCTGGCAACCACCCTCGAGCTGGGCGGCCAGGCCGACACCGGGCGGCCTCAGGCCCAAGCGCACGCCGAAGGCATCCTGGCGTTTCTTGCCGAGCAGGGGTTGATTGCCGGTGACTGGCCGGCCCCCGGGCGCGAAGCCTGCGAGGCCATGCCTTTCGAAGGCACCCAACTGCTGTATGCGCCGCACCCCGGCGTGGTGAGCTTTCTGCGTCCGGCCGGTAGCTGGGTGGAGGCGGGCGAGCCGGTTTTTGAAGTGATTGATCCCCTATCCGATCGGGTCAGCACGGTGTGTGCTGGCACCAGCGGCGTGCTGTTCGCCGTTGAGCGGCTGCGTTATGCCCAACCCGGTTTCTGGCTGGCCAAGGTGGCGGGGCGCGAAGCGCTGCGTCACGGGCGCTTGCTCAACGACTGACTGTTTTTGTGAGAACCGACCGCATGTACAAACTTGAAGTCCAAGACCTGCATAAGCGCTATGGCAGTCACGAAGTGCTCAAGGGCGTGTCCCTGAAGGCCGCAGCTGGCGATGTAATCAGCATCATCGGCTCCAGTGGCTCGGGCAAGAGTACATTCCTGCGCTGCATCAACCTGCTGGAGCAGCCCCATGCGGGCAAGATCCTGCTGAACAACGAAGAGCTGAAGCTGGTAGCCAACAAGGACGGCGCCTTGAAGGCCGCCGATCCCAAGCAGCTGCAGCGCATGCGCTCGCGCCTGTCGATGGTGTTCCAGCATTTCAACCTGTGGTCGCACATGACCGCGATTGAAAACATCATGGAAGCGCCGGTGCATGTGCTGGGTGTGTCCAAGGCCGAGGCTCGCGAGAAGGCCGAGCACTACCTGGCCAAGGTCGGTGTGGCGCACCGCAAGGATGCCTATCCGGGGCACATGTCCGGTGGCGAGCAGCAACGGGTGGCGATTGCCCGGGCCCTGGCGATGGAGCCGGAAGTCATGCTGTTCGACGAGCCGACCTCGGCCCTGGACCCGGAACTGGTGGGCGACGTCCTGAAGGTCATGCAGGCCCTGGCCCAGGAAGGCCGGACCATGGTAGTGGTGACCCACGAAATGGGCTTTGCCCGTGAGGTGTCCAACCAGCTGGTGTTCCTGCACAAGGGGGTGGTGGAAGAGAGCGGCAACCCGCGTGAAGTGCTGGTGAACCCGCAATCAGAACGTTTGCAACAATTCCTCTCGGGCAGTCTCAAGTAATAGCTGCCGTTGTGCACCAAATTAGGTCATGCTGCGCACCGCGCGCCAGATGGTCTAACTTGGTGCTGCCGCCCTTGGCTTCTCACCTTGTTTTCGTTTCGGATTGCCCGCCATGACTGCCCATCGAATTGGTTTCCTGATTTGGCCCAGCACTAAAGCCTTGACGCTGGCGCTGGCTGAGGAGGCCTTGCGTGTTGCCCAGCGGGTGCACCCGGAAGTGGTCTATGAGCTGGCTTTCCTGCAGGCCGAAGCCCCGGTCGAAGGCGCCTGGCAACTGCCGGGCGAGCCTTGGGCGGGCAAGCTGGAAGGTTGTCAGAAGCTGTTCCTGCTGGCGGACGAGCCGCCGGCGCCGATGAGTTCCGGCTTGAGCAGTGCCCTCAAGCAGCTGGTGCGTGCCGGCTGTGTGATTGGTGGGTTGTCAGCCGGGGTTTACCCCTTGGCACAACTGGGTTTGCTCGATGGTTATCGGGCAGCGGTGCACTGGCGCTGGCAGGATGATTTCGCCGAGCGTTTTCCCAAGGTCATCGCCACCAGCCATCTGTTCGACTGGGACCGTGATCGCCTGACCGCGTGCGGTGGCATGTCGGTGCTGGACCTGCTGCTGGCGGTGCTGGCCCGGGATCATGGCGCCGAGCTGGCCGGTGCGGTGTCCGAGGAGCTGGTGGTGGAGCGCATTCGTGAAGGTGGCGAGCGCCAGCGTATCCCGCTGCAAAATCGCCTGGGCTCCAGCCATCCGAAGCTGACCCAGGCAGTGCTGCTGATGGAGGCCAATATCGAGGAGCCGCTGACCACCGACGAGATTGCCCAGCACGTCTGTGTTTCCCGTCGTCAGTTGGAGCGGATCTTCAAGCAGTACCTGAACCGCGTGCCCAGCCAGTATTACCTGGAGCTGCGCCTGAACAAGGCCCGGCAGATGCTGATGCAGACCAGCAAGTCGATCATTCAGATCGGCCTGTCCTGTGGTTTCTCTTCCGGCCCGCACTTCTCCAGCGCTTACCGCAACTTCTTTGGCGCCACCCCGCGTGAAGATCGCAATCAGCGGCGCAGCAGCAGCCCGTTCGAACTCTCCTCCGTGCCTTCCGAGCGTGGCTGACCCCGTATTGTAGGAGCCGGCTTGCCGGCGAATCCCACAGGCAACCCGCTCGCCCGCAAAATCCCGTTCGACGTCCTCTTGTCGTAACGTCGATAACCTTTTCGAGATTTGGGGCTGCCCGCCACATAACTACCTGGGTAATTACCTTGGGCAAATTGCTCGGCAAATCTGCCGCTGAGGCTGTGCGCAGTTTAAACTGCGCCTTTGCGACGCTATTTGTCGCATTGCCATAAACCCGCTTAAAACCTGGGTTGGCGCTATAAGAAGTTGTCGCTTGGCGACAAGGCCGGGCACAAAACTGTCCTTACAATCCCTCCATCGCTCGCCAGTTTCAGGCGGGTGTTCCTCTTCAGGAGACTCCGATGTCCGTTGAGCAAGCTCCGGTGCAACGCGCCGATTTCGACCAGGTGATGGTTCCCAACTACGCACCTGCGGCCTTCATTCCTGTGCGTGGCGCGGGGTCCCGAGTATGGGATCAGTCGGGTCGGGAACTGATCGACTTCGCCGGCGGCATCGCGGTCAACGTACTGGGCCACGCCCATCCGGCCCTGGTAGGCGCACTGACCGAGCAAGCGGGCAAGCTGTGGCATGTGTCCAACGTCTTCACCAACGAGCCGGCCCTGCGCCTGGCCCACAAGCTGATCGACGCCACCTTCGCCGAGCGCGTGTTCTTCTGCAACTCCGGCGCAGAAGCCAACGAGGCCGCCTTCAAGCTGGCCCGTCGCGTGGCTCACGATCGTTTCGGCGCCGAGAAGTACGAAATCATCGCCGCCCTGAACAGCTTCCACGGCCGTACCCTGTTCACCGTGAACGTGGGTGGCCAGTCCAAGTACTCCGATGGCTTCGGTCCGAAGATCACCGGCATCACCCATGTGCCGTACAACGATCTGGCCGCCCTGAAAGCCGCGGTTTCCGACAAGACCTGCGCCGTGGTGCTGGAGCCGATCCAGGGCGAGGGCGGCGTGCTGCCGGCCGAGCTGGCCTACCTGCAAGGCGCCCGCGAGCTGTGCGACCAGCACAACGCGCTGCTGGTGTTCGACGAAGTGCAGACCGGCATGGGCCGCAGCGGCGAGCTGTTCGCCTATCAGCATTACGGCGTGACCCCGGACATCCTCACCAGCGCCAAGAGCCTGGGCGGCGGTTTCCCGATCGCGGCGATGCTGACCACCGAAGCGCTGGCCAAGCACCTGGTAGTCGGCACCCACGGCACCACCTACGGCGGCAATCCGCTGGCGTGTGCGGTGGCCGAGGCGGTGATCGACGTGATCAACACCCCACAGGTGCTCAATGGTGTGAAAGCCAAGCACGACCGCTTCAAGACCCGTCTGTTGCAGATCGGCGAGAAGTACGGCCTGTTCACTGAAGTCCGCGGCCTGGGCCTGTTGCTCGGCTGCGTGCTCAGCGAGGCCTGGAAGGGCAAGGCCAAGGACGTGTTCAACGCGGCCGAGAAAGAAGGCCTGATGATCCTGCAAGCCGGCCCTGACGTGGTGCGCTTCGCGCCGAGCCTGGTGGTCGAGGATGCCGATATCGACCAGGGCCTGGACCGCTTCGAGCGCGCCGTGGCGAAATTGACTCAAGCCTGATCCTGGGCGGCGGTGCTTCTCGGCGCCGGCCTTTGCGGCCGGCGTCGAGCCTAATTCCTGTGCCGGGCTATCCCGGCATTTTTTTCCCTGAGTCGGACGGTTTCCGACCTGTTTTAGAGTAAGGAGTGACACCATGCTGGTGATGCGCCCCGCGCAAATGGCTGATCTGGGCGAGGTACAGCGTCTGGCTGCAGACAGCCCGATTGGTGTCACCTCCTTGCCGGATGATGTGGATCGCCTGAGCGACAAGATCGCCGCAAGCGAGGCTTCGTTCGCCGCTGAAGTGAGCTTCAACGGTGAAGAGAGCTACTTTTTCGTCCTGGAAGACACCGACAGCGGCAAGCTGGTGGGCTGCTCGGCGATTGTCGCCTCGGCCGGCTACTCCGAGCCGTTCTACAGCTTTCGCAACGAAACCTTCGTCCATGCTTCCCGCGAGCTGAAGATCCACAACAAGATCCACGTCCTGTCCCAGTGCCACGACCTCACCGGCAACAGCCTGCTGACCAGTTTCTACGTGGTACCGGAGCTGGTGGGCTCGGCCTGGTCGGAGCTCAACTCCCGCGGCCGCCTGTTGTTCGTCGCCAGCCACCCGGAGCGCTTCGCCGATTCGGTGGTGACCGAGATCGTCGGCTACAGCGATGAGCATGGCGACTCGCCGTTCTGGGATGCCATCGGGCGCAACTTCTTCGACCTCAACTACGCCGAGGCCGAGCGCCTGTGCGGCCTGAAAAGCCGGACCTTCCTCGCCGAGCTGATGCCCCATTACCCGATCTACGTGCCGCTGCTGCCGGATGCGGCCCAGGAAGCCATGGGCCAGGTGCACCCGCGGGCACAGATCACCTTCGACATCCTGATGCGCGAAGGTTTTGAAACCGATCACTACATCGACATCTTCGACGGTGGCCCGACCTTGCATGCGCGGGTCTCGGGTATCCGCTCGATTGCCCAGAGCCGCGTGGTGCCGGTGAAGATCGGTGAAGCAGCCAAGGGCGGCGGCCGCCAGTACCTGGTCTCCAACGGCCAGTTGCAGGATTACCGCGCCGTGTTGCTGGAGCTGGATTACGCCCCGGGCAAACCGGTGACCCTGGACCTGCAAGCCGCCGAAGCCCTGGGCGTCGGCGAAGGCGCCAGCGTGCGCCTGGTGGCGGTTTAACGCCTGCTTTCACTACCTGGAAAGCAAGCCTAGAAGCAGCGAGTTTCGCGCAGGCCGCCAGCGGCCTGCGTCTGAGGAGATAGCATGATCGTTCGTCCCGTACGCAGCAGCGATTTACCCGCGCTGATCGACCTGGCCCGCAGCACCGGCACTGGCCTCACCACCTTGCCGGCCAACGAAGAGCGCCTGACCCACCGGGTCGGCTGGGCGGAAAAGACCTTTCGCGGTGAAGCCGAGCGCGGCGATGCGGACTACCTGTTCGTGCTGGAAGACGACAACGGCCGGGTGGTGGGCATTTCCGCCATCGCCGGCGCCGTCGGCCTGCGCGAGCCCTGGTACAACTTCCGGGTCGGCCTGACGGTCAGCGCCTCCCAGGAGCTGAACATCTATCGCGAGATCCCCACGCTGTTCCTGGCCAATGACCTGACCGGCAACTCCGAGCTGTGCTCGCTGTTCCTCCATGCCGACTACCGCACCGGCCTCAACGGCCGCATGCTGGCCAAGGCGCGGATGCTGTTCATCGCCGAGTTCCCGCAGCTGTTCGGCAACAAGATCATTGCCGAGATGAGGGGCATGTCCGACGAGAATGGCCGCTCGCCGTTCTGGGAAAGCCTGGGCCGGCACTTCTTCAAGATGGAGTTCAGCCAGGCCGACTACCTGACCGGCGTCGGCAACAAGGCCTTCATCGCCGAGCTGATGCCCAAGTTCCCGCTCTATACCTGTTTCCTGTCCGAAGATGCGCGCAACGTTATCGCCAAGGTCCACACCGACACCGAGCCGGCGCTGGCCATGCTCAAGAGCGAAGGCTTCAGCTACCAGGGCTATGTCGACATCTTCGACGCCGGCCCGGCGGTGGAGTGCGAGACCAGCAAGATCCGCGCGGTGCGTGACAGCCAGGCGCTGGTGCTGGCCATCGGCACCCCGGGCGACGACGCCACGCCGTTCCTGATCCACAACCGCAAGCGCGAGGACTGCCGCATCACCGCGGCACCGGCGCGCTTTGCCGCCGGCACCCTGGTGGTCGATCCCCTCACCGCCAAGCGCCTGCAACTCAACGCCGGCGACCAGGTCCGCGCGGTTCCGCTGTCTGCTTCTCGGGAGTCGAAATAATGAGCACGCTGTACATTGCCGGCCAATGGCTGGCCGGTCAGGGCGAGGCCTTCACCTCGGTCAATCCGGTGACCCAGGCGGTCATCTGGTCGGGTAACGGTGCCACTGCCGCACAAGTGGACAGCGCCGTGCAGGCTGCCCGCCAGGCGTTTCCGGCCTGGGCCAAGCGTTCCCTGGAAGAGCGCATCAGCGTGCTCGAAGCCTTTGCCGCCAGCCTGAAGAGCCATGCCGACGAACTGGCCCGCTGCATTGGCGAGGAAACCGGCAAGCCGCTGTGGGAAGCTGCCACCGAAGTCACCAGCATGGTCAACAAGATCGCCATCTCGGTGCAGAGCTACCGCGAACGTACCGGCGAGAAGAGCGGCCCGCTGGGCGACGCCACCGCCGTGCTGCGGCACAAGCCCCACGGTGTGGTGGCGGTGTTCGGCCCCTACAACTTCCCTGGCCACCTGCCTAACGGGCACATCGTTCCCGCTTTGCTGGCCGGTAACAGCGTGCTGTTCAAACCCAGCGAGCTGACGCCGAAAGTCGCCGAGCTGACGGTGCAGTGCTGGATCGAAGCCGGCCTACCGGCCGGTGTGCTGAACCTGCTGCAAGGCGCTCGGGAAACCGGCATTGCCCTGGCGGCCAATCCGGGTATCGATGGGTTGTTCTTCACCGGTTCCAGCCGTACCGGCAATCACCTGCACCAGCAGTTCGCCGGGCGCCCGGACAAGATCCTGGCCCTGGAAATGGGCGGCAACAATCCTCTGGTGGTGGAGCAGGTCGCCGACCTGGACGCTGCGGTGTACACCATCATCCAGTCGGCCTTTATCTCGGCTGGCCAGCGTTGCACCTGCGCGCGACGCTTGCTGGTGCCGCAAGGCGCCTGGGGTGACACGTTGCTGGCGCGCCTGGTGGCGGTCAGCGCAACCATCGAGGTCGGCGCGTTTGACCAGCAGCCTGCGCCGTTCATGGGCTCGGTGATCTCCCTGGGCGCCGCCCGCGCACTAATGGATGCGCAGCAGCAGCTGTTGGCCAACGGCGCCGTAGCCTTGCTGGAAATGACCCAGCCCCAGGCTCAGGCTGCCTTGCTGACCCCGGGCATCCTGGATGTCACGGCGGTGGCTGAGCGTCCTGATGAAGAGCTGTTCGGACCTTTGCTGCAAGTGATCCGCTACGCTGATTTCGATGACGCGATCGCCGAGGCCAACAACACTCAGTACGGCCTGGCGGCCGGTCTGTTGTCGGACTCCGCCGAGCGCTACCAGCAGTTCTGGCTGGAAAGTCGAGCAGGTATCGTCAACTGGAACAAGCAGTTGACCGGCGCCGCCAGCAGCGCGCCATTCGGTGGCGTGGGGGCCTCGGGCAACCATCGGGCCAGTGCCTATTACGCGGCGGACTACTGCGCGTACCCGGTGGCCTCCCTGGAGACCCCGAGCCTGGTGCTGCCGAGCGCGTTGACGCCGGGTGTGCGCCTGTCCTGATTGGCGTGGCCTTTTCGCCGGCAAGCCGGCTTCTGCAGATCTGTGCAGGAGCCGACTTGCCGGCGAACGAGCGCACCGCGTTCGCCATATGTAGATATCGATTGCCTATAACAAACAGATTCGTGGAGCCTCGCTGATGAAATCCTATGAAGTCAATTTTGACGGGCTAGTGGGGCCGACCCATAACTACGGCGGCCTGTCCTACGGCAACGTTGCCTCCCAGAGCAACAGCCAGCAGGACTCCAATCCCAGGGAAGCGGCGCTGCAAGGCCTGGCGAAAATGAAAGCGCTGATGGAAATGGGCTTTCAGCAAGGCGTGCTCGCCCCGCAAGAGCGCCCGGACGTGGCCGCCCTGCGCAACCTGGGTTTTGCCGGAACAGACGCCCAAGTCATCCAGCAGGCCGCCAAGCAGGCGATGCCATTGCTGGTCGCCAGTTGCTCGGCATCGAGCATGTGGGTGGCCAACGCCGCCACGGTCAGCCCCAGTGCCGACACCGCCGATGGCCGTGTGCACTTCACTGCCGCCAACCTCAACTGCAAATACCACCGCAGCATCGAGCACCCCACCACCAGCCGCGTGCTGGGGGCCATGTTCGCCGACCAGAAGCATTTCGCCCATCACGCGGCCCTGCCGGCGGTAGCGCAGTTCGGCGACGAAGGCGCCGCCAACCACACGCGCTTCTGCCGTGACTATGGCCAGGCCGGCGTGGAGTTCTTCGTCTTCGGTCGCAGTGCTTTCGATACTCGCTACCCGGCACCGCAGAAGTACCCGGCGCGCCAGACCCTGGAAGCTTCCCAGGCCGTCGCCAGGTTGCATGGCCTGAGCGAGGAGGGGGTGGTCTATGCTCAGCAGAACCCTTCGGTGATCGACCAGGGCGTGTTCCACAACGACGTGATCGCGGTGGGCAATGGCGAGGTGTTGTTCTATCACGAGGACGCCTTCCTCGAGACCGATAAGATGCTCGCCGAGTTGCAGGGCAAGCTGGGCAAGCGCGGCGGCAACTTCCAGTCGATCTGCGTGCCGCGTTCGCAGGTGACGGTGGAAGATGCCGTGCGCTCCTACCTGTTCAACAGCCAGTTGCTGTCACGCGCCGACGGCTCGATGCTGCTGATCGTGCCCGAGGAATGCCGGGGCAACGAGCGGGTCTGGCAGTACCTGCAAAGCCTCACCAGCTCTGGCGGGCTGATTCGTGAAGTGAAGGTCTTCGACCTCAAGCAGAGCATGCAGAACGGCGGTGGCCCGGCGTGCCTGCGCTTGCGCGTAGCGCTCAAGGAAACCGAGCTGGCGGCGGTCAATCCTGGGGTTATCATGACCGCGCCGTTGTACGACACCCTGACCCAATGGGTCGGCAAGCACTATCGCGACCGCCTGAGCGAAAGCGACCTGGCGGACCCGCAACTGCTGCTTGAGTGCCGGACGGCACTGGATGAACTGACGCAAATCCTTAAACTGGGCGCGGTTTATCCCTTCCAGATCAATTGAAAGCCAGCGCCCGGCGATCCCGGGCGCAGAGCTTTACCCCAGATGAGAACCGACCCATGAGCGATACCCTGCAGCTGATCCTTGAAGACACCGACGGCACTCAGCTGGCAACGTCCTGCACCCGCTTCGCCGTGCTGTGGCAGGGCAAGGAAGTGTGGATCCAGCAGGACGGCCGCGGCCAGCTGCTGATCGGCGTGGATGTGGAAGAAGGCGATGCGGAATACGCCAGCCTGCTGCTGCGCCCACTGGCGACCAACCTGGTCAGCCTGCAACTGGAAATGGAGCCGGCCGACGCTGGTGACGATGATCACGTGCACGGCCCTGACTGCGGCCACGCTCACTAAGGAAGTCCGCTCTATGCTCGCCCTCGGCAAACTGCTTGAACTGACCCTCGCCGGCCGTGAACCGGCGGAGAAGACTCAACTGACTGTCGACGGCGTGCGCATGCGCTGGCTGAGCGAGGGGGCGCTGGAAGTGCGGCCGCCCGAGGCTCGCGATAACGGCCTGGACCTGCTGCTGTCAGCGGGAATCCATGGCAACGAGACGGCTCCCATCGAGCTGCTCGACCGCTTGTTGCATGACATCGCCCGGGGCGATCTGAAGCCCCGCGCACGTATCCTGTTCCTGTTCGGCAACCCCGAGGCCATGCGCCGCGGCGAGCGTTTTGTCGAACAGGACGTCAACCGGCTGTTCAATGGCCGGCATGAGTCGAGCAGTGGTTTCGAAGCCCTGCGCGCTTGTGAACTGGAGCGACTGGCGGCGAGCTTCTTCAGCCAGCCCGATCGCCAGCGCCTGCACTACGACCTGCACACGGCAATCCGCGGCTCGAAGATCGAGCAGTTTGCCCTGTACCCATGGAAGGACGGGCGTCAGCATTCACGCCGTGAGCTAGCCCGCCTGCGGGCTGCCGGTATGGAAGCGGTGCTGTTGCAGAACAAGCCTTCCATCGTCTTCAGTGCCTACACCTACGATCAGCTGGGGGCCGAGTCCTTCACCCTGGAGTTGGGCAAGGCACGGCCATTCGGGCAGAACCAGGGGGTCAATGTCGAACGCCTGGAAACCCGGCTCAAGCAGATCATCGACGGTAGCGAACCACCTGCGGAGCAGGACAGCCTCGACGGGTTGCAGTTGTTCAGCGTGGCTCGGGAAGTCATCAAGCACAGCGACAGCTTCCACCTGCATCTGCCGGCAGACATCGAGAACTTTTCCGAACTGGAAGTGGGTTACCTGCTGGCCGAGGATATCGCCCAGACCCGCTGGGTCGTCGAGGAGACGGGGGCACGGATCATTTTCCCCAATCCCAAGGTGAAGAACGGCTTGCGCGCAGGGATTCTGATTGTGCCGGCCACGGCCGACGGCCTGGCCTGAGGTTCGCCGGCAAGCCGGGCCCCCGCAGGAGCCGGCTTGCCGGCGATACCGCTAACGCTTAAACCGCTACCGCACGCTGCTCGTTACGGCGCAGGGCGCGGACCTTCTGCAGGGTGTCGGCACAAGTTCTCGCCGCTTCCTGGCCTTTGTGCACGAAGTGCTCGAAGAAGAACTTCTGATGCTCTTCACCCGCATGGAAATGATGCGGGGTCAGCACCACCGAGAAGACCGGCACTTCGGTTTCCAGCTGCACTTGCATCAGGCCGCTGATGACCGACTGGGCGACGAACTCGTGACGGTAGATGCCACCGTCCACCACCAGGCCGGCAGCAACGATCCCGGTATAACGACCGGATTTGGCCAGCAGTTTGGCGTGCAGCGGGATTTCGAAGGCGCCGCCGACTTCGAAGAAGTCGATATCGGATTCCTGATAGCCCTGGGCGAGCATTTCAGTGACGAAGCCCTGACGGCTCTGATCGACGATTTCCTTGTGCCAGCAGGCCTGGATAAAGGCAACGCGCTCGTTGGGGTGGTGTTTGCTTTTGCTATCGATTGCAGTGGGTTGCATCTGTTCTGACTCCTGTTTGTGTGAAAAACAGGGCATATATGAATCGAATGGGATTTAAGGGTGCGCGCAGAACGGTCGTGGATTTCCCACGAACTGCCCGGCAACGGCCCTTTGGCGCCAATCCCGTTCTCTCTTCATCCGGACTATGACCGTCGGCCCCGGAATCACACCGGGTCTGCTGACCTTGTCGTCACCTGTGGCCAAGCCACCGGTCTCGCCAAGCGCTCGCGGGCTATGCGCATTGCACGCAATTACCGCCGGTGGGGAATTGCACCCCGCCCTGAGAACGTTTGCCCGCAATTTTTCGCGGGCGGTGAGTTTTTAACACAGATCCTCTCGAGACGCATCGCACCTTTTGGATAATTCTCATCGGATTTTTCAACGCCAGACTCAGGCTTTTCTACAGTTGTTGCTTGATTATTGCCGGCCATGGCCGCAGTTTCGTTTCGAAAGGGAGTTCCCCCTGTTCAAGAGCGGACCTTGCAGGTCCCACAGCCGAGGCCAGATGTGATGAGCGTGATCGATCTTCGTAGTGACACCGTGACCCAGCCGACCCCTGGCATGCTCGATGCCATGGCCAGTGCGCCCACCGGGGATGATGTGTACGGCGAAGATCCGACAGTCAATCGGTTGGAAGGTGAATTGGCGCGGCGCCTGGGTTTTGCTGCGGCGCTGTTCGTGCCCTCGGGCACCATGAGCAACCTGCTGGCCTTGATGGCTCACTGTGAGCGGGGCGACGAGTACATCGTCGGGCAACAGGCCCATACCTATAAATATGAAGGCGGGGGCGCGGCGGTACTCGGCTCTATCCAGCCCCAGCCACTGGAATTGCAGGCTGACGGCTCGCTGGACCTTGTCCAGGTGGCTGCGGCCATCAAGCCCGATGACTTTCATTTTGCCCGCACCCGCCTGCTGGCCCTGGAAAACACCATGCAGGGCAAGGTGCTGCCCTTGGCCTACCTGGCCGAGGCTCGGGCCTTTACCCGGGAACACGGGCTGGCCCTGCATCTGGATGGCGCGCGGTTGTACAACGCAGCGGTCAAGCTGGGGGTGGATGCACGGGTGATTGCCGAGCATTTCGATTCGGTGTCGGTGTGCCTATCCAAAGGTCTTGGTGCGCCGGTGGGCTCGGTGCTGTGTGGCTCGGTGGAACTGATCGCCAAGGCCCGGCGCCTGCGCAAGATGGTCGGTGGCGGCATGCGCCAGGCAGGCGGTTTGGCGGCAGCGGGGCTGTATGCCCTGGACCATCAGGTACAGCGTCTGGCCGACGACCACGCCCATGCACAATTGCTGGCCGATGGCCTGCGGCGGTTGGGCTACAGTGTCGAGCCGGTGCAGACCAACATGGTGTATGTAGAGATGGGGGATCGGGCCGAGGCGCTCAAGGCGTTCGCCGCCGAGCGCGGGATCAAGCTCAGTGCCGCATCACGGTTGCGTCTGGTCACTCATCTGGACGTCAGCGCCGGGCAAATCGAGCACGTGCTGAGCACTTTTGCCGAGTTTTCCCGTAACTGACAGTGTTCTCCGTCCAATTGACTGTTTGTATCGTACAAACACGCTGTACCTAGTGATTAACGCCGATATAATGCGGCCCTTTGCCGTCGTTTCGTCTGTTGACGTTGCGCACAGGCCTTTGGCCGCAGTCTCCGTGGAAGAACCTAATGAAAAGCGCAGAAATCCGTGAAGCCTTCCTCCGCTTCTTCGAAGAGCAAGGCCACACCCGTGTAGCCTCCAGCTCCTTGATCCCAGGCAACGACCCCACCCTGCTGTTCACCAACGCGGGGATGAACCAGTTCAAGGATTGCTTCCTGGGGCAGGAAAAGCGCGCCTATACCCGCGCTGTCAGCAGCCAGAAGTGCGTCCGCGCCGGCGGCAAGCACAACGACCTGGAAAACGTCGGTTACACCGCTCGTCACCACACCTTCTTCGAAATGCTGGGCAACTTCAGCTTCGGTGACTACTTCAAGCGTGATGCGATCACCTTCGCCTGGACCTTCCTGACCTCCGACAAGTGGCTCAACCTGCCCAAGGAAAAGCTCTGGGTCACGGTGTATGCCACTGACGACGAGGCCTACGACATCTGGACCAAGGAAGTCGGCGTACCCGCCGAGCGCATGGTGCGTATCGGCGACAACAAGGGTGCGCCTTACGCGTCCGACAACTTCTGGACCATGGGCGATACCGGCCCGTGCGGCCCTTGCACCGAGATTTTCTACGATCACGGCGCCGATATCTGGGGCGGCCCACCCGGCTCGCCGGAAGAGGACGGCGACCGTTACATCGAAATCTGGAACAACGTGTTCATGCAGTTCAACCGCACCGCCGATGGCGTGTTGCACCCGCTGCCCGCGCCGTCGGTGGACACCGGCATGGGCCTGGAGCGGATCAGCGCGGTGCTGCAGCACGTGCACTCGAACTATGAGATCGACCTGTTCCAGAGCTTGCTGGATGCGGCAGCCAAGGCCATCGGCTGCACCAACGATGCCCAGGCTTCGCTGAAAGTGGTGGCGGACCATATTCGTTCCTGCGGCTTCCTGATTGCCGACGGCGTACTGCCGTCCAACGAAGGCCGTGGCTATGTGCTGCGCCGGATCATTCGCCGCGCTTGCCGTCACGGCAACAAACTGGGCGCCAAGGGCAGCTTCTTCTATCAGATCGTTGCCGCCCTGGTTGCCGAGATGGGTGAAGCCTTCCCGGAGCTGAAGTCCCAGCAGGCGCACATCGAGCGTGTGCTCAAAGCCGAAGAAGAGCAGTTCGCCAAGACCCTGGAGCAGGGCTTGAAGATCCTCGAGCAGGACCTGGCCGAGCTCAAGGGCTCGGTGGTGCCGGGCGACGTGGTGTTCAAACTGTACGACACCTACGGTTTCCCGATGGACCTGACTGGCGATATCGCCCGCGAGCGCAACCTGACTCTCGACGAGGAAGGCTTCGAGCGCGAAATGGAAGCCCAGCGTGTGCGTGCCCGCTCCGCCAGTTCTTTCGGCATGGACTACAACAGCCTGGTCAAGGTCGACGTGGCCACCGAGTTCACCGGTTACCACGCCACCAGCGGTTCGGCGAAAGTGGTTGCTCTTTATAAGGAAGGGCAATCGGTCGACGTGCTGAGCGAAGGCGAAGAGGGTGTGGTGGTTCTTGACCAGACCCCGTTCTATGCCGAATCCGGCGGCCAGATCGGTGACTGCGGTTATCTTCAGGCTGGCAACGCGCGTTTCGACGTGCGCGACACCACCAAGACCGGCGGTGCCTTCCTGCACCATGGCGTGCTGGCCAAGGGTAGCCTGACTGTTGGTGCGCCGGTTGAAACCCAGGTCGACGCGCAAGTGCGCCACGCGACCTCGCTGAACCACTCGGCCACCCACTTGCTGCACGCTGCGCTGCGCCAGGTATTGGGCGAACACGTACAGCAGAAGGGCTCGCTGGTGGACAGCCAGCGCCTGCGTTTCGACTTCAGCCACTTCGAGGCGATCAAGCCCGAGCAGATCAAGGCGCTGGAAGACATCGTCAACGCCGAGATTCGCAAGAACACCCCGGTGGAAACCGAAGAAACTGATATCGATACCGCCAAGAAGAAGGGCGCCATGGCG
The DNA here is from genome assembly GCF_040268305.1 of Pseudomonas sp. W17. Classification (NCBI taxonomy): domain Bacteria; kingdom Pseudomonadati; phylum Pseudomonadota; class Gammaproteobacteria; order Pseudomonadales; family Pseudomonadaceae; genus Pseudomonas; species Pseudomonas sp. W17. Next base: position 5,418,834 of record NZ_CP158490.1, on the reverse strand, counting down.
CTGTTCGGCGAGAAGTACGGCGACAGCGTGCGCGTACTGAGCATGGGCGGCGACTTCTCGGTAGAACTGTGTGGCGGTATCCACGCCAACCGTACCGGCGATATCGGCTTGCTGAAAATCACCAGCGAAGGCGGTGTGGCTTCCGGCGTGCGTCGTATCGAGGCAGTGACTGGTGCTGCGGCCCTGGCGTACCTGAATGCGGCGGAAGAACAACTCAAGGAAGCGGCGACCCTGGTCAAGGGCAGCCGCGACAACCTGATCGACAAGCTGTCGGCAGTGCTGGAACGCAACCGCTTGCTGGAGAAGCAACTCGAGCAGTTGCAGGCCAAGGCTGCAAGCGCCGCGGGCGATGATCTGTCCGCTCAGGCAGCAGACGTCAAGGGCGTGAAAGTGCTGGCTGCGCGTCTCGACGGCCAGGACGGCAAGGCGCTGCTGGCGCTGGTGGATCAGTTGAAAAACAAACTCGGCCGCGCAGTGATCCTGCTCGGCAGTGTCCATGAGGAAAAGGTCGTACTGGTTGCCGGTGTAACCAAGGACCTGACTGGCCAACTCAAAGCCGGTGATTTGATGAAGCAAGCCGCTGCGGCAGTGGGCGGGAAGGGCGGTGGTCGTCCAGACATGGCGCAGGGCGGCGGTGTTGATGCCGCTGCACTGGATGCCGCGCTGGCCCTGACCGTGCCATTTGTCGAGCAGGGTATTTAAGGCGCCGAGCCGGGCCCGTCGTCTAGTGGCGGGTCCTTGCGCTGTGCAGTTTGATTGTTTAACGGGCGCCCCTTTACGGGCTGAGGCGGCTTAGAAAATGGCTTTGATCGTACAGAAATTTGGAGGCACCTCGGTCGGCTCTGTCGAGCGGATCGAGCAGGTCGCCGACAAGGTGAAGAAGTTCCGCGAAGCCGGCGATGACCTGGTGATTGTGCTGTCGGCGATGAGTGGCGAAACTAACCGCCTGATCGATCTGGCCAAGCAGATCAGTGGCGAAGCCAAACCGGTTCCCCGTGAGCTGGATGTGATCGTCTCCACCGGCGAGCAAGTGACTATCGCGTTGCTGGCCATGGCGTTGATCAAGCGCGGTGTTCCGGCGGTGTCCTATACCGGTAACCAGGTGCGCATCCTCACCGACAGCGCTCACAATAAAGCGCGAATCCTGCAGATTGATGATCAGAAGATTCGTGGCGATCTGAAAGCCGGTCGTGTGGTAGTGGTTGCTGGTTTCCAGGGTGTTGACGAGCACGGCAACATCACCACCCTGGGGCGTGGTGGTTCCGACACCACCGGTGTGGCGCTGGCGGCGGCTCTGAAGGCCGATGAGTGCCAGATCTATACCGATGTCGACGGCGTCTACACCACCGATCCGCGGGTTGTGCCCAAGGCTCAGCGCCTGGACAAGATCACCTTCGAAGAGATGCTGGAAATGGCCAGTCTCGGTTCCAAGGTGCTGCAGATCCGTGCGGTCGAGTTTGCTGGCAAGTACAACGTTCCGCTGCGCGTTCTGCACAGCTTTCAGGAGGGTCCGGGCACCCTCATTACTATTGATGAAGAGGAATCCATGGAACAGCCGATCATTTCCGGCATCGCTTTCAACCGCGATGAAGCCAAGCTGACTATCCGTGGCGTGCCAGACAATCCTGGCGTGGCCTTCAAGATCCTTGGCCCGATCAGCGCGGCGAACATTGAAGTCGACATGATCGTGCAGAACGTTTCGCACGATAACACCACCGACTTCACCTTCACCGTGCACCGCAATGACTACCTGGCGGCTCAGACCGTGCTGGAAAACACCGCACGTGAAATCGGTGCCCGCGAAGTGGTAGGCGACACAGACATTGCCAAGGTATCGATCGTTGGTGTCGGCATGCGCTCCCACGCGGGCGTTGCCAGCCGCATGTTCGAGGCCCTGGCTAAAGAGAGCATCAACATCCAGATGATCTCCACTTCTGAAATCAAGGTTTCGGTGGTGATCGAGGAGAAGTACCTGGAGTTGGCGGTACGTGCGCTGCACACCGCTTTCGAGCTCGACGCTCCGGCCCGACAGGGCGAGTGATGCGTGTTTGAAAGGGCGCGGTCTGACCGCGCCCTTTGTGTTTTTGATCGGCACGGGAGAAAACTGTTCTTTTGCCCGTGCTAGTCAATACTTAGGCGTGTAGGACTGCAGCCGACCCGGTTGTAGGCCAACACCCTTTTTTTTGCAGACTGTAGTCCCTGAAAATGTAATGCGTGAGGAGAAAGGTATGCTGATTCTGACTCGTCGGTGCGCAGAAAGCCTGATCATTGGTGATGGCGAGATCACTGTGACCGTGCTCGGCGTCAAAGGTAATCAAGTGCGTATTGGTGTCAACGCCCCCAAAGAAGTGGCGGTTCACCGTGAGGAAATTTACCTGCGGATTAAGAAAGAGAAGGACGAAGAACCAAGCCATTAATTTTTATCGTTTTTTTTGTTTGCAAACGGGGAGAAAGCTGGTTAATATACGCCCCGTGTTGCGGAGAGCTGGCCGAGTGGCCGAAGGCGCTCCCCTGCTAAGGGAGTACACCTCAAAAGGGTGTCGGGGGTTCGAATCCCCCGTTCTCCGCCATTATTTGCTTAGTACGTTGTAATCTGGCTTCTTCTGTAAGTTGTTGAAATTACTAGAAAAAGTGCTTTACAAAAAGATTTAACGGCGCTATAATGCGCGGCAACAAATGCACTCGTAGCTCAGCTGGATAGAGTACTCGGCTACGAACCGAGCGGTCACAGGTTCGAATCCTGTCGAGTGCACCATTTAAGAGTTAGTTACAGTTATGTAGTTAACTTGGCTTCAACCAGTTGTGGTCTGGTCTAAAAACACAAAATGCACTCGTAGCTCAGCTGGATAGAGTACTCGGCTACGAACCGAGCGGTCACAGGTTCGAATCCTGTCGAGTGCACCATACATCAGGAAGCCCGCATCGAAAGATGCGGGCTTTTTGCTTTCTGCCTTTTTTATCCTCCTTTATCTCTTTCGCTCTCCTGGGCTGGAACGGCTTTGCCCGGCGGAAGTCGAATGCAATGCCTGTGAGCCTGTCTCTCCGACTTTTTTCCTGTGCTGTGTGTTTTCTTTTTCTGTCGAAGCGTCGCAGTCTCATAGATTCGGACGTTGCTCAGCTTTATGCCGCAAGCGCTTGTTCTTGCCGCGATTTTTTAACGTTTAAAACCGTCAAGCGGTGTATGATTGCGCCCGTCAGCCCCGCCGGGGCTTGTGGAATACCTCCATGGACTTACCCAGTAGTTACTCAGTATCCCGTTTTAACAATCATGAACTGACTGATTGATCCTTCCGGCGTGCTCCTCTGCTGGGAGTGGAGTTCGCCTATGACCGAAGTAGAAGTAAAGAAAACGCAGGAAAGCCTGCAAGACCGCCTGGCTCAAGTCGTTGAGCTGCTGCAGCGCCAGCGAGTAGTTGAGGACCTGACGCACCGTCAGGAAGGCCATCATCATGATCGGGTCGAGAACCTGGTCCATCGGCAGAACCTCGTCGAGTTGCAACGCAAGCTCGATGATCTGCACTCTGCTGACGTCGCCTACATCCTTGAAGCCTTGCCTCTGGAAGAGCGTCTGACCGTCTGGCAGTTGGTCAAGGCCGAGCGTGACGGCGACATCCTCCTCGAAGTATCCGATTCCGTACGTGAAACCCTGATCGCCGACATGGACGATCACGAGCTCCTGGCTGCCGCCAAGGAGATGGACGCTGACGAACTTGCTGACCTGGCCCCCGAGCTGCCGCGAGACGTCGTCCATGAGCTGATGGAGGCTCTCGACGGCCAGCAGCGTGAGCGCGTTCGCTCCGCGCTGTCCTATGACGAGGAGCAGGTCGGTGCGCTGATGGACTTCGAGATGGTGACCATCCGCGAGGATGTCAGCCTGGAAGTGGTCCTGCGTTATCTGCGTCGCCTGAAAGAATTGCCAAGCCACACCGACAAACTGTTCGTGGTGGACTACGACGGCGTGCTCAAAGGGGTGCTGCCGATCAAGCGTCTGCTGGTCAATGACCCGGACAAGCAGGTCGCCGAGGTCATGGCCAGTGATCCGGTGAGTTTTCACCCGGATGAAGACGCCTACGACGCGGCTCAGGCGTTTGAGCGTTATGACCTGATTTCGGCCCCTGTGGTCGACAAGAACGACAAGTTGATCGGCCGTTTGACCATCGACGAAATGGTCGACCTGATTCGTGAGGAAAGTGAGACCGAAGTCCTCAACATGGCCGGTCTGCGGGAAGAGGAAGACATCTTCGCCTCGGTCTGGAAATCCCTGCGCAACCGTTGGGCCTGGCTGGCGATCAATCTGATTACCGCGTTTGTCGCGTCCCGGGTGATTGGCCTGTTCGAGGGCTCGATTGAAAAGCTGGTGGCGTTGGCGGCCCTGATGCCCATCGTTGCGGGTATCGGTGGCAACTCGGGTAATCAGACTATCACCATGATTGTCCGGGCAATGGCCCTGGACCAGGTGAGCACTGGCAACACCTCGCGCTTGATGCGTAAAGAGCTGGCAGTAGCCCTGATCAATGGCCTGGTCTGGGGTGGGGTGATCGGTGTCGTGGCGTACATGCTCTACGGGAGCTGGTCGCTGGGGGTGGTCATGACCGCTGCCATGACCTTGAACCTGCTGCTGGCGGCGCTGATGGGGGTTCTGATCCCCATGACCCTGGCGCGCCTGGGGCGTGATCCGGCGATGGGCGCTAGCGTGATGATCACCGCCATGACTGACAGTGGCGGCTTTTTCATCTTTCTCGGTCTGGCGACCATTTTCCTGCTTTGAGCCGTTCTTCCCTGCTGGTTACCGACGAAGCGCCTGAATGGCGCTTCGCTGCTTTTGGCGGGGCAAAAAAAGCCAGCGACTAGGCTGGCTTGAGCTTGCGAGATGCAATCAGGTGGCGTCTGCGGCCATTTCAGCGTCATGGGCGATCAGCGAAACCAAAGCGTTTTGCTGGCGATGTGAGAGTTGGCGGAAACGTTGAAGCAGTTCGCGCTCATGCAAGGACAGTTCAGGGCTGTCCAGGCGCATGCTCAGCTCTTCACCCAAGGCGCCTTCCTGAATAAGACTCTGTTCCAGGCGCGCGATGATTTCGGAGTTCATGCTGCGGTGATGATTGCGAGCCACCTCGGCAATGCGTTCACGCATCCCGTCGGGTAGACGTACGACGAACTTGTCAGCCGTACGGCTGGAATAAATTGCCTGTTTCAATGGGCGCATATATTTAACCGGTTAGTTCAGGGGGAGCGGTTCTCGGAATTGGCCGCGGGCTGTCTTTTAGGACAAGCCTGAATGCCAAATGTTCAACCTGAATTGTTAAGAGGCCCGCATCATGCCTCAAAATTGCCAGATCCTTGGCGTCAATTCTGTGACAAATATTGAACTGGATAAAGGCGTTATGCCAGCACCAATTATCAGAAATGCGGACTGGTTTGAAAAGTTCGTCGGGTCCGCGTTGCTGGCCGCATTCTCCCATCCTGCGGGAGTGTCAGTGCACCGACGAAGGTGCATGCTATGCGGGTGAAAGTGTAATCCCTACCTGTCAGAGGATAGTGGCAAATGGCCGATTTACTAGTTGTGCTCTGCGGAGCAGCCACCCATGCCGGGTAGGTTGATCTACTTGATGGGGCCTTCAGGGGCCGGCAAGGATAGCCTGATTGATGCGGCCCGGCAGCCTTTAAGTGCGTTGGGCTGTGAAGTGGCAAGAAGGGTGATCACGCGCTCTGCCGAGTCGGTGGGAGAGGAGGCGATTGAGGTCACCGCCGAGGAGTTCGCGAGACGAGTAGGCCGGGGGGATTTCGCTTTGTTCTGGCAGGCCAATGGCCTGGGTTATGGGATTCCTGTGGTGATCGATAGCTGGTTGGCGCAGGGGCGCAATGTCCTGGTCAACGGGTCCAGAGGCTATCTGACCAGGGCGCGAGCTCGGTATCCCGATCTGATTCCGATAGTTCTGACGGTTGATAACGAAGTATTACGCCGTCGCTTGCTGCGTCGGGCCAGGGAAAGCCTGCCGGAGATAGAAGAGCGCCTGCAGCGTAATGAACAGTTTGCCCATGCCGGCTGGCTGGATGAGGAGGGAGTGGTTCGCCTGGATAATTCTGCCGAATTACAGGTTACCTTGAGGCGCCTCTTAGGCATATTGCAAGAGCACGGTATCAGCGCAATACAGGGTCGAACTTGATCTTGCGGCCAGCCAGCAGTGCCAGCAGGAACAGGCCGAACAGTGAGCCGCTGATGATCAGTGGCGCGCTGCCCAGAGGTTCTTCAGGCAGGAACACAGCGGCAATGGCGCTGAGTAGCGTCAGAACAAGCAGGCTTTTGGCAGCGGTGGACATAAATGGCTCCTGTAGTCTCGGTCTCAAAATACCCAGCGTTCAGTGGGTGCGGCGGCTGGCTGTTGCGAGGCTTTTCCTTGGGTAACCCGGGTCACTGAGCCAGGCTCAATCTGGGTGTTCATGACTGCCAGCTGGGGTGCCAGGCGTTGCTGGTAATGGGCGAAGGATGAACCGCCAGGGGCAGCGTCATCTGCAGGTTGAAAGTGAAAGGCCGCCAATACGGCGATGGCAATCGCGTTCAAGAGCAACAGGGCGCTATTCATGGGCGGCATCTCCTCAGTGTTTATCCACTGATTAAGCAGCCTGCGTGCCAAGAGTTTACCTGGCGATAAAGTCTTTAAAAACAATATGTTGAGCTGATTTTTAAAGTCTCTTGAATTGCATTTTGCAATGATGGCTTTTTGCAGTGATGCAATTTGCACGACGCGGTATCGAAGCTGCGGTGCGAGCCTGATGCTTCCTGCAAAAAGCCCTATGGATCACATGACAAATGCAGCCTTGGCCGTTAACATGCACGCCGTCCTCCGCGCCGTGCCGCAATGGCGCTCGCTGTTTTGTCTCAGTAGCTCAATTGGATAGAGCATCCCCCTCCTAAGGGGAAGGTTGGCAGTTCGAACCTGCCCTGGGACACCATATAATTCGTATCTTTCTGGGCTGATCCCTGCGCGGTTGATCTGTTCTTGGACCCCGGAGCGAAAGAATAAAGAAAAGCCCCGCCGGGCGATCCTCCGGCGGGGCTTTTTTGATTTCTTCTATGCGAGGGGCACGTTAAATAACGCTCCCTTTTTCTTGTATTGGTGCCAGCCGGACCAGCGTGGGGCTACGTGCTTGTGCACAGGGCCACAGTGAGTGTTTTTGATGGCCTGCAAGGATTCACCTTGTTTTGCTGATCTGGCTGCTTGTCGCCAGGGCCAGAAATATCAATCCGCTACCGGACAGAGCGCCGGCAATCCCTTCCAGTCGACGCTTGCCCACACTCCGCTGCCGGGTGCCAGCAACTGGCTCAGCTTCGCTTCATTGAATGAAGTTCCCAGCGAATCGGCCCTGAATGCGGCTATCCATTGCTGGCGGCCCAGCATGAAGGCCTTGCCGAAGTCTTCCCAATCGTTGAAGCAGTCCTGGGCCCGCTGGGCGTTGAGCAGCATGATGCGCCACCCTGTTTCAGGTTCGAGCCAGCTCATCAACATGGCGCAACGGACAAAAAATGCGCTGCGCACGCAGGCGAAGGCCATGGCTGCTCGCGGGTCGTCACTGGGATTCAGGCTATGCAGGTCAATACGAAACCACTGGCGCTCCAGGGTGCCATTGAGATGGGCGCAGACTTCGTCGTCGGTGGCGTTGCTGCGAAAACCGATCTGGTGCAGCAACGAGGCCCGCAGGGTGCTTTTCGCCTGATCCATGAAGTGGGTGGTATCGGGGTCGTAGAAACCGGTCATTCCGGTGGCATCGACCATGGGTTGTGCCAGTGTCAGTGCCCAACGCTTGCGTGGTGTGAATACCACCAGGGATGTTCCCGACGGGCGGCGAAAGTGACGCCAGCCCAGCCAGGCGCCGAATAGCACGACAATTACCGTCATCATCTGCGTATTACCTGCTTCTGTTTTGCCATGTGCTGATTTCTTCGGCCAGGGATGGGGACATATCTGACCAGGGCACGCCTTCGGTCCGATACTGCGGGTCCTCGGCCTGACGTGGTGGCCAGGGGTTTTTCTTGAAGATGTGACGGGTGGCGTACTTGACGGTCGGCGCCTGGGGCGCGACCTCCAGCAGCAGGTCGGACTGGCGTGCCGCGACCAGCCACTCGACCATGGCCGAAGGGGCTTCCAGCCGTCGGAACAACTGTGGGTAACGGGCCACCAGACGGGTCTGGGTTTGAGGATCACTGACTTCTTCGATACGCAGCCAACCCGCCTCGGTACGCACTATGCCGATGGCAATGCAGTCGGCCGGGGTCTGTTGGTCGGTACCCAGGGTGTTGAGAAAGCGCAGCAGGTCGTGGAAATAACGTTCGACGGGCGGGCGGTTCTGCTTGCCTTTGACCTGCTCCACCGTCAGTGCATCGTCGTCCTGGATGATCAGGCTGACGGTGATGTGGGGTTGGCCTTGAGCATCGCGCAGGCTGAACACGCGCATGCTCTGCTGTTCCACCGCTTCGGCGTAACGCTCTCCGTAGCCGCCGGTCAGGGCCCGACGGTCGGCGAACTGCCCGAGGCAATGGCGCATCACGTAGCTTTCAAAAGCCATCTCGGCCCGCAACAGCGGGCTTTGCGGGCGCAGTTCGACCCAGGTGTGCTCGGCACAGGTAAGGGTCACGGTCAGGGCTTGGGCAGAGCTCTGGCGCCATCCCTGATCGACCCGGGCCGCCATTTGTGCATGCTCCCTTTCCCGCAATGCCAGCGCTTGCGGGCAAGTGATGCGATCCAGCTTGCCCTCAAGAGCCGTGCCTTTGCGTGAGGTCAGGAACTCCACCAGTTGGGCTTCCTGGTGCAGCAGCTGCGGCTCCTGCGGGTCGATCCAGACCAGGGGCGCCAGGGCTTTGGCGGGGTCTTCGGATTGCGCCTTGGCAGCGCGCTCGAAATAGCCGTTCACCCAGGCCGGCACCGAGTCGCTACCCAGGGCCGTACAGGCGTCATCCAGGGACTGGATGCGTCGTGCCGGTTCGAAGTTGCCTACCAGATGGCGATAGAAGTGGTTCAACAGCCAACCCTGCACTGCTTGCTCGTCCCTGCGCTGCTGGCTGCGCTGGGTGATACCGCGTTTCTGTTCATCGGCATTGAGCAGGTTGCGCGGGGCGTAGCTGGGGCTGCGCTTGTCGGCGCTTACTTCCATATCTGCCACCAGTTTTTCTTGCCAGCCGGTTGAGCCGGGGCTTGCAGCTCGCTCAGAATTTGCTCGATCCGGGCACGGCACCGGATGTCGTAGTCATCGTCCGGGGCACACAGGGCCAGGGTGCGTGCGCAGTAGTCAATGGCTTCGGCGGCGCGCCCCCGGGCCTTGAGGAAGTCCACCGAGGCGGACATGACCGAGACCTCGTTCAGGGACAGTACCGCCGGCTGGTAGCGCTGCCAGAGGCTGTCGGCGTTGTCCGGATGGGCATGGGCCAGGTAGCGTGCGACCTGGATCCGGGCAAACAGCGCCGAGCTGTCCAGTTGCTGATCGCTGACGCCTTGCTCTTCCTGCCACTTGAGCAGGCGTTCGAGCCAGATGAGGATCTCATTGTCGCGATCGAGCTTGTACAGGGCGTACGCCACCGAGGCTACGTATTCATCCGGGTTGTGGCGGCTGTAGCCGAACTCGGCCGAATAATGCCAAAGCTGTTCCGCAGCATCGATAATGCCGGGCAGATCCTCCAGGCTGATACGCGCACTGAGCAGCCCATTGTAGTGTTCGGCGAACGGGCTGGCGGCGATGCCCCGTGTATGCAGTTCGATGGCGTCTTCGTAGCGAATCGGGTTGTAGTAGCGGTAGTTGATCGCCAGGTTGTTGCAGAGCATGGAATACAGGTGCGCGCAGGCATCGTAGGGGTGGCCGCTGCCGCTGGCGAAATAGCGCTCCATATGGGCCTGGCCCTGCTCGTAGGCATCTCTCTGGGCTTCGCGCAGCAACGAATAGGCCTGGTCCCGGGCGTCCGGGGGCAGTTTGTCGGCTTCTGCTTCGGCCAGGTCTTCAATGCCCAGTGCGTAGTTGTAGGCGTGCTTGCCGCAGGACAGGACGGGCTTGGGCGCTTTGAGTGCCTCGATAATCCCTTGGCTGTTGATCCGAGCGGCAAACAGCGAAAACGCACTGCGGTTGTCTTGCATGCGGCCTGCCTGGATGGCGTTTTGCAGCAGGCTGGCTTCAGTGGCCGCATCGATCAGGCCGTGCTCAGCGTCGTGCACGGCTGCCAGGCGGGTGATCCAGGGGTGATCGGGCGCCCGACGCACCGCTTCTGCACGAGCTTCGGTATACAGCGCGTCGCCAGCTTGCAGGTCCTCCATGGCCAGGGAGAGGGCGGCCAGCAGTGGCGTGGCAGGCTTGCTGGTTTCGAGGCTGGGCAGCGCTTGCAGGAAGCTCTGCAGCACTTCCTCGGTGATACAGGCACGCATCACGCAAATCGGCCACCAGGCACTGTGCTCATCAGGGTCTTGCAGGCGATCGAGTACCAGGCGGGCGGTGGCAGGCCATAGCTCGGTTTGCCGGTCATAGACATCGATGAATGCGCGAAATCCGGCTTCGTCGATGCGGCCAGCTTCCATCAGCCAGGGCAATTCGTATTCGATGAAGTTGTTGCCTCCGTCGGAATCCAGGCTCAGGGCCGCGGCATTGCAGATCTTCAGGGCGCCGGCCAGGTCGCCCTGGGCGTGCAGGGCGCGGGCCGCCAAGCGTGCAGTGCGCACTTCCCATTCGCGGCGCTGGGGCTGGGAGCGGCCAGCGGTCAGTTGCGCGATGGGTTGCTCGAACAGTGCCAGGCGCAGCGGAATGATCTCGATCAGCGAGTTGCCCAACCACAGCCAGTCGCCTTCATCGATATCCTGGTCCGGGCCGGCGGTACGTACGGCGTTGACCGCCTCCAGGGCTGCACTGCGGGCCTCTTCATTGCGGTCGTGGTAGGCCAGGACTCGGGCGCGGCGCTGATACTGATCGGCGGCATCCCAGGCACGCAGGGCCGCGCGGGCAGGGTTGCCCAAGGTCAGGGCGTAGCGCACTTCGATGGTTTTCAGTGCTATTTCACAACTAGCGCGTTCCAGATCGTCGAAGATCCGATAGCGGCGGTAATGCTCGACATTGAAATCCAGGGTTTGCGTGGCCATCTGTTCGAGCTGTCCGAGCACTTCGATCAGGGTTGGCTCGTCATCGAGGTAGTTGGCGACCCGCAGGCGCAGGATAGCCAGGTTCATCATCAGCTCGGCGCGGGCCGGCTCTGGGGCGGCTTGTACAAGAGCGTCGCCATCCTGATCGATGACGGCCCGGGCTGCCGCTGAATTACCGGCCTGCATCCACAGGGTGTGCAGGCGATCGATGGACGCCAGGGAGTCGGCCTGCAGCGGTTGTGCCTGCAACTGAGCCAGCAGGGCATCGGTTTCCTGTTCTTGCTGTTGCGCCTCCAGGCGGTCCATGAACTGTTCCAGTTCAATGCCGGTTATCGCACTGCTGTTATGCGCCATCGTTAACTCCATTTGATAATGACCTGCGCATCACGTGATGCACTGCCTGGCAGACCGGCATTTCCTCGTCGTTGGTGCCGCCGTGGGGTGTCATGCCGATCCTTCGACACCCGGGTCGCAAGCCTGCGACGCTTGCGACTGATGGACCCTTTATTGCGCGGCAGACCCTCTGCGATGCAGGGGCATTTCCGGCCAGAAACGATCGAGGCTGTGAGGCGCAGCACGCTATCAGGTGATGTTTCAGAATCCAAGGTTTGAGCGTGCAAACGGGCCTCTTTTACGGCTGAGTACACGGGCTGGTCGAGACTTGTGTAATCCGCGGTGAAATGCCGCCCGTCGGCTATAAGGGAATGCGTAATCCGGCCGATAACCTCAGTGGACAATTGTGTTCCCAAGTGGCGGCCTGGATCACAGGCCGACCGGAAAGTGCTTGATAGCCCGTGGCCAGCAGCTATTATCTGCGCGCCAAAAACAGGCTGCGAAGCCGGGTGGGTCCTGCTGTCTTTGGATTGATCTTCTTACTTGCCTGGAATCTTCGATGCTGGCGTACCACCAAAAGAGCTTTTTGATCGTCGATGATTTCTCGGACTTCCGCAGTTCGGTGCGTTCGATGCTGCGTGAGCTGGGCGTCAAGGATGTAGACACCGCCGACACTGGCGAGCAGGCCCTGCGCATGTGCGCGCAGAAGCGCTATGACTTCATCCTCCAGGACTATCACCTGGGCGACGGCAAGAAAAACGGCCAGCAGGTGCTCGAAGACCTGATGCTGGAAAAGCTCATCAGCCATGAGAGCGTGTTCCTCATGGTCACCGCCGAGAGCAGCCAGGCCATGGTGCTCAGTGCCCTGGAGCATGAGCCCGATGCCTACCTGACCAAGCCTTTCAACCGCTCCGGTCTGGCCCAGCGCCTGGAGCGCCTGCAGCAGCGCAAGACGTTGCTCAAACCCATTCTCCAGGCCCTTGACCGGGGCAAGCCGGTGGAGGTGCTCAACGCCTGCATCGCCCTGTGCAAGCAGGACCCGCGTTACGCGCCGTTGTGCCTGCGCTACCGCGCCGATGCCCTGCGCGACATGCATCAGAACGAGGCCCTGGAGCGCCTGTACAACAGCATCCTGGCGGACCGGCCGCTGCCCTGGGCTTATGTCGGGCTGGGGCGCCTGCTGTTCAAGCGCGGGCAGGTTGGCGAGGCCAAAGCGGTCTATGAAAAGGCCTTGAAGGCCTTTCCGATGATGCCGGGCCTCTACGACGGGCTGGCAGAGGTGTTGGTAGCCGAAGGCGATACCCAGCGGGCCCAGAACGTGCTGGAAGAGGCGGTGCGCCTTTCTCCCCTGGCCGTGCGGCGCCAGGCATTGCTGGGCAAGCTGGCCATGGCCAACGAAGACTTTGACAGTGCCTCCCGGGCCTATCGCCAGGCGGTGTCCCAGGGCGCGCAGTCGCGTTTCAAGGACCCGGAAAGCAACCTCGGGCTGGCCCATGCCCTGATCAGCAAGGGCAGCGAGAGGGGCCTGGACACGCGCACCCGGCTGGAAATCAACCAGACCCTGAGTGCCGTGGCCAAGGAGAATCCTACTGACCCGGGCCTGCAGATTCGCGCGCGGCTGATGAAGGCCACGAGCCTGTTGCTCAATGATGCCGAGACCGCAGAGAAACTCACCGAGCAGGCGTTGCTGCGCCTGGACGGCATGGAGCAGTTCATGAGTCCCGAAGCAGCGCTGCTGGTGGCCAAGCAACTGCAGATGCTGGGGCAGGCCAGTGCCGGTGCTTCGATGCTCAAGAACTGTGCGGAGATCTATGGTGACGATCCGAAGGTCATGCAGAACATCGCCAAGCTGACTGACGACCCGACTATCCTCAGTTCTTCCAATGCCGCCGCCGATATCAACCGTCAGGGCGTGCGCAGCTACAAGGGCGGCAACCTCGTGGAAGCGCGGGAGTTGTTCCGCAAGGCCCTGGCCATGCAACCGAAGAACATCAGTATTGCCCTGAACATGGCCCAGTCGCTGCTGCACGGCGCCGACGCCAATCCGGACGCGGCACTCCTGGAAGAATGCCGGGCGTGCCTTAAATTGGTGGGCATGATGCCCGATACCGACGCGCGTTATCCGCGCTATCAGAAGCTGCGAAGCAAGGCGTTTGGCCAATGATCGAAAAGCAACAGGCGCTCGACTTTTCCACGGTGATCGCCTCCACCGTACATGACATGAAGAACTCCCTGGCCATGCTGATGCAGGCTCACGCCCAGTGGCTGGCGCGCTTGCCCGAGCAGCAGAATGCGCCAGAGCAGGGGGTGATCGACTATCAGTTCGCCCACCTCAACGGCATGCTGGTGCAACTGCTGGGGCTGTACAAGCTGGGGATCAACCAGCTGCCGTTGCAGCCGGCCTACCACGAACTGGATGACTTCATCGAAGCGCAACTGGTGAGTCACCAGGACGTGTTCAAGAGCCGTGGCATTTCCGCCGCCTATGAAGTCGATCCGCTGAGCCCCCTGGGGTTCTTCGATCGTGAGCTGATCGCCTCGGTATTGGCCAATTGCATCAACAATTCCATTCGCCATGCACGTCATGCCCTGCTGATCAGCGTCAGTGATGAGGAAGGGCAGGTGGTGCTGTCCATCAACGACGATGGCGAAGGCTATCCCCAAGGGATGATCGAGCGTCAGGCCGACTATGTGCAGGGCATCAATCAAAGCAGCGGCAGCACCGGGCTGGGCCTGTACTTTGCCGGGCGCATTGCCGAATTGCATCAGCGCAATGGCGTGTGCGGCCACACTCGGATCAGCAACGGCGGACCATTGGGCGGCGGGTTGTTCAAGCTCTACTTGCCCTGAGCCGCGAGTGGTTGAAGGTGTGCCTCGCCTAGTTGCCGCCCGGCCAGAGCCAGGCATTCCAGAAAGGTTGCCAGTGCGACCTTGGGTTCCTGGCCCTGGCGGGTGATGCAGTGAAAGTGCGAGCGGTAGGCCAGGCGCTCGGGTAGCAAGGCGCGCAGTTGGCCCTTGGCCACCCAGGCCGCCGCATAGTGGCTGGGCAGGTAACCCAGGTAGGTGCCGGAGAAAATCAGCGTGGCGATGGCCTCCATGGCGTAGGCGCTGACGCTCTGGTTGAAGTGCAGGTCATGGGGGCGCTGGTGCTCCGCCATGTAGCCCCGGCTCACATAGTCGGCGGCGCAGATATCTTCCAGGGTCAGTGTTTCGTCGGTGCGCGGGAACAGCGGATGGCCGTTGGCACAGTAGAGGTTCTGTTCCTCCTCGAACAGGTGCTGATAGTGCAACCCCGACAGTTGATGGTGGAAAGCGCCGATGGCCAGGTGCAGGCGTTCATCGAGCACGGCCTGTTCCAGTTCGTCGGGGCGCATCAGGTGCAGGTTCGGCCGTACCTGGGGCAGGCGCCGGCGCAAATGGCCCAGGGCCAGGGACAGGGGGGCATAGGGCAGGCTGATCAGGCTGTCGACACTGCCGATCTGCAGCTGCTCGCGGCTGATGGGGCCGATGCGGTTGGCGTGCTGGCGAAAGCGTTCGATGTCGGCGAACAGCAACTGTGCTGCCTCGAACAGCTCCTGGCCCTGATCGGTCAGCTGAAATCCGCTGCTGCCGCGCCTGCACAGGGAGTAGCCCAGACGCTCCTCTAGGTCCCGGACCACCACGCTCAGTCGCGACAGGCTGGTGTTGAGCCGTGCCTGGGCTGCGGTGAACCCGCCGGCATCAACGATGGCGCAGAACACCCGCAGCATCCGCAAATCAATATCGGCAAGGCTTCCCAGCATGGGCGCTCCCTCAAGTTGGCGTGGCGACGTGCCGAGCCTACTCCCTTGTCCTGATTGATGGACACCATGGACCTGTAACAAGGCTGGCGGCCTGCTTGCCCCGCCAGTGGGGGCTGGGCCGGGGATTTTACTCGCGCCTGCTTGAAATCCTGAACGGGTGGTGCGTATTTTGTACGGGTCGCCGTTCGCGGCTCGTATAACAACAAGGATTGAGTCATGACAACCGATGGCCACAGTTCACTCGCCGAGCGATTGACGGGCATTGATGAGATCGAATGTGTCACCGCGGATCTGAATGGCGTGCCGCGGGGCAAGGTAATGACCGCCGAGGGGTTCCTCGAAGGGCGGCGCTTGCAGATGGCGCGGGGGGTGCTGCTGCAATGCATCATGGGCGGTTATCCGCCAGCACGTTTCTACGGCAGCGACGACGGCGACCTGGCGCTCAATGCCGACCCCCGGCAGATCCACCGCCTGCCCTGGAGCGAAACGCCCAGAGCGCTGGCCATCTGTGACGCCGATGAGCTCAGCGGCGAGAGTTCGCGGCTTTCCACTCGTGGGCAGCTCAAGCAGGTAATTGCCCGTTATGCCGCCCTGGGCCTGGCGCCGGTGGTGGCCACCGAGCTCGAGTTCTTCGTGTT
The DNA here is from genome assembly GCF_040268305.1 of Pseudomonas sp. W17. Classification (NCBI taxonomy): domain Bacteria; kingdom Pseudomonadati; phylum Pseudomonadota; class Gammaproteobacteria; order Pseudomonadales; family Pseudomonadaceae; genus Pseudomonas; species Pseudomonas sp. W17. The sequence goes on along the minus strand of NZ_CP158490.1, from coordinate 5,402,973 downwards.
CGCGGCCAATGACGATCCAGCGCAGCCCTTCCGGCCGCCGGTCGGCCTGGATGGGCGCCGGGAGGAAGGCTATTCGGCGTTCAGCGTGAGTTCCAACAATGGTCTGCGGCCATTCTTCAAGGAGGTTTACGAAGGCATGGCCGCCCTGGGCCTGCCCCGCGATACCTTCATGCACGAGATGGGCGTCAGCCAGTTCGAAATCAACCTGTTGCACGGTGACCCGCTGTTGTTGGCGGACCAGACCTTCCTGTTCAAGCACCTGCTCAAGGAGGTGGCGCTCAAGCACGGCCTGATCGTGGTCTGCATGGCCAAGCCCTTGGCTCACACGCCGGGCAGCTCGATGCATATACACCAGAGCCTGGTGGAGATGGGTAACGGCCGTAACGTTTTCAGTGACGACGCAGGGCAACCTACGGCGATGTTCCGGCATTTCATTGGCGGCCTGCAGGCCGGCCTCGCCGACTTCACCGCCTTGTTCGCCCCCAATGTGAACTCCTATCAGCGCTTGTGTCATCCTTACGCTTCGCCGAACAATGCGTGCTGGTCCCACGACAACCGGGCCGCTGGCCTGCGGATTCCGGCCAGTTCACCGGTGGCGCGACGGGTGGAAAATCGTCTGCCGGGGGCGGACGCCAATCCTTATCTGGCGATCGCCGCGAGCCTGGCAGCAGGTTTGCATGGCATCGAGAACGAGTTGGAGCCAACCGCTGCCATCCAGGGTGAGTTCGAAGTGCCGGACAATCTTTCGTTGCCCTGTACCTTGCATGCGGCCCTGGAGCGTCTGAAACGTAGCCAGTTGGCCAAGGAACTGTTCGGCAACGAGTTCATCGAAGGCTACATCGCTTCGAAGACCATGGAGTTGACCAGTTTCTTTGATGAAATTACTCCCTGGGAACGGCGTGTGTTAGCGGCCCAGGCATAACCGAACCGTCGCTGGTCGGGCCCTGGTTTGCCGGGGCTCGATACCTCATTCAAGGAGCCGCTCGGAACGCCGATGCGCCAAATCTGGAAATCCTTTCGAGCGCTTTATTTCGCGTCGCTGATGATGCTGATCGGCTCTGGCCTGCTCAGCACTTATCTGGCCCTGCGCCTGGCCGCCGATCATGTCGACGGGCTGTGGGTGGGGGCCTTGATGGCGGCCAACTATTTCGGCCTGGTTTTGGGGGGCAAGCTGGGGCACCGACTGATTGCCCGGGTCGGGCATATCCGTGCCTACGCCACCTGTGCCGGGATTGTCGGCGCGGCAGTGCTGGGCCACGGCCTGGTGGACTGGTTGCCGGCCTGGCTGGTGCTGCGGATGATCGTGGGCCTGGGGATGATGTGCCAGTACATGGTCATCGAAAGCTGGCTCAATGAGCAGGCCGACGCCAAGCAGCGCGGGCTGGTGTTCAGCGGCTACATGATTGCCTCTTACCTGGGCCTGGTGCTGGGGCAGTTGATACTGGTCATGCACCCGGCCCTGGGCCTGGAGCTGTTGATGCTGGTGGCGCTGTGCTTTGCCCTGTGCCTGGTGCCGGTGGCCATGACCCGACGCATTCACCCGGCACCCTTGCGCCCAGCACCTATGGAGCCGCGCTTCTTTATCAAGCGTGTACCGCAATCGCTAAGCACGGTACTGGGGTCGGGGCTGATCGTCGGTTCGTTCTACGGTCTGGCGCCGCTCTATGCCTCGCAGCAGGGCTTGAGCACCGAGCAGGTGGGTCTGTTCATGGGTAGCTGCATTTTCGCCGGGCTGGTGGTGCAGTGGCCGCTGGGCTGGCTGTCCGACCGCTATGACAGGGCGCTGCTGATCCGCTGTTTTGCCTTGTTCCTGGCGGTGGTGGCCTTGCCCCTGGCGATCCTGCCTTCGGTGCCGCTGGAGGTCCTGTTTGTTCTGGGCTTCCTGTGTTCCCTGGTGCAGTTCTGTCTCTATCCACTGGCGGTGGCGTTCTCCAATGACCATGTGGAAGGGGATCGACGGGTCTCGCTGACGGCGATGCTGCTGGTGACCTATGGCGTGGGTGCGAGTATTGGTCCGTTGGCGGCAGGGGTGCTGATGAAGTTGTTCGGTAGCCAAATGCTCTACGCCTTCTTCAGTTTCTTTGCCCTGGTGCTGGTCTGGCGGATTCGGCCGAAGGCCGTGACCAATCTGCATCAGGTCGACGATGCGCCACTGCATCACGTGGCGATGCCGGACAGCATGTCCAGTTCACCGTTGGTGGCGGCTCTGGACCCGCGGGTTGACGAACAGGTGGTTCAGGACCAGATGCAGAGCGCGCCCGCGCCGGAAGCTGCGCCTGATGAGCCTGTACCGGATACCCCGCAGGCTGCGGACGAACCGCCTGCCGAGGAGTGCGCCCGGGAACACCTCAGCGGGGCCAGGCCTTAGCAGCAAAAAAAACGGGCAGTTGCCGCAAGGCACTGCCCGTTTCATTGATGCCTTTGAATCAGAGGTCGTCTTTATCGAAGCGCCGAGCTTCGCGCTGCAGTTGATAGACGAAGCGTTCGACCTGGCGCTGTACCAGGCCGCTCATGTTGTGGAAGCGTACGCCAGCAAAGGTGGTGTCGATACGTTCTTCGTGGTGCAGGTAACGCAGTTCCACCGGGGCCGTCATGCTGCCGAAGGGCAGGGCGGCGATAAAGCGCTCGTAAACCTGGCCCAGTTGCAGGCGTGAGGAAATATCGCCGTCGAAACGCAATTTGCAGCCGGTGGCGGAAATGTCCAGCAGCTTGCCGCTGAGGGGTGATTTGAGTTTTTCGCCGCTCAGTTCGATGTCTACCAGTTGTGCCAGCTTCAGGGCGGCACGAAAGGCGTTGCGGCGCTGGTGGTAGACCACTTCGTCCGGCAGGGTGGTGCGGTAGCAGCGGCCGCCGTTGGATTCGTCGAGGGTGGGCAAGCCGTTGCTTTCCCAGGCGATGCGTACGCCTTCATGAAAGCCTTCAACGCGAAACGGTTCGCCTGCGAGCAGGAAGCGTTCACCGTCGCGGGGGATCATTTCGTCGAGGGCGATCATGTTGTTATCGCGGTCCACTTCCACCAGATAGCTTTGGAAGCGCTGGCTACGCTCGTGGAAAGTGATGATCAGCGGGTCATGGCTCTCTTGCAGCAACCGCAGGTTGGAAGAGATCTCCAACGCAGTGGTGAGCACCTTGGGTGGCTGCGGAGTATCTTCCGCATTTGAGGCGTTGAACACGGTTCATCAATCTCCAGACAAAATACAACTACACGCAGGAGCCGGCATTTTGCCAGCATGTTTCACGGCTTGGTAGCGCGCGCTCATTTTTTGGGTTTAAGCCTGACTGAGTGGGCGTGGCTTCGCAAGCATTGAGGTAGAGCCGCGGGCGTCGTATAGGGCAGGAGGTTCGCCACCATTGAGGATTTTCAGCTGGTTGGCGGTGGTGGCCTGTTGGATCTGGATCGAGCGACCATTGAGCTCGTTGGCAGCTTGGCACTCGGCAAGCAATTGGGTCAGGACATTGCTCTGTTCGAGCAATTGCGCGCCCAGGCTGGAGTGGCTGGCCAGTTGCTCGAGCCCCTCGCGGTTGGTCGGCAGGTTCAGGCTGGCAAGAATTTGCGTGCGCTTACGGCCATGCTGTTCCAGCAAGATGACCAAGGCTTGCTTCTGCGCCAGGATATCTTCCAGCAGCGGCATGTCGCGGCCATGGAGGGCGATAGACTCGGCGCGTAGCAGCTCCAGCAAGTGTTGCGCTGGAGCAAGGTCATCGTTGATCAATTGCAGTAGGTTGGTGTCGTGCATGGCTGGCCTTGGGGATTAAGCGTCCAAAAGCCTGGCGCAAGCCTGGGGCTAGCGCTGGGCTTCGAAGTTGAGCAGTTTGCTGGCTACGCGGTTGCTGTCGACCTTATAGCTGCCATCGGCAATCGCTTGCTTCAACTCGGCCACCCGGGCTTTGTCGACGGCAGGCTGATCGCGCAGCTTGTCAGTGACTTTCTGCAACTGTTGAGCCTCATTGCTCAGGTGTACCGATTCCCCGCTTTTGCTGGTCTCGGCGGCGGTTGTCAGCGGCGTGGATTTGCCGGCATCACCGGTTTCCTTGCTGGTGCTGGTACGCGTACTGCCTGTCAGTGAAGGGGAGCTGTTTAAACGGCTGAAGTCGATGACCATGATGAAGTAAACCTCTGGGTATTTGGACGCTTGCCATGTTTTCGGCCATACCCTGAAAAACTTTAGGCTCGATTGTCGACAAACCAAGTCAGGTATCTGCGACCCTTTATCGGCCACAGTTTAGGGAACGCACGGGTTGAGCGCCAGCTATCTACATGGCCACTTCCACTTGCCCTGGCGCCGTGATGCGGGCCTTGATCACCCGTTGCGAATTGAGGTTCTTGACCCGGATCTGTTCGCTCATGCCGCCGTTGGACAGCGCCTCGCCCGGCATTCGCACATTCAACGTGCCGCTGCGTGCCGATATCACCACTTGATCGCCCTTGCGCACGACTTCCGCCTGCTCCAGATGGGCCAGGGTAACGAGCTGGTCGGCGACCATTGGTCGGACAAGTTTCTGACCAATGGCTTGGTCCACTGAGGTGAGGTAGCCCTGATTGTTCTGGCTGATGTCCCGTTCGCGCAGCACCACGTCTTCCGGTTCGATGATGCCGGCGCGCTTGAGCGGGCGTGCAGTGGTGACCACCTCGCGAAACAGCTTGACCTGCGCCGGCACGAATACCGTCCATGGCGAGGCGCCTTCGCAGCGCACTTTGACGGTGACTCGCCCCAGCGGTTGGGCCGGGCTTTCCAGGTTGGCTGTCAATTCCTTGTCGCAATTGGGCATGCGCATGCGAGGGTCCAACTGGTTGACCTGGATTTCATAGCGACCTTCCGTTTGACTGGTGGCCAGGTAGTCTTCTACCGTGAATTCAAGAAACCCTTGAGTGACGCCGATAAGAAGATCAGGCAGGGTGACCGAATCAGCAACGGCAGGGTTGCCGGGGTTTAAAATGCACAGAGCCGACAGCCCGCACAGCAAAGTGCGGTAGCGGGATGTCAGGCGTCGGAAAAATGTCGTTTTGGCGTTCATAACAGTTAAAAAGCAAGCGCCGTGCCGTTTAGCAATGAGCGTGCGTCGGATCTTAAAGCTTTGGGGAGTCTGGGCATGGCTGGTGTAATGGATTCGGTGAACCAGCGCACGCAATTGGTTGGGCAGAATCGACTAGAGTTGTTGCTGTTCCGTCTGGACGGTGGGCAGCTCTACGGGATCAACGTATTCAAGGTTCGCGAGGTGCTGCAATGCCCTAAGCTGACCCTGATGCCCAAATCCAGTCCTGTGGTGTGCGGTGTCGCGAATATACGAGGGGCGACCATTCCGATTCTGGATCTGGCAATGGCTACGGGTTCTGGTGGCCTGCAGGACCAGAGCAATCCGTTCGTCATCATCACTGAGTACAACACCAAGACCCAGGGTTTCCTGGTGCGCTCGGTGGAGCGCATCGTCAACATGAACTGGGAAGAGATCCATCCGCCGCCCAAGGGGACCGGACGCGATCACTACCTGACGGCGGTCACTCGGGTGGACAACCAGTTGGTGGAAATCATCGACGTGGAGAAGATCCTGGCGGAAGTAGCGCCGACCTCGGAGGCGATCTCGGCAGGAGTGGTGGATGTCGAAACCCAGCACAAGGCTGTTTCCCTGCGGGTGCTGACCGTCGATGACTCGTCGGTGGCACGCAAGCAGGTCACTCGGTGCCTGCAAACCGTAGGTGTCGAGGTAGTGGCATTGAATGATGGCCGGCAAGCGCTGGATTACTTGCGCAAGCTGGTGGACGAGGGCAAGAAGCCGGAAGAGGAATTCCTCATGATGATTTCCGACATCGAAATGCCCGAAATGGACGGTTACACCCTCACGGCCGAGATACGTAATGATCCACGCATGCAAAAGCTGCATATCATCCTGCATACTTCGTTGTCAGGGGTGTTCAATCAGGCGATGGTGAAGAAGGTCGGTGCCGATGACTTTCTTGCCAAGTTCCGCCCTGATGACCTGGCATCCCGGGTAGTCGACCGGATCAAAGCAGCAGATCACAGCTAAGGGCACTCGCCCTGGCGGACATAAGATTTAAGAGGCGGCAGCATTGTCTACGGGTAATTTGGATTTTGAACAGTTCCGGGTCTTCCTGGAAAAAGCCTGTGGTATTTTGCTCGGGGAAAATAAGCAATATCTAGTCTCGAGCCGTCTCAACAAACTGATGGAGCAGCAAGGGATAAAAACCTTGGGTGAGCTGGTCCAGCGGATTCAGACCCAGCCCCGCAGTGGTTTGCGCGAGATGGTCGTGGATGCCATGACGACCAACGAAACCCTGTGGTTTCGCGACACCTACCCATTCGAGGTGTTGAAGAACAAGGTGCTACCCGAAGCCATCAAGGCCAGCCCCAACCAGCGCTTGCGCATCTGGTCGGCGGCCTGTTCGTCGGGGCAGGAGCCCTACTCGCTGTCGATGTCCATCGATGAGTTCGAGCGTAGCAACATGGGGCAGTTGAAGATGGGGGTGCAGATCGTTGCCACCGATCTGTCCGGGACCATGCTCAACAACTGCAAGACCGGTGAATATGACAGCCTGGCAATTGGGCGTGGCCTGTCGGCCGAGCGCCTGCAGCGTTACTTCGACCCCAAGGGGCCGGGGCGCTGGGTGGTCAAGGCGCCGATCAAGAGCCGCGTGGAGTTCCGCTCGTTCAACCTGCTGGACAGCTACGCCAGTCTCGGCAAGTTCGATATCGTGTTCTGTCGCAATGTGTTGATCTACTTCTCGGCGGAGGTCAAGAAGGACATCCTGATGCGCATTCATAGCACCCTGAAGCCTGGCGGCTACCTGTTCCTGGGGGCTTCCGAAGCCCTCAATGGGCTGCCGGATCATTATCAGATGGTGCAATGCAGTCCGGGCATCATCTACCAGGCCAAGTAGCCAGCAGATCGTCGTACCGAAAAGGGAGGCCATTGGGCCTCCTTTTTTGTGCCTGCAATTATCTGGCGCGCCTGGCTGAAAGCGGCAGGGTGGTTGCCGCTTTGCCGGTGTTTCGCGGAAATCCATTGCCGCTTTTCTGGCATTGCCGCCTTGCCGTCGCCGGCAAACCCTTGAAATACGGGGTTTGATGACTTGGCACGCAGCTTGCTATATCCGAGTTACGAAAAATCAGGTCACCCAAAGGTTTTCGCCATGAGCATCAGCTTCGATAAAGCGCTCGGTATCCACGAACAGGCCCTTGGCTTTCGCGCCAAGCGTGCCGAAGTTCTGGCCAACAACATCGCCAACGCCGATACCCCGAACTACAAGGCTCGGGACCTGGACTTCTCTGCCGTGCTTGCCGAGCAGAATCAGAAGGCCCAGAACGGTACCTTCGCGTTGAACATGACCAACAACCGGCATATCGAAGCCCAGGGCTTGAGCAGTGGTGATGAATCGCTGCTGTATCGCACCCCGATGCAACCGTCGATCGATCAGAACACCGTGGACGCCCAGCTGGAGCAATCGAGCTACGCGCAGAACTCGGTGGATTTCCAGGCCAGCTTCACGCTGCTCAACAGCAAATTCAAAGGGCTGGTAGCAGCCCTGCGCGGAGAGTAATCCATGTCCCTCGCCAGTGTTTTCAATATTGCCGGTAGTGGCATGAGCGCCCAGACCACCCGTCTGAACACCGTCGCCAGTAACATCGCCAACGCCGAGAGCGTGTCATCGAGCATCGACCAGACCTACCGCGCTCGTCACCCGGTGTTTGCCACCATGTTCCAGGGCGCGCAAAGCGGCGGCAGCGACTCGCTGTTCCAGAACCAGGACGCCGCCGGCCAGGGCGTGCAGGTGCTGGGTGTGGTCGAAGACCAGAGCAACCTCGAAGCCCGCTACGAGCCGAACCATCCCGCCGCCGATGCCAAGGGTTATGTTTACTACCCCAACGTCAACGTGGTGGAAGAAATGGCCGACATGATTTCTGCCAGCCGTTCGTTTCAGACCAACGCCGAAATGATGAACACCGCCAAAACCATGATGCAGAAAGTCCTGACCCTGGGTCAGTGATAAGGGGCGAAGAACATGAGCGTGACTGATACCACCAACGCCCCATCCCTCAAGGATATCCTGGCGAATTCGTCGAAAAAGACGGCCAACACCAGTGCTGACGGCCTGGCCGCGGCGACCAACAGCGCCACCGGCAAGCAGAGCCTGGGCAAGGACGCATTCCTCAAGTTGCTGGTAACCCAACTGAACAACCAGAACCCACTGGATCCGCAGGACAACAGTGCGTTCGTTGCCCAGTTGGCGCAGTTCTCCACCCTGGAAGGCATCACTACCCTCAACTCCTCGGTGAACGCGATCACGGGTAACTACAAGTCTTCCCAGGCCTTGCAGGCTTCGTCCCTGGTGGGGCGCTCGGTCATCGTGCAGACCGGTACCACCCAGGTCGACACCAGCAAGAGCATGACCGGTTCGGTCACCGTGCCATCCAGCGTGAACTCGGTCACCGTGACCGTCACCGACAAGGACGGCAATACCGTCAAGACCATCGACATGGGCAGCCAGAAGGCCGGCAACGCCAGCTTTGTCTGGGACGGCACCAAGACCGACGGCACCAAGGCGGATCCAGGCAACTACACCTTCAAGGCCAGCACCACCATCGATGGCAAGGGCACCGATCTGATCACCTACCTGCCAGCCACGGTCAATAGCGTGACCATCAGCCAGACCGGCGGCGAGTTGATGTTGAACCTCGCCGGCATGAGCAGCCCGATTGCCCTGTCCAAAGTACAAACCATTGGTATCTAGAGCCGACTAACCGGCACAAGGAGTGGAATATGTCTTTCAATATCGGCCTTAGCGGTCTCTACGCTGCCAACAAACAGCTGGACGTTACCGGCAACAACATCGCCAACGTCGCTACCACCGGCTTCAAATCCTCCCGTGCGGAATTCGCCGACGTCTATTCGGCCACCAAGCTGGGCAGCGGCACCCAGGTGATTGGTAATGGTGTGCGCCTGGCCAACGTTTCCCAGCAGTTCACCAACGGTGATATCAACAACACCGGTAATGTGTTGGACATGGGCATCCAGGGCCAGGGCTTCTTCGTGCTGAGCACCAATGGCTCGCTGACCTACACCCGTGCCGGTACCTTCAAGACCGACAAGGAAGGCTACATCACCAACAGCGATGGCACTGCCCGTCTGCAAGGTTATGCGGTCGATGCCAACGGCAAGATCATCAACGGTGTGCTGACCGACCTGCGGATCGATACTTCGAACCTGGCGCCAAAGCCAACCGACGCGATTTCCTCTACGATCAACCTGAACTCCGATTCGACGCCGATCAATGTGGGTGCTACCTCTCCGGCCTATGTGTTCAATCCGACCGACAACACCACCTACACCAAGCAGTTCAGCACGCCTGTGTATGACACCCAGGGCAACAAGCACGTCATGGATCAGTACATGATCAAGACGCCGAACGCCAACGAGTGGCAAACCTACACGCTGATCGATGGTCGCAACCCTGACGGCACCGCGTTCAGCATGGCCAACCAGTCGCCGATCACCATCACCTTCGACTCGTCGGGCAAGTTGAAGTCTGTTGTGGCTCCGACTCCGGCAACCTCCAGCCAATTCACCGTGACCGGCAACAACATTGTCATGTCGGCTGCGGCCTGGACCCCGGGTACCGTCACTAACGGCGTGTTCACTCCCAATGGCGCCAAGGCTGCACCTAACGGTGTCAGCATCGACATGACCAAAACCGGTTCGGTGTTTGGCGAAAGCACTCGCTCGGTGATCGCGCAGAATGGTTACTCCACGGGGCAGATCAGCAGCCTGACCATTGATGGCACCGGTGTGATGCTGGCCAACTTCAGCAACGAGCAGACCAAGCCGATCGGTCAGATTTCCCTGGCCAGCTTCACCAACGAGCAGGGCCTGCAGCCAGTAGGCGGCACTCAGTGGAAAGAGACTTATGCGTCCGGTATCCCTGGTTATGACGCACCGAAGACCGGCACCCTGGGGGCGATTCAGTCCAACTCCCTGGAAGAGTCCAACGTCAACCTGACCAACGAACTGGTCAACCTGATCAAGGCCCAGAGCAACTATCAGGCGAACGCCAAGACCATCTCCACCCAGAGCACCATCATGCAGACCATCATCCAGATGACCTGATGCTGGTTGGCTGAAGCGCTTTACGAAAAGCCCCTCCTCGAGGGGCTTTTTTGTGCCTGTTCGATAGTGCTGTTCGCTCTGCAAGGACCGCTGCCGCAGGGGCTGGCTTGCCAGTGAAGGCGCTCTCGGTGCAGTGCAAGGCTTCGGGCCTCTTCGCTGGCAAGCAGGCTCCTGCAGCTTTGTTGCGGGCAAAAGAAAACCCCCGATAAGCCGGAGGCCTATCGGGGGTTGGCACAGGCGCCATAGGCGCCTGTCAGCTCAGCTTATTGGCAAGCTTCGCAATCCGGCTCGTCGATGGCGCAAGCCTTAGGTACTGGAGCTGGACCGGCTGGCGCCGCGAGGACCGAGTCGTCACCGTGGTTGCCGCCGCTGGAAACAGCGTTCAGCTTGCCGGTGTTGATGGTGGACTTCTCGGTGCTGGTGGCGGCTAGGGCGCGGAGGTAGTAGGTGGTTTTCAGGCCACGGTACCAAGCCATGCGGTAGGTCACGTCCAGCTTCTTGCCCGAAGCGCCGGCGATGTACAAGTTCAGCGACTGAGCCTGGTCGATCCACTTCTGGCGACGGCTGGCGGCGTCGACGATCCACTTGGTTTCCACTTCGAAGGCAGTCGCGTAGAGCTCCTTGAGCTCCTGCGGGATGCGCTCGATCTGCTGTACCGAACCGTCGTAGTACTTCAGGTCGTTGATCATGACCGAGTCCCACAGGCCGCGAGCCTTCAGGTCGCGAACCAGGTACGGGTTGATCACGGTGAATTCGCCCGACAGGTTGGATTTCACATAGAGGTTCTGATAGGTCGGTTCGATCGACTGCGACACGCCGGTGATGTTGGCGATGGTGGCGGTCGGTGCGATGGCCATGATGTTGGAGTTACGAATGCCTTTCTGTACACGGGCGCGAACCGGTGCCCAGTCCAGGGACTCGTTGAGGTCCACATCGATGTACTTCTGGCCACGGGCTTCGATCAGGATCTGTTGCGAATCCAGCGGCAGGATGCCCTTGGACCACAGCGAGCCCTGGAAGGTCTCGTAGGCACCGCGCTCATCGGCCAGGTCGCAGGAAGCCTGGATCGCATAGTAGCTGACCGCTTCCATGGACTTGTCGGCGAACTCGACGGCGGCATCGGAGCCGTAGGCGATGTGCTGCAGGTACAGCGCATCCTGGAAGCCCATGATGCCCAGTCCGACTGGACGGTGCTTGAAGTTGGAGTTCTTCGCTTGCGGCACCGAGTAGTAGTTGATGTCGATCACGTTGTCGAGCATGCGCACGGCGGTGTTCACGGTGCGTTGCAGCTTGGCGGTGTCCAGCTTGCCGTCGACGATGTGGTTCGGCAGGTTGATCGAGCCCAGGTTGCAAACGGCGATCTCGTCCTTGTTGGTGTTCAAGGTGATCTCGGTGCACAGGTTCGAGCTGTGGACCACGCCCACGTGCTGCTGCGGGCTGCGCAGGTTGCACGGGTCCTTGAAGGTCAGCCATGGGTGGCCGGTCTCGAAGAGCATGGACAGCATCTTGCGCCACAGGTCTTTGGCCTGGACGGTCTTGAACAGCTTGATCTTGTTGTACTCGGTCAGGGCTTCGTAGTACTCGTAGCGCTCTTCGAAGGCCTTGCCGGTCAGGTCGTGCAGATCAGGCACTTCCGATGGCGAGAACAGGGTCCACTTGCCGTCATCGAAGACGCGCTTCATGAACAGGTCGGGGATCCAGTTGGCGGTGTTCATGTCGTGGGTACGACGGCGGTCATCACCGGTGTTCTTGCGCAGCTCGATGAACTCTTCGATGTCCATGTGCCAGGTTTCCAGGTAGGCACAGACAGCGCCCTTGCGCTTGCCACCCTGGTTCACGGCTACCGCGGTGTCGTTGACCACTTTCAGGAAGGGTACGACGCCCTGGGACTTGCCGTTGGTGCCCTTGATGTAGGAGCCCAGTGCACGTACCGGAGTCCAGTCGTTGCCCAGGCCGCCGGCGAATTTCGACAGCATGGCGTTGTCATGGATGGCGCCGTAGATGCCCGACAGGTCGTCCGGAACGGTGGTCAGGTAGCAGCTCGACAGCTGTGGACGCAGGGTGCCGGCGTTGAACAGGGTCGGGGTCGAAGCCATGTAGTCGAAGGACGACAGCAGGTTGTAGAACTCGATGGCGCGGTCTTCACGCTGTTTCTCTTCGATTGCCAGGCCCATGGCCACGCGCATGAAGAAGATCTGTGGCAGTTCGAAACGCACGCCATCCTTGTGGATGAAGTAGCGGTCGTACAGGGTCTGCAGGCCCAGATAGGTGAACTGCTGGTCGCGCTCGTGGTTGATCGCCTTGCCGAGTTTTTCCAGATCGAACTCAGCCAGTACCGGGTTCAGCAATTCGAACTCGATACCCTTGGCGACGTAGGCCGGCAGCGCCTTGGCGTACAGGTCGGCCATTTCGTGGTGGGTGGCGCTTTCGGCTACTTCAAGGAAGCCCAGGCCTTCGGCACGCAGGGTGTCCATCAGCAGGCGGGCAGTCACGAACGAGTAGTTCGGCTCGCGCTCGACCAGGGTGCGGGCGGTCATCACCAGGGCGGTGTTGACGTCTTTGAGTGCCACGCCGTCGTAGAGGTTCTTCAGGGTTTCGCGCTGGATCAGGTCGCCGTCGACTTCTTCCAGGCCTTCGCAGGCTTCGCTGACGATGGTGTTCAGGCGGCCCATGTCCAGGGGTGCGAAGCTGCCATCGGTGCGGGTGATGCGGATCGAAGGGTGGGCTTGTACCGGCTCTTCGCTGGTGGAGCGGGTAGCCCGTTCCTTGGCGCGGGAGTCACGGTAGATCACGTAGTCGCGGGCGACTTTCTGCTCGCCTGCGCGCATCAGGGCCAGTTCGACCTGGTCCTGGATCTCTTCGATGTGGATGGTGCCGCCCGAAGGCATGCGACGCTTGAAGGTTGCGGTGACCTGTTCGGTCAGGCGCGCCACAGTGTCGTGGATTCGCGACGAGGCAGCGGCGGTGCCGCCTTCAACTGCGAGGAACGCTTTGGTGATCGCGACGGTGATCTTGTCATCGGTATAAGGAACGACAGTGCCGTTACGCTTGATCACGCGCAATTGGCCAGGTGCGGTAGCAGACAGATCCTGAGTGGAATCGGCGGCCTGCGGCGCATTGGCCTGCGAGTTCTCGCGAGTTGTGTCGGTTTGCATGGGTGTCTCCACGTTCTCTATGTTTGTTTGGGCACCGTTTGGGTGCCCACCGTTCCGTCCTGAAGCACTACAGCCGGCAGAGGCCGGGCATAACGACTTCGGGACAGTTCAGGAAGGGGGCTATAGGCGCCGCTTCCATGCCGAAGTCATGGGTGCCGAGCCGGGGCTCGGCACCTTATTCCTGGTGGGTGACAGTCTTGTTGCTGCAACACCCGTACCGCTTTCTCCTGGACAGGGTGGAAAACGATGCCATCCGCACGCGCGGTCTTGGTCTTCTGAAACAGCGATTGGTTCCGCCAAACGGGGCAAGAAAAGGGCTTGAGTTTCTTGGCTGAATTGTGTTTGGTTTTTTTGCGCAAAACCCTAGATATAGGGATTTTTAGCCGCCGGGCTACAAGATAATGCGTTTGGGGGGCTGATTGCAACGTACTGCCTGTGGATAAGGTTGTGCGTAAATTGTGTATGGACTGGGTAAAACTCACGCAGCCCGCAGTACCAGTGGATGGAACCGTTTGTCACTGTTTTTTACCGTCGAAAATTGCCTGGGGCGGATTTTTGCGGGCGCGAACCCTATCACAAAAAAACGCCCTGACCGAGTCGTTTTAGCCGCTTGTGTCGGCGCCTGTGCCGGTTGCTACAATCGGCAACGATCGACCGGGGTTTCCCGGCCTTTCCCATGGCAAACCAGCCACCTTTCCCAGAGCGTGTTATCCGCCTTTTTCATGACAGAAAGACGGGGGCTTTCCTGCTCAAGGTGGACTGGCAATAGAACAAGAAGAGGTCGTGCGTGGAACAGGAAGCCTGGCAGGTACTGATTGTCGAGGATGACCAGCGTCTGGCTGAGTTGACCCGTGAATATCTCGAAAGCAATGGCCTGCAGGTGGCGATCGAGGGCAACGGTGCCCGGGCCGCGGCCAGGATCATTGCCGAGCAGCCGGATCTGGTGATCCTCGACCTGATGCTGCCCGGTGAAGACGGCCTGAGCATCTGCCGCAAGGTTCGGGATCGTTATGACGGAGTGATCCTCATGCTCACCGCCCGTACCGATGACATGGACCAGATCATGGGCCTGGACCTGGGTGCCGACGACTATGTCTGCAAGCCGGTGCGCCCGCGGTTGCTGCTGGCGCGCATCCAGGCCCTGCTGCGCCGTAGCGAAGCCCCGGAGCCGGCGGTGGAGAAAAACCGCCGCCTGCAGTTCGGCCCGCTGGTGGTGGACAATGCCCTGCGCGAGGCGTGGCTGAGCGATGCCGGGATCGAATTGACCAGTGCCGAGTTCGACCTGCTGTGGCTGCTGGTGGCCAATGCCGGGCGGATCCTGTCCCGGGAAGAAATCTTCACCGCCCTGCGCGGCATCGGCTATGACGGCCAGGACCGCTCCATCGATGTGCGGATCTCGCGCATCCGCCCGAAGATCGGTGACGATCCGGAGCACCCGCGGCTGATCAAGACCATTCGCAGCAAGGGTTACCTGTTCGTTCCCGAAGCCGCCGCCGACATGCGCTCGTGAACTCGATCTTCCTGCGGATCTACGGCGGTATGTGCGCCGCGCTGATCCTCGTGGCGTTGCTTGGGGTCCTGGCCCTGCATCTGTTGAACCAGGTGCGCAGCGAGCAGTACCGCGAGCGGCTGGCCCACGGCACTTTTTCGCTGATGGCGGACAACCTGCAGCCGATGAGCGAGATCGAGCGTCGCCGGGCGCTGGCGGTGTGGGAGCGCTTGCTGGGCATTCCCCTGAGTCTCAAGACCTTCAGCCAGACCGACCTGGACAGTAGCCAGCGCGGTCGGGTGCTGCGCGGCCAGGCGCTGGTGGAGCAGACCGGCCCCTTCGCCGCCCGGGTCTATCGCCTGGTCAGCGAGAAGGAGCAGCTGCTGCTCAGTGCCGAGGTCCAGCAGATCAGCGAGCAGTTGGCCCGGGCCACTATCTACCTGCTGGCGGATGAGCTGGTGCGTTATCCGGTGGCAGAGCAACCCCAGCGTCTGGCTGCACTCAAGGAAGCCAAGGGGTTCGGCTTCGATATGCAGTTGTCGACTCTGGACGCTGCCGACATGGACGAGGATCAGCGGCGCCGGGTGGCCGAGGGCGACACGGTGATGGCCCTGGGCAAGGGTGGCGATTCGATCCGGGTTTTCGCCGGCCTGGTGGGCACGCCCTGGGTGCTGGAGATCGGCCCGCTGTATCAGATGAATCCCTATCCGCCGCAATGGCTGGTGCTGATTGCCGTGCTGGGCCTGAGCCTGATCGGCCTGATCGTCTATCTATTGGTGCGCCAGCTGGAGCGGCGCCTCAGCGGCCTGGAGTCGGCGGCCACGCGGATCGCCAGGGGCAGCCTGGAGACCCGCGTGCCGGCCCGTGGCGTGGACTCCGTGGGGCGCCTGGCGGCGGCCTTCAATGGCATGGCCGAGCACTTGCAGCGCCTGCTGGCGATTCAGCGCGAGCTGGTACGTGCGGTGTCCCATGAGTTGCGCACACCCGTGGCGCGGCTGCGTTTCGGCCTGGAGATGATTGCTTCGGCGAGCACCGATCAGGCCCGGCAGAAGTACCTGGACGGCATGGACAACGACATTCAGGACCTCGACCGGCTGGTGGACGAAATGCTTACCTACGCCCGCCTGGAGCAGGGCTCGCCGGCCCTGAATTTCCAGCGTATCGACCTGGATGCGCTGATCAACCAGGTGATCAGCGAACTGGCGCCGCTGCGGGCCAATCTCAAGGTCCGGCGTGGCCTGTGCCTGTCTGCCGCCGAATGTGACGGTGCGTGGGTCGAGGCCGAGCCGCGCTACCTGCACCGGGCCTTGCAGAACCTGGTGGGCAACGCCATGCGTCATGCCGAGTCCCAGGTGACGGTCAGCTATCAGGTAGGGCAGTTGCGCTGCCGGGTGGATGTGGAAGATGACGGTCCCGGCGTGCCGGAACATGCCTGGGAAAAGATCTTCACCCCATTCCTGCGCCTGGATGACAGCCGCACCCGGGCTTCCGGCGGGCATGGGCTGGGGCTGTCGATTGTGCGGCGGATCATCCATTGGCACGAGGGCCGCGCCCTGATCAGCAAGAGCAAGAACCTGGGCGGTGCCTGCTTCAGCCTGAGCTGGCCACGGCATCAAGAACCCCGCTGAGGGCGGCTCCGGTTCAGGCCTTGATGGCCACCAGGCTCAGCAGATGATCGTCTTGCACGGCGAACTGCCCTTGCAGTTCGCGGCCGTGCTGCCATTCCTCGGACAGATCGGTGAGCAGGCGCATCCGCACCGGCCCTTCGGCAGACCATTCCAGGACTTCGGCGTGTTCGAAATAGAAGCGTTTGTGCACCAGCGGGTACAGGGCCTTGAACAGGCTTTCCTTGATCGAGAAGGTCAGGGTTACCGCCAGTGCATGCAGCTCGGCCGGCAACTGGTCGCGGCGCTGCAGTTCGGCCGGGGTCAGGATCTGCTCCGCCAGTTTGGCCGCACGTTCTGCACTGAGCAGGTGTTCCAGGTCCATTCCCAGGCCACGCCAGTGTTGCTTGTCGGCGACGATGGCCGCGGCGCGTCCGCTGCTGTGGGTGATCGATCCGCAGATGTGTTCGGGCCAGATTGGCGCTCGGTCATCGCCAATGGGCGGTACCCAGTCCAGTCGTTGCAGTTGCTGCAAGGCGGCCCGGGCACACAGGCGTCCAGCGAGAAATTCGGCCTTACGCTTGGCCACCGAACGCTGGATGCTCGGCGGTGCCTCGATGCCGCTGCGCTGAAAATCATCCGCGGCAAGTTGCCCGGGATCGAACCGGGTACTCAGCCAGAGGGCTTGGGGCAGGACGTTCGGCAGCGGCCAGGCAGCGTCCAGAGGGGTGCAGCAAGCGGGGAGGGGGAGGAGAGCATTCATGGCCGCTAGTGTGCCGGGTTGCTGCGTTTGAGGGTAGTCGGGTGAAGCGCAAAGGGGTGCCGCAGCGCACTGACGGCAACCCAGATCCGGCGGCTAGCCAAACAGTTTTTTGAAGAATGCCTGCATGTCGGCCCAGGAACGCTCATCGGCGGCCTTGTTGTAGCCGATGTCCGGCCCGCCGTGTTCGCCATGGCTCAGGCGGTCGGCATCGGGATTGCTGAAGCCATGCTTGGCTCCCTCCAGGCTGACGAAGCGGTAGTCGACGCCGGCCTTGTCCATTTCCGCTTTGAAGGTGGTGACGTTGTCCGCCGTCACCATGCTGTCCTGGGCCCCATGTTCCACCAGGATCTTGGACTTGACGCTGCCGGGTGTAGCCGGTGTGGCGGTGGCCAGGGCACCGTGGAAACTCACCACGCCGGCCAGGGGCAGGCCCTGGCGCGCGGCGTCGAGGACAATCTTGCCGCCAAAGCAGTAGCCGATGGCAGCGAGTTTCTGCGGATCGGTCTGCGGTTGCTGTTTCAACAGCTCAAGGCCGGCGTTGAAACGTGCACTGGCAGCGGCACTGTCCTTCAGCGCGGCCTGCATGAAGGCCATGGCGTCCGCCGGGTGTTCGGTGTGCTTGCCCTGGCCGTACATGTCGATGGCCAGGGCACTGTAGCCAAGGGCGGCAAGGTCCCGGGCCCGGCGCTTGGCGTAGTCGTTGAGGCCCCACCATTCATGCACCACCACGATGCCCGGGCGCGGGCCCTGTAGGGCGTCGTCGTAGGCGTAGTAGCCGATCAACTGAGTGCCGTCGGTACTGCGATAGGGAATTTCCTGAGTCTTGATGGCGGCCTGGCTGAGGCCGCCGAGGGTTAACAGGACCAATGCGACGAGCATGCGCATGAGGGGAACTCCGGTTGAAAAGGTGTCAGCACAGCCTAGTCGATCTGGTTCAGGCGAGGTTAAGGGTGTGTTCAGGGGGAGTTCAGGGCGGGCTGTTTACTCTAGCCCCGTACCCAAAAAGCCAATAGCGCAAAGGAAACTTCCTATGACTTCATTGAAAAAGCTGTTCCTGGCCTTTACCGTCTTCGGCGCCAGCGCCGCCGCCCAAGCCGCTGACAGCAACTTTGTTGGGTTGTCCTTCGGCCAGACCAGCGACAAGATCAACAAGTCCAGCCAGCTCAACAGCAACCTGGGCCATCCGAACGCCGATGGCGTGATCGGCAAGGACAACACCTGGGGTGTACGCGCCGGTCAACAGAATGACCAGGGTCGCTACTACGCTACCTACGATTATGTGTCTGGCTCCCACAACGGCATTAAACTGCGCCAGCAGAATCTGCTGGGCAGCTACGATATGTTCCTGCCGGTGACCAGCAGCACCAAACTCTTTGGCGGCGGCACGGCCGGCCTGACCAAGCTGACTCAGGAGTCTCCGGGCTTCAGCCGTGACAGCGACATTGGTTACGCGGTGGGCGTACAGGCCGGCGTCCTGCAACAGGTTTCACAGAACACCTCGGTGGAGCTCGGCTACCGTTACCTGCGCAGCAATGCCGGGACCGAGATGAGCGAGCGCGGTGGCAGCAAGCAGGGTTCGCTGAGCCTTACCAGCAGCGCCCAGACCTATCTGTCGGCCAACTACGCTTTCTGATAAGCGGCCTGGCCTGGACCGCGCCGGATCGTGCCTTGGGCACGGTCCGGCGTTGGCGCATTAATCATCAGGGCGCAGGGGCGCCCCTGGAGATGTCGAATTTTGCCTGGGAGAGCGTTATGAAGTTGCTGGTCGTCGAAGATGAGGCGCTGTTGCGTCATCATTTGCAAACCCGGCTCACCGACAGCGGTCATGTCGTCGAGTCCGTGGCCAACGCCGAGGAGGCGCTGTATCAGACCGAGCAGTTCAACCACGATCTGGCGGTGATCGACCTGGGCCTGCCCGGCATGGGCGGGCTGGACCTGATCCGCCAGTTGCGCAACCGTGGCAAGACGTTCCCGATCCTCATCCTCACGGCCCGTGGCAACTGGCAGGACAAGGTCGAGGGCCTGGCGGCCGGTGCGGACGACTATGTGGTCAAGCCATTCCAGTTCGAAGAGCTGGATGCGCGCCTGAATGCGCTGCTGCGGCGCTCCAGTGGCTTCACCCAGTCCACCATCATTGCCGGGCCGCTGCTGCTGGACCTGAACCGTAAGCAGGCCTCCCTGGATGAGCAGCCCCTGGCCCTGACGGCCTATGAGTACCGGATTCTCGAATACCTGATGCGTCATCATCAGCAAGTGGTGGCCAAGGACCGGCTCATGGAGCAGTTGTACCCGGACGACGACGAGCGCGATCCGAATGTCATCGAAGTGCTGGTGGGCCGCTTGCGGCGCAAGCTTGAGGGGCCGTCGGGCTTCAAGCCGATCGATACGGTGCGTGGTCTGGGCTACCTGTTCAACGAGCGTTGCCGATGATTCGATCGCTGCGCCTGCGCCTGATGCTGGCCGCCACGACTCTGGCGGTGCTGTTCATGCTGGCCCTGCTGCCAGCCATGCAGGGGGCGTTCAGCCTGGCGTTGCAGGACTCTATCGAGCAGCGCCTGGCTTCCGATGTCACCACCCTGATCAGTGCGGCGCGGATCGAGAACAACCGCCTGCAGATGCCGGCGCAATTGCCCGACGAGCGCTTCAACCTCGCCGACAGCCGGCTGCTGGGCTATATCTACGACCGCGAAGGGCACCTGGTCTGGCGCTCGCGGGCGACCCAGGAAGAGAACATCAACTACCGGCCGCGGTACGACGGGCGTGGCAATGAGTTCGCCAGGATCCGCGAAGCCAACGGCCAGGAGTTCTTCGTCTACGACGTCGAGATCAAGCTGCTGGGGGGCAAGAGCGCGGCCTTCAGTATTGTCGCGCTGCAGCCGGTGCGTGAGTACCAGCAAACCCTGGAAGGCGTTCGGGAAAACCTCTACCTGGGGTTCGGCGCGGCCTTGCTGGTGCTCCTGGCACTGCTCTGGCTCGGCCTGACCTGGGGGTTGCAAGCCTTGCGACGCTTGAGCCAGGAGCTGGACCAGATCGAAAGCGGCACCCGCCAGAGCCTCAGTGAGGAGCACCCGCGCGAGCTGTTGCGCCTGACGGGCTCGTTGAACCGCCTGCTGCAAAGCGAGCGTGAGCAGCGTAGTCGCTATCGTGACTCCCTGGATGACCTGGCCCACAGCCTGAAAACCCCGTTGACGGTGTTGCAAGGCGTGAGCGAGGACATGGCGCAACGGCCCCAGGATCGTGAGCAGGCCTGGGTGCTGCAGGCGCAGATCGAGCGCATGAGCCAGCAGATCAGTTACCAGTTGCAGCGCGCCAGCCTGCGCAAGAGCGGCCTGGTGCGCCACCAGGTGCGGCTGCGGCCGGTGCTGCAAAGCCTCTGCGACACCCTGGACAAGGTCTATCGCGACAAGCAGGTACGGGTGTCCTTCGACTTGCCGGAACGCTGCTACCTGCCGATCGAGCACGGCGCCTTGCTGGAGTTGCTCGGCAACCTGCTGGAGAACGCTTATCGCCTGTGCCTGAGCTCAGTGCGCATCAGCGTGCGCGAGACCCTGGAAGGCTCCGAGTTGTGTGTGGAAGACGACGGCCCCGGCGTGCCACCCGATCAGCGGGCGCGGATTCTGCAGCGCGGTGAGCGCCTGGATCGCCAGCACCCCGGGCAGGGCATCGGCCTGGCGGTGGTCAAGGACATCATCGAGAGCTACGGCGCGCAACTGACCCTGGGGGATTCGGCCCTGGGGGGGGCGGCCTTCCGGATTCACTTTCCGGCCCTGTAGGGGGGGCTACTGTTCCCGGGCGCGGTAGGCGCCCGGGGTCAGGCCGGTCCATTTCTTGAACGCCCGGTGAAAGGCCGAGGGCTCGGAAAAGCCCAGTTGTTCGGCGATCTGTTGCAATGACAGGTCGGCCCGGCCGAGGTGGTAGATGGCAATGTCGCGGCGCAGCTCATCCTTCAGCTCCTGAAAGCTCGAACCTTCTTCGCGTAGATGCCGGCGCAGGGTCTGCGGGCTGACGTGCAGGTGCTGGGCGACGCTTTCCAGGTCGGGCCAGTGCTCGCGGTCGCGACTGAGCAGGCGGCGCAGCTGGCTGCTGAGGCTGTCGCCTTCATCCGGGCGCGACAACAGGTCGGCGGGAGAGCGTTCGAGGAAGTGTTTGAGGGTGCGTTCGTCCTGCAGCAGCGGCATGCCCAGGTAGCGACTGTGGAACAGCAGGCTGCTGCGCTCCTGGTTGAACAGCAGCGGGCAAGGGAAAAGCAGGTCGTATTCCGCGCCGTGATCGGGTTTGGGGTAGCTGAAGCAGGCCTGCTCCAGGCGGATGCGCTGGCCGATCAACCAACTGCCGAGGCGATGCCAGATCACCAGCAGGCTCTCGCTGAGAAAGTGCTCGGGATCCCATAGCTCGGAATCATCCAGGCTCAGCCGGGCCATTTCTCCTTCACGCGTCAGACTCAGACGCGGGGCTTCCGGAAACAGGCTATAAAATAATAAGCCGCGATGGAGTGCTTTTTCCAAGGTACGGCAGTGGATCAGCGCGTGGCACATCATGGCGAAGGTCCCGCGCTTGCTGGGGCCATGGCCGAACCCGAGGTACTCGTCATCCAGCTCCAGCCACAGTTGCTGCAACAGGCGGGTGAATTGCTCGGGGGCGATACGGGCCTTGGGTTGGTTCAGCAGCTCGGGGCTGATGCCCAACTGATGCAGCAGGGGCGCGTAGTCATAGCCGTGCCGGCGTGCTCCGCCCAGGGCGGCACGGGCAAAGTGGCTGGCGATGGTGCGTTCGCGCATGCAGGCAGGTCCGTCCATTGAGTGGCGGATCTTAGCCAGCCCCCAGGAAGGGAACAAGGCGGATATCCGCCAAATTGTAGGACGAGAGAGGGTGAGTGGGCGGAAATCCGCCAGCTTCAGCCTGCGCAACGGATGCAAGGATCAGCCCGCACCCCTGATGTCTAAAGGCCTGCAAGGCTTTTTCACAAGGTGGCACGGGCTTTGCGATAGAGCCGGAAGATCTGCCAGCACGCAGCTCGACACAACAAATCCCTCCAGCGCAGGAGGGTTCGCACTTTAGGCACCGCATGCATCGACGGAAAGTGCATGCCGGGGCTCTTGAGGAAACTTGCAATGACGACTCGTCAGCCACTGTACAAATCCCTGTATTTCCAGGTGATCGTTGCCATCGCCATCGGCATCCTGCTCGGCCACTTCTACCCTCAGACCGGTGTGGCTCTCAAGCCCCTGGGTGACGGCTTCATCAAACTGATCAAGATGGTCATCGCTCCGATCATTTTCTGTACCGTGGTGAGTGGTATCGCCGGCATGCAGAACATGAAGTCGGTGGGCAAGACCGGCGGCTATGCGCTGCTGTACTTCGAAATCGTCTCCACCATTGCCCTGCTGATCGGCCTGATCGTGGTCAACGTGGTGCAGCCGGGGGCCGGCATGCACATCGACGCTTCGACCCTGGACGCCTCGAAAGTTGCAGCCTACGTGACTGCCGGTAATGACCAGAGCATCGTCGGCTTCATCCTCAACATCATCCCGGCCACCATCGTCGGCGCCTTCGCCAATGGCGATATCCTGCAGGTGCTGATGTTCTCCGTGGTGTTCGGTTTCGCCCTGCATCGCCTGGGGGCCTACGGCAAGCCGGTGCTGGATTTCATCGACCGTTTCGCCCATGTGATGTTCAACATCATCAACATGATCATGAAGCTCGCGCCCCTGGGTGCGCTGGGCGCCATGGCGTTCACCATTGGTGCCTACGGTGTGGGTTCCCTGGTGCAACTGGGCCAACTGATGATCTGCTTCTACATCACCTGCGTGGTGTTCGTGCTGGTGGTCCTGGGGGCAATCTGCCGCGCCCACGGCTTCAGCGTGATCAAGCTGATCCGCTACATCCGTGAAGAACTGCTGATCGTGCTGGGAACTTCCTCCTCGGAATCGGCCCTGCCGCGCATGCTGATCAAGATGGAACGCCTGGGCGCCAAGAAGTCGGTGGTCGGCCTGGTGATCCCTACCGGTTATTCGTTCAACCTCGACGGTACTTCGATCTACCTGACCATGGCTGCGGTGTTCATTGCCCAGGCCACTGATACCCACATGGACATCACTCACCAGATCACCCTGCTGCTGGTGCTGCTGCTGTCTTCCAAAGGCGCTGCCGGTGTGACGGGCAGTGGCTTCATCGTCCTGGCCGCGACCCTGTCGGCCGTGGGTCACCTGCCGGTGGCCGGCCTGGCGCTGATCCTGGGTATCGACCGCTTCATGTCCGAAGCTCGCGCCCTGACCAACCTGGTGGGCAACGCCGTGGCTACCGTAGTGGTTGCCAAGTGGGTCAAGGAGCTGGACGAAGACAAGCTGCAATCCGAGCTGGCTTCCGGTGGCCGGCCGATTACCGACACCCGTGAAACCGATGACCTGGGTGTGGCCGAAGGCCCGGCACCGAGCATCAAGTAAGCCTTGAGCTATATAAAGAACCCGCTTCGGCGGGTTTTTTATTGCCTGGCGATTGAGCGCAACGGTCAGCCCGGCTGACTGTTGCGGTGATTGTTGCGGGCGTCGCGGCTGCCTACTCTGTGGGCTGCCGATCAAGAGGAGAGGGCTATGCAAGGGCCGTTGGCGTCACTCAAGGTACTGGATTTCTCCACCCTGCTGCCGGGGCCCTTCGCCTCGTTGCTGCTGGCGGACATGGGCGCCGAGGTCCTGCGCATCGAGTCGCCGACCCGCATGGATCTGTTGCGAGTGTTGCCGCCCCACGATGCCGGGGTTTCCGCCAGCCACGCTTATCTCAACCGTAACAAGCGCAGCCTGGCCCTGGACCTCAAGCGTCCCGAAGCGCTGGAGGTGGTGCGGCAACTGGTGCAGGACCACGACATTGTTCTCGAACAGTTCCGTCCGGGCGTGATGGAGCGCCTGGGGCTGGGTTACCAGGCCTTGAAGGCGATCAACCCGCGGCTGATCTACGTCTCCATTACCGGCTATGGCCAGACCGGCCCCTACCGGGACCGCGCCGGGCATGACATCAACTACCTGGCCCTGGCCGGGCTGGCCAGCCAGACCGGCCGCTGCGATCAGGGACCATTACCCCTGGGCATCCAGGCCGCGGATATCGCGGGGGGCTCGCTGCATGGGGTGATCGGCCTGTTGGCAGCGGTGATCGCGCGCCAGCACAGCGGCCAGGGACAGTACCTGGACGTGAGCATGACCGACTGCGTGTTCAGCCTGAACGCCATGGCCGGTGCCGGCTACCTGGCCTGTGGGGTCGAGCCCGGAATGGAGCAGCAGGTGCTCAATGGTGGCAGCTTTTATGATTACTACCGCAGCCGGGACGGGCGCTGGCTGTCGGTGGGCAGTCTGGAGCCGGTATTCATGCAGCAGTTGTGTCAGGCCCTGGGCCGCCCGGAACTGGCGGCCCAGGGCCTGTCTCCCTTGCCTGAACAGCAACAGGCACTGAAGCAGGCCTTGCAGGTCGAATTCGAGAAACACGATTTCGCCGAGTTGTGCCAGCTGTTCGCTGGTTTCGATGCCTGCGTCGAGCCGGTGCTGAGCCTAGGCGAGGCCCTGGAACATCCGCAGTTGCAGGCCAGGCAACTGGTCAGCCAGGTGCCCCGTGAAGACGGCAGCCGGCAGGCGCAGATGGCCTGCCCGTTGAAGTTTTCCGAGGGGCTGCCAGAGCCGCGGCATATTGGCGCCAGGTTGGGGGCGCATTCCGATCAGGTGCTGGAGGAACTGGGCTATAGCGCCGAGCGCATCGAGGCACTGCGGCGCGAGGGGGTCATCGCGTAGCTGCGGGTTTGCCGAGGCAGTGCTTTAAAACTGTCACTCGACCCTGGTTTCCCCGCTGTAGACCAGGGTTTGCCGACAACGCCGGCACAGATAGCGACGCCCCTGGGCCACCAGTTTGTGGCGTTGGGCGGAGAACGGGAAATCGCTCTCGGCGCAGGGGCAGCGGTAGATATAGCGGGTCACGCTGCGACGCTTTACGTCGTAGGTATGACAACGATTGGGTGGCAGTTCGTACACCCCGCGCATGATCAGTTGCCACTCTTCACCGTGGGGCTGGATACGTTCGCCAAACAGTTGGTGGGCGATCAGGTGTGCCACTTCGTGGGCTACGGTCTGCTTGAGGAAGTCCTCGGTGTTTTCCCGGTACAGCTGCGGGTTGAAGCGCAGCAGGTTCTCGTGCAAATGGGCGACACCGGCTTTCTGGCCACGCAACTTGAGGCTGACCACCGGGCGTTTGAAAGGACGTTTGAAAAAGGATTCAGCGAGTTGGAAACAATCTTCGACGCGGGTATTGAGTTGCTCGGGCATGCTTAACGGCTCTCCAGAGGGAGTGAGTATGCCGCAAACACGGGGGATTCCGAATCGCCCAGGCGCCGAATGGTCATCCACCCCGCGCCCATAAGAAGGCCGCCTTGCGGCGGCCTGTGCTGGCAGACAGAGGGTTATTATTGGTGCGGCGTCAGTTGGTGTACACGGGGCCGACGCCCAGGCCCCAGACAATCACGGTGAAGGCCATGATCGCGACCAGCACCACGAGGCCTACTGCCAGCACTGAGCTGGAAAACAGGAACCCCTCGTCTGACGGGATATTCATGAAGGTCGGTAGCCCGACATACAGCAGGTAGACCGTGTAGCAGATGGCGGCAGTGCCGACGATCATGCCCAGCCACATGTGCGGGTACAGCGCCGCCAGGCCACCGACGAACAGTGGTGTGGCGGTGTAGGTGGCAAAGGCCACGCAACGTGCCAGGCTTGGGCTGGCGTCATAGGTCCGGGCCATCCAGTGGATGAACGCGCCCATCACCGCCACGCCGCCGAGCATGGCCAGGTACGACATGATGGTCATCCACAGGGCGCTTTCCATGGTCAACATCACCGGCGCGCGATTGCCGATGACCCAGCCGACCTGGGTGGTGCCGATAAAAGCCGAAATGGCGGGGATTGCCGCAAGGATCAGCGTATGGGTGAGGTACATGTGGCTGATGCTTTCCTCGGCATCGCCACGGATATCTCGCCATTCCTGATCGGGGTGGGTGAAGAGTCCTACGACATGATGAATCATGGTCAGTCACTCCTTTATTGTTGCCATCGCCCCCCAACGGAGCGCTTACAGCCAAGTGGCACAGTCAGTATAGGTCTATATGTGTGTGCGACCTTATGTCGCAGTATAGGGAGGAGTTTTCCGCAGATGTGCGCACCTTTAGAGCAAATTGCGCTGTAAACCCCCGGGCTAATCGCCGCTGCATCTGTCATGGCGGCCCCGGCACCGTTGCTCTGCGGCGCTTTCACGGGGCTGGGGTTTTTGCGTAAAATGTCCGGCTTTTCGTCACATACCTCGCGGATTTCAAGAGCCATGGGCACTCTTACGGTCAACCAGAACAAACTGCAGAAACGTCTTCGCCGCCAGGCGGGCGAAGCGGTCGCCGATTTCAACATGATCGAAGAGGGCGACAAGGTCATGGTCTGCCTGTCCGGCGGCAAGGACAGCTACACCATGCTCGACGTGCTGCTGCACCTGCAGAAGGTGGCGCCGATCAAGTTCGAGATCGTCGCGGTGAACATGGACCAGAAACAGCCAGGCTTTCCCGAGCACGTGCTGCCGGCCTACCTCAAGGAACTGGGGATCGAGTACCACATTGTCGAGAAGGACACCTATTCGGTGGTCAAAGAGCTGATCCCGGAAGGCAAGACCACCTGCTCGCTGTGCTCGCGCCTGCGTCGCGGCACCCTGTACACCTTCGCCGACGAAATCGGCGCCACCAAGATGGCCTTGGGTCACCACCGCGACGATATCGTCGAGACCTTCTTCCTCAACATGTTCTACAACGGTTCGCTCAAGGCCATGCCGCCCAAGCTGCTGGCCGATGACGGGCGCAACGTGGTAATCCGCCCGCTGGCCTACTGCAGCGAGAAGGACATCCAGGCCTATTCCGACCTCAAGCAGTTCCCGATCATCCCGTGCAACCTCTGCGGTTCCCAGGAGAACCTGCAACGCCAGGTGGTCAAGGAGATGCTTCAGGAATGGGAGCGCAAGACTCCAGGGCGTACCGAAAGCATCTTCCGCGGCCTGCAGAACGTGATCCCCTCGCAACTGGCGGACCGCAATCTGTTCGACTTCACCAGCCTGCGCATCGACGACAGCGCCACGCCGCGTTTCGTCAATGTGGTGAACCTCTGATCCGATCCTGGTGAATCCGGGCTGCGCTTGCGCAGCCCGGTCATTCAGTTCCCCGGCATGCGGGGAATGAAGGCCACGCTGCCTTGCGCCGGTTTCTTGGCCAGGCGCTCACCGTTGGTCGGGGTGGTGCGGACCAGTTGATGATCCTCGCCCAGATACCCCAGCATCAGCGGTTCATCGTGCTTCTGCTGGACGAAGATCAGGGTGCGCTGCGGGTCCCAGTGCTGGCCACTGGTCTTGTCCAGCCAGGCCATGAAGTCCGCGCTGCTGCCATTACGCGGGAAATCCGCAGTTTCTGCCACGTAGTAGAAGGGTGCGCCCTGGTTCTGCAGGTACATCGGCAGTTTGTTATCGATTTCCACCATGACCATCCGCCATTGATTCCAGGGAGCGATCCGGCTCGCGGCGGCCCGGGTATCGACGCTGAACTGCATCACCCCCCCGCCGCTGTTGCTCCAGGGGTAGGCCACCCCCAGCACCAGCAGCATGACCAGGGCTGCGCAGGAGAAGCCGAGGGGCCAGCCACGGGAAACGGGTTTGCCGGCGGCCTGGCGTAGCTGCAGCCGACGGTTGAGCCACCAGGCACCGAGCAACTGAGCGAAGGGCACCAGGGGCAGAACGTAATAGCTGCGCCGGCTGCCACTGGCAGTGAAGAACAGGAACAGCAGCCCCAGGGCCCACACCAGCCAGCGTTCATTGGGTTGCAACTGGCGCCAGTGCCGGGCCGCCAGCCATAGGCCGAGGATCCAGCAGGGCGCCCAGGGCAAGGTATAGGCCGGCAGGTAGATCAGGTAGGTGTAGATCGGCCCGACATGGTCGAAGGGGTTGAAGAAACGCACCACATTCTCGCGAAACACCAGGCTCAGGCCGCTTTCCCCGTAGCTGGGAGCGCCGTACAGGTGCGAGAGAACGAAGGGCACCATGTAGAACAGCGCGGCGATGCTCAAGGCCAGCAACAGGCGCAGGTTCAGGTGGCGTTTCCAGCGCCCCTGGCTCAGCAGGTGTGGCAACAGGATCAGCCCCGGCAGGACGAAGCCGATCAGCCCCTTGAGCAGTGAGGTCGCCGCCAGTATCAGGAAGAACACCGTATAGCGGCCCAGGCGGGTATCTTTCGGGCCGCGCCAGTACCACCACACTGCAGCCAATACGCCACAGACGGTCAGGATGTCGGCCGTGGCCACCCGCGCCCAGAAGGCGAAATAGAAGGTGGTGGCCAGCATCCAGCCGGCGATCAGCCCAGTGCCTTTGTGGAACAGCCGCTCGCCGATCAGGTAGACCAGCCAGATGCTCAGCCATGCGGCGATCACCGAGGACAGGCGCAGCGACCAGTGCCCCAGGTCCCCCATCAGCCAGGCGCTGGCGGTAATCAGCCAGTAGGAGGGCAGGGGCTTGTCGTAGTAGGGAGCGCCCTTGAGGTAAGGGTCGAAATAGTCGCCACTCTGCAACATCTGCAAGGCGATGTTGGCCCAGCGGGTCTCCGGCCCCCAGAGTTCACGGGAGCCCAGGCCCAGCAGCAGGATCAAGGCAGACACGCCGAGCAGCAGGGCCAGGGCCCCGCGTTCGCTGCGAAACAGATTCATAGATGGATTTCCAGAGCGGCGGTGGGAAAAGTCGCAGCCATCCAGGGCATCGAAGCGTGAAGAAAAGCCAGCGCCAACCGTGGTCGGCGCTGTCGTTACAAGGGTACCCAGGGTCAGGGTTGGCTTTGTGGCAGGATCAGCACCAGCATATTGCCTTCCTCATAGCGCTTGCCTCCGGGCGGCAGCAGCGCCACTTCCTCGCTTTCCACCACGTCCTTGACCCGCATCACCACACCCACCGAACCCTGTTTGCGGGCCTCGCTGACCCACTGCCCGACCTCGGCCATGCTTACCTTGCGCTGCGCCGAATCAGCATAAGCCAGGCCATATTTCAATTCGCCCTCGGTGTTGTACAGCGTCACCTCCGGGCGTTGCAGGCGCCAGGCCAGGGCCGAGGCGGTGCCCAGGTCATTGCTCAGCAGCGTCTTGGTCTGCCTGAGCTCCTCGATATGTTCCTTGATGAACTGGTCCGGCATCTGGTTATGCACGATGAACCCCGGCATACCCGCCGGCAGCAGGGCCACCAGCAACCAGATGCCCAGGGCCGGGGCCGCCCAGTACTGCAGCGGCCGGGCGGCCGGCAGCAGGTTGGCGATGATCCAGCCCATCAGCATGATGAACACCAGGGACAGGCCGAGCATCTCGTTGTGGCCGTAGACCGGCCGGGTGAGCTGGATGTACAGCAGGGCCACCATGGCCGCCACGCCGATCAGCAGGTTGAGCAGGCTGTTGATGCGGATGCTCCGGCCCTGGCTGGCGTTGATACGGTCGATCAGGGCGCTGCCCATGAGCACGGCCAGCGGCAGCAGGCACGGCATGATGTAGGTTGGCAGCTTGCCGCGGCTCAGGCTGAAGAACGCCAGGGGCAGCAGGAACCACAGCAGCAGGAAACCGGTCGGGGCCTGGCGCTTGTCTTTCCAGGCTTGCATGAATGTGCCCGGCAACAGGGCTGCCCAGGGCAGGCTGGAGGCCACCAGCAGCGGCAGGTAGAACCACCAGGGGCGGGTATGTTGGGCGTTGTCGGCGGCGAAGCGGCGAATGTGCTCGTGCCAGAAGAAGAAACGCCAGAAGTCGGGCTCGTGGGCGTGAATGCTCAGTACCCAGGGCAGGCTGATGCCGATCGCTACCAGCACGGCCACCAGCCCGTAGCGCAGCAGTTCGCCCAGACGGCGTTGCCAGATCATGTAGGGCAGGGCGATGAGTACCGGCAACAGCCAGGCCAGGAACCCCTTGGTCATGAAGCCCATGCCACAGGCGACGCCCAGCCCGGCCCATGCCAGCAGGCGTTCGCGGGTGGTCCGGCCGTCCAGGGCGAACCACAGGGCTACCAGGCTCAGGTTGACCCACAAGGTGAACTGCGGATCAAGGTTGGAGTATCCGGCTTGCCCGGCAATCAGGCCGAAGCTCATATAAAGCAAGGCGGCGGCGAGGCTCTTGCGCGGGTCGTTCCACATGCGGCGGGTGATCAGGTAGGCCAGCAGTACGCTCAGGCCGGTGCTCAGGGCCGAGGCAATGCGCACGCCGAACAGGTTGTCGCCAAAGACCGCCTGGCCGATGGCGATCAACCAATAGCCGGCGATGGGCTTCTCGAAGTAGCGGATGCCCATGAAGTGTGGCGCCACCCAGTCGCCACTGAGCAGCATTTCCTGGCTGATCTGGGCGTAGCGGGTCTCGTCGGGAATCCACAGGCCGTGGCTGGTCAGAGGTAGCAGGTAGAACAGGCTGAAGGCCACGAGCAACAGAGGAAGTGCCCAGCGCTGGAGAGTGCTGGTTGTACTTGCGCCGAGGGTAAAGCCGGACGGCGGGGCGCTTGTTCCATAAGCGGGGGGCGGCGAAGTGCGGTGCATTTGTATCCTCGAAGTCATTGGCCGATAGCGATTTTGTTATTTGCTGGGGGTTGCTGACAAAGCGTCAATTTTGTGGAGCTGTTGGCTTTCCCAAGTTCGCGAAGTTTCAGCGGGCAGCATTCATTTGTTTGAGAGGTTTTTTCATAAATGCGACTGTCCGTTTCTTATTAGTACAGAAATTTGTTAAGTCAATTAATTAGCCGGCAAGTGTGTTGCTTCCCCTAATAAAGTCTGTTGGCATGTTGTTAAAAACAGTTACAAGTTACTCAAGGGGTTGATCAAGTACACGCTGCCAGCTGCCCGCATCCAGGGTTCCCAGTACTTGCATGTGGCCTTGTGGATCCAGAGTGATAAACAACGAGCTGGTGTATTCGCTGGCCAAGGCGTGCGGGTAGCCCAGCTGGCGTTCCAGGCTACTGATGCAGTCGCTGTGGGTTATCAGGATCAGATTGCGCTTGAGTGACTTGTGCGCCTTGATCGTCTGCTGGAAATGCTCGTCACAGGTGGCCAGCCAGTCCTGGGTCTGCGCCGCACCGTTGAACATGAATTCCGTCGTTTGCCGGGTGCGGGTTGCGGGGCTGCTGATGACATCAGTGGCGGCCATGCCCAGGGTGCGAAAGGCTCGTCCCAGGTCGTTGGCGCTGTGGCTTCCGAGCTGGGTAATGCCATCGGCGGGCCCCAGGCAGGGGTTGGCGGAGCGGTCACAACGCTCGGCATGGCGGACCAGGACTATCACTTCGCCCCCTTGCCAGTGGCGGTAGATGTTGGCCTGCTGCATCTGGTTGCCGACCCCCAGGTCGCGAGGTGTGACGGGCCACAGGACAAAGCCGCTGACCAGGATTGCCAGGGCCGCCGCACAGACGCCACCGACGATTCGCCAGGTTCGGGGGGGCTTGTTGCCAGTGCCGGATTCAGCGGTGTTGAGCACGTGGTGTACCTGAGTAGGTTTTTGCCGAGTGTTGGTTATTCGGGTTGGAACTGGTGCGTTGAAGACGAACGACATGCAGCCACTGGAACCCGCACTGCAACTGGGGCCAATTTAGGTCGGGCCAGGTGGGCGAAGAGTGAAAGCAATGTGAAAAAAACGAATGGGCGACGGCAGTTCTTTTAAACCGGACAGCCTTTGTTCAGGTTGTTGGCCCGAACGCTGCTTTAGTTATCCGGTTATGCACGTCAGATGGCTTCGGGAGGTTATTCCCGGAGTTTCGTTTTTATCGTTGAGGCAAGTGCGAGGCGAACTTTATCCGATAAAAAACAGCGGATGAAAAATCCTCGCGTTTAGTTCAGCTTATTGTCAGCTTGGGCTGGAGGGCGGGCATGAGAAGGGAGGTTTTCCTGCCCGTTGTTTCGGGCAGGAAGTGATGCTGGGGAGCGGGCGGCTCAGTGATTGACGGTGTAGGCCAGCATTGCCGACAGCTGGCACAGTGGCCGGCTGCTCTCCTGCTGCCATTGGTTGAATACTTCCTGCACCAGGGCCTGGTCGCGTTTGCTGCTGGGCACCTTGTCGATGATGTTCTGGGCATTGAGGGCCGCGACCACGTCCCAGGTGGGGATAAAGGTGTCCTTGCCCACCATACGCAGGAAGCGCGGGGCAGACAGCCCGCCCATCTGGTTGCCATGTTTGGCCAGGTACTGCCAGAGCCCGGTGATGTCCTGCACCGGCCAGTCGGCGATGAAGGCGCCAAAGCTGCCGCGCTGCTTTTGCACATCGAGGATCATCTGCGCGTTGCGCGGCACGCTCTTGAGCTTGCCCAAGTGGCGGATGATCCGCGTGTCCTGCATCAGCCGCTCCAGGTGCTCGGCGCCCATCAGCACCACCTTGTCCGGGTCGAAGCCGAAAAACACCTGCTCGAACGCTGGCCATTTGGCGTCCACCAGGCTGTGTTTGAGCCCGGCGCGGAAAACCCGCAGGGCCAGGGTCGAGAGGTAGCGGTCGGCGCTTAATGCGCGCAGGTAGTCGTCGCTGGCCGGGGTGGGCAACTGGGCTTCCAGGGCCGCAGCGGAACCGAAGCGGTTGAGACAGTATTCATTCAGCCATTTGTAATCGTGCATGCCTGCTCCGGGACGGTCGGGAGGGTCGGAAAGTCTGTTGACCAAGGTTGGGGCCTTTGGCGGCATTACAAGTTCCCCGGGAGCCGGGGAACCTGGGGTGGATTCAGGCCGGGCTGGCGCCTTCGCCCGCGAGCCGGCGATTAAGCTGGAAGCGCCAGCGCACGTAGAGCAGCGCCGAAGTGAACACGGCCAGGCTGGCGAACATCTCCAGCAGGCCGAACATGTGGCGGTTCGGATCGTAGGCCGCCAGGGCGCCCTTGATGAAGTACAGGTTGACCACGAAGCACATCCACGAATGGCCACGGGCACTGCCGCTGAGCATGCCGGGGGCCATCAGCAGCAGCGGCACCAGCTCAATCAGCAGGATGACCCAGGGGCGGGCACCGTGCAGATCGGCCACCAGCAGGTAATACCCGCAAAGCAGCCCCACCAGGCCGAAGAAGCAGACCAGGCTGAGGAGTCGCATCAGGCGGACCCGGGGCTCCAGCCATTCCACCGGGGGCAGGATCTTCGGCTTCTTAGCCACGGCCGTTCTCCAGTCGCTGGGCGGTTTTCGCCAGACGCAGGCCCAGGGCCCGGCACAGCGCAATCTCGTGTTCGTCCAGTGGGCTCTTGCCATCTGCTCCGGCATGGTGGCTGGCGCCATACGGCGTGCCGCCACCGCGGGTTTCCAGCAAGGCCGACTCGCTGTAGGGCAGGCCGGTGATCAGCATGCCGTGATGCAGCAATGGCAGCATCATCGATAGCAGGGTGGCTTCCTGGCCGCCATGCAGGCTGGCGGTCGAGGTGAACACGCCGGCAGGCTTGCCCACCAGGGCACCGGTCAGCCAGAGGTTGCTGGTACCGTCGAGAAAATACTTCAGCGGCGCTGCCATGTTGCCGAAGCGGGTCGGGCTGCCCAGGGCCAGCCCTGAGCAGTGCTTCAGATCGTCGAGGCTGGCGTACAGGGCGCCGCTTTCGGGGACGTCCGGGGTGACCGCCTCGCATTCAGCGGAGATCGCCGGGACAGTGCGCAGACGAGCCTCCAGGCCGGCCTGCTCGACGCCGCGGGCGATCTGCCGGGCCATTTCGTTGGTCGAGCCGTTGCGGCTGTAGTACAGGACCAGGATATAGGGCGCGCTCAAGGCAGGATCTCCAGCACGTTCTCCGGCGGCCGGCCAATGATGGCCTTGTCGCCAGCTTCGAGAATCGGCCGCTCCATGAGTTTCGGGTGCTGGGCAATGGCGGCGACCAGTTGCTCTTCGCTGAGGCTCGGGTCGGCCAGGTTGAGGGTCTTGTACTCGTCCTCGCCGGTGCGCAATAGCTGGCGCGCGCTGAGGCCGAGCTTGGCCAGAAGGCTGCGCAACTGGGCGGCATCCAGTGGGGTTTCCAGGTAGCGGACCACGGTCGGGGCCAGGCCGCGTTGTTCCAGAAGTTCCAGCGCACCGCGGGATTTCGAGCAGCGCGGGTTGTGATAAAGCGTCAGATCGGTCATGTGCGGGTCGCATCTTGCGTAAGGTGGCGGCTATTCTACCCGCGCGACGAGCACTCCTGAACCTTGGGAGTCGTTAGGTCGCAGCGACCCTGGGTCGACGGTTATTTTCAAGACATCTTTCAAGACAGGAAACAGCGTATGGCAAGGCAATTGGCGGCGGTATTGGCGATCATTACAACCCTGCTGCTGGGCGGCTGTGGCAATGACTACGGGGTCGACCAGTATGGCCAGAAAGTCGCCGCCGAGCGTATCGACAAGCAGTGGCTGGTGCTCAACTACTGGGCCGAGTGGTGCGGGCCTTGCCGTACCGAGATCCCGGAACTCAATGCCCTGAACGAGCAGCTCAAGGGGCAGTCGGCATCGGTGATGGGGGTCAACTTCGACAATGTGCAGGGTGAAGAGCTAAAGAGCGCCAGCGAGAAGCTGGGGATCAAGTTCACGGTGCTGGCACGGAACCCCGCGGAGCTCTTCGATCTGCCACGCAGCGAAGCGTTGCCGGTGACCTACATCATCGACGACAAGGGCAAGGTACGTGAGCAGATGATGGGCGAGCAGACTGCAGCCGGCGTGCTGGCGAAACTGCAGGCCTTGCGCGGGCATTGAGGGCGCGAGGATCTGTAGCCGCTGCCGCGCAGTGCGAGCGCCCTCAAGTGACGCAGGGGGCCTGAAACTCGCCAGAGATTCATCCAGGAACATCCTGGAGTCCCGTTCGCAGCCTCGCGGGCTCGGCAGCGGCTAGCGCACTATCAGCCTTCTTCCAGCCACCAGCGCAACGGCTTGCCCTCGGCAGGCCAGAACCGCACCTGTTCGATCGGCGAGATGTCCCAGCGCTCAACGGTTTCCAGCGCCTGAAGGAAGCGCCGCTCCTGCTCCATCAACGCCGGTGCACAGAGTTTGCGGGTGCTGCCGACCTTGCCGAAGCTGAGTTTTTCGCCGTCCAGGGTGTAGGGCGCGAACCAGTGGTTGCAGCCGCCATTGCCATAGGCCCGACCGTCCTCGCCGAGGGTGATGGTCAGGTGGCTGTAATCGATCAGCGGACGCTCGCCAATCCATTCCAGGACGTAACTGCGGTCCTGCTGCAGCTTCAGCGGCTCGGCGGCGCAGCCCAGCAGGCCGGCCCCCAGCGCCGCAGCCAGCATCAGGCGTTTCATTGGCCGGCCTGCTGGCATTTCGGGCAGCGGTGATGCTCACCCTCGCTACGCCAGCCGAGCTCGGCAATGCGCGCGCTGGCGGCAGGCTTCTGGGCCTTGCTGCCCAGCTTGGCATCCACTGCGAACTCGAAGTCCAGGGTGGCGTCGCAGCTGTCGCAATTGACCTGCCACTGGTGGATCGCCAGTTCGCCGAATACCGGGCCACGCGCCACGGCGACCCACTGGCCGACGGGGTTGATCAAGTGACGCACGGTGTCCACGGTCAGGCGCATGGAGAGGTCCTTGCTGCCCTTGAGGGTGACCAGAAGCACGTCGTCGGTACGGATCGAGCCACCGTTGCCGGTGACTTGATAGCGGCCGGGCACCAGGGCACGGCATTCGATCAGGGTGTGTTGCGGGTTCATCAGGTTGTAGCGGAAATCGTGTTCGACCATGGGTCCTCCAAATCTGCCGCGTATGCTAGCACGGGCCCCTGCGGCGCAGGTTGCGGGCAGGTGACCTTCGATCAGCCCGTGGCGCGGATTTCAGCCGTGGACCCGGTTCTGCGGCTGGCCAGCTGCCCAGCTGGCGATGTTGTGCAAGGTGGTCTCGGCGATGGCCGCCAGGGCTTCGCGGGTCAGGAACGCCTGGTGCGCAGTGACTATCACGTTGGGAAAGGTCAGCAGCCGCGCCAGCACGTCATCCTGCAGGGGTAGATCGGAGCGGTCCTCGAAGAACAATTGCGCCTCTTCTTCATAGACATCCAGCCCCAGGTAGCCCAGTTGGCCACTCTTGAGCGCCTCGATCAGCGCCGGGGTGTCCA
The DNA here is from genome assembly GCF_040268305.1 of Pseudomonas sp. W17. NCBI lineage: Bacteria > Pseudomonadati > Pseudomonadota > Gammaproteobacteria > Pseudomonadales > Pseudomonadaceae > Pseudomonas > Pseudomonas sp. W17. The sequence goes on along the minus strand of NZ_CP158490.1, from coordinate 5,366,767 downwards.
CCAGGCCGCCACGCCCGGTGTTGATCAGCATTGCTCCCGGTTGCATGTGGGCCAGGCTCTGCTGGTTGATCAGGTAACGGCTGTCCTCGGTCAACGGGCAGTGCAGGCTGATGATCTGTGATTGGGCCAGCAGCTCGGGCAGGTCCAGGTAACGGGCACCGAGGGCTTCTACGGCGGGATTGGGGAAGGGGTCGTACGCCAGCAGCTGGCAGCCGAAGCCGGCCATGATCCGGGCGAAGGTGGCGCCGATCTGGCCGGTGCCGACAATGCCCACGGTCTTGCCCACCAGGTCGAAGCCGGTCAGGCCGTGCAGGGTGAAGTCGCCTTCGCGGGTGCGGTTGTAGGCCCGGTGCAGGCGGCGGTTGAGCGCCAGGATCAGGGCCACGGCATGTTCGGCGACCGCATGGGGGGAATAGGCCGGGACCCGTACCACATCCAGCCCCAGGCGCTGGGCCGCGCTCAGGTCGACGTGGTTGTAACCGGCCGAGCGCAGAGCGATCAGGCGGGTGCCACCGGCAGCCAGTTGTTCCAGTACCGGGGCACTGAGGTCGTCGTTGATAAAGGCACAGACCACTTCATGGCGTTCAGCCAGGGCGGCGGTATCCAGGCTCAGGCGTGCGGCCTGGAATTGCAGTTCGATGCCTGCTGGCAGTTGAGCGCCGAGGAAACTCTCGCGGTCGTAGTTCTGGCTGCTGAAAAGAATCGTACGCATGGCTGCATCCTTGTTCGGGGCGCCCAGCATGGCGGCTGGGCGCCGGGCAGGTCTTGCCCTGGGTCAGGCGTTAGTCCGCGCTTCGGCAGCCAGGCGGCCGATGGCGTGGTCCAGTTCATCCAGGGCGGCAAAGGCTTTGGCATCTTCCTGCTTGAGCAGGGTCTCGCTGCGCTGGCAGGCGGCGCGCAATTGCGGCACACCGCAGTAGCGGGTGGCACCGTGCAGACGGTGGACCCGTTCGATCAGGGCGTTCTGGTCATTGGCGGCCCGCGCTGCCTTGATGGCTTCGCGGTCGGCGTCCAGGGACGCCAGCAACATGGCCAGCATGTCCGCCGCCAGATCGGCCTTGCCGGCGGCCAGGCGCAGGCCTTCGTCCTGATCCAGTACCTGCAGTTCCAGCCCCAGTTCCGGGCGCTCGCTGGCCCGCTCCGGGCCCTGGTTGCGCAGGGCCAGGCCGGTCCATTTCAGCACCACCTGGGCCAGTTGGCGCTCACTGATGGGCTTGGTCAGGTAGTCGTCCATGCCGCTTTGCAGCAGGGCGCGCTTCTCGTTGGCCATGGCGTGGGCGGTAAGGGCGACGATGGGCAGCGGCGTACCGTGTCGCTCGCTTTCCCACTGGCGGATCGCCTCGGTACTCTGCCGGCCGTCCATGCCGGGCATCTGCACGTCCATCATTACCAGGTCGAAGGGTTCGGTCTGGATCGCGTTCAGCGCGGCGTAACCGTTGTCCACCGCCAGCACCTTGGCGCCCATGTCCTCCAGCAGGGTCTGGATCAGCAGCAGATTGGCCGGGTTGTCATCGACACACAGCACTCGCGGCGCGCGGCTGGAAAGGGTTTCCTCCGGTTCGCTGCGAGCCCGGCGCGGGGTCACCAGGTCGGACAGGGCCCGGCGCAGCTTGCGGGTGCACGCGGGCTTGGCCTGCAACTGGCTGTGAGGGTTAGGCACTGACAGATGGAACAGTGTCTGTTCGGTGGTCGGGCACAGTACCAGGACCTTGCAGCCCAGGTGTTCGAGGTCCCAGATATGCTGGCTCAGGCGTTCAGGCGACATGTCGTTGGTGGTGATGCCCAATACCGCCAGGTCGATGGCCTGTTCGCTCTGGTGCACGCCGGTAATGCCGTTGGTCAGGGCCTCCAGGGTATTGAACGGGGTCACCTCCAGGCCGCAGTCCTCCAACTGGTGTTGCAAGGCCTGGCGCGCCAGTTCGTGGTTTTCCAATACCGCCACGCGCCGCCCCAGCAGCGGCGGGCCGGGCAGGTCCTCGGCGTCGTCGCGGGTTTTCGGCAGGTTGAGGCTGATCCAGAACTCCGAACCTTCGCCCGGGGTGCTGTCGACACCGATCTCTCCGCCCATCTGTTCGATCAGGCGCTTGGAAATCACCAGCCCAAGCCCCGTGCCGCCGGGTTGCCGCGACAGCGAGTTGTCAGCCTGGCTGAAGGCCTGGAACAGGGCGCGCACATCCTGGTTCGACAGGCCGATACCGGTGTCCTGGATGCTGATGCGCAGTTGCACGCTGTCTTCGTGTTCTTCTTCCAGCATGGCCCGGGCGACGATAGTGCCTTCGCGGGTGAACTTGATGGCGTTGCTTACCAGGTTGGTAAGAATTTGCTTGAGCCGCAGCGGGTCGCCCACCAGCGACAGCGGCGTATCGCGATAGACCAGGCTCACCAGTTCCAGCTGCTTGGCGTGGGCGGCTGGGGCGAGGATGGTCAGGGTGTCTTGCAGCAAGTCCCGCAGGTTGAACGGGATGCTGTCGAGCACCAGTTTGCCGGCTTCGATTTTCGAGAAGTCGAGGATCTCGTTGATGATGCCCAACAGGCTGTCGGCGGATTTCTCGATGGTGCCCAGGTAGTCCAGTTGGCGTGGTGTCAGCTCGCTTTTCTGCAACAGGTGGGTGAAACCGAGAATGCCGTTGAGCGGTGTACGGATTTCATGGCTCATGTTGGCCAGAAATTCCGACTTGATCCGGCTGGCCTCCAGGGCCTCCTTGCGCGCCAGGTCCAGCTCGATGTTCTGGATCTCGATGGTTTCCAGGTTCTGGCGCACGTCTTCGGTGGCCTGGTCGATGCTGTGCTGCAATTCTTCCTGGGCATTCTGCAGGGTGCTGGCCATGCGGTTGATGCCCGAGGCCAGCTCATCCAGCTCCTGGCTGCCCAGGGGTGGCAGGCGGGTTTCCAGGTTGCCGTCCTTGAGTTGCGCCACGGCCTGCTTGATCTGGGTCAGCGGGTTGTTGATGGTGCGGCCCATGCGCACTGCCAGTAGGGCGGTGCCGGCCAGCCCGGCGGCAATCAACAGCAGGCTGGCGAACAGGCTGCGGTAGCCGCGCAGCAGCATGCCACTGTGGGACAGCTCCAGTTCCACCCAGCCCAGCAGGCGGTCGGACTCATCGGGAATCAGGTCGCCGGCCAGGTTGCGGTGCCGGCCGAAGACCGGCAGTTGATAGCGGGTCGCGTCGCTGCCGGAGCGTTGCATCATGTGGCTGCTGTTACCGGCGGGAGGCGGGTTGAGCATGCTGGGGCCGGCATGGGCCAGCAGGCTGCGATCCGGGGCAAGGAGCGATACGGCGCGCACGTCTTGCTGTTCCAGCGCCTGGGTGGCAATGCGCTCGAGCATCTGGGTGTTGTGGTTGCCCATCGCCGGGGCCACCAGGGAGGCCAGTTGTTCCGCGATCATCTCGCCACGCTGCAGGAGCTGGGTCTGCAGGTCCGAGAGCTGCATCCAGGTGAAGTAGCCGCCCAGCACCAAAGCCATCAGGCTGGTTGGCAACAAGGTCAGCAACAGTACGCGGCCTTTGATTCCCAGTTTCTTGAGCACGCAACTCTCCTGCTTCCACGCTGTTTTGAAAGGTCTACGGGCACGTCCGTGATGCGCCACCTGCGCAGTGTAACGATTTGCCGGGGGCTGATCTTGGCAAATTGCGCTAGGGCGGCCGTCGCCTGAAATGCCTGAAGCCCGGCTGCGACCAAGGCACTGGTTGCCGCGATCCGGGCAATCTTGAATAATCGCCCAACTGAGAATCACTTGCAGAAGTCAATGACTCCCGTATCTGTTGAGCCGCCACGTATTCTGACCATTGAAGATGACCCGGTGCTGGGTGCCTACGTGCGCGAGCAACTGGAGCATTGTGGCTTTGCCGTGACCTGGTGCCAGAACGGCCTGGAAGGGCTGGGCATTGCCCGGCGCCGACCTTTCGATGTGGTGCTGCTGGATATCCTGTTGCCCGGAATGGATGGCCTGGAAGTGCTCACGCACTTTCGCCAGAGCCATTCCACGCCGGTGCTGCTGATGTCCGCCCTGGGAGCGGAAGCCGACCGAATCAGCGGTTTCCGCCTGGGGGCCGACGATTACCTGCCCAAGCCATTCAGCATGGCCGAGCTGCGTGTGCGCATCGAGGCCATCCTGCGCCGGGTCGCCCTGGACCGGCGACCGACGCCGCCGGTACCCGTCAGCCTGGCCCAGAGCCTGCGCTTCGACGATGAGCGCAGCGACGTGTTCTTTGCCGAGCAATGGGCCGGCTTGACCCGCAGTGAATACCGCCTGCTGGATACCTTGCACCGCAATGGCGACGAGGTGTTGAGCAAGGCCTTCCTTTATCAGCATGTACTGCAACGCGGTTATGCGGCCCACGACCGCAGCCTGGACATGCATGTCAGCCAGATCCGCCGCAAGCTCAAGGCGCTGGGCTACAGCGAGCGTGAGCTGCGAACCGTGTGGGGCAAGGGTTATGTGCTGAGCGCCTTAGATGAACTGGTCTGATCTGCCGGGGCGGCATTCGCTGTTCTGGAAGCTGGCGTGCCTGTTGGTAGCTTTCTGCCTGTTGATGATCTGGCTGAGCTGGTCCTGGGGGCGTTATGTGGAGCAGAAGAACCTCTACCTCTCCGATGAGGCCAGAGCCACCTTGGGCAGCTACGCCCGCGAGGCCGAGCAGGCCTGGAAGGGCGGCCAGAGTGCGGGTGTCGATGCCTGGATCCAGCAGATTGCCAGCCGCGAGAAAACCTGGATCGGCGTGATTGGCAGTGACCTGCAATCCCTGAGCAGCTACCCGTTGACGCCGGCGGAGGCCCAGCGCCTGACGTTCCTGCGCGGTGCCGACTGGCCGGTGAGCCGGCATGCCCGGGGCCTGCCGTGGTTGAAAGTACCCTTTCCCGAGGATCCGTCCCTGGGCAGCCTGGTGATCGAGTTGCCACAACGTTTCATGCCGGGGCGCTACCGGGTGTTCTGGCAGGTGATCACCAATGGGGTGATTCCCGGGTTGTTCACCTTGTTGCTGTGTGTCGGCCTGTATCGCTTGCTGGTGGTGCCGCTGAACCAGTTGCGCGAGCAAGCCAACGCCTGGCGGGCGGAGCAGTTGAACGTGCGGCTGTCCAGTGAAACCACTCAGCGTCGGGACGAGCTGGGCGAACTGGGACGGGCGTTCGATCAGATGTCCGAACGTCTGCAGAGTACCGTGGCGGTGCAGCAGCAGTTGTTGCGGGACCTGTCCCACGAGTTGCGCACCCCCCTGAGCCGCCTGCGCGTGGCCTGCGATGGCGAGCGTGATCTTGCCGCGCTGCGCGAACGCTTGGCGCGGGAGGTCGACGGCATGCAGCGCCTGGTGGAGGACAGCCTGCAACTGGCCTGGCTGGACACCGAGCGTGCGCCACTGCCGCAAGAGCAGATCCAGGTCCAGGCGTTGTGGGAGATGCTCAGCGAAAATGCCTGCTTCGAGAGTGGCTGGTCCGCGCAGCAGCTGCGTTGCGAGCTGGAGGCCGATTGCTGGGTTCGCGGGCACCTCAATACCCTGGCCCAGGCCCTGGAAAACATCCTGCGCAACGCTATTCGGCATTCGCCGGCCGGAGCACGGGTCAGCCTCGGAGGCCAGCGCGACGGCAAGTACTGGCACCTGTGGCTGGATGACGAAGGGCCGGGGGTGGCTGAAGAGGATCTGGAAAGGATCTTCGCCCCCTTCACTCGTCTGGATGGGTCACGGCCGGGGGATGGCGGTTTCGGCCTGGGCCTGAGCATCGCCCGCAATGCCGTAGGGCGTCAGGGTGGGCAGTTGTGGGCGCAGAATCTGGCCCAGGGCTTGCGCATCCACGTGCGCCTGCTAGCGGCCTGAGGCTTGCGCTGGGCTGCCTTATTCCAATAAGCCATAAGGCTCGCACTTTGCGTGATATGGCGCTCGGTCGTTTGCCGGTATGATAGGCGCCCCCGCAGTCTGGATTGCGAATACGCCATGACCTTGCAGTACCCAACCATCGCCGATTGCGTCGGCAACACCCCCCTGGTCCGCCTGCAGCGCCTGCCCGGCGCCACCAGCAATACCTTGCTGCTAAAGCTCGAGGGCAACAACCCGGCGGGTTCGGTCAAGGACCGTCCGGCACTGTCGATGATCACCCGCGCCGAGTTGCGCGGGCAGATCCAGGCCGGCGATACCCTGATCGAAGCGACCTCGGGCAATACCGGCATCGCCCTGGCCATGGCTGCAGCGATCAAGGGCTACAAGATGATCCTGATCATGCCCGACAACTCCAGCGCCGAGCGCAAGGCGGCCATGACCGCCTACGGCGCCGAGCTGATTCTGGTCAGCCAGGAAGAAGGCATGGAAGGCGCCCGCGATCTGGCCGAGCGGATGCAGGCCGAAGGCCGCGGCAAGGTGCTCGACCAGTTCGCCAACGGCGACAACCCTGAGGCCCACTACAGCGGCACCGGCCCGGAAATCTGGCGCCAGACCCAGGGCAGCATTACCCACTTCATCAGCTCGATGGGCACCACCGGCACCATCATGGGCACCTCGCGTTACCTGAAGGAGCAGAACCCGGCGGTTCAGATCGTCGGTCTGCAGCCGATGGAAGGCTCGGCCATTCCCGGCATTCGCCGCTGGCCCGAGCAATACCTGCCGAAGATCTACCAGGCCAGTCGGGTCGACCGGATCGTCGACATGGCCCAGAGCGAGGCCGAAGACGTGACTCGGCGCCTGGCCCGTGAAGAAGGGATCTTCTGTGGCGTCTCTTCCGGCGGTGCGGTGGCAGCAATGCTGCGCCTGTCCCGGGAAGTGGAAAACGCGGTCATGGTCGCGATCATCTGCGACCGTGGCGATCGTTACCTGTCGACCGGCATTTTCGATGCGCCCAATTGATGGCTAAGCACGATAGAGGCCTGCGCTTCCAGCCGGCGGGCGGTAGCCGGGCCCCGCAGATTCCAGTGGGCAAGAAACAGCGTTTGACGATTCAGCGTCTGGCCAACGACGGCCGTGGCATTGCCTTTGTCGAAGGGCGTACCTGGTTTGTCAGCGGTGCCCTGGCCGGTGAAGAAGTCGAAGCTCGGGTGTTGGGCAGCCACGGCAAAGTGGTGGAGGCCCGTGCCGAGCGCATCTTCAACGCCAGTGATCTGCGTCGCCCGGCGGCCTGTGCCCATGCCGGGCGTTGCGGCGGTTGCAGTGTCCAGCACTTGCCCCATGACGAACAGCTTGCCCTGAAACAGCGCATGCTCGCCGAGCAGTTGTCCAAGGTCGCGGGTGTCGAGCCCGAGGCCTGGGCCGCCCCCTTGAGCGGTCCCGAGTTCGGCTATCGGCGCCGCGCCCGGGTGGCGGTGCGCTGGGACGCCAAGGGCAAGCAACTTGAGGTGGGTTTTCGCGCTGCCGGTAGCCAGGACATTGTCGCCATCGACGATTGCCCGGTGCTGGTACAGGCCTTGCAACCTGTCATGAACCGTTTGCCCGCCATGCTGCGACGCTTGAGCAAGCCTCAGGCACTGGGGCATGTGGAGTTGTTCAGCGGTTCGGCCCTGGCGGTGCTGTTGCGCCACATGGCGCCGTTGTCCGACAGCGACCTGACGATCCTCAAGGACTTCTGCGATTTCCATCAGGCGCAGTTGTGGCTGCAGGGTGAAGGCGAGCCGCAACCCTTTGATCCATCGCAGGCTCTGGGCTACCGCCTGGAGACCTGGGACCTGCACCTGGCGTATCGGCCGGGTGACTTCGTCCAGGTCAATGCGGGAGTCAATGAAGCGATGGTCGCCCAGGCCCTGGAGTGGCTCGCGCCGCAAGCTGATGAGCGGGTGCTGGACCTGTTTTGCGGCCTGGGCAACTTCGCGTTGCCGCTGGCCCGGCAAGTGCGGGAAGTGGTGGCAGTGGAAGGCGTGGCGACCATGGTGGCGCGGGCCGCGGAGAATGCCGCCAGCAACAATTTGCATAACACGCGCTTTTTTCAAGCCGATTTATCCCAGCCTTTGAGTGCTGCCGAGTGGGCTGATGAAGGCTTTTCTGCGGTACTCTTGGACCCACCCCGCGACGGTGCTTTCGAGGTGGTCCGCCAGTTGGCGACCCTGGGTGCCAAGCGGTTGGTGTACGTGTCATGCAATCCGGCAACTTTGGCTCGTGACACGGTCGAACTGATCAGGCAGGGCTATAGATTAAAACGTGCCGGGATCCTCGATATGTTTCCTCAGACGGCGCATGTCGAGGCCATGGCGTTATTTGAAGCGAGCTAGGATGGCTTGTCTAATCCGACTGGTCTTTCGGGAGTGGCGCGCTGGCCCTGCGAGCCGCACCCGAGCGTTGAAGGTCAGCGATTTGACGCATTGAATGTGCGTCGTAGGGAAGGTAAAGCAAGATGGTACAGGTGAGAGCGCACCAGCCGATCAACACCGACGGCAGTATCAATCTCGAGGCATGGCTCGATCATACGGTCAGCGTCGACATGGCACTGGACCGTGAAGCCTTGAAAGAAGCCTGCGAGTTCGCCCGCGAGGCGGAACTGCAGCACATAGCAACGAAGAATCTCAGCCCCGAGGACGTGTCGAGTTTCAGCACGGGCCTGGAGATCGCCGAGATCCTCGCCGATCTCAAGCTGGATCAGGACTCCCTGGTTGCCGCGGTACTCTACCGGGGTGTCCGCGAGGGCCAGATCCAGTTGCCGGCGGTCAGCCAGCGGTTTGGTCCGGTGGTCACCAAGCTGATCGATGGCGTGTTGCGCATGGCGGCCATTACCGCCAGCCTCAGCCCCCGCCAGTCCCTGGTGTTGGGCACCCAGGCCCAGGTGGAAAACCTGCGCAAGATGCTGGTGGCCATGGTGGATGACGTGCGGGTTGCACTGATCAAGCTGGCCGAGCGTACCTGTGCGATTCGAGCGGTAAAAAGCGCCGACGAAGAGAAGCGCAACCGGGTTGCCCGGGAAGTCTTCGACATCTACGCCCCCCTGGCTCACCGCCTGGGTATCGGGCATATCAAGTGGGAGCTGGAAGACCTGTCCTTCCGTTACCTGGAGCCCGAGCAGTACAAGCAGATCGCCAAGCTGCTGCATGAGCGGCGCCTGGATCGCGAGCGTTTCATCAGCGACGTGATGAACCAGCTGCAGAACGAACTGAAGGCCACCGGGGTCAACGCCGACATCAGTGGGCGGGCCAAGCACATCTATTCCATCTGGCGCAAAATGCAGCGCAAGGGCCTGGAATTCAGCCAGATCTACGACGTGCGCGCGGTGCGGGTGCTGGTGCCGGAAATGCGCGATTGCTACACCGCGCTGGGCATCGTGCATACCCTGTGGCGGCACATCCCCAAAGAGTTCGACGACTACATCGCCAACCCCAAGGAGAACGGCTACCGCTCGTTGCACACGGCGGTGATCGGCCCTGAGGGCAAGGTGCTGGAAGTGCAGATCCGTACCCACGCCATGCACGAAGAGGCGGAGCTGGGGGTTTGCGCGCACTGGAAGTACAAGGGCACCGACGTCAAGTCCGGCTCCAACCATTACGAAGAGAAAATCTCCTGGTTGCGCCAGGTGCTCGAATGGCACGAGGAGCTGGGGGATATCGGCGGTCTGGCCGAACAGCTGCGGGTGGATATCGAACCGGACCGGGTGTACATCTTCACCCCCGACGGTCACGCCATCGACCTGCCCAAGGGCGCCACGCCGCTGGATTTCGCCTACCGGGTGCACACCGAGATCGGCCACAACTGCCGGGGCGCGAAGATCAACGGGCGCATCGTGCCGCTCAACTACAGCCTGCAGACCGGCGAGCAGGTGGAGATCATCACCAGCAAGCACGGCACGCCGAGCCGCGACTGGCTGAACCCGAACCTGGGCTATGTCACCACGTCCCGGGCGCGGGCGAAGATCGTCCACTGGTTCAAGCTCCAGGCCCGCGATCAGAACGTCGCCGCCGGCAAGACCCTGCTGGAACGCGAACTGAGCCGACTCGGCCTGCCACAGGTGGATTTCGACAAGCTGGCCGAGAAGGCCAACATGAAGATCGCCGAGGACATGTTCGCCGCCCTGGGCGCGGGGGACCTGCGCCTGGCGCAACTGGTCAACCTGGCCCAGCAATTGGTGGAGCCGGAGCGGGGCAACGAGCAACTGGAGTTGATTCCGCGCAAGGCTGCCGGCTACAAGCCGGGCAAGCGTGGCGACATCCAGATCCAGGGCGTGGGCAACCTGATGACCCAGATGGCCGGCTGCTGCCAGCCATTGCCGGGGGATGCGATCGTCGGCTACATCACCCAGGGCCGCGGCGTGAGCATTCACCGCCAGGACTGCGCCTCGGTGCTGCAACTGGCCGGGCGCGAGCCGGAGCGGATCATCCAGGTCAGTTGGGGGCCGGTGCCGGTGCTGACCTATCCGGTGGATATCATCATCCGCGCCTACGACCGTTCTGGCCTGCTGCGTGATGTGTCCCAGGTGCTGCTCAACGAGCGGATCAACGTGCTGGCGGTCAACACCCGCTCGAACAAGGAGGACAACACCGCGTTGATGTCCCTGACTATCGAGATCCCGGGGCTGGACGCGTTGGGTCGCCTGTTGGGGCGGATTTCCCAGTTGCCGAACATCATCGAGACCCGGCGCAACCGGACCCCCTGATGCCTGTATGAAATGGATGAACTGATGTACAGCCTTGAAGACCTGCTCCACCTCATGGCGCGCCTGCGCGACCCGCAGTACGGCTGCCCGTGGGACATCAAGCAGAACTACGCCAGCATCGTCCCCCATACCCTGGAAGAGGCCTATGAAGTGGCCGACGCCATCGAGCGCGGCGACTTCGACCACTTGCAGGGCGAGCTGGGGGACCTGCTGTTCCAGGTGGTGTACTACAGCCAGCTGGCCCGGGAGGAGGGGCGTTTCGAGTTCGACGCGGTGGTGGACGGCATCACGCGCAAGCTGATCCGCCGGCATCCCCATGTATTTCCTACCGGGGACCTTTACGCGCCGCTGGACATCCCGCGGCTCGATGAAGACCAGGTCAAGGAGCGTTGGGAGCAGATCAAGGCCGAGGAGCGCGCGGAGAAGTCCGAGGCTCCCCAGCAGTTGTCCCTGCTCGATGATGTGCCGGTGGCCTTGCCGGCCTTGTCCCGCGCCGCCAAGTTGCAAAAGCGTGCGGCCCAGGTCGGTTTCGACTGGCCCGAAGCCCTGCCGGTGGTGGACAAGGTTCGTGAAGAACTGGATGAAGTGCTGGAAGCCATGGCCGACAACGATGCGGCGGCGATCACCGATGAAATCGGCGATTTGCTGTTTGTCGTGGTCAACCTGGCCCGGCACCTCAAGGTCGACCCGGAAACCGCCCTGCGCGGTGCCAACGCCAAGTTCGACCGACGCTTCCGATTTATCGAGCAGGCATTGCGCGACACTGCCCGTCCCATGGAAGATTGCACCCTCGAAGAGTTGGATGCCCTGTGGGGCGAAGCCAAACGTCAGGAAAAGAATTTGCCCAGCTGCGGCTGAGGCCGTTGCCTAAGTGAGTAAGCACCATGAGCCTTTCCCTTCGCGACCAGTTGCTCAAAGCAGGGCTGGTCAACCAAAAGCAGGCCAAGCAGGTCAGCAAAGACAAGCAGAAGCAGCAGCGCCTGGCCCACAAAGGCCAGATCGAACTCGATGACTCCCAGCAGCGTGCGGCCCAGGAAGCCATGGCCGAGAAGGTCAAGCGCGACCAGGAGCTCAACCGTCAGCAACAGGAAAAGGCCGAGCAGAAAGCCCGTGCGGCGCAGGTCAAGCAGCTGATCGAAGTGTCGCGGCTGCCCAAGCTGAACACCGAGGACTACTACAACTTCGTCGACGACAAGAAGGTCAAGCGCCTGTCGGTGAATACCCTCATGCGCAACAAGCTGAGCAGCGGCTCCCTGGCTATCGTCCACCATGGCGGCGGCTACGAGGTGATTCCGCGGGAAGCCGCGCTGAAGATCCAGGAGCGCGACCCGCGCCGAATCGTGCAGCTCAATACGCCTACCGAGGCGCCGGATGAAGATGATCCGTACGCGGCCTACCAGATCCCCGACGATCTGATGTGGTAAGCCTTGGATAACGACAAACCCCGCTCATGGCGGGGTTTGTCGTTTGTGGGGGAGGCCGTTGATCCGCGTGGAGACCCCGGCACTCCGGCACTGAGGTCGAGTCAGGAGCTCTGGGGCGCGCGGTTCTGCTCGAGTTTTTCCAATTCAGCCTTGTAGCTGTGGGCGTCGCTCTCGGAGTGGAACATGCCCACCAGCATGTCTTGTTGATGTACATCCCAGATCCGTACACCCGCGGCTACGCCTTCATGGGACATATGTGAATCGTCGCGTTCAGTTACTTTTACAGTCATCTGCTAGCTCCAATCTCTGTTGATCTGCAGCAAGGCGTGTGCAGGACTCTGTTATATATTTTGTTAGCTTGCTAAGTAAATTGCCTGGCGCTGCAACAAACCTTTGCAGAATCGAAGAAAATCCTGCAGCCCGCGTAAACCGTGACATTTCGCCGCAGGGCGTACCGCTTCATGACAAAAGTTTCATCTTCGAGGGCTTGTGCCGGGGCTTGTTGTGCGGGCGGGGAGCCAAATCCCGGGCAAAAAAAAGCCCCGCTTTCGCGAGGCTTCGTGACTGCTGCGGCTCAGCTGCCTTTGACCGTCTTGCCGTCAACGGTGCCGTTGAGAAGCATGATGTTGTACTCCTTGCCGTCGGTTTCCACCTGTTGCAGGCGCACCAGCAGGTAATCCCAGTCCTTGGCGAACCACATCACGGTGATGCGTTTGCTCTGTGTCGGGTCGCGAACGCGCTCGACCTTGATCGCATCGATCTGGCCAGCCTTGGTGTCAACCTTCTCCGAGCCCAGGACACGGAAGTCATAGGTGTCGACTTCACCGCCGTCGACCACTTGATAGCTCATGGTCTTCTTGCCGGCTGCCACATCGTGCTGCAGGGCCAGCTGGTAGGTGGATTTATCCACCATGCCGGTGTTCAGCGGCAGCTTGACCGCATCACCACGGTCGGTGCCGGTGACCATCTTGGCTTTCCAGTCGAAATCCAGGTCGGCTTTCTTGGCTTTGCCCAGACCACCACGCTCGAAGCGATAGGACTGGGGCACCAGGGTGTCCTTGTCCAGGGTCAGGGTGCTTTCCTCGCTCAGGCTGGCGATCATCATCGATGCCTTGAAGCTGAGTTTCCATGCACCATTGGCGGTTTTTTCCAGGCTGCGTTCAGCCGTGCCGCTCATGGGCAGTTGCTTCCAGTCGGCGGTGTAGCTGGCGGAGAACGGGTGAAGGTCTGCCGCCTGCACAGCCGGCAGGGCGAACAGAGCGCAAGCGAAGAGCAGGGCGCGACGCATAAAATCTCCTAGGTTCGAATCAAATAGCCGCTGGCGGCCAGTAATTGACCATCCAGTAAAGCACCCTGATCGCCGAGCGTCAGCCGACCTTCGGCAAACCAGCGTACGGCCATGGGGTAAATCCGGTGTTCCTGGACATGCACTCGCTGCGCCAGGCTCTGCGGCGAGTCGTGCAACTCTACCGGGATCACAGCCTGTACGACCAGAGGGCCGCCATCGAGTTCCTCGGTGACGAAGTGCACGCTGCAGCCATGCTCCGTATCTCCGGCCTCCAGCGCCCGCTGATGAGTGTGTAACCCTTTGTATTTCGGGAGCAGCGAGGGGTGGATATTCAGCAGCCGGCCCTGGTAGTGGCGGACGAATCCGGCGCTGAGAATGCGCATGAATCCGGCCAGGACCACCAGTTTGGGTTGGAAGGTATCGATCAGCTCGATCAGCCCCTGATCGAAGGCCTCCCGGCCTTCGAAGGCGGTGTGATCGAGGAAGCGGGTAGCGATACCCGCTTCCTTGGCGCGCTGTAGGCCATAGGCGTCAGCGCGGTTGGAGATCACGGCGGCGATGCGCACCGGGCTGTCGCCGGTGTGCACGCTGTCGATCAAGGCTTGCAGGTTACTGCCGGTGCCGGACAACAGCACCACAACATCACAGGTCGGCGACATCCGCTCTTGCATCAGTGAGCCTTGAGGTTCTTCAGCTCGACCTGGGCCGCGCCTTCGGCTGCGGTGGCGATCTGGCCGATGACCCATGGCTGCTCGCCCGCTTCGCGCAGGACCTTCAGGGCGTTCTCGACCTGATCCTGGGCCACGCAGATGACCATGCCCACGCCGCAGTTCAGCACGCGGTGCATTTCGTGCTCGTCGACGTTGCCTTTTTCCTGCAGCCAGTCGAAGACCGCCGGGCGCTGCCAGCTCGCCACGTCGACCACGGCCTGGGCGCCTTTTGGCAGCACGCGCGGGATGTTGTCCAGCAGGCCGCCACCGGTGATGTGGGCCATGGCCTTGACCGCGCCGGTGTCCTTGATCAGCTTCAGCAGTGGCTTGACGTAGATGCGGGTCGGCGCCATCAGCAGGTCGGTCAGTGGTTTGCCGTCCAGCTGGATGCTTTCGATGTCGGCGCCGGAGACTTCGATGATCTTGCGGATCAACGAGTAGCCGTTGGAGTGCGGGCCGGAGGAGGGCAGGGCCAGCAGGGCATCGCCGGCGGCAACTTTCGAGCCGTCGATGATCTCGGCCTTTTCCACCACGCCTACGCAGAAGCCGGCCAGGTCGTAGTCTTCGCCTTCGTACATGCCGGGCATTTCAGCGGTTTCGCCGCCCACCAGGGAGCAGCCGGACAGCTCGCAGCCAGCGCCGATGCCGGTTACCACTTGGGCTGCGGTATCGACGTTGAGCTTGCCGGTGGCGTAGTAGTCGAGAAAGAACAGCGGTTCGGCGCCGCAGACCACCAGGTCGTTGACGCACATGGCCACCAGGTCGATGCCGATGCTGTCGTGCTTGTTCAGGTTCAGGGCCAGGCGCAGCTTGGTGCCGACGCCGTCAGTGCCGGAGACCAGCACCGGTTGCTTGTAGCCGGCCGGGATTTCGCAGAGGGCGCCGAAACCGCCCAGGCCGCCCATGACTTCCGGGCGCGCAGTGCGCTTGGCGACGCTCTTGATGCGTTCGACCAATGCTTCACCGGCGTCGATGTCTACACCGGCGTCTTTGTAGCTCAGGGAGGGTTGCTTGCTCATGATCCAGGCCTTTAGGGGGGATTCAGGGGTATCGACCGAACCAGTGAGACTGCCGGAAACACAGGAAAAGTGTTTCAGGGTGCCCAGCTGATGCCGGTCTGCGAAGGCGCGCGATTTTATCAGGCTTGAGGGGCAGCGGCCATCCTCGGGCCGACGGGGAGAGGCATATCCTGGTAAAAAAAACCGCGATTGGTCGTGTTGGTGCTGCTGCCCATGCCTGTATAAGGTATAGCGCTCAAGTGGCTATCGTTATGACAGCGCGAAAACTATCGGGCGCCGGGTGAATGTTTTGCCCAGGCTTGTGGTCACAGCCTTGCTCGCCGCGGTTCAAGTGCGCTGTTTCAATCGTTTTCTGTCGTCGGGAATCTTCCATGCGTCTGGGTAAATTTCTGTTTGTGGGCTGTTTGTCATTGGTCAGCCTGGCGAGTCATGCCGAAACCCTCAATGGCCTGTATCAAGTGCGTGAGCCTGTGAGCAGCCAGTCGCCCGAAGAGCGCGACCAGGCCACGCAGCGGGCCCTGGAAACCCTGGTGCTGCGCCTCACTGGCGACGCCAAGGCCGCCCAGGGGCCAGGGCTGGCGGCGATCCGCAAGGACCCGCAGCAGATCATCAGTCAGTACGGCTACGACGCCGGCCCGCCGGAAAGCCTGCAGGTGGATTTCGATCCGGTCACCACCGATCGCGCCCTGCGTCAGGCCGGGCTATCGCTCTGGGGCAACAACCGGCCGTCGATCATCGGCTGGTGGCTGAGTGATTCCACCGAAGGCTCGAGCCTGGTGGGGGATGGCCAGGCCAGCGCGGCGCCCTTGCGGCGTGCGGCTCAACATCGTGGCTTGCCCCTGCGCCTGCCGCTGGGGGATCTGAACGAACAGATCGTCGCCACGGCGCCGAATCTTGAAGGTTCCGATCCGGCGCCGCTGCGTGAAGCCTCCGAGCGTTACGGTGCTGATGCGTTGCTGGCGGTACATGCCCGGGAAGAAGGTGGCCAATGGCAAGCCAAGTGGCGGCTGTGGCTGGGCGATCAGAAGGAGCAGGGCACTGTCCAGGGCGCCGATACCGCGGCCCTGGCCGATGGGGTGTTGCTGGCGGTGAGCCAGCGTCTGGCGCCCCGTTTCGTCACTCGTCCTGGTGCTTCCAGCGAGCAGTTGCTGGAAGTGCAGGGCATGACTCTGGAGCATTACGCGGCCCTTGGGCACTTGCTGGAGCCTTTTGGTGCGCAGTTGCAGAGCGTTGACGGTGATCGGATCGTCTATCGCGTCAACGGCAGTGCGGAGCAGCTGCGGGCGCAACTGTCGCTGGCCAAGCTGCAAGAGATTCCGGCGGGTGAAGCGCCTGCGCCGCAAGCTCCTGTACAAGGCGCTGAAGGGACCGCCCCGGTGGCGCCGCAGGCCCAACTGCGTTTTCGTTGGTAGCAGATTGTTTCCTTCTATATAGAAGCTGGAGAGGTATATGGCTGATACGCGTCGTTGGGTCTGGTTGGGTGTCGTGCTCCTGGCCTGCGGGTTCGTCTACCTGCTGCACCCGATCCTCAGTCCGTTCCTGGTGGCGTTGTTGCTGGCCTACCTGTTCGATCCGCTGGTGGACCGGCTGGAGCAATGGGGGTTGTCGCGGACCTGGGGCGTGGTGGCGGTATTCGCCTTGTTCACCCTGATCGTCATGACCCTGCTGCTGGTGCTGGTGCCCATGCTGGCCAAGCAGTTGGTGCGGCTCTATGAACTGGCGCCGCAGATGCTCGATTGGGTCCAGCACAGCGCCATGCCCTGGGTGCAGTCCAAGCTCGGTCTGGCGGACGGCTTCTGGAAGTTCGACAAGGTCAAGGCGGCCATCAGCGAGCACATGGGCCAGACCACCGATATCGTCGGCGTGGTGCTGAGCCAGGCAACGGCTTCGGGCCTGGCGCTGATTGGCTGGCTGGCCAATCTGGTGCTGATCCCGGTGGTCAGCTTCTATCTGCTGCGGGACTGGGACTTGATGATGGCCAAGATCCGCAGCCTGTTGCCACGCAGCCGCGAAGAGCAGGTGGTGTCTCTGGCCGGGGAGTGCCATGAAGTGCTGGGGGCTTTTGTTCGCGGGCAATTGCTGGTGATGCTGGCTCTCGGGGTGATCTACGCCGCGGGCCTGATGCTGGTGGGGCTGGAGCTGGGGCTGTTGATCGGTCTGATTGCCGGTCTGGCGGCAATCGTGCCGTATATGGGCTTTGTCATCGGCATTGGCGCGGCGCTGATTGCCGGGCTGTTCCAGTTCGGTGGCGACCTGTATCCGATGATCGGCATTGTCGCGGTATTCATGGTGGGGCAAGCCCTTGAGGGCATGGTGCTGACGCCGTTGCTGGTGGGCGATCGCATCGGCCTGCACCCGGTGGCGGTGATCTTTGCCATTCTTGCCGGCGGCGAACTGTTCGGTTTTACCGGGGTGCTGCTGGCGCTGCCGGTGGCAGCGGTGATCATGGTGCTGGTGCGCCATGTGCATGATCTGTACAAGGATTCGGATCTCTACAGCGGTGCTGAAGACCCCGAGTTGTAAAGGGGCGCGCGGGCCTGCGTGACGGTTGGCGGCGCTTGGCCGGCCGTCACGGTAGCTGTCAAGGAACGCCCTTCGATTGCGTTTGGCTGTCGCAAACCTTTGATTTTGCTTGTGGTCTGCTGCATTGTGCGCTCGGCGTCACGGGTATAAACTTTGCAAACTTTACACAGAGGCCACTAACGGTTCGTTTGGAACTGTTCAGTCAGCATGAAACCGATTCAGCTGCCCCTAGGTGTGCGTCTGCGTGATGACGCCACCTTCATCAACTACTACCCAGGCGCCAATGCCGCAGCACTCGGCTACGTCGAGCGCCTCTGCGAAGCCGACGCCGGTTGGACCGAAAGCCTGATCTACCTCTGGGGCAAGGATGGCGTGGGCCGCACGCACTTGCTGCAGGCCGCGTGCCTGCGTTTCGAGCAGTTGGGGGAGCCGGCGGTGTATCTGCCGCTGGCGGAGCTTCTGGATCGCGGTATCGAGATTCTCGACAACCTGGAACAGTACGAGCTGGTCTGCCTGGATGACCTGCAGGCAGTGGCTGGCAAGGCGGATTGGGAAGAAGCGCTGTTTCATCTGTTCAACCGCTTGCGCGACAGTGGTCGGCGCCTGTTGATCGCGGCCTCGACCTCGCCTCGCGAGTTGCCGGTGAAGCTGGCGGATTTGAAGTCCCGCCTGACCCTGGCGCTGATCTTTCAGATGCGCCCGCTCTCCGACGAAGACAAATTGCGTGCCTTGCAGCTAAGGGCATCCCGCCGGGGGCTGCATCTGACCGACGAGGTCGGGCATTTCATCCTGACCCGCGGTACTCGCAGCATGAGTGCCCTGTTCGAGCTTCTCGAGCGCCTCGACCAGGCTTCGTTGCAGGCCCAGCGCAAGCTGACCATCCCTTTTCTGAAAGAGACCCTGGGCTGGTAAAGACAAGGCGTCCAGGGCTTTCTGGAGCAACCTTCGGCATATTCCAGGCGCCAGAAAACGCACCTTTGGAAGGGTTTCCAGAGGTGGGCGGACTTAAAATGGGCTTAAAGCCTTAGATGTACGGAAGAAACTCATAAGTCACATTCTGATCGATTGAATTTGCAAATGAGGGCGATAGAAGGCATAGTCGCGTCTTCTTTTATTTCAAGCCACGGTCGTGCCCATGCTAAATCGCTTCGCACCCCTCGTGCCTCTCGCACTCGTCACCCTGTTGTTTGGTTGCGCCTCCCACACTCCGGTGTCCCAGCAGCAACCTGTCCAGCAGGCTCAAGTCTCCGTCAAAAACCAGTCTTCCGCTGTTTATCAGGAAGAGCTGGCAACTGAAAAGGAACTGGCAGAGTTCTCTGACAGCAAGCCTTACCAGTTGCCAGTTCTGGCTGACAGCATCCTCGAGCGCGGCATGTCCCTGATCGGTACCCGTTACCGTTTCGGCGGTACCTCGGAAGCCGGCTTCGATTGCAGCGGTTTCATCGGTTATCTGTTTCGTGAAGAGGCGGGCATGAACCTGCCGCGTTCCACTCGCGAAATGATCAACGTGAAAGCGCCTCTGGTAGCGCGCAACAATCTCAAGCCGGGTGATCTGCTGTTCTTCAGCACCAACGGCCGTGGGCGCGTCAGCCACGCAGGTATCTACCTGGGCGATGACCAGTTCATCCACTCCAGCAGCCGTCGCAGTGGCGGTGTGCGGGTCGACAGCCTGGGCGATAGCTACTGGAGCAAGACCTTCATCGAAGCCAAGCGCGCACTCGCCATGGCTCCAACCGTGGTCACTGCACGCAAATAAGCGGACTATTTGTAGGGCGAAGTTAAAGTCTTACTTGAAGTTTGGCGTGTAGGCGCTAGAATCCTGATCTATTGTTGAAACTAACCGCGTAAGCCTTGCTTACGCGGTTTTGTTTTCAGTGCCACGGCAGAGAAAGCCGCATCCCGATCAGGATTGTCCAGCTTATGTCGACCTCAGCCCGTTTTGCTCTCATTGCCCTCGCAGCGCTGCTCAGCGCCTGTGCCAGCCGTACCCCGCCGCCTGCGCCTGTGGTGCGTGCTCCGGTGTTCAACTCCTCCCAAACCTTCTCTCCGGTTGCCGAAGACGTGCTGTTCCGCGCCCTTGGGCTGGTGGGCACGCCTTATCGCTGGGGCGGCAACACTCCGGATGCCGGTTTCGACTGCAGTGGCCTGATCGGTTACGTCTACCGCGATGCGGCGGGTATTTCCCTGCCGCGTTCAACCCGGGAAATGATCGGCATGCAAGCGCCGGACGTGGGCAAGAACGCGCTGCAGACCGGCGACCTGATCTTCTTCGCCACCAATGGCGGCTCCCAGGTCAGCCATGCGGGCATCTACGTGGGGGAAGGGCGCTTCGTGCATGCGCCGGCCACTGGCGGCACGGTGAAGCTCGACAGCCTGTCCAAGGCCTATTGGCAGAAGGCCTACCTGAGCGCCAAGCGCGTCCTGCAGCCAGAACACCTGGCGCGCAATCCCTAATCTTCTCTGGTCGAGGTGCCTGTGACCGCTCGGACGCTGAACCTCGACGATGCCCTCTACCATTACCTGCTGGACGTTTCCCTGCGTGAAACGCCCCTGCTGCGTCGTCTGCGGGATGAAACCCAGGCATTGCCCACCGCCCGTTGGCAGGTGGCGCCCGAGCAGGGCCAGTTCCTCGCGTTGCTGGTGAAGTTGACCGGCGCCCGTCGCGTGCTGGAGGTCGGCACCTTCACCGGCTACAGCGCCCTGTGCATGGCCCAGGCGCTGCCTGAAGACGGTTCTCTGATCTGCTGCGACATTCCCGGCGACTACAACGCTACGGCCCTGCGCTACTGGCAGGAGGCGGGGGTGGGCCAGCGCATCGAACTGCGCCTGGCCCCGGCCCTGGATACCCTGGCCAGCCTGGAGCGAGCGGGGCAGCTTGGCTGTTTCGACCTGATCTTCATCGATGCCGACAAGGCCAACTACCCGGCCTACCTGGAGGCTGCGCTGGGCCTGTTGCGAGTTGGCGGGCTGCTGGTGTTCGACAACACCCTGTGGAGCGGGCGCGTGCTGGAGACCGATTCCCTGAGCGAGGATACCCGAGCCATCCAGGCGCTCAATCGCGCCTTGAAGGATGACTCGCGTATCGATCTGTCGCTGCTGCCGCTGGGAGATGGTCTGACGCTGTGCCGCAAGCGTTGAGCCTAGGGGGCTTTGGCGGCGGACACTCGCCAGATCTTGTTGCCGACATCGTCTGCCACCAATAACCCGCCTTGCTGGTCGATCACCACTCCGACCGGGCGTCCCATGGCTTTCTCGTCGGCATTGAGAAAGCCGCTAAGCACATCGATCGGCGCTCCATTGGGCTTGCCGGCGCTGAATGGCACGAAAATTACCTTGTAGCCGCTATGGGGCTTGCGATTCCAGGAACCGTGCTGGCCGATGAAGGCGCCTTCGGTGAAGGGGGCGGGGAGCTTGCTGCCGTCGGCGAAGGTCAGCCCCAGCGACGCGGTGTGCGGGCCTACCGCGTAGTCCGGGGCGATGGCCTTGGCCACCAGGTCGAGGTTCTGCGGCTTGACCCGTACATCCACATGTTGCCCGTAGTAGCTGAAGGGCCAGCCATAGAACGCGCCATCCTTGACCGAGGTGATGTAGTCCGGCACCAGGTCGCTGCCGATTTCGTCCCGCTCGTTGACTGCGGTCCAGAGTGCGCCGCTGGCCGGCTCCCAGGCCAGGCCATTGGGGTTGCGCAGGCCGGTGGCGAACAGGCGGTGCTGGCCGCTTTCACGGTCCACCTCCCAGATCGCCGCTCGGCCTTGCTCCTTGTCCAGGCCGTTTTCGCCGACGTTGCTGTTGGAGCCCACGGTGACGTAGAGCTTGCTGCCGTCCTTGCTGGCGATGACGTTCTTGGTCCAGTGATGGTTGAGGGTGCCGCCGGGCAGGTCGACCACCTTGGTGGCGGCTGCGCTGATCTGGGTCTCGCCGCTCTGATAGGGAAAGCGCAGTAGCTTGTCGGTATCGGCCACATACAGGTCATTGCCCACCAGGGTCATGCCAAAGGGCGAATTGAGGTTCTCCAGAAACACTGTGCGGGTCTCCGCCACACCATCGTGATCCTGGTCCCTTAGCAGGGTGATGCGGTTGGCGCTGGGCACGGCCGCCCCGGCACGGCCCATGATCTTGCCGGCGATCCAGCCGCGAATGCCCTGGCTGTCATCCGGTTTGGGCGGGGCGTTGGTTTCCGCCACCAGCACATCGCCATTGGGCAGGACGTAGAGCCAGCGTGGATGGTCGAGGTTCTCGGCGAAAGCCTTGACCTGGGTGCCGGCCGCGGCCTGGGGTTTTGCACCTTGCGGCCAGCCGATGGCGGGGGCGATGTTGACCGTGGGGATCAGCGTCGGGTTAGGTTCTGGCAGCTTGGGGTTGGGGCCGGTGCCGTCGGATACCTGCAGGCTGGAAGTTTCGCCGCAGGCGGCGAGGCCGGCGGCGATGGCGATCAGTAGGCTGTGCTGAAGCTTGAGCATGCGAATTTCCCTATGAGTGCACGGACGTCGTAGTCATAGAGAAGCATAGCCAGTCGATGGTTCCGCCCGATCAGCGGGCCTCCTTGAAGAGCACGGCGACGCCCGGGTGGTAGTGGCCGGCCTCGTTGTGCAGCTTGCGATAGGCATAGGGGAAGTACCAGGCCACGGCGCAGCAGTGCTCCTTCTGCAGTTCGTCGAGCATGTCCTGGAGTTCTTCCGGGGTAGCGCTGTGCTGGGATTTTTGTGGGGCAACGAACAGGCAACCCAGTCTCAGGTCGCTGGCGTAGCTGATCTTTCTTGCGTCCTGGGCAACGTCCAGCAGTGCCTGGGTCAGGTTCAGGCTGTTGACCCTTGGCCAGCGCTGGGTGGCGTGGATGTAGGCGCGCTCTTCCTTGGTGGCCAGGTACAGGTCGGTGCGGGCGTTGCGCGCACCTTCTTCCTGCTGTTTCCTGCTGGGGCTGTGTTCCAGGCTGACCATCTCGGCCATCCAGGCCGACGCGCTGAGCAGCCCGAGATTGGCCTGCTCGTCGAACCAGTAGGGCGTTTCGTTATCGCCGCGAACCGCGTTGTAACGATCGATGCAATCGAACCAGCGTTCCAGCATCGGGCGCAGGAATTCCAGCTTCGGATTGCTGATGATCATGCCTTGCATCGAACTCACCCCTTATTGTTGTGTGGTTGGCGCCTGGGGCGCTGAAAAGTGGCTATTTGATATCATTGCTCTGAGTGTGGCACAAGATTGGCGTCAGTTTATTGATGCAGTGCAGTTTTGTGCCGGGGGCGACGGCCGGCTTTAATTGACGCTCCACCCCCAACCCTCTAACCTTCGCGACTTGTTTCAGGTGCTCTGTGGCCGGTGGCCGACAGAGTGAAACAGGGAAGCCGGTCAGGGTCTGTTCCAGTGATGGAGCCGACGACGATTCCGGCGCTGCCCCCGCAACGGTAGATGAGTCAAGACTGCGCCTGACGCCACTGTGTCAATGACACGGGAAGGCGCGCAGTCCGGCAGCCATGCCGCTCATGAGCCCGGAGACCGGCCTGATCCATCCAACGGCATCACGGTGGGCGATGCCAGGCTAGCGCCGTCTGTTCCTTTTCCCTGCCCCCCGTTCCCCAGCCCCAACGGAGAGCTGCCCCATGAGTGAATCCCCCGATCGTGACGAGCGCCATCTGGCGCGCATGTTGCGCAAAAAAGCCGTGATCGATGAACGCATTGCCAACTCGCCCAACGAATGCGGTCTGCTGCTGGTATTGACCGGCAACGGCAAGGGCAAGAGCAGCTCGGCCTTCGGCATGCTGGCGCGGTCCATGGGCCACGGTATTCAGTGTGGCGTGGTGCAGTTCATCAAGGGGCGTAACAGCACCGGCGAAGAACTGTTCTTCCGGCGTTTCCCCGAGCAGGTGCGCTTTCACGTGATGGGCGAAGGCTTTACCTGGGAAACCCAGGATCGCCAGCGCGATATCGCTGCGGCTGAAGCCGCCTGGGCGGTTTCCAGGGAGTTGCTGAGCAACCCGGATATTGGCCTGGTGGTGCTCGACGAGCTGAACATTGCCCTCAAGCACGGCTACCTGGAACTGGATCAGGTGCTCAGTGACCTGCAGGCCCGTCCGCCCATGCAGCATGTGGTAGTGACCGGTCGCGGCGCCAAGCCGGAGATGATCGAGCTGGCCGATACCGTGACCGAGATGGGCATGGTCAAGCACGCCTTCCAGGCCGGGATCAAGGCGCAGAAAGGTGTCGAGCTGTGAGCGTGAATTCATGACTGATGTTCGTCATTGCCCGGCAGTGCTGATCGCCGCACCGGCTTCCGGCCAGGGCAAGACCACGGTGACCGCGGCCCTGGCCCGCTTGCACCGCAACCGGGGGCGCAAGGTCCGGGTCTTCAAGTGCGGCCCGGATTTCCTCGACCCGATGATTCTTGAGCGCGCCAGTGGTGCCGCGGTGTACCAGTTGGACATGTGGATGGTGGGCGAGCAGGAAAGCCGCCGTCTGCTCTGGGAGGCGGCGGGAGAGGCCGACCTGATTCTGATCGAGGGGGTCATGGGCCTGTTCGATGGCACCCCTTCCAGCGCCGATCTGGCGCGGCATTTCGGCGTGCCGGTGCTGGGGGTGATCGATGGCACCGCCATGGCCCAGACCTTCGGCGCCCTGGCTCTGGGCCTGGCGCGCTACCAGCCGGACCTGCCGTTTGCCGGGGTGCTGGCCAACCGGGTTGGTACCCTGCGCCATGCGCAGTTGCTGGAAGGCAGCCTGACGGAAGGCTTGCGCTGGTATGGCGCCTTGTCCCGGGAAACCGATATCGAGCTGCCCAGCCGCCATCTGGGGCTGGTGCAGGCCAGCGAGCTGAATGATCTGGACCTGCGCCTGGATGCCGCCGCCGAGGCCCTGGCCAGCAGTTGCCAGGTGGAACTGCCGCCAGCGGTGAGTTTTGCCGCACCCACGCCGGTGGCTTGCGCGCCACTGCTCAAGGGCGTGCGGATTGCCGTGGCGCGGGACGAGGCGTTTGCCTTCACCTATGGCGCCAGCCTCGATCTGTTGCGAGCCATGGGGGCGCAGTTGAGCTTCTTCTCGCCGATCCACGATACCCAGCTGCCCGACGCGGACAGCCTGTACCTGCCCGGCGGCTATCCCGAATTGCACCATCAGGCCCTGGCCCGCAACAGCAGCATGCTGCAGGCCATTCGTGCCCATCACGCGGCCGGCAAGCCGCTGCTCGCCGAGTGCGGCGGCATGCTCTACCTGCTGGACTCCCTGACCGATGTCGAAGGCCAGCGTGCCGAGCTCCTGGGCCTGCTGCCCGGAGATGCGGTAATGCAGAAGCGCCTGGCGGCACTGGCCTTGCAAGCGGTGGATTTGCCCGAAGGCAGTCTGCGCGGCCACACCTATCACCATTCCCTGACCAGCACCGAGCTGCTGCCCATCGCCCGTGGGCTCAGCCCCAACGGCGGGCGCGGCGCGGAAGCGGTGTATCGCCAGGGGCGGATGACGGCCTCTTATGTGCACTTCTATTTCCCGTCCAATCCGGCGGCGGTGGCGGCGTTGTTTGCGCCGGGCGCGCCTGTTCAGCCGATTTTAGCCGAGGGCGTGGCGGGTGAGTGAGCAGGGGTTCTCTGAGGCGCAGCGCGAGGGGGTCTACCGGGCCATCGCCGAGCGCCGCGACATGCGTCATTTCGCGGGTGGCAGTGTCGAGCCGGCAGTGCTGCGGCGCTTGCTGGAAGCAGCGCATCAGGCGCCCAGTGTCGGGCTGATGCAGCCCTGGCGTTTTATTCGCATCAGCGACCGCCTGTTGCGCAAGCACATCCAGCAGTTGGTGGAGGCGGAGCGGGTGCGCACAGCCCAAGCCCTGGGTGAGCGTTCCGACGAGTTCATGAAGCTCAAGGTCGAAGGCATCAGCGATTGTGCCGAGGTGCTGGTGGCCGCCTTGATGGATGACCGCGAACGACACATCTTCGGCCGTCGGACCCTGCCGGAGATGGACCTGGCGTCCCTGTCCTGCGCCATCCAGAACCTGTGGCTGGCGGCCCGCAGCGAAGGCCTGGGAATGGGGTGGGTGTCTTTGTTCGATCCTCAGGCCCTGGCCGATCTGCTGGGGCTGCCGGCAGGTGCCAAGCCCGTGGCCGTGCTGTGTCTGGGCCCGGTCACCGAATTCTACCCGGCGCCGATGCTGGCACTGGAAGGCTGGGCGCAACCGCGGCCGCTGAGTGAGTTGTTGTATGAGAATTACTGGGGAGTGAGTCAATGAGTGTGGCCTTGCTGAGTGTCGCCGGGGTCGCGCTGGATGCGCTGCTGGGCGAACCCAGGCGCTGGCATCCGCTGGTGGCGTTCGGCCGTGTGGCCGATCGTATCGAGCAACGTTTCAACTCCGCCGGCCGTGGCTGGCGCAGCCATGGCGTCACCGCCTGGGTGCTGGCGGTGGTGCCCCTGACCCTGGTGGCCACAGCGCTGTCCTGGTTGCCCTACGTCGGCTGGCTGGTGGAAATCCTGGCGTTGTACTGCGCCTTGGGCCTGCGCAGCCTCGGCGAGCATGTGGAGCCGGTGGCCCAGGCGTTGCGCAGTGACGATCTGGAAGAAGCGCGCCGCCGGGTGGGGTTTCTGGTGAGTCGCCAGACCAGCGAGCTGGACGCCACCGAAGTGGCCCGCGCGGCCACCGAATCGGTGCTGGAAAACGGCAGCGATGCGGTGTTCGCCGCGCTGTTCTGGTTTGCCGTGGCCGGCGCGCCCGGGGTGGTGCTCTACCGTCTGAGCAATACCCTGGATGCGATGTGGGGCTACCGCAACGAGCGCTTCGAACGTTTTGGCTGGGCTGCGGCGAAGATTGACGACCTGCTCAATTACATTCCCGCGCGCCTGGTGGCCCTGACTTACGCCTTGCTGGGCAAGACCCGGCTGGCACTCAAGTGCTGGCACCGCCAGGGCCCGACCTGGGACAGCCCGAATGCTGGCCCTGTGATGGCGGCCGGGGCGGGCGCCCTGGGAGTGGAGCTGGGTGGCGCAGCGATTTATCACGGTGAGCTGCATCAGCGCCCGCAACTGGGTGAAGGCGAGCCGGCCAGTGCCGGTTCCATTGATCGTGGCTGGCAGCTGGTGCAGCGGGGTGTCTGGCTGTGGCTGCTGATTCTTTGCCTGGGGGCTGAATTCTATGCTTGAGCACGGCGGACGACTGCGCAAGGCGGCCGAGCAATACGGGATTGCCGAAGATGCCTGGCTGGACTTGTCCAGCGGGTTGGCGCCCTGGCCGTTTCCCCTGCCGCCCATTGCGCTGCGTGCCTGGGCGCGCCTGCCGGAAACCGATGACGGACTGGAACAGGCGGCCCGCGAATACTATGGCGCCAGTGAAGTGCTGCCGGTGGCCGGCTCCCAGGCAGCAATCCAGTTGCTGCCGCGCTTGCGTCGAGCGGGCAAGGTCGGTGTGCTGTCGCCCTGTTATGCCGAGCACGCCGAAGCCTGGCGCCGCAGCGGCTACCGGGTACGCGAAGTGCTGGAGCAGGAAGTGGATTTCTTCCTCGACAGCCTCGATGTGCTGGTGGTGGTCAACCCGAACAACCCTACCGGCCTGAGCCTGACCCCGGAGCGCCTGCTGGACTGGCACGCGCGCCTGGCTCAGCGTGGTGGCTGGCTGGTGGTGGATGAAGCCTTCATGGACAACACCCCGCACCTGAGCCTGGCCCGCCACGCCCATCAGGTGGGGCTGATTGTGTTGCGTTCGTTCGGCAAGTTCTTTGGCCTGGCCGGAGTACGCCTGGGTTTTGTCCTGGCCGAGCGCCGGCTGCTCAAACTGCTGGCGGAGCAGGTCGGACCCTGGGCGGTCAGCGGGCCGACCCGGGTGGTGGGGCAGGCCTGCCTGCGCGATACCCAGGGGCACGCCCGGCAAAGGTTGCGCAGCGAAGCGGCGAGCGAGCGTCTGGTTGAAGTCCTCGAGCGCCATGGTCTCAAGCCCCAGGGCGGTTGCGCGCTGTTTCAGTGGCTGATCAGTGCCGAGGCCGAATCGCTTTATCACTTCATGGCGCGCCGCGGCATTCTCCTGCGGCTGTTCACCCATAACAGCAGCCTGCGCTTCGGCCTGCCCGCCGAGGAGGCCGATTGGGATCGCCTGGAACAGGCGCTGCAGGCCTATCGCAAGGAATATCCATGAGCACTCTGATGGTTCAAGGCACCACCTCGGATGCCGGCAAGAGCACCCTGGTGACGGCCCTGTGCCGTTGGCTGCGGCGCCAGGGTGTCAGCGTGGTGCCGTTCAAGCCCCAGAACATGGCCCTCAACAGTGCGGTGACTGCCGATGGCGGCGAGATCGGCAGGGCCCAGGCCGTCCAGGCCCAGGCGGCCAATCTGGCGCCCCACACCGACATGAACCCGGTGCTGCTCAAGCCCAATAGCGATACCGGCTCTCAGGTAATCATTCACGGCCGCGCCGTGACCAGCATGAACGCGGTGGCCTATCACTACTACAAGGCCATCGCCATGCAGGCCGTACTGGCTTCCCATGAGCGCCTGAAAAGCGCTTATCAGGTGGTGATGGTGGAAGGTGCCGGCTCGCCGGCGGAGATCAACCTGCGGGCCGGCGATATTGCCAACATGGGCTTTGCCGAGGCGGTGGACTGCCCGGTGCTGCTGATCGCCGACATCAACCGCGGTGGGGTCTTCGCCCATTTGGTGGGCACCCTGGAACTGCTGTCTCCCAGTGAGCAGGCCCGGGTAAAGGGCTTCATCATCAACCGCTTTCGTGGCGACCTGGCGTTGTTGCAACCGGGCCTGGACTGGCTGGAGGCCCGTACCGGCAAGCCGGTGATCGGCGTGCTGCCCTATGTCCTGGACCTGCACCTGGAAGCCGAGGACGGTATCGACCAACGCCAGGTGGGCAAGGTCGAACAGTTGCTCAAGGTGGTGGTGCCGGTGCTGCCGCGCATCAGCAATCACACGGATTTCGATCCGTTGCGCCTGCATCCTCAGGTCGACTTGCAATTCATCGGCCCCGGCCAGGCGATTCCTGCTGCCGATCTGATCATCCTCCCCGGCTCGAAAAGCGTACGGGGCGATCTGGCCTTCCTGCGCAGCAACGGCTGGGATCGGGCGATTGCCCGCCACCTGCGCTACGGCGGCAAAGTGCTGGGCATCTGCGGTGGCCTGCAAATGCTTGGCGAGCAGGTGCATGACCCGCTCGGGCTCGAAGGCGCTGCGGGCTCCAGCCCCGGCCTGGGCCTGCTGGCATTTGAAACCGTGCTCGAAGAAGAGAAACAGCTGCGTAACGTCAGTGGTCGCCTGAGCCTGGAGAATGCCGCGGTCAGTGGTTATGAAATTCACGCCGGGGTCACTCGCGGGCCGGCCCTGGAGCTGGCCGCCGTGCAACTGGACGACGGTCGCAGCGATGGCGCCTGCAGCGCCGACGGGCAGATCCTCGGGACTTACCTGCACGGTCTGTTCGAAACCCCTGCGGCCTGCAGTGCGCTGTTGCGCTGGGCCGGGCTCGAAGCGGTGCAGGAGGTGGATTACCACGCCTTGCGTGAACGCGATATCGAGCGTCTGGCGGACCTGGTGGAGCATCACCTGGACACCGCTGCACTGCGTCGGCTCTGTGGCCTTTGAGCGCTCAACCCAGGCCGTCTTCCCTATCAGAGGTGCCCAAGCATGTTGCAACTGATCCTCGGCGGTGCCCGGTCCGGCAAGAGCCGCCTCGCTGAAAAGCTCGCCGGTGACAGCGCCCTGGCGGTGACCTACATCGCCACCAGCCAGCCCCTGGATGGCGAGATGAATCAACGCATTGCCCATCATCGCGAGCGGCGTCCGGCCCATTGGGGCTTGATCGAGGAGCCGCTGGAGCTGGCCCGGGTGCTGCAGGAATCTGCCGGCGAAGGGCGCTGCCTGCTGGTGGACTGCCTGACCCTGTGGCTGACCAACCTGCTGATGCTTGAGGACCCCGAGCGTCTGGCCGCCGAACGCGAGGCCTTGTTGCATTGCCTGGCGAACTTGCCGGGGGAGATCATTTTTGTCAGCAACGAAACCGGAATGGGTGTCGTGCCGCTGGGCGAATTGACTCGCCGCTATGTGGATGAAGCCGGTTGGCTGCATCAAGCCCTGGCCGAGCGGTGTCAGCGAGTGGTGCTGACGGTCGCCGGCCTGCCCCTGACTTTGAAAGGAACTGCGTTATGAGTAACTCTTGGTGGCTGGAACCGTGCAAGGCAATCGACACCCAGATGGTCGAGCAGGCCCTGGCGCGTCAGCAGCAACTGACCAAGCCGGCCGGCTCTCTCGGTCGCCTGGAGCCACTGGCGGTACGCCTGGCGGGCCTGCAAGGACGGCTCAAGCCCGGCATCGAGCGGCTATGGATCGCCATCTTCGCCGGTGACCATGGGATGGTGGCCGAGGGCGTTTCTGCCTACCCGCAGGAAGTCACCGGGCAGATGTTGTTGAACTTCGTCAGCGGCGGAGCGGCCATCAGCGTGCTGGCCCGGCAACTGCAGGCGCAACTGGAGGTGGTGGATCTGGGCACAGTGACGCCAGGCTTGAACCTGCCGGGGGTGCGCCACCTGAACCTGGGGGCCGGCACGCAGAATTTTGTCCAGGGGCCGGCGATGACCCGTGCACAGGGCGAGCAGGCCCTGCAAGCCGGCCGCGACAGCGCGCTGCGGGCTCATGCCGACGGCGCCCAGCTGTTTATCGGCGGTGAAATGGGCATCGGCAATACCACCGCAGCCAGTGCCATTGCCTGTGCCCTGCTGGGTATTCCAGTGGCGCAACTGGCCGGGCCGGGCACCGGCCTGAATGCCGAGGGGGTCAATCACAAGGCGCAGGTTATCGAGCGTGCCCTGGCGCTGCACGATGCCTCTCGCGGCGATGCCTTGCAGACCCTGTTCAACCTGGGTGGCTTTGAAGTGGCGGCGTTGGTCGGGGCTTACCTGGCGTGTGCCCAGGAGGGTATTGCGGTGCTGGTGGACGGTTTCATCTGCAGCGTCGCCGCGTTGGTGGCGGTGCGTCTGAATCCGGCCTGCGCGCCCTGGTTGCTGTTTGCCCACCAGGGCGCCGAGCCCGGGCACCGGCATGTGCTGCAGACCCTGCAAGCCGAACCCTTGCTGGACCTGGGCCTGCGCCTGGGTGAAGGCAGCGGCGCCGCCCTGGCAGTGCCGTTGCTGCGGCTGGCCTGTGACCTGCACGGGCAGATGGCGACTTTCGCCGAAGCAGCGGTGGCGGATCGTCCGGCATGACCTTGTACTTGGACCTGTTGCGCCACGGTGAAACCGAACTGGGTGGTGGCCTGCGCGGCAGCCTGGACGATGCGTTGACTGCAACGGGCTGGCAACAGATGCGTGAAGCCGTCCAGGGGCGGGGTCCCTGGGACCGGGTACTGAGTTCGCCCTTGCAGCGCTGTGCGCGTTTCGCCCAAGAAATGGCGGAGCAGCTGCAGTTGCCGCTGAGCCTCGAGCCTGATCTTCAGGAACTGCACTTTGGTGCCTGGGAAGGGCAGAGCGCGGCGGCGCTGATGGAAACCGACGCCGATGATCTGGGACGTTTCTGGGCCGATCCCTATGCATTCACCCCGCCTGGGGGCGAGCCGGTAGAGCTGTTCTCCCTGCGGGTGCTAGGGGCGATAGAGCGCTTGTACCAGGCCTGCGCCGGGCAGCGTGTGCTGCTGGTCAGCCATGGCGGGGTCATGCGCCTGCTGCTGGCCCGGGCTCGAGGGCTGCCGCGCCAGCAGTTGTTGAACGTTGAAGTGGGTCATGGCGCGCTGTTTCGCCTGCAGGTCGCCAGCGAAGGCCGGATGAGCGAGGAGGGCTGAGATGTTGCCGTTCTGGATTGCCTTGCAGTTTCTCAGCAGCCTGCCGGTCCGTCTGCCGGGCATGCCTCGGCCTGAAGAGCTGGGCCGCTCGCTGTTGTTCTATCCGTTGGTGGGGCTGCTGTTCGGCGTGCTGTTGTGGGTGCTGAATGCCATGCTGGGCGGTGTTCCCCTGTTGCTGCATGCGGCCTTGCTGTTGACCGCCTGGGTCTTGCTCAGCGGTGGTCTGCACCTGGATGGCCTGGCGGACAGTGCCGATGCCTGGCTGGGAGGCTTTGGCGATCGAGAGCGGACCCTGAGCATCATGAAGGACCCCCGTAGTGGTCCCATCGCCGTGGTGACCCTGGTGCTGGTGCTGCTGCTCAAGTTCACCGCCCTGGTGGCGCTGATCGAACAGCAGCAGGGCTTTGCCTTGTTGCTGGCGCCGCTGATCGGCCGCGGGGCATTGCTGGGCCTGTTTCTCTGCACGCCTTATGTGCGTGCCGGTGGGCTGGGGCAGGCGCTGGCTGACCACCTGCCAGGTGTGGCCGGGCGGCAAGTGCTGGGCTTGAGCGTGCTGGCCTGTTTGCTGCTGGGGGGCTACAGCGGGTTATGGGCAGTGCTGCTGGCCACTGTGCTGTTCTTCTGGCTGCGGCAAGTGATGATGCGGCGCCTGGGTGGTACCACTGGAGACACTGCCGGGGCTGTGCTTGAACTGTTGGAAACTGCCGTATTGCTCGGGGTGGCGCTGTTTTGAGTGGAGCACGGGATTGATGATTTTATGAAAAATCTTGCCTTGGAATAATCACGGGTATATACACGCACCATGCTTCCCTCTCAGTGTTTGTGCACCAACCTGCGTCGCGCCGCCCGTGGCGTCAGCAGGTACTACGACGGCGCCCTTGATGGCTTCGGGATCAACGTTGCCCAGTATTCTCTGCTGAACAACCTGTTGCGCCTTGATCAGCCAAGCATTTCCAGCCTGGCGGAAGCCATGGGGCTGGATCGCAGCACGCTCGGGCGCAACGTGCGGGTCCTGGAAGCTGCAGGGTTGGTG
This sequence comes from Pseudomonas sp. W17, assembly GCF_040268305.1. Lineage (NCBI taxonomy): Bacteria > Pseudomonadati > Pseudomonadota > Gammaproteobacteria > Pseudomonadales > Pseudomonadaceae > Pseudomonas > Pseudomonas sp. W17. Next base: position 5,334,490 of record NZ_CP158490.1, on the reverse strand, counting down.
CGCCTGCAGGAAGGCGACGATCAGCGAAACCGGCTGGTGCTGTTGACCGAGGCCGGGCATGAGCGGCTGGTGGCGGCCTTGCCTGCGTGGGAAGCGGCTCAGCAGCGGTTGATCGATCGCCTGGGTGTGGAAAAGCGTGAAACCTTGTTGGCCTTGCTGAACGAACTGTCTTGAGCGCCTTTCGTTCGACTATAAGCGGGTATATACCCGTAACTGGAGAATAAAAATGTCATCGATGTGGCGTACCAGCGGCTGGGTGCTTCTCGGCAGCGCATTGATCCTGGCCTTGTCGCTGGGGATCAGGCATGGCTTCGGCCTGTTCCTGCCGCCCATGAGCGCGCAGTTTGGCTGGGGGCGCGAAGTCTTCGCCTTCGCCATTGCCCTGCAGAACCTGATCTGGGGGCTGGCCCAGCCTTTTACCGGAGCCTTGGCCGATCGTTTTGGTGCGGCGAAAGTGGTGCTGGTGGGTGGCGTGCTGTACGCGGTCGGGCTGGTGTTCATGGGGCTGTCGGATTCGGCCCTGACCCTGTCCCTGAGTGCCGGGCTGCTGATCGGCATAGGTCTGTCGGGTACGTCCTTTTCGGTAATTCTCGGTGTTGTCGGCCGCGCCTTGCCGCCGGAAAAACGCAGCATGGGCATGGGGATTGCCAGCGCGGCAGGTTCCTTCGGCCAATTTGCCATGCTCCCCGGAACCCTGGGGCTGATCGGCTGGCTGGGCTGGTCTACGGCGCTGCTGGTGCTGGGCTTGCTGGTGGCCTTGATCGTGCCATTGGTGAGCATGCTCAAGGACAAACCGCTGCCGGCGCTGGGGCATGAGCAGAGCCTCATGGAGGCCTTGCGTGAAGCCTGTTCCCATTCAGGGTTCTGGCTGTTGGCATTCGGCTTTTTCGTCTGTGGCTTCCAGGTGGTGTTCATCGGCGTGCACCTGCCGGCGTATCTGGTGGACCAGCACTTGCCGGCGACCGTGGGCACCACGGTGCTGGCCCTGATTGGCCTGTTCAATATCTTTGGTACCTATACCGCCGGCTGGCTGGGTGGGCGGATGTCCAAGCCGCGCCTGCTGACGGGCCTGTATCTGCTACGGGCGGTGGTGATCGGGCTGTTCCTGTGGTTGCCGGTGACTCAGACCAGCGCCTACCTGTTCGGCATGGCCATGGGCTTTCTCTGGCTGTCCACCGTGCCTTTGACCAACGGCACCGTGGCTACCTTGTTTGGCGTGCGCAACCTGTCCATGCTCGGCGGCATTGTGTTCCTGTTCCACCAATTGGGGTCTTTCCTTGGTGGTTGGCTGGGGGGCGTGGTGTATGACCGTACCGGGAGCTACGACTTGATCTGGCAGGTTGCGATTCTCCTTAGTCTGTTGGCTGCGGCACTGAACTGGCCGGTGCGCGAGCAGCCGGTGGCGCGCTTGCAGGCCAGCGCGGCATGAACCGCTGGCTGCTGCGCGGTGCCGGCCTGGGCCTCGGCATTCTATTGTTGCTGCTGGCCTGGTGGGGCTGGCACCGGGGCGGGCTGGCGCTGATGCAATTGGGCATGGGCGCTTGCTAGGGGAGCTAGGGGGCGAGTAACGTCGTTGCCCGACACTTTGACAAGGATTCTGGACATGGCTATGCGCTGGTTTGCGGTTCCAGCTTTACTCGCGACCTTGGCCGGCTCGGCATGGGCGGCGGACTGTCCGCCCCTGTTGCAGGGCTCCTTGCCCAAATTGCACGCCAAGGAATCCATCGACCTGTGCCAGCGCTTTGCCGGTAAGCCGCTGGTGGTGGTCAATACGGCGAGCTTCTGCGGGTTTGCTCCGCAATTCAAAGGCCTCGAGGCGCTGTACCAGCGTTACAAGGATCAAGGGCTGGAAGTGGTGGGCGTGCCCTCCAATGACTTCAAGCAAGAGTCCAAGGATGGCGCGGAGACTGCCAAGGTCTGCTACGTCAATTACGGCGTGACCTTCACCATGACCGAGCCGCAGAAGGTTCGGGGGGCGGATGCGGTGCACCTATTCAAGGTGCTGGCGCAGCAGAGTAGCGCGCCGAAGTGGAATTTCTATAAATACGTGGTGGATCGCCAGGGCAATGTGATTGCCAACTTTTCCAGCCTGACCAAGCCGGACAATCCGGAATTCATCGAAGCGGTGGAGAAGGCATTGGCGTCGAAATCCTGAGAAAGCCTATTCATTAGCCAATAAAAAACCCGCATCTGCGGGTTTTTTATTGGTTTGAAACTGCGCGGCCTAGAGTTCGTTAGAACTTGTAGGTGGCGCCCAGGCCGTAGCCCCATGCGCTGTTCTGGTAAGTAGCGCTGTAGGCATTGCCTTTGCCGGTCCTGTTGACGTTGACGTCTTCTTCCTTCAGGTAGGAAACCGCCAGGTCCAGAGTCAGGTCTTCAGTCGGGCTGTAGCCGGCACCGAAGCTGATGGCCTTACGGTCACCGGTAGGGATACGTACGGAACGGTCGGTGTTGTTGGTTGGCGCCTGGTCAACCGAGAGGCCGCTGCGCAGAACCCACTCTTTGTTGACCTTGTAGGAAACACCAACAGCCGAGGCCCAGGTGTCGTGCCAGTTCTGTGGCTCGGTGATGGTGCCGATCGGGCCCCTGGAACCGCCAAGCGGGGCAGGAACACCTTCGTTGTTCACGGTGATGTCTTTCAGGCGGCTCCAGCGAGTCCAGGTGCTACCTGCGTAGACGGTCCACTGGTCATCCAGTTTCTGGGTGACAGAGAAGTCGACGACTTCCGGAGTGGTGATGTCCAGCGAGGCGTCGTAACGGCCGCCATTGAACGGACCGAAGCCCGGGCCGGCGATGTTGGTGTGGCCTTCCAGCTTGTACTTGACCTTCGAGTGGTAGGTCAGGCCCAGGCGAGTAGTGTCGGTAGGCTGGACGATGATGCCGACGTTGTAGCCGATGGCGGTATCGTCACCCTTGATCTTCACGCTGCCATCATTGCGGCCGAAGAGCGCAGGGTTTGGAAACGGAGTCGCGGAAGTCAGTTCACCGCTCAGGCGGTTGATGGTCGGGCCGAAGCCGATCGACACCATGTCATTGAAGGCATAGCTGACGGTCGGTTGCAGGGTGACGACCTTGACTACGCTCTTGTCGCCGTAATAGCGGCTGGCAGAAGTGGACTCATAGTTGGTAACCAGGCCGAAGGGTGCATAGGCGCCCAGACCCAATGCCCAGCCGTTGCCCAGTTGTTTGACGAAGAACCCCATAGGAACGCTGGTGAACGGAACCATGTCGCCGTCGCTGGTGCCGCCGGGTGGGCCGCCCTTGACGTTTTTCAGGTTGGTCTTGGCATCGATTGCCGCTACGCCGACAGTTACCTGGTCACGTTGCAGCAGGGACATGCCGGCAGGGTTACCGTAAACGGTGCTGGCATCTTCGGCAGAAGAGGAACGACCCGCGAAGCCGGTACCCATGCCGCTGATGCTTTGTTCGTTAAGAGCAAAACCGCTGGCGAAAAGTTGGGTAGAGGCAAGTGCAACCGCGAGACTTATGGTGGATTTGAGCATTACTTTTTTCATTATTAGAACTCCTGGTGATCACCGAGGCGAAAATTACCAACATTTCGATCTCGGCGCTATAGGCTGCAACAGTTGATTTAGAGCGGTTTTGTAGGACAATCCGACCAAAATCGGCTTATTTCTCCGATTTTGCAAAAGTCGTTGTCAGCAGGCGACCTGGTTTAACGGTGCAATGCAGGTCTGCCAGGCGCAGGCGAAATCTCTTAAACGTCCTTGTGGTTGAAAGGTCTTCCTCCAGATGCGGGCCATGCCGAGCAGGTCGTCGGCAGCGGGGAGCGGCGTGTGTTGTTCTTCCACCAGCAACCAGGCAATGGCGGTGGCGTAACGCAGGTTGACGGTCAGTTCCAGGTGCGGCCCGCTGAGGAACGCATGCTGGCTGGCGAGCCCGCGAACCAGGCTGGCCCGTTCCGGATCCAGTGCCAGGTACTGGTCCCAGAGGGCTTGATGGCGCAATTCGGTGATGCGGTAGAGGCCGTGGCCACGACGATCGTGCAGGGCTGAGCCCAGCGCCGATTGGCTGGCGGCAATGCCCAGCAGCAGGACTTCAGCGGTTTTGCTATGGCTGCCCAAGTACATCAGCGTCGGGCGGATCACATAGCGGCACAACTCGCTGGCGGCGATACCCATAAAGCCCTCGAAGCGTGAAATGGCCGGCGAAACCTGAAGGGCGCTTGGCAGCAAAAAAGGATCAGGTTTGCCGGAAGCGGTTCAGGCCGCTTGACTTGAAGTGTAGTGTCATATCTGTGCTGTAAAGGACTGTTTTTAAAATATTTCCGTCCTCTTGTTATAAGCCTTATATCGATTGGTACTTTGTTCTGTAGGGTAAATGGGCGAATTGCAGGCAATAAAAAGCCCCGCGATCAGGCGAGGCTCTTCAGGGTTTTCAGCAGTTCGGCGTATCAGGCAACCAGGGCCTGGCGCGCACGTTCGATTACTGCCTGCAGCGGTTCGGCGCTGGAATACTGGTCGGGATACAGGCGTTCGCTGTGACGGGCGATCCCATGTTCGTTGACCAGGGTGAAGCTGAAGCAACCTTTGCGAGCGGCCATGATCAGGCAGTTCAACGGTGCAAAGGCGTGGGTTAGGGTGCGAATGGCATCCTGAGTCTGGATTTGAGTAGACATAATTATTAGGTGTTCCTACAAATGACACGGTTAAGAACCGTGCAACGTTAAAACGTTCCAGTAAACGTCGACCAGCATTGGTCAAACGAAGAACCTGACTGGAACAAAGCAGCCAGTTGCAGCGCGTTGATTGGTTGCGCTAGGGCTGGCAGGTAGGTACTTAGGAGGGCAGGCAACACAGCAAGGGCAAAGGTTCGGGGCCCAGGGTGGAGATCCTGATCAATTTGCAGGTTGGTTCGGTCAGAGTAAATGGCTCGAGCACTGCCGTTGAATTCGTATCAAGGGCGGGAGGGTGAGCTTTACCTGGAAACCATCGAGGTGGTCGGTCCTTGGTGTTCGACGTTGTGCTCGGTTGGAGACGCTGTCGATGGGACTTGTTCGACCAGAATTGACTTTCAGCTTGGTACTAACGGCGAGGATTCTATTGGGTTGAACGACATAATGCAAGTATGCTAGGAAAAAACTTTCAGAAGAGGCCAGAGGCTCAAGCATCAGCTGTGTAACCGTTGCTGTTGTGGCGTGTACGAAAACAGTGCGTTACCGGCGTTAATTTGCGCAAGGTTGTGCACACTTGTTGCGCAGCGTGTCACCCCGTTGTCACCTTCCCCAACGCCCGCCCCTTAGCCTGTCTCGAGAATTTAAGTCAATGATAAACATCGCTTTTTTTTACTGGTGAAAAAATCGTCAGTTTGACTGCAAGGCCCGTCTCATGGGGCTTTGGGAGGGTTGTGGAGGGGTTGTCCACTGAGTTATCCACAGCTTCTGTGGATTGTCCCAAGCGCTTGCTCTAGGACGGGCGTGCTGGCTCTTTTAGGCTTTACCCGAGCGAAAAAAGGAGTAGAGTGGCGCGCCTTCCGATCTGCCCCACAGTGCTTTATGAAGTTTCGCTCCGTATCACCTTCTGTTACCGCTACCCCTGCCAGTGTTACCGAACCCAAGCGGTTTTCCCTGCGCGTTGCTCTCTGGCTGTTGGACAGCCCGCGCCTTGGTCACAACCCCAACGTCAAGCATTTTGCTGGACGCCTGCTCAAGCAGCCGGCCCGGGAAGGCGTGGTCGCGGCGCAGAGTCGCCTGGGCCAGCTGATGTGCCGCGAATGCGGCAACGCCCGTGATCGTCGCATCGGCCATGACCTGTTGCGCCAGGCTGCCCGTGCCGGCGACCGCCGTGCGCAACTGGAGCTGGGCCGGATCGAAGGCTGAGCTGTCCAACACTCGGACGCTTGGTTAACCTTCATTTCTTCTTTCTACGGCAGGAATCGCTATGGCTATGGACTTGACCAGCTTGCTGCTTGGCCTGGCGGGAGCTGCGCTGCCGCTACTGGTTCTGGCCTGGCAACTGCAACGCCGGGCCAGTTCCAGCCAGACTGAGCTGAGCCTGCTGGAAGAGCGCCTGGCCACGGCCCAATTGGCCCAGGAGGGGTTGGCAGCACAGTTGGATGCCAGCCGCGATGAAGTCAGCGACCTGAGCCAGGCCAATGCTCTGAAGCAGGCGGACCTGGCAGCCCTGCGCCGCGAGGTCGAATTGCTGCAGATCGAGCGCGATAACGCCCGTGATGCCGCCCACGCCTGGAACCTGGAACGGGCCGCCAAAGAAAACGAATTGCGCCGGCTGGATGCCCTGGCGGCGTCCTTGAATGCCGAGCTTCGTGAGCAGCAGGACAGCCACCAGCAGCGCCTGACCGATCTGCAAGGCTCGCGGGATGAGTTGCGCGCCCAGTTCGCCGAGCTGGCGGGGAAGATCTTCGATGAGCGCGAACAGCGTTTCGCCGAGACCAGTCAGCAGCGCCTTGGGCAGTTGCTGGACCCGCTCAAGGAGCGCATCCAGTCCTTCGAGAAGCGGGTCGAGGAAAGCTATCAGGCCGAAGCCCGGGAGCGCTTCTCCCTGGCCAAGGAGCTGGAGCGCCTGCAACAGCTGAACCTGCGCCTGAGCGATGAGGCCACCAACCTGACCCGTGCCCTCAAGGGGCAGAAGACTCAGGGCAACTGGGGCGAGCTGATTCTGGAGCGAGTGCTGGAGCACGCCGGCCTGGAAAAGGGCCGCGAGTATCAGACTCAGGTCAGCCTCAAGGGCCCGGATGGCGAGCGCTTCCAGCCTGACGTGCTGATCATGTTGCCGGGTGACAAGCAGGTGGTAGTGGATTCCAAGGTCAGCCTCACGGCTTACCAGCAATACGTCGGTAGCGACGATCCGCAGGTCGCCCAGGCGGCCCTGAAACAGCACGTGCTGTCCTTGCGCAATCACGTCAAAGGTCTGGCCGGCAAGGATTACAAGCGCCTTGAAGGCTTGCACAGCCTCGATTTCGTGCTGCTGTTCGTGCCCATCGAGGCAGCGTTTTCCGCGGCTCTGCAGGCCGAGCCGAATCTGTTCCAGGAAGCCTTTGACCGGCATATCGTGATCGTCAGCCCAACTACGTTGCTGGCCACCTTGCGGGTGATCGACAGCCTGTGGAAGCAGGAACGCCAGAGCCAGAATGCCCGGGAGATCGCTGAGCGCGCCGGCTGGCTGTACGACAAGTTCGTGCTGTTTATCCAGGACCTGGATGAAGTGGGCAATCGCCTGCAACAACTGGACAAGGCCTACGCCGCTGCGCGTAACAAGCTGACTGAAGGGCGTGGCAACCTGGTCAGCCGTAGCGAGCAGCTCAAGCTGCTTGGCGCCCGGGCCAGCAAGAGCTTGCCGGCGGACTTGCTGGAGCGGGCCATGACCGACGCCGAAGGACGCGAGCTGGAATTGCCGGAGTAATCCGCCAAAGGCCCGTCAGCCCAGGGGCAGGTGCCGGCTCAGCAGGGCGCGCAAGGCCGCCGGCTTCACCGGCTTGGCCAGATAGTCCAGGCCCGCTGCATGGACTTGGGCGACCATTTCAGGGCGCCCATCGGCACTGATCACGACCCCCGGTACCGGCTCGCCCAGTTGCGTGCGCAGCCAGGCCATGACCTCGGTTCCGGTCTCGCCGTTATCCAGGTGGTAGTCCACCAGGGCCAGTTGCGGGCGGATGCCTTCTTTGAGCAGCGCCGCGCATTCCTCGCGGTTGCGGGCGGTCCAGACCTGGCAGCCCCAGCGGGTGAGCAGGCTGTTCATGCCGATCAGAATGCTGTCTTCATTATCGACGCAGAGCACTTGCCCGCCATTGAGGGACTGGCCGTTGAGCTCGGCTGCCTTGCCTGGAGCCACCACGCTGCTGCGGGCCAGGGGTACGCTGACGCTGAATACGCTGCCTTTGCCGGGCCAGGAACGTACCTGCAACGGATGGCCGAGCACCCGGCACAGGCCATCGGCAATCGCCAGGCCCAGGCCCAGGCCTTTCTCGGCGCGGGTCTGGTGGCTGTCCAGGCGCTTGAATTCCTCGAAGATCACCTGCTGCTTGTCCTGGGGAATGCCCGGCCCCCGGTCCCAGACTTCCAGGCTCAACGTTTCACCACGGCGGCGCACTCCCAGTAAAACGGGGCCCTTGGCGTAACGGAAGGCATTGGTCAGAAAGTTCTGCAGCACCCGACGTAGCAGCTTGCTGTCGCTGTCGATGCGCAGATGGCTGCCGCGCACCCGGAACTGCAAGCCCTGTTCCTGGGCCAGGGCCTTGAATTCGGCTCCCAGGGTGTCGAACAGTTCGTTGAGAGCAAAGGGCTTGCGATCAGGGGTGATCTTGCCGTTTTCCAGGCGCGAGATGTCCAGCAGGTCGCTGATCAGGTCCTCGGCGGAGCGCAACGAACTGTCCAGATGCTGCACCAGTTGCTGGGCTTCGGCGGACAGGCCGTCGTCCTGGTGGGACAGGGCCGCGGAGAACAGGCGCGCGGCGTTCAGCGGTTGCATCAGATCGTGGCTGACCGCGGCCAGAAAACGCGTCTTCGACTGGTTGGCCGCTTCCGCCGTGCCCTTGGCCTCAGTCAGTGCTGCGTTGAGTTGCGACAGTTCGTGGGTACGCTCCGCCACTCGTTGTTCCAGCCCTTCATTGGCCTCGGTGAGGGCCTGCTCGGCTTCGCGGAACGGGGTGATGTCGGTGAAGCTCATGACAAAGCCGCCGCCGGGCATGGGGTTGCCGATCAGTTCGATGACCCGGCCATTGGGGAACAGTCGCTCGGAAGTATGAGCCCGACCCTGGCGCATCCAGTGCAGGCGCCGGGCCACATGGACTTCCGCCTCGCCAGGTCCGCACAGGCCGCGCTCGGCATTGTGACGAATGATGTCGGCAATTGGCCGGCCCACGCTGATCAGCCCATCGGGGTAGTTGAACAGCTCCAGGTAGCGGCGGTTCCAGGCCACCAGCTTCAGCGACTGATCGACCACGCTGATGCCCTGGGTAATGTTTTCAATCGCCCCTTGCAGCAGGGCCCGGTTGAACTGCAGCACCTCGGAGGCTTCGTCGGCGATGCGCACCACGTCTTCGAGCTGCATCTCTCGGCCTTCAATGGCGGCCTTGACCACCGCGCGGGTGGAAGAGGCGCCGAGCACACCGGCCAGCAGGCGCTCGGTATGGGCGATCCACTCGCCGTCGGCATTCTGGTTCGGGTTGAAGCCTTTGCCCTGACGATAGGCGAAGCGGATGAAGCTCTGGCGCGCACGTTCCTCACCGACAAAACGCGCGGCCAGTTTCAGCAGGTCGTCGATCTGTACCGCCAGCATCGAGCGGGAGCTGAGGCGGCCGCTGATTTCCTGGCCGATGAAGCGTCCGGCCTGCCAGTGCTCGGAGACTCGGGTGCGCGAGAGCACCGAAACCCAGGCGAACAGGGTGAAGTTGCCCGCCAGGGACAGCACTACGCCTTGGGTCAGCGGGGTGATCGGCAGGTTCAGCGGATTGCCGTGCAGCCAGGCCAGGCCGGGGAAACTGCTCAGAGACCAGCCCAGGCTGTGGGCGGCGATGGGCAGGATCAGGGTGTAGAACCAGATGAAGGTACCGGCAGCCAGGCCCGCGAATACACCGCGGCGGTTGGCCTGTTTCCAGTACAGCGCGCCGAGCATGGCCGGTGCCAGTTGGGTCACGGCGGCGAAGGCGATCTGGCCGATGGTGGCCAGGCTGGCGGTGGAGCCCAGCAGGCGATAGCTGACGTAGGCCAGCAACAGGATGACCACGATGCTCACCCGGCGCACCGAGAGCATCCAGTGGCGGAATACTTCGAACGGCCGCTCGGCATTCTTGTGGCGCAACAGCCAGGGCAGCAGCATGTCGTTGGAGACCATGGTGGACAGTGCCACGCTGGCGACGATCACCATGCCGGTGGCCGCCGAGGCGCCGCCGATGAATGCCAGCAGAGCCAGGGCGGGGTGGGCCTGGGCCAGGGGCAGACTGATGACGAAGGAGTCCGGCAATACGCTGCTGGGCAGGAGCATCTGCCCGGCGAGGGCGATGGGCACCACGAACAGCGCGGCGAGGGCCAGGTACGCCGGGAACACCCATTTGGCCAGGCGCAGATCCTGGGGTTCGATGTTTTCCACCACGGTGACGTGGAACTGCCGCGGCAGGCAGATGATCGCCATCATCGCCACCCCGGTTTGCACCACCATCGACGGCCAGTTGATGGTTTCCTTCCAGTACTGCTCCAGGCGCGGAGCCAGCATGGCCTGGTTGAACAGGTCGTCGAAGCCGTCATAGAGGCCGAAGGTGACGAAGGCGCCGACGGCGAGAAAGGCAAACAGCTTGACCAGGGATTCGAAGGCAATCGCCAGTACCATGCCGCGGTGGTGCTCGGTGGCATCGAGGTTGCGGGTCCCGAAGACGATGGTGAACAGGGCCAGGATCAGCGACACGATCAGCGCCGTGTCCTGGGCGCGGGTGCCCATGGCGTCTGCACCGGCACCGATCAGCAGGTTGACCCCAAGCACGATGCCCTTGAGCTGCAGGGCGATGTAGGGCAGTACCCCCACCAGGCAGATCAGTGCCACCACCACCGCCAGCGACTGGGATTTGCCATAGCGGGCAGCAATGAAGTCGGCGATCGAGGTGATGTTCTCCTGCTTGCTGATCATCACCATCTTCTGCAGCACCCAGGGGGCGAACACCAGCAGCAGGATGGGGCCGAGGTAGATCGGCAGGAAGGCCCAGAGCTGCTCGGCCGCCTGGCCTACCGCGCCAAAGAAGGTCCAGCTGGTGCAGTAGACCGCCAGCGACAGGCTGTATACCCAGGCCCGCACCCGCGGCGGAAGTGGCGCGCTGCGGCGGTCACCGTAGAAGGCGATGGCGAACATGATGGCCATATAGGCCAGGGCAACGGCGGCGATCAGCCCGCTGGACAACGACATGGAAACTCCGGAACAAAGACACCGGGCACCTCAGCCCGGCCAGACAGTCTGGCACGATGTTGGATTGGCGTCAGTGTCGACCAAGGTATCAGCGCGGCCTGATGTCGCAGGGCTGAGCCGAGGCGGGGAAGGGCTACGGCTGCAGAGCGATCTCGATCAGTTCATGGAGTTCCTGAACCGGCAGTGGCGTGGCGGAGAACAGGATGCGAAACACTGTCGGTGCTACCAGCAGGTTCAGCAGGCGGTCGATGTCCGGCAGGTGTTCCGTGTGGCCCTGATAGCGCTCGAGGATGCACTGCAACTGCCCGCTGAGGATGGTCACGCAATAGCCCGGGGTCGCGCTGCATTGCACATCGCGCATCATGTTGCGCCCGGGCTCCGAGCTCATTTCGTCCAGATACTGTTCGGCCCAGGCCCGCAGGTCGCCGCGCAGGCTGCCGGTATTGGCCGGTTCGCTGTCCGGGCGCATTCGTTCCAGGGCGACATCGGCCAGCAGGGCCGACAGGTCGCCCCAGCGCCGGTAGATGGTCGACGGAGTGACGCCTGCTCGGGCGGCGATCTGCGGCACGGTGAGGGACGAGCGATCCTGCTCTTCAAGGAGCTCGCGGACCGCGGTGTGAATGGATTCCTGGACCCGGGCGCTACGGCCGCCGGGGCGCAAACCTTCTTTGATAGCCATGGGGCGGCACCTTAACACAAAGAATTTGCTTTAAGCATTGGCGGGTAGCACACTGCACAAAAGCAAAATATTAGCTTTAGTGGAGCGTGCTTATGTCTGGTGCTATCGACACTTGCGTGTCCAACCGTCGCAGTCTGGTGTTTCTGGCCATTACCCTGTTGAGTTTTCTGGCTGCCTCCAGCGTACCGACCCCGCTGTACCACCTGTATCAGGAAAACCTGCACTTTTCCCCGGCGGTGCTGACCCTGATATTCGGGGTCTACGCGATGAGCCTGCTGGCGGCTCTGCTGACCGTAGGGTCGCTGTCGGATCACCTGGGGCGGCGACCGGTGATTTTTGTCGCCTTACTGCTCAATATCCTGGCGATGTTGCTGTTCATCAATGAAAGCGGAGTGCAGTGGCTGATTGCCGCGCGGGTGATGCAAGGCTTTGCCACCGGCATGGCCACCAGTGTGCTGGGGGCGGCCCTGCTGGATACCGATCGCCAGCAGGGGCCGTTGGTCAATAGCGTTGCGCCGCTATTGGGCATGGCCTGTGGAGCCATGGGGGCCAGCCTGTTGGTGGAGTTTGCGCCCTGGCCGCTGCAATTGAGCTACTGGCTGCTGCTCGGGGTGTTCGTGCTCCAGGCCGGGTATGTCTGGCGCTTGCCGGAAAGTGTCAGCCCGCAACCCGGTGCCTGGGCGTCGCTGAAACCCACGCTGCATGTGCCGGTGCAAGCGCGGCGCGCGTTATGGCTGGCCTTGCCGGTGGACGTGGCGGTGTGGGCGGTGGGCGGCTTTTATCTGTCGCTGGCGCCTTCGCTGGTCCGTGCGGCGACCGGCTCTACCTCGAACCTGATTGGCGGTGGCCTGGTGGCGGTGCTGACACTCAGCGGCGCGCTGATGATCTATTCCCTGCGTCAGCATCCTGCAGACAGGGTGCTGCGCCTGGGCGCCGGGATGCTGGCGGCGGGAGTGATGCTGATCCTTGCTGCGGTGCATAGCGCCAGCCTGCTGTTGTTCTTCTTTGGCACCTTGGTGCTGGGCAGCGGCTTTGGCGCCGGTTTTCTCGGTGCGCTGCGCAGTGTGGTACCACTGGCCCTGCCTCATGAGCGTGCGGGCCTGATGTCAGCGTTTTATGTGCTGAGCTACCTGGCCTTTTGCCTGCCGGCGTTGTTGGCTGGCAACCTGACCCGCAGCTTCGGCCTGATCGCTACTACTGACGGCTATGGTGCGGTACTGGTTCTCTTGTCCCTCGGGGCGCTGCTGGCCCTGATACGCCAGCGCCCGGTGGCGGCGTGTGGGGCGTCGGGGCTTTGAGCCCCAGGAGTCAAGGGCTGCGGGATTGTGCCTGGGAAGCCGCAGGGGAGAGGTGCTGTACGCCAATCAGATACGGGCGTGTCGCCGGGCGCGGTCCGATTGTGGTGATCGCTCCTGGGGCCGTGGCATAGATGTTTATCTGCAAAATAGATAACAGATAGAGAAATTACCCGTTATATAGATATTCGATTAGGTTCTACCATGTTTCCTACCTCATCGGAGGACAGGAGACACGACCATGACATGCCCCAATAGCGTTAAAAGCGGCCACCGGCCATTGAGCCATCTGCCGCATCCCCTCGAAGCTATTCGCCAATTCACCCCCAACTGGTTCGCCGCCACTATGGGCACCGGGGTTCTGGCCTTGGCGCTGGCCCAGTGGCCGGCCGAGGTTCCCGGCTTGCACCAGGTGGCAGAGGGTTTCTGGTGGCTGACCATCGCCCTGTTCCTGTTGTTTACCGCGATGTATACCGCGCGCTGGGTACTGTTCTTCGACGAGGCGCGGCGGATTTTTGGGCACTCCACGGTCTCGATGTTCTTCGGCACCATCCCCATGGGCCTGGCGACCATCATCAATGGCTTGCTGGTGTTCGGCATGCCTCGCTGGGGCGATGGTGTGGTGGAGGTGGCGCAACTGCTGTGGTGGCTGGATGTGGCCATGTCCCTGGCCTGCGGGATCCTGATTCCCTACATGATGTTCACCCGCCAGGAACACAGCATCGACCAGATGACCGCGGTCTGGCTGCTGCCGGTGGTGGCGGCCGAAGTGGCGGCGGCCAGTGGCGGCCTGCTTGCGCCTCATCTGCTGGATGCCCACGGACAGTTGGTAATGCTCAGCACCAGCTACGTGCTGTGGGCCTTTTCGCTGCCGGTGGCGTTCAGCATCCTGACCATCTTGCTGTTGCGCATGGCGCTGCACAAACTGCCCCATGAAAGCATGGCAGCGTCGAGCTGGCTGGCCCTGGGGCCAATCGGCACCGGTGCCCTGGGCATGCTGGTGCTGGGCGCCGATGCACCGGCGATCTTCGCCGCCAATGGCTTGCCCGGCGTCGGTGAGATTGCCGCCGGCCTGGGCCTGGTGGCGGGGCTCACACTGTGGGGGTTCGGTCTGTGGTGGATGTTGATGGCGGTGCTCATCACCCGCCGTTACCTGCGCGAAGGCATACCCTTCAATCTTGGCTGGTGGGGCTTTACCTTTCCTCTGGGCGTGTATTCGCTGGCCACCCTTAAACTGGGCAGCACCTTGCACCTGGGGTTTTTCAGTGTGTTTGGCGCGGTACTGGTAGCGGCGCTGGCGGTAATGTGGCTGATCGTGGCCAAGCGCACGGTTCAGGGGGCTTATAAAGGAGAGCTGTTTGTCTCGCCGTGCATTGCGGGGTTACGGAAATAATCGGCAAAGATAGGTAAGGTTGTGGCCTGGATCGATATTCGACATTCCAATAACAGTATCCACGCCACTCAGGGACATGGAAGATGAGTCACCCTTCGCAGTTCACCTTGCTTCGCAAGCGGCGGTTCCTGCCGTTTTTCATCACGCAATCCCTCGGTGCCTTCAACGACAACATCTTCAAGCAGTCGCTGATCCTGGCCATTCTCTACAAGCTGAGCATCGAGGGTGACCGGTCGATCTGGGTCAACCTCTGTGCCTTGCTGTTCATCCTGCCGTTCTTCCTGTTTTCCGCCCTGGCCGGGCAGTTTGGCGAGAAGTTCGCCAAGGACTCGCTGATCCGCCTGATCAAACTGGGGGAGATCGCGATCATGGTGGTGGGGGCGGTGGGCTTCGCCTTCGATCACCTGTCGCTGATGTTGGTGGCACTGTTCGCCATGGGCACCCACTCGGCGCTGTTTGGCCCGGTGAAATATTCGATCCTGCCCCAGGCCTTGCGTGAAGAGGAATTGGTGGGAGGCAACGGCCTGGTGGAAATGGGCACGTTCCTGGCGATCCTGGCCGGTACTATCGGCGCTGGGGTCATGATGTCCTCGGAGCATTACGCGCCGATAGTCTCCAGCGCCATGATCGGTGTGGCGGTACTGGGCTACCTGGCCAGCCGCGCCATTCCCCGGGCTGCCGCGGCGACCCCGGAGATGCGCCTGAACTGGAATATCTTCAGCCAGTCCTGGGCCACCTTGCGCCTGGGGCTGGGGCAGACCCCGGCGGTGTCGCGCTCGATTGTCGGCAACTCCTGGTTCTGGTTCGTCGGCGCCATCTACCTGACCCAGATTCCGGCCTATGCCAAGGAATGGATGCACGGCGACGAGACCGTGGTGACCCTGATCCTCACCGTGTTCTCGGTGGGGATTGCCGTAGGCTCGATGCTGTGCGAGAAGCTGTCGGGGCGCAAAGTGGAGATCGGCCTGGTACCGTTCGGCTCCTTTGGCCTGACGGTGTTCGGCCTGCTGCTGTGGTGGCATTCCGGTGGTATCCCGGAAAGCGCCACGGGTCATGGCTGGATTGAAGTGCTGGGTTTTGCCCATGCCTGGTGGGTGCTGTTCGATGTCCTTGGCCTGGGGATCTTCGGCGGCTTCTATATAGTGCCGCTGTATGCCCTGATCCAGTCCCGTACCCCGGAAAACGAGCGGGCCCGGGTGATAGCCGCCAATAACATTCTCAATGCGCTGTTCATGGTGGTCTCGGCGATTGTCTCTATCGTGATGCTGAGCATGGTCCAGCTGACCATTCCCCACCTGTTCCTGGTGGTGTCGCTGCTCAACATTGCGGTCAACGTCTACATCTTCAAGGTGGTGCCCGAGTTCAGCATGCGTTTCATGATCTGGCTGCTTAGCCATTCCATGTACCGCGTCGAGCATCGCAATCTGGAGTTGATCCCTGATGAAGGTGCTGCCCTGCTGGTGTGCAACCACGTGTCTTTCGTCGATGCCTTGCTGATTGGTGGTGCGGTGCGTCGGCCGATTCGCTTCGTCATGTACTACAAGATCTACAACCTGCCGGTGTTGAACTTCATCTTCCGTACCGCCGGAACCATTCCCATCGCCGGTCGGCATGAAGACCTGCAGATCTATGAAAAAGCCTTCCAGCGCATTGCCCAGTACCTGCGCGATGGCGAACTGGTGTGCATTTTCCCCGAGGGCAAGCTGACTGCCGATGGCCAGATCAACGAGTTCAAGGGCGGGCTGACACGGATTCTCGAGGAAACCCCGGTGCCGGTGATTCCCATGGCTCTGCAAGGCTTGTGGGGCAGCTTCTTCAGTCGCGATCCGAGCAAGGGTTTCTTCCACCGCTTCTGGTCGCGAGTGACCCTGGTGGCCGGGCCATCGGTGGCGGTGGACGCGGCCGAGCCGGCGCAGTTGCAGGCCATGGTGGCTCAGTTGCGGGGCCCACGGCGCTAGCTGCCGGATACGAAAACGCCCGCACATTTGCGGGCGTTTTCATTTCTGCCTGGGCTTTTCAGCTGGCGCTGACTTTCAGGCCCACCAGGCCGGCGATGATCAGCGCCACGCTGACCAGGCGCACCAGCGCCATGGATTCGCCAAACAGGATGATACCGGCGATCACCGTGCCGACGGCGCCGACTCCGGTCCAGATGGCATAGGCCGTGCCCAGGGGCAGCTCCTTCATCGCCAGGCCCAGCAGGCCGAGGCTGATGGCCATGGCAATGATGGTCAGGGCGGTGGGCAGCGGGCGGCTGAAGCCATCGGTGTATTTCAGGCCGACGGCCCAGCCCACTTCAAACAAACCGGCAAAAAACAGAATGATCCAGGACATGCCTACCTCATCGGTTGATGGGGTCGTCCCCGGAATTGATCGCTCGAATGAGTCGCGAGGTCGTCCTCGCGATGCGCAGTATACTGCCCACTCTCACGTGGGCGAGTATTTTTTTCCTCAGTCATGGCCTCGCTGTATTTCCAGCTTTTGTTCGGCTGGATCTTCCATTCGCCGGAAATAGGTCGAGAGCAGGGCCCCGGAAATGTTGTGCCAGACGCTGAACAAGGCGCTGGGTACCGCCGCCAGTGGCGAGAAATGAGCGCTGGCCAGGGCCGCGCCCAGGCCGGAGTTCTGCATGCCGACTTCCAGGGCCAGGGATTTTCGCTGCGCCAGTGGCAGCTTGAACAGACGCCCCGTGAAGTAGCCCAGCAGGTAGCCGAAGCTGTTGTGCAGCATCACCACGGCCATGATCAGCAGGCCCGACTCGGCGATTTTCGCCTGGCTGGCGGCCACCACCGCGGTGACGATGATGACGATGCTCACCACGGAAACCAGCGGCAGTACTTCCACCGCGTGCTGCACCCGCTGGCCCAGCAGGCGCTGGGCCAGCACTCCCAGCACGATCGGTAGCAGCACCACTTGCAGGATCGACCAGAACAGCTCCATGAACGAGACCGGTAGCCAGGCCGAGGCCAGCAACCAGATCAGCGCCGGGGTCAGCAGTGGGGCCAGTAGAGTGGTAACCGCTGCAATGGCCACCGACAGCGCCAGGTCGCCGCGGGCCAGCCAGGTCATCACGTTGGAAGAGGTGCCGCTTGGGCAACAGCCGACCAGGATCACCCCGACGGCGATTTCCGGCGGCAGGTGAAATGCCTGGCAGAGCACCCAGGCTACCCCGGGCATGATCACGAAATGGGCCACCACTCCCAGTGCCACGCGCCATGGGTGGCGGGCCACTTCGGCGAAATCTTCGAGTTTCAGGGTCAGGCCCATGCCGAACATCACCAGGCCCAGCAGCGGCACGATGGCGCCCTTGAGACCGATGAACCAGCCAGGCTGGAAGAATGCCAGGACGGCGAAGATCAGTACCCAGTAAGCGAAGGTGTTGCCGACAAAGCGGCTCAGTGCAGCCAGTGCGCGCATGACCTGTTCCTTATTATGTGAAAACGCCACCGAAGGCGGTGGCGTCTAGTGCGTAGCGGTTATCCGGGCAAGGCGTCAGATGCCCTGTGGAATCTCCTCGCCGCCCAGGGCTTCGAACAGCGCCGGCAGGAAGTCGCCGAAGGTCAGCATCATCAGGGTGAAGCTGGCATCCTGCTGGCCGAGGGCTTCATCACCGCCGTCCTGTTCCGCCTGATCCTGCAGCAGGTCTTCGAACTTCAGGCGCTTGACCACCATTTTGTCGTCGAGCATGAACGACAGTTTGTCCTGCCAGGCCAGGGACAGTTGGGTGACCACCTTGCCGGTGCTCAGGTGCAGCTGGATTTCCTCGCCGGTCAGGTCCTGGCGCTTGCAACGCACGATGCCGCCGTCCTCGTGGGTGTCGCGTAGTTCGCACTCGTCGAGTACGAAGAAGTCGTCGGCGGCTTTCTGGGTCTTGACCCAGTCGGTCATGATCGCGGTGGGGGCGATCTTCACGGTCAGCGGGCGAACCGGCAGGGTGCCGAGGACTTCACGCAGGGTGGAGAGCAGGTCTTCGGCGCGCTTCGGGCTGGCCGAGTTGACCAGGATCAGGCCCTGTTTCGGGGCAATGGCGGCGAAGGTCGAGGAGCGACGGATAAACGCACGGGGCAGGAAGGCCTGGATGATTTCATCCTTGATCTGGTCGCGTTCCTTCTTGTAGACCTTGCGCATCTGTTCGGCTTCGATCTCTTCGACCTTTTCCTTCACCGCATCGCGCACCACGCTGCCAGGCAGGATGCGTTCCTCCTTGCGCGCGGCTACCAGCATGAAGTCCTGGCTGACGTGAGCCAGCGGGGCGTCTTCACCTTTGCCGAAAGGGGCGACGAAACCGTAAGTGGTCAACTCCTGGCTTGCACAGGGGCGCGCCAGTTTGGTCGCCAGTGCAGTTTCCAGCGCCTCAGCATCAAAAGGCAGATCTTGGGTCAGGCGATAGATCAGCAGGTTTTTGAACCACATGGGGTGAATCTCTCCTTTATACAAAGGAGGGCATTATTCTCTTCGCTGCTGCTCAGGCCAACCCTTCGCTAAGCCTTTGGAAGGCCTGAAAAAATTATTATAAAAAGTGCTTGCCAGAGTGGGGGCTGCTCCGTAGAATGCGCGCCACACCGAACGTGAAGGGTGATTAGCTCAGCTGGGAGAGCGTCTGCCTTACAAGCAGAATGTCGGCGGTTCGATCCCGTCATCACCCACCATTCGCATTCAGTGTTACGCGCAGCGGTAGTTCAGTCGGTTAGAATACCGGCCTGTCACGCCGGGGGTCGCGGGTTCGAGTCCCGTCCGCTGCGCCATATTCGGTAACCTGGAACACTGAACGCCAGGTCACCACAGAAAGCCCGCTAACGCGGGCTTTTTGCTGTAAAGAGTTACGTGGGTTGTGTTGCGGTACATGGAAATTTGGTTTTTTTAATAAAATTATTAATTAAATCAACATTTTAAGAATTTCTGTGGCATAATGCTCCCCGCAACGAAGGTCAAGGGTGATTAGCTCAGCTGGGAGAGCGTCTGCCTTACAAGCAGAATGTCGGCGGTTCGATCCCGTCATCACCCACCACTTACTTTCAACGCTACGCGCAGCGGTAGTTCAGTCGGTTAGAATACCGGCCTGTCACGCCGGGGGTCGCGGGTTCGAGTCCCGTCCGCTGCGCCATATTCGGCAATCTGGAACACTGAACGCCAGGTCGCCACATAAAGCCCGCTCAATGCGGGCTTTTTGCTGTCTGGGATTTGTATCGGTTCGAATCCTGCGCATGAAAAAAGCGGCCCTCGGGCCGCTTTTGCGTTTTTGCCTACTGCTCGGCGTTACGGCTGTGCCGGTAGTCGCTGACGGCTTCATACACTGCCTTGCGCAGACGGTTGATGCCGCCGATGGGGCGATGGGCTTCCAGACCGAACCAGGGGTTGAAGGACTGGTTGTCGCAAGCCAGGTTCTGCGCCGGGGTATCGAAGTCCTGGGCGGGAAGGGTTACCCGCGCCACCGTTTCAAAGGGGGCGTCACTTTCTTTCCATTCAATGCTGGTGTCTTCGATCGGCATGAAACGGTTCGGGTCCTGGCGCTGGACCTGCAGTACGAAACAGGCGCCAACCCGATCGGTGGAGAGTTGCTGGGTCAGGGCGCTGCGCAGGAAGTTGGGCAGATCCTGGTTCTGTGCTGGCAGGCTGTAGACCGGGCAACTCTCGGGGTCCGGCATGACTCGGAATTTGGCGTTGGCATTGCCGAACTTGTAGGGCGAGACCGAGTAGTAGGTGGTCTGGGTCGGGCTGGCCGGGGCCGGTGACAGGGTCGCCAGGGCGATGAACAGATGCCGTACCTGCCAGGTGCGCGGATCCCACCCGGGGAAGAATGCGCCGACTTTCTTGCCGTCCGCCTGGGCGGCGATGTTCTGCTGATATTCGGCTACGTCGCTGACGAAGAAATTCGGATGATTAAACATCACGAAGTCCTGTTCACGGCGTTGTGATTCCGACGCCATCAGTTGTTGCCCGGGAACATCCAGTAGCTTGATCGCCATGCCGCGGGCGTCGCGAATACTGTCGAACTGCGGGTAGGCGTTGCCGTTGGACAGGCGTACGACGGCCTGCCAGGTCTGGCCAGGGGTGGCAAATACTCCCTGGCGCAGTGGCGGGCTCAAGTCGTTGAGGACCTGGACCTGCGCCTTCACGCAACCGTGGGCCTTGGCATGGGCATCGCGCAGGTAGCGGGTGCCTTCGCGGTGCTGGTCAACGATGCGCACCGCGGTCTGGATGATGTCCTGGGTGCGGGCTGCCTCATCGGCAGGAACCTGCTCCTGCACCGCTACCGGGCCTCGGTGGTGCCAGGCGAACCAGGCACTGGACAGTGCCCAGCCCAGCAGGCCGATGACCAGTAGCAATAATAGGGTCCTGCCCAGCAAGGCGCCGAGGCGCAGCCATAGTCGGGCCAGCAGGGACGGTCGTTTTCTGGCGAGATCGAGTTTCATGGCAATTGCGACTCCAATGGTCCGCCCAGCACTTTCAGGTATTCCAGCAAGGCCCAGCGTTCTTCTGGCTGCAGCAGTGGGCCGATAACGCCATTGCCACGCTGGCCGGCGCGGAATTCGTGGCCACTGTTGTGGTTGCCGCTGATGCGGGTATCGAATTCAAAACCGTTCTTGAAGGCTTCCGGGCGATAGCCCAGGTGCTTGGGATCGTACTCGAAGGTGCCGCGGTAGAAGGTTGTCGAGCGCTCTGATTGCGGAGACAGCAGTTGATAGAGGTTGGGTACCGAGCCGTTGTGCAGGTACGGCGGTGTGGCCCAGACCCCGGCCAGCGGGCGGGCCTTGTAGGCGCGCAACTCGCGTACGCCGATCGGCAGCCCGTAGCCGTCCAGCCGCGGGCGCTCCTCGGGGGTGACCTTGGCGTCGCGATAGGCGCGCTCTTCGACAAAGGCTGTGATGTAGGCCAGGCCCTTGGCAGCCGAGAGTTGACGCAGGTCCAGTGGTTCGCTGGGTGTCGGGTGCAGCTCGACATTGGACCTGGCCAGTTCGGCGGTATCCCACTGCAAGGAGCTCAGGTCATAGCGCAGGTCGGCGATATTGCTCGCCGAATTCGGGTCGGTGCCAATCACCTCTACCGGAAGCATTTTCAACTGCTGCACGGGGCGGCCGTTGTTGTCGCTGACCGAGGGTACATGGCAGCCGGCACAGTTGCTGGCGAACAACTCACGGCCCTTGGCGGCCAGCGGCTTGTCGATCGTGCCCAGCAAGTCTTCCGGCCAGGCCGGTGGCTTGAGGCGCTGCAAGGTTTCCTCGATCAGGTTGAGATCGCGGACACGTACGCTGGAAGGGTAGCGGGCCTCGCCGGTGAGGGGTTGGTCGTTGGCGTCGAACAGGTTCAGGGTGGCGCCAACCCCCAGGGCTTCGCCAATATTGCGCGCCATGGGTTGCTGCGCCGAGCCGTTCCACTGGACCCAGTCGAAGGTCCAGATATCCCAGAGTTGCGGGTAGTCCACCGGGGCATTGGCGATCCGATAGTTCTCAGGGGAAATGGCGTCGCCGAAGCTGGCATTGGCGATGCGGCCAAAGGCGTCGGTACGGCCCGGGCCCTCTTCGGTTGGGTAGAGGCCACGATGGGTATCGTTCCAGGCCACCCGCAGGAAGTTATCCAGCGAGACCTTGAAGTCCTTGCGCAGCTGTTCGTGCCTGGCTTCGTAGTCGGCGCCGAGCACCTTGCGGGCGAAGCGCTCGAATTTCCAGGGGTTGTAGTAGGTGCTGGTCAGGCTGGCCACGAGGGCCTGGCCGAAGCTGCCACCACGCAGGGTCGGTACGCTGGACGGCAGTACGTGCTGCGCCGAGCCGCCATCAATGCGCAGGGCTTGATGGTTGAAACGCAGCTCGCCGGTGTGGCAGGCAGCACAGGTGATGTCCAGGTATTGTTCCGCGCTGCCCGGATTCTGATGGCGGGCGAAGCCCACGGGCAGGTTGCCGGGATTCTGCGCTGTGGCTTTCTGCCCCGGCTCCACCAGGAAGCCGAAGCGGGCCAGGTACTCGGGAGCGGCAAAGGGCTGCTCGGAGAACGGCAGTTCCAGAGCGCTGAACCATTCATAGCGCAGGCCTTTGACCTGGGTGCCCTGGGGAGTGAAATAGTAGGTCTGGCGATCCTTGGCATCCCATTGGTCCAGGTAGTGCACCTGTTCAACGGGTACATAGTCGGGGAGTTTCGGATTGGCCACGTAGTACAGGACCACAGCCAGGACAATGCCGATCAGCACGGCAATCAACAGCAACACACGATAGATGAGGCGCAAGATGTACTTCCTTGTCGAATTTCGTTTCCTTATGCCTGAGCTCATCTGACGCGGCAAGTAGCCATTACTTGAGCTATGGTTATTCGCGCCCGTTCAAGCGCCTCGGTAAGCGGCCTGGGCAGGGTGTACCCCAGAGCATGAAAACGCGTTTAAAGACGTGAACTTATCGGCCATTTACTACTCTTACGCCGGTAGCCATTGGTCGTGGTCGCCTGATAAGCTCGCGGCTTTATTCGATTGCCCTTTAGGCGCATGAACAAGGAAATAGCATGAAACAGCATCGGTTGGCGGCGGCGGTGGCCCTGGTTAGCCTGGTACTTGCGGGTTGTGATTCGCAGACCAGCGTAGAGCTGAAAACCCCGGCGCAAAAAGCTTCCTACGGTATCGGCCTGAACATGGGCAAGAGTCTGGCTCAGGAAGGCATGGATGACCTGGATTCCAAAGCGGTCGCCCAGGGCATCGAAGATGCCGTCGGCAAGAAAGAACAGAAGCTGAAGGATGAAGAGTTG
Organism: Pseudomonas sp. W17; assembly: GCF_040268305.1. Classification (NCBI taxonomy): domain Bacteria; kingdom Pseudomonadati; phylum Pseudomonadota; class Gammaproteobacteria; order Pseudomonadales; family Pseudomonadaceae; genus Pseudomonas; species Pseudomonas sp. W17. Next base: position 5,311,525 of record NZ_CP158490.1, on the reverse strand, counting down.
GTCGAAGCCTTCGCCGCGCTGCAAAAGCGTGCCGAAGAGCGCATGGCCAAGATGAGCGAAGAGTCGGCGGCTGCCGGCAAGAAATTCCTCGAAGAGAACGGCAAGAAAACCGGTGTGACCACCACCGCTTCCGGTCTGCAGTACGAAGTATTGAAAAAGGCTGACGGTCCTCAGCCCAAGCCGACTGATGTTGTGACTGTTCACTACACCGGCACCCTGACCAACGGCACTGTGTTCGACAGCTCGGTAGAGCGTGGCAGCCCGATCGATCTGCCTGTCAGCGGCGTGATCCCGGGTTGGGTCGAAGGCCTGCAACTGATGCACGTGGGCGAGAAGTACAAGCTGTACATCCCGAGCGACCTGGCCTACGGCGCCCAGAGCCCGAGCCCGGCGATTCCAGCCAACTCGGTGCTGGTCTTCGAACTGGAGCTGCTGGGTATCAAGGATCCAGCCAAGCAGGACGCCGCCAAGTAACCTGCGTCAGCGCCTGAAGCAACGCCCCGTTCTTACGGGGCGTTGTCGTTTCTGCAGGTTGCTGCTGGCAAATTATCCGAACCGACGGCAGTGTGGGTGGTCTGAACAGGGTATGAGCGGTAGGTAGTCGCTGGAGGCTGCCAAGTCAATGAAATTATGGGTTTTTTTATGTGAGTAAAAAACGCCCGATCTGAGCTCAGCCCTTATGAAACGTGGCTTTCAGCCGTGAAAAATAGCTCTGTTCACAAGGTTATCCACAATTTGTGTGGATAACATTTCAGTGGGAGTGATGATGAAAGCACCCTGGAATTTTGCTCGTTTCCTACCGCTGGCGGGGCGCTTGCTGAGCCGCGGCCGTTTGCCCACGCTACTGTTTGCCGTGGCGAGCAAAGGCGCCAGCCAGGGCGGACGCCTGGGCAAGGTCAAACAGGACCTGCGCTTGTTGCAGGCACTGTGCCTGGCCTACTGGCGTGGCGAGTACCGGGCCATCAGCCCCAAGGCGCTGCTGTCGGTGGTGGCAGGCTTGATGTATTTCCTCAGCCCGGTGGATGCCATTCCCGACTTTATTCCGGTGTTCGGCATGCTTGACGATATCGCCGTTCTGGCTTGGCTGATGAAAACCCTGGATGACGAACTCAACGCCTTCCGAGCCTGGCGCAATCGGCAAATGCCGGAAAAGCTCGCGGTTGTCGAGCGCTTGCCGGACACTGCTGAGCAATTGCTGCTGGAAGGACCGCAGAAAAACTAAGGGTATTCACCGCCTCCCACAACAATCATGCTCCCCGCGACCATTGCCGCTGTTAGGATTACACTTCAAGGGAAAAGTCCGACTCGCTAAGTGTCGTTGTCCTACGGGGTAGTAATGGATATTCAGATTATTGAACGCGATGGCGAGCCCGAATATGCGGTTCTGCCGTGGGCTCAGTATCAGGCTTTATTGTCAGCCGCAGGTCTTACCGAACAACCACCGCACGCTGCCGCAACTTCTCAGGCAGCGCCACCAGCCCAGAATCTTCCGGGCCTGGATCAATTACGCAGTCTGCGCGAAGGGAAGGGCATCGCCATCGAGGCGCTGGCCCGCAAAGTTGGTATCAGTCCGTCTTACCTGGCCCTGATTGAAAGTGGCGAGCGTCAACCCGACGCTGCGATTCGCCGCAGCCTGGCCTGGGAGTTGACGGTGCCGGGGTGGAGGGAGCAATCGTGAGTGTAAGGATCAGTCGTCAGCACTGGGATGGGCTGTTGGGTGAGCTGGATCAGGCCCGTCGTCAGCGGCATCTTTTAACCTATCGAGCCTTGTTGGAGCGCTTGCAACTGCCCAGCCCGGCCATGCAGACCCTGACAGCCGCGCTGGAGCATCTGGCAGCGCTGGATGCACGGGCCGAACAGCCTTTGCGCAGTTCCCTGGTGATCAGCCAGGGGGCCAGCCGCCTGCCGCGTACCGGCTTCTTCGAGTGCGTGGAGCGTCTGGGGCGTTTTTCCGGCCCTTCCGACGGTGTTGCCGCGGCTTCCTGGCATGCCTCGGAAGTGGTGCGGGTCTTCGAGTACGAGTATCCCGAATCAGCGGAGGCTTGAATGTTCCTGGCACTCAAGGCGCGACTCGGCTATTGGCTGGCGCGCCGTTTGTTTCATTGGCCGTGGTTTGTCCGCCAACCCCGTGTCTGGTGTTGGATGGAAGGTCAGTTCGCGCGCATGGCCAATCTGGGCAATGTCGGTGCGCTGAGCTTTTATGGGCACATCCTGACTTTTCGTGGGCAGGGGCTTGGCGCCCGTCAAGAAGGTCAACGCCTGCTGCGTCTGGCTGCACTGGCGGGGGATGGCAAGGCAGCCTATCAGTTGGGCGTGATCAGCCTGGCCGGCTCGCCCAGCAAGGCTCCCGACGCTGTCGAAGCGGCGCGCTGGTGGACGCTTTCGGCCCAGGCCGGGCATCCTCTTGCGGCGCTCAAACTGACGCAGCTCGATCAGCCGACTGATCCCGCAGCGGCTCACTGAGGTTTTGCGCTCCCAGGCTGGCTGCCGCTTCCAGGCTGTCGATCACATGGATGCTGTAGCCCTGGATGTTCTTGGCATGATGCTTGGCCTGGGAGGCCAGCTCCGCCAGTTGGCTGGAGTCCAGTTGGCCACAGGCCTGTGGATACAGGTGCACTACGCCGATGGACAGTGACAGCAAGGGAAATTCCTGACGGATACCTTGCCGATTGGGGGCGATAAAACAGCCGGCTTCCAGGTGTTCGCTGCGATAGAAGCGCCGGCACTGGCTGTGGAAGTCATCCAGCAACTGGTTGAGCCGTCGGCGCCAGTCTTCCGGCCCCAGCACCAGCAGAAAGTCATCCCCACCGATATGTCCGACGAAGTCGCGGCTCGGGTCTACCCGGTCGTTCAGGCATTGGGCCAGGCACAGCAGCACCTCATCGCCGCGGCCATAGCCGTAGATATCGTTGAAGGGTTTGAAACTGTCGATGTCGACGTAGCAGATCACCGATTCCCGTGCTTGCTGCAGCAGGCGGCTCAGGCACTGCTGGATCGGCACATTGCCGGGCAGCAGAGTCAGCGGGTTGGCGTAGCGGGCTTGCTGGATCTTCAGTTCGGTAATCAGCTTGAGCACATCGATCACCCGCCCCAGCCCCAGATAATGGCCATTCAAGGTGATGATGAAATCTTCCTCGATGCGTTGGCGGGCGCGGCTGGTGATCAGGCGGCTGACCTGCTGCAGGGACTGGCTGAGTTCGACCGCGAGAAAGTCATCGTTCATCAGGCGGCTGATGGGCTTGCGGGCGAACAGGTCGGTGGCAAAGGGCTTGAGCAGGGCGTCGGAGAGCGAGTGCCGATGGACGATGCCGCAAGGCTGTCCCTGTTCGTCCAGCACCGCCAGGGAGTTGAGGTTGGCTTGCCGGCGAAAGGCTTCCAGGACGTTGGCGGTGGGCGTATTGCGCGCAACGGCCGGTTGCTCGTTGAGCAGCGCACTGAGGTCGCTGCCATCATCGTTGAGGGCCACGCTGGTGTGATCATGCTTGGGCATCATTGCCCGAGCGTCCCTCGGCGGCTGTTCCTGGGGGCGACACAACAGGTAGCCCTGGACCAGGTCGACGCCCATCTCGGTCAGCACTGCCAGTTCTTCGGTCAGTTCGATCCCTTCGGCGATCACCTGGGCGCGGGAGGCTTTTGCGATTTGCAGAATCGAGCCGACGAACTCGCGCTTGAGGGCATCCTGGTGAATGCCGTCGATAAAGTGCCGGTCGATTTTCACGTAGTCCGGGCGCAGCTCCGACCACAGGCGCAGGCTCGAATAACCGGCGCCCAGGTCGTCCAGGGCGATGGAAAAACCCATGTCGCGGTAATGGTGCAGGGCGTTCTGCAGCAACTGGAAATCGTCGATCGGGGTCTGTTCGGTAAGCTCGATCACCACCTGGCTGGGGGGGATGCCGAAGTCCTCAAGCAGCTGCAAGGTACGCCCTGGTTGGTGGGCGGCCTCCAGCAGGGATTCCGGTGAGACGTTGAGGAACAGCTTGCCGGGCAGTTGTTGTTCGCTGAAGCGTTTGCAGGCGCTTTGCCGACAGGCAATCTCCAGCTCGCTCAGGCGCCCGGCCTGGCGCGCGACGGCGAACAGCGCGACAGGGGAGTGCAGAGGGCTGTTTGAGGGGCCGCGACTCAGGGCCTCATAACCCAGGATGCGCCGCTCAGACAGGGAAATGATCGGTTGGAACAGACTGTGCAAACCGCTTTGAGCCAGGATTGAACTCAATGCACTGAGCTGTTCGGTCGTGGTCATGGCGATCTCTGTCGATTAAAAAAGGACCGGGCGCAGCTCTGGCTAGAGAGCGGCGCCCGGTCCTTTATTTCACGACAGAATGATGACTGTTTAATGACGATCCGAGGAGCGATCGAATTAAATTGCCATCATCCTCAGTGCTTGGCCACCGAGGTGTTGAGCTTCAGATAGTCCAGCAGGATGCGCCCGGTTTCACTCAGGTAGGCGTCGTCTTCCGGCTTGGTCTTGTCCGGCTCGGCAGCAGCCAGTGCATCTTCGTCTTCTTTCTTCAGCTCTTTGAGCGGCTCCTCGCCCTTGGCTTTGCGACGGGCGTTTTCCAGGGCCAGTTGCTTGGCTTCGATGTCGGCATGCTGTGCCCGACGGTCCGCTTCGTTGAGGCTGACGGTTTTTTCCGCCATCAGCTTCTGTGCCAGGGCCAGCTTGTCGCGGATGAACACGAACTCCGGATCTTTCGCCGAACGGCTTTCGTGTTCGGCCTTGAGCTGAGCCAGGAATGGTTTGAACGGGTCTACCGCAGGCTTGATGGCCGGGCGGATGGTGTCCCATGGCATGGCTTCAGGCAGGGCGCTTTCGCCGATTTCCTTGGTGTCGATGATCGACGGATAGCCGATATCCGGCAGCACGCCCTGGTGCTGGGTGCTCTGCCCGGAAACCCGGTAGAACTTGGCCAGGGTCAGCTTCAGCTCGCCGTGGTTCAGCGGCTGGATGGTCTGCACGGTGCCTTTGCCGAAGGTCTGGCCGCCGATGATCAAGGCGCGGTGGTAGTCCTGCATGGCGCCGGCGAAGATCTCCGAAGCCGAAGCCGAGAGACGGTTGACCAGCAGTGCCATCGGGCCTTTGTAGAAGGCGCCGGGGTTTTCATCTTCCAGTACATCCACCCGGCCGTCGGCGTTGCGCACCAGCACGGTAGGACCCTTGTCGATGAACAGGCTGGTCAGCTCGGTGGCTTCCTGGAGGGAGCCGCCGCCGTTGTTGCGCAGGTCGATGACCACACCGTCGACCTTGTCTTTCTGCAACTCGGTCAGCAGTTTCTTCACGTCGCGGGTAGTGCTCTTGTAATCCGGATCACCAGCGCGGAAGGCCTTGAAGTCCAGGTAGAAGGCCGGGATCTCGATCACCCCGAGCTTGTAGTCCTTGCCGTCCTGCTTGAGGTTGAGGACCGACTTCTTCACCGCCTGATCTTCGAGCTTCACCGCTTCGCGGGTGATCGGCACGATCTTGCTGGTCTGGTCGTTTGGCGCATTGCTGGCCGGGATCACCTCCAGGCGTACCAGGGTGCCTTTCGGACCACGGATCAGCTTGACCACTTCGTCCAGGCGCCACCCCACCACGTCGACCATTTCCTTGTCGCCCTGGGCCACACCGATGATCTTGTCCGCAGGGGCTACCTGCTTGGTCTTGTCGGCAGGACCTGCCGGCACCAGGCGCACGACCTTGACCTGATCATTGTCGCTCTGCAACACGGCGCCGATGCCTTCCAGCGACAGGCTCATGTTGATATCGAAGTTTTCCGCGTTATCCGGCGACAGATAGTTGGTGTGCGGGTCGTAGGACATGGCGAAGGTGTTGATGTAGGCCTGGAAGATATCTTCGGCACGGGTCTGGTCCAGGCGCGCCAGCTGGTTCTTGTAGCGCTTGGTCAGGGTTTCCTGGATCTGCTTGGGATCCTTGCCGGCGATCTTCATCCGCAGCACTTCGTCCTTGACGCGCTTGCGCCACAGGTCGTCGAGTTCGGCGGTGGTCTTGAGCCAAGGAGCATCCTTGCGATCGATCAGCAAGGTTTCCTTGGTGGTGAAGTCAATTTTGTCGACGCCTTTGTTGAGTTCCGCCAAGGCGAAGTCCAGACGCGCTTTGACCCGGTCCAGATAACGCTTGTAGATGGTGAAACCGGCATTCAGGTCGCCGCTCTTGAGGAAGTCGTCAAACTGGGTTTTCCATTTGTCGAACTCCGCGATATCGCTGGCCATGAAGTAGCTGCGCGATGGGTCCAGCAGCTTCAGGTAGCTGTCGTAGATGATCACTGAGCGCGCATCATCCAGCGGCGGCTTGCTGTAATGGTGGCGTTTGAGCAGTTCTACAACATTGAGGCTGGCAATTACCTCATCGCGATCGGGCTGAAGTTGATCCCAGCTATTGGCTGCGAACGTATTGGTCGACATCGGCAGAAGGCCGAAACCAATGAATAGGGCGAGGGCGGTGCTGGGGAACAAATGCTTCATGCTGATTCGACGCGGGGGCAATTGATAACGCATATTAGGCCGTCTTTGAAGTCGCCGGTTCCATAAGGACCGGTCGCATAATGCAAAAAGCCCGGTGCTACCGCTCCGGGCTCAGTCCAGACTCACTATGGAGGCACTGTGAAAGCATTGCAAGGCGTTGAAGGTCATGTGGAGTGGGTTGAAGAGCCAAGTCCTGCCTGTGATGTAGGGCAAGTTCGCATTCGGGTGGCAGCCGCTGGCCTCAATAGGGCCGACCTGTTGCAGCGTGCGGGGCTCTATCCCCCACCTCCCGGAGCCAGCAAGGCCCTTGGCCTGGAATGCTCCGGGGTAGTCAGTGAAGTGGGCCCGGGTTCGTCCTGGCAAGTGGGTGATCGGGTCTGTGCCCTGCTGGCGGGCGGAGGCATGGCTGAAGAAGTGGTGGTAGATGCCCGCCATGTACTGCCAGTACCCGAAGGGTTGTCCCTGGCCGAGGCCGCGGCGCTGCCCGAGGTCTACAGCACAGCCTGGCTGAATCTGTTCCAGCTGGCAGCGCTCAAGCCGGGCGAGAAGGTCCTGCTGCACGCTGGCGCCAGTGGCGTCGGCTCGGCGGCTATCCAGCTGTGCAAGGCGTTCGGCAACCCGTGCTGGGTGAGCGTTGGTTCAGCCGATCGTCTGGCCTACTGCGAGAGCCTCGGTGCCCAGGGCGGTGTGGTGCGTACCGATGGCATTGAGGCGCTGCGGGACTTTGGGCCTTTTGATGTGATTCTCGACCCGGTGGGCGCCAATTATGTGGCCAACAACCTCAAGCTGCTGGCCCTGGATGGACGTTGGGTGCTGATCGGCTTGATGGGCGGGCGCGAAGCGCAGCTGGACCTGGCCCAGGTGCTTGCCAAGCGGATCCAGTTTCTGGGGTCGACGCTGCGCAGCCGCAATGACCAGTTCAAGGCCGACCTGTTGAGCGACCTTGGACAGAATGTCTGGCCGTTGTTCAGCGAAGGGCGTCTGAGCCCGCAATTGGCCAGGACCTTTGCGATCCAGGATGCAGAAGCCGCTTTTGCGGAGCTGGCGACCAATCAGGTCTCGGGCAAGCTGGTGCTGGTGATCGACCCCAGCCTGAGCTGAGCCCTGCAGGAGCAGGCTTGCCGGCGAAGGGGGCGTCAGGCCTGGCGGTCTGTTCGCTGGCAAGCCAGCTCCTACATAAGCCAGCTCCGGGGATCTCTGGGGCGGGTCACTTCCAGTGGTGGATCGGCCAGCCGGCTTTCTGCGCATGTTCACGCAGCACCGGATCCGGATTCACCACCTGCGGGTGGTCCACGCGCAGCAGCAACGGCAGGTCATTGCGCGAGTCGGAGTAGAAGGTCGCGCCTTCCAGGTTTTCCTCCTCGGCATCCAGCCATTGCAGCAGGCGGGTGATCTTGCCCTCGCGGTAGGTCAGGGTGCCAACGGTGCGGCCGCTGTAGACCCCATGCTGCACCTCCAGCTCGATTCCCAGGACTTCGTCGATACCCAGGCGCGCGGCAATCGGCTTCACCAGGTGAGTGCCCGAGGCCGAGATCACCAGGATCCGGTCGCCGGCCTGGCGGTGGGCGGCAATGGCCTTGCAGGCGTCGCTGAAGATGATCGGCTCGATCACCTCTTCGACCCAGGGTTCGACCAGGTGCGCGACCTCTTCCGGGGTGCGTCCGCTCATGGGTTCCAGGCTGAAGTCCATGAACTCCTCCATGGCCAGCTTGCCATGGCTGTACGCGTCCATCAGCTCATGGTTGCGACGCATGAACGACTCGCTGTCGACCCAGCCCAGGCGGCCCATCTGCTCGCTCCAGAGGGTGGCGCAGTCGCCGTGAATCAGGGTTTCGTCCAGATCAAAAATTGCCAAGGCCATCAGTGCCGCTCTCTCTTCAGGATCAATTGCGTGAATGCCATCAGGCTACCTCACACAGGGCTGTCGGATCGATGCTCAATGCCAGACGCTGGCCGTCGGCGTGCAGATCATCGGCCGAGCGGTTGAGTACATCCACCACCAGCTCCACACCTCGGGCCTCGACCCGATAGCGGATCACGTTGCCCAGCAGGCTGTGGCTGCGTATCAGCGCATCCAGTGGGCCTTCCTTGCGCAGTTCGATGGCTTCCGGGCGGATGGCGATGCGGCCGCTGACCGGCCGCTGCAGCAGCTTGCTGGCGCTGTCGGCATCCAGCAGGTTGTAGTTGCCGATAAAGCCCGCGGCGAAGGCGTCCACCGGGGCGGTGTAGAGGGTTTCGGCATCGCCGCTCTGGACGATCCTGCCCTGGTTCATCAGGAAGATCCGGTCGGACATGGTCAGGGCTTCTTCCTGGTCGTGGGTGACGAAGATCGTCGTCAGGCCCAGTTCCCGCTGGATGTTGCGGATCTGTTCGCGCAAGTGCTTGCGGATCCGTGCATCCAGGGCCGACAGCGGTTCGTCCAGCAACAGCAGGCGCGGGCGGGTCACCAGGGAGCGGGCCAGGGCCACGCGCTGGCACTGGCCACCGGACAGCTGGTGCGGGTAGCGGCTGGCGAAGTCGTTGAGCTCCACCAGTTGCAAGGCTTCCTGGACCCGCTTGCGGCTGTCTTCGGCGCCGACCTTCTGCATGCGCAGGCCAAAGGCGACGTTCTGTTCCACGGTCATGTTGGGAAACAGCGCGTAGCTCTGGAACACCATGCCGATCCCGCGTTTCTGCGGGCTCAGGGGCACGATGTCCTGGCCGTCGAGGAGGATCTTGCCGCCGTCCACCGGGGTCAGGCCGGCGATGCAGCGCAGCAGGGTCGACTTGCCGCAGCCGGAAGGGCCGAGCAGGGTGACGAACTCGCCCTTGCGGATTTCGCAATTGATGTCGCTGAATACCGTGGTGCCCGCATAGTTCTTTTGCAGGTGTTGGACGCTGACGAAGCTCATTGGCTTTTGTCCTTGTTCAAGATGTTGGCGGCCCAGGTCAGAAGCAGCACGAAGAAGAAGTAGGAAATCACCAGGGCGCTGGTGAAGTGGCCGCTGCTGTTGCGCATGTTGTTCAGGTAGACCTGCAGGGTTTCATAGCGGGTGCCCACCAGGATGTTGGCGAACACGAACTCGCCGAACAGGAACGAGAAGGACAGCAGCAGCGCCACCATCAGGCCCTTGCGTAGGTTCGGCAGGACCACCAGGAAGGCTGCCTGCCAGGTACTGGCGCCCAGCAGTTGGGCAGCGTCCATCAGGTCCCGCAGGTTGATCGCCTGCAAGTTGTTGGTGATGGCCCGGTACATGAACGGCAATGCCACGGTGAAGTAGCAGCCGATGAGGATCCAGGGCGTGCCGACCATGGCCAAGGGCCCCGAACCATAGAGTTGCAGCAGGCCCACCGAGGACACCACCGGCGGCACCGCGAAGGGCAGCAGGATCAGGATGTTCATCAGCGCATCGAGCTTGGGGAAGTGGTAGTGCACCACGAACAGCAGCGGCAGGATCAGCACCACTGAAAGCACCAGCGCACCCACGCAGACCAGCAATGACTGGCCGAAGGCATTGAGAAAACGTGGGTCGCTCCACAGCTGCAGGTACCACTTGAAGGTGAAGCCGCTGGGCAGGATGGTCGCCGACCAGCTGCTGGCAATCGAGTAGACGAAGGTCCCCAGCAGCGGCAGCAGAAGGATGGCAAACAGCAGGTAGACCACCACCCGGTGGTAGAGCGCGGCGGAGCCGGGTTCAGCGCGAGACATGGTAGCTCCTCTTCAACAGCAGTTGATGGACGATGGTCACCAGGGTCATCAGCGCCACCAGCACCACGGCCAGGGCGCTGGCCATGTTCGGATCCAGGGAGATGTCCCCGGAGACCATGGCGGCGATGCGGATCGGCAGGACGTTGAAGTTGCCGGTGGTCAGGGCGTAGACCGTGGCGTAGGCGCCCAGGGCGTTGGCCAGCAGGATGACGAAGGTGCCCAGCAGCGCCGGGGTCAGCACCGGCAGGCCGATATACCGCCAGAACTGCCAGCCGTTGGCCCCCAGCAAGGCGGCGGATTCACGCCAGTCCTCGCGCAGGGCGTCGAAGGCCGGGTAGAGCAGCAGCACGCCAAGGGGGATCTGGAAGTAGGTGTAGAGAATGATCAACCCAGTTTTGGAGTACAGGTTGAAGTCCTGAATGATCCCCGACTGCTTGAGCATGATGGTGATGGTGCCGTTGAAGCCCAGCAGGATGATGAAGGCGAAAGCCAGGGGCACCCCGGCGAAGTTGCTGGTCATGTTGGCGAAGGCATTGACGAAGTTGCGCAGGCGCGAATCCACCCGGCGCAGCGAGTAGCTGCCCAGCACGGCGATGATGATGCCGAACACGCTGGACCAGAAACTGATCTCCAGGCTGTACTGGATGGCCTGCAGGTAGAACTTCGAGCTGAAGATCCTGGTGAAGTTGGCCAGGCCCCAGCCGAACTCTTCCGATTGCAGGCTGTTGATCAGCACCCACACCAGGGGGGCAATCTGGAACACGATGAAGAACAGGGCGAAGGGCACCAGGCACAGGGCCGCCAGCCATTTGCCACGGGTGACTGAATTCACTTCAACAGCTCCCGGCAGAAAGGTTTGTCATGGGGCGCGCCCAGCAATTGGCAGACGGTGCCGCACAGTTCGGTCTGTTTCGGCGCGGCAGCGGGGTCGAGGCTGAAAGCGTCGCCGAGAACGAACAGCGGGACCTCTCGCTCCTCGGCCAGCAGGCCATTGTGCGAGCGGTCGTTGTTCATGCCGTGGTCGGCCGTCACCAGCACCTGGTAGCCGGCGTCGAGCCAGCCTTGCAGGTAGTCGGCGAGAATGATGTCCGCCGAGCGCGCGCTGTTGCGGTACTGCGAACTGTCCAGGCCGTGCTTGTGTCCGGCGTCGTCGATGTTCATCGGATGCACCAGCAGCAGGTTGGGCTGATGGCGCAGGCGCAGGTCCTCGGCGTCGGCGAACAGATGGGAGTCGGGGTAATGATCGCTCCAGTAGAAGTGGCCGTACTGGATCGGCAGTTCAGGGTTTGCGGTGTGCCGGTCTTGCGGGGCGTTGAAGGGCGAACGGTTGTACAGCTCGCTGACCCAGTGATAGGCGGCGGCGGCAGTGCTCAGGCCGGCCTCGCGGGCGTAGTGGAACAGGCTGCGCTGGTTGGAGAGGCGCGAGACTTGGTTGTGCACGATACCGCTGTCGATCGGCCGCACGCCGGTGAGTATGCATTCGTACAGCGGGCGGGAGAGGGCAGGTAGTTCGCATTGCAGTTTGTACAGGGCGGCGCGGCCAGCACCGACGTAGGCTTGCAGGTGCCCCATGGCGAGTCGGGCAACTTCGTGGTTGAGGCCGTCGAGCACCACAAGGATGACGTTGTGCTTCATGAGGTGGAGGACTCCGGGATCGGGTGTGTAGGCGCCAGCTTGTCGGCGAGTGGCCTGTGTGCGCTTGTCTGTGCAGCGCCTTTGAGCCATTCGCCGGCAAGCCGGCTCCTACAGGGATGCAGCCTTACTGCATGTTGATGATCACTTCTTCCTGCCACTTCTGCGGCAGGCCCTTGGAGGTTTTCTCCCAGGCATCGGCGTCCTTGATCGGTGTTACGTGCTTGTACTGCTCGTTGGGCAGCAGGTTGGCCTGTACGTCCGCCGGCAGGGTCAGGTGCTCGGCACGGATCGGCCGCGCATTGCCGCGGGCCAGGTTGGTCTGGCCGGCGTCGCTGAAGATGTACTCGCGGGTCAGCTTGGCGGCGTTGGGATGCTTGGCGTACTTGTTGATGATGGTGGTGTAGCCGGAGATCACCGAGCCGTCCGACGGGATCAGCACGATGTAGTCGTCCTTGTTGACCATCTTGTTGCGGTAGCTCAGGCCGTTGAAGTCCCAGACCACGCCGACTTCCACTTCACCCTTTTCCATGGTGGCGATGGTCGGGTTGGCCAGGGACAGGCGCCCCTGCTTGGCGATTTCGGCGAACATCAGCAGCGCCGGCTGGATGTTCTTCTCGTCACCGCCCTTGGCGATGGCGGCGGCCAGTACGCCGTTGGCGGCCTGGGCGGCGGTGCTCACGTCACCGATGGACACCTTGTACTTGCCCTTTTCCAGGTCGGCCCAGCTCTTCGGCGCTTCGGAGCCGTGCAGCAGCTTCTTGTTGATGATGAAGGCGATGGTGCCGGTGTAGGCCAGCGCCCAGTTGCCGTCCTTGTCCTTGGCCCAATCCGGGACCTGGGCCCAGGTGCTCGGCTTGTAGGGCTGGGCCACGCCCTGCTTGACCGCGATCGGGCCGAAGGCCGCGCCAACGTCGCCGATATCGGCGCTGGCATTGTCTTTCTCGGCGGCGAACTTGGCGATCTCCTGGGCCGAGCTCATGTCGGTGTCGATGTGCTTGAGGCCGTAGGTCTTGGCCAGGTCTTCCCAGGTGCCTTTCCAGTTGGCCCAGTCATCGGGCATGCCGACGCTGTTGACCGCGCCTTCTGCTTTCGCAGCGGCTTCCAGGGTTTTCAAATCGTTATCAGCAGCCATGGCGGCAGTGCACAGGGCAATGGTCGAGCCTAACAGTGATGCCAGGAAAAGCTGTTTCATCCGAAGCTCCTTTGGGCGTGTTCAACGCTGCGTTTTATCGACAGTCTTGCGGTGGGTTGGTCTAGGTCAGCAATACCTGAGCCAATTTAGGCGGGTTGGATGACACTTTGATGTCGGTACCAACGATCGGCGCGTGGATTAGGGCGCAGGTCCGGGGCTGCGAAATAAGCGTAGACCATGGCCAAACACGCGCAGAACAAGGATCTGGCGGGTAATTTGCAAGCGAGTGGCAGGCCCGCTGAGCGCCTTTGTCATCTGTCAGTCATATGCATTGCCTAGGCTTTGTGCACGGATGCAGAGCACTGCCCCGGCCATAGCGCTGCCCTGAAACAGTGCTGGTCTAGTCCAGATAGGTAACGTTGATGCGTATTGATGCAACCAAAGCGGTGACAGCCATCGGCCAGGTCCTGCAGGAGCAGATCGCCCACGGGCTGTTGGCGCCCGGTAGCAAGCTGCCGGCCGAACGCAAGCTCAGCGAGCTATTTGCCACCACCCGCATCACTGTGCGTGAGGCCCTGCTGCAACTGGAGGCCCAGGGCCAGATCTACCGTGAAGAGCGTCGTGGCTGGTTTGTTTCGCCGCCGCGCCTGGCCTACAACCTGATGCAGCGCAGCCACTTCCACGCCATGGTCAGTGCCCAGGGGCGGGTGCCCTCCACCGAGGTGATTTCCGCGCGCCTGCAACCGGCATCGGCGGCGGTCTGCGCCTGGCTGCAATTGCCGGCACTGTCCAGCGTGATCCAGATTTGTCGCGCACGACGCATCGATGAGCGGCTGGTGCTGTATGTCGAGCACTACCTGAACCCCAAGTATTTTCCGAAGATTCTCGATCTGGACCTGAACCAGTCGATCACCGAACTCTATGCCCGGCATTACGACCTGCACTACGGACGGGTACGCTTTGAAATCGTGCCCACCTCACTGCAGCCGGAAGCGGCGGCGGCCTTGAAGGTTTCGGTGGGCAGCCCGGGGCTGCGGATTGCCCGGGTGAACTATGACCAGCACGAGCGGCTGATCGATTGCGACCTGGAGTTCTGGCGCCATGACGCGATTCATGTCGGTGTTGACGTTCTTTAGGCGCCAGTGTCGTTCGCCGGCAAGCCGGCTCCTACAGGATCACTCCTTTTCCGCGCCGCCGCCTGCGGTGATCACCTGGATGCTCATGCGCGGCGTAGCCAGGTCCAGCCCGGCTTCGTCGAGGTGACGCTTGAGGGACAGGTTGAACGCCCGGGACACTTCCCACTGCTTGATCGGTGCGGTCTTGAAGCGGGCCCGGAGGATGGCGCTGCCGGACTCGAAACTCTCCACCCCCTGGATTTCCAGCGGCGACCAGATATTGCGGCGCTGCAGGGGGTCGGTGCGCATCTTCTGGCCGACATCGCGCATCAGCTTGATTGCGTCGTCGATTTCCATGTTGTACGGGATCGCCACGCGGAAGATCGCGTAGCCGAACTCCCGGGAGTAGTTCTTGATGCTCTTGATTTCGCTGAACGGGATGGTGTGCACGATGCCGTCGATGTCCCGCAGGCGCACGGTACGGATAGTCAGGCCCTCGACGGTGCCCAGGTGGCCGCCGACATCGACGTAGTCGTCGATGGCCAGGGAGTCCTCGATGATGATGAACAGGCCGGTGATCAAGTCCGCTACCAGGGACTGGGCGCCGAAACCGATGGCCAGGCCGATGACACCGGCACCGGCCAGCAGCGGCGTGACGTTCATGCCCATGTTCGCCAGGGCAACGATGGTGGCAATGATGAAGATCGCCACGAACAGCACGTTGCGGATCAGCGGCATCATGGTTTGCGCGCGCGCGTTGGCCAGGCCCTTGCGCGAACGGGTCAGGGCGTGATGCACCGCGGTGTCGCTGAGAATCCAGATCAGCCAGGCAAAGATCAGGGTGCCGCCGAGGCTGAACAGCTTGACGCTGACTTCATGGCCATCGCCTTCGGTGAAGCGGATCAGCGACATGCCCCAGACCCGCAGGCCGAGCTCGATGAATGCCAGCCAGACCGCCAGGTGAGCCAGGGTGTAGAAGAAGCTTTTCAGCCGCTCGGAGTACAGCGCATGGCGTTTGTGCCCGCGCTGGGGCTTGAGGGCATGGCGGCGTACCAGGCCGTTGATCACCATGCACAGCACCAGCAGTACCGTGCACAGCAACGACTGGCGCAGGGCGGTGCTGGTGTCGCCGGCGGAAACGAAGGTGGCGAACAGCGAGATACCTACCAGCACCAGGGCCGGCAGGTACCAGAAGGTGCCGATGATCTCGATGGTGTCGCTCAGGGCCCGGCGGGTCAGGCGCCGTGACAGCGGCTGATTGCGGATCAGGTGGGCGATGGGGCGGCGGAAACGCAGGATGAACACGCCGGTGGACAGCGCCGCCATGACATTGGCGAAGGTCGCCGCGGTATGGGCCAGGTGCTGGCCCAGGCTGGCCACCATGCGTGGGTCGCTCAGGGCCTCGCCAAAGGCGGCGAAGCTGCCGATCCACCACAGCGGGCGGAAGGCCTGGCGCCGCAGGATGTACAGGGCGCGATGGCGGTGCGGGCCATCGAGTACGGAGAACGCCACCACGCAGATCGCCGAGAAACAGGTGCCGACCACCAGGGCGTAGGCCAGGACCATGGCCAGGTCCTTGCCCAGGGAAGAGGGCAGGGAGTAGGTCATGTAGACCGTGATCAACAGGGCGATCAGCCAGGGGCCGAGCTTGCGCAGGGCAAAGCGCAGCAGGTCCCAGGTCTTGGGATGCTGGGGCAGGTCTTCGGTCAGGCCGAAGCGCAGGCGCACCCGGTGGCTGAGCCAGATCAGCGCTGCTGCCAGCAGGCTCCAGACCATGAGGATCAGGGCAAAGGCAAAGATGATCGGCAGCCACTGGCTGGCTGGCAGCATCAGTGCCGAGAGTTCTTCCTTGGCCAGGTCGAACTCGTCGGACCAGCGGGTAACCGGGCTGTCGGCCCCGGAGAATTGCTTTTCCAGGTTCGACAGGGTGCCGCCGATCAGGCCCAGTACGCCTTCTTCTGGAGTTGGCTGGGCTTTTTTCGTGGCATCCCGCAGTTTCTTCAGGTCCGCCAGCAGCTTGGCCCGTTGCTGGTCGTTCTCCAGGGACTTGATCACCTCGTCCAGGGATTGCCCCAGGGGTTCCTCAGCCTGGGGCTGCGCCTTGGTCTGGTTGCCCAGCAAGCCAGGCAAGCCCACCGCCTGGGCGCTCCCCAGGGGCAGCAGGGTCAGCAGGCAGACGAGCACATAGCAGGGCAGGGCAAAAAGACGAGCGAACACTTGGCGGTCAACCTCGGGAAAAATGGATCGACCGAGTGTACGAGGCCGCCAAATTCAATGCGAGGGTGAGTGCTGCATTTATTCCGCGAGCTTGGCCAGGATCTTGTAGACCACGGTGCCGAGAATCAGCAGCATGCCGATCCACATGCTGAACACACCGAGGTTCTTGTCCCGGAAGTTGAAGCCGATGGCCAGCAGGATCATGCCCGTGAGAATGGGGATGAGCATGGAGTGGAACGAAGACATCGAGATCATGGCGACAGCCTTGTCAGGAGGAGTAACTGTAAGTCTAGGTCGCTTTGTCGCGGCCCGGGTTGATGTGCATCAGAAACAGGCGGGCGTGTGTTCACGCGCCCGCCCTCTGCCTCATGGCAGTTCGTGGCTAGCGTAGAAGGCGCTCAGCACTTTCACCAGATGAGCCAGGTCATGGCTGCCACAGAGCTCGCGGATCGAGTGCATGGCGAAGGTCGGCAGGCCTATGTCCACAGTGCGTACCCCCAGATGGCTGGCGGTGATCGGGCCGATGGTCGAGCCGCAGCCCATGTCGCTGCGCACCACGAAGCTCTGTACCGGCACTTCTTCGGCCATGCACAGGTGGCGGAAGAAGCCGGCGGTTTCGCTGTTGGTGGCGTAGCGCTGGTTGCTGTTGACCTTGATCACCGGGCCGGCATTGAGCTTCGGCCCGTGGTTGGCGTCGTGCTTGTCGGCATAGTTGGGGTGCACGCCGTGGGCGTTGTCTGCGGAGATCAACAGCGACTTCTGAATGGTACGGACGAATTCGTCACCTTCGGGCAACAGGCGGCGCAGGGTCTGTTCGAGCATAGGGCCGTCGGCGCCGCAGGCCGAGCAGGAGCCGACTTCTTCGTGGTCGTTGCACACCAGCACGCAGGTTTCATCGCTGTCGGCCGTCAGCAGGGCCTGCAGCCCGGCGTAGCAGGACACCAGGTTGTCCAGGCGTGCGCCGGCGATGAAGTCACCGTGCAGTCCTATCACCGCGGCGCTCTGGGTGTCGTAGAAGCTCAGTTCGTAGTCCAGCACCACGTCGGCGTTCAGACCATGCTCGCGGGCCAGTTGGTCGGTCAACACCGCGCGGAAATCCACCCGTTCGTCACCGGCGAACTGGGCCAGGATCGGTGGCAGTTCGTTCTGCGCGTTGATCGCCCAGCCCTGGTTGGCTTCACGGTTGAGGTGAATGGCCAGGTTGGGAATGATCGCGATCGGTGCCTTGAAGTCGATCAGTTGGCTTTCCACCTTGCCGTCGCGGCGGAAGGTCACGCGGCCGGCCAGGGACAGGTCGCGGTCGAACCACGGAGCCAGCAATGCGCCGCCGTAGACTTCGACGCCCAGTTGCCAGAAGCCCTGGCGTTGCAGTTCCGGCTGGGGCTTGACCCGCAGGCAGGGGCTGTCGGTGTGGGCGCCTACCAGGCGGATGCCGCCTTGCAGGGGCGAATGCCGGCCCAGTTTGAAGGCGACGATGGAGGAATCGTTACGAGTGACGTAGTAGCGGCCGTTGGCTTCGGTGGTCCATGGCTCGCGCTCGTCGAGGCGCTGGTAACCCGCCGCTTCCAGGCGTTGAACGAGGCTGGCAGTGGCATGGAAAGGGGTAGGGGAGGCCTTGAGAAAGTCGATCAGGCCTTGGTTCAACTCTTCGCGCATAAGTAGCTCCAGACAGCAGTGGCGCGAGTTTAACGTATAGGAGTGCCTTGTAGGAGCCGGCTTGCCGGCGAACAAGGGCCGCTGGGGCGGCCTTTGCCCGCAAGCCGGCTTGGGCGGCGTGCGCTCAGAACGGAGCGGGGCAGTCGAAGCGCAGGCGCTCGCCGGTCTGGGGGTGGGTGAAGCTGAGCATGCTGGCATGCAGGCACAGGCGTGGCCAGGCCGCCAGCGCCTGGGGATGGGCGTACAGGCCATCGCCCAGCAGCGGGTGTCCGATGGACAGCATGTGTACCCGCAACTGATGGGAGCGGCCGGTGATGGGGGTCAATTCGACCCGGCACCAATCGCCGCAGCGTTCCAGGACGCGCCAGAAGGTCAGGGCATGCTTGCCGAATTCGTGGTCCACCACGTGCCGGGGCTTGGTGGGCGGATCGTAGCGCAGGGGCAGGTCAATGCTGCCGCTGTCCAGTTCCGGCTGGCCCCAGCAGAGTGCGGTGTAGGCTTTTTCCGTTTCGCGGTCATGAAACTGTCGGGACAGTTCGCGATGAGTGTCTGCGTCCCGAGCCAGCAGAATGATCCCCGAGGTTTCCCAGTCCAGGCGGTGGACGATGCGGGCTTCCGGGTAGCCGTTTTCCTGCAGGCGGGTAATCAGGCAATCCTTGTTGTCGTCGGCGCGGCCGGGGACGGAGAGCAGCAGGGTGGGTTTGTTCACCACCAGGACGGCGGCGTCCTGATGCAGGATGTGGATATTCGACAACGGCATTGAAACAGCCTCGTAACAAACGCCAACGGCGGCTCGCCGACCTCGATGCAATGCATGAGGCCCGCGAGCCGCCGTGGCTCCCGTCGGATCAATCAGCGATCAGGCAGGGTGATATTGAGTTCCAGGATCGAGCAACTGCCCTGGTTTTCCAGAGCGACGTGCACGTCGTCGGACCCGATATTGACGTACTTGCGGATCACTTCCACCAGTTCCTTCTGCAAGGCGGGCAAGTAATCAGGGGTGCTGCGCTGGCCGCGTTCATGCGCCACGATGATCTGTAGACGCTCTTTCGCTACCGACGCGGTGCTGACCTTTTTGCTGGCACGAAAGAAGTCAAAAAGATTCATTATCTACCTCCAAACAGGCGCTCGAAGAATCCCTTCTTCTCGACATCAAGGAACCGGTGCTCCACGGTTTTGCCCAGCAGGCGGTCAACCGCATCGCTGTAGGCCTGGCCAGCATCACTCTGGTCGTCGAGAATCACCGGCACGCCCTGGTTGGAAGCCTTGAGCACTGCCTGGGATTCCGGAATGACGCCGAGCAGGGTCACTGCCAGAATTTCTTTGACGTCTTCAACACCGAGCATTTCGCCATTGCTGACACGCTCCGGGTTGTAGCGGGTCAACAGCAGGTGTTCCTTGATCGCGTCCTCGCCCTTTTCGGCGCGACGGGATTTGCTGGCCAGCAGGCCGAGCATACGGTCGGAGTCACGCACCGAAGACACTTCAGGGTTGGTCACGACAATCGCTTCGTCGGCGAAGTACATGGCCAGGTGCGCGCCTTTCTCGATACCGGCCGGGGAGTCGCAGACCACGAACTCGAAGGTTTCCTTGAGTTCCATCAGGACCTTTTCCACGCCTTCCAGGGTCAGCGCGTCTTTGTCGCGGGTCTGGCTGGCGGCCAGTACGTAGAGGTTTTCCAGGCGCTTGTCTTTGATCAGGGCTTGCTGCAGGTTGGCTTCGCCGTTGACCACGTTGACGAAGTCATACACCACGCGACGCTCGCAGCCCATGATCAGGTCGAGGTTACGCAGGCCGACGTCGAAGTCGACGATCACTGTTTTGTGGCCGCGCAGAGCGAGGCCGGTACCGATAGCGGCGCTGGTGGTGGTTTTACCCACACCACCCTTGCCGGATGTAACCACGAGAATCTTGGCCAAGGTGTTTCACCCCTAAGGAAAAAGGACTTTTAGCCCCTGAAAAACATCTCTTGAAAACTACTGCAGTCGGACAGCCTTGGCTGGAGCTCGGTCAGCGGCAGGGTTTATCGTCGATAAACACTGCTGATTGCCAATTTCCTACTTCGTTTGAGCCGTTTTCGCTACGTTTTAGAGATGCTTGGAAAATGCGGCAGTATCCGTTAAAGACGTGTGATGTTCAACACGTCACCCGACAGGCTGACCTGGACTCCGGAGCCCCACAGCGGGTCGCGTCGCAGGTCCTCGGAAACCTTGTACTGGCCTGCGATGGAGATCAGTTCAGCGCTCAATTGCTGACAGAAAATCCGCGCCTTGGTGTCACCCTTGACTCCAGCCAGGGCACGACCGCGCATGGGGCCGTATACATGGATATTGCCATCGGCGAGAAGTTCCGCACCGGGGCTGACCGAGGACACCACTACCAGATCGCCACCCTGGGCATAGATCTGCTGCCCGCCGCGTACGGGCGAGGTGATGATGCGAGTCGGTTTGATGGTGGGTTCCGGCGGTTTTTCCGGCTTCTTGATTTCACTTTCCGGTGGCTCCAGCGGCCGCTCCCGGGCGCCGGAAGGCGGCAGCACCGGCAGGTCGACGGCAATCGCCGCGGCAATGTCTTCGATGCGGCTGGCGCGGATCGCCAGGGTCCGCAGGCCGTGCTGGCGGCAGACGCGCATCAGCCCGGGCAGATCCACCGAGCCTTCGCCAGCAGGCAGCTTGTCCAGGGCCAGTACCAGCGGGGCGTTGCTGAAGAAGTTCGGCGCCTGGGCGACTTTCGCGGCCAGTTGGCGATCGAGGCCTTCGAGGTCGTTGCGGGCCAGTTCCAGCACGGTGATGGCGAGCATGCTGCCCTTTAACTGGAACACAGGATCTTGGTCTAGCGATTCGGTTTGGCTCATGGTCTGCAGAAGGCGGCTTGTCACTAAAAGTGCCGAGACTTATAACGAGATCGCCCGCGCCCCGCAAGCCAGGTCGAACCGATGTAGAATGCGCGACCTTGTTGTCTGTCCCGGAATCTGTAATGGATCGCCCGCGTTTTCGAGCTGCATTCTTGTCTCCACGTTTCTGGCCGCTGTGGCTGGGGCTTGGTGTGTTATGGCTGATCGTCCAGTTGCCCTATGCCGCACTGCTGCACATCGGTCGCGCCCTCGGGGCGCTGATGTACCGGGTGGCCGGTGAGCGCCGGCGGATTGCCAAGCGCAACCTGGAACTGTGTTTCCCGGAAAAGTCCGCCGAGGAACGCAAACGCCTGCTCAAGGAGAACTTCGCCTCCACCGGGATCGCCTTCTTCGAGATGGCCATGAGCTGGTGGTGGTCCAAGCCGCGGCTGGCTCGGCTGGCCCATGTCGAAGGGCTGGACTACCTCAAGCAGGCCCAGCGCGACGGTCATGGGGTGATTCTCATGGCCCTGCACTTCACCACCCTGGAGATCGGCGCGGCGCTGCTGGGCCAGCAACACACCATCGATGGCATGTACCGCGAACACAAGAACCCACTGTTCGACTTCATCCAGCGCCGCGGCCGCGAGCGCCACAACCTCGATTCCCTGGCGGTGGAGCGCGACGACGTGCGCGGCATGCTCAAGCTGCTGCGGTCCGGGCGGGCGATCTGGTATGCGCCGGACCAGGACTATGGCGCCAAGCAGAGCGTTTTCGTGCCGCTGTTCGGTATCCAGGCCGCGACGGTCACCGCTACCAGCAAGTTCGCCCGCCTGGGCAAGGCGCTGGTGGTGCCTTTCACCCAGGAACGCCTGGCCGATGGCAGTGGGTACCGTCTGGTGATCCATGCCCCCCTGGCGGATTTTCCCGGCGCCACCGAAGAGGAGGATTGCCTGCGGATCAATCAGTGGGTGGAAACCGCCTTGCGCGCCTGCCCCGAGCAGTACCTCTGGGCTCACCGTCGCTTCAAGAGCCGGCCGCCAGGCGAGCCCAAGCTCTATAAGAAGCGCGGTTGACCCTCCGGCCTCGATGAGCGGCCCTGGTACGCCATGGATGGAGTGAAGCAATGAGTGCTGGACCGGTAACAGGTTTGATTCTTTCCGGCGGTGGTGCCCGGGCCGCTTATCAAGTCGGCGTGCTGGCGGCGATTGCCGAGTTGCTGGGCCCGGGGGCGCGCAACCCGTTCCCGGTGATCGTCGGCACTTCAGCGGGGGCCATCAATGCCGTCAGCCTGGCCAGTGGCGCCGCGGACTTTTCTGCGGCGATCCAGCGCCTCACGGCGTTCTGGCGCAACTTTCGCAGTGATCAGGTAATGCGCAGCGACTGGCCCGGGGTCATTCGCCAGGCCAGCCGCTTTGTCGGCCACAGCCTGCTGGGGCTGGGTGCCCAGGTGCCGGTGGCGCTGATCAACAACTCGCCGCTGCGCGAGCTGCTCAACGAACACATGCACCTGTCGGGCATCAACGACGCGATTGCCCAGGGCCAATTGCACGCTGTGGCGGTAACCGCGTTCGGCTACGAATCCGGCCAGGCGGTGACCTTCTATCAAGGGGGCGGGGTGATCGATCCCTGGCTGCGGCATCGACGGATCGGCATTCCCACCCATCTGACGGTGGACCACTTGCTGGCCAGTTCGGCGATCCCCTTGCTGTTCGCGCCGGTGAAGCTCGACCAGGAGTATTTCGGCGATGGGGCGGTGCGCCAGTCGGCGCCCATCAGCCCGGCCCTGCACCTGGGGGCCAGCCGTGTGCTGGTGGTGGGCGTCAGCGGCAACCCGCGGGGCAACGATCCGGAGAGTGCCGGGCAGCGGACCTATACCGGTCAGGAGCCGACCCTGGCGCAGATTGGCGGGCACATGCTCAACAGCACCTTCATTGACAGCCTGGAAAGCGATATCGAATTGCTGGAGCGGCTCAATCACTTCAGCCGGTTGCTGCCCGGCAGTGCGGCCGACCGTGCCCTGGGCATTGCTCCAGTGGAAGTACTGGTGATTGCCCCGAGCCAGCCTATCGACGAGATAGCGGCACGCCACCGGCATGAGTTGCCAGCGGCGCTGCGAGTGTTTCTGCGCGGCCCCGGGGCGACCCGCACCAGCGGCGCAGGGGTCTTGAGTTATCTGCTGTTCGAAGCGCCCTACTGCAACGAGCTGATCGAGCTGGGCCGCAGTGACGCCCTGGCCAAGCGCGAGGAGCTGGCGCGCTTCCTTGGGCTGACGCGCGCGCCACGGGCCTGAATCCGCTTGGGAGCATGCACGCGCCTGCGTGCGGAACAATGCGCGCAGCCCTTCCTGCTCTCTATTGCCGGCGCTGCCGAGGGCCGGTGCAGTCTTTTGAGATCAATCTGATTACAAAGGTTCGGGATCGCTTGGATGATGGTGGTGATCAATGTCGATCATCATCGCGGTTCCTCCTGCTTTCTACGGCCATTTGCTGTCAATTGTGGACATTGTCTTGAGGAGCCTGCGACGCAAATGTGGTAGGTAGTCTCATGCAACGATTGGTCCGCTCGACGCTGTCGGGCCTTTTTACGATGTCCCTCGTGGCTGTGTCGATCCAGGCGCGAGCTGCTGAGTACGGCCAGATTGATCTCTCCAATCCGGCTGGCGGTGATTCGATGAGCCTGCATCCGGGCGACTCCGTGATCTATGACGGCCCGGGGGCGGCGATCAACATTTCGGCCAAGGGCAATAACCTGAATGCCGAAGGGGTTGATATCCAGGCCGGCTCCCCGGTCGGCAACTTCACGGTCGGGGTCAGCGCCAGCGATGGTGGACACGTGACTCTGGTGGATAGCCAGGTACTGAGCCACCGCACTTACGCGCTCGAGGCCCGTGGTCCTGGCAGTGAAATCGTCGCCACCGGCACCTCGCTCACTTCCCGGCAGTCATTTGGTGCGTACGCGTACGGTGGTGGCCGTATCACGCTTGACGGTGGCAGCATTACCACCCTCGGCACCTATGGCCATGGTGTGGTCGCCTCGGGTGCGGGAACGGCTCTGGACGCTCATAATCTGAGCATCTCTACCAGTAATGCCAACGGATATGGCGCCGAGGTGTCCCAGCGCGCCTCAATGACGCTGGAGGCGGTCACCATCAATACGGCGGGCGAGAGCGCTTCGGTTCTGGATGTCAGGGGGGCCGGGTCAAGCCTGGCCTTCATCGACAGCCATGGCACTTCTGCCCGCTACTCCGGCGCCCGACTTTATGGTGGCCAATTCTCGATGTTAGGCGGCAGCCTCACCGCCCACGAGGACGCAGTATATCTGGGGTACGACTTCGACGGCGTTGGCTCGTCAGCCGATATTCGCTATGCAAACTTGAGTTCCAGCACCGGCTATGGGCTCAACCTCAACGGCGACGCCGCCCGTGCCACGTTGTACGAAGTCAGCATCAGCACCTATGGAGAGCAAGCAGGAGGGGTATGGATGTTCATGCCCGAGTCCCAGCTGATCGCCGATCAGTTCAGCATCAGCACCTTCGGTGCCCAGTTTGCCCACGGGCTGGATAATCGGGCCGGCCAGGCGACGCTGAGCAATGGCACCATCTTCACTCACGGTGAGAATTCGCTGGGTTTGTACCTGTACAACCAGTTCGACAGCGATGCCAGCATTGAGGCGAGCAATATGAGGATTGAAACCTTCGGCACCGGATCCTTTGGCGCCTTGGCACAAACTACGGGAGCCGACCTGCGCCTGGCACAGTCTGAGGTCGTCACCCATGGGCAAGCGGCCCATGGTCTGTTCGTGCGGGCTGACGATGCACGTCTGGCCGCCAGTAGCACCGAAGTCATCACCCACGGCAACGGTGCGTCCGCCCTGGCACTGGGCAATGGTGCGGTAGCAACTTTGGAGAACTCCCGGCTGGCCACTCACGGGGACCTGGCGTCTGGCGTCTGGAGTTATGTCAACAGCGGGACGGCGAGCAATACCCTTTCGCTGACCGGCAGTCAGATCAGTACCCAGGATGGCGCAGGCTTGCTGGCCAGTGGCGGCGATCATCAGTTCACTCTGGTGAACTCGAGCATTGTTGCGCGTGCCGAGGGGCAGGAGGCCCAAGGCATCTTTCTGCAGACCCGCCAGGCAATGTTGAACAATGTTCCCGTCGATACCGGCCAGGTCAGTGTCGAGGCCAGCGGCTCGACGCTGGTGGGCGATGTCCTTGCCCAGAACGGCAGTGTGGACCTGAGCCTCAGCGCCGGCTCGGAATTGACGGGGGCTCTGCGGGCCGAGAGCGGAGGGCGGATCAACAGCCTGCTGCTCGATGACAGCAGCCGCTGGAACATACGCAGTGACTCGACACTGGGCACCTTGACCAACAACGGTACGCTGGTGTTCGGCGCAGCCGGTTTCCAGACCCTGACCGTTAACGACTACATCGGTAATGGCGCGATGGTACTCAGCACCTACCTGGGCGACGACACGTCTCCCAGCGACCGGCTGGTCATCGATGGTGGAACGGCCAGTGGCCGAACCGCAGTGCGAGTGCTCAACGCTGGGGGTAAGGGGGGACTGACGCAGGAGGGGATCCCCCTGGTGCAGGCGATCAATGGCGGAACCATCGCAGCCGACGCCTTCTACCTGGACACGGGCTCCAGCGGTTATCGTCGGAGTGTCGGCAGCCTTTCGATCAATGGCTATGAGTACAGCCTGGTGCAAGGTGGCAACTCGGGCAACACGAATGACTGGTACCTGACCTCAGAGTACAACGGCCCGGCGTTACCCACGGATCCGCCTGCAGGAGCGAATTCCGCTGCCCGCCAGGTGGCACCGGAAGGCGGGGCATATATCGGCACCCAGCAGGCCACCAGGACAATGTTCGACCATGGCCTGCAGGACCGTGCAAGCAAGCGCAGCCTGGGGGCTGACCGCCAGGATTCGGGACTCTGGATGCGGGCCCAGGGGCGGCATGACAAGGGCATGCGCATGGCCGAAGGCAAGGTCGATATCGACTCCAGCAGCGATGTGGTGCAGATGGGCGGGGCGTTGCTGCGCCGGCCGGTGGGCGCGCAAGGTGCGCTCTATGCCGGGCTCATGGCGGGCTATGGCGACGCGCGCATCGACTCGACCTCCACATTGATGCGCCGCGACACCAATACTTCTGTTCGCGCGAAGGCCCATGGCAAGGTCTCGGGTTATTCGGCGGGCGTGTATGGCACTTTCTATGCGGATGACGTGAACCGGCTGGGTGCCTATGTCGACACCTGGTTGCAGTACGGTCGCTATACCAACCGGCTGAGCAGTGAACTGGGGTCCGCCGATTATGATTCGAACCTATGGTCGGCCTCCCTGGAATCGGGCTATGCATTGGCGCCATTTGCCGCTGATTCTCCCTTCCGGGCCTGGGTGGTGGAGCCTCGCGGGCAGCTGATCTATAGCCGTTATACCGCCAGGGACGCGGAATTGCAGGATACGCGGTTGCGCAATGGCACTGCCGATGCCTGGCGCTCCAGTATTGGCGTGCGGCTCTACCAGCAGCCTGGTCAGGCAGCCGATGAATCGGTGCTGCGACCCTTTGTCGAAACCAACTGGCTGCATAGCGAGGCGGTGCCGTCGGTACGGATGGGGAGTAACAGCTTCGATGCCAGGCCATCGCGGGATGCTCTGGAGTTGAAGGTCGGAGCCCAGGTGCGGGTCGCTCGGGATGTGGAGCTATCCAGTCATCTATTCGGCCATTCGGGAAGCGTCAGCGAGTACGGTTACGGCGGGCAGTTGAACCTGAGCTACAGCTGGTAGTGCTTGCAGGTCTTGTGGCAAACCCAGCGAGGACGGCCTCCAGCTCAAGGAGGCCATCCTGGGGGCGGTCCGTTGTTCAACGATGCAGGTAATCCCTGATGAACTGTCGGATCACGCTGGCGAAGTCCGGGTCCGAGGTGAAGCCCAGTTGGTTTGCATACGGTGTGCTGAACGCTCCCGGCCAAGAGCCGACGATGCGTTCGATGGCTGCATCCGGCCGCAATTGAACCTGCCGGGCCACCGCGTCACCGGCCACCTCGCGCAGCGCATCGATCATCTGCTCCACTGTCTGTGACAAACCGGGCATGTTGATCACCCGGCCCTGGCTCAAGCGCTCGGCGGCCAGCTCATGACCGTGAACCAGGTTGGCAATGGCCTGTGCCGGTGACATCAGCCATAGCCGGGTGTTCAAGGGCACCGGGCAGACACTGGCCTGACCGTTGAGGGGCTCACGGATGATGCCGCTGGCAAAGCTTGATGCCGCCAGATTCGGCTTGCCCGGGCGCACGACGATGGTGGGCATGCGCAGGCTGCGGCCATCGACGAAGCCGCGCCGGCTATAGTCGGCCAGCAGCAGGTCGTTCATGGCTTTCTGGGTGCCATAGGAACTCTGGGGTGACCAGACTTGATCATCGCCGACGGTGTCCGGCAGTTGTCCACCGAAGACGGCCACCGAGCTGGTCATCACCCACTTCGGGCAAGTACCCAACTGTCGCGCGCGTTCCAGCAGTCCCTGGGTGGCGCTGAAGTTGACGCGCATGCCCAGATCGAAATCGCTTTCTGCCTGGCTGGAGACCACTGCGGCCAGGTGAAAGATGCCCTGGGTGTTGGCGTCGATCAGGTTCGCCAGGACCTGGGGATCGGTGATATCCCCACCCTTGACCTGGACCCGAGGGTCGTCGAGGCCTTGCACGGGGTCGCGGTCGAACGCGGTAATCCGCTGAATGGGGCGCAACTGGCCGTGACGGTCGGTGAGTGAGCCGCGCTCGAGCAGGGCCTGGATCAGGCGGCGTCCGAGAAACCCGGCGGCGCCGGTGACAAGAATATTCATGAGTAACTCCAACTATCAGCGATTGACCAGTTTTCCGGGGATCTTGAAGACCAGCAGGGCTCCGACGAACAGCGCACTGGCCATCACGTACATGCCGATGGTGGTGCTCTGGGTCAGGTCCTTGAGAAAGCCCATTAGGTAGGGCGAAACGAACCCGGCGAGGTTGCCCCAGGAGTTGATCAGGGCAATCCCGGCTGCCGCTGCGGTGCCGCCGAGAAAGGCAGTGGGCAGGCTCCAGAACAGTGGCAGGGTGCTGAAGGCGCCCATGGCCCCCAGGGTCAGGCCGATCATCGACACTGTGAAGTTGTCGCTCCAGGTGGCGGAAATCATCAGCCCCACCCCACCCAGCACCGCGGTCAACGCCAGGTGCCAGCGACGTTCGCGCAGGCGGTCGGCACTGCGGGATATCAGCACCATGGTCAGCGCCGCTGCGGCATAGGGAATCGCGGTGAGCATGCCGACCTGGAAGACGTCGCTGACGCCTGCCTGGCGAATCAAGGAGGGCAGCCAGAAACCGACGGTGTAGAAGCCGGCGATCATGCAGAAGTAGATGGCGGTCAGCAGCCAGATCCGCGGCTGCCCGAACACTTGGCGCACGCTGTGTACCTGGTGGCCGTCGGTTTCGGCCTCGATCCTGCTCTGCAGCAGGGTCTTCTGCTCCCGGGTCAGCCAGCCTGCGTCGGCGATCCGGTCGCTGAGGCAGTAGATCACCAGGCCGCCCACCAGAATCGAGGGCAGGCCTTCGAGAAAGAACATCCACTGCCAGCCGGCGAATCCGTGATGGCCATTGAGGGCGCTCATGATCCACCCGGATAGCGGTGCGCCGATCAGCCCCGAAAGCGGCACGGCGGTAGCGAACAGTGCGTACATCTTGCCGCGGCGGTTGGAGGGGAACCAGTACGACAGATAGAGGATCACCCCCGGGTAGAACCCGGCCTCGGCGATGCCCAGCAGAAAGCGCATGACATAGAAGGAGGTGGGGGTGCTGACGAAGGCCATGCACGAGGAAATGAGGCCCCAGCTGATCATGATGCGCGCGATCCACAGCCGCGCGCCGACTCGATGCAGGATCAGGTTGCTGGGGATCTCCACCAGAAAGTAGGCAATGAAGAAGATCCCGGCGCCCAGGCCATAGACCGCTTCGGAAAACTGCAGGTCTTCGGACATCTGCAGCTTGGCGAAGCCGACGTTGACCCGGTCCAGATAGGCCACCAGGTAGCACAGCAACAATAGCGGCAGGATGCGCCAGGCGACTTTACGGTAGGCCAGGTCCTCGAAGGAGGCGGTGACCGGGGCCGAGGCGGTTTGCGACAGTGATTCAGGCATGTCTTTACCCATCCTTGTTTCTTGTATTTGGGTGATTTTGTTTTTATCGGACTTGCTGACATGGCTTAGATAACATAATACATCATACGAATTCAATGGCAGGCTTCGGGCAGGACGGCGTGCCTGAAATGCAGTACCGTTAGCCAATTTGACTACCGAGATGCCCATGTCCAAGCCTGATAACGCTTTCCCCGCCGCCGATTCCCTGGCGACGCTCAAGGATTCGGCCAAGGGCACGCTGGCGGACCAGGTGACTGCGGCGCTCAAGGCACACATCGCCAATGGCGAAGTTCTGCCGGGAGCGCGCCTGCCCACCGAACCGGTTCTGTGTGAGCGTTTCGGCGTCAGCCGCACCGTCATCCGCGAGGCCATATCGCGCTTGAAGTCGGCGGGCCTGGTGGAGGTGCGCCAAGGCAGCGGCACCGTGGTATGCGAGGGCGCCCATATCAAGGCGTTCACTATCGACCTGGACGTGCGCGGCTCGATCGAGGCGGTGCTCAGGGTCACCGAACTGCGTCGTGGTATCGAAGGCGAGGCGGCGGCCCTGGCGGCCCAGCGCCATACCTCTTCGCAGTTAGAGGCGATTCATCAGGCGCTGCTGGCCATCGATAGCGCCGAGCATGCGGGTCAGGATGGGGTGGAGCAGGACCTGGCATTCCACCTGTCGATTTCCCAGGCCATCGGTAATCCGCTGTACCCCTCCCTGCATGAATTCATTGCGCAATTCATCAAGGAAGCGATTCGTATCACCCGCTCCAATGAGGAGCGGCGCAAGGATCTGGCGCGCACGGTGCGTGCCGAGCATCTGGCGGTCTATCGGGCGATTGCGGCGCGGGATGTCGAAGGGGCGAGGCAAGCGGCGCTGAGCCACATCCATAACGCGGTGGAGCGGCTCAAGAGTGCCGATCCGGCATTCTGGCGTGATTCCGGTTCACGCATTGCCTGATGGCAAATACCGCCTGCGCCCCTCCATGGAGGGGCGCAGGCGGCATCAGCCAAGCATCAGAAGTGGTACTTGACCAGCAGGCTGGCGGTGTCCTGGTTGGTCTCGAAGTTGCGCGAGTCCTCGATACCGTACTTGTTCTTCCAGTAGTCGTACTCGAAGCCGACGTACAGCTGCTTGGCGCCCCAATTCAGCGCCTTGCCCAGGTCGTACTTGATCTGCGGGTTGAAGTGCAGGTTGGCGTGGTAGGTACCCTTGGCGTTCTGGTCGTTGTCCACCACCCAGTCCATGTAGCCGTCGATCAGGATGTCCGAACGGCCCACGGGAATGGTGTAGGACCACACTGGCGTGATCTGCCAGACGTTGTCGCCCGGGCGGCTGCCCTCGGTGTGGCGCTGGTAGAAGTTCAGCTGGAAATAGTCGAAGCCAGGGACTGCCAGGTCGAAGCCCGGGCCGATCAGGTAGGACTCGTTGTCACCTTCGCCAAACTCGTAGGTGAACGCCAGGAGCACGTCCTTGATCGGGCCGAATTCAAGTTTCTGGTCGAAGATCTTGCCGAACGACAGGCGTGGCGTGAACTCGCCGTAGTAAGTGTCCGGGCCGACGTTGCCGTCTTCCTTGCCGTTATAGAAGATGCGGTCGAGGAAGAAAAAGTTATCCCCGTACTTCCAGGCATCGGCATGTTCGAAAGTGACCGTCTGTTGAATCTGCGGGTTAACTTCGAAGTTCTTGCCATACAAGTAAGTCAGGCTGTTGTTCTGCCATTGCAACAGGTCGCCAGCCACGGCCTGCCCCCCGGCCAGCAAGCTGGCGGCCAACATCAGGCTCTTGCACATCGGTTTCATTCGGTTGCTCCCAAGTAGGTAGTTCCACGTTTTTTTGGCTTGGCGCTCTGGTTTGGCGCCTTTTTTCGTTGCTGCAAAAAACCATCCGATCGGTCAGCTTTGTTGCTGTTAGCAAGAGCTGAGCCAAGGCCGAAAAAAAGCAAAAAACTCCCGTCCGGCTGTAGCGATACCGCCGGGCGAGAGTGTTTTTCGCGATGTTTTCTTGCGCCTTGTTACCTGTCCAGGCCGGGATAAGTTGGCTCTTGGGTCAGGTTTTTCATCCGGGCTTTTTTTTAGACCAGACTTGCGCGGCCGCGGAGAATACTGGCTCTCACGGCAGGGCTCAAGTGCTCCGCAACGGCGCACTTGCAACCACTTTGGGGCGGGTATGCGGGCCATCTCAGGCAAGCATCCGCATTGAAGGGCAATAGAGTGCCAATGACTGGCGGCCGTCAGGGGGATTGCATGGCGCTAATGGCCGTCCAGCGGCCACCGCCAGGAAAGCCTGGGCAGGCTGCATAGGTGTTGCTCCCTGTTTGTTCTTATTTTCAAGGCGCAGCGTCTAATGGGCAGCGCTCGATCCTGAGTGGGCGAGCGCTGCGGTCAAGCATGAACGGTGAAGCAAGGTCAGGGCGCCGAACCGGCACCCTGCTGGTGACTCAGTGCTGATGGGCGTGATGCGCATTGCTGGCCGCGCGCTCGCTGCCCCCGAGAATGTTGAACAGCAGGTTCAGCACCAGCGCACTCAAGGTCGCCATGGCGATGCCACTGTGGGTGATGGGGCTCATCCACAGGGGCAGGTGGGCGAAGAACTCGGGGCGCACCACGGGAATCAGGCCCATGCCGATGCTCACGGCCACCAGCAGCTGATTGCGCCGGTCGGCGATGTCGGCTTCCTGGAGGATCTTGATCCCGGTCGCAGCCACCATGCCGAACATGGCGATGGCCGCGCCCCCCAGCACCGCCGGTGGAATCGACGCCACCAGGAACGCCGCCTTGGGCAGCAGGCTGAGGACGATCAGCAGGCCGCCGGCGACCATGGTCACGGAACGGCAGCGCACGCCGGTCATCTGCACCAGGCCGATGTTCTGGGCAAAAGAGGAGTGGGTGAAGGTGTTGAGGAAGCCAGCGAAGAACGATGCCCCGGCATCACACAGCAAGCCGCGACGCAGCATGCGTGGGGTGACCTCCTGGCCGGTGATCTTGCCCAGGGCCAGGAACATCCCGGTGGACTCGACGAAGATGATCACCACCACCAGGCACATGGAGAGGATCGGGGCCAGGTGGAACTGCGGCATGCCGAAGTGCAGCGGTGTGACTACCTGCAGCCAGGGCGCCTGGGCCATGCCGCTGAGGTCGACCATACCGATCAGGCCGCAGAGGATGTAGCCCAGGCCCATGCCGATCAGTACCGAGATGTTCACCCAGAAGCCGCGCATGAAGCGGTGGATCAGCAGGATGGTACCCAGCACCAGGGCGGCGATGGTCAGGTAGATGGGCGAGCCGAACTGGGCTGCGCTGCTGCCTCCGCCTGCCCAGTTCACCGCCACGGGAAACAGCGAGAGACCGATCGAGGTGATGACCGTGCCAGTGACCAGCGGCGGGAAGAAGCGCACCACCTTGGACATGAATGGCGCGATCAGCATGCCGAAGAAACCGGCGGCGATGGTTGCGCCGAAAATTCCCTGCATGCCGATGCCGGGCATGCCGGCCATGGCCACCATGCTGCCCACCGCGGCGAAGCTGGCCCCCATCATCACCGGCATGCGAATGCCCATGGGGCCGATGCCCATTGACTGGACGATGGTGGCGATCCCGGCAACCAGCAGGTCGGCATTGATCAGGAAGGCGATTTCTTCACGACTCAGGCCAGCGGCCTGTCCGATGATCAGCGGTACCGCGATTGCACCGCCATACATCAGCAGGACGTGCTGCAGGCCGACCAGGATCAGTTGCAGGAAGGGCAAGCGCTGAATGGCGGGCGCATCGGGGACGCACTGTTCGGATGAATCGGACATGCAACACCTCGGATCTTTTTATTCTTGTGATTTAACCGCTGCGTCTTTACGCGCAACGTGTTTGCAACAGGCGAATCTTCTGACTGATGGCAAGAAAGCCCGCTCCTACAGACAATTGCGGTTCTGTAGGAGCGAGCTTGCTCGCGAATCAGCCGGGTACCAGGCTGATCAGTTGGTCTGGGCTCCCTGGGTAATCCAGGCACCGACCAGCTCGCGTTCCTGCTGGGTCATCTGGGTGATGTTGCCCAGCGGCATGATCTGGCTGGCGACGGCCTGGGCCTGGATCCGCGCGGCTTGCAGGCGGATCTGCTCAGGAGTGTCGAACATCACCCCTGCCGGTGCTGTGCTGAACAGGGGGCTGGTGGGCTTGGCCGAATGGCAGACCGCGCAACGCTCCTGGATCACGCTATGCACCTTGTCGAAGGACGGGCCGGAATTGGCCGCCTGCGCCGGGGCGCTGGCCGGAGCCGTTGCCGCAGCGGCTGGAGCGGCCGGTGCCGGTGCCTCTGTCGCAGCCGAGGTTGCCGGCTTGCCGCCCAGGGCGGTTTCCGGCAATGGCTGGTACTGGGTCTGGGCCTTGGCCACTTCCGGAGCGCTTGGCGCTGGGGTCGGGCCGGTTACGTAGGCCAGGCAGATCATGCCCAGTGCCGCGACGGGCAGGGTCCAGGCGAACTTGTGGCTGTCATGACGGGTGTTGAAGTAATGACGCACCAATACCGCCAGGACCGCGATCCCGGCCAGGATCAACCAGTTGTACTGGCTGCCGTAGGTGCTCGGGAAGTGGTTGCTGATCATGATGAACAGCACGGGCAGGGTGAAGTAGTTGTTGTGACGCGAGCGCAG
Organism: Pseudomonas sp. W17; assembly: GCF_040268305.1. NCBI lineage: Bacteria > Pseudomonadati > Pseudomonadota > Gammaproteobacteria > Pseudomonadales > Pseudomonadaceae > Pseudomonas > Pseudomonas sp. W17. Next base: position 5,277,995 of record NZ_CP158490.1, on the reverse strand, counting down.
CAGGCCCTTGGCCGGCAGGGTCGGGTCGGGGGTGCGGTTTTCCGCGATCGCTGCCACCAGCGCGCGCTGGGCCGGCATGATGATGCGGAACACGTTGCCCACCATGATGGTGCCGATGATGGCGCCCACGTGCAGGTACGCGCCACGGCCACTGAACACCTTGCTGAAGCCATAGGCAGCGCCGATCAGCAGGAGGAACAGGATGAAGCCGAGCAGGGCGGGTTTCTTGCCCAGTGGCGAATCGCAGAGGAAGTCATAGACGAACCAGCCGGCGATCAACGCACCGATACCGATGGCAACGCCTTCAGGGCCGGTCAGGCCGCTGCCGGGGGCAACCAGGTAGAGCATCGGGTTGAAGTAGAACACCAGGCACAGCAGGGCAATCCCGGACATCCAGGTGAAGTAGGCTTCCCATTTGAACCAGTGCAGGTTCTCCGGCATCGAGGGCGGTGCCAGCTTGTATTTTTCCAGGTGATAGATACCACCGCCGTGAATCGCCCAGAGGTCGCCGGACAGGCCGTCCTTGGGGTTGACGCGGTTGAGGTTGTTCTCCAGCCAGACGAAATAGAACGATGCGCCGATCCAGGCCACACCAGTGATCATATGTACCCAACGCACGCTCAGGTTGAGCCATTCCAACAGATGTGCTTCCACAGTCTTTACCTCTTGCCTGCCACCCTTGTTGTCGGGTGATCAGACCTTCTCTTATTGGTGGGGGGCGAGGATCAAACACTCATCCTCTTTGAAGAAATGCTCATCGCAGTTATTGCCAGTGCCACTGCGATCAACCACCAGGAAGTCATCCCGCTTTTCGATCGTCAGCACCGGGTGGTGCCAGACGCCGCGATGGTAATTAATGCCCTGCCTGCCATTACTGACAAAGGCACGGACCAAGCCCGATACAGGTTCATCGCCAAGTGGCGCGACCACGATCAGAAAGGGATTGCCGAGCAGCGGGATGAAAGCCTGGCTGCCCAGCGGATGGCGTTCCAGCATGCGGATGGTCAGCGGCATGTCCAGCGCGTCGGCGCGGAAGATGCTGATGATGGCCTGGTCTTCCGGCGCAGCGGTCTCGACCGTTGCCAGGCGGTGGAAGCGCATGGTCGAACCGTTGTTGATCATGAAGTGATCGCTGCCGTCGGTCTCGATTACGTCACCGAAAGGGGCGAAGGCTTCTTTGCTCAGGGGCTCAATCACTAATGTGCGCATGCTGTTCTTCTTATCTCGAGTTCGTTGTTGTCTGGTCCGTGGCTACTGCGGGCAAACCGGTCGCCCGCGCGCTGCGCGACCCTTTATTTTTTGACCTTGCCCAGCAGTCGCAGGCGGCTGACGCCACCGTCCGGGAATACATTCAGGCGCACGTGGGTAATAGCCCCCAGCGCCCTGATCTGTTCGACGAAGCTGTGTTCGGTGTGCATTTCCAATTTCTGGCTGGGTAGCAGTTCACGCCAGAACAGGCTCTGGGTTTCGATCTGGCTGTCGGTGCCACCCTTGACGAGGGCGCCCTGGATCGAGCAGCTGTCCGGGTAGTTGCCCTTGAAGTGCAGGGTGTCGACGATGATCTTTTCGATTTCACCGGCATGGCCCAGGGCGATGATCACCCAGTCGTTGCCGGGAGTACGGCGCCGGGCGGTTTCCCAGCCGTCACCCATGTTGATGCCGCGGCCGGGGTTGAGGAGGTTGCCCATGCGCCCGAAGTGCTCGTCGGAGCAGGCCAGGGCGCGGCCGCCGTTGAGGGCGGCAGCCAGGTCGACCTGTTCGTCGTCGCCGATGGCCGACCAGTCGCGGTAGGGAATGCCGTAGACCCGCAGCCGTGCTACGCCGCCATCGGGGTAGATGTTGAAGCGCAGGTGGCTGAACGGCTGGTGGTTGTGGATCTCGTGGTAGTGGTGGCTGTTGCCCTGCAACTCCACCGCCGACAGCACTTCGGTCCACTGGGTGTTTTCATCCGGTTCGCCTGCGGCCAGGAAGCAGGCTTCCAGGGAGGCCGAGGGCGGGAAGTTGCCGGTGAAGAATGAAGTGTCGATGTCCACGCCCTTGATCGAGCCGGCCACGCCGAGGCGGATGACCGCACTGTCGTAGCCTTCGAAGCGCTTGCGGCGTGATTCCCAGCCATCCATCCACTTGCCGTTGTCATCGAATACGCCTTCCTTCCACACCGCCGGAGTCGGTTGGAACAGGCGGTTGGCGTCGGCGAACCAGTCATCGGTGACCGAGATGATCTTGGTCCCCAGCCGGGCATCGGCCAGGTTGACGAACTTCTCGAAAGCTACGGCGTTGGTTTTCATTCTTCTTGTCTGCCTTGAATTCAGTGGCCGGGGTGCTCGCGAGGCCCTGGGAAATGCATCGTTGCAGATGCTTTCTCGGGCCAGGCGGGCAATCGCTACAGGGTCAGCAAGCGGAACAGGGCGATCTTGTTGATTTCTGCCAGTGCGCATTTGAACTCGGTGTCCACCGAGTTGTGGATGCGGGTTTCGAATGCAGCGAGGATCTGGTGCCGATTGCTGCCCTTCACCGCCATGATGAAGGGAAACTTGAACTTGGCCTTGTAGGCGTCGTTGAGCTCGGTGAAGCGCTGGAACTCTTCGGCGGTGCATTGGTGAATACCAGCGCCGGCCTGCTCATTGGTACTGGCTTCGGTCAACTGGCCCTGGACGGCGGCTTTGCCGGCCAGGTCCGGGTGAGCGTTGATCAGTGCCAGCTGGCTGGCGTGATCGGCGCTCAACAGGATGTCGCTCATGCGCTGGTGCAGGGTCTCGATCTGGTCGACGGAGGCGTCAAGCCCCAGTTCGTAGGCCTTTTCGGCAACCCACGGCGAGTGTTCGTAGATGTCGGCGAAGGCCTTGACGAAATCTTCGCGGCTCAGGGTCGAGGGCTTGAGGCTCTGGAAGGCAGTCATTTCGCCGCTCCCTGGTAAGGGTGGGTCTGTTGCCAGTGACGGGCGATGTCCACCCGGCGGCTGAACCACACCTGCTCGTGACCCTTGACGTATTCGAGGAAGCGCTTGAGCGAGGCCAGGCGCGCCGGGCGGCCGATCAGGCGGCAGTGCAGGCCTATGGAAAGCATCTTCGGCGCTTCGGCACCTTCGGCGTAGAGCACATCGAAGGCGTCCTTCAGGTACTGGAAGAAGTCGTCGCCCTTGTTGAAGCCCTGCACCTGGGTAAAGCGCATGTCGTTGGTGTCCAGGGTGTAGGGGATCACCAGGTGCGGCTTGCCGGTGGGGTTGTTGGGTTCCCAATAGGGCAGGTCGTCGTCGTAGGTGTCGCAGTCATAGAGGAAGCCGCCTTCCTCCATCACCAGGCGCCGGGTGTTCGGGCCGGTGCGGCCGGTGTACCAGCCCAGTGGGCGTTCGCCGGTGATTTCGGTGAGGATGCGGATCGCTTCGAGCATGTGCTCGCGTTCCTGGGCCTCGTCCATGTACTGGTAGTCGATCCAGCGGTAGCCGTGGCTGCAGATCTCGTGGCCGGCTTCGACCATGGCGCGGATCACGTCCGGGTGACGCTGGGCGGCCATGGCCACGGCGAAGATGGTCAGTGGAATGTCGAATTCCTTGAACAGCTTGAGGATCCGCCAGACGCCGGCACGGCTGCCATACTCGTACAGCGATTCCATGCTCATGTTGCGCTCGCCCTGCAGGGGTTGCGCCGAGACCATTTCCGAGAGGAAGGCTTCCGATTCCTTGTCGCCATGAAGGATGTTGCGCTCGCCGCCCTCTTCGTAATTGAGCACGAAGGACAGGGCGACGCGGGCATTGCCCGGCCAGTGAGGGTGAGGAGGGTTGGAGCCGTAACCGATCAGGTCGCGAGGGTAGTCAGCGCTCACTGCAGTCTTCCTTCTTATTCGTGATAACGGTGGCGTGGCGGAACCTGAAGCCGGAAAGCCAGGTGGGCGTCACTGCGATGGAATGATTGTATACAAGTTTGTCTTCACTTTGTAAGCCTGATTTTTTGCATTTTTCCGCTTTTATCGCTATGGCTGTCACCTGCAAGAAACTTGCCTGGATGGTCAGCTAATGGATGACAAGTCGTCTGTCACTATGGCGTTCAGGCAAATCCGCTGATGCATTCGAAGGGTCGCGGGGCCGGGAATATTTGCGATTATTATTGTGTACAATTTTTTTGAAAAATGTCTTAATCTTGCTCTCGCCGCAGCTTTTCACCGGTCGAAACGCTGCGGTCTCCTTCAATTACTGACTCCGGGAGGCGCGAGGCCTGAACGCTTGAAGGCGCCAGGCACGCAGAATCAATGGGACGTTTGACTACACACGTTTTGGATGCCGCACATGGCTGCCCTGGCAGCGCTATCAAGGTCGAGCTGTATCGAGTGGAAGGGGCCCAGCTGGAATTGGTCGCCAGCACCCTGACCAACAGCGATGGCCGTTGCGATGCGCCGCTGCTGCAGGGTGATGACTACCGTTCCGGGGTGTACCAGCTGCACTTCCATGCCGGTGACTACTACCGTGCCCGTGGTGTGCAACTGCCGCAGCCGGCGTTCCTGGATGTGGTGGTACTGCGGTTCGGCATCAGCGCCGAGCAGGACCACTATCACGTACCGCTACTGATCTCGCCTTACAGCTATTCGACCTACAGAGGAAGCTAGGACTTTCCCCCCAAGAATCCTGCGCAAATAGCTTCTTTGGTCCTTGCCCGCCCACACTGCGGGCTTTTTTTCGTCTGGCATAAAGCCTTCACTGGTCGTCGGCTCCACTAGATCCCGCAGGAGCCGGCTCGCCGCCGAAAGGGCCCTGTGACCGCCCCGGACCTGCTGGCCACAGCCGATCATCGGTAACGAAAAAGCCCCATCCAGCGGGATGGGGCCTGTGTGGAGCAGGGCGTCCTAGAGGAAAATGAACTTGGCGATGAAAATCGCGCACAGCACATACAGGCTGATGGAGATTTCCTTGTACTTGCCGGTGCCGGCCTTCAGCACCACATAGGTGATGAAGCCCAGGGCAATGCCATCGGCGACGGAAAAGGTCAGGGGCATCATGATTGCGGTGACGATGGCCGGAATGCTGTCGGTGGCCTCGTCCCAGTTGATGTGGGCCATGCCGCCCATCATCAGCATCGCCACATAGATCAGCGCGCCGGCGGTGGCATAGGCGGGGATCATGCCTGCCAGGGGAGCGAAGAACATCGCGGCAATGAACAGCACGCCCACGGTGACCGCGGTCAGCCCGGTGCGGCCACCAGCGGCGACCCCGGCGGCACTTTCCACATAGCTGGTGACTGGTGGTACACCGACCACGGCACCGAACACGCTGGAGGCACTGTCCGCCTTGAGTGCGCGGGAGAGGTTCTCGATCTTGCCATCGGCGTTCACCAGGCCGGCGCGCTGGGCCACGCCCATCAGGGTGCCGGCTGTGTCGAACATGTGCACGAAGAGGAACGCCAGGACCACGCTGATCATGCTGACGTTGAACACGCCGGCGATGTCCATGGCCATCCAGGTCGGCGCCAGGCTCGGCGGAGTGGACATGATCCCGTTGTAGTGCACCAGGTCCAGGCCCCAGCCGGCCAGGGTCACGGCGATGATACTGATGAGAATCGCGCCGAAGACCCGGTGATAGCTGAGCACTGCGATCATCAAGAAGCAGACGGCCGCCAGCAGTGGGCCGGGGTCTCGCAGGTTGCCGAGCTTGATCAGGGTGGCCGGGCTGTCGACGATGATGTTGGCCGTCTTCAGGCCGATCAGGCCGAGAAACAGCCCGACCCCGGCACCCATGGCGAACCGCAGGCTCACCGGAATGCTGTTGAGCAGCCATTCACGTACCCGCGACAGGGTCAGGATCATGAACAGCACACCGGAAATGAACACCGCGCCAAGGGCGGTTTCCCAGTGGTAGCCCATGGTGCCGACCACGGTGTAGGTGAAGAAGGCGTTGAGCCCCATGCCCGGTGCCAGGCCCACCGGCCAGTTGGCGTACAGGCCCATCAACAGGCAGCCCAGGGCGGCGGCGATGCAGGTGGCGACGAAGGCTGCGCCGTGATCGATGCCGGCGTCGGCCATGATGTTGGGGTTGACGAAGATGATGTAGGCCATGGTGATGAAGGTTGTCAGACCGGCAATCAACTCGGTCTTCACCGTGGTGCCATGCAACCTGAGTTTGAAGATGCGCTCCAGCCAGCCGCTGTTCAGCGACGGCGAGAGATCGAGCGTAGAGGCTTCGGATTTGCGGCTTTCCACAGCGAGTACTCCTCAAGAGTTTTATTGTTTTTTCCAGAGCCGGACACGCAAGGGTGGGCAGCGGCTCTTTGAGGCAGGTAAGGCGTGCGGGTTTTGTTGACCTGCGGGTCAAGAACTCGTCGGGCGAATTATGCGTTTGTATACAAAGAAAGCAAATAATGTTTTTGGGGGTGTGTGCGAAAAATCTGCGAACATGGCTATATCGCGGCCCCGACGTTGCGCCGGGGTGTGCAAGGGTTTGGGGCAAGGCCGGGGCCGGCGCACCAATGAATGGCGCCCGCAGGGGCTCAGTCTTCGACGGGTTTGCCGGCCAGCGCCTGGTTCACCGCCAGCCAGCCATTGACCGCACTCTCGCCAGCTTCGCTGAAGGCCCGTTGCAGGAGTTTGACCTGCTCGCGGCGCAGGGATTGCTCGAAGCCTGTGCCATCGGCGGTCAACTGCAACAGGCGCTTACGCTTGTCGCTGTCCGGTGCGACGCTGTCCACCAGGTGCATTTCCATCAATTGGCGCAACGGTGTGTTCAATGCCTGCTTGCTCACCCCCAGCAGATTGAGCAGTTCCTTGACGCTGAGCCCGGGATAGCGGGCGATGAAAAACACGATGCGCTGGTGCACCCGGCTCAGGCCCCGGCGTTCGAGCATTTCGTCGGCCTTGGCGGTAAACGCTTGATAGCCGAAGAAGAAAGCTTCCATGGCCGCTTGCTGCGAAGCCTGGTTTTTAAGGTCAAGCATATTGACGTATCTGCAAAGGTCGGCGTAATTTCGGTCAAGCAGTTTGACGTATTTCCCTCAGCCTTCGCTAGCGGTGATCTCCATGGCCTTCTCCGAACGTGTATCGCGTCTCAAAAGCTCTCTGATCCGTGAAATCCTTGCCGCGGCCCAGCGCCCGGAAGTGATGTCGTTCGCCGGGGGCCTGCCGGCCGAAGTGATGCTGCCCAAGGTGCAATGGCAGGACATGCCGTTGGCCATGGGCCAATACGGCATGAGCGAAGGCGAGCCGCAATTGCGTGAAGCCCTGGCGGCCCAGGCGCGCCAGCTCGGGGTGCCTTGCGAGGCGAGCCAGGTGCTGGTGGTCAGTGGTTCCCAGCAGACCCTCGATCTGGCAGCCAAGCTGTACATCGACAAGGGCACCCAGATCATGCTGGAAGCGCCGACCTACCTGGCCGCCCTGCAGATTTTCCAGCTGTTCGGCGCCGACTGCCTGACAGTACCGCTGCAGGCCGATGGCCCGGACCTGGTGCAGATGCGCGCGCGCCTGGAGCAGCACCGGCCGGCGTTCATCTACCTGATTCCGACGTTCCAGAACCCCTCGGCGGTGCGCTACAGCGAAGCCAAGCGTGATGCCGTGGCGGCTTTGCTGGACGAGTTCGGCGTGACCCTGATCGAGGACGAGCCCTACCGTGAGCTGACGTTCGATGGTGGCAGTGCCACGCCTATTGTCGGCCGCCTGGAAAAAGCCAGTTGGATCTACACCGGCACCGTGTCTAAAACCCTGTTGCCGGGCCTGCGGGTGGGTTACCTGATTGCCAGCCCGGACCTGTTTCCGCACCTGCTGCGGCTGAAGCAGTCGGCGGACCTGCACACCAATCGGGTTGGCCAGTGGCAGGCCATGCAGTGGATCGGCAGCGAGCAGTATCAGGCGCACCTGGATCAGTTGCGCAGTTTCTATCGCCAGCGCCGGGATGAATTCCAGGGCGCCTTGCTTACCCATTTCGCCGATCTGGCGGATTGGCAGGTGCCCCAGGGCGGATTGTTTTTCTGGCTGAGCTTGAAACAGCCCCTGGATACCCGCACTTTGCTCAAGTCGGCGTTGGAGCACGACGTCACATTCATGCCCGGTGAGCCGTTCTTTGCCGATCCGGAACGCAACCCTGGGCATCTGCGGTTGAATTTCAGCCATATCGATCCGGCGCGGCTGGACGAAGGCCTCAAGCGGCTGGCCACCGTGATACGTCAAGCACAGGCTGCACAGGCAGCCTAAGGGGAGGGCCATGTACAAGGTTTATGGCGATTACCGTTCGGGCAACTGCTACAAGATCAAGCTGATGCTCAGTCTGCTGGGGCTGCCTTATGAATGGCAGGCGGTGGATATTCTCGGGGGTGATACCCAGACCGAGGCCTTCCTGGCAAAGAACCCCAACGGCAAGATTCCGGTTCTGGAACTGGAAGACGGCACCTGCCTGTGGGAGTCCAACGCGATTCTCAACTTCCTCGCCGACGGCAGTCAGTTCCTACCCAGCGAACCGCGCTTGCGCACCCAGGTTCTGCAATGGCAGTTCTTCGAGCAGTACAGCCATGAGCCCTACATCGCGGTGGCGCGTTTCATCCAGCTTTACGAGGGGCTGCCGGAGGAGCGCCGCGAGGAATACCTGAAGTTGCACAAGCGTGGCTACAAGGCGCTGGACGTGATGGAGAAACAATTGAGCCGCACCCCGTACCTGGTGGGCGAGCACTATTCGATCGCCGATATTGCGCTCTATGCCTACACCCACGTGGCCGATGAGGGCGGTTTCGACCTGAGCCGCTACCCGGGCATCCAGGCCTGGATGCAGCGAGTGCAAAGCCATCCGCGACACGTGCCGATGCTCGACTGAGCGGGTGCTTTTATCCCCACTGGACCGGCCTTGTGCCGGTTCGGTGCGTTGTGGGGCCCGCTAACGATGTTCGCCGGCCAGGTTCTGGCGTAGCAACTCATAACAGCGCTGCGCCGCTGGGCTCAGTTGCTGGCCACTGCGGCGGAGCAGGCCGATCTCGCGGCTGACCCCCGGGTGTTTGATGGCAATCCGGCGCAGGCCCTCACGGCCGTCATCGGCGGATTCCGGCAGCAGGGTAATGCCCAGCCCCTGGCGTACCAGCGCCAGCACCGTGCTCATGTAGTTGGCTTCCATGGCTGGAAGCAGGGACAGTCGGCTGTCGTCGAACAGCGCTTCGACCTGCTCGCGCACGCTGCTGTCGCGGCCGGTGAGAATGATCGGCTGGCGGGCCAGGTCCTTCAGCGTCACTGACTGGCGCTGGGCCAGGGGATGATCGGTGGCCACGAACAGGCACAGGCGATCCTCCAGCAGAGGTTGGAAATCCAGCCCGTGGCTGAGCCGGGCGCGCCCGCCGATACCGAAATCCACCTCGCCGGCCCGGACCTGGGCATGAATGCGGTGAGCCACCAGGTCCTGCAGGCGTACCTCGATTCCGGCAAATTGCTCGCGAAACTGGCGCAAGGCCGGCGGCAGCACCCCGGCGCAGACCGACGGCAGCGCGGCGAGGGTGACCACGCCCCGACGCAGGGCGGCCAGGTCCCGGGAACCACTGACGATGTTGTCCAGGTCCAGCAGCAGTTTCTCCATCGGTCCCCGAGCCTGCAGCCCAGCAGCGGTCAGGCTGACATGGCGCGGGCTGCGATCGAGCAGGGCGACCCCTAGCCATTCCTCCAGTTGCTGGACCTGCACGGTAAGGGCTGATGGCGACAGGTGCAGCTCGGCGGCGGCTTTGCTGAAGTTGCCGCTGCGGGCCACGGCGAGGAAGGCCTGGATATGCTGGATCGAGTTCTTCATTTTGTTTTTCCGAATGCAAGGTGCCGAATATTCCAATTTACAAAGACTAGCGCGATTTCAATACTCCAGAAAAACAATAACCGTCCGCCTTCCGGCCCCGGCTTGAAGAGGCGGCACACTGGAGTTGCTCCATGCTCGCCACCCTGGGTGTCATCACCATTCTCTGCCTGCTCGCGGCCGTCATGAGCAAGCGCCTGTCGCCTCTGGTCGCGCTGATTGCGCTGCCGATCATCGCCGCGCTGATCGGCGGCTTCGGTCTGCAGACCAGCGCCTTCATCGTCACCGGCATCAAGAACGTCGCCCCCGTGGTAGGCATGTTCGTGTTCGCTATCCTGTTCTTCGGCATCATGACCGACGCCGGCATGCTCGACCCGATCATCGACCGCATCCTGCGCACCGTCGGCACCCGGCCGACGCGGATCGTGGTCGGCACGGCGCTTCTGGCGCTGCTGGTGCACCTGGACGGTTCCGGCGCGGTGACCTTCCTGGTGACGGTGCCGGCAATGCTGCCGCTGTATACCCGGTTGGGCATCGATCGACGGATTCTGGCCTGCGTCGCGGCGATGGCTGCGGGGGTCAATTTCCTGCCCTGGACCGGCCCGGTACTGCGCTCATCAGCGGCCCTGCATGTGCCGGTGGCGGATCTGTTCCAGCCGCTGATCCCGGTGCAGATCGTCGGCCTGCTGTTCGTCTTCGCCAGCGCCTGGTGGCTCGGCCGCCGGGAGGAGCGCCGCCTGGGGCTCGGTGCCGATGCCACGGCCGGTGCAGGCATCCCGACCCGGGTATTGAGCCCCGCCGAAGAGGCGCTACGCCGTCCCGGGCGCTTCTGGATCAACCTGCTGCTCACGGTGCTGGTGATGCTGGTGATGATTGCCGGCTGGGTCGATCCGGTGGTGATGTTCATGGTCGGCACGGTGCTGGCGCTGTGCATCAACTATCCGGATGTCGAGGCCCAGCGGGCACGCATCGATGCTCATGCCAAGACGGCCCTGACCATGGCCAGCATTCTCCTGGCGGCCGGTGTGTTCACCGGCATCATGCAGGGCAGCGGCATGCTCAAGGCGATTGCCGAAGTGGCGGTGGCGCAGATTCCTGCCGGTCACGGCAAGCTGATTCCGACTGTGGTGGGGTTCCTGTCCATGCCCCTGAGCATGCTGTTCGACCCCGACTCCTACTACTTCGGGGTGATGCCGGTGATTGCCGAAGTGGGCAAGGCCCTGGGTGTCGACCCGCTGCAAGTGGCCCAGGCTTCGTTGCTCGGCGTGCACACCACCGGTTTCCCGGTAAGCCCGCTGACCCCGGCGACCTTCCTGCTGGTGGGCCTGTGCAAGATCGAACTGGCCGACCACCAGCGTTTCACCATCCCCTTTCTATTCGCTGCGTCAGTGTTGATGACCCTGACCGCGCTGCTGCTGGGAGTTTTTTAAGATGAAAAGCCTACGTATCGGCTCCGGCGCCGGTTACTCCGGTGACCGTATCGAGCCCGCCATCGAGTTGGCGCAACAGGGCGACCTGGATTACCTGGTGTTCGAATGCCTGGCCGAGCGCACCATCGCCCTGGCGCAGCAGGCGCGCCTGGCCGACCCGCACAGCGGCTACGACCCGTTGCTGGGGGCACGGATGCGCGGGGTGCTGCCCTTTGTCGGCGCCACGGCCTCGGGGCGGCGTTTGCGCATCATCAGCAACATGGGGGCGGCCAATCCGTTGGCGGCGGTGGCCGAGGTGCAACGGATCGCCGCCGAGCTGGGCTTGCCAGGGCTCAAGGTGATCGCGGTGCTGGGGGACGATGTGCTCGAGACTCTGCGGGCCCGGCCGGAGTGGGTGCTGGACAACGGGCAGACCCTGGGCTCGCTGGGGCAGCGGCTGATTTCCGCCAATGCCTACCTAGGCGCCCAGGGTATCGTCGAGGCGCTGCGGGCCGATGCCGACGTAGTGATCACTGGGCGGGTGGCCGACCCCTCGTTGTTCCTGGCGCCGCAGATCTTCGAGTTCGGCTGGGCCGAGGATGACTGGCTGCGCCTGGGGCGCGGGACCCTGGTGGGGCACCTGCTGGAGTGCGCAGGGCAGGTCAGCGGCGGCTACTTTGCCGATCCGGGGATCAAGAATGTGGCCGGTCTGGCGCGCCTGGGATTCCCCCTGGCCGAAGTGGATGAACAGGGCGCGGCGCTGATCACCAAGGTCAAGGGCTCCGGGGGGCAGGTCAGCAGCGCTACCTGTACCGAGCAGTTGATCTACGAAGTGCATGACCCGGCGGCCTACCTGACGCCGGATGTCTGTGCCGATTTTTCCGCGGTGGGCTTTGTCGAGGAGGCACCGGACCGGGTGCGGCTGCAAGGGGCGGCAGGCAGCCCTCGGCCTGAGCGGCTCAAGGTCAGCGTCGGCTACCTGGATGGCTGGATCGGCGAAGGGCAGATTTCCTATGGCGGCCCCGGGGCTGTGGCCAGGGCGCGGCTGGCCCGGGACATTGTGCTCGAACGCCTGGCCCTGACCGGGGTACAGATGCAGGAAGTGCGCGCGGAACTGATCGGCATCGATGCCTTGCACGGTGTTGAACTGGGCCAGCGAGCGCCTGCCGAACCCTGGGAAGTGCGCCTGCGGGTGGCGGCTCGCTGCACGGACAAGGCCGAAGCGGTGCGCGTCGGCAATGAGGTGGAAACCCTCTATACCAATGGGCCCGCTGGTGGCGGCGGGGCCAGTAAAAGCTTGCGGCAGGTGGTGGCGGTGGCTTCGCTGTTACTGCCCCGGGAGGCCGTCAGGGTCACCTTGCATCAGGAGGTACGGGCATGAATGAGGTCAAATTGCGTGACTTGGCGCACTCGCGTACCGGGGACAAGGGCGACACTTCGAATATTTCGGTGATTGCCTACCGCGCCGAGGACTTTGCCTTTCTTTGCGAGCAGCTTACCGCCGAGCGCGTGGCGCAATATTTCGCCGGCTTGCAGGGGAGCGATGCGGCGCCGGTACAGCGCTATGTCCTGGAGAATGTGCGGGCCTTGAACTTTGTCTTGCCGGGCATCCTGCGCGGCGGAGTGACCCGCTCCCTGGCGCTGGATGCCCACGGCAAGTGCCTGGGCGCGGCCTTGCTTGACTTGCAGTTGACCCGGGGCTGAAGAGCCCCGGGGGAGGGCGTCAGACGGTCGCGAAGCGCTGGTTCAGGTAATCGATGATCACCTTGGATTCATACATCCAGGTGGTCTGGCCGTTCTCTTCGATGCGCAGGCATGGCACCTTGATCTTGCCGCCCTGCTCCAACAGGGCCTGGCGGTCCTGCTCGTTGTTTTTTGCGTCGCGCAGGGCCACCGGCACATTCAGGCGATGCAGGGTACGGCGGGTCTTCACGCAAAACGGGCAGGCGTGAAACTGGTACAGGGTCAGGCCCTTGGCGGCTTCCGCGACTTGCGCCTGAGCGGCGGCGTCCCGCTGCTGCTTGCGTGGGCGGGTGATGAAGTCGATGAAAATGATGAGTTGGCCCAGGCCGACTCGCAGCGCTTTGACGATCACGGTTATTGCCTCTTGCCCATGAATGAAGGGGCGGCAGCTTACCTGATTTTTCCCGGGCGAAAAAAAACCGGCGATCAACGCCGGTTTTTTCGCCTGCAGCCTGTTACTTGATCAGGCTGAGGAATTCGCTGCGGGTCGCGGCATTCTCGCGGAACTCGCCCAGCATCACCGAGGTGATCATCGACGAATTCTGTTTCTCCACACCGCGCATCATCATGCACATGTGCTTGGCCTCGATCACCACGGCCACCCCGAGGGCGCCGGTCACTTGTTGGACGGCGTCGGCGATCTGCCGGCTGAGGTTTTCCTGGATCTGCAGGCGGCGGGCATACATATCGACGATGCGCGCGACTTTCGACAGCCCCAGGACCTTGCCGCTGGGAATGTAGGCGACGTGGGCCTTGCCGATGAACGGCAGCAGGTGGTGTTCGCACAACGAGTAGAGCTCGATGTCCTTGACCAGGACCATTTCGCTGTTGTCGGAGCTGAACAAGGCACCGTTGGTGACCTCTTCCAGGGTTTGGGCATAACCGCGGCAGAGGTACTGCATGGCTTTGGCGGCACGCTTGGGCGTGTCGAGCAGGCCCTCGCGGGAGACGTCCTCGCCCAGTTGGCCGAGGATCGCGGTGTAATTCTGTTCCAGGGACATGAAACTACCTGTGGGATTTTACGCAAAGGGCAAGGGTACGGTGGCGGACACGACGCTGCAAGCGTGATGCAGCGGCTTTATTCGTCACGGCCTTCCATCATGGTGCGCTTGAGCATGACGTACAGCGCCCCGGTACCGCCATGCCTGGCCTGGCAGGAAGTGAAGCCCAGCACCTGCGGATGCTGGCGCAGCCAGGTGTTGACATGGCTCTTGATCATCGGTCGTTTGCCGTCCAGGCGCACAGCCTTGCCGTGGGTGACGCGCACGCAGCGGATTTCGAACTGGGTGGCTTCAGCGAGAAAGGCCCAGAGGGTTTCCCGGGCCTTTTCCACGGTCATGCCATGCAGGTCGAGGCTGCCTTCAAAGGGGATCTGGCCGATTTTCAGCTTGCGCATCTGGCTTTCCTGAACCCCGTCGCGGGCCCACATCAGCTCATCTTCCGGCCCCACGTCGATGACGAACTGGTCGGACAGCCCGTCCACCGTGGTGGTCTCGCTGCATACGGTGGCCGCCTGGCGCAACTTGGCGATCTGCGCCCGGTCGCTCTTGGGTTTGCCTGTATCGGCACGATCGTGCTTGATCGGCTTGACGCCGCGGATCTCGTTTTTGAACAGGGAAAAATCGTCGTCTTGCATGTCAGCCTCCGCGAAGGGCGGCTAGTTTACCCAACTCGGAACACCTTAAGGCGCGCAAATCGCGCCTCGGGAATGTCAGTCGTGTTTTTTCATCAGGTGCGGCGCCATGTTCAGCGCCAGGGGCTGGCGCATGCGCCGCCGGCAGCGCCGCCACAAGCGTACGCCGACATACAGCAGCAACAGGCCAACCACCAGGATCACCGTCGAGCCCGCCGGGCTGGCATTCATTTCCCCCAGCGCCGGGGCACGGCCCAGCAGGCTTGCAGTACCGGCCATCGCCAGCAGCACGCCAAATGTCGCCAGTAGCGCGGAGAATCCCGCACCCAGGCGCAACCGCCAGTTTCGCGGGCTTTTGGGCCGCAATCGGCGTGCGTCAAAACCATCGGATATCTTCATTCCGACCTTCCTCAATGGGTATCGGCCCTTCGACCGGAAGTTGACCGGGTGGTTCCTGAGGCTAAGGCAATTGCTGCAAAGGCGAGGGGTTTATGGATGAGCGGCCCGCCAGCCGCTCACCAGGGCTGATCAGATCAGGCTTGCGGTCTGGGCGAGGGTGGCGAAGTTGTCGGCCATGATTGCCATTTCGGTTTGCTGAACGTGCTCGGCGCTGAGGATGCCACCCTTGTAGGGCAGGTCGCGGGTGGCGCAGGCGTCTTCTACCAGGGTGCAGCGAAAGCCCAGGTTCTTGGCCGCGCGCACGGTGGTGCTGACGCTGGAGTGGCTCATGAATCCGGCGACGATCAGGTCCAGGGAACCGAGGTCCTGCAGGCGCTTTTCCAGTTCGGTGCCGTGGAACGCGCTGGGCAGCAGTTTGCCGATGATGGTTTCGTCGCCTTGGGGTTCAAGGCCGGGAATGAATTCGCCGCGCTCGCCTTGTGGGTCGAACAGGCCGCCGACGGTACCGAGGTGGCGTACGTGCACCACTGGGCGACCGGCAGCCCGGGCCGCGGCCAGCAGTTGGCGGATGTTGGCCACTGCCGCGTCCATGCCGGACAGGGCCAGCGGGCCGCTGAGGTATTCTTTCTGGGCGTCGATGATCACAAGGGTCGCGTGGCTCAAATTGGCCGCTGCATAACCACGACCGCTGAGTTGAAACATCGTCTTTGGAACGGACATTCTGGGGCTCCTGTGAGTGGGGCTTTTGCGCCATTGTCCTCTGGCGGAGCGCTTCTGTGAATCGCTACTAACGTAAGGTGCGCCGTTGCTGGCCTGCAGCCTTGTCAAGTGGGGCAAGGTATGCAGCCTTCCCGAGCAAAAAAACGCTTGAACACTATTGCCCGTCGCTGGTTTTTCATTCGTCGTCGGCAAGCGTTTTGGCTGTTAGAATCGCCGGTCGTTTTGTCAGGAGTCTGTCCCGTGATCACTTCCCGCCTGCGCACCTTGCGCGACCATATCCGCTGGGCTGTCAGCCGCTTTCATGGGGAGGATCTGTTCTTCGGCCATGGTACCGACAATGCCTGGGACGAGGCCCGTCAACTGGTGCTCGGCGCCTTGCACCTGCCTTGGGAAATTGCCGACAGCTACCTTGATTGCGCGTTGGAAGACGACGAGCTGGTCCATGTGCAGCACCTGCTCAAGCGCCGTATCCAGGAACGCGTGCCTACCGCCTACCTGCTGGGCGAGGCCTGGTTCTGCGGCATGTCGTTCATTGTCGATGAGCGCGTGCTGATTCCCCGTTCGCCGATTGGCGAGCTGATCGAAAAACGTTTCGAGCCCTGGCTGGGCAGCGAGCCGGCACGGATTCTCGACCTGTGTACCGGTTCCGGCTGCATCGGTATCGCTTGTGCCTATGAATTCCGTGATGCCGAGGTGGTGTTGGCGGACCTGTCCTTCGAAGCCCTCGAAGTGGCCAACCAGAACATCGAGCGCCATGGCGTCGATGAGCGGGTGTTCACGGTCCAGGGCGACGGTTTCGATGGCCTGCCGGGGCAGCGCTTCGACCTGATCGTGTCCAACCCGCCCTATGTCGATGCCGAAGACTTCGCCGACATGCCGGATGAATACCAGCACGAGCCCGAACTGGGCCTGGCCTGTGGCGAGGATGGCCTGAACCTGGTGCGGCGGATGCTGGCCGAGGCGGCGGACCACCTGACCGAGAAGGGCTTGCTGATTGTCGAGGTGGGCAACAGCCAGGTGCATGTCGAGGCGCTGTACCCGGAGGTCGACTTCGCCTGGCTGGACTTCGAGCGCGGTGGCCACGGTGTGTTCATGCTGACCGCGGAGCAGTGCCGCGACCATCAGGCGTTGTTCGCGTCCCGGGTCTGAGCCGATTGCCGGCCCGCGCAACGCGGGCCTGTGGCGGTCAGGCGTTGCGGCTCAGCGATGAGTCGCAATCCAGATCAGCAGCCCGGCCTGGAATACCGCAAAGGCCACCAGGCAGGTGATGGTGAAGCGCAGACCGGTGTCCTCGCGCTTGTACTTGGTGACTTTCTCTTCCTGCTTGCGCAGCTTCACTTCCAGTTCTTCAAGATTCTGTTCGGCCTGCTGGAGCATCTGCGCCGCTTCCAGAATCTCCACGAACTGCAGCTTTTCGCTATTCCACTGGCCCAGCAGTTCACCCACCTGGACATCCTTGACGCTGCCCTTGAGGTGCTGGGCATCGGCATACACCACATCGAAACCCTGGGTGCGCAGCACGTGGTCACGACGCAGGCGCGTGTCTTCGTTGAGGGCATCCTTGTTCGCCAGGTCGAAGCCGTCGACCCGGTAGTGCGGCCACTTCTTCTGGGCCCACTGCGCTGCCTGGGCCAGCAGGAAACGGCCGATTCCGCGGTTCAGCGGTTCGACCTGCAGGCCGCCTTCGGGCTCGAAGTGCACCCGGCGAGTGTCGTGCTCTACCCACACGTCCAGGTGATTCTGTTCCTTGCGCACCCGTTGGCCGGGGAGGCTGATGGTCATGCGCAGCAGGCTGTGCTCTTTGTTGTTGCGTTCGGCATAACCGAACTCGACAAAGCGCAGAGGCCGTCCGCCCGTGGCGCGATCGGTCTGCAAGGGTGCCAGGCGCAGCATCTTGTGGTGTTCGGCCTGCACATCGGCCCACGGCAGCGGCGGCGCTTCCGGGGCGGCGGCTTCCTGCTCGGTGGCGGGTGAGTTCGGGGTATCAGTCATAACGGCGAGATCCTGTCCAATCGCTGCGCGCCGACAGCAATTGAACGGCCGGCAAAGGCTTATCGGCCGTTTTTTTCAGGACTGGAGGGCAAAAACAGCCTAACGGGTGTGAAGTCCGTCAATAAAATCGATGATCGCGCTGCCCAGTTCCGCTGCCAGCGGCAATTGCGGGTCCTTGTAGGAGGCCAGCTGGCGCTTGAGGTCATTGGGCACGATGCGCATCACATGGTTCATGCCTTCGATCAGGGCCAGTTGCGCATCCGGTTTGGCGGCCTTGAGGACCCTGGCGTCATCGACGCTGACCTGGATGTCGTTGCTGCCCTGGATGATCAGCGCCGGCATCTTCAGGCGGGCGAAGGCCGCCGCCGGGTCTTCGCGAAACAGGGTGATCAGGTAAGGCTGCACGCTGGGGCGAAAGATGACTTGCAGGGCAGGGGGCACATCCGGGTCGACCTTGCCGGCCTTGAGGCTGTCCAGCAGCTCATTGCTACGCAGCATCAGCGCCGGTGGCAGGCGGTAGCTCAACTGCTGGCGCAGGATCTGGTCCACCGGGCGGGCGGTTCCGGAGATCGAGATAACGCCTGCGGCATTCAATTGCGGTGCCGCCAGCGTGGCGATCAGTGCGCCTTCGCTATGCCCCAGGACTATCAGTTGGCCCAGGCGTGGATCGGCCTTGAGCTTGTTGCCCCAGGCCACGGCATCCGCGACATAGGCGTCCAGGGTCAGGTTACGTTCGTCCGGGGTCGCGGCGAGGCTGGCGGCCACTCCGCGCTTGTCATAACGCACGCTGGCGATGTTGTGCTTGGCCAGTACCCAGGCCAGGCGCTTGAGGCTGTCGTTGCGCCCGCCATCGGGGTTGTTGCCGTCGCGGTCAGTGGGGCCGGAGCCGGAAATGATCAGCACCACCGGCACCGGCTGCTCGGACTTGGGTAGCAGCAGCGAGCCGTACAGCTCACCGTGCCCGGTGTCCAGGCTCACGGGGCGTTGCAGGACGGCCGCATGAACCAGGCCGGTGAACAGGGAAAGGCTCAAGAGAAGAACTCGCAGCATCATCGCGCCATCATGGATAAGGTGCCGGTTTGACTCGGTAACAGGCAGAAGGTTCGAGGATGAACTAGTTGGGTAGCCTGCGTATACTGGCGCACGCGCTAATCCAGATTGAGTTATTTCGGCTGATTTCACGGAGCTCCCTGCATGTCCGGCAATACCTACGGCAAGCTGTTCACTGTCACCACCGCGGGCGAAAGCCATGGTCCGGCGTTGGTCGCCATTGTCGACGGCTGCCCGCCGGGCCTGGAACTGACTCTGGAGGACTTGCAGCGTGACCTGGACCGGCGTAAGCCTGGCACCAGCCGCCACACCACCCAGCGCCAGGAACCCGACGAGGTCGAGATCCTCTCCGGGGTGTTCGAAGGCAAGACCACCGGCTGTTCCATCGGCTTGTTGATCCGCAACACCGATCAGAAGTCCAAGGACTATTCGGCGATCAAGGATCTGTTCCGCCCGGCTCACGCCGACTACAGCTACCACCACAAGTACGGCATCCGCGACTACCGTGGTGGCGGCCGCAGCTCGGCCCGGGAAACCGCCATGCGCGTGGCGGCCGGGGCCATTGCCAAGAAGTACCTGGCCAGCCAGGGCATCGTGATTCGCGGCTACATGAGCCAGCTGGGCCCGATCGAGATTCCCTTCAAGACCTGGGATTCGGTAGAGAACAACGCCTTCTTCAGCCCTGATCCGGACAAGGTTGCGGAACTGGAAGCCTATATGGACCAGTTGCGTCGAGACCAGGATTCGGTCGGAGCGAAGATCACCGTGGTGGCCGAAGGGGTGATGCCGGGCCTGGGCGAGCCGATTTTCGATCGCCTGGACGCCGAGCTGGCCCATGCGCTGATGAGTATCAACGCGGTCAAGGGCGTGGAGATCGGCGCCGGTTTCGCCTGCGTTGCCCAGCGCGGCACCGAGCACCGTGACGAACTGACCCCGCAAGGTTTCCTCAGCAATAACGCCGGCGGCATTCTGGGCGGCATCTCCTCGGGGCAGCCGATCGTCGCTCACCTGGCGCTCAAGCCGACCTCCAGCATTACCACCCCCGGGCGTTCCATCGATATCGACGGCAACCCGGTGGACGTGATCACCAAGGGGCGCCACGACCCATGCGTGGGCATTCGCGCTACGCCGATCGCCGAGGCGATGATGGCCATCGTGCTGATGGATCACCTGCTGCGCCACCGCGGCCAGAATGCCGACGTGCGCGTCAGCACGCCGGTGCTGGGCCAGCTGTAATGCCGGTCCTGCCAGTCGCCACGGTCTGAAGGCCGTGGCGGCACTTCCCTACTGGCGGCTTTCCAGTTTCTACCTGTTCTATTTCGCGCTGCTGGGCTCGACCGCGCCATTCCTGGCGCTGTATTTCGATCACCTGGGGTTCTCCAGTGCGCGCATCGGCGAACTGGTGGCCATTCCCATGCTCATGCGCTGCGTGGCGCCCAACCTTTGGGGCTGGCTGGGGGACTACACCGGGCGGCGCCTGGCGATCGTGCGTTTTGGTGCGCTCTGCACCCTGGTCTGTTTCTCCCTGATCTTCGTCGACAAGAGCTATGCCTGGCTGGCCATGGTCATGGCCCTGCATGCTTTTTTCTGGCACGCGGTGCTGCCGCAGTTCGAAGTGATCACCCTGGCGCACCTGCAAGGCCAGGCCTCGCGCTACAGCCAGATCCGCCTCTGGGGCTCCATCGGCTTCATTCTTACCGTGGTGGCCCTGGGGCGTTTGTTCGAGTGGTTGAGCCTGGACATCTACCCGGTAGCGCTGGTGGTGATCATGGCGGGCATCGTCCTCAGCAGCCTGTGGGTGCCTAACGCCCAGCCTCGGGTGCAGGGGCCGCGGCACGCCGGGGAGGGCTTTGTCAGGCAACTGCGCAGCCCCGGTGTGCTGGCCTTCTACCTGTGCGTGGCACTGATGCAGATGAGCCACGGCCCCTATTACACCTTCCTGACTCTGCACCTGGAGCGCCTGGGCTATACCCGCGGGGTGATCGGCATGCTCTGGGCCCTGGGTGTGGTGGCCGAAGTGTTGATGTTTCTGGCGATGAGCTGGCTTCTGGCGCGCTTTTCCGTGCGGCGGGTGCTGCTGGCGAGCTTCCTGCTGGCAGCTCTGCGCTGGTTGCTGCTGGGCAGCCTGGCGGAACACCTCGGGGTGCTGTTGTTGGCTCAGGTGCTGCACGCGGCGACCTTCGGCAGTTTCCACGCCGCCGCCATTCATTTTGTGCAGCGCAGTTTCGGTGCCCGCCAGCAAGGCCAGGGCCAGGCGTTGTACGCGGCCCTGGCGGGAACCGGGGGCGCCCTGGGGGCCCTGTATTCGGGTTATAGCTGGAATGCCCTGGGCCCCACATTGACCTTTAGTATTGCCAGCGTCGCAGCCTTGGCCGCAGCCGTTATCATTGCCACCCGCATGCAAGAGGAGTTGCCGTAATGAGCAGCCTGTCCGTCTACCACGTATCCAGTCCGGACCTGCCGAACAAGGTCCTGACCCACTTCGACGATATCGCTGCCACCCTGGCCGAGCAGGGGATTCGTTTCGACCGCTGGCCTGCCACCACGCGTGTTGCACCGGGCACCGGCCAGCAAGAAGTGATAAGCGCCTATCAGGAGCAGGTCGATCGCCTGATGACCGAGGGTGGCTACGTCGGCGTGGATGTCATCAGCCTCGATGAAGACCATCCGCAGAAGGCCGAGCTGCGCGCCAGCTTTCTCGATGAGCACCGCCACAGCGAGGATGAAGTACGTTTCTTCGTTGCGGGCCGGGGCCTGTTCAACCTGCACATCGATGACTATGTGTACGCCGTACTGTGCGAGAGGAATGACCTGATCTCGGTGCCGGCGGGCACCGCCCATTGGTTCGACATGGGCGAGCGGCCGAACCTGGTGGCCATCCGCATGTTCAACAACCCCCAGGGCTGGAACGCAAGCCTGACCGGCGACGCGATCGCCAGCCAGTTCCCGCGCCTGGACGATTGAGCGGGGAGCACAACGTCAACGGACCGGGCCCACGCAAGGTGGGGCCGGCCCGGTCAGGTGCAGCGCAAGCGGCTTACGCGCAGTGGTAAGTCGGCAGGGCAAAGCGGTTCTGGCTTTGCAGCATGGAGATCTGTGGCAACTCACTGGCCTGTTCGGCCAAGTCCCGACGAATTGCGCTGATGACCCACGACAGTTGGTCGGCGGCGTGCAACTGTGCGTAGGAGATCGAACGCTTGAACTGTTTGCCTTCGCTGTTGCGCAGGGTCAACAGGATGCCACCGTCAGGGCGTGGCTGGGTGGTCACTTCGAAGTTGGAGAACAGGGAAGAAAATTTTTCTTGGATCAGGCTCATGTCTATCAGCTCCGTTAGCTCTTGAAGGGCAAGCGTGGAGTGATAGGTGCAGCGATTGTGCCAGTATCGTTTTTTTAAAATGTCCTTTAAAAACAATAGCTTATAAAAATCCAAAAAGCGCCTGTTCGTGCAAATTGCATGAATGGCCATCGTGCATCCTGCATTTTGCAGGTCCGCAGGGGTTGTTGGCGGGTGCCGTGGCAGTGTTGTGACCGCGGGCCAGGGTGGAAAATTCAATCGTTGAAGCGGGGACAAGCACGCTGCGTGGGGAGACCGAGGGTAGATACAAAAGTTTGCAAAAACCCCGTGTACAGCGTCGCGAGAGCTGACGTATTTTCCAGCCAGTCACGTGGGTTCAACCTGGCCTCGGCGGCCCCGCGAAAGTGGCTTGAACGGCGTTTCTGCGACATGGAATGTGTTGTGGCGCGATCTTGCTATCCCGCCCGACCAATAATAAGAACATAGGACGCTCTCCATGAACCTTTCCTGCGCCTCATCGCCGGTGCTCTTTGCTGCCCTGCGCTTGTCCTGCCTTCATCCCTTTGCGAGAGATATCCACAGCTCCCGCGTGCCGCTCGCCGCACCCTGGATCGCTACCCCCGGTTGAGCCTTGCGCCGCTGTTGCCAACGCCCGGCCGGCCAGGCCCGGGCCCAGATCCTTGCTGTGCAACCGGAGCAACCATGAACAAGCACAAGAGCGACATGATCACCTGGGGCATGATGCTGCGTAAGGTGCCCTCCATTGCCAGGGCACTGCCGCGGGTGGTGCGGGGCATGAAGGCGGGCAATATCGACAACCCGGACCAGCCCTGCGGCCTGGGCTGGAGCTTTGAGCAGGCGACCCTGCGCAACCCCGAGGGGCCGGCCTTGCTGTACGGTGACCGGGTGCTCAGTTATGCCCAGGTCAATCAGTGGGCCAACCGCATTGCTGCCTACCTGCAGGAGCAGGGCATCGGCAAGGGTGATGTGCTGGCGATCTTCATCGAGAACCGCCCGGAATTGCTGGTCACGGTGCTGGCGGTGGCCAAGCTTGGAGGCATTTGCGCGATGCTCAACACCGCGCAGACCCAGGGCGTGCTGGCGCACAGCCTGGCGTTGGTGAAACCGGCGGCGATCATCCTCGGCGGCGAGCTGCAGGCCGCTTACTCGGCGGTACGCGAGCAGGTGGGCATCGATCCGCAGCGCACCTGGTTCGTGGCCGATCAGGACACCTTTGCCGACCCCGGGCCGACCCCCGAGGGAATGCGCAACCTGATGGCCGAGAGCGTCGGTTACCCATCGGACAACCTGGCGCAGACCCAGCGCATCTTCCTCAATGACCCCTGCTTCTATATCTATACCTCCGGCACCACGGGGTTGCCCAAGGCCGGGATCTTCAAGCATGGGCGCTGGATGCGCACCTCTGCCGGCTTCGGCACCATCGCCCTGGATATGCAGCCCGGCGACGTGGTGTATTGCACCTTGCCGCTGTACCACGCCACCGGTCTGTGCGTGTGCTGGGGCTCGGCGATTACCGGCGCCTCGGGCTTTGCCATCCGCCGCAAATTCAGCGCCAGCCAGTTCTGGGATGATGTGCGCCGCTACAAGGCCACGACCGTGGGTTATGTCGGGGAGTTGTGCCGCTACCTGATCGACCAGCCGGCTTGCGCACGGGATACCGAGCACGGGGTCTCGAAGATGATCGGCAACGGGCTGCGCCCGGGCGTCTGGAGCGAGTTCAAGCAACGTTTCGGCGTCGGTCATATCTGTGAGTTGTATGCCGCCAGCGACGGCAATATCGGTTTCAGCAACATCCTCAACTTCGACAATACCGTGGGCTTTTCCCTGATCCCCTGGGCGCTGGTGGAATACGCCCACGATACTGGCGCGCCGCTGCGCAACAGCCAGGGCTTCATGCAGAAGGTGGCCAAGGGCGGCCAGGGGCTGTTGCTGGCGAAGATCGACGACAAGGCGCCCCTGGATGGCTACACCGACCCGGAAAAGAACCTCAAGGTGATTCTCAAGGACGTATTCGAGAAGGGCGACTGCTACTTCAACACCGGCGATCTGCTGCGCGATATCGGCTTTGGCCATGTGCAGTTCGTCGACCGGCTGGGAGATACCTATCGCTGGAAGGGCGAGAACGTTTCCACCACCGAGGTGGAGAACGTCCTCCTGGGGCACCCGCAGGTTGCCGAGGTGGTGGCCTATGGGGTCGAGATCCACAACACCAACGGTCGGGCCGGGATGGTGGCGATCACTCCGGCAGAATCCCTGGCGACCCTGGATTTCAGCGAGTTGCTGCAGTTCGCCCTGCAGCAGTTGCCGGCCTACGCAGTGCCGCTGTTCCTGCGGATCAAAGTGAAGATGGACACCACCGGCACCTTCAAGTACCAGAAGAGTCGCCTCAAGGAGCAGGCATTCGATCTGCAACAAATCGGTGACGAGCCGGTGTATGCCTGGTTGCCGGGCTCGGATACCTACGTGCGGCTGACCCCGCAGATTCTCGCGGACATTCAGGGTGGACGCCTGCGTTATTGATTCTGCCTATGGTGGCTCTCGGGAAAAAAGGGATGACAGGCTGGCGCCGGCTTGGGGAAACTAGCGCCTTTCCGAATTGCCGAACCTGGAGTTTCCGATGACCGACAAAAGCCGCCAGATGACTGAAGAAGAGGCCGCCCAGTTTGTCGAACAGGTGTTCAACGTGGCCCGCCAGGGCGACGCACAGATGCTCGACAAACTGGCTGCCAGTGGCCTGCCGGTCAACCTGCGCAATCACAAGGGCGACACGCTGCTGATGCTCGCCGCCTATCACGGCCATGTGGACGCGGTGCAGGTGCTGCTCAAGCACCAGGCCGACCCCGAGATCCGCAACGACAATGGCCAGAGCCCGATTGCCGGGGCTGCCTTCAAGGGCGACCTGGCGGTGGTCAAGGCGCTGGTGGAGGGGGGCGCCCAGGTGGAAGGCTCGTCCTTCGACGGACGTACCGCGCTGATGATGGCGGCGATGTTCAACCGCACTGAAATCGTCACCTACCTGATCAGCCAGGGCGCCGACCCCAAGGCCCTCGACAGCAATGGCGTGAGTGCCCTGGAAGCGGCCAAGACCATGGGCGCCATGGATACCACGGCGCAGCTGGAAAAACTCCTGGCCTGAGCCGGCGATGATCGGGGCGCGCGGGCGTCAGGTACTGCCTGGCGTGATAGCTCGGGCACTTTAGGCTATTCTTCGCGCCCCTTGATTTCCTCGCTTCCAGGATGTGCCCATGAAAACCGCCCTTATCGAACTCATTAGCAAGATCAGCTCCGGGTGCATGGGCGATGCCGAGATCCAGCAGATCGCCGAGGAGGCGAGCCAGGCCTACGCCGACCCTCAGGGATTCCTGGCAGCCAACCCGGATATCAACTACGACGACAGTTTCCCCATTCCCCTGGGGGAATGGGTGGTGGTCGGCAGCCTGCCGGAAACCGTGTTGTTTCAGGCCGATACCTATGTCGACCTGTTCGCCCAGATCGTCGCCTCGTTCGGCAAGGACGTGGCTTTCAACATCAAGCCCAAGCAGTTGGCCAAGATCGAAGCCCTGACGGCCTTGAACCGCATCCAGATCCAGATGGGCAGCATGAACCCGGAAAACGGCGGCTATGTGTTGATGAACTTCAGCCAGTTGCTGGATGACGAGTTGCAGATGGTACTGGTCTACGGCAACGACGTGCCGCGGGTGCTGGAGCTGTGCGCCGAGGTCGGGATCGCCGCAGCGCGGGCCCTGGAGGCCTTGAAGATCGCCGTTCATGTCTGAAGCCCGAGCGGCTGTGGAATAAAACGGAACCCTGATCCAGCACGGCTATCCTAAAGAGGCACGCCATCATTTAGGGAGCGACACCATGGGTTCCACCTTCAATGGCCTGGTTGGCCTGATCATTCTGGCCCTGGATATCTGGGCCATCATCAACGTACTCAAAAGCGGCGCCGAAACTGGGATGAAGGTCCTCTGGGTGCTCTTGATCATTCTCCTGCCGGTGCTGGGGCTGATCATCTGGGCGATCGCCGGGCCGCGAGGCAATGTGCGGCTCTGAAGCGGGAGACGCAGGTTGCACAGGGAAAAGGGCCGTCAGGCCCTTTTTTGTGTGACTAAACATGCGTTGAACGAAATTTTCACAAACGCTCTAAGACAATTCGCCGGCGCTTTTTCCCCGGTATAACTCTCTGCAATCTCTTGTCCCAGAGCCGTTGGCAGTGGGTTTTTCGGTGCTGCCCACTAATCAATGGCAATGCCTTGAGTGATCGTGCAACATTTGCGCACCGCGAATTCCCCCGTCGCCCTGGCGGCAACAAGAGGGCAGAACGCAGCTTTATCTTTGCAACTTAAACTTCCAATGGGTCCTAAAACCACATGGCAAACTCGGATGCCCTGAGTCAGCAGCGATCCTCGAATCGCCTGCTGCAACCGACCGTTAAATCCCATCTGGCCTACACGCTGTTGTGCGCCCTGGTCATGATGGTGATGCTTTCCCTGTTGCGCGTCGCGCTGCTGATCTATAACCGCGAGATGATTCTCGACACTCCGGCCTCGACCTTCCTCGAAGCGTTTGCCAACGGGCTGCGTTTTGATCTGCGGCTGGTGGTCTACCTCAGCGTACCGCTGCTGCTGGCGCTGTTCAGCGCCCGGGCCATGGCGGCTCGCGGGGTGTTGCGCTTCTGGCTGACAGTCACCTCCAGCATCGCGCTGTTCCTCGGCCTGATGGAGATGGACTTCTACCGAGAGTTCCACCAGCGCCTCAACGGCCTGGTCTTCCAGTATGTGAAGGAAGACCCGAAAACCGTGATGAGCATGCTCTGGTACGGCTTCCCGGTGGTCCGCTACCTGCTGGCCTGGGCCGTGGGCACCTGGATCCTGAGCCTGGCATTCAAGGGGGCCGACCGCGCCACCCGGCCCCGCGGCCCGTTCAGCGGCGGCAATGTCGGCACCCGGCAGATTGCCCCCTGGTATGCGCGCATTGCGGTGTTCGTGGTGTGTCTGCTGATCTGCGTGGTTGCAGCCCGTGGCACTCTGCGCCAGGGCCCGCCGATGCGTTGGGGTGACGTCTACACCACCGAATCCAACTTCGCCAACCAGTTGGGCCTCAATGGCACGCTGCAACTGATGGCGGCGGCCAAGGATCGTCTGTCCGAGGACCGCACCAATATCTGGAAGGCCACCTTGCCTCAGCCTCTGGCCCAGCAGACCGTGCGCGACATGCTGCTGGTGCCGAGTGACAAGCTGGTGGATGCCGATATTGCCGCCGTACGCCGCACCTACACGCCGGATGGGGAAAAGACCCTGCCGATCAAGAACGTCGTGGTGATCCTGATGGAAAGCTTCGCCGGGCATTCGGTGGGTGCCCTGGGACGTCCGGGGGAGATCACTCCGTACTTCGACAAACTGTCCAAGGAAGGCCTGCTGTTCGACCGCTTCTTCTCCAACGGCACCCACACCCACCAGGGCATGTTCGCCACCATGGCGTGCTTCCCCAACCTGCCTGGCTTCGAATACCTGATGCAGACCCCGGAAGGCAGCCACAAGCTGTCCGGCCTGCCGCAATTGCTCAGTGCTCGCAACTACGATGACGTGTATGTCTACAACGGCGATTTCGCCTGGGACAACCAGTCGGGGTTCTTCAGCAACCAGGGCATGACCAACTTCATCGGCCGTAACGACTTCGTCAATCCGGTGTTCTCCGACCCGACCTGGGGCGTGTCCGACCAGGACATGTTCAACCGCGGCCTGGAAGAGTTGAAGGCCCGGGAAGGCAAGGGGCCGTTCTATGCCCTGCTGCAGACCCTGTCCAACCACACGCCGTATGCCCTGCCCACGCCTTTGCCGGTGGACAAGGTGACCGACCGCGGCAGCCTCAACGAACATCTGACGGCCATGCGCTACTCCGACTGGGCCCTGGGCCAGTTCTTCGAGAAAGCGCGCAAGGAGCCTTACTTCAAGGAAACCCTGTTCGTGGTGGTGGGCGACCATGGCTTCGGCAACGAGCAGCAGATCACCGAAATGGACCTGGGGCGCTTCAACGTGCCCATGCTGATGATCGCTCCGGGCATCCAGGAAAAGTTCGGCCAGCGTGACCACACCGTGGGCACCCAGATCGACATCGTGCCCACCATCATGGGTCGCCTGGGTGGCGACGTACTGCACCAGTGCTGGGGGCGCGACCTGCTCAACCTGCCGGAAGGCGACAAGGGCTTCGGCGTGATCAAGCCTTCGGGCAGTGACCAGACCGTAGCGCTGCTGACGGCGGACCGGGTGCTGGTGCTGCCCAAGGAAATGCCGCCACGGCTGTACAAGTACGAGCTGGGTTCGGCACCGGGGGGCGAACTGATCCCGGATTCTGCCGATGAGGCGCAGCTCAAGCAGAAGCTGGAATCCTTCCTGCAGACGGCGACCAAGAGCTTGCTCGACAACACCGCAGGCGTGGTCAACGGGAAACCGGACTAAACGCTGCAGCGCCGGCCCTGTCATGCGGGGTTGGCGCAAGTTGCCCGCGTGAATAGAACACCCCACAAGTGGGGTGTTTTTTATTCGGGCTAATAAAAAGGCGCCGGTGAAGACCGGCGCCTTTTTACGTTCAAACATGCTCTGGGGCGAGCAATAAGGGCGTTATATCCTGCCCAGCAGCAAGAGTACCAACAGCACCACCAGCACGACGCCAATGATTCCTGAAGGCCCATAACCCCAGCTTCTGGAGTGCGGGAATACTGGCAGGCCGCCAATCAGCAGCAGAATCAGAATAACGATCAGAATGGTGCCCATGGCTGTTTCCTTATTGGAATAGAGTTGAACAACGCAGTTATTCAAGGACAAGTTCGTTTTAGGGATAAAGCGAACCGCTTAATAAGTCCGACTCTGCGCCCTTCTAGAAAATTCCAAGTATTTTTAAAGCTTTCCGCTTTTGGTCTTATTTCCTTTGCGCCTGCCCGGAGCAGGGGGGCGGATGACAGGTCGGGGGCACCGGGCCGGCGGTTTGCCCGGGGCATTCAGCACCCTGATGGTGCGTGGGTGGCGCAGGGGCCTTCGCTACACTGCGGCTCATCTTCCCCGGAACAACAAGGCAACTCTTATGCAAAATCGCATGATGATCACTGGCGCCGGCTCCGGCCTGGGTCGCGAAATCGCTTTGCGCTGGGCCCGCGAGGGCTGGCGGCTGGCCTTGTCCGATGTCAGCGAGGCGGGCCTGCAGGAAACCCTGAAACTGGTGCGTGCGGCCGGTGGTGACGGTTTTGTGCAGCGCTGCGATGTGCGTGACTACAGCCAGTTGACCGCCTTCGCTCAGGCCTGCGAGGTGAAGTTCGGCGGCATCGACATCATCGTCAACAACGCCGGCGTGGCCTCTGGCGGGTTTTTCAGCGAACTGTCGCTGGAGGATTGGGACTGGCAGATCGCGATCAACCTGATGGGGGTGGTCAAGGGCTGCAAGGCCTTCCTGCCGCTGCTGGAGCAGAGCAAGGGCAAGATCATCAATATCGCTTCCATGGCGGCCTTGATGCAGGGCCCGGCCATGAGTAACTACAACGTGGCCAAGGCCGGAGTGGTGGCGCTTTCCGAGAGCCTGTTGATCGAGCTCGCGCAGCAGGAAATCGGCGTGCATGTGGTCTGTCCGTCGTTCTTCCAGACCAACCTGCTGGACTCCTTCCGGGGACCGACGCCGGCCATGAAGGCCCAGGTGGGCAAGTTGCTGGAAAACTCGCCGATCACAGCCGCCGAGATCGCCGACTACATCCATGCCCAGGTCGATGCCGGCCAGTTCATGATCCTGCCCCACGAGCAGGGCCGCTTGGCCTGGGCCCTGAAGCAGAAAAATCCCCAGGCGCTGTACGACGAAATGACCCTGATGGCCGACAAGATGCGCGCCAAGGCCAAGCAAAGCGCCAGTTGAGCTTGCCCAATCCCCCTGGGCGTCGTTAGGGTTGCCGGCATCCGACAATCCTGACGAGTTCCTGCATGCTCAATTACCTGTGGTTCTTCCTCGCCGCGCTGTTTGAAATCGCCGGCTGCTATGCGTTCTGGATGTGGCTGCGTCAGGGCAAGAGTGCCTTGTGGGTGATTCCCGCGCTGGTCAGCCTGACCCTGTTCGCCCTGTTGCTGACCAAGGTCGAGGCCACCTACGCCGGGCGCGCCTATGCCGCCTACGGAGGCATCTATATCGTCGCTTCGATTGGCTGGCTGGCGGTGGTGGAGCGGGTACGGCCCCTGGGTTCGGATTGGCTGGGGCTGGCGCTGTGCGTGATCGGGGCCAGTGTGATTCTGTTCGGCCCGCGTTTTTCCAATGGCTGAATAACCCGGCCCAGGGGGCTGGGCCGGGGGTAGGGTCAGTCGAACAGCTCCTTGGGCACATCGTGCTTGAGCATCAGTTGGCACTGTTCGCTGTCCGGATCGAAGACGATCACCGCCTGGCCCTTGGTCAAGGCCTGGCGCACCCGCAGCACACGGGTCTCCAGGGGCGTTTCATCACCGTTGTCGGTGCCCTCGCGGGTCACGAAGTCCTCGATCAGGCGGGTCAGGGTGTCGACTTCAAGTTGGTCGTGGGGAATCAGCATGGGGGCCTCCGGCAAACAATCCGGGATCCTACTGCGCCCGGGGCCGTGCCGCCAGCCAGGGCGTGCACAAACTCCGGGGCGGGTTCAGGATTTCTGCCCCACCAGGCTGTCCACCGAGGGCACCCGGGTATCGCTTTCCATTTGTGCATCGTGCTCCAGTTGATGGCTGAAGCGGTCCAGTGAGCCCTGGGCCGGTTGCGCGTCGCTGGCAAATACCGGCGGGCTGAGGATGTAGGCCCCCAGCAGGCGGCTGAGTGCCGCCAGGCTGTCGATATGAGTGCGCTCATAGCCGTGGGTGGCGTCGCAACCGAAGGCCAGCAGCGCAGTGCGGATGTCGTGGCCGGCGGTGACCGCCGAATGGGCGTCGCTGAAGTAGTAGCGGAACAAGTCGCGACGTACCGGCAACTCGTGTTCGCCGGCCAGGCGCAGCAGGTGGCGGGACAAGTGATAGTCGTAGGGGCCACCGGAGTCCTGCATGGCCACGCTCACCGCATGTTCGCTGGAGTGCTGGCCCGGGGCGACCGGGGCAATGTCGATGCCGACGAACTCGCTGACGTCCCAGGGCAGGGCCGCTGCTGCACCACTGCCGGTTTCTTCGGTGATGGTGAATAGCGGATGGCAGTCGATCATCAGCGGCTCGCCGCTGTCGACTATGGCCTTGAGCGCGGCCAGCAGCGCGGCGACACCGGCCTTGTCGTCCAGGTGCCGGGCGCTGATATGGCCGCTTTCGGTGAACTCGGGCAAGGGGTCGAAGGCAACAAAGTCACCCACGCCTATCCCCAGGGATTCGCAGTCGGCACGGGTGGTGCAGTAGGCATCCAGGCGCAGCTCGATGTGGTCCCAACTGATGGGCAGTTCGTCCACCGCGGTGTTGAAGGCGTGCCCGGAGGCCATCAGCGGCAGGACGCTGCCGCGCAATACGCCGTTGTCGGTGAACAGGCTGACCCGGCTGCCCTCGGCAAAGCGGCTGGACCAGCAGCCCACCGGGGCCAGGGTCAGGCGGCCGTTGTCCTTCACCGCGCGCACGCTGGCGCCAATGGTGTCCAGGTGCGCCGAGACGGCCCGGTCCGGGCTGTTCTTCTGGCCCTTGAGGGTGGCGCGAATGGTGCCGCGACGGGTCAGCTCGAAGGGGATGCCCAGTTCTTCAAGGCGTTCGGCGACATAGCGCACGATGGTGTCGGTAAAGCCGGTGGGGCTGGGAATGGCGAGCATTTCCAGGAGGACTTTCTGCAGGTAGGCGAGGTCGGGTTCGGGAATCTTGCGGGTCATGGAAACTCCTGATGAGAAACGGCCATCGATGGTTTCGATGAGGGCATGGATGGAGGGCCAGGGGGCGCCTTCGCTGCCAAGCCAGCTCCTACCAGTGAGGGTAGGAGCCGGCTTGCCGGCGAAGGATCACGGCGCCGGTTGGCTGTGGGGAAACAGCAGGTCGACAAAACGTTCGGCGGTGGGTTGCGGTTCGTGATTGGCCAACCCGGCGCGTTCGTTGGCTTCGATGAACACGTACTCGGGCTGATCCGCCGCCGGCACCATCAGGTCCAGGCCCACCACGGGAATGTCCAGGGCACGGGCTGCGCGGATGGCGGCGTCGGCCAGGGTCGGATGAAGGATGCCGGTGACGTCTTCCAGAGTGCCGCCGGTGTGCAGGTTGGCGGTGCGCCGTACAAACAGCCGCTCCCCGGCGGCCAGTACGCTGTTGTAGTCGTAGCCGGCGGCGTGCAGGGTGCGCTGGGTCTCCTGGTCCAGGGGGATTTTGCTCTCGCCGCCGGTGGCCGCCTGGCGGCGACGGCTGCGGGCTTCGATCAGCGCGCCGATGGAGTGCTGACCATCACCGATGATTTCCGCGGGACGGCGGATAGCCGCTGCCACCACTTCAAAGCCGATCACCAGGATGCGCAGGTCCAGGCCTTCGTGGAAGCTTTCCAGCAGTACCCGGCTGTCAAAGCGGCGGGCGTGGTCGATGGCCTTTTGCACCTCTTCGATGGTCCGCAGGTCCACCGCCACGCCTTGTCCCTGTTCGCCATCCAGGGGCTTGACCACCACCCGCTGGTGCTCGTCGAGAAAGCCCAGGTTGTCATCGGCGTTGCCCGCCAGTTGCTGCGCCGGCAGGTTCAAGCCAGCACCCTTGAGTACCTTGTGGGTCAGGCTCTTGTCCTGGCACAGGCTCATGCTGATGGCGCTGGTGAGATCGCTCAGCGATTCCCGGCAGCGTACCCGGCGCCCGCCGTGGCTGAGGGTGAACAGCCCGGCGTCGGCGTCGTCCACCTGCACATCGATGCCCCGGCGATGGGCTTCCTCGACGATGATCCGCGCATAGGGGTTGAACTCCGCCTGGGGCCCGGGGCCGAGGAACAGCGGCTGGTTGATGCCGTTCTTGCGCTTGATGGCGAAGGTCGACAGGGTGCGAAACCCGAGTTTGGCGTAGAGGTTCTTGGCCTGGCGGTTGTCGTGCAGCACCGACAGGTCGAGGTAGCTCAGGCCGCGGCTCATGAAGTGTTCGATCAGGTGGCGCACCAGCACTTCGCCGACGCCCGGGCGACTGCAGTCGGGGTCCACTGCCAGGCACCAGAGGCTGCTGCCGTGTTCCGGGTCCTGGTAGGCCTTGTGGTGATTGAGGCCCATGACGCTGCCGATCACCGCGCCGCTGTCTTCGTCCTCGGCCAGCCAGTACACCGGCCCGCCCTGATGGCGCGGGGTCAGCAGTTGCGGGTCGATGGGCAGCATGCCGCGGGCCTGGTACAGCTGGTTGATGGCTTGCCAGTCGGCTTCGCTCTGGGCGCGACGGATGCGGAAACCGCGGAATACCCGAGTGGCCTGGCGGTAATCGCTGAACCACAGGCGCAGGGTATCGGAAGGGTCGAGGAACAGTTGCGCCGGTTCCAGCCCGAGCACCTGTTGCGGCGCTGCCACATACAGAGCGATGTCGCGCTCGCCAGGTCGCTCGTTGAGCAACTCCCCGGCCAGGCTGGTGGAGTCGGGAAAGGTATGGCCGATCAGCAGGCGGCCCCAACCGCAATGTACCGCGATCGGTTCGCACCCGGGTTCGCTGCCGTCTTCGGCGAAGCGCGCCTGCAGGCGTTCGTAGGACGGCGCCTGGCCGCGCAGCAGGCGTTGGCTGTAAGCCGTGGCGTGAGCTTTCATCGGTCAGATTCCTTGTTCGCTGAGCCACAGGTTCAATGCCGCCAGCTGCCACAGCTTGGAGCCGCGCAAGGGCGTCAACTGGCCCTGGGGATCGGTCAGCAGGCGGTCGAGCATGGCCGGCTTGAACAGGCCGCGATCCTGGCTCGGGTCCAGCAGCAGTTCGCGTACCCAGTCCAGGGTCGCGCCCTGCAAGTGCTTGAGGCCCGGCACCGGGAAGTAGCCTTTCTTGCGGTCGATCACCTCGCTGGGGATCACCAGCCGCGCAGCTTCCTTGAGCACCTGCTTGCCGCCGTCCGGCAACTTGAAGCGCGCCGGCACACGGGCCGAAAGCTCCACCAAGCGGTAGTCGAGGAACGGCGTGCGCGCCTCCAGGCCCCAGGCCATGGTCATGTTATCCACACGCTTGACCGGGTCATCCACCAGCATCACCGTGCTGTCCAGGCGCAGGGCCTTATCCACAGCTGCGTCGGCACCGGGCTGGGCGAAATGCTCGCGGACAAAATCCCCGGCGGCATCGTTGGCGGTCAGCCACTGCGGTTGTACGGTGGCCGCGTAGTCGTCGTAGCTGCGGTCGAAGAAGGCCGCACGGTAGGCCGCGTAGGGGTCGCTGGCGCCGTCCACCTGCGGGTACCAGTGGTAGCCGGCAAAGAGTTCGTCGGCGCCCTGGCCGCTTTGCACTACCTTGCAGTGCTTGGCCACTTCCCGGGACAGCAGGTAGAAAGCGATGCAGTCGTGGCTGACCATCGGCTCGCTCATGGCCCGAAAGGCCGCGGGCAACTGTTCGATGATTTCACGTTCGTCGATGCGCAACTGGTGATGCTGGGTGCCGTAGTGCCGGGCAATCAGGTCGGAGTACTGGAACTCGTCGCCCCGCTCGCCACCGGCGTCCTCGAAGCCGATGGAGAAGGTCGACAGGTTGTCCACCCCGACCTCCCGCAGCAGGCCCACCAGCAAGCTGGAGTCGACACCGCCGGACAGCAGCACGCCCACATCCACCGCTGCCCGTTGGCGGATGGCCACCGCTTCACGGGTGCTGTCCAGCACCCGGTCACGCCAGTCTTCCAGAGTCAGGTTGGTTTCGTCGGCACGGGGGCCATAGGGCAGGGTCCACCAGGTCTGCTGCTCGGTGCGGCCGTCGGCCTCGATACGCATCCAGGTGGCCGGCGGCAGTTTTTCGATGCCTGCCAGCAGGGTTCGCGGTGCTGGCACCACGGCATGGAAGTTCAGGTAGTGGTTGAGCGCCACGGGGTCGAGCAGTGGGTTGATGTCGCCACCTTTGAGCAACGCCGGCAGGGCCGAGGCGAAGCGCAGGCGCTGGCCGGTACGCGACAGGTACAGCGGCTTGACCCCGAGGCGGTCGCGGGCGATGAACAGGCGCTGGGCATCGCGCTCCCAGATGGCGAAGGCGAACATGCCGTTGAGCTTGGGCAGCAGGTCCGCGCCCCAGGCGTGGTAGCCCTTGAGCAACACCTCAGTGTCGCCGCCGGAATAGAAGGCATAACCCTTGGCTTCCAGTTCGGCGCGCAGTTCAGGGAAGTTGTAGATCGCGCCATTGAAGGCCAGGGACAGGCCCAGTTGGTTGTCGACCATGGGCTGCGCCGAACCGTCCGAAAGGTCCATGATTTTCAACCGTCGATGGCCGAGGGCAATCGGGCCCTGGCTGTGAAAGCCCCAGGCGTCCGGGCCGCGAGGGGCCAGGTGGTGGGTGATTCGTTCAACCGCTGCCAGGTCGGCAGGTTGATGATCAAAGCGTAATTCGCCAGCTAGTCCGCACATAAGTCCTTACCGGTTTTTCCGTTGGGGAGAGTCAATCTGCCGCCGTCAAAAGGGCGGCTACCTGGAAACTGACCTGTGCGTAACTCGGGAGTTTTAGATCGATCAGTTATAAGCAGTTGAGTGGGGCCGGACGGTTGGATGTAGCGCTTGGTGCTGGCCAGCGGCCATTGG
Source organism: Pseudomonas sp. W17 (assembly GCF_040268305.1). Classification (NCBI taxonomy): domain Bacteria; kingdom Pseudomonadati; phylum Pseudomonadota; class Gammaproteobacteria; order Pseudomonadales; family Pseudomonadaceae; genus Pseudomonas; species Pseudomonas sp. W17. The sequence goes on along the minus strand of NZ_CP158490.1, from coordinate 5,242,358 downwards.
CGGCGCTGGAAAGTCAGCGCCGCCGCTCTGCTTCAGGCCTTGCCGCGAATCAGGCGACGCAGGGCAAAACGGTTCGGATGGCAGGCTTCGGCCACGCTTCTGGGCAGGGGCAGGGGCTCGTTTTCCAGCCAGGCGGCCAGCAGCTCGCCGGACAGCGGCGCGGTGATCAGCCCACGTGAACCGTGGCCACTGTTGATGTACAGGCCGTCGAGCCAGGGGCAGGGCAGGTCCGGCACCTGGCGCGCATCCTTGCCCAGGGCGGCGTAGGTTTCGGCAAAGGCAAGCGGGTCCGCCAGGGGGCCGACGATGGGCAGGTAGTCCGGGCTGGTGCAGCGGAAGGCTGCGCGGCCTTGCAGGCTGTCCAGGGGCAGTTGCTCGGCACCCAGGCGGTGCAGCAGGTCGCCGGAGATTTCCCGCAGCATCTCCAGGTTGCCGGCATGCTCGGCGCTGGTGGGGGTCAGGTCCTGGCTCTTGAAGTCGAAACTGGCGCCCAGGGTGTGTTCCCCCAGGCGCGCGGGGGCGACGTAGCCTTCGGCGCAGACCACCGTGGCCAGGCTCTGGCTTTGTGCGGTCTGGGGCAGGCGGGTGATCTGCCCGCGAATGCGCTTGAGGGGCAGGTCGGCGCTGGCCGGGAAGCGCTTGATCTCGGCCGCACCGGCGAGGATCACCACTGCGGCGCTGGCCAGCATCCGGTCGCCGTCCCAGGCTTGCCATTGCTCATCGACCCGACGCAGTTCCAGGACTTCCCGGTGTGCCAGGACCTGGATCCGCGGGTGGCTGGCCTGCCATTGGCACAGGGCCGGCGGATGCACCCAGCCACCTTCGGGGTAGAACAGGCCTCCGTGCTCAAGGCCGATACCGGCCCGGGCCTGGGCTTGGGGTTGGTCCAGCAGGTGCAGCAGGTCGGCGGGAAAAGCCGCGGCCAGTTGGGCCTGGCGCTCGGCTTCCTTGGCGTTGAAGGCCAGTTGCAGCACGCCGCAGCCATCCCAGTCCTGGCCGCGCTGCAAATGCTCCAGTTGGCGCCGGGTATAGCCGAAGCCGCTGAGGATCATCTGCGACAGAGCGGTGCCGTGGGCCGAGAGCTTTAGGTAGAGCACGCCCTGGGGATTGCCCGAGGCCTCCCGGGCCAGCTCTGCATGACGCTCCAGCAATTGCACCTGCCAGCCGCGGGCGGCCAGGCTGGCGGCGCTGGCACAACCGGCCAGCCCGCCGCCGATCACCAGGGCGGTCTTCTCTCGCAGTGCGGGGCGGGCGAACCAGGGCCTGGCCCTGGCCGGCGCCGGCGCATCCTCCGGCCAGCCGAGGAACTCGCCTCGCAGTACCTCCCATTTGTGGCCGATGCCCGGGGTACGTTTCATCTTGAAGCCGGCACTGTTCAGCAGCCGGCGTACCCAGCCGGTGCTGGTGAAGGTACTGATAGTGGAACCTGGGGCGGCCAGGCGCGCCAGTTCGGCGAAGAGCTCGGCGGTCCACATGTCAGGGTTCTTGGCCGGTGCGAAACCGTCGAGAAACCAGGCATCGACCTGGGCGTCCAGTTGCGGCAATTGCTCCAGGGCATCGCCGATCAGCAGGGTCAGGATCACCCGCCCGCCCTCCAGCACGATGCGCTGGAAGCCGCCATGCACTGCCACGTACTGCTGCAGCAGCGGTGCACAGAGGCTCGCCAGTTCCGGCCACAGGGCCAGGGCCCGTTGCAGGTCGGCAGGGCTCAAGGGGTACTTTTCCACACTGACGAAATGCAGCCGGGCACCAGTCGGGGCTTGTTGCTGGAACAACTGCCAGGCGCAGAGAAAGTTCAGCCCGGTGCCGAAGCCGGTTTCACCGATAACGAAGCGTTCGCCATCGGCCAGGGCGGCAAAGCGCTGGCCCAGGCGGTTCTGTTCGATGAACACGTGGCGGGTTTCATCCAGGCCCGATTCGCTGGAGAAGTACACATCGTCGAAGACCCGCGAGCGCGGGCGTCCTTGGTCGTCCCAGTCGAGCTGGGCGTGGGGCAGTTCAGGGATCATGTTCGGCTCATGTTGCGCAAGGCGGCCATTCTAGCCCATCGCGCCGGCGGCGCTTGATCCATGGCAAGGCGCTGCAGGTTCGGGGATTTGTTTTCCCTGGCCGAGGTCGATCCGCTAGTCTTGGAAAATTCTTGGAAGGGAGCCACCCATGTTCGAATCCGCTGAAATCGGTCACGCCATCGACAAAGAAACCTACGATGCCGAGGTGCCGGCGTTGCGCGAGGCCTTGCTCGAAGCCCAGTTCGAACTGCGCCAGAAGGCGAACTTTCCGGTGATCGTGCTGATCAACGGGATCGAGGGCGCGGGCAAGGGCGAGACGGTCAAGCTGCTCAACGAATGGATGGACCCGCGGCTGATCGAGGTGCGCACCTTCGACCAGCAGACCGACGAGGAACTGTCGCGGCCACCGGCCTGGCGCTACTGGCGGATGCTTCCGGCCAAGGGGCGCATGGGGGTGTTCTTCGGCAACTGGTACAGCCAGATGCTGCAGAGCCGGGTCCATGGCGAGATCAAGGACCCACGCCTGGACCAGGCGATCAACGGCGCCGAGCGCCTGGAGAAGATGCTCTGCGATGAGGGCGCACTGATCTTCAAGTTCTGGTTCCACCTGTCCAAGAAACAGATGAAGGCCCGCCTCAAGGCGTTGCAGGACGACCCGCTGCACAGCTGGCGCATCAGCCCGCTGGACTGGCAGCAGTCAGAAACCTACGACAAGTTCGTCAAGTACGGCGAGCGCGTGCTGCGCCGCACCAGCCGCGACTATGCGCCCTGGCACGTGATCGAGGGCGTCGATCCGCATTACCGCAGCCTTACCGTGGGGCGGATTCTCCTGGAAGGGCTGCAGAGCGCGCTGAACCGCCAGCCGCTGCGAGCGACCCAGGTCAACGCGGCGCCGTTGCCTCCGGCGGTGGATCAGCTCAGCCTGCTGGACAGCCTGGACATGACCCAGCACCTGGACAAGGACGACTACGAAGAACAACTGATTACCGAACAGGCGCGCCTGGCCGGCCTGCTGCGGGACAAGCGCATGCGCAAGCACGCCCTGGTGGCGGTGTTCGAAGGCAACGACGCGGCGGGCAAGGGCGGGGCCATCCGCCGGGTCGCGGCGGCCCTGGACCCGCGCCAGTACAGCATCGTGCCGATTGCCGCGCCCACGGAAGAGGAGCGCGCCCAGCCCTATCTCTGGCGTTTCTGGCGGCATATCCCGGCCCGGGGCAAGTTCACCATCTTCGATCGTTCCTGGTACGGCCGGGTGCTGGTGGAGCGCATCGAGGGCTTCTGCAGCCCCGCTGATTGGTTGCGGGCCTACAGCGAGATCAACGACTTCGAGGAGCAGTTGGCCGATGCCCGGGTGATCGTGGTCAAGTTCTGGCTGGCCATCGACAAGGATACCCAGCTGGAGCGCTTCCAGGCCCGGGAGGAGATTCCCTTCAAGCGTTTCAAGATCACCGAGGACGATTGGCGCAACCGCGACAAGTGGGACGATTACCGCGCTGCCGTCGGCGACATGGTCGACCGCACCAGCACCGAGGTGTCGCCCTGGACTCTGGTGGAGGCCAACGACAAGCGCTGGGCCCGGGTCAAGGTTCTGCGCACCATCAACCGCGCCCTGGAAGCCGCGTTCGAGCGCTCGGACAAGCACGACAAGAAAGACAAGAAAGACAAGAAGTAGGTCGATGGTCGCGCATACGCCCAGTGAATGATTGTCGCGGCGGGACAGGAGGGGGATCTATGCTCGATGCTCTTCCTGCCGCCAACAACAATGAGGTGCGTCATGCGTGAAGTGGTGATCGTCGACAGCGTACGGACTGGCCTGGCCAAGTCCTTTAGGGGCAAGTTCAACCAGACCCGTCCGGATGACATGGCCGCCCACTGCGTCAATGCGCTGCTCGCCCGCAACGGCATCGACCCGGCCAGTGTCGAGGACTGCATCGTCGGCGCTGGCTCCAATGAAGGGGCCCAGGGTTTCAACATAGGGCGCAACGTCGCGGTGCTCTCGGCCCTGGGCACCGGTACCGCGGGGATGACCCTCAACCGCTTCTGCTCCTCGGGCCTGCAGGCGATCGCCATCGCCGCCAACCAGATCGCCTCCGGCTGCAGCGACATCATCGTGGCCGGTGGCGTCGAATCCATCAGCCTGACCATGAAGAGCGTCAACACCGAAAACCTGGTCAACCCCCTGCTCAAGGATCAGGTACCGGGCATCTACTTCCCCATGGGCCAGACCGCCGAAGTGGTGGCCCGGCGCTACAGTGTCAGCCGCGAAGCCCAGGACCGCTACTCCCTGCAAAGCCAGCAGCGTACCGCCCAGGCCCAGGCCGCCGGCCTTTTCAGCGACGAGATCGTGCCGATGACGGTCAAGTACAAGGTCGAGGACAAGAGCACCGGTGAGGTGCAGATCCTTGATGGCGTGGTGGACCGCGACGATTGCAACCGCCCCGACACCACCCTGGAAAACCTAGCGGCGTTGAAGCCGGTGTTTGCCGACGACGGTTCGGTGACGGCGGGCAATTCCTCGCAGCTGTCCGACGGTGCTTCGATGACCCTGGTGATGAGCCTGGAGCGGGCCCTGGCCCTGGGGCTCAAGCCCAAGGCATTCTTCCGCGGCTTTACCGTGGCCGGCTGCGAGCCGGACGAGATGGGTATCGGCCCGGTGTTCTCGGTGCCCAAGTTGCTCAAGGCCAAGGGCCTGAGCGTGGCTGACATCGATCTTTGGGAGCTCAATGAAGCGTTCGCTTCCCAGTGCCTGTATGCCCGCGACCGCCTGGAGATCGACAACGCCCGTTACAACGTCAATGGCGGCTCGATCTCCATCGGCCACCCGTTCGGCATGACCGGCTCGCGTCAGGTCGGGCATCTGGTGCGCGAGCTGCAGCGGCGCAACCTGCGCTATGGCATCGTCACCATGTGCGTGGGTGGCGGCATGGGGGCCACGGGGTTGTTCGAGGCGGTACGCTAGGTTTCGTCTCGTCGGCAAGCCGGCTCCCGTGGGGCCGGTTTGCGACCTGCACAATCCTGTTTGCGCTTTGTCGCCAACTGTCTCTGTGTCGGCTGCCGGCGCGGGCCTAGTATGTGAGCCTTGCTCGTAAGGCCTTGTGGGGTTCGCATGCACGTCTCGTCCGGTCGCTGGGTCTATGGTCTGTTCCTGGCCTTATTGACCGCGCTGTTGTGGGGCATCCTGCCCATCAAGCTCAAGCAGGTACTGCAAGTGATGGACCCGGTCACCGTGACCTGGTTTCGCCTGACGGTGTCCGGTGGCTGCCTGCTGGCCTACCTGGCGGCGGTGGGGCGCCTGCCGCGCTGGCGAGTGCTGGGGCCCAAGGGTATCTGGCTGGTGCCGATCTCGGTCTGTGGCCTGGTAGGCAATTACGTGCTGTACCTCATGGGCCTCAATCTGTTGAGCCCGGGCACCGCGCAACTGGTGGTGCAGATGGGACCGATCCTGTTGCTGATCGCCAGTGTGTTTGTGTTCAAGGAGCGGTTCAGCCTGGGGCAGGGCCTGGGGCTTCTGGTGCTGCTGATCGGCTTTGGGCTGTTCTTCAATCAACGGCTGACCGAGCTGCTGACCTCGCTCAGTGACTACACCGCCGGCGTTCTGACCATTCTCGCCGCCTCCGCAGTCTGGACCTTCTATGCCCTGGGCCAGAAGCAGCTGTTGAGCGTGTGGAATTCCTTGCAGGTGATGATGGTGATCTACCTGTTCTGCGCCTTGCTGCTGACGCCCTGGGTACACCCGCTGGAAGCCCTGGAGCTGAGCCCCCTGCAAGGCTGGTTGTTGCTCGCCTGTTGCCTGAATACCCTGATCGCCTACGGTGCCTTTGCCGAGGCCCTGGCGCATTGGGAGGCGTCGCGGGTCAGCGCGACCCTGGCCATTACGCCGCTGGTGACCTTTGTCGCGGTGGCTTGGGCAGCCTGGCTCTGGCCCGAGTATGTGCAGGCCGAGCAGATCAATGGTCTGGGCTATGGCGGGGCGCTGCTGGTGGTGCTGGGGTCGGCGCTGACGGCACTGGGTCCGTCGTTGATGGCGGGGTTGCGGGCGCGGCGGCAGCGGATCGCGGCGAGCTGAGCTTCGCTGGCGAGCCAGCTCCTGCAGTCGGGTTGTGGCAGGAGCTGGCTTGCCAGCGAAGGCGACTGCGGTCTTACCCCCGCTTCCCGGCCTCTAGCATGTTTTCTGGGCGCACCCAGGCATCGAACTGTTCATCGGTCAGGTACCCGAGTTCCAGCGCCGCCTCGCGCAAGGTCAGGTTCTGGGCATAGGCCTTCTTGGCGATCTCGGCGGCCTTGTCGTAGCCGATATGGGTATTGAGCGCGGTCACCAGCATCAGCCCGCGCTCCAGGTGCGCGGCCATCTGTTGCGGGTCGGGCTCCAGACCGGCGATGCAATGGTGCTGGAAGTTGCTGCAGCCATCGGCCAGCAGGCGGATCGATTGCAGCAGGTTGTGGATGATCACCGGCTTGAACACGTTCAGTTGCAGGTGGCCCTGACTGGCGGCAAAGCCGATGGTCACATCGTTGCCCATGACCTGGCAGGCCAGCATCGACAGGGCTTCGCACTGGGTCGGGTTGACCTTGCCGGGCATGATCGAGCTGCCGGGCTCGTTGGCGGGGAGCTTGACCTCGGCCAGGCCCGCCCGTGGCCCGGAGCCCAGCAGGCGCAGGTCGTTGGCAATTTTCATCAGGCACACGGCGAGGGTTTTCAGGGCACCGGAAAGGCTGGTCAGCGGTTCATGGCCGGCCAGGGCGGCGAACTTGTTCGATGCCGTGACGAAGGGCAGGCCCGAGAGCGCCGCCAACTCGGCGGCGATGGCCTCGCCGAAACCGTGGGGTGAGTTGAGCCCGGTGCCTACCGCGGTGCCGCCCTGGGCCAGTTCGCAGACGGCCGGCAAAGCGCTGCGGATGGCGCGCTCGGCGTACCCCAGTTGGGCGATGAAGGCCGAGATTTCCTGGCCGAAGGTGATGGGGGTGGCGTCCATCATGTGGGTGCGACCGGTCTTCACCAGCTTCATGTGCCGCGCCGACAGCTCGGCCAGGCCGCCGGAGAGCTCGGTGATCGCTGGCAGCAACTGGAACTGCACCGCCTGGGCCGCCGCAATGTGCATGGCAGTGGGGAAGCAGTCGTTGGAGCTCTGCGAGCGATTGACGTGGTCATTGGGGTGCACCGGCGTCTTGCCGCCCCGAGGGTTGCCGGCCAGCTCGTTGGCCCGTCCAGCCAGCACTTCGTTGACGTTCATGTTGCTTTGGGTACCGCTGCCGGTCTGCCACACCACCAGAGGGAACTGGTCGTCATGCTCGCCCGCGAGCACTTCGTCGGCGGCCTGTTCGATCAGGCGGGCGATATCGGCAGGGATGTCGCCGTTGCGGTCGTTGACCCGCGCCGCGGCTTTCTTGATCAGGGCCAGGGCATGCAGCACCGCCAAGGGCATGCGTTCGTTGCCGATGGCGAAGTTGACCAGCGAACGTTGGGTCTGCGCGCCCCAGTAGGCTTCTTGCGGGACTTCAACCTGGCCCAGGCTGTCGGTTTCGATTCGGTTCATCGTGGCAATCCTCCTAGTCTGACAGGCCAGTTTAGGCCGTGATCCGCGGCTCGGGTTCCATGCCGGGGGGTTTTCCCCGCCATGGCCGAGCAAAACCGGGGGCCGGTCGGCGTGGGGTTGAGGGACGCGGATTAATAGGCGCAGAATGGGCGCCCTTGGGGTTCTACCTCGCCTGCTAGATAAAGGAAACTCGATGACCCGTTTTCGTGCCATCTGTACCGCGGTTGTTCTGGTGTGTGCCAGCGGCCAGGTTCTTGCCGATACCGCCAGCCACAACGCCAGTGCCGAGGCCTTCCTGACCCTGGCCCATGCGGACAAGCTCGGTACCCCGGTGTACATGCAAGTTCAGCAAATGTTCGCCCAGCGCTTCGAGCAGACCAAAGCCCCGGAATCCAAGCGTGCCCTGCTGGAAACCTACCAGGCCAAGGCCAATGCCGCCCTGGACCAGGCCATTGGCTGGAACAAGCTGAAGCCGGACATGGTCAAGCTCTACACCAGCAATTTCAGCGAATCGGAGCTCAAGGAACTGGTGGCTTTCTATCAGTCGCCACTGGGCAAGAAAGTCCTGGAAAAAATGCCCCAGCTGACCCAGCAATCGGCGCAGATGACCCAGGCCAAGCTGGAAAGCGCGGTACCGGTGGTGAACAAGCTGCTGGCCGACATGACCGCCGAGCTCGAGCCCAAGGCTGCCCCGGCGAAGAAGAAGTAAGCGGAGCCCGCAATGACCATGCAACAACGTATCGAAGCGGCGCTCGGGGCATTGCAGCCCGAGCACCTGCAAGTGCTGGATGAAAGCCACATGCACAGCCGTGGCCTGGAAACCCACTTCAAGGCGGTACTGGTCAGCGAGCAGTTCGCCGGCCTCAACAGCGTCAAGCGCCATCAGAAGGTCTACGCCACCCTGGGTGAGCTGATGGGCCAGTTCCATGCGTTGGCGCTGCACACTTATACGCCTGAGGAATGGTCGAAGATCGGTGTGGCTCCGGCTTCGCCGACCTGTGCCGGTGGCAGTCAGCATTAACCGCGGTTTTTTTGTTAGAATCCGCAACGCGCCGCTTATGCCGGCGCGTTTTTTTTTGCATCCGGTTCACCCTTTACGAGGGTAGCCACCTGGAGATTACCCATGGCACAACCTATTGTCGTGGCGGCACTGTACAAGTTCGTCACCCTCGAAGATTACGTCAACCTGCGTGAGCCCCTGTTGCAGGCAATGCTCGACAACGGCATCAAGGGCACCTTGCTGATTGCCGAAGAAGGCATCAACGGCACGGTTTCCGGCAGCCGCGAAGGCATCGACGGGCTGCTGGCCTGGCTGAAGAACGACCCGCGCATGGTGGATATCGATCACAAGGAATCCTACTGCGACGAGCAGCCGTTCTACCGCACCAAGGTCAAGCTCAAGAAAGAGATCGTTACCCTGGGCGTGCCCGGCGTCGATCCCAACAAGAAGGTCGGGACCTACGTCGAGCCACAGGACTGGAACGCCCTGATCAGCGATCCGGAAGTGCTGCTGATCGATACCCGCAACGACTATGAAGTGTCCATTGGCACCTTCGAAGGCGCCATCGACCCCAAGACCACCAGCTTCCGCGAATTCCCGGACTACATCAAAGCCCACTTCGACCCGAGCAAGCACAAGAAGGTGGCGATGTTCTGCACCGGCGGCATCCGTTGCGAGAAGGCCTCGAGCTACATGCTCAGCGAAGGCTTCGACGAGGTGTTCCACCTCAAGGGCGGGATCCTCAAGTACCTCGAAGAGGTACCGCAGCAAGAGAGCAAATGGCAGGGCGACTGCTTCGTGTTCGATAACCGGGTCACCGTGCGCCACGACCTGAGCGAAGGCGACTACGATCAATGTCATGCCTGCCGTACTCCAGTGAGCGTCGAGGATCGTGCATCCGAGCACTATGTGCCTGGTATCAGCTGCCCGCACTGCTGGGACAAGCTGAGCGAGAAGACCCGCCGCAGTGCCATCGACCGGCAGAAGCAGATCGAATTGGCCAAGGCTCGCAACATGCCGCACCCGATTGGTTACAACTACAAGCAATCTTCTTCCGAGGCTTGAGCCATGTCTGCCCGCCTGCTCTATGTGATGGACCCGATGTGTTCATGGTGCTGGGGCTTTGCGCCCGTGGCCCAGGCCCTGGCGGAGCAGGCCCGGGCCGCCGGGGTCGAGGTGCACCTGGTGGTGGGGGGCTTGCGTACCGGTAGCGGTGCGGCCCTGGAACCCAATACCCGGCGCTACATCCTCGAGCACTGGCAGGCGGTGCACCAGGCCACCGGCCAACCGTTCGGCTTCGAGGGCGCCTTGCCCGATGGCTTTGTCTATGACACCGAACCGGCCTGTCGCGCCATCGTCACCGCACGTGGCCTGGCGGCGGACTGCGCCTGGACCCTGCTGGGGCTGATCCAGCAGGCGTTCTATGTCGAAGGCCGGGATGTCACCCTGGCCAGTGTGCTGGTGGAGCTGGCGGAGCGGGCAGGGGTGCCGCGCATCGAATTCGCCGAGGCCTTCGACCGGGCCGAGCAGCATGTGGCTACCGCGGCGGACTTCACCTGGGTCCAGGACCTGGGAATCGCCGGCTTTCCTACCTTGCTGGCCGAGCGTAATGGCCAGTTGGCATTGCTGACCAACGGCTATCAGCCGCTGAGCGAGCTGTCCCCTCTGTTGGGGCGCTGGCTGGAGCGCGCCGCCTGTGCCTGAACCGGTGGATTCAAGCGTCAGCGGTAAGCCGATCGATCGCCTGAGCTGGGCGCATATCCGTCGCCTGGCTCTTGAGCACAAGAAATCTCTGTGGATCGCCAACGGCGTCGCCGTGCTGGCGACCCTGTGCAGTGTGCCGATCCCGCTGCTGCTGCCCTTGCTGGTGGATGAGGTGCTGTTGGGGCACGGCGATGCCGCTCTGCAGGTGATGAACCGCTTCCTGCCCCAGGGATGGCAGAGTGCCGCTGGCTATATCGGCCTGATGCTCATGGTGACGCTGATCCTGCGCTGCTCGGCGCTGGTGTTCAACGTGATTCAGGCGCGGCTGTTTGCCGGGCTGGCCAAGGACATCGTCTACCGCATCCGCGTGCGGCTGATCGAGCGGCTCAAGCGCATTTCCCTGGGGGAATACGAAAGCCTGGGGGGCGGTACGGTCACCACTCACCTGGTCACCGACCTGGACACGGTGGACAAGTTCGTCGGTGAGACCCTCAGCCGCTTCCTGGTGGCCATGCTGACCCTGGTGGGCACGGCGGGCATCCTGATGTGGATGCACTGGAAACTGGCGTTGCTGATCCTGCTGTTCAACCCGCTGGTGATCTTCGCCACGGTGCAGTTGGGCAAGCGGGTCAAGCACCTGAAGAAGCTGGAAAACGACAGCACTTCGCGCTTTACCCAGGCCCTGACCGAGACCTTGGAGGCTATCCAGGAAATTCGCGCGAGCAATCGCCAGGGCTACTTTCTCGGGCGCCTGGGGCGGCGTGCCGAGGAAGTGCGGGACTACGCTGTGGCCTCGCAATGGAAAAGCGATGCCTCGGGCCGCGCCAGCGGGCTGCTGTTCCAGTTCGGCATCGATATCTTCCGTGCGGCGGCGATGCTGACCGTGTTGTTCTCCGACCTGTCCATCGGCCAGATGCTGGCGGTATTCAGTTACCTGTGGTTCATGATCGGGCCGGTGGAACAGTTGCTGAACCTGCAATACGCCTACTACGCCGCGGGCGGCGCGCTGACCCGGATCAACGAGCTGCTGGCGCGGGCCGACGAACCGCAGTACGGCCCAGGTGCGGATCCGTTCGTGGGGCGCGAGACCGTCGGCATCGAGGTCCGCGGCTTGAGCTTCGGCTACGGTGACGAGCGGGTGCTGGACAATATGGACCTGTCCATCGCTCCCGGTGAAAAGGTAGCCATTGTCGGTGCCAGCGGTGGCGGCAAGAGCACCCTGGTGCAGTTGCTGCTGGGGCTGTACACACCGCAGACCGGGGTGATCCGCTTTGGTGGTTCGACCCAGCAGGAAATCGGTCTGGAGACGGTGCGGGAGAACGTGGCGGTGGTGTTGCAACATCCCGCACTGTTCAACGACACCATCCGCGCCAACCTGGCCATGGGGCGCGAGCGCAGTGACGAAGCCTGCTGGCAGGCCCTGGAAATTGCCCAGTTGGACGCTACCGTCAGGGCCTTGCCGCAGGGGCTGGACAGCGTGGTGGGGCGTTCCGGCGTGCGTTTGTCCGGGGGCCAGCGTCAGCGCCTGGCGATTGCGCGGATGGTTCTGGCCGAGCCCAAGGTGGTGATCCTCGATGAGGCCACTTCCGCCTTGGATGCCGCCACCGAGTACAACCTGCACCAGGCCTTGACGCGTTTTCTGCGTGGGCGGACTACGCTGATCATTGCCCATCGTTTGTCAGCGGTAAAACAGGCGGACCGGGTTTTGGTGTTCGATGGCGGGCAGATTGCCGAAGATGGCGACCATCAGCAGCTGATTGCCGATGGCGGCCTTTACGCCAAGCTGTACGGGCATTTGCAGCAGGTTCGATAGCCTTGAGTTTTATCCGTCTTTCTGTGCTTAGTGCTTGAATTTCCTGGTGGAACAACCGTTTCGACTTTAGTGCGGCGGCCCGTTTCTCCAGCCAGCCTGCGTCAACGGCGGTCTGCCCTGCGCCGGTTTTGTGGAAATTGGCCTAACCTGTGCTGTCTGAGGCGCAACTACTGGGTGTTCATTTGGCTGTGCGCAAGCAAGGACCCTCATGAAGCAAAAGCGGACTTTCACAACGCCGCGCTTGTTGGGCATCGTCTGGCCCTTCATCGCGGTGGTGTTATTTCAAGCGCTGTTGGGCGGCCTCAGCCTGTACGTACTGTCGGCGGTACGGGGCTACGTGGCAGGTGAAAGCTTGTGGTCCAAGGGCCAGAAAGACGCCATCTACTACCTCAATCTGTATGCCGACAGCCGCGACGAAGGCACTTTCCTCAAGTACCAGAACGCAATTGCCGTGCCCCAGGGCGGGCATGAGTTGCGGGTTGCCCTGGATCACCAGCCACCGGATCTGGAGGCCGCACGCCTGGGCATCCTCAAGGGCGGCAATCACCCGGACGATGTCTCCAGCCTGATCTGGCTGTACCTCAACTTCCGTCATTTCAGCTACCTGGAAAAGGCCATCGATCTGTGGACCGTGGGGGACGGATACCTGTTGCAACTGGACACCGTGGCCCGGGAGATGCACCAGAGGATCGGCAGCAACAGCGCCAGCGAAGGCGACGTGCAGCGCTGGAAGAGTCAGATTTTCGCCATCAATGACGGCGTCACTCCCGCTGCCAAGGCCTTCAGCGATGCTTTGGGCGAGGGTTCGCGGGTGATCTTGCGGCTGTTGCTGGTGACCAACCTGGCAACCGCGCTGGTGCTGATTGCCCTGGCCCTGCTGCGCACGCACAAACTGCTGGCCCAGCGCCATGCCTTTGCCGACGCCCTGCAACTGGAAAAGGAGCGGGCGCAGATCACCCTGCAGTCCATCGGCGACGGGGTGATCACCACCGACGTCGAAGGTGCCATCGCCTACATGAACCCGGCGGCAGAGGACCTGACTCGCTGGAAGGCCGAGCAGGCAGTGGGGTTGCCCCTGGCAGCCTTGTTCAACCTGCTGGATGAAAATGCCCAGGCTGACGGTTTTACCCTGATCGAGCACATCCTCAGCGGTCAGCTCAGCGGCGGCAGCGAGCATTCCAAACTGATCCAGCGCCTGGACGGCAGCACGGTCTCGGTGACCCTGGTGGGGGCGCCGATCCGCAATGCCGGCAAGGTCAGCGGCACGGTGCTGGTGCTGCACGACATGACCCAGGAGCGGCAATACATCGCCAACCTCTCCTGGCAGGCGACCCATGACGCCCTGACCGGCCTGGCCAATCGCCGGGAGTTCGAGTTCCGCCTGGAGCAGGCCCTGCACAGCCTGATTCGCCAGCCGGCACGGCATGCGCTGATGTTCCTCGATCTGGATCAGTTCAAGCTGGTCAATGACACCTGTGGCCATGCTGCCGGGGACGAGCTGCTGCGGCATATCTGCGCGCTGCTGCAGTCGGGCCTGCGCGAAGGCGACACCCTGGCACGGCTGGGTGGGGATGAGTTCGGCATCCTCCTGGAGAATTGTTCGCCAGAGGCCGCGGAGAAGATTGCCGAGGGGCTGCGCCAGACCGTGCAGAATCTGCATTTCGTCTGGAAAGGCCGGCCCTTCGTGACCACCGTGAGTATCGGCCTGGTGCACATCGCCCAGACCCCGACCACCCTCGAAGCCTCGCTGAGAGCGGCGGACATGGCCTGCTACATGGCCAAGGAAAAGGGGCGTAACCGGGTGCAGGTCTACCATGCCGACGATTCCGAGCTGTCGCTGCGCTTTGGCGAGATGGCCTGGGTCCAGCGTCTGCACATGGCGCTGGAGGAAAACCGCTTCTGCCTCTATTCGCAGGAGATAACCGCCCTGGGGCATGTCGAACGTGGCGGCGGGCATGTGGAGATTCTGTTGCGCCTGCATGACGAGGCGGGCCGGATGATTCTGCCGGACAGCTTCATTCCGGCAGCGGAGCGCTACGGCCTGATGACCTCTCTGGACCGTTGGGTGGTACAGAACGTATTCAAGATCATTGCCCAATGCATTGCCGAAGGCCGTGAAGGGCCAATGGCAATGTGCGCCATCAACCTGTCGGGTATCACCATCGGTGATGATGCGTTTCTCGACTTCTTGCGCGAGCAGTTTGTCGTCTATGGCGTACCGCCAAAGTTGATCTGTTTTGAAATTACTGAAACCAGTGCGATTGCCAATTTGGGCAGTGCCATTCGTTTCATAAATGAACTCAAGGGCTTAGGCTGCCATTTTTCCCTGGATGACTTTTGTGCGGGAATGTCGTCGTTCGCTTATCTCAAACATTTGCCTGTAGACTTCCTCAAGATCGATGGAAGTTTCGTAAAGGATATGCTGGACGACCCGATTAACCGCGCCATGGTCGAAGTGATCAACCACATCGGGCATGTCATGGGTAAGCGCACGATTGCCGAGTTTGTTGAAACACCGCAGATCGAGCAGGCATTGCTTGAGATCGGCGTGGATTATGCTCAAGGCTACATTATTGAACGCCCGCAATTGTTCACCTGTGACAGCCTGCAGTGTCGACCCGTGAGACCACAGCCACTGTTGTTCAAGGCGCCCGGTACGTTCCGTTGAAACCTCTTTTGGATCCGTACATCACAATCAAAAGGAGCCCGACAGTGATCGACACATTCAGCCGAACCGGCCCGCTCATGGAAGCTGCCAGTTACCCCGCCTGGACCCAGCAATTGATCCAGGACTGCAGCGAGAGCAAGCGCCGCGTCGTGGAGCATGAGCTGTACCAGCGTATGCGCGATAACAAACTCAGTGCCAAAGTCATGCGTCAGTATCTGATTGGCGGCTGGCCGGTGGTTGAACAGTTCGCCCTGTACATGGCGCAAAACCTGACCAAGACCCGTTTTGCCCGCCATCCCGGCGAAGACATGGCGCGTCGCTGGCTGATGCGCAATATTCGGGTTGAGCTCAATCATGCCGATTACTGGGTGCACTGGAGCCGGGCCCATGGCGTGACCCTGGAAGATCTGCAGGCCCAGCAAGTACCGCCAGAGCTGCATGCCTTGAGCCATTGGTGCTGGCATACCAGTTCTGCCGATTCCCTGATCGTGGCCATTGCCGCCACCAACTACGCCATTGAAGGAGCGACGGGCGAGTGGTCGGCGCTGGTGTGTTCCAACGGCATCTATGCCGCGGCGTTCCCGGAAGAGGATCGCAAACGTGCCATGAAGTGGCTGAAGATGCATGCCCAGTACGACGACGCCCATCCCTGGGAAGCGCTGGAAATCATCGTCACCTTGGCAGGGCTGAACCCGAGCAAGGCCCTGCAGGTCGAGCTGCGTCAGGCCATCTGCAAGAGCTATGACTATATGTACCTGTTCCTGGAACGCTGCATGCAGCAGGAAAAGACTGCGGTGACCCGCGAGCGCCTGGCACTGGCCGAAGGCTGAGTCAGGGAATGTCGGGCGCTTCGATTGCCGCGCACGCTGGACGTGTGGGGTGATGAAGTTGCCCGTGCATCAACGGGGCAGGGCGCTACCTTGTGCTCAGCCCGCCATTGCCAGGCGGTTGCGCCCTTCGCGCTTGGCCACGTACAGCGCGCTGTCGGCGCGTCGCAACAGGCTTTCTGCGGATTCTCCCGGTAGCAGAGTCGAACACCCCAGGCTTACGGTAAGTTCGATCGGCTGACCATCGGCCCGGTAGTCCTGGGCCTGGGCGGCATGGCGCAGACGCTCGCCCACCATCGCCGCGGCTTCGCGCCCGGTGTTGGACAGCAGGATCAAGAACTCTTCCCCGCCAAAGCGAAACACCATGTCGACATTGCGTAATTGCCCCTTGATTGCCGCGGCAACGGCCTTGAGCACTTGATCGCCGGCGCTGTGGCCGTGGTTGTCGTTGATGCGCTTGAAGTGATCGATGTCCAGCATCAGCAGCGACAGTGGAAGCAGGTGACGACGGGCCATTTCGATTTCCCGTTGCAGGGTCTGGTCCATGGCGATGCGATTGCCGGTATCGGTCAGTGGATCCCGCAGGGCACTGCGAGTGGCGGCGCGATACAGCAGGGCATTGCGCATCGGGTACAGCAGGGTCGAGAGCAGCGATTCCAGGGAGCCCTGTTCTGATTCGCTGAAGCGCTGGTTGCGGCGAAAGACCAGCTCGCCCATCGGTTCGCCTTCGTGGCTCAGGCTGTAGCTGATGGAGTGATGGCCGCGCTGGCCGAACTCCAGGCGCAGGTCGCTCGGAGTGTGCTGGTACTGCAGGGCATCCAGAGGGACCAGGCGCTGAACCTCACGAAAGAACAGGCCCAGGATGCGTTGCGGTTCAAGGCTGGTCTGCAGCTGCAGGCTCAGTTGCTGGCGCAACTGGACGAGGCTGATGGGCTGCTTGATCAGTGGCGACTGCTGGCCAAAGCCCAGGCGTTGCAATTTGGCGCTATCGAAGTCAATTGCGTTGGTCTGGGTCGGTGTTTTCATCTGAGCTTGAGCCCCCTGAGCACTGTGTACGGTCTAACTGCCTGGGTGAGAGCGGCTCAGAGCTGCGCGTCATACTGTTCCATCAGTCCCGTAGGACAACGCGCATATTTTAGGCCGTCTCGCCTGTGGCTATAAAGCCCTCAGCGCAAGCCGTTTTCCACAGCGTCAATGCACTGTGTATTGAGTGTCGTTAGAGCGAAACTCGTGCCATTCGGTTCATATTAGGAAAACTTGTTTGGATTCAGCAGCTTGGGTTTCGGCGTAAAAAGGCTGTCGTCAAAAATGACATTTGTTTGGCTTGAAACCTACGCGGGGTAGGCGTTGCCGAGGCGTCGCGACGGTATTCCGTCGCGACGAACGGGAGGGGTATTACTGCGCGTCGAAGGCTTGACCGTTGATCCCGGTGCTGTCCGGCCCCATCAGGTACAGATAGACCGGCATGATTTCTTCCGGGGTCGGATTGTTGCTGGGGTTTTCTCCCGGGTAGGCCTGGGCCCGCATGCTGGTGCGGGTGGCGCCTGGGTTGATGCTGTTGGCCCGCACCGGGGCCACGGTGTCCAGCTCGTCGGCCAGGGTCTGCATCAAGCCTTCGGTGGCGAATTTCGACACGCCGTAGGCGCCCCAGTAAGCCCGGCCCTTGCGGCCAACGCTGCTGGAGGTGAAGACCACCGAAGCATCCTGGGACAGCTTGAGCAGGGGCAACAGGGTACTGGTAAGCATGAACATGGCGTTGACGTTGACCTGCATCACACGCATGAAGTTCTCCCCGGAGAGCTGCTCCAGAGGCGTGCGCGGGCCGATGATCGAGGCGTTGTGCAACAGGCCGTCGAGGTGGCCGAACTCGGTTTCGATCATGGCCGCCAGTTCGTCGTACTGGTGCGGCAGGGCGGTTTCCAGGTTGAACGGGATTACCGCCGGCTGCGGATGGCCGGCCGCCTCGATGGCGTCGTAGACCTCGGTCAGGTTGGCTTCGGTCTTGCCCAGCAGCAGCACGGTGGCGCCATGAGCGGCAAAGGTCTTGGCGGCGGCGGCGCCGATGCCACGACCGGCGCCGGTGACCAGAATGACCCGGTCCTTGAGCAGTTCTGGGCGAGCGGAATAATCAAACATAAAAGGCCTCAACAGAAATTGGATCGTCCCCGGCGCTTAGCCGGGCATGCCGCTGCTCAGCAGCTGCACAGCGCGTTGTCCAGAACCTGGCGCAGTTCCAGCGGGTGACTGACCACCACGTCGGCGCCCCAGTGCCGTGGGTTGTCGTCCGGATGGATATAGCCATAGGTCACCGCAGCGGTCCTGGTGCCCGCATCGCGGCCGGATTCGATATCGCGCAGGTCGTCGCCGACAAACAGCACACTGGATGGGGCCAGGTCGAGCATCTTGCACGCCAGGATCAGCGGTTCGGGGTCGGGCTTGCTGTTCTTCACGTGGTCAGGGCAGATCAGCAGTGCCGAGCGCTCGGCCAGCCCCAGTTGCTGCATGATCGGCTCGGCGAAGCGCAGTGGCTTGTTGGTGACCACGCCCCAGACCAGGTGGGCCTTTTCGATATCTGCCAGCAACTCGGCCATGCCATCGAAGAGCTTGCTGTGTACGGCGCAATGCTTGAGGTAGCGCTCGAGAAACTCCAGGCGCAGTTCCTCGAAGCCCGGGGATTCGGGGTCCATGGAGAAGGTCACTGCCACCATGGCGCGGGCGCCGCCGGAGATTTCGTCGCGAATGTGCTGGTCGGCGATGGGCGGCAGGCCGCGATCACGGCGCATGCCCTGGCACACAGCGATGAAGTCCGCAGCGGTATCGAGCAGGGTGCCATCCATGTCGAAGAGAACGGCTCTGATAGCCATGTCTTACTCCTCTCGCAGGGTCTGGATCATGTAGTTGACGTCCACGTCCTGGGCCAGCTTGTAGTGCTTGGTCAGCGGGTTGTAGGTCAGGCCGATAATGTCCTTGACCGTCAGGCCGGCAGAGCGGCTCCAGGCACCGAGCTCGGATGGGCGGATGAACTTCTTGAAGTCGTGGGTGCCACGCGGCAGCAGCTTCATGATGTATTCAGCGCCGATGATGGCGAACAGGTAGGCCTTGGGGTTGCGGTTGATGGTGGAGAAGAACACCTGGCCACCGGGCTTGACCATGCGGAAGCAGGCTCGAATCACCGACGAAGGGTCCGGCACGTGCTCGAGCATTTCCAGGCAGGTGACCACGTCGAACTGCTCGGGCATTTCCTCGGCCAGGGCCTCGGCAGTGATCTGCCGGTACTCGACGTTGACGCCGGATTCCAGCTGGTGCAGTTGCGCCACGGCCAGCGGGGCCTCGCCCATGTCGATGCCGGTCACGGTAGCGCCGCGCTGGGCCATGGCTTCGCTGAGGATGCCGCCGCCGCAACCGACGTCGAGGACTTTCTTGCCCGCCAGGCCGACCCGTTCGTCGATCCAGTTTACCCGTAGGGGGTTGATGTCGTGCAGGGGCTTGAACTCGCTTTCACGGTCCCACCAGCGATGGGCCAGGGCTTCGAATTTGGCGATTTCAGCGTGGTCGACGTTGCTCATGGGTAGTGCTCCAAAGCTAGAAAATTCTCTGTCGGGCCTCGAGCCTGTGCTCAAGGCCCGGGTTATAGGTGGTGGCCGCTGATGCGCCGGGCCCAGTCGCGGGCGGTAGCGCCCAGCTGATGCTCGTCCAGGCGGGTCAGGCGTCGGTCATCCAGCAGTTGCTTGCCGGCGACCCATACATGTTTCACGCAGTCTCGGCCGGTGGCGTAGATCAGTTGCGACACCGGGTCGTAAATCGGCTGCTGGGCCAGGCCGGACAGGTCGAAGGCTGTCAGGTCTGCGGCCTTGCCGATTTCCAGGGAGCCCACTTGGCTTTCCAGGCCCATGGCCCTGGCGCCGTTGAGGGTAGCCATGCGCAGTGCGCGATGGGCATCCAGGGCGGTAGCCGACCCGGCCACGGCCTTGGCCAGCAGCGCGGCGGCACGGGTTTCCCCCAGCAGGTCCAAGTCGTTGTTGCTGGCGGCGCCATCGGTGCCTACCGCCACGTTGACTCCGGCCTGCCACAGGCGTTCTACAGGGCAGAAGCCGCTGGCCAGTTTCAGGTTGGATTCCGGGCAGTGAATGACGCTGGTGTTGGTTTCTACCAGTAAAGCCAGGTCGTCATCGCTGATTTGGGTCATATGAACGGCCTGGAAGCGTGGTCCCAGCAGGCCCAGGCGAGCCAGGCGCGCCAGCGGTCGCTCACCGTGCTGTTCCACGGATTGCTGCACCTCGTGGGCGGTCTCATGCACATGCATGTGGATCGCAGCGTCGAGTTCTTCGGCAATGATCCGGATTTTTTCCAGGTTCTCGTCGCCAACGGTATAGGGGGCATGAGGGCCGAAGGTGATGTTGATCCGCGGATGGTGCTTGAGATCGCCGAACAGCTCTACGCCCTGGCGGATGGCTTCATCGGCATCGTGGGCACCGGGAATCGGGAAGTCGAGAATGGGGATGGCGACCTGTGCTCGCATGCCGCTGTTGTGCACCCGTTCACTGGCAACCTTCGGGAAGAAGTACATGTCCGAGAAACAGGTGATCCCACCCTTGATCTGCTCGGCGATGGCCAGGTCGGTGCCGTCGCGGACGAAGGCTTCATCCACCCACTTGGCTTCGGCGGGCCAGATGTGCTTTTCCAGCCAGGTCATCAGCGGCAGGTCATCGGCCAGGCCGCGAAACAGGGTCATGGCGGCGTGCCCGTGGGCGTTGATCAGGCCCGGGGTGAGCAGCGTGTCGGGCAGTTCGCGGATTTCCGTGGCGCGATACTTCAAGGCCTCGGCGCGTGGGCCGATGAACACGATGTGCCCGTCACGAATGCCCAGGCCGTGTTCCCTGAGGACGACGCCGGCCGGCTCCACCGGCACCAGCCAGGTCGGGAGCAGCAGCAGGTCGAGCGCAATGTCGCGGTTCGGCATCGAATATCGGTCCAGGGCTTTATATAAAAGGATGGCGAAGTATACCCGAGCGTCCTGGCAGGGGGATCGCTATAATCGGCGGCTTTTGTTCATGAGTGCGGGGTGAGGGATGCGCGATCGTCTGTTGGCTGCGGAGAAAGTCAGGGCCATTGAATGGCGGGATAGCACTCTGTACCTGCTCGATCAGCGGGCCTTGCCTTTCGAGGAGTCCTGGATTGCCTATGACAGCGCCGCTGGAGTGGCCGAGGCGATTCGCTCGATGGTGGTCTGTGGGGCGCCGGCCATTGGCATCAGCGCTGCCTACGGTCTGGTTCTGGCAGCACGTGGACGATTTGTCGCAGGTGGCGACTGGTTTACGGCGCTGGAAGAGGATTTTACCTTGCTGGCGGATGCCGCTCCTGCGGCGGTGAATTTGTCCTGGGCGCTCAATCGCATGCGCGAGCGCCTGGAGCGGGTCAGGGAGCATGCTGACCCGTTGCCAGCGCTGGAAGCTGAAGCCCTGGCCATTCATGAGAGCGATCGCGAAGCCAACCTGACCATGGCTCAGCTGGGGGTGGACCTGATCCGGCGGCATCAGGGCAACCCCCAGGCTCTGCTGACTCACAGCAATGCCGGCGCCCTGGCCACCGGAGGCTTCGGCACGGCCCTGGGGGTGATTCGCGCGGCCTGGCTGGAAGGTATGGTGGAGCGGGTCTACGCCGATGAAACCCGGCCCTGGTTGCAGGGTTCGCGCCTGACGGCCTGGGAGCTGGCCAGCGAAGGCATTCCGGTAACGGTAAATGTCGATGCAGCCGCCGCGCACATCATGAAGACCAAGGGCGTGACCTGGGTCGTGGTGGGGGCGGACCGCATCACTGCCAATGGCGATGTGGCGAACCAGATTGGCACTTACCAGCTGGCGGTCAATGCCATGCACCACGGTGTTCGCTTCATGGTGGTGGCGCCCAGTTCGAGCATCGACATGGGCCTTGCCAGCGGTGATGACATTCCCTTGGTAGAGCGGGCGGGCGAGGAGTTGCTGGAGATCGCGGGCAAGCGCATGGGGGAGGGGATAGAAGGCCTCAATCCGTTGTTCGATGTCACGCCAGCGGACCTGATCGATGCCATCGTCACCGAGAAGGGCGTTGTCGAGCGGCCGGACACGGCCAAGATGGCGCAATTGATGTGCCGCAAGCGCTTGCACTGACAAGTGTCCGGGCAAGTCGTTGGTGCCGGCTTCCCGGGAAGGCTGTCAGCTCAGTAAAAAGCGCTTAATTATGTGCGAATTTGGCCTCTGAGCCCCTCTCGTCTCTTATCAGGCTGTCACCGGTCAACTAACTATGCTCCATGCGCGTCAGGGGGATAGGTGCGTGGCGGCGATTGTGATAACATCCGGCGGTTTCCAAGGTGGTCCGACGCGGCTGCCTTCACTGCGCAAATCCATGGCATAACTTGTTGATTTGTCGTAAGTCGGTGCATGGCACTAGGCCTGCAGCGGCGAGCTTCGTTCGTCCCATATGGATGTGACGAAGTTTCACCAGAAAAAGGAATCAGGCTTCTCATGGGCGAACTGGCCAAAGAAATCCTCCCGGTCAATATCGAAGACGAGCTGAAACAGTCCTACCTCGACTACGCGATGAGCGTAATCGTCGGGCGGGCACTGCCTGATGCGCGCGATGGCTTGAAGCCCGTGCACCGGCGTGTGCTGTACGCGATGAGCGAGCTCGGTAACGACTGGAACAAGCCGTACAAGAAATCTGCCCGTGTTGTCGGTGACGTGATCGGTAAGTATCACCCGCACGGTGATACCGCGGTGTACGACACCATCGTTCGTATGGCCCAGCCATTCTCCCTGCGCTACCTGCTGGTAGACGGCCAGGGTAACTTCGGTTCGGTCGACGGCGACAACGCGGCGGCCATGCGATACACCGAAGTTCGCATGACCAAGCTGGCGCACGAGCTGCTGGCCGACCTGCACAAGGAAACCGTGGACTGGGTGCCGAACTACGACGGCACCGAGATGATCCCGGCGGTCATGCCGACCAAGATCCCCAACCTGCTGGTCAACGGTTCCAGCGGTATCGCCGTGGGCATGGCGACCAACATTCCGCCGCACAACCTCGGTGAAGTCATCGATGGTTGCCTGGCGCTGATCGACAATCCCGAGCTGACTGTCGACGAACTGATGCAGTACATCCCCGGCCCGGATTTCCCGACCGCGGCGATCATCAACGGTCGCGAAGGCATCATCGAGGCCTATCGCACCGGCCGTGGCCGCATCTATATGCGTGCCCGCTCGATCATCGAAGACATCGACAAGGTTGGCGGCCGCCAGCAGATCGTCATCACCGAGCTGCCTTACCAACTGAACAAGGCGCGGTTGATCGAGAAGATCGCCGAGCTGGTGAAAGAGAAGAAACTCGAAGGCATCACTGAACTGCGCGATGAGTCCGACAAGGACGGTATGCGCGTCGTGATCGAGCTGCGTCGTGGCGAAGTGCCTGAGGTGATCCTCAATAACCTCTACGCCCAGACCCAGCTGCAAGCGGTGTTCGGCATCAACATCGTGGCGCTGATCGACGGCCGTCCGCGGATCCTCAATCTCAAGGATCTGCTGGAAGCCTTCGTTCGTCACCGTCGTGAAGTCGTTACCCGGCGTACCGTGTTCGAGCTGCGCAAGGCTCGTGAGCGCGGCCACATCCTTGAAGGCCAGGCCGTTGCCCTGTCCAACATCGATCCGGTGATCGCCCTGATCAAGGCCTCGCCGACGCCGTCGGAAGCCAAGGAAGCGCTGATCAGCACCCCTTGGGAGTCCAGCGCGGTCATGACCATGGTCGAGCGTGCTGGTGCGGATTCCTGCCGTCCGGAAAACCTTGATCCGCAATACGGTCTGCGCGACGGCAAGTACTTCCTGTCCCCTGAACAGGCGCAAGCCATTCTGGAGTTGCGCCTGCACCGCCTGACTGGCCTGGAACACGAAAAACTGCTGGCCGAGTACCAGGAGATCCTCAACCAGATCGGCGAGCTGATCCGCATCCTCAACAGCGCCACGCGCCTGATGGAAGTGATCCGCGAAGAGCTGGAAGTGATCCGTGCCGAATACGGCGACGTGCGCCGCACCGAGATTCTCGATGCCCGCCTCGACCTGACCCTGGGTGACATGATCCCGGAAGAAGAGCGTGTGGTGACCATTTCCCACGGCGGCTACGCCAAGACCCAGCCGCTGGCTGCCTACCAGGCCCAGCGTCGTGGTGGTAAAGGCAAGTCGGCCACAGGCGTCAAGGATGAGGACTACATCGCTCACCTGCTGGTTGCCAACAGCCACACCACGCTGCTGCTGTTCTCCAGCAAGGGCAAAGTGTACTGGCTGAAGACTTATGAAATTCCTGAAGCATCCCGTGCGGCACGCGGTCGTCCGCTGGTCAACCTGCTACCGCTGGATGAGGGTGAATACATCACCACCATGCTGCCGGTAGAGGAGTACACCGAAGGTCACTACATCTTCATGGCGACCGCCAACGGCACGGTGAAGAAGACCCCGCTGGAGTCCTTCAGCCGCCAGCGCAGCGTGGGCCTGATCGCCCTGGAGCTGGACGAAGGCGACGTGCTGATCAGTGCCGCCATCACCGATGGCGAGCGTGAAGTCATGCTGTTCTCCGACGGAGGCAAGGTCACTCGCTTCAAGGAGTCCGACGTGCGCGCCATGGGCCGTACCGCTCGCGGTGTGCGCGGCATGCGCCTGGCGGAAGGTCAGAAGCTGATTTCCATGCTGATTCCGGAAGAAGGCAGCCAGATCCTCACCGCCTCCGAGCGTGGTTTCGGCAAGCGTACCGCCATTGGCGAGTTCCCCGAGTACAAGCGTGGCGGCCAGGGCGTTATCGCCATGGTCAGCAACGAGCGTAACGGTCGCCTGGTTGGCGCGGTGCAAGTGCTGGATGGTGAGGAGATCATGCTGATTTCCGATCAGGGCACCCTGGTGCGTACCCGTGTCGACGAAGTGTCGAGCCTGGGCCGTAACACTCAAGGCGTGACCCTGATCAAGCTGGCCAGCGATGAAACCCTGGTGGGCCTGGAGCGGGTGCAGGAGCCATCGGAAATCGAGGGCGAAGAGTTCGAAGGTGAAGAGGGTGCTGAATTCGAGGGAGCCGTGCTGGATGCGGTTGCCGATACCGATGAGGCAGCCGAAGGCCAACAGGCAGACGCCGCAGGCGAAGAAGAGTCGCAAGACTAAATAAATCGTAGCAGGGCAGAGTGTTTGCTCTGTCCGCTACCGTGAATGCATAGCGAGAGTGGATGTGAGCAAACGAGCCTATAACTTCTGCGCAGGTCCCGCTGCGCTACCTGAAGCTGTCCTGTTGCGTGCCCAGGCCGAATTGCTGGATTGGCATGGCAAGGGCCTGTCGGTCATGGAAATGAGCCATCGCAGCGATGAGTTCGTATCCATTGCCACCAAGGCCGAGCAGGATCTGCGTGATCTGCTGAATATCCCCTCGAACTATAAAGTGCTGTTTCTGCAAGGCGGCGCCAGCCAGCAATTTGCCCAGATCCCACTGAACCTGCTGCCCGAGGGTGGCAAGGCCGACTATGTCGACACCGGTATCTGGTCGCAGAAAGCCATTGAAGAAGCCTCCCGCTACGGGCAGGTGAATGTGGCGGCCACTGCCAAGCCTTACAACTATTTCGCAATTCCCGGCCAGAACGAATGGCAGCTGTCGCAAGATGCGGCCTACGTGCATTACGCGCCGAACGAAACCATTGGCGGCCTGGAATTCAACTGGATCCCGGAAACCGGCGACGTTCCTCTGGTGGCCGACATGTCGTCCGACATCCTCTCGCGCCCTGTGGATATCTCCCGTTTCGGCATGATCTACGCTGGCGCGCAGAAGAATATCGGCCCCAGCGGCATCCTGGTGAACATCATTCGCGAAGACCTGCTGGGACGCGCCCGTTCGCTGTGCCCGACCATGCTCGACTACAAGGTCGCGGCGGACAACGGCTCGATGTACAACACGCCGCCGACCCTGGCCTGGTATCTGTCCGGCCTGGTGTTCGAATGGCTCAAGGAGCAGGGCGGGGTTGAAGCCATCGCCAAGCTCAATGAGGCCAAGCAGCGCACCCTGTACGATTTCATTGACGCCAGCGGCCTGTACAGCAACCCGATCAACAAGACCGACCGCTCCTGGATGAACGTACCGTTCCGTCTGGCCGACGATCGCCTGGACAAACCGTTCCTGGTGGGCGCCGAGGCTTGCGGCCTGTTGAACCTCAAGGGCCACCGCTCGGTGGGTGGCATGCGCGCTTCCATCTACAACGCCGTGGACATCAACGCAGTCAATGCGCTGGTGGCCTACATGGCGGAGTTCGAGAAGGAACACGGCTGATGTCTGAGCAAGAACTCAAGGCCCTGCGCCTGCGTATTGACGCCCTGGACGAGAAGGTCCTGGAGCTGATCAGTGAACGCGCGCGCTGTGCCCAGGAAGTGGCGCGGGTCAAGATGGGCTCCCTCGCCGAAGGCGAAGTGCCGGTGTTCTATCGTCCCGAGCGTGAAGCCCAGGTGCTCAAGCGGGTGATGGAGCGCAACCAGGGGCCGCTGGGCAATGAAGAGATGGCGCGCTTGTTCCGCGAAATCATGTCTTCGTGCCTGGCCCTGGAGCAGCCATTGAAAGTGGCCTACCTCGGTCCTGAAGGTACCTTCACCCAAGCCGCGGCCATGAAGCACTTCGGTCATGCGGTGATCAGCAAGCCGATGGCGGCGATCGACGAGGTGTTCCGTGAAGTGGCGGCCGGCGCCGTGAACTTCGGCGTGGTGCCGGTGGAAAACTCCACCGAGGGTGCGGTGAACCACACTCTCGACAGCTTCCTCGAGCACGACATGGTGATCTGCGGTGAAGTCGAACTGCGCATTCACCATCATCTGCTGGTGGGCGAGAACACCAAGACCGACAGCATCAGTCGCATCTATTCCCATGCCCAGTCCCTGGCCCAGTGCCGCAAGTGGCTGGACGCCCATTACCCGAATGTCGAGCGCGTGGCGGTGTCCAGCAACGCCGAGGCGGCCAAGCGGGTCAAGGGCGAGTGGAATTCGGCGGCGATCGCCGGCGACATGGCGGCAGGCCTGTATGGCCTGACGCGCCTGGCAGAGAAAATCGAGGATCGTCCGGACAACTCCACGCGCTTTTTGATGATCGGTAATCAGGAAGTGCCGCCGACCGGCGACGACAAGACCTCGATCATCGTGTCCATGAGCAACAAGCCCGGTGCCTTGCACGAGCTGTTGGTGCCCTTCCACGACAATGGCATCGACCTGACGCGAATCGAGACCCGGCCTTCGCGCAGTGGCAAATGGACCTATGTGTTCTTCATCGACTTCGTCGGCCACCACCGTGATCCGTTGGTCAAGGGTGTGCTGGAAAAGATCAGTCAGGAAGCAGTAGCACTCAAGGTGCTGGGTTCCTACCCGAAAGCGGTTCTCTGAGGCTTTAACAATGAGTGGCGACTTCCTCGCACTGGCACAACCAGGCGTGCAACAACTTTCGCCTTACGTTCCGGGCAAGCCCGTGGACGAACTGGCCCGTGAGCTGGACATCGATCCGGCCACCATCGTCAAGCTGGCGAGCAATGAAAACCCGCTGGGCGCCAGCCCCAAGGCCCTGGCGGTGATTCGTGACGAGCTTGCCGAGCTGACCCGTTATCCGGATGGCAACGGTTTTGCCCTCAAGTCCCTGCTGGCCGAGCGCTGCGGCGTAGAAATCGCCCAGGTGACCCTGGGCAACGGTTCCAACGACATTCTGGAGCTGGTGGCTCGTGCCTACCTGGCGCCTGGCTTGAATGCGGTGTTCAGCGAGCACGCATTTGCCGTCTACCCCATCGTTACCCAGGCTGTCGGAGCCCAGGCTCGCGTGGTTCCGGCCAAGAGCTGGGGGCATGACCTGCCAGCCATGCTCAAGGCGATCGATGATCGGACCCGTGTAGTGTTCATCGCCAACCCGAACAACCCGACCGGTACCTGGTTAGGTGCCGAGGAGCTGGACGAGTTCTTGCAGGATGTACCGGCCCACGTGCTGGTGGTGCTGGACGAGGCCTATATCGAGTACGCCGAAGGCAGCGACCTGCCGGATGGCCTGGACTTCCTGGCGGCCTACCCGAACCTGCTGGTTTCGCGAACCTTCTCCAAGGCCTATGGCCTGGCGGCCCTGCGGGTCGGTTATGGGCTGTCGACCCCGGTGGTGGCGGATGTGCTGAACCGCGTGCGCCAGCCTTTCAACGTCAACAGCTTGGCCTTGGCTGCGGCTTGCGCCGCACTTGAGGATGTGGACTACCTGGCCGAGAGTCGTCGTCTTAACGAGGCCGGCATGCAGCAGTTGGAGGCGGGGTTCCGTGATCTGGGCCTGAGCTGGATTCCTTCCAAGGGCAATTTCATTGCCGTGGACCTGGGGCGTGAGGCTGCGCCGATCTTCCAGGGGTTGTTGCGCGAGGGGGTGATCGTGCGTCCGGTGGCCAACTACGGCATGCCAAATCATTTGCGCATCACCATCGGCCTGCCGGCGGAAAATACTCGTTTCCTTGAGGCTTTGGCCAAGGTTCTGGCCCGTGCTTGATGTCATTCCAATGCAATCTGCTGTGCCTATGATCGGTCGCCTGGTGGTGATCGGCCTGGGGTTGATTGGCGGTTCCTTTGCCAAGGGTTTGCGTGAAAGTGGCCTGTGTCGTGAGGTAGTCGGTGTCGATCTGGATCCGCAGTCCCGCCAGTTGGCGGTCGAACTGGGGGTGGTGGATCGCTGTGAAGAGGATCTGGTCCTGGCTTGCCAGGGTGCCGATGTGATTCAACTGGCGGTGCCGATCCTGGCCATGGAAAAGCTGCTGGCTCTGCTTGCCGGGATGGATCTGGGCCAGGCGGTGCTGACCGACGTCGGTAGCGCCAAAGGCAATGTGGTGCGCGCTGCACAAGAAGCTTTTGGCGGCATGCCTGCACGTTTTGTCCCGGGGCACCCCATTGCGGGCTCCGAGCAGAGTGGTGTGGAAGCCTCCAACGCGCAGCTGTTTCGTCGACACAAGGTGATCCTGACGCCTCTGGAGCAGACTGATGCCGCGGCGCTGGACCTGGTCGACAGGCTTTGGCGTGAGCTGGGGGCGGATGTCGAGCACATGCAGGTCGAGCGTCACGATGAAGTCCTGGCGGCGACCAGCCATTTGCCGCACCTGCTGGCGTTCGGTCTGGTCGATTCCCTGGCCAAGCGCAGTGAAAATCTCGATATCTTCCGTTACGCTGCGGGCGGGTTCCGCGATTTCACGAGAATCGCCGGCAGCGACCCGGTCATGTGGCACGACATCTTCCTTGCCAATCGCGAGGCGGTACTGCGCACACTCGATACATTTCGCAACGACCTCGACGCTCTGCGTGACGCGGTCGATGCAGGGGACGGGCATCAATTGTTGGGCGTATTCACTCGCGCCCGGGTTGCCCGCGAGCATTTCGGTAAAATCCTGGCCCGCCGGGCCTATGTGGACGCTATGAACTCCAACGATCTGATTTTCCTGGCAAATCCTGGTGGCCGCCTGTCTGGGCGGATTCGTGTACCGGGCGACAAGTCGATTTCTCACCGCTCGATCATGCTTGGCTCGCTGGCTGAGGGCACCACTGAAGTGGAAGGTTTCCTCGAGGGCGAAGATGCTCTGGCAACCTTGCAGGCTTTCCGCGACATGGGCGTGGTCATCGAAGGGCCGCATCATGGTCGTGTGACCATTTATGGTGTTGGCTTGCACGGCTTGAAGCCGGCTCCAGGGCCGATCTACCTGGGGAACTCCGGTACCTCGATGCGCCTGTTGTCGGGCTTGCTGGCTGCACAAAGCTTCGACAGCACGTTGACTGGCGATCCGTCCCTGTCCAAGCGTCCGATGAATCGTGTGGCGAACCCGCTGCGGGAAATGGGCGCGGTCATTGAGACGGCTGCCGAGGGTCGCCCGCCGATGGTGATTCGTGGCGGTCACAAGCTCAAGGGGCTGACCTACACCTTGCCGATGGCCAGTGCACAGGTTAAGTCCTGCCTGTTGTTGGCAGGTTTATATGCCGAAGGGAAAACCACGGTCACCGAGCCGGCTCCGACCCGTGACCATACCGAGCGCATGCTGCGTGGCTTCGGCTACTCGGTGAGTGTCGATGGCGCCACGGCCTCGGTCGAATCCGGCGGCAAGCTCAAGGCAACCCATATTGAAGTGCCTGCGGACATTTCTTCCGCGGCGTTCTTCCTGGTGGCTGCATCCATTGCCGAAGGTTCCGAACTGGTGCTGGAGCACGTGGGGATCAACCCGACCCGTACAGGTGTGATCGATATCCTGCGGTTGATGGGCGCTGACATTCGCCTGGAAAACCAGCGCGAAGTGGGTGGCGAGCCGGTTGCCGATCTGCATGTGCGCGCCGCCAAGCTCAAGGGGATCGAGATTCCCGAAGAGTTGGTGCCGCTGGCAATCGATGAGTTCCCTGTGTTGTTCGTCGCGGCCGCTTGCGCCGAAGGGCGCACGGTGCTGCGTGGCGCTGAAGAACTGCGGGTCAAGGAGTCTGACCGTATCCAGGTGATGGCTGATGGCCTGCTGACCCTGGGGGTCAAGTGCGAACCGACCCCGGACGGCATCATCATCGAGGGTGGCCAGATCGGTGGCGGGGAGGTTCATGGGCATGGTGACCACCGTATCGCCATGGCTTTCAGTGTTGCCTCGCTGCGCGCCAACGCGCCGATCCGCATTCATGACTGCGCCAACGTCGCGACCTCGTTCCCGAACTTCCTTGCGCTTTGCGCGCAGGTGGGGATCCGTGTCGCGCAAGAGGCTCAGTCGTGAATATCAAGGCGCCGGTGATCACCATCGATGGGCCGAGTGGTTCGGGTAAGGGCACCATTGCTGGCAAGCTGGCCAAGCATCTGGGCTGGTGTCTGCTGGACTCCGGAGCGCTGTACCGGCTGCTGGCGTTCGCTGCGCGCAATCATGGCGTCGATCTGACCAACGAAGAGTCGCTGAAATTGTTGGCAGCTCACCTGGATGTGCAGTTTCTCGGAGCTACTGAGAACCATCCGCAGCGGATCATTCTTGAGGGTGATGACGTGACGGATGACCTGCGCAACGAGCAGGTCGGGGCCTGGGCTTCTCAGGTTGCGGCGTTGCCTGCTGTGCGAGACGCCCTGCTGCAGCGTCAGCGTGCCTTTCAGGAGCCGCCAGGGTTGGTTGCCGATGGCCGTGACATGGGAACCGTGGTGTTTCCCGACGCTCCGTTGAAGATTTTCCTGACTGCCAGTGCCGAGGAGCGTGCTCGTCGCCGTTACTTGCAGTTGAAGGGAAAGGTCGATGGTGTTAGTCTGTCGAGTCTGCTAGATGAGATACGTGCGCGTGATGAGCGCGATACCCAGCGAGCGGTGGCCCCGCTCAAGCCGGCGGCTGACGCCATACAGCTGGATTCTACGGAGTTGTCCATCGATCAGGTGTTGCAACGCATCTTGAGTGAAATCGCCATTCGCGATATTGCCGGGTGAACAAGAGGGATTGCAGGGGACCAGTCATAGTCCTGCGATCGTTCTTTTATATGAACGTAACCCACATCGTCTGGGATGTGGCAGATGGGCGGATTCTTCGCCCTTATCAACAGGAATTAAAATGAGCGAAAGCTTTGCGGAACTCTTTGAAGAAAGCCTAAAAACCCTGAACCTTCAGGCAGGCTCCATCATCACCGGTGTTATCGTCGACATCGACTACCAAGCGCGTTGGGTAACCGTTCACGCTGGTCTGAAGTCTGAAGCGCTGATCCCGCTTGAGCAGTTCTACAACGATGCTGGCGAACTGTCCATCAATGTTGGTGATGAAGTTCACGTTGCTCTGGATTCGGTTGAAGACGGCTTTGGTGAAACCAAGCTCTCCCGTGAAAAAGCCAAGCGCGCTGAATGCTGGATCGTTCTGGAAGCAGCCTTCGCAGCCGAAGAAGTGGTCAAGGGCGTTATCAACGGTAAGGTTAAAGGCGGCTTCACTGTCGACGTTAACGGCATCCGTGCGTTCCTGCCAGGTTCTCTGGTTGACGTCCGTCCAGTGCGCGACACCACGCACCTGGAAGGCAAAGAGCTCGAGTTTAAAGTCATCAAACTCGACCAGAAGCGCAACAACGTTGTCGTTTCCCGCCGCAGCGTCCTCGAAGCCGAGAACTCCGCTGAGCGTGAAGCTCTGCTGGAATCCCTGCAGGAAGGTCAGCAAGTCAAAGGTATCGTCAAGAACCTCACCGATTACGGCGCATTCGTCGATCTGGGTGGCGTCGATGGCCTGCTGCACATCACCGACATGGCTTGGAAGCGTATCAAGCATCCTTCCGAAATCGTCAACGTTGGCGACGAGATCGATGTCAAGGTTCTGAAGTACGATCGCGAGCGCAATCGTGTTTCCCTGGGCCTGAAGCAACTGGGCGAAGATCCATGGGTTGCTATCAAGGCTCGTTACCCAGAAAGCACCCGCGTTACCGCTCGTGTAACCAACCTGACCGACTACGGCTGCTTCGCTGAGCTGGAAGAAGGCGTGGAAGGCCTGGTACACGTTTCGGAAATGGACTGGACCAACAAGAACATCCACCCTTCGAAAGTCGTACAAGTCGGCGACGAAGTGGAAGTTATGGTTCTGGACATCGACGAAGAGCGTCGTCGTATCTCCCTCGGCATCAAGCAGTGCAAGTCCAACCCATGGGAAGACTTCTCTGGCCAGTTCAACAAGGGCGATAAGATCTCCGGCACCATCAAGTCGATCACCGATTTCGGTATCTTCATTGGTCTGGACGGCGGCATCGACGGTCTGGTTCACCTGTCCGACATCTCCTGGAACGAAGTGGGCGAAGAAGCCGTACGCCGTTTCAAGAAGGGCGACGAGCTGGACACCGTTATCCTGTCGGTTGACCCAGAGCGCGAGCGTATCTCTCTGGGTATCAAGCAACTGGAAAGCGATCCGTTCTCCGAGTACGTCCAAGAGAACGACAAAGGCGCAATCGTTAAGGGTGTTGTAAAAGAAGTTGACGCCAAAGGCGCCATCATCACCCTGGCTAACGATATCGAAGCTACTCTGAAAGCCTCCGAAATCAGCCGTGACCGCATCGAAGATGCGCGTAACGTTCTGAAAGAAGGCGAAGAAGTTGAAGCCAAGATCATCAGCGTTGACCGTAAGAGCCGTGTAATCCAGCTCTCGATCAAGTCGAAAGACGTTGAAGACGAGAAAGAAGCTATCCAGAGCCTGCGCGACAAGCCAGCTGCTTCGGATATCGCTGCTGGTCCTACCACTCTGGGTGACCTGCTGCGTGCACAAATGGAAAAGCAGAACTAAGTTCTGTCAGACCATAAAAAGGGCGACTTCGGTCGCCCTTTTTTATGCCTGAAATTCGAGAAGCTCAGCGGAGTGCTGGGGAAACCAATCTGTGCAATGAGTTGTCTCTTTCTTAGGTGGGTTGGCTGCCGTGTCAGGGTCTAGGCTTACCCAATGGGTGCAGTATTCAAGTAGCATAAGCTGCCTTAAGGAAGAGTATGAGCAGGTTGGGTGTAGTGGTTTTGATTCTTCTTTTGGCAGGGTGTACGACCAGTGTAAAGACCCATGCGGTGCGCGGGGGCAGTGGCATAGAGATCGACTGTTCGGGGCTGGGGTCGGATTGGGACAAATGCTACAAGCGTGCTGCACGTGAGTGTAAGGCCAATGGCTACAAGGTCATTACAAAATCCAGTGATGCCAAGGATGAGGAGGGGGATTATCCTTTCGGTTGGAATCCGGCGGGTTATCTGACTCGAACGATGTTGGTCATGTGTCGATAGGGCCGCTTTGCGTTTTTGTCACTGCATCTTCTGCAAAAAAGGAGTTTGTATCAGTGTGGTAGATGGGCTGTTCAAAACCCTCAGAGCATGCTAAAACCTTTGAAGCACTGACCTAGCTGCTTGAAAAAGAAGGGAAAAATATGACGAAGTCGGAGTTGATCGAACGAATTGTCACCCATCAAGGGCTGCTCTCATCCAAGGATGTCGAGTTGGCGATAAAGACCATGCTTGAACAGATGTCACAGTGTCTGGCTACCGGTGATCGAATTGAGATTCGAGGATTTGGTAGTTTCTCTCTTCACTATCGTGCTCCTCGCGTAGGCAGAAATCCAAAAACTGGTCAATCAGTCAGTCTGGATGGCAAGTTTGTGCCTCATTTCAAACCGGGTAAAGAGTTGAGAGATCGTGTCAATGAAGAAGAAAGTTAAATAATGAAAGTTGTACTTAAAGTTATATGTTGCTCATTTTGAATTCTGTTTTTTGAAGTTGCAGATATATATTTTAAAATTATAAGATAAATATTAAAGTTATCTCTGCTTGAATGTTGGTTAAGGTGGAGTATTTTTATATTCTATATATCCATAAGTGAATCTTGGTCCGGGAATGGCTAGTTATTATCAATGTGCTGCTCAGAGTCTTTAAATGGCTATAGAAACAGATCACTCTGAGGTTTTCTCCCCTATTCGAATAAAGCTCTTCACCTTGCTAAGGATTTTATGGTTTGAACGGTTGCTGTTTTTATTCAGTATATTAGTTGTGACGTTTATTTTTACTGTTTTCGATTTTATTATCAAGCCAGCTTACGAAGCTCGAATTTTATTGTACCCACCAGGGGTTAGGGACGTTTCGATTATCGGTTATAGCTTTCTGAAAGATGAAGATACTATACGTGAAACGATCGCTAAAATTTACTCTACATTTATTCGTAACGCTCGATCTGATAACTATCTTAGAGAGTTTTCTGGGAGCATATTCTGAGGTAGTCTAAAGTGAGCAAAAATATAAAATTAACTCAAGCATAAATAGCTATGAGGAGTTCTCTGAGAGAATCTCGTTTAATGAACTATTTATAAAACGAGCTGCAGGAAATGATTCTAAAGATAATGAGACTCCTAAATCGGTTCTTGTGACTTTTAGAGGTCCTGAGGGAGAAGACTTGGTGTTTTTGCTGGGGGGTTATATGATCTTGTTATGAGGAAGACTGCAAGTGAGGTTGCGTCTAATATAAATGCAGATGCTGCTATGCGAGCTAGTTATTAGGCAAAACAAATTGATATTCGGCGAGAGGTTGAAGGGGAGGAAGCTGTAGATGATCTTAGGGGGGGCGTGAGATGTCTCAAGTATATTTGCGTTGGGCTCTACACTAAATGGTACAGGGGCTTCGGTTTCGCTTAAGAAGAAAACTATTGAAGCAGGAAATGAAGAAAATAAAGACAAGGGTTTATTTGCTGACGAGCTTCGATATCTACTAGTTCAAAGAATATTTTATAGTTCAGTGGTTGTTGAGTCTGATGAATTATCAGTTTGTTTGAAAGACGGACCTATGGCCAGCATAGGTAATCCCATACACCCATAAAAAATGTTCATCAGCCTGATTGAGGTTCTCGTAGGGGCGGGGTTAGGGGGGGGGCTCTGTCTGTTACTCTTTATCATTATAAGAAGTCGCTTTCGTGTGCATGATGAAGGGGCGTCTCTCGCGCGATGAGCTTTTGCAGAGAGGAAGGGAGCGTGGAATTTTGACCATCCAAGGCTAAAAATAGTCCGTAAAGGTTAAGATTTTCCGATAGTTGTGTATAATTTAAATGTTATTGAGTGCAAGCCACATGTTGTGAAACTGGCGTAAGCTAGCTAACAGTTGCAGGATGCTGAAAAACTATTCGTATATGCTACGGAATCAAGATGATTTTATACTTTATGTGAAATATCTTTATTGTTGGGTGGTAAGTTTTAAGTTATATGCTTGTAATGAGTTATAGATTGGTTAACTATTTTAAATAAATGTAAAAGTATTTTGGCTAAAGGATGTAAACGAAAAATGAATATCCCATTCAACAAGCCACCATATACTGGAAGTGAAGATCAGTATGTGATATCAGCTATGCGTAGTGATAAGATGTCCGGTGATGGAAAATTCACCATCCTTTGCCAAAAGTGGTTTGAAGAAAGTTTGGGATGCAAAAAAGCTCTATTAACCCCTTCCTGCACTCAAGCTTTAGAAATGTCTGCTTTGTTAATCGATATTCAGCCGGGCGATGAAGTAATTATGCCTAGCTATACTTTCGTAAGTACGGCGAATGCGTTTGCTCTAAGGGGGGCAAAAATTATTTTTGTAGATATTCGTCCAGATACGATGAATATTGATGAGACGCTTATTGAAGCGGCTATCTCAAAGAATACCAAAGCCATAGTTCCAGTTCATTATGCCGGTGTTGCTTGTGAAATGGATACAATAATGGGTATAGCAAATCATTATGGATTGTATGTGATTGAAGATGCCGCACAGGGAATGACATCTTTCTATAAAGGAAGACCCTTAGGGACAATAGGGCATATGGCAGCTTATAGTTTTCATGAAACAAAAAACTATACAAGTGGTGGCGAAGGCGGCTTATTAATTATAAATGATGAAAGTTTTATACTCAGGGCTGAAGTCATTCGAGAGAAAGGGACGAATAGAAATCTATTTTTTCGAGGAATGATTGATAAGTATACTTGGGTGGATTTGGGCAGTAGTTACCTTCCTGGGGAACTTCAAGCAGCTTATCTGTATGGCCAGCTTGAAAAAGTTGAAGAAATAAAAGAGTCTAGGATTAAAACATGGAGATTTTTTTATGAAAAACTCAGTGAGCTTTCAGCTAATGGGAAGCTAGAGCTCCCTATAATTCCCGCAGAATGTATAAGTAATGCTCATATGTTTTACGTTAAGCTTCCTGATATTGGTATTAGGACAAAGGTCTTAGAGTATTTAAAAAATAATGGGATTGGTGCGGTATTCCACTATATTCCATTGCACTCTGCTCCAGCGGGTATTCGACTTGGTGCTTTTGTTGGTAAGGATAAATTTACAACATCTGAGAGCGAGCGTTTAATCAGACTTCCAATTTGGTATGGAATGACTGATCTCGAGAGAACTACTGTAGTGGATGCTGTCGTCGAGGCTGTCAATGCATGTTGCTAGTAATGCAAGTCGAATTTTAGTTAGTCGAAAACATGCATTCCAGAGTGCTGCTTTAACTGTCGCCTCTCAAACATCTAAAATCGCAGTTGGTTTTATTTTGATAAAACTGATTGCGGTTTATTTAGGTGCTGGTGGTATGGGGTTGCTGGGTAACTTTATGAGCCTCGTTGCTATGCTATCTCTGATGGCCGGTGGCGGCATATCTAATGGAGTGATCAAATATGTAGCAGAGTATAAAAAACAACCTCGACGGTTGGCTGAGTTTATTGGTTCAGCAAAATTATACTCTCTTTTGTTTTGTACTTTTTTTTGTATAGTTGGAGTTTGTTTTTCGCGAGATATCTCGGGTTATATTTTTAAGAGCGAGGAATATTATAAAATAATAGTTTTTTTATTTTTTGCTCAGTTTGGTTTTGCATTTGTTAATCTAGTGTGCGGTGTCGCTAATGGGCTGCGTGATACTAAAACATATGCACTTATTCAGATATCAGGAAATGTTCTAGTTGTACCGATCAGCTGGTTCCTAATTGGATTTTATCAGCTGGTAGGTGCCGCAATTTCAATGGTTTTGATGTTTCTTATTTATTCAATTCCAGCATATTTTTTTTATCGTAGGTCTTTTTTCTTTAGAGCCAAAATTAAAACAAAGATTAATGCGCTAGCTATAAGAAGGCTATCCGTTTTTACTTCCATGGCCCTGGTGGGAGCAGTGAGCGTACCTCTGATAGAGATACTAGTTCGGCAACAGATTATCAATCACATAGGCTATGCGTCAGCTGGAATATGGCAAGGGGCGATTAAAGTTTCAAGTGCATATATGGGTTTTTTTACCATATTCCTTGCAGTCTATTTTATGCCTACAATCTCAGGAAGTAATAATAGAAAAGAAATCGCAAGTTTAGTGTTGAGGTTCATGGCAGTCGTGATGTTTGTTTTTCTTTTTGGGGCGAGCATTTTCTTTTTATTAAGAGTGCAAATTATACCAATAATATTATCGAGTGAGTTTGAGTCATTAGAGTCATTGATTAAGTATCAATTAATTGCGGATTTTTTTCGTGTTTCGACTTATGTTATCGGTTTTGTAGTTATAGCCAAGGCTGCACTGAAAATCTATATCGTAAGCGAACTGCTGCAGGGGATATTCTTTTTTAGTGCCAGCTCTATTTTTCTTAATTTGGGGCTCGGTCTAAAAGGTGTATTCCTAGCTACTTTGTTGATGAATATTGTATATTTTGTGGTTGCCGTATCAGGTTTTTTTCTCTATAGGAGAAGGGAAGTATAATGTTATCAGCTACTGTCGTCGTATCTTGCTACAATCAAGAACGCTATATTGTAGAGTGTCTTGATAGTATCCTGTCGCAAGAAATAAATTTCGAGTGTGAAGTTATAGTCTCTGATGATTGTTCTACTGATAGAACTCAAGAGGTTCTTCTTGAGTACTCTCGTTTGCATGAGGGGAGACTCAAACTAAACCTCCGCTCAGAAAATGTAGGGCCTGCCTTAAACTATCTTGGTTTACACTCAATGGCTTCAGGCGACATCGTTTTCCATTTTGATGGTGATGATGTAATGCTCCCTGGAAAGTTAGCTCTTCAATATAAGGAGTTTCAGGAAGATGCCCAAGTCAATGTCGTCTTCCATAAAGCAGTATACTTTTCTGATGATGATAAATACTTGTCTGATACACAATTTCCAGACTCTGCCGAAAGATCAATAGATGTTTCGGGGGAGGAGCTTGCTCGTTGGGGGTCAGTTGCTGTCCATAGTTCGTATGCATATAGAAGAAGCTCAAGGAAAACGGTTATAAATCGTGAGTTTATGGAGTGGTTTTTTGCTATGGACTCTTTAATTCCCGAAGGAAAAGCTGTTTATATAAACCAAACTTTGGTTAAGTATAGATGCAATCCATCTGCGGGTTCGTATCTATCCACACAATCAGGAAAGTTAAAGGCATACTCTATCTATTTTGATGATATTGAGCGTTATTTTGATAGCTATAAAGTTTTACGATGTGATCTATATGCGAACTACTTTGTTACGTTTTTGGCTATGCTAAGATCTACTAATAGATTTTCGCTGAAACGTTCATTGTTCTTGCTGCGCAATATATATTGCCTCCGGCCCAAAAAAGTACTCAACACACTTGGTGTGCGAAGGCTGGTTGGTCCTAAATTGAAAAATCGATAATTTGGAGAAGAGATGACTTATCGAAATCTCTATGGTTTGGATGTTTATATAGTTATCTCTTTTTTTGTTTTTTAGCACTCTAAATGCTTTTGGCGAAATCAAGGTCGCTTAAAGAGGTATTGTGTTTAGCTGAGTTTTTTGTGGTGCTGCGGGCCATAGGATTTGTTTCTCAGAGTATTGCTGTACGTTAATTTTATACAGATAGCGATACTTGGTTTTATATAAAGTTATATGACTATCTGGATGCGGGGTTGATAACCCTTTTCAAACAATAGAAACTTCATTCGTTTTGCTGATGAGTTTTTTTGTTTTTTGGGGGGGGCATCAAACACTATTTTTTCTAATAACATTTTCTTTTGCTATTTCTTATTGCTAACTGGCGATGTGGCTTTTGGATGTATTTCTCGCTGCTGGTAGCTTTAATTCTGATTCTCAGGTTATTCAATCTATCAAATGGGTCTGGGCTTTATCTTTTTCATGTGTGCACCTTGGTTTCTTTTTTTATAGTGATCGGATTGGTCTTTGTTTTTGGGTATTTTATCCAATTTTAATTTTGTATACTTCGCGCAAGTTCTCGAAAGTTGTTTTTTTTTGAGTATTTAAAATAATTGATGCTAATTAAATACTTGTCCTTGTTCGTAGGTATCACCCTGTTCGGTGACTTTTTTTCATAAATATGCTATTTTCTCGCCGTTGGATAAGGTTGGGGTTTATGAGTGGCGACGTTATTTTTTTGGTTTGAGTTTTAATCGGGCGAGGGCTTAGTGGGTGACAAAAGAAGCAATCAGGGTTGCTAGGGTTTCCACAGTTTCGTTTTTCATAGTGACGCAACTAGAGACTCAATTTGAGCAGTTGGCAATGTCTGGCGTTGATTTGACGGCCATTTCAAGTGCTGATGAATCGGTTGGTAGGTTGCTCGAAAATAAGAGATTTAATTTTTTACCAATTAATATTGAACGTAAAATTAATATTAAAAAAGATATTTTAAGTTTGTTTCTTTTGATAAAGGCTTTTCGAAAATATAATTTTGATATAATTCACTCAACTACACCGAAAGCAGGATTGTTATGTTCTATTGCGGGTCTGTTTGCTAGACGGTCCGTTCGATTGCATACATTTACTGGGCAGCCATGGGTAACTATGTCTGGTTTAAAACGCTCACTTCTAAGAGCGTGCGATAAGCTTGTCGGTATACTCAATACGCACTGTTATGCAGATAGCCATAGCCAAATGAAATTTCTAATTTCGAATGGTATTATTAAGCCAGAGAGAATATCAGTTCTGGGGGCTGGGTCGCTCGCGGGTATAGATTTAGAAAGATTCAATAAGAAATACTTTCCAGAAAGTACATGCTTGGATTTGAGGTCAAAACTTGGTATTTCAGAAAGTAGCAAGGTGGTTCTATATGTTGGCCGAATAACACCGGATAAAGGGATTAGTGAGTTAGTTCAGGCTTTCGAGAGGATATCTGCGAAAGACAGTGATGTATTTCTTGTGCTGGTTGGGCCTTCTGAGCCTGAAGGTCAACTAATTATTGATAGCATTCCTGAATATATAAAGTCGCATGTTAAAGTTGTCGGTTACGACCGCGAGCCTGAACGATATATGGCCGTCGCAGACTTGCTATGTTTGCCTAGTTACCGTGAAGGATTTGGCACGGTTATCATTGAAGCGGGGGCGATGGGGATCCCTTCAGTAGGGACCGATATCTATGGTTTGTCTGATGCGATTTTAGACGGGCTGACAGGTTTGCTAGTTAAAGTTGCAGATCCCGTATCTCTGGAAGAAGGGATCTGGACGCTATTGTCTAATCCATCGATGAGATACTCTATGGGCGCTGAGGCACACCGTCGAGCCTCGGAAAATTTTAGTTCTTCCAGATGCTCGGAGTTGCTGCTGAAAGAGTATAAGGCGTTTATAAGTTGATGGACGAAGTCTTTGAGGAAAAACAGCGCGTCATGGTAACGGGGGCAGCAGGGTTTGTCGGGGGCTGCTTAGTTCGTGCACTTACTTTACATGAGGCTTATATTCCCATATCAGTTTTTCGCTCTGAAGGTGATTTGCAGCTTATATCAAATAATGTATATGCTGCCAATGTATCCCCGGAAACGGACTGGGCTGTAGCTTTGGCCGGCGTATCTATAGTTGTTCACGCTGCTGCACGAGTGCATGTGATGAACGAAAGTTCCGCTACTGCTCTAGACGAATATAGAAGAGTAAACTTTCATGGTACTTTGAAGTTGGCGCGTCAAGCCGCTGAGGCCGGTGTGCGTCGCTTTGTTTTTATTAGCTCCATAAAAGTTAATGGAGAGGCTACTAGCCTTGCACGACCTTATTGTGCAGATGATCCAGTTAACCCAGTTGATCCATATGGTGTATCCAAACATGAGGCTGAAGTTGCTCTCCGCCAGCTCGCTTTGAAAACTGGTATGGAGGTGGTAATTATTCGTCCTACACTGGTTTATGGACCAGGAGTAAAAGCAAATTTTGAGGCTATGCTTGCGTGGGTTAAGCGAGGGGTCCCCTTGCCTTTAGGGTCGATTAACAATAAGCGTAGTCTGGTTTTTATTGAAAATTTAATTGATCTAGTTATTCTGTCTATGCATCATGAGAGTGCTGCAAATCAAACTTTTCTTGTTAGTGATGATGAAGATCTCTCTACAAGTGAGTTGTTGGCGAAAGCAGCAAATGCATTGGGTGTAAAAAGCCGAGTTTTTCCATTTCCAAGTAGTATGCTTAGATTATTTTTAACTCTCTTAGGACGTAAGGCAATTTCGCAACGCCTATGTGGAAGCTTGCAGGTTGATATAAGTAAGACCTGCCTTCTCTTAGGTTGGCGTCCCGCAGTAAACGTTAACGAGGCGTTAAAAAGAACCGCGGCAGTCTTTGTGGAAAAAAGCGTATGAGCAATGTGTACTGGGTGATGTTCTTTTCGTTTGTTGGTTCCTTGATGGGGACTGCAGTTTTACGCAGATACGCTTTATCTAATAGCCTTATTGATATACCTAACTCCCGAAGCTCTCATACTGTTCCCACTCCTAGGGGCGGAGGGGTGGCTATCGTTGTTGTTTTTATAATCAGTGCCATCGTTTTAGAGATTACCAGTAATCTGCAATTTTTTACTATGTTAGCTCTTACAGTTACAGGGGGGATGGTTGCCGTTATCGGGTTTCTCGATGACCATGGGCATATTCCCGCTCGCTGGAGATTATTGGGGCACTTTACAGCCGCAATTTTGGGGGTGGCATTATTGGGTGGGATGCCATCTATGCTTATACTTAATGTATATGTTGAATTGGCATGGGCAGGACATATCTTTGCAGTTTTTTATTTAGTATGGATGCTTAATTTATATAATTTTATGGATGGTATTGACGGTCTGGCTGCCATTGAGGCGGTGTTTGTTTGTTTAGCTGGCGCAGGCTTATATTGGATAGTTGGTAGCTATGACTTAGCTTGGGCTCCTTTGGGCCTGGCTCTTGCGGTCTTGGGTTTTTTGTACTGGAACTTTCCCCCTGCTCGAATTTTTATGGGCGATGCAGGTAGCGGATTTCTTGGATTAGTTCTTGGTTTGCTTGCCCTGCAGGCTGCTTGGACTAATCCATCGTTATTTTGGAGTTGGTTGATTTTTCTAGGTGTTTTCATTGTCGACGCGACGTTTACTCTTTTCTGTCGGCTATTAAGAGGGGAGAAACTGTACGAGGCGCATCGCAGCCATGCTTATCAATTTGCAGCGAGGCGTTACGGTAGGCATTTTCCGGTAACGTTGGCAGTGTTGTTTGTAAATATAATTTGGCTACTACCACTAGGCTTTCTTGTGGGTACAG
Organism: Pseudomonas sp. W17; assembly: GCF_040268305.1. Classification (NCBI taxonomy): domain Bacteria; kingdom Pseudomonadati; phylum Pseudomonadota; class Gammaproteobacteria; order Pseudomonadales; family Pseudomonadaceae; genus Pseudomonas; species Pseudomonas sp. W17. Next base: position 5,199,857 of record NZ_CP158490.1, on the reverse strand, counting down.
AAAAGCTCGAAGGAGTTATTGGTCTTATAATAGCTTATGTACCTTTGATTCTTCTTGCAGTGTTCTACAAAGCCGGCGCAAGAGAGAACTGAGATGCGGGTTCTGGTTTACGTCTGTGGCGTTTTTATTTAAGAAGGGTATTAGTATGTTTCGTCAGTGGTTGCTTGAGCTTCCGAGGCGCCAAAAACGCTTGATCCAAGTCGCAGTAGATACTGTGCTTGTCTGGCTTGCGTTGTGGTTAGCGTTCCTTGTACGTCTTGGCATTGATGAAATTGCCAATCCATTAGAGGCGCACCCATGGCTTTTCCTGTTTGCACCTTTAGTTTCTATTCCACTATTCATCCATTTCGGTCTATATCGAGCAGTTTTACGTTATTTTGGTACCGATGCACTCATCGCTATTACTAAGGCTGTGACGTTGTCTGCGTTGGTAATGGGGGTTATTGTTTATGTTTATAGTAATCATAAGTTTGTAGTTCCTCGTTCTATTGTTTTTAATTTCTGGTGGTTGAGTCTCATCATGATTGGAGGCTTGCGCTTAGCAATGCGTCAATACTTCCTTGATGATTGGTTTTCTACAACACAACACATGCCTTTCTCCAATACAGATAATAATCTTCCTAAAGTTGCTATTTATGGAGCAGGCGCTGCTGGTAATCAACTGGTTGCGGCGTTGAGGATGGGGCGAGCAATGCGTCCTGTTGCTTTTATTGACGATGATAAGAGCATTGCAGACAGGGTAATCGCCGGACTACATGTTTATCAGCCCAAAAATATTCAACGAATGATTGATGCAACTGGAGCGCAGGAAGTTCTTTTGGCCATTCCTTCTTCAAGCCGTGGGCGTCGTCGTGAGATCTTGAGCTTTCTTGAAAACTATCCTCTTCATGTTCGAAGTGTTCCCGGGTTTATGGATCTCGCCAGTGGCCGAGTGAAAGTTGATGATATTCAGGCTGTTGATATTGCTGATTTGCTAGGACGTGACGCAGTTCCGGCTCAAGAGGATTTGCTTGAACGCTGTGTGACGAAGAAGGTAGTTCTTGTAACTGGCGCCGGAGGATCCATTGGCTCCGAGCTATGTCGGCAAATATTGCTTCTTCGTCCTACTGTATTGTTGTTGTTCGAGCATAGCGAGTTTAATCTCTATAGTATTTTTTCCGAGCTAGAAGGGCGTGTTGCTCGTGAGTCACTTTCCGTAAAGGTATTACCTATTCTTGGCACTATAAAAAGTCATGAAAAGCTCGTTGATATAATGACTACCTGGAAAGTTAATACAGTTTACCATGCTGCGGCTTATAAGCATGTCCCAATGGTAGAACATAATATTTCCGAAGGCTTTTTTAATAATGTAATCGGCACGCTTAATACAGCCCAGGCAGCATTGATGTCTGGTGTTACAGATTTTGTCTTGATATCTACAGATAAGGCAGTTCGTCCCACCAATATAATGGGAAGCACTAAACGCTTGGCTGAGCTGACGTTACAAGCACTTAGTCGAGAAAAAGATCCAGTTTTATTTGATGTGGCTGGTTGTGAACAGATAAGAAACAACACTCGATTTACAATGGTTCGTTTCGGTAATGTTCTGGGCTCTTCAGGTTCTGTAATTCCATTGTTTCATAAACAAATACAGTCTGGTGGCCCCTTGACTGTTACTCACCCTAAAATTACTCGATATTTCATGACCATTCCTGAAGCTGCACAGCTAGTTATTCAAGCGGGGTCGATGGGCTTGGGCGGGGATGTATTTGTATTGGATATGGGAGAACCGGTAAAAATTGTAGAACTGGCTGAGAAAATGATTCATCTCTCAGGTCTGACTGTTCGCTCGGAAAAAATGCCTCATGGTGATATTGCTATCGAATTTACCGGGTTGAGGCCCGGTGAGAAACTTTACGAAGAGCTATTAATAGGTGATAACGTTTCTATCACTCCACACCCGATGATTATGACAGCTAATGAAGATTATTTGCCTTGGGGTGTGTTGAAAACCAACCTAGCTAAGATGCTTGAGTCTGTTCATCAAGATGATTACGTCACATTCCGCCAATTGTTGCGTGAAACAGTGAGTGGCTATACGCCAGACGGTGAAATTGTCGATTGGATTTATCAACAACGCCGTTTACAACCATAAGTTTACATAAACAGTAACCATCTACATTTTGACTTGTCCCCTGCATCACCTAGGTTTGGAAGGCAGCTTTGGAAAGCTGCTTTCCTTACTCGATGTCATGGAGCGTCACTATGCGTAACTCTTTTTTCACCTCATTGATCTTTGCTTTTCTCGCCAGCTTTGCACTTGTCACTCAAGCAGCGCCGGGTCCTAAGACCCAGCCCGGTTCTGCGCAAGTGGCGGAGCAGGCGCCGATTCAAGCGAGCAAGGTCAACCTCAATACGGCGGATGAGGCTGTGCTGCAACGCGAGCTTTTTGGGGTGGGGGCTGCCAAGGCCAAGGCGATTGTCGCTTATCGGGAAGAAAATGGGCCCTTTGCTTCTGTGGACGAGTTGCTGGAGGTCAAGGGGATTGGCAGGGCAATTCTGGAACGAAATCTGGATAAGCTCGAAGTTAATTGAGTTCTCCCGCATAACGTTTGAAGGCCGGTCTCTGACCGGCCTTTTGCATTTCATGAGTGGGGTAGCTGACAGTGAATCTCTATCGCCTGGATTGATTATTTTCATGATGGCTCGAAAATATTATGGTAATAATATTTTTGGGCGCCAAATGTTTCTGGCCGAAGGCGCTCATTACTTTCATGCATTGTCAGGAGTCCAGCTATGAGTTCGATTCAATCCCAAGGTACAGCATTGGTCACTGGGGCCTCATCCGGTATTGGAGCGGTTTATGCCGAGCGACTGGCGGCGCGAGGTTTCGATTTGTTGCTGGTTGCTCGAGATGAGGGACGTTTGAAGGTGGCAGCCAATGCGTTGAGCGATAAATATAACGTGCAAGTGGAGGTGTTGAAGGCGGATTTGACGCTCAAGAAGGACTTACTGAATGTCGAGCAACGTTTGCGCGACGACTCCCGTATCAGCTTGCTGCTGAATAATGCGGGAGTAGCTGCCAACGGGGCTATGGCTGGCGCCGACCTGGATCAGATGGAGCACATGATTCAGCTCAATGTAGTGGCACTGACCCGGCTGGCCGGGGTGGCTGCAACGAGTTTCTCTGCGACTGGGCGTGGGGCGATTATCAATATTGCCTCGGTGGTGGCCTTGATTCCTGAGCGTTTCAACGCGACTTATAGTGCAACCAAGGCATATGTACTCAGTTTGACTCAGTCGCTGCAGGCTGAGTTGAAGGGCAGCGGCGTTCGTGTACAGGCTGTGTTGCCGGGTGTCACTCGTACCGAAATCTGGGAGCGTTCAGGGCTCGATGCCAAGGCCATTCCGGCGGAAATGGTGATGGAGGTACAGGAGATGGTCGATGCGGCGTTGAGCGGCTTGGATCAGGGTGAGTTGATTACATTGCCTTCGCTACCCGATCCTGCGGATTGGCAGGCTTTGGTGGCGGCGCGCTTGGCTCTTGGCCCCAATCTGTCCAGGAGCAGTGCGGCCGCTCGCTATAAATAAGGAGAGTAGGTTGGAGCGGATCGCTTCAGCCCCGCTCCTGTTGCTTCAGGCCCTCGCGAACCACCTCCAGTATCCGAGTTCCCAACTCCGGGTTTTCCACGCTACGAGAAAGCATGAGTGCACCGACCAAGGTGGACATAAGCATCAGGCTTCGCTCGGCTTTCTGTTCGCCTTCCAGCACCGATTCTAGTTGTTCGAGCCTGGTGTTGAGCACCTCATCTGTAGTCGCACTGGGTTGCCCGCGCTGGCCGAGTTCCGAGCTCATGGTCGGTAGCGGGCAGCCTTGATGAGGGGACTTCTGGTGCCACTCGCAGAGGTAGTTATCGATAAAGGCTGGCAGTGGATGCTCTTGTGCGAACAGTGCAGCGCAATGGGCGTCCAGCTCCTGGGCGGCGGCGCGCAGGGCTTCTTCTACCAGTTCATCCTTGGACTTGAAGTGGGAATAGAAGCCGCCATGGGTCAACCCCAGGGCTTTCATCAGGGGCTGTAGACCTGTTGCACCTATCCCGTCACGTCGAAAACGTTCTGAAGCTTCCTTGATAATGCGTTGATGAGTCTGGGCTTTATGGTCTGGCGAGTAACGCATTTGAGAAACCTCCGCAACTAGAAGGCCATTTTAACCAAGGATTATCAGATCATGCCCCTACTTCTAGGCAGGGATTGTCAGCGTTGACAGCTTCCCGACAGCTTTTCGTGAGGGCATAAGGGGTGATTGAAGTTGGCACGATAAGTGATTACCTGCTGTTCATGAATTGTTGAACAATCGTGAGGTGCCCCATGAGCGACGGACTATCCCTGGCGGACCACATTACTGTGGAACTGCGGGCTGACATCATCGGTGGTCGTTTATTGCCCGGAATGGCGCTGGTGGAAAGCGAACTGGTCAGTGCCTATAACGCCTCACGCAATACCATCCGTGAAGCCCTGCACCGCCTGGGGCAGGAAGGGCTGACCTGGTACGTGCGGCACAAAGGCGTGGTGGTCCGTCGCCTTGGTGCTGATGACGTGCGGGATCTGTTCCGAGTGCGCCGTACCCTGGAGTTGCAGGCCATCGCCAATGCTCGCCCGCTACGCGAGTACCAGTCCGATCGCATGCTCGATGCCATCGAAGCGGCGGAGCTTGCCCGGGAGCGCGAGGACTGGCGAGCCGTGGGAACCCATGGCCTGCGTTTTCACCAGCATGTGGTGGGGTTGCTGGGCTCGCCACTATTCGATGAGTTCTTCACCAACGTGGTGGCGCAGTTGCGCCTGGTGTTTTGTACGGCGCCGGATGAGGCGCGGTTTCAGGCGCCCTGGCTGGTCCGCGACCGACAGATCCATGAATGGCTTCTGGAGGGTGACAAGGCGGCCGCCATCGAGGCCATGGAGTTGTACCTGGACGACTCGGAGCGCCTGCTATTGGACATGCTCGACCAATCCCTGTGTCACTGAATGAGGGCGATACCCATGTACAAAGACTATCCAGCGGCTTATCAGGTCAGCAAAGGTTCGGCGCTACAGGTGGACAAGGCGTTTTACGAACGCATTCGGCACAATCAGGGCCAACGCCATCTGATCGAGCAGTTCGAGGTTCCGATCCGTACCGGACGCGCCTGGAAGGTGCCCGCCGGGCACGTATTTCGGGTGACCACCCCGGTAGGGCCGCAGGTGGGCGACTTCAACGTGTGGAATGCCAACGATCCGCGTGAGCGCCTCTGGGCTGCGCGCACCCGGCAGTTGCAGGGGGCGCATGTCAGTACCCACGACCGGCTCTGGTCGAACCTGCCTTTTCTGCGGCCGCTGGTGACCATCACCGATGACAGTCTGGCCCATTACGGCATCGACGAGCATGGTGGCCGCCTGCACGATCTACTGGGCACCCGTTGCGACCCCTATGTGAATCGCATGCTTACCGGCGAGGACTTTCATCATCACTGCCATTCCAACCTGACGCGGGCAGTGCTGCCTCATGGCCTGACCGAGTTCGATGTGCATGATGTGTTGAACATCTTCCAGTGCACGGGCCTGAACCATGACGACATGTACTTCATGAAGGCCTGCCCGGCGCAGAAGGGGGATTATCTGGAGTTCTTCGCCGAGATCGACCTGCTCTGTGCATTGTCGACCTGTCCGGGCGGAGATCTGTCCTTGCCGATGTGGGGGCCTGAAGCTCAGGATCCGTTAAGCGTGTGCCGTCCACTGGGAGTGGAAATCTATCGTCTGGACGAATCGCTGCTCGAAGGCTGGAGCCAGCCGCAACGTGCAGCCTATAAGGGCCAGCACGGGTTGCACATTGCCAAGGCCGAATGGGAGCGCTGAGCTTCCAGGCAGCCCCTGCACGTTAGGGTGAAGGGGCTGTAGGCTTAACGATCCTGCGCTTCCTTGGCATCCATTTGTGCGTTGCGCTCGGCCACGCGCTTGCGTTGCTCATCGGTCAGCTCGACCTTGTTGGCGGTGTCGCGCAGCATCATCAAGCCGCCAACGATAGAACCGATAGCAACCACCAGAATCAACCAGGCATACCAGGGCATAGGGCTCTCCTTAATGGGCAGTAGCCCGCAGGCGAAGGTTCGCCTTCGGGCCTGCCTATAACGCTTTGAGTTAAAGCGCTTCGCAGTGGTTCCATTGTATGCCTGATCCGCCTGGTGCGAGCAGAGCGCGGTTCAACGGCCGGTGAGCATGGCGTCCACCGGCGCGTCGGCCCGCAGTTGCCCGGTCAGCAGGAAGTAGATGAAGCCCAGGGCCATGAACACCAGAAATATCAGGCCGATCAGGGCATTGAACCAGGCCATGGCCACCAGGCAGACCGCGGCCAGTGCCAACGCGATGGCCGGCACCAGCGGGTAGCCCGGGGCGCGGAAGCTGCGTGGCAGATTCGGTTCCGCCCTGCGCAGTTTGAACAGGCTGAGCATGCTCATGATGTACATCACGATGGCACCGAACACCGCCATGGTGATCATGGCGGCAGTGAGGGTCATGCCGCCAAGGTTGATCAGGCCATCGCTGTAGATGGCGGCGATGCCGATCAGGCCGCCGGCGATGATTGCCCGATGTGGCGTCTGAAAGCGCGACAGCCTGGCCAGGGAGGCAGGCAGGTAACCGGCCCGGGCCAGGGCGAAGAACTGGCGCGAGTAGCCGAGAATGATCCCGTGGAAACTTGCCACCAGGCCGAACAGGCCGATCCATACCAGCATGTGCAGCCAGCCGGAACTGTCACCCACAACGGTCTTCATCGCCTGGGGCAGCGGGTCGTTGATGTTCGACAAGCTGCGCCAGTCCCCCACGCCGCCGGCGAAGAACATCACCCCCATGGCCAGCAGCACCAGGGTCAGGATGCCGCTGATATAGGCTTTGGGAATGGTGCGCTTGGGGTCCTTGGCTTCTTCGGCAGCCATGGCCGCGCCTTCGATGGCCAGGAAGAACCAGATGGCGAAGGGAATGGCGGCGAACATCCCGGCAATTGCCGGGGCGCCGAAGGCGTCGGCGCCTGCCCAGCCGTTGAGGGCGAAGTTGCTGAAGCTGAAGGCTGGGGCCACCACGCCCATGAACACCAGGAGTTCGGCCACCGCCAGCACGCAGACCACCAGTTCAAAGGTGGCTGCCAGTTTCACCCCGAGAATGTTCAGGCCCATGAATACGATGTAGGCGCCAACCGCGGCATGTTTCGGATCCAGGGCCGGGAATTGCACGTTCAGGTAAGCGCCGATGGCCAGGGCGATGGCGGGAGGGGCGAAGACGAATTCGATCAGGGTGGCCAGCCCCGCGATCAAGCCGCCTTTTTCACCAAAGGCGCGACGGCTGTAGGCAAACGGGCCGCCGGCGTGGGGAATCGCTGTGGTCAGCTCGGTGAAACTGAATATAAAGCAGGTATACATGGTCGCCACCATCAGCGAGGTCACGAGAAACCCCAGGGTTCCTGCCACGCCCCAGCCATAGCTCCAGCCGAAGTACTCCCCGGAAATCACCAGTCCGACTGCGATGCCCCATAAATGCAGCGTGCCCAAGGTGGGCTTGAGTTGTGTGTTCATCGGTTGCTCCCTGAACGATTAGGACGTGCTCGCGGCTGTTCTGTGCAGTGCCCATGCCAGTTCCTGGAACACCGTCGTAAAGCACGAAAAGCTGTCGTATCGAGGATGTTTCGCCGATTTTTAGCACTATTGACCTTCAGTGCATGGGGGCGTGATGCCTCGCATCGGGGCAGCCGCGCTCCAGAGGCGAGCGATGCGCTTCATTGCCCCTCGTAAAGGCTGGATGACGCCAGTCTTTACGTTTTCTTTATGCGCTGCCCACCCCGTCGATCTCGTTCCTTTACAGGCACCCTGCGGACAATGCCTGCATTCGCGGCAATCGCCGTACCACGGAGACATTCCATGAACATTCTGGACGCGGTGTCGCTGCTGCTGGCAGTGGGCCTGTTCATTTATCTATTGGTTGCGCTGCTGCGCGCGGATCGGAACTAGGAGCTGCGGTTATGCACAGTTATGACTATTGGCTGATCCTCGCCTTCTTCGCCCTGGTGCTGTTGCCCGCCCCTTGGCTGGGGCGCTTCTACTACCGGGTGATGGAGGGCCAGCGCACCTGGCTGACCCCGGTTCTGGGCCCGGTGGAGCGTGTCTGCTATCGAATCTCCGGGGTCGATCCACAGGTTGAGCAGAGCTGGCAGAAATACACCCTGGCTCTGCTGGCCTTCAATTTGTCCGGGTTTGTCCTGCTGTTTGCCATCTTGCTGTTTCAGGATCACCTGCCGCTCAATCCGCAGCATCTTCCGGGGCAGGAATGGACGCTGGCGTTCAACACCGCAGTCAGTTTCATGACCAACACCAACTGGCAGTCCTACAGCGGCGAAGCCTCCCTGAGCTACCTCAGCCAGATGGTCGGCCTTACCGTGCAGAACTTCGTCAGCGCTGCCACCGGGCTGGCGGTGCTGGTTGCCTTGTGCCGCGGCATTGGCCGGCGTTCGGTGCGCACCCTGGGCAACTTCTGGGTCGATATGACCCGCGCCACCCTCTACGGCCTGCTGCCGCTGTGCCTGCTGCTGGCGCTGTTCCTGGTCTGGCAGGGCGTACCCCAGACCTTTGCCCATTACGTGGATGCCCTGACCCTGCAGGGCAATGACCAGGTTATTCCGCTGGGCCCGGCCGCCAGCCAGATTGCCATCAAACAGTTGGGCACCAACGGTGGCGGTTTCTTCGGCGTCAACTCGGCGCACCCGTTCGAGAACCCCACGGCCTGGAGCAATCTGTTCGAACTGGTATCGATCATCCTGATTCCGGTGGCCCTGGTGTTCACCTTCGGCCATTACTTCAAGGACCTGCGTCAGAGCCGGGCGATCATCGCATGCATGTTCGCCTTGTTCCTGATCGGCGGTGCTACCTCGCTGTGGGCGGAGTATCAACCCAACCCGGCCTTACAGAACGCAGCGGTAGAGCAGGCTGCGCCCCTGGAAGGCAAGGAAGCCCGCTTCGGTACTACCGCCACGGTGCTCTGGTCGGTGACCACCACTGCGGCCTCCAACGGTTCGGTGAATGGCATGCACGACAGCCTCAACCCGCTGAGCGGCATGGTGGCGCTGATCAACATGATGGTCGGCGAAGTGATCTTCGGCGGCGTCGGCGCGGGCCTCTACGGCATGTTGCTGAACGTGTTGATCGCGGTGTTCCTGGCCGGGCTGATGATCGGTCGCACCCCGGAATATCTGGGCAAGAAGCTACAGGCCAAGGAGGTGCAGTTGCTGGTAGTGACCCTGATGGTGATGCCCATCGGCGTCCTGGTCCTGGGCGCCCTGGCCGCCAGCTTGCCGGGGCCGGCAGCAGCCATCAGCAACCCGGGGCCCCATGGCTTCAGTCAACTGCTCTACGCCTACACCTCGGCCAGCGCCAACAACGGCTCGGCGTTCGGTGGCTTCAGCGCCAATACCCCGTTCCATAACCTGATGCTGGGCCTGGGCATGCTGATCGGTCGCTTCGGCTACATCCTGCCGGTGCTGGCCCTGGCCGGCAGCCTGGCGATGAAGAAGACCGCACCCATCGGCCAGAACAGTTTTCCCACCCATGGCCCGCTGTTCGTGGCCTTGCTGACCGTGACCATCTTGCTGGTGGGCGGCCTGACCTTCCTGCCGACCCTGGCGCTGGGCCCAATCGCCGAACACCTGAGCATGGGATTCTGAGGACCTGATGATGAATATGCATGTTCCTGCCTCGAACAAAGCCGCCGATGCGCTCGCCAAGAGCCAGCCGGCCAAGGCCGAAGTGGCGAGTACCGCAATCTCTGCCCTGTGGCGCCCGGCGCTGATCCAGGCTTTCGTCAAGCTTGACCCGCGCCAGTTGCAGCGCTCGCCAGTGATGCTGGTGGTGGAACTGACAGCGATCCTGACCACCGTGCTGTGTTTCATTCCGGACACCGCAGTGCCGACCTTCGTCGCCGCACAGATTGCTCTCTGGCTATGGTTCACCGTGCTCTTTGCCAACTTCGCCGAGGCCCTGGCGGAAGGCCGCGGCAAGGCTCGCGCCGACAGCCTCAAGGCCGGTAGCGAGGGCTTGAGCGCCCGCCGCCGGGCCGGCGACGGCAGCTATCAGTTGGTGCCGGCGGTCAATCTGCGCAAAGGCGACGTGGTGCGGGTCGAAGCCGGCGAAATGATTCCCGGCGATGGCGAGGTGATCGAAGGTATCGCCGCGGTCAACGAAGCGGCAATCACTGGTGAATCGGCTCCGGTGATCCGGGAATCCGGCGGTGACCGTTCGGCGGTGACCGGCAATACCCGGCTGGTCTCCGACTGGCTGCTGGTGCGCATTACCAGCAACCCCGGCGAGTCGACCCTGGACCGCATGATCGCTCTGGTGGAAGGCGCCAAGCGGCAGAAGACACCGAACGAAGTGGCCCTGGATATCCTGCTGATCGGCCTGACCCTGATCTTCCTGCTGGTGGTGGTGACCCTGCAGCCCTTCGCCCACTTTGCCAATGGCAGCCTGCCGCTGGTGTTCCTGGTGGCGCTGCTGGTGACCCTGATCCCCACCACCATCGGCGGCCTGCTCTCGGCCATCGGGATCGCCGGGATGGACCGCCTGGTGCGCTTGAACGTGATCGCCAAGTCCGGGCGCGCGGTGGAGGCGGCGGGTGACGTGCACGTGTTGCTGCTGGACAAGACCGGCACCATCACTTTCGGTAACCGACGTTGCAGCGCCATCTACCCGGCGCCGGGCGTCAGTGCCCAGGTACTGGCCGAAGCGGCTTTGATGGCCTCCCTGGCGGACGACACCGCCGAAGGCAAGTCCATCGTTGAGTACCTGCGGGAGCTTTATCCACAGCCCGAGCCGGGCAGCGATCTGCTGACGGCAGTGCCTTTCAGCGCTGAAACCCGGCTGTCCGGGGTCGATTACCAGGGCCGGGTCTATCGCAAGGGGGCAGTGGATTCGGTGTTGAGTTTCGTCGGCCTCAAACGCAGCGAGCTGGCACCGGCCCTGTCCCGGGAGATCGACAAGATCGCCCAGAGCGGCGGCACTCCGTTGCTGGTCTGTGCCGAGGGCCGGATGCTCGGCGCCATTCACCTCAAGGACGTGGTCAAGCCCGGCATTCGCGAGCGTTTCGCCGAGTTGCGCAAGCTGGGCATCCGTACCGTGATGGTGACCGGCGACAACCCGCTGACCGCCGCGGCCATTGCCGCCGAAGCCGGAGTCGACGATGTGCTGGCCGAGGCCACGCCGGAGAAGAAGCTGGCGCGCATTCGCCACGAGCAAAACGACGGGCGTCTGGTGGCCATGTGCGGTGACGGCGCCAATGACGCACCGGCGTTGGCCCAGGCCGATGTCGGCATGGCCATGAACGACGGCACCCAGGCGGCGCGCGAGGCGGCCAACATGGTCGACCTGGACAGCGACCCGACCAAGCTGCTGGATGTGGTGCAGATCGGCAAGGAGCTTCTGGTGACCCGGGGTGCCCTGACCACCTTCTCCATCGCCAACGACGTGGCCAAGTACTTCGCCATCCTGCCGGCGCTGTTCGCGGCGATTTATCCACAGTTGGGGGTGCTCAACATCATGGGGCTGGCCAGCCCGCAGAGCGCAATCCTTTCGGCCATCGTGTTCAACGCCCTGATCATCGTAGTGCTGATCCCCCTGGCACTGCGTGGGGTGCGGGTACAGGCGGCCAGTGCCGCGCACCTGCTGCGGCGCAACCTGTTGATCTACGGCGTGGGTGGCATTGTCGTGCCCTTTGTCGGGATTAAGCTGATCGACATGCTGTTGACTGCGCTGCACCTGGTGTAACCGGCCTGCAGATCTGAACGAATCGAGGAGTGAGAGATGACTAGCGTAGTGCGTCCGGCCTTGAGCCTGATTGTGTTGATGACCCTGATCACCGGTGTGGCCTATCCCCTGGCGGTGACCGGCGTGGCCCAGTTGGCCTTCCCGGAACAGGCCAATGGCAGCCTGGTGCGCGATGCCGACGGCAGGGTGCGGGGTTCGGCCCTGATCGCCCAGGATTTCGTCGGTGATGCCTGGTTCCATCCGCGCCCTTCGGCGGGGGCCTTTGCCACGGTATCCAGCTCTGCCAGCAACCTGGCGCCGAGCAACCCGGCCCTGGCCACGCGGGTGATCGAGGATGCCGGCAAGCTCCTGGTACCGGGGCAGGGGCCGGTGCCCCTGGCATTGCTGACCACTTCGGGCAGCGGCCTCGATCCACACTTGCCACCGCAGGCAATTGACTATCAACTGGCGCGGGTCGCGGCGGCGCGCAACCTGTCGCCAGCCAAGTTGCAGGCCCTGGTGGACGCCCATATCGAGCAGCCGCTGGTGGGGCCGCCGGTGGTCAATGTACTGGCCCTGAACCTGGCCCTGGAACAGCTGTAGCCGCTGCCGAACCTGCGAGGCTGCAAAATGCCCCGCGGGGGCTTCCAGCCCCAGGGAGCGCTGGCAAACGCAACTGAAGTGAGCGCAGATTGAACCGAATGTCTTGTCGCAGAGAGATAACCCATGAGTGATTCCGGTCGCGCCGATGCGCTGCTAGCCGAGCTGCCACGGGACGGCCGCGGCCGGCTCAAGGTGTTCCTGGGCGCCGCCCCCGGGGTTGGCAAGACCTACGCCATGCTCCAGGCGGCCCATAGCCAACTGCGCCAAGGGGTCAAGGTGCTTGCCGGGGTGGTGGAGACCCACGGCCGCGCCGAGACCGAAGCCTTGTTGAGCGGGCTGCCCCAGCAGCCCTTGGTGCGTTCGGAATATCGTGGCGTATTGCTGGAGGAAATGGACCTCGACGGCCTGCTCAAGGCCAAGCCCAAGCTGGTACTGGTGGACGAACTGGCCCACAGCAATGCCCCGGGCAGCCGGCACGCCAAGCGCTGGCAGGACATTCAGGAGTTGCTGGCGGCCGGGATCGACGTCTTCACCACGGTCAATGTCCAGCACCTGGAAAGCCTCAATGACCAGGTGCGCGGCATTACCGGGGTCCAGGTCCGCGAAACCCTGCCTGACTGGGTGCTGCAAGAGGCCTATGAGTTGCTGCTGGTGGACTTGCCGCCCCGAGAGCTGCTGGAGCGTCTGCGGGACGGCAAGGTCTACGTGCCGGAGCAGGCGCGGGCGGCCATCGATGCATTTTTCACCCAGACCAACCTCACCGCCCTGCGCGAACTGGCAATGCAGACCGCCGCCGCCCAGGTGGACAACGACCTGGCCCAGGGCTATCGCCAGTTGGGGCAGGCGGCACCAGCGGTGCGCGGGCGGTTGCTGGTGGGTATCGACGGCGATGCCCAGGCCGAGCGGCTGGTACGTCACGCCAGCCGTGTGGCTCAGCGTCGCCACCTGCCCTGGAGCCTGGTGCATGTGGATAACGGCCGGTTGCGCGACGAGCAGGCACGCTTGCGCTTGCAGGCCGCTCAACAACTGGCCGAGCGCCTGGGCGGGGAAGTGGTCTTGTTGCGCGCCGGCGAGGTGGCCAAGACCCTGATCCAGCACGCCGCGGAGCGTCGCGCCAGCCTGCTGCTGGTGGGGCAGTCCAGGCGCCGCTGGCGCCGGCGCTGGTTTGGTGGCGGCTTGGCGGCGCGCTTGCTGCGCAATGCCGATGGCCTGGAGATCAATGTCCTGGACAGTGAGCCCCAGCCCCATCAGCCGGGCCTGCGGGTCAAGCATTCGCTGATCTGGTTCGACTACGTCCTGGCAGTCCTGGCCACCCTCCTGGCCAGCGCCCTGGCCTGGGGGGTGGCCAGTGTCCTGCCGTTGCCGAACATCTCCCTGGTGTTCCTCGCCGCCGTGCTGCTGGTGGCGGTGCGCAGCAGTCTGGGGCCGGCGCTGGCTTGCGCGGCGCTGTCCTTTCTCAGTTATGACTTCCTGTTCATTCCGCCGAACTTCTCCCTGGCCATCCAGCGGGAAGAAGATGTACTGACCCTGCTGTTCTTCCTGCTCATGGCCGCGCTGACCGGCAATCTGGCGGCCCGCCAGCGCCGGCAGTTACAGGCCTTGCGCGATACCCAGGAGGAAACCGGCGAGCTTCTGGACCTGTCGCGCAAGTTGACTGCCGCCACTGACCGGCAAGCGGTGATCAGCGCCGCGGCCCAGCATTTGAATGGTCGCGACGAGTTGCGTGTCTGCCTGATCAACCGCGACGGACAGGGTGGATGGAAAGTCGAGACCGGTGGTTCGCCGCAGTTCTCCGAGGCCGAGCGCGCGGCGGCCGACTGGGCCTGGCAGCATGACCAGCCGGCGGGGCTGGGCACCGGGACCTTGCCCTTTGGTCGATGGTGGTGGTGGCCGCTGTCGGTGGATGACGGGCCCCTGGGATTGCTCGGTGTCTGCCCCCGTGAGGGCGAGGAGTTCAGCGGCCAGCGCCGACGCCTGCTCACTGCGCTCAGCCAGCCACTGGCCCAGGCCCTGGCACGGGCGCGGCTGGCCGAGGACCTGGAAGCGGCGAGGCTGCACGGGGAGACCGAACAGTTGCGCAGCGCCTTGCTGGCTTCGGTATCCCATGACCTGCGCACACCGCTGACCTCAATGCGCGGCAGTATCGACAGCCTGCTGGCCCTGGGGGAAGCGATCCCCCTGGAAGATCGGCGAGAGCTGCTGGAGGGCACGCGGGATGAGGCCGAGCGCCTGGACCGCTATATACAGAACCTGCTGGACATGACCCGGCTCGGCCATGGGGCCCTGAAGCTGGCCCGGGACTGGGTCGCGCCGGGGGATATCGTCGGCAGTGCCCTGAACCGCCTGCGGGCGGTGCTGGCGCCGTTGCAGGTGGCCACCGAACTGCCAGCGGACTTGCCCTTGCTTTACGTCCATGCGGCGCTGATCGAGCAGGCGCTGGTCAATGTGCTGGAGAATGCTGCTCGCTTCTCTCCATCCCAAGGCCATCTGCAGTTGAAAGTCAGTGCCAGTGAGCAGGAATTGAGCTTCTCCGTCAGTGATGAGGGCCCGGGGATTCCCGAGGATGAGCGGGCAAAGATCTTCGACATGTTCTACACCGCTGCCCGTGGCGACCGCGGCGGGCAAGGCACTGGCCTGGGCCTGGCGATCTGCCAGGGCATGGTCGGCGCCCATGGTGGGCATATCAGTGTCGCCGAGGGCATTGGCGGCAAGGGGACATGCATCACCTTGCACCTGCCGTTGCAGACCCAGCCAGAGCTTGAGTCGGACCTGTGAATACCTGTAGAACGCGCTGCGGCCTTGCCGCGTCAGCGCCACACGGATGCGGCATGCCTTGCGCTACGCTTTTGCCTCTTAATTTGTCTTGAATTGAAACCATGAGCCAGACCGCGACCATCCTGGTCATCGACGACGAGCCGCAGATTCGCAAGTTCCTGCGCATCAGCCTGGCGTCCCAGGGATACAAAGTGATTGAAGCCGGGACCGGCACCGAAGGCCTGGCCCAGGCCGCCTTGAACAAGCCGGACCTGCTGGTACTTGATTTGGGGCTGCCGGACATGGATGGGCAGCAGGTGCTGCGCGAGTTTCGCGAGTGGTCGGCGGTGCCGGTGCTGGTGCTTTCGGTGCGTGCCAGCGAGTTGCAGAAGGTCGAGGCGTTGGATGGTGGTGCCAACGACTATGTGACCAAGCCTTTCGGTATCCAGGAGTTCCTGGCGCGGATTCGCGCCCTGTTGCGCCAGGCGCCGAGCGGGGAAGTGCAGGAGGCGGCGTTGCAAGTGGGGCCGCTGACGGTCGACCTGGCTTATCGGCGGGTGCTGCTGGACGGTGTCGAAGTGGCCCTGACCCGCAAGGAATATGCGGTGCTGGCCCAGCTGGCGCGGCACCCGGGGCGGGTGATTACCCAGCAGCAACTGCTCAAGGACATCTGGGGCCCGACCCACACCGAGGACAGTCATTACCTGCGGATCGTGGTCGGGCACTTGCGCCAGAAGCTGGCGGACGATCCGACCCGGCCACGCTTCATCGTCACCGAGGCGGGGGTCGGCTACCGCCTGCTGGGCGCCGATTCCTGAGTTTGCGGCCTTTCGCTACTGGTCCTGCTCGTAGCGGTCCAGGGTATCGCTGGCAATCTCACGGCCCAGGGCGATCAGCTCCGGCGCCTTGTAGAACTCGAAGAAGCGGCAGACGCGCTTGGGCACGTTGATGAGGATATCCGGCGGGTAACCGGCGATCTTGTACTGCGCCAGGGAGGTCTGCATGACCTCGAAGCTCTGGTTGACCAGGTCCAGCAATGACGCCGGGCCGACGTTGTCGATGATGAAGGAGCCGCTGGCGGATTTCGGCGCGCCGTCGGTTTGCGGCGCGGCGGCCGGTTGCTGGGCTTCAGGCTCGGCGCCCTCGACCCATGGATTGATCTCCGCGGCTTCGCTCTTGAAGGCTTCCTGCTCGAGCAGTAGCAGTTGTTCGGCCTGCTTGCGGCGAAACGGCAGGTGTGAGCCCAGGGAGTTGATCAGGCTGTCAAAGCGGCTCTTGAACGCGGGTGGGCGCTGGATTACCGGTAACTGGTAGTGGCGCTGGTTGGTGGAGTTGAGGTTCACCGCAATGATCAGGTCGCAGTGGCTGGAAACCACCGGAACGATGGGCAGCGGGTTGAGCAGGCCGCCGTCCACCAGCATGCGGTTGCCCTGCATGACCGGGGTGAACAGGCTGGGGATCGCGGCGGAAGCACGCATGGCCTGATGTAGGCAGCCTTCCTGGAACCAGATTTCCTGCTGGTTGGTCAGGTCGGTGGCGACGGCGGTATAGGGGATGCGCAGGTCTTCGATGTTCACTTCGCCGACGATCTTGCGGATCTGGCCGAAGACTTTCTCGCCGCGAATCGCCCCCAGCCGAAAGCTCACGTCCACCAGGCGCAGCACGTCGAGGTAGTCCAGGCTTTCGATCCATTCCCGGTACTCGGCGAGCTTACCTGCGGCGTAGATGCCGCCGACCACCGCGCCCATCGAGCAGCCGGCAATGCAGGCGATGTCATAACCGCGTTTTTCGATTTCCTCGATGACGCCGATATGGGCGTAACCGCGAGCGCCCCCCGACCCAAGGACCAATGCGACACGTTTGCTCATGATTCGTCCCTTCGACAAACAGGCTGCAACAATGCACCCATAGCGCCTCGTGGTTCAATTGCTGATGCGCTGCGGGGCCTGTGAGTTTTTTTCTAGGGCCGTCGGGGCCGCGAGGCTATGCTCCTGCAGCTATATTTTCCAAGGGGTGGGACTGGCACTTTTTCCTGCGGCCATCGTCTTAACCTGTACGACTGTTTTCCCTATCTTGAGGTGTCATCGATGAAAGCCTGGATCTGCCTGCCCCTGATTGCGTTGGTATTGACCGGTTGTGCAGGCAAGACTGCCTACCGTGACAGTTGCGGCACGCAGCTGGACGCTGCCTGGCACGAGCTGGACCTGGCCAAGGCCGAAGGTTTCGCTGGCACCGTGAGCTACTCCAAGGCGTTGTCGCTGCTGACCGGCGCCAAGACCCAGCAGCAGTTCGAAGCCTTCGAAGGCTGCACCAACAAGGCCGAGAAGGCGCGTTTCTACATTCGTGAATCCCGGGCCGGGCGCTGAGTCGCGACAGCCGCTAAGCTGGTCCGACAATCATCACCGCGAACCTGAATGATCTGGCGCAATGCCTGTCGCCGGTTCGCGGTGCCATTCTTGGAACTGGATAAGCCGAAGTCAGGCTTTTGACTCGTGTTGGGGAAGCCTTGATGTCTGCCTTGGTTGATCGTTTGGTGGCTCAGGTTCTGGGCCTGGAAGTGAGTTTGCTGGCTTGTCAGGCCCGCTTGTCGGCCGCCACGGATGCCGAGGCCTTGCATGATCTGCGCATCAGCGTGCGACGCTTGCGCAGCCTGTTGCGGCCGTTGCGTGGCCTGCCCGGAGTGGAGCAACTGGAAGCCGCTGCCAGCGAAGTGGGGCGGGTGACCACGCCGATTCGTGATCGTGAAGTATTGGCGGCCTATCTGCATCAGCATGGCCAGCATGCTGCTGCCAACCGTCGTACCTCACAGCTGTTGCATGAGTACTCGGCAGTGGCCGCGGGGGCGGAATTGGCGCAGTTGTTTCTGGTGCTGGATGCTTTCCCCAGGTTCCTGCGGGCCTCTGAGCGCCAAGGTTTGCTGCGGGGCCTGCGCGGCAGTATCGAAAAACGTCTGGCCAAACAGTGGAAAGCCTTGGGCCAGGCGCTGCTGGACCCTGCCCACGACCGTCATCGCCTGCGTCTGCTGATCAAGCGGGTGCGTTACGCCGCCGATGCCTATTCCGAGTTGGATCGCTTGCCCTCCCAGGCGATGAAGCGCCTCAAGGCGGCTCAGAGCGCCCTGGGCGATTGGCATGATTGCTGGCAATGGCTGGCCCAGGCCGAACAGCAACTGGATTTACTGCCCTGTGTGGCGGTCTGGCGCAGAACCATGCTCAAGGCCGAGGCCCGCTCCGATCAGGTGCTGGAGCAACTGCATCGCGATTGCTTCAAGCGGTGAAGGCCAAAGGGCGGCTTATCTGTCCGCTGCTTTGGCCGGAATAATGGCTGTGTGGCTCTGCGACGCTGGTTAAGATCCCTCAGTCTATTTTTTGTCCCCCGAGGTTTTCATGCGTTTCTACGATTTGCTCGAAGCCGTTCGCGGCCAGCCCCAGGCGCTGACCATTCCGGCGGAATGGGCCCAGGGGCGCGCCAGTTTCGGTGGCCTGGTGGTTGCTCTGCAGTATGAAGCGATGCGGGCCAAGGTTGCGGCGGACCGCCCCGTGCGGTCGCTGGCGGTCACCTTTGTCGGCCCGGTGGCGCCAGATGTGCCGGTCAGTTTCGAGGTGGATGTGCTTCGCGAAGGCAAGGCCGTCAGCCAGGTACTGGGGCGGGTCATGCAGGAGGGTCAGGTGGTGACTCTGGTGCAGGGCAGTTTTGGCGCTTCCCGTGAATCGTCCGTCAGTGTGGCCGCCGAACCAGCGCCCGAAATGAAACACTGGGATGACTGCCAGGAGCTGCCTTATATCCAGGGCGTGACGCCGGAGTTCATGCGTCATCTGGCAATGCGCTGGAGCATCGGTGGCCTGCCATTCACCGGCAATCGCTCCCGCGATATGGGCGGTTGGGTGCGTTTGCGTGGGGATGTGAAGGAAGAGCCGGTCACCGAGGCGCATATCCTGGCGCTGGTGGATGCCTGGCCGCCGGCGCTGTTGCCGCACCTGACCAAGCCCGCTGCGGGTAGCACCCTGACCTGGACCATCGAGTTCGTCCAGCCGTTGCTGGAACTGAGCACTCTGGACTGGTGCAAGTACCGGGTGGAAATCGAACACGCGCGTGACGGCTACGGGCATGCGGCAGCGGCCTTGTGGAATGCTGAGGGCCAGTTGATTGCCCTGAGCCGCCAGACGGTGACCATCTTCGCCTGAGCCATCAGTGCCGGTGGCGCTGCAACCAGGCACGCCACCAGGCACCGCTCAGGACAAAGCGCGGAAAGGTCACGAACTGTTCCACCAGCAGCCGTTGCACGGCATCCCTGCGATCACTGAAGGGCTCGGTGGCCTGGGCCTCCAGGCTGTGTCCGTGGCGCTGCAGGCCCAGGGCTGCGAGGATGCCGACCACACCGATGGCCAGGCTCAGGAAGCTCAAGGAAAACACGCCTGAAACAATCAGCAGAAAACCGATGATGAACAGCGGTACGGCAATCAGGTGCAATACCAGATTGGCAGGGTGCTGGTGATTCTGCGGGTAGACGCGCCATTGCCAGGCGGGAAGGTTTGGGTGACGTTTGCCCATGATGATCATCCTTAGTTCTTGAAGACTCATGAACCAAGAATAGGGGCCAGTTGGGATGGCGGCGAATCAAGGCTGGCTATCGGTCCGATAGCCAGTAGAGGGGGGTAGAGGCACTCGGATCAGAGTTTCAGCTGGCCTATGGCTTTGCTCAACTCACCGGCCAGGGTCGCCAGTTCACTGCTGGTGGTGGCCGAGGCAACAGTCTGTTGCACGGTGTTCTCGGTGACATCGCGAATGCTCACCACCGCCCGGTTCATTTCTTCCGCTACCTGGCTCTGCTGTTCCGCTGCGACAGCGATCTGCGTGTTGCTTTCGCGCATCTGGGCTACGGCACCGGTGATTTCCGCCAGTGCCGCGCCGGCTTCCTGGGCCTGTTGCACGCAGTCATCGGCCTTGAACGAGCTTTCCTGCATGAAATCCACAGCATCCCGGGTGCCGGCCTGCAGGGCCGAGACCATGCTGGTGATCTCGTCGGTGGAGGTCTGCACACGTTTGGCCAGGTTGCGCACTTCATCTGCTACCACGGCAAAACCGCGGCCCATTTCCCCTGCTCGAGCGGCTTCGATGGCGGCATTGAGTGCCAGCAGGTTGGTCTGCTCGGCGATGCTGTGGATAACGTTGACCACGCCATTGATCTTCTGGCTGTCCTCGGCGAGCTTCTGAATCATCTCGGCGGTCTGCTGCACGCCATTGGAAAGCCCGGCGATGGATTTCTGCACCCGGCCCACCACTTCATGGCCGGTACCGGCCAGGGTGTCGGCGGTCTGCGACAGGTCCCGGGTGGCACCGGCATGCTGGGCGATGTGATAGACGGTGGCGGACATCTCGTTGATGGCCGTGGCGGCCTGATCGGTTTCGCTCTGCTGGCCGAGCATGCCGTGGCGTACATCGTTCATGCTCGAGGCCAGGCGTGCGGCGCCCTGGTCCAGCTGCCGGGCGGTATTGGCCACGGTATTGACTACCCGCTGGTATCCGGCCTGCATGGCATTGAAGGCACTGGCCATCTGACCCACCTCATCCTTGCAGGACAGCGGCACGCGAGCAGACAGGTCGCCGGTCTTCTCCACGTGCAGCATGACGTCCTTGAGGGTGTTGAGTTGGCTGAGGAGAAAACGGATCAGCAACTGCGAGGCGCAGAGCATGGCGAACATCAGGATGAACACTGCGACGGCGTAATTGGTGAAACGATCGCTGAAAACCTGGACCAGGCTCGGGGCGTAGGCCAGTACGGCGACCTGCTGGCCGTCGGCGCGCTGGATCACGTCAGCGCCCAGTAGCGGGTTTTCACCGAACAGCGGCATCGGGTTGAGCTCGACCCAGCCGTTGGCGCCGTTGAGTTCGCTGAGAGTCTGCTCGTTGAGGCTGGGTGTCTGTCCCCGGGAGAAATACAGCAGGTGTTCGGCGCTGGGCAGCGCCTGTCCTTCGGGCCAGGCGCCGAGCAGCTTCGCCTCGGCCTGGGCGGCAGCCTGGGCTGTCTGGCTGCGAGCCTGTTGCTCCAGTTGCACGGCGTACAGCACCAATAACAAGGTGGTGACGAAGGCGACTGCATTGACCGCCCAGAATTTGTACTTCAGCGAGATATTGCTAAGCCAGGCACCCATGGAAGGTCTTCTCTGATTGAGCGAAACAGTATTGGCAAGGTGCCATTATTGTGCCGCCATGATCTCGGAAAAATCTTGATGTGGGTCAAGCAATCTCTGGCAAGCGAAAAAACGCCCGAGAGCAGGCGGTACTGTGGCTTGCAAGGTCTTCCAGGGTTTCACCGCGGTGCAACGCAACTTCTCGTAAAACCTCGGTCAGATAGGCTGGTTCGTTACGACCATTTTTCGGCTTTGGCCGCAAGTTGCGGGGTAGCAGGTAGGGGGCATCGCTTTCCAGCATCAGGCGCCCGCGGGGGATGTCGCGTACCAGCGGGTGCAGGTGGGTGCCGCGGCGTTCGTCGCAGATCCAGCCTGTGATGCCGATGTGCAGGTCCAGGTCCAGGTAGCTGAACAGGGCCTTTTGTTCACCGGTAAAGCAGTGGACTACAGCAGCCGGCAAGCGATCACGGAAATCCCGTAGGATGTCCAGCAAGCGCAGGTTGGCGTCACGTTCGTGGAGAAACACTGGCAACTGCAACTCGACAGCCAGGGCCAGGTGTTCTTCCAGGACTTTTTCCTGTTGCGGGCGGGGAGAGAAGTCCCGGTTGAAATCCAGGCCGCATTCGCCCACCGCGCGTACCCGTGGCTCTCCAAGCAGAGCGCGCAAGCGTCGCGGGCTGTCTGCACTCCAGTCGCTGGCGCTGTGGGGATGCAGCCCGGCGGTGGCAAACAGTCTCTGCCCGTCGGCGTCCAGTTTCTGGCACAACTCCAGGGCCTGTTCACTGCCTTCGACGCTGGTTCCGGTGAGGACCAACTGGCACACCCCAGCCTCATAAGCACGATTGAGAACGGCTTGGTGTTTTTCGGCAAAACTGGGATTGGTCAGGTTGACGCCGATATCGATGAGTTGCATGGTGCTATCTCCGCCTGCGGCCGGAAAGCATATCAGAGCTGTAGATTTATAAGAAAAACCAAGAACTACAACGAGTTATAGCTGTCTTTTGCTGCCGGACCAGAGCAACGGCCACGTTCTTCAGCGCCATTGCACGGGTCTTTCGCAGCTTGCCAGCGCTCAAGGCGCTCTGTTTCTGGCAATCAATTCTTCAAAAAACGACGAAGGGTTGAACAGTATTCTTTGCGGAGAACGGATGACCCGATCCTCGATATTGCTCGCGCTGTGCCTGTCATTGCTGCTGCCCTTGCCGGCGCTGGCGCGCTTGCCCGGGCCATTGGAAGCACACGCCACGGGAAAAGTGCGCGACCTGGCGGAAATCCGCAGCAGCCGGGTACTCCGGGTGCTGGTCAATCAGAGCCGCAATAGCTCCGGAGAAGTCCAGGGCCAGGCCATAGGTGTCGAGTACCACCGCCTGCGCTCGTTCGAGCAGTACCTCAATGGCCATGCTCGCGACGGCCAGGAAATCAGCCTGAAGATCATTCCCAAAGCCAAGGATCAATTGCTGGGTGCATTGCAGCGGGGCGAGGGCGACCTGGTGGCGCCTGGTGAGCTGCTGGAAGCCCAGCCCGCAAATGCGGTCAGCTCCAGCGACCCGATCGTCAGTAATGTTCCCCTGCTGCTGGTCGGGATCAAGGGTGAGCGCCGTTATACACGGATCGAACAGCTGTCCGGCAAGACCCTGACCCTGACTACCGGTAGTGCGGCGGGGGACGCGGTCAGCCAGATCAATCAGAAGCTGGCGCTGCACAAGCTGGCGCCGATCAAGGTGGAGTGGGTCGATCCCAGCCTGGCGGTGGAGGATGTGCTGGAAATGGTCCAGGGCGGCATTTTCCACCTGACGGTTGTCGAGCAGCCGATTGCCGAACGCTGGAGCAAGATCCTGCCCAAATTGCGTTTGGACAGGCATTTGAAGATCAGTGAGCCGGGTGAAGAACACTGGTTTGTCCGGCGCGATGCGTCGATGCTGCGGGCGAGTATCGACCGCTTCCTCAAGACCTATAAGGCGCCGGCGGATCAGGATGTGGCGTTCCTGCGTATCTACCGACGCCAGTATCAGGTGCACTATCCCCTGGCCCGGGCCGACCGTCAGCGTCTGGAAAAACTGCGTCCGGTTTTGCAGAAGCATGCCGGCGAGCAGGGCATGGACTGGCTGAACCTGGCGGCGCTGGCGTTCAAGGAGTCAGCGTTGCAACCCCCTTCCAGAAGCGGCAGCGGCCCTACCGGGCTGATGCAGATCACGCCTTCGGCAGCGCAGCGGGTCGGGGTCAACAATATTCAGTCCGTAGATAGCAATGTGCAGGCAGGGGCCAAGTACCTGGCGATGATTCGCCGTAAATTTTTTGCCAGCCCCAAACTCAATGAGCGCGAGCGCATGGCATTTGTGCTGGCGGCCTACAACATGGGGCCGGAGCGGGTGCAGGGTATGCGCAGTGAAGCCCGGCGGCGGGGGCTCAACCCCAACCAGTGGTTCTTCCAGGTGGAGCGCATCGCCATGGAGCAAGTGGGCATGGGGGCCGTCAGCTATGTTAATAGCGTCAATAAATACTATCTGGCCTTTGATCGTGAACGAGACTCCCTGGAGCCTCTGGAGCGAAAAGTTGCGTCACGTAAATAATCTAAAAAATCGATTATTAGCTTGGGTAATTTCCGCTTTTAACACGATTAAAACTGATTAGTATGGCGACCAACTTTCCTACCTTCACACAGGACTACACAGCATGAGCACACTGACCAACAAGCTACTGGGCACTCGCGCGGGCTACGGCTTGACCGTACTGCGGATTTTCGTCGGCATCATCTTCGTGGCTCACGGCTCGCAGAAACTCTTTGGCTGGTTTGGTGGTGGCGGTCTGGCGGGAACGGCGCAGTGGATGGAGAGTATCGGTCTGGCTCCCGGCTATTTGATGGCGTTGTTATCGGGGGGCACCGAGTTCTTTGCCGGGCTGGCATTGATCATTGGCCTGCTGGCGCGTCCCGCTGCATTGGGCCTGTCGTTTACCTTGCTGGTGGCGATTTTCTCGGTGCATATCAGCCATGGCCTGTTCATGGCCAACAACGGTTATGAGTTCGCTCTGGCCCTGCTTGGCGGCACTGTCGCGGTTCTGATTGAGGGGGCCGGCAAGCTGTCTCTGGATGCGGTAATCGCCAAGTAAGTCGATGCGCGGGCGGTGTTCCAGAGGCTCTGGATCAGCCGTCGGCGAAGTTATCCCAGGCCTGCGAATGCAGGCCTTTTTCGTTGCTGACAAATCTTGACACTGACCTGCCGGCTTCTCTAGGATGCTGCTCACGCGCCGATTTAAACAGCTACTTGCGGGGCGCCAGGTGAGTCGAAAGATCACTGATAGAAGCTATAGTCAGGCTTCGAAATACCGCTAAAGCGCTGGTTCGGTGTTGCCTCTCACCTGCCCGGCAGAAATCTGAGGCAGAGACACAATACGATGAATGCACCACGCCCCCTTGTACGTCTTGCGCCGATCACGGCGAGTCTTTCCCAGCGCAATCCGAAAATCCTCCTGGGTGGCAAGCACCAGCCCACACTATTGCGTTATCTCGACGGTTGGCCACGACGTTCCCCGGGCCCAGCGGCGTTTCTGATTCAATTTGTCGAAGAAGGGGAGTCCCTGGCACGCTTTGCCAGTGACAGCTTCGATCTGGCGGTCATTCCGGCACCCAGTGCTGCGGATGCTGCTGAAGTCATCAAGCAACTGACCCGCGTCGCTCGCCAGGGGTTGATCATCCGCCGCCAGTTCAGCAGTTGACCCGCCGGTAGTGCATCACGGCTGCTGAACTGCGCTTTGTATAGATCGGAATTCCATTGAACAGACACCGACTGGAACGTCTTCAGTCGTGGCGGTTGTCCGTCATTTGGTGGCGATTAATGGCTTGATGATCAAACAACGGCATTGCGTTTGGCCAATTCGGCCAAGGCCACCAGGTTGGAAACATTGAAACGCTTGAGTAACCGCACTTTGTAGGTGCTGACGGTCTTGTGACTGATCAACAACGCATCGGCAATCTGCTGGTTGTTCAGACCGGTAGCCAGCAGTTTCAGCACTGTTATTTCGCGGTCGGTCAGGCGGGAAATCAACACATTCTCCTGGTTGGCGGCGTTGGTGTTCTGCTGCAGGATATTAATGGTGTCTTCCGGAAAGTAGCTGTACCCGGAAAGGATGGCCTTTACCGCATTGGCCAATTCGTGAAGGTTCTCGGTCTTGCACAGAAAGCCTGCGGCTCCGGCTTGCAGGCAGCGCAGGGCGAAGTTTTTCGAATCACTTGAGGTCAGTACCAGGGTCTTGACGTGCAGCCCGGCGGACTTGATGTGCGCGATGACCGAGAAACCATCCAGGTTGGGGATGCCCAGGTCGAGGATCAGCAGGTCCGGCAGGTGCTTGCGCACCAGTTGCACGGCATCGGCACCGTTGTCGGCTTCGGCGACGATATTGTGATGATGAGGATCCAGTACCGACCTGATGGCCAGTCTGATCAGTGGATGGTCATCGACGATAATGATGTTGCCCATGTGGTACTTTCCCTTTGTTTTTGAGGTTTTGGTAGTTATTGGCTAGCTCTGTGGGGAATGGGTATCAAGCAGTGTGGCGTGCCGATTGCCGACGCTCTTGTCGAACCTATGCCCTGGGCCGTACGGCTCGGTTGTTTGGCCCTATGATTGGCTGACCTCTCTGAAATCTAAATCGGACAAATCTGATAGTGATGTCCATAGATCGGTGGCAGATGCCGCTCATGACGTGCCGGCTTTGTCGGTTCATACAACTAATGCGCAGCATGCATAAGGCTGGAGGCTGATTAGCCAATTGAGTACCAAGCTCATCACACAGGATGGTTACGACGCTCTGAAACAAGAGCTGGACTATTTATGGCGGGAGAAGCGCCCGGATATCACGCAGAAGGTCACCTGGGCGGCCTCGCTGGGCGATCGCAGCGAGAATGCGGACTATCAGTACAACAAGAAGCTTCTGCGGGAAATCGATCGTCGGGTGCGCTACATACGCAAGCGCCTGGAAGACATGAAGGTGGTTTCCTACGCGCCGGAACAGGAGGGACGGGTGTTCTTTGGTGCTTGGGTCGAAGTCGAAAACGAGGCGGCCGAGATCAAGCGCTTTCGTATCGTCGGTTACGACGAGATCTACCTGCGCAAGGACTACATCTCCATCGATTCGCCCATGGCCAGGGCGTTACTGAAGAAGGAAGTGGGTGACGAGGCCGTTGTCCACACCCCGGCAGGTGAAACCTGCTGGTGGATCAACCAGATCGATTATGTGAAGTAGGCTCGCCGACCTGGGCAGGCGAGCCTTGGGCTTTCAACCTTCGCGCAATACATTCAGCGGGCTGGCGTTCAGTGCTCGACGGGTACCGAAAACTCCCGCCCCGCCTACCAGCAGCGCCCCCACCAGAGGCAACAGTAACAGCCATGGATGCGGGTGCCAGGGCAGATCGAAAGCGAACCGGTAGAGCACCAGGCTGACCAGTTCGCACCCCAGTGCCGCGAGCAGGCCGCTGACTGCACCCAGCAGGCCGAACTCGATCCGCCGGGCCTTCACCAGCAGTTGCCGCTCGGCCCCGAGGGCACGCAGCAGCGCCCCCTGGCGAATGCGTTCGTCCAGGGTGGCCTGGAGCCCGGAAAACAGCACTGCCATTCCTGCCGCCAGGACAAACAGCAACACATATTCCACCGCCAGGGTGACCTGGGCCAGGATGCTGCGCAGTTGTTCCAGCAGGGCTTCGACCTGAATGATGGTCACTGCCGGGAAGGCCCGGGACAGCTCGACAATCTGCTGATCGTGACCAGGACTCAGGTAGAAGCTGGTCAAGTAGGTTGCGGGCAGATCCTTCAAGGTGCCCGGTTGGAAGATCATGAAGAAGTTTGGCTGGAAGTTGTCCCAGTTGATGCTGCGCAGGCTGGTGACCCGGGCCTCCCGGTTGGCGCCGGCGACCGTGAAGGTCAGGTGATCACCCAGCTTCAGCTTCAGGCTCTGCGCCACCTTGGCCTCGACCGAGACGCCGGGCAACCCGTCATCCGGCTGGGCTGACCACCAACTGCCCTCGATAATGCTGTTGCCGCTGGGTAGATCGGCGGCCCAGGTCAGGCTCAGATCGCGTTGTATAGCCCGATCACCGCTGGAATCCTTGCTGACGATCTCCCTTACCGGCTCGCCATTGATGCTCACCAGGCGCCCCGGAACCACGGGGTACAAGGGCGCCGAAGGGGCGGAGAGCTGCACCAGGCGCTCGCTGAAGGCCTGTTTTTCCGCCGGCAGAATGTTCAGTGCGAAGTAGTTGGGGGCATTTTTCGGCAATTGGTTTTGCCAGGTGTCCAGCAGTTCGCCCCGCAGCAGGGCAATCAGCGCCATGGACAACAGAATCAGGCCGAAAGCCAGGGATTGCCCGGCCGCAGCCAGGGGGTGACGCAGCAACTGGCCCAGGCCCAGGCGCCACGGCAGGGCGGCGCGGGCCAGCAGACGCCGCAGGCTTTGCAACAGCAGCAGCAACAAGCCACCCAATACCAGTGCCGCCAGCAGGCCACCGCCCAGCAGGGCGAAGGTCAGCACCAGGTCCAGGCTCAAGCGCCACATGATCAGGCCCAGGGCCAACAGAGCGGCGCCGTAGATCATCCAGGTGCTGGAGGGGATTGGCAGCAGGTCGCGCCGCAGTACGCGCAGCGGCGGCACCCGTCCCAGCGCAGCCAGGGGCGGCAAGGCGAATCCGGCCAGGGCTACGAGCCCGGTACCGATGCCCGCGATGGCGGGTAGCAACCCCCCGGGTGGTACGTCGTTGGGCAGCAGGTCATGTAGCAGGTAAAACAGGCCGAGCTGGGCCAGCCATCCCAGTAACGCCCCACTGAGGCTGGCCAGCAGACCCAGAACGCCCAGCTGCACGCTGAACAGCAGCATGGTTTCCCGGCGTGAGAGGCCCAGGCAGCGAAGCAGGGCGCTGGCATCAAAGCGTCGCGCGGCGAATCGATTGGCCGACAAGGCTACTGCAACCCCTGACAGCAGCACCGCTACCAGGCTGGCCATGTTCAGATAACGTTCGGCCTTGCCCAGGGCTCCACCGATCTGCTGGTTACCATCGCGGGCATCCTGCAGCCGCTGGTTGGCGGCCAGCGCCGGCTTGATCTGATGACGATAGGCCTCAAGCGCCGGAGCCGGTCCGCGCCACAGTTCCTTGAAGCTGACCCGGCTGCCAGGCTGGACCACGCCGGTGGCTTGCAGATCTTGCAGGTTGATCAGGACCCGGGGCGTCAGGCTGTAGAAGTTGCCGGCCCGGTCAGGCTCGTAGGTCAGTACCCTGGCCAGGCGCAAGGTTTTCATGCCGACGTCGATGCTGTCGCCGATCTTGAGGTCCAGCGCAGTCAGCAAGCGCGGTTCGACCCAGGCGTCTCCGGGCGCGGGACCGCCGCCGGGCTCCTCGACCCCATAAGGGGCTGCGGCACTCTTGAGCTGCCCCCTCAGGGGGTAGGCTTCGTCGACGGCCTTGATGCTGGAGAGCTGGATCGCATTGTCGGTGGCAATGACGCTGGAGAACTCGACTATCCGCGCATGATCCAGCCCCAGTTTCAGGCCGCTGTCGAGCTGCTCCGGGCGTGCTGGGGAACTGCCTTCCAGCAGCAGATCGGCGCCGAGGAACTCGGTGGCGCGTAACAGCATGGCGCCGTTCAAGCGTGCACCGAAGTAGCCGATGGCCGTGCTGGCCGCAACCGCTACCAGCAAGGCGAAGAACAGTACCCGCAACTCTCCGGCACGGGCATCGCGCAACAGTTGGCGGACAGCGAGGCTGAACAGGCGCGGCAGCGGCAGACGTGCCATCAGGGCTCCAGAGGGGCGACCAGCAGGCCCGCTTCAAGACGGATCAGGCGCCGGCAACGATGGGCCAGGCGTTCATCATGGGTCACCAGCACCAGGGTGGTGCCGCTTTCCTTGTTGAGTTCGAACAGCAGGTCACTGATGCGTTCACCGGTATGGCTGTCGAGGTTGCCGGTGGGTTCATCGGCAAACAGCACATCGGGTTCGGCAGCGAAGGCCCGGGCAATGGCTACCCGCTGTTGTTCGCCACCGGAAAGCTGGCGTGGCGAGTGGCTAAGGCGCTGGCCAAGGCCAACCCGCTGCAGCAGTTCGGTGGCCCGCTCGCGGGCATCGCGACGGCCGTCCAGCTCCAGGGGCAGCATGACGTTTTCCAGGGCATTGAGGCTGTCGAGCAATTGGAAGGACTGAAAGACAAACCCTACATGCTCGGCCCGGATACGGGCCCGCTGATCCTCGTCCAGCTGGCTCAGGGCCTGGCCGGCGAGGGTGACTTCGCCGCTGCTGGGCAGGTCGAGCCCCGCCAGCAAGCCCAGCAGGGTCGATTTGCCGGAGCCGGAGGCGCCGACGATGGCCAGGCTGTCGCCCTGGTTCAGCTCGAGGCTGAGTTCATGCAGGATGGTCAGTTCACCTTCCGCGCTGGGAACCACTTTGCTAAGGTTCCGCGCAGTGAGAATGCTTGCGCCCATGGAGAATCCGATGCGTGTATGGTTTTTGAGTGCCGGCCTGGCCTTGATGTGCATGGCCCAGAACGCAGCGGCGGGTACGGTCCTGATCGTTGGCGATAGTATCAGTGCGGCTTTCGGCCTGGATACCCGTCAGGGCTGGGTAGCCCTGCTGGAAAAGAGGCTCAAGGACCAGGGTTTTAACGACAGGGTAGTCAATGCCTCGGTCAGTGGTGACACCAGTGCCGGGGGCCAGGCGCGGCTGCCGGCGCTGCTTGCAGAGCATAAGCCTGAAGTGGTGATTCTCGAGTTGGGGGGTAACGATGGCTTACGCGGCCAGCCGCCCCGGCAATTGCAACAAAATCTTGCTTCGATGATCGACAGCTCCCAGGCCCAGGGTGCCAAGGTGCTGCTTTTAGGCATGCAATTGCCGCCCAACTATGGCGTGCGCTATACCCAGGCCTTTTCCCAGGTCTACAGCCAGTTGGCCAGCGAAAAAAAGGTGGCCTTGGTGCCGTTTTTTCTTGACGGGGTCGGGGGGCATCCCGAACTGATGCAGGCAGACGGTCTGCACCCTGCGGCAGCGGCCCAGGGCAAGTTGCTGGAAAATGTCTGGCCGACGCTAAAACCGCTGCTTTGACGCTTTTCTAGTGACAGTGTTTCGGCTAATGTGGCGCCCCCGATTTGGAGCCCCCGATGCCGCGTCCCGCCTGGTCCCTGTTTGCCTATCAACTGATCGAGCCTGATGAGCAGCTTGACCTGTTCGCCTGCCAGGAAGTTCGGGTGCATCTGGTGACGCGTCAATTGGAGTTGGGCGGCTCTGCCGACCGCACCTTGTGCGGCACTTTGTTGCCCGCGCAACCGCGCTGGTCGAGCGTGGATCGGACGATTTTTCAGGACCAGCGACTCTGCCCGTTGTGCCGGGCGATTCTGGAGTCGCAAAAACGTGGCACTCCGCCAATCTGGCCTGAGCTGCGTTTCGAGTTGTAGGCGGTCGCCAGCAGGCCGTTTCGACAGGGAATTCATGTGTCTGCGCTTGTCTCCCCGGCCTGGCTGCCGAAGCCGGAGGGCGGGGTGTACAATCGTGTTTCTTTCATTCGTTGTTCATGCGAAGGATTATCCGGATGTTGCCCCGCCTCCCTGTCGTCACCCGCTGCCTGATACTCGCCGCCTTGTGTGTGGCCGGTCCTGTTGCCGCATTGGAATTGCCTCTACCGCCGCCGGGTGAAGACATCGTCGGCCAGGTACAGGTGATCAAGGCCAAGTACGAGGATACCTTCGCCGACCTGGGCACGACCTACGACCTGGGTTACCTGGAAATGGTCGCGGCCAACCCGGGGGTCGATCCATGGCTGCCGGGGGCGGGCACCGAGGTGATCCTGCCTACGCGTTTCATTCTGCCGCCCGGGCCGCGCGAAGGCATCGTGATCAACTTGGCCGAGTATCGACTGTACTACTACCCCAAGGGTCGGAACGTGGTCTACACCTTCCCGCTGGGTATTGGTCGTGAAGGCTGGGGGTCACCTATCGCGCACACCAGCATTACCGCGAAAACCCCGAATCCGACCTGGACGCCCCCGGCGTCGATCAAGGCCGAGCATGCCGCCGACGGTGACCCCTTGCCGAACGTGGTACCGGCCGGGCCGGACAACCCCTTGGGGCCATTCAAGTTCACACTTGGCACGCCGGGTTACCTGATTCACGGTTCGAACAAGAAGTTCGGTATCGGCATGCGCACCAGCCACGGCTGTTTCCGCATGCTCAACAACAACGTGCTGGAAATGGCCGGCATGGTGCCAGTGGGAACTTCGGTGCGCATCATCAACGATCCGTACAAGTTCGGTATCAGCGGCGGGAAAGTCTACCTGGAAGCTCATACGCCGTTGGATGACAAAGGCAATCCTTCGGTGGTCGACAAGCACACTGCAGTGATCAATGCCTTGCTCAAGCGTGAGGACCTGGCTAACAACCTGCGCATGAACTGGGATGTGGTGCGTGATGTAGTGGCAGCCGAAGATGGCTTGCCGGTGGAGATCGCCGTGCCGACGACAGCGCCTGTGACAACAATGTCCAACGCGACCTACGATTTGCAGCAGTAAGCGCTTAAGTGCAACCCGCCGATACCTGCTAGTAGCGGCGGGTTTTTTATTGCCGGTGAAGAACTCCGGGCAATAAAAAAGCCGATCCAAAAATGGATCGGCTCGATAACAATCCCGAGGGACTATTACTTGCGGCTAGCTTTTTCCAGCATACGCAGAGCGCGCTCGTTAGCTTCGTCAGCAGTCTGTTGTGCTTTTTGAGCAGCAGCCAGAGCTTCATCAGCTTTACGATAGGCTTCGTCTGCACGAGCCTGAGCACGAGCTGCTGCGTCTTCAGTAGCAGTCAGACGAGCTTCGGTTTCTTTGGATACGCTGCTGCAACCGGTAGCCAGAACTGCGGCCAGAGCCAGAGCAGAGAATTTCAGAACGTTGTTCATCGTGTTCCCCTTCAAGGACTTTCTATTAGTAGCTATCACCTCAGAGTGAGGAAATAGCCGGCGTACATACTACCCATTACTTGTAGTAAGTAAACTGACGTAGCGCAAGAAGCAAAAAAAATTCTAGGCGCTGTTTCTTTTTCGAGCAACTTTTTAGCGGGTTGTATAAAAAATATTCAGCGGCGAAGCTCCGGGGCCGAATGCTGCTTGTTTGCCAGCATCGTTATCGGAGTTTCCGGGCGCTGTTTCAGAGCCTAGGCTAAAGTCGGTCTATATTGTGTCGACTGCACTTTTCTTCAGAATTTGTTCAGCCCTGAACCTATGTTTAAGCATCTTGTGGGTGACTTTAAGAGGCGGCGCTCGTCTTATGTTTCAGCATCCGGCGATGTACCGTCTCAAGACGTTTAGGTATCGATCCCGACTAAGGCTCGTACTCAGCCTCAACAAGGTTTTGCGCCGATCTGTGACGAGTGTGGCTTGAGCATTTGTGCCAATGGCGCCTATATTTTGTAACGTGCTGATGGCGCAAGAGCGAGAGCTTCTACGGGCGGCCGACAGGCACGAGGTGGCGTAAGTTGTTCCTTCGCCGGAAAAACATCGGTAAGGTAGGGGTCAGCATTCCAGACCCGCAAGGAGTAGTGATGAGCGAGGCGTTGTCCATCCACCATGACCAGGCTGGTCATCAGTTCGAGACCAATGTGGACGGTCATCGTGCCTACCTGACCTATATGGACCTGGGTAAGCAGACCCTGGATATCTATCGCACTTTCGTGCCCAACGCACTGCGTGGGCGTGGTATTGCCGCGGCGTTGACCGAGCAGGCGCTGGAGTACGCCGAACGCATGGGCTACACAGTGATTCCGTCCTGCTCGTACGTAGAGCGCTATATGGAGCGTCATCAGCGCCACGCAGCAAAGCTCTGACCGGGGCGACCATGAAAAACGCCGGGCTTGGCCCGGCGTTTTTGTGTCTGCAGGAAAGGATCAGCTGCGATCGCGTTTCGGCAAGACGTCCTTGAGCTTGGCGTGCATGCCGCGCAGGGTCTTCTCGGTACTTTCCCAGTCGATGCAGGCATCGGTGATCGATACGCCGTACTGCAGTTCCGACAGGTTCTTCGGAATCGCCTGGCAACCCCAGTTCAAGTGACTTTCCACCATCAGGCCGATGATCGACTGGTTGCCCTCGAGGATCTGGTTAGCCACGTTTTCCATGACCAGCGGCTGCAGTGCCGGGTCTTTGTTGGAGTTGGCGTGGCTGCAGTCGATCATGATGTTCGGCTTGATCTTGGCCTTGCTCAGGGCCTGCTCGCAGACGGCGACGCTGACCGAGTCGTAGTTGGGCTTGCCGTTGCCGCCGCGCAGTACCACGTGGCCGTAGGCGTTGCCTTTGGTGGTGACGATCGACACGCCGCCCTGGGGGTTGATCCCCAGGAAACGGTGAGGGCTGGAAACCGACTGCAAGGCGTTGATTGCCACAGTCAGGCCACCGTCGGTGCCGTTCTTGAAGCCCACGGCCGAGGACAGGCCCGAAGCCATTTCGCGGTGAGTCTGGGATTCGGTGGTACGTGCACCGATGGCCGACCAACTGATCAGGTCCTGCAAGTATTGCGGGGAGATCGGGTCCAGGGCTTCGGTGGCAGTAGGCAGGCCCATTTCAGCCAGGTCCAGCAGCAACTGGCGACCAATGTGCAGGCCATCCTGGATCTTGAACGAGTCGTCCAGGTAAGGGTCGTTGATCAGGCCTTTCCAGCCGACGGTGGTCCGCGGTTTCTCGAAATAAACGCGCATCACCAGGTACAGGGTGTCGGAGACTTCAGCCGCCAGAGCCTTGAGCCGCTCGGCGTATTCGTGGGCTGCCTTGATGTCGTGGATCGAGCAGGGCCCAATGACGATGAACAGGCGGTGATCAGTGCCGTCGAGGATATTGCGGATCACTTCGCGACCCTTGGTCACGGTGCGCAAGGCGGTGTCGCTCAGCGGGATGTCTCGTTTGAGTTGATCAGGGGTGATCAGGGTCTCGTTGGAGGCGACGTTAAGGTCGTTGATCGGTAAATCAGCCATCGTGTTACTCGTCAGGTCACGGGTGCCGGCCGCCAGCGATCCCCGCGCGGCGGAGCACAGCGGATTTGAGCGCGTCGGGGAGCGGAACCTTAGCGCGTTAGCCGGTGACTCTACAATGGGCAGGTGGCGGTTTTATTGGGCTATGGCTGCACAAAAGCCTGGTGCACACGGTCTTCGGAATAGTCTTCTGCGTGCTGCTCGACCCAATCCAGCGCCAGCGCCTCAATGCATTGCTGTTCGCTCTGAGGTTCATGCAGGCGACAGTAGCGGGCGATCTGGCACACCTGCTCACCCATGCGCGCGCCGAACAGCGTTTGTTCGTCGACGAAAGCGATGCCCACCAGGTAGCCACGCTTGCGTTTTAGGCACCAGGCGACATAGCCGTTGTAACGGGCGTTATCCCCCAACGTTGGCATGTACACCTCCAGCGCGGTACCGCGGCGCCAGGCACGGTGGTAATTGCACGCCATGCCACCGAGGCTGATAGTGTGCAACCGTTGGCGTGAAATACAGGCGTGCTTGCGCAAGGTCAGTTCAACCGGAACATCATCAGGATGAGGCAGAAAACGTCCCATGACCGCAGACTCCGAGTGTCGTCCATTTGACATTGTTTCCCCCAGTATAGTGCTCGAATTGGAACTGACCGATTTCGATATCGACCAGCAATTACTGGGCCTGGGCGGCGTTTCCCTGGTTGTTTTCACCAGTGTCGGCTGTTCCAGTTGCCGTTGGGCCCGGGCGCGGTTGCCGGAGTTGGAGCTACCCATCGACCGTCTTTGCTGGGTCGATGCGGGCGACAATGGCGGTGCGGTTCAGCGCTATCAGGTGTTCCACTTGCCGGCTTTGTTCGTGGTCCGCGACGGTGAGTTTCATGGAGCGCTACAGTCGCGCCTGACGCAGCAGGATCTCAGCGAGAGCCTGCGTCAGGCGCTTAATCGAATACCAGAGGAGTTGCCTTGATGGGTGCAGGCCGTAAACCGCGTGTAGGCATTATCGGGACCGGAGCGATCGGAGGTTTTTACGGGGTGATGCTGGCTCGTGCCGGTTTCGACGTGCACTTTTTATTGCGCAGCGAATATCCGGCAGTGCTCGAGCATGGGCTGCAAGTCAACAGCAGCCAGCACGGCAAGCTGACGTTGAAGCCGGCGCAGGCCTACGCCAATGCCGAGCAGATGCCGCCTTGCGACTGGCTGCTGGTGGGCGCCAAGACCACCAGCAACCTTGATCTGGCGCCGGCGATCATTCAGGCCGCGGCCACCGATGCCAAGGTTCTGGTGCTGCAGAATGGGCTGGATGTCGAAGATGATCTGCGCGCGGTGCTTCCCGATTCGCTGCACCTTCTGGGCGGCTTGTGCTTTATCTGTGTGCACCGCGCCGGGCCCGGGCAGATCGAGCACCAGGCGCTTGGCGCGGTAAACCTGGGTTACCACAGTGGCCCGGCCAGTGCCGATGCGACCCTGAGCCAGGCGATAGTCGAGGAGGGCGCCGCGCTGTTTCGCGAGGCGGGGCTCGATTCCCAGGCCATGGGCAACCTGCAGCAGGCGCGCTGGCAGAAGCTGGTGTGGAACGTCCCGTATAACGGCCTGTCGGTTCTGCTCCGAGCCAGTACCACGCCACTGATGGCCGACCCCGCCAGCCGCGAGCTGATCCAGGACCTGATGCAGGAAGTGCTGCAGGGGGCGGCGGCTTGCGGGCATGTCATCCCTGCGGCCTATGCGCAGCAACTGTTCAAGTCCACCGAGCTCATGCCGGATTACTGGCCCAGCATGTACCATGACTTCCTGCACCAGCGTCCTCTGGAACTGGCAGCTATCTATGCTGCACCCTTGGCGGCAGCGCGGGCCGCAGGTTGTGAGCTGCCGAAGATCCAGGCGTTGTACCAGGCCTTGAGTTTCATCGACCGGCACCACGCCTGAGTTGGGCTTATTACCTTTAAGGGGATGAAATATGGCAAAGGGCCTGGATGGCAAGCTGGTGGTGGCGATCTCGTCGCGGGCGCTGTTCGACCTGGGCGAAAGCCACAAGGTCTATCTGGCCCAGGGGGTCGAGGCCTATCGGCAGTACCAGATCGAACATGAAGAGGAAGTCCTCGAGCCCGGTGATGCCTTCCCTCTGGTCAAGAAACTCCTCAGCCTCAATGCCAGCCTGGGCCGAGCCCGGGTCGAGGTGGTACTGGTCTCGCGCAACAGTGCCGACACCGGGTTGCGCGTGTTCAACTCGATCGAGCACTACGGCCTGGGCATTTCCCGCGCAGCCTTCGTCGGCGGGCGCAGCCCTTATCCCTATCTGGCGGCCTTTGGCAGCGACCTGTTTCTCTCCACCCATGCCGATGATGTGCGCAGTGCACTAGAGGCCGGCTTTGCTGCGGCAACCATTCTGTCCGGCGGCACCCGGCGCGCTGAAAATGGCGAACTGCGCATCGCGTTCGACGGTGATGCGGTGCTGTTTTCCGATGATTCGGAGCGTATCTACCAGTCCGGCGGCCTGGAGGCATTCCAGGCCAGTGAGCGGCAGTCGGCACGAGAGCCGTTGCCGGGCGGGCCGTTCAAGGGGTTCCTGGCGGCACTCAACCTGCTGCAGGGAGAGTTTTCCGATGAGGCCAGTCCGATCCGTACCGCCTTGGTGACAGCCCGTTCCGCGCCGGCCCATGAGCGGGTAATCCGCACCTTGCGCGAGTGGAACATCCGCCTGGACGAATCGCTGTTCCTTGGCGGGCTGGAAAAAGCCGCCTTCCTCGAAGCCTTTGCAGCCGACGTGTTCTTCGACGACCAGGCCGGTCACTGCGAGCTGGCTCGCGAAGTGGTCGCCACCGGTCACGTGCCGCACGGCGTGAGCAACGAAACCAAGGCTTGAGTCCTAAAATCCGTGGTTTTTCCTCGGACCTCCCACAGTTCCAGGCACTGCTAAGCTGAATCAATCTCCGCCATCTTGGCAGTTGAGGAGGTCATATGATTCGTTCGATGCTGTATGCCACTGACCTCGGTCTGTATGCGCCCTTTGTGATGCAACATGCCCTGGAGCTGGCTCGAACGTTCAATGCCGACTTACATGTAGTGCACGCCGTGGAGCCCATGGGCCTGTTCGCCGAATCAGTGTTGCAGAGTTACCTGGATGAGCAGTCGTTGAATGAGTTTCACCGCCAGGGCCTGAATACAGTGATGGCCAATATAGAGCAACGGGTGCTGGACAGTTTTCGCGAGGAGCTGGGGGAGGGGATGCAGGACCTGACCTTGATCCAGTCGGTGCGGGTGCTTCAGGGGGACCCGTCCCAGGTGATTCTGGAGCAGGCGGGGAAACTCTCTGTGGATTTGCTGATCGTAGGAAGTCACAGCCATGGGGTGGGGGCGCAAACGCCTTTGGGGCGTACCGCAACGCGAGTTCTGCAACTGGCC
Organism: Pseudomonas sp. W17; assembly: GCF_040268305.1. NCBI lineage: Bacteria > Pseudomonadati > Pseudomonadota > Gammaproteobacteria > Pseudomonadales > Pseudomonadaceae > Pseudomonas > Pseudomonas sp. W17. Next base: position 5,162,214 of record NZ_CP158490.1, on the reverse strand, counting down.
AAAGTCCCGGTTTACCTGGTGCCTCTGGTGCAGCGTCGACGTCAGGGCGATACCTGAGGATGGAATGGAAAATTCTGAATAAAAGTTCTAGATTTATTCTCCTGACCATTAATATAGTTATATACCGTCGCTGATACCCGTGGCGTCTACCTGCTTTGAGGGATTGATATGAAGCTTCAACAATTGCGCTACATCTGGGAAGTGGCGCACCACGACCTCAACGTCTCCGCTACCGCGCAAAGCCTTTACACATCGCAACCGGGTATCAGCAAGCAGATCCGTCTGCTCGAGGACGAACTCGGGGTCGAGGTCTTTGCCCGCAGTGGCAAGCATCTGACCCGAGTGACCCCGGCCGGCGAGCGCATCATCACCACCGCCGGCGAGATCCTGCGCAAGGTCGAAAGCATCAAGCAGATCGCCCAGGAGTTCTCCAACGAGAAGAAGGGCACCCTGTCCATCGCCACTACTCACACCCAGGCGCGCTACGCCTTGCCACCGGTGATCAGCAGCTTTATCAAGCAGTACCCGGATGTGGCCTTGCACATGCATCAGGGTTCGCCGATGCAGATTGCCGAAATGGCCGCTGACGGCACTGTGGATTTCGCCATCGCTACCGAGGCCCTGGAGTTGTTCGGTGACCTGGTGATGATGCCGTGCTATCGCTGGAACCGCTGCGTGGTAGTGCCTCAGGGCCACCCGCTGACCAAGCTGCCGAAGTTGACCTTGGAAACCCTGGCCGAGTACCCGATCGTCACTTACGTGTTCGGTTTTACCGGTCGTTCCAAGTTGGACGAAGCCTTCAGCCATCGCGGCCTGACGCCCAAGGTGGTATTCACCGCTGCCGACGCCGACGTGATCAAGACCTATGTGCGCCTTGGCCTGGGCGTGGGCATCGTGGCCAAGATGGCGGTCGACACCAAGCTCGACAGCGACTTGGTGGTGCTGGATGCCAGTGAACTGTTCGAATCGAGCATCACCAAGATCGGTTTCCGTCGCGGCACTTTCCTGCGTGGCTTCATGTGCGATTTCATCGAGAAGTTCGCCCCGCACCTGACCCGCGAAGTCATGGCCAAGGCCATTGCCTGCCATAACAAGCAGGAGCTGGAAGAGCTGTTCGACGGCGTCGAATTGCCGGTCCACTGATCCCCAGCCTGCCTAGCGGACCTCGGTGACAGTGAACTGTTGCCGGGCGCCCGCCACCACGATCTCCACCTCATCGTCCTCGAACTTGCCCAGCAGGCTGTTGCCCAGGGGCGAGCGGGGGGTGATGACGGTCACCAGTTGCCCCACCACGTAGACCTTCAGGCCCGCGCCATCCGGGCCGAGAAACAGCCACTGTTCTTGGCCGTTTTCATCTTCCAGCCCCAACAGCGCACCGATCTGAATCCCCTTCTGCGGGTCATAAGGGCGCAGGCTCAGGTTCTGCCAGAGGCCCAGGGCCTGGCGGATTTCCTCGACCCGTCGAGCCTGGCCGGCGGCCAGGTAGGAAGCTTCCAGCCCCAGGGTGTCGTACTTGTTCTCGGCGATATTTTCTTCGTGGGTGGCGGTTTCGTAAGCGGTTTGTGCCGCCCGCACCGCGACCTCCAGGTCGTCCCGGAGCTGTTGCAGAATCAGTTGGCAGACGGACTGTTTATTCATGGTCAATTACAGAATTGCAGGACGTTGGCCCGGCTTTTTTCGCTCGGCGCGGTCTGGTCCTGCTGCAACCAGAACTGGCATTTGGGGTTGGACAGGTTGCGCAGGTTGCTGCGGGCGTTGTCCAGGGATTGCAGTTCCTCGTTCTTGCGCAGGTTTTCCTGGTACTGCTCGAACATTCGGTTCTGTGGCTCGGGTGGCGCGGCCACCGGTGGTTTTGCCAACTGCTGCACCGCTTGTGCGACCGGAGCCAATTGCTGGCTGAAAAGGTAGTGCGAGGCCAGCCAGCAGGTCAGGGCGATCGCCAGGAAACCCAGCCACAGGCCCAGGGCAATGCTGGCGGTGAGCGCCAGGAAGTTGAAACTGATGCGCAAGGAGCGACGTGCGGTGGGACGATGGGACATGGCTGCCTCCTGGCGGGCGGTGTTGGGCAAGGGCCGATTGTCGCACGAAGATAATCGCGGTTGGCTCTTCTGCGCAGGACCATTTATGCGGACAATCGGCGCCTTTGCCAATCGGGGAGTGGAATGAAAGCCTCCTGGGATATTTTCTGCAGCGTGGTCGACAACTACGGCGACATCGGCGTGACCTGGCGCCTGGCCCGGCAACTGGTGGCCGAGCATCAATGTGTGGTGCGACTGTGGGTCGATGATTTGCGCGCTTTCGAAAAGATCTGCCCGCAGATCGATAGCCAAAAGGCCAGCCAGATTCAGGATGGCGTCCAGGTGCGGCACTGGCCCGCCCAGTGGCCGGACGAGGCGGCGGCCGATGTGGTGATCGCGGCTTTCGCCTGCCAGTTGCCCCACGCCTACATGGACGCCATGGCCGACCGTGCGCGTGCGCCACTGTGGCTGAACCTGGACTACCTGAGCGCCGAGGACTGGGTCGGCGGGTGCCATGGCCTGCCTTCCGTGAAGTTTCGCGGGGTGCAGAAGTACTTCTTCTTTCCCGGATTCCAGGCCGATACCGGCGGCTTGCTGCGCGAGGCCGGGCTGCTCGAGCAGCGCCGGGATTTCCAGGGCAGGCCCCAGGCCCGGCTGGATTTCCTGAAATCCCTGGGCGTATCGCCTGTTGCCGGCAGTCGCTTGATCTCGCTGTTCGCCTACGAAAATGCCGGGGTTGCCAGTTGGTTGCAGGCCCTGGCCGACGACGGGCAGCCGACTCATCTGCTGGTGCCCGAAGGCCGCGTTCTGGCCGATGTGCAGCGTTGGCTGGGAGAGGAACCGCTGGCGCTGGGCTGTCCCCAGGTACGCCAGTCGCTGACCGTTCAGGTGCTGCCCTTCGTGCGCCAGGAGGATTACGACCGGCTGCTCTGGTGCTGCGACTTCAACGCGGTGCGCGGGGAGGACTCCTTCGTTCGGGCGCAATGGGCCGGGCGTCCGATGCTCTGGCACATCTATCGCCAGGATGAAGACATCCACCTGGACAAGCTCGAAGCTTTTCTCGGCCTCTATACCCGCACCCTTTCCCCGGGGGCCAAGGCGGCAGTACTGGCCCTGTGGCAGGCCTGGAACAGCGAAGCATCGATGGCTGAGCCCTGGAAAAACCTGCTGCAATACTGGCCGGAAGTCGCCGCGCACGCCGAGCAATGGTGTCTGGAACAAGGCTCCCAGCCCGATCTTGCTGCGGCGCTGGTGCAGTTTTACCTAAATTGGATATGATACGCGGCCTAGATTTTTGTAAATCCCATCCAAATTCGGATATTCGCAATGAAAACTGGTAAAGAACTCAAACCCGGTACCGTGATCCGTATCGACAACGATCCTTGGCTGGTTCAGAAGGCTGAATTCACCAAGTCCGGTCGTAACAGCGCGATCATGAAGACCAAGCTGAAGAACCTGCTGACCGGTTACAAGACCGAAACCGTTTACGGTGCGGACGACAAACTGGACGACGTGATCCTGGATCGCAAAGAAGCGACCCTGTCGTTCATCAGCGGCGACACCTACACGTTCATGGACACCACTGACTACACCATGTACGAGCTGAACGCCGAAGACATCGAAGCGGTTCTGCCGTTCATCGAAGAAGGCATGACCGACGTTTGCGAAGCTGTGTTCTTCGAAGACCGTCTGGTTTCCGTTGACCTGCCGACCACCATCGTGCGCCAGGTTGACTACACCGAAGGTTCCGCTCGCGGCGACACTTCGGGCAAGGTGATGAAGCCTGCCAAACTGAAAAACGGTACCGAGCTGAGCGTTGCGGACTTCATCGAAATCGGCGACATGATCGAGATCGATACCCGCGAAGGCGGTTCCTACAAAGGCCGCGCTAAGGTTTAAACCTGGCTCGCCCCTGTAGACGAAAAAGCCCGACCTTGAGTCGGGCTTTTTTATGCCTGGAATTTGCCGTTTCAGACCGTAACGTGCAGGCGCACATCCACATTGCCACGGGTGGCATTGGAGTAGGGGCAGACCTGATGCGCGGCATCCACCAGGCTTTGCGCTTCGTCCAGAGCCAGGCCGGGCAGGCTCACATGCAGGTCAATATCCAGGCCGAAGCCGCCGGGGATCTGGCCGATGCCGACATGGGCGGTGATCGAAGCGTCGTCCGGGATCTTGCGCTTGCTCTGGCTGGCGACGAACTTCAGGGCACCGATAAAGCAGGCCGAGTAACCGGCTGCGAACAGCTGTTCAGGGTTGGTCGCCTGGCCACCGGCACCACCGAGTTCCTTGGGGGTGGCCAGTTTGACGTCGAGGAGCTGGTCATTGGAAACAGCGCGGCCATCACGGCCACCGGTGGCGGTTGCAACGGCGGTGTAGAGAGTTTGCATGGTGGAAGCCTCGTGTCAGGTTATTTTCGCGCTAATTATTTGCGCGCCAAGTAAGTGCGAAATAAATGTATCTCGCTAATATTTAGTGCGCAAGATAAATTTTGCTGAAAACCCCTCCATTAGCCTTGAGTAATGGATAACTCATTGATTCTGAAAAAGATATTTTTTCGGTCGAGAGCCTAGCCCCAGCCGTAGGGGGCTGGCTTGCCAGCAAAGCGTCAAAGACTGTCCTGCAGATGCCCGCGCAACACCTGCAAATCTTCCTGCAACTGACGCAATTGCTCCACGCTCCGGCCGCTGGCCCCGAGGATGCACTGGGGAATGTCCCGGGCTTGCTCGTGCAGCACCCGGCCCTTTTCTGTCAGTTGGACAATCACCACCCGCTCATCTTCCCGACTGCGGGTGCGGCTGAGCAGACCTTCGGCCTCCAGGCGCTTGAGCAGCGGGGTCAGGGACCCGGGGTCGGTCAGCAGACGCTGGCTGATCTCGCCGACCGTCAGCCCGTCCCGTTCCCAGAGCACCAGCATCGCCAGGTACTGCGGGTAGGTCAGCCCCAGCTTCTGCAGCAGAGGCTTGTAGACCTTGGTCAGCATCAGCGAGGTGGAGTGCAGGGCAAAGCACACCTGGTTGTCCAGCAGCAGTTGATCGCAGGAGTCCAGGGGGGAGCGTTCGGTGGTCATGTTGGCGGCCTTGATCATTAATGGTCATGAATCTAGCGGGCGAGTCTTTAATGCGCCAGATAATTTTCCTCAGGTCTCAGCCCATCGCGCTTTGCAATGCCAGGTCCCAGGGCGGAACCGGGCTGAAGCGGCTTTTCAGGTACTCCAGCAGCAGGCGGCTACGGGCATTGGGGTGCTGTTCCATGCGCAAGGCGTAGATGCCGGCGGTTTCCGGCTTGGGCAGGCCGCCTTCGCAGAACAGAGGTACCAGTTCGCCGCGCAGCAGGTATTCACTCACCAGCCAGGTGGGCAGGTGGGCAATGCCCAGCCCGGCCAGGGCCCCGGAAAGCAGGGCTTCAGCGTTATTGGCACCAAGGCGTATACGCTGCGGACGATGGCTCTGCACCTGGCCGTCAAGCTCGAAGCGCCAGGCGAACAGCGGTGCCAGGCCATCCCAGTCGAGGCCGTCGTGCTGGCTGAGTTCGGCGGGGTGGCTGGGGGTGCCGCGGCTTTTCAGGTAGGAGGGGCTGGCACAGGCGATACGCACGATGCTGGCCAGGGAGGTGGCGACCATCCGAGTGTCCACGCGCTGGCCGGCGCGCAGCACCAGGTCGACCTTGCCCAGGTGGGAGCCCTGCATGTCGACAAAGCTGTCGATCAGGTGCAACTGCACATCCAGCCCGGGGTAGAGCACCAGGAAATCGGCAATGGCCGGCGCCAGGTGGCGGCGCCCGAAGGCAGCGGGGGCGTCGATGCGGATCAGGCCCTCCGGGGCATGGCTCAGGGAAACTGCCTCGGCCCGAGCCAGTTGCAGCTCGGCGACGATACGCCGGGCCCGTTCGGCAAAGGCCTGGCCTGCGGCGGTGGCGACCACGGCGTGGGTGGTACGCATGAACAGAGTGGTGCCCACGGCGTTTTCCAGGCTGTCGATGCGTCGGGCCACGGCGGAGGGCGTCAGCGGATGGCGGCGTGCCGCGGCGGAAAAGCTGCCCGCCTCCAGCACATCAAGAAACAGCCCCAGTTGTTCGGTCAGTGTATTGGGATTCATGGTCAGCTCGCTTATGCGAAAACGGCAAAGCCATTGTGCGTTGCTATGCGTTTCCGTGCCAGGGCCGACTGCGTAGCATGCAGCTCTCAGGTGAGGAGAGCGGTTGTGATCGAGTTGATGATGTATCTGTTGTTGGGCGCGGCGTTGGGTACGGTGGGCGGGCTGTTCGGTATTGGCGGCGGCTTGATCGCGATTCCGGTGCTCGGCGTGCTGTTTGGCCTGGACCAGCAGATTGCCCAGGGCACGGCGCTGGTCATGGTTGTACCCAATGTGCTACTCGCGCTGTGGCGCTATCACCAGCGCAACCGCATAGAGGCGCGCCACGCCTTGCCCCTGGCCCTGATGGGGTTCAGTTTCGCCTGGCTGGGCTCGATCTGGGCGGTGGGCATCGATGCACAGAAGATGCGCATCGGCTTTGTCGCCTTTCTTCTGGTGCTGTCGGCCTACAACCTGCTGCGCATGTTCATGGCCAGTACCCCGGCCAGCAACGAGATGCGTTACCCCTGGCCTTGGCTCGGGGTATTGGGCGCCGCTTCCGGGGCCATGGGCGGGCTGTTCGGGGTGGGGGGCGCAGTGGTTGCCACGCCGGTACTGACCAGTGTCTTCGGCACCACCCAGGTGGTAGCACAGGGTTTGTCCCTGGCGCTGGCGCTACCCAGCACCGGGGTCACCCTGGTGACCTATGGCTTTCACCATCAGGTGGACTGGGCGATCGGTCTGCCGCTGGCAGCCGGTGGCTTGCTGAGCATCAGTTGGGGGGTCAAGGTCGCCCACGCCTTGCCTGAGCGGCTGTTGCGCGGCCTGTTCTGCGGCTTCCTGGTGGTGTGTGCGGTGATGCTGGCGTTTAAAGTTTGAAGCCTTCGACGATGTGTTCGGCCAGGCATTCGGTGATGGGCGAGGGCTGGTTGAGGTTGCGCAGCAGCATGATGCTGGCCTCGGGCAGCTCCGGCAGCCCTTCGTTCTCGCCGAGGATGCGCAGGTCCGGCGTGATCAGGCTTTCCAGCTGCGCGGTGATCGCCAGCCCGGCGCTGACCACCGCCATGATTGCCGACAGGCTGGAGCTGTTGTAGGCAATGCGATAGTCGAGGCCGATGGCATCCAGGGCGTTGCAGGCCCACAGCCGGCAAAAGCAGTCGCTGTTGAACATCGCCAGCGGCAGTGGCGTCTGTTCATGGGGCGTGAAGCACTGGGCCACGGCCCAGACGAAGCGCTCCTTGCGCAAGAGTTGGCCGATCTCGCTGCCCGGCTCTCGGGTGACGATGGTCAGGTCCAGGTCCTGGCGTTGCAGCAGTTGCTTGGACGATTCGCAATGCACTTCGATCTGGATCAGCGGGTAGCTCTGGGCGAAGCGCGACAGAATCCCCGGCAGAAAACGCATCACATAGTCATCCGGCGTGCCGATGCGCACCAGCCCCACCATGTGCGGTTCGCGCAGGGTATTGAACACTTCGCTATGCAGTTTCAGGATGCGCCGGGCATAGCCCAGCAGTACTTGACCCTCGGCGGTCAGCTTGACCTGGCGTCCGTCGCGCTGGAACAGCTGGCGTTGCAGCACGTCCTCTTCCAGGCGCTTCATCTGCATGCTCACCGCCGATTGGGTGCGGTTGACCCGTTCTCCAGCCCGGGTAAAACCGCCTTCATCGGCGATGGCGACGAAGGTGCGCAGCACTTCGGTGTCGATGCTGGGGAACTGGGACATTGATCAAATCCTGAGATGCATGGGGCGGGAAGCATTCCTGGGCCTGATCTTATTCCTCGCAAGGCCATGGCGTCATCCCTGGCGTTGCGCTTGCAGCCAGGCCAGCACCTGCCGGGCGTTCTGGTCCGGTGGAAACACCGGGTAGAACACCTTTTCGATCTGCCCGGCCTTGAGAATCAGAGTCAGGCGTTTCAGGAAACGGGTGGCGTTCAATTCGAACATCGGCAGCCCCAGGGCTTCGGTCAATTGCCCCTGTGCATCGGAGAGCAGGGCAAAGGGCAGGTGCAGCCGCTCGACGGCTTCACGTTGATAGTCGCTGTCCTGGGTCGAGAGGCCGAACAGGTTCGCCGCCCCGGCGGCCGCGAGTTCCTCGGCCAGGTCGCGAAAGCCGCAGGACTGCGGGGTACAGCCGCGGGCGCCGGGGGTCATGTCCCAGCCCTCCAGCAGCGGCAAATCCGGTCGTCCCATGCGCGGGTAGACATAGAGCACCGTTGTGCCGGGCAACGTCGACAGGTCGACCCCTTCGCCCGAGGTGGCGGGCAGTCGTAGCCCGGGCAAGTGCAGGCCTTGCAAGTGACGGGCTGCGCCATCGTCCTGGGGGGGCGGGATACGCGACCAGTCCACGCTCAGCATGTCTCTCATGACGCTTCCTCCTGATCAGTAGCGCTGGGCAATCGCAATAGGGATAGCTGGATAACAGAGTGTCGATAGTGCTCCTCCAGTTCAAGTAGTACTGCGGATAAATGATGCTCGATCCAGCAATTAATGCTCGTGGCTTTTATTGGTTTTGTCTTTGGCTTTAGTTGTGCTGTTTTATTGGCGATAAGCCTTATCGGTGCTGGCTATAAGTTTTCAAAAAAGGTCTGGAATGTTGGCTATAAGTTGTTGGTTGCTAATTTCGCTGCGCGATAAAAATCAATGAATATGCCCTGGGCCGATTAATGGTCAACTTTGTGGTTGTTTGGGTTTGCCTAAAGAAACATCCGCTACTAGTGTTGCGCTTGCCATGTACAGATGGTCTGTACTGGGATTGCGACCAACTTTGGAGGGTCCTTTCATGAACGTGAAAGCGGAACACACTGAGCCAACCACTGCCGAGCTGACACAGCTCAAGACCAAGCTCAAAGCCGGCAAGCTGGCGCCGGAAGACCTCAAGGCGCTGGTGGGCCTGGTGGAACGTACGGAGAAGGCGGCGAAGCAACTTAGGGCAGCCATCGTCGAGTAAATGACGCTAACGCTTTGGAGGGCAGGATCAGAAATGGACCTCACTACTCGAACTACTCATATCGATATATCTGAACCGTTGCGTAGCCCTCCATTTTTAGCGCGCAGCACTATCGGCAGTCACTCGGTACTGCTGCTGGGAAGTCTGGAAGCGCCTATCTCTACACTTAGTGATAATGCTTTTATTGTCGAACGCATTGCCCAGAGTCTCAACTTGTCGGCGCTGGGCGCCCAGTTCAATGCGGAAGAAGTTATTTTTCTGCTGAACGAGCAATATACCGCTGCGGAAGAGTTTGTTTATGGTCACCCCATCTGGCGAAAGATAAGAGAGGGTGATCAAGCTGCGCTCTACGCTTATATCCTGGAAACCCGGCACTACCTGGCTGCCGCGGCCTCGAGGATGTGCCCCTCGGTCAGCCCGGGCATAGGGTTGTCGCCGATCTCCCTGATGCTGTCCAGGCATGCGCTGGAGGAGTGGGATCATGCGCAGTTCTTCAATGAGGCCCTGGAGCTGATCGGCTGTTCCGGCGACATGGTCAGGCTGGCCCGGCCTTTGCCCGCAACCCTGGAGTGGATTCACCTGTCCCGGCAGATCGCGGCCATGGGCGAGCTGGTGTCGGCGGCCTGCTCCGGTTTCATGGAGCACTCCTCGGTGGAGCAGGAGGCGGTGCTGGGTTGGCATGAGTTGCTGGTGGGCCACAACCTGTTGAGCCGCAAGGCGACAGACAAGGTGCTGGGGCATTTTTCCACCGACATCCAGTATGGGCATTCGGATAACTGGAAGAAGGCCGTGCGCACCCAGGACTGCTATCCCGCGCCGGTGGTGGCCACGGTGCTCAATGCAGTCTGCAGCCTCAGCGAAATGATCTACCGCTGGCTGACTGCGCTGGAGCAGGGATGTGCCAGCTCCATTGTCACCGCGGCCCAACTGGTGGCCGAGGAGGGGCTGGACCAACTGTTGCACGCCGCTGATTCGCCCCTGGACGTGGAAATTTTCCAGGGCCTGCCGGTCTGGCCGTCCAGTGTGATGAGCCTGGTCAACGGTGAGCGTTCCGGCGATGACAACCCTGCCGATACCGTCGTTGCATCCTGCTATGCCCTGGGGCCGCGAATGACGCAACTGGTCATGAGCCCGGCGCCTTTTGGCGCACTGATCAGCCAGGTGCATGAGCAGTTGCTCAATGGCCAGAGCTCCAGCGCCGAGAGTGTGGCGGCCATCGAACAGATGACCACCGACTGGCTGGTATCGGTGGACGGCCACGGCCTGTGGCAACAGATGACCGAGGGCTGCGCGGATGAGCTGATCATCGGCTACATGCTGGAGAACTATCATTACCTGGCCTCGGCGACCCGACATGTCAGCCCGGCCATTGCCGCCTGTGCGGATGCGCGGATCCGCGAAAACCTGTTGCAGCACCTGCAGGATGAGCTGACCCACTGCGACATCCTCAAGCCCAGGTTGCGTGAACTGGGAGTCCGGCGCCCGGAAGCGATGCGACCCTTGCCGACCACCACTGCCTTTGTCGGTTATCTCAGCGATCTGGCACGGCATGACTGGAAGGGCTACCTGATCGGTTCGACCTATCTGCAAAAAAGCCTGAGCGAATGCCGTGGCGATGATCGTCACCTGCGTTTCTACTCGCAGGTGTCCGCCAACAACCCGCGCTGTGCAGCGTTGCTGGGGGCCATGGCAGCCCATGACGAACTGGATGACGAGCTGGGCCACGATCAGCGGCCGTCGCTCAACATCGAGTATCTGCTGGCGCGGGGCGACGTGGGCCGTGACTCGGTGGCGCGTGCGGCCATGCTGCCGTCACTGGCCTGGAGCTTTCTGGATGGCATCCGCCAGCACTATTGCACCGGCAAGGACGCGGTGCTGCAGCGCCAGGCCTGGAGCGCAACATGAACCAGCCCTATTTCCAGAACCTGGAGCCCCTGGCGCAGTTGCAGGAATTGTTATTCGAGCGTGATGACTTCGAGGCCCTGGCCAGGCGCTTGCCGGAACCCAGGATGGCGCTGGAAAAGTGGCGTGATGTGTTGCATGGCGAGCTCCTGTCGCTGTTTCGCTGGGGGCTGATCCGCGCCAGGGAGAGCCTGGACGACCAGGGGGCGGGCCAGGGCTATGGCCAGGAAGTCCTGTGCCTGCTGCCCTATTACGGCTTTTGTCTGCATGCAATCCGCCGCGCCGCGCCCTTTGCCTTGATGGGCATACCCACCACGGTGTCGGTGCGTCACGACCGTTATCAGGAGGCCAGTGTAGTGATTGGCGAGTTGGCGGCCGTGCTTGGCGTAAAGGACTGGCTGCGGGTCAGTGAGGAATCCTCGGCAGAGCTGGTGCGGCAGTTTCATGGGCGCGATGGCCTGATCGTGCTCACCGGCAAGCAGTCCACCTACATCAGCCTGCGCAACCGCTACCCGGACGCACGGATCATTGCTGCAACCGGTTGTTGCGGGGTGGTCCTGTCGGTGGAGGAGCAGCCGGCCCGCGTCATCGAGGAACAGCGCCAGGAACACCGGTTGCCGGTCAGTTGCAGCAACCACGGCTACACCGTCCTTGCCGAAGCCCTGACCCCGCAGGCGGCGGTGCTGGCCATCAACGGCGCCCGGCCCGCGGTCAGCAGCACGGTGCAAGAGTTGCTCGGGCAACTGCACCCGTCCATTGTCCTGACTCCCCCTTCGGCTCTGCCGCTGCCCGATGATCTTGGCGGCTACAGCCTGCTGGCCTGTGAAGAGTCGGCGGCGGCCAGCCTCGATGGTTTCGGTCGCGACCCACTGGGCGGCTGGCCGGGGGATTACCGGATCTGAAAGCGGTTCCTGGGAACATCGGCAGGGAACCATGGCATCAAACCCTGAGATGTATTGCATAAGAAACATTCGTTGGATTGATCCTTGCTCGGGGAAGAGACTGTGCTCATCCCCACTGGAGGACAGGATCATGAAAGCGCAAAAGGGTTATCTGCTGGTTCACAAACTGCCAATTCAGGCGTTGTCGTTACGTGCACTATGGCGCCAGGTGGTCCGCTGGCACGAGTTGGCGCAGGAGCGCCGGATGCTTGCCGGCCTGAGTGATTCGGCCCTGCATGACCTGGGGCTGAGCCGGGCGGATGTGGAGCATGAAGCGGTCCGCCCGTTCTGGGACGACCCGATGCACAAATAACCCGGTGGCCACTACACAAGCCGGTCCAGGGTGCGCTAGCGTGCGGGCAGACCAGGAGACGCTCATGCCCGCACTACCTTCTTTCTCGCTCAAGCAGGCCCGCCGGCTGGCGCTGGCCGCCCAAGGCTTCGGCGGGCGCCAGCCGCCGGCATCGATCAAGGCCTCCCGACTCAATCAGCAGATCGAGCGCCTGGGCCTGTTGCAGATCGATTCGGTCAACGCCCTGGTGCGCGCCCATTACTTGCCGTTGTTTTCCCGTCTTGGCAGTTATCCACAGCAGCTGCTCGATCAGGCCGCCTGGAGCCAGGGGCGCCAGCGCACCTTGTTCGAGTACTGGGGGCATGAGGCCTCGCTGCTGCCGATGTCCATGTACCCCTTGATGCGCTGGCGCATGCAGCGTGCACGCCAGGGGCAGGGTATCTACTCGCAACTGGCGCGTTTCGGCCAGGAACGCCAGGCCACTCTGCGCCGGGTGCTGGCGGCCGTGGAGCAGCAGGGCGCGCTGGGGGCCGGCAGCCTCTCCACCCGCGAAGAACGGGCCGGCCCATGGTGGGACTGGAGCGATGAAAAGCATGCCCTGGAATGGCTGTTCGCTGCCGGTGAGGTGACGGTGTCCGGCCGCCGCGGTTTCGAGCGTCTGTATGACTTGCCGGAACGGGTGATCCCGGCGGCGATCCTCCAGCAGATGCCGTTGGAGGAAGCCCAGGCCCAGCGCCAGCTGCTGCTGCAGGCGGCCGGGGCACTGGGGGTCGCCACGGAAAAGGACCTGCGGGACTACTTTCGCCTCGACCCCGGCGATAGTCGCGCGCGGCTTGCCGAGTTGTGCGAGTCCGGCGAACTGCTGGGCTGTGAGGTCCAGGGCTGGAAGCAAAGTGCCTATTGCCTGCCCGAGGCGCGGGTGCCGCGCAAGGTCGAAGCCAGCGCGCTGTTGTCACCTTTCGATTCCCTGATCTGGGAGCGTAGCCGTACCGAGCGGCTGTTCGATTTCCGCTACCGCCTGGAGATCTACACGCCTGAGCACAAGCGTGTCTATGGCTATTACGTGCTGCCGTTCCTGCACAACGAGCGGATTGCCGCCCGGGTCGACCTGCGGGCGGAGCGGGCCCAGGGGCGTCTGGCGGTGCACGCGGTGCATGAGGAGCCATTCGGTCTGGACGACGAGGGTGTCCGGGCATTGGCCCTGCAATTGCGAAAGATGGCCGACTGGCTGGGGTTGGAACAGATTCAGCTCAATTGCCAGCGTGATGGCGCGCGACGCCTGCGTGAGGTGCTGGGGTGAAGAGCTTCGCGGGCCAGCCCGCTCCTACACAGCCCTTGCAGGAGCGGGCTGGCCCGCGAAAGCGCTCTTAGCGTTTGACCTGCTTCAAGGTCTCGGCAATCAGGAAGGCCAGTTCCAGTGACTGGTCGGCATTCATCCGCGGGTCGCAATGGGTGTGGTAACGGTCCGACAAGCCATCCTCGGTAATCGGCCGGGCACCGCCGATGCATTCGGTGACGTTCTGCCCGGTCATCTCGATATGGATGCCACCGGCATAGCTGCCTTCGGCTTGGTGGACCTGGAAGAACTGCTTGACCTCGGTGAGGATCTGCGCGAAATCCCGGGTCTTGTAGCCGCTGCTGGCCTTGATGGTGTTGCCGTGCATCGGGTCCGAGCTCCACAGCACCTGCTTGCCTTCGCTTTCCACCGCGCGAATCAGCTGTGGCAGGTGATCGCCGACCTTGTTGGCGCCCATGCGCACGATCAGGTTGAGGCGGCCGGGATCGTTTTCCGGGTTGAGGATATCGATCAGGCGGATCAGTTCGTCGGTGTTCATGCTCGGGCCGACCTTGACCCCGATCGGGTTGTTCACCCCGCGCAGGAACTCCACGTGGGCGCCGTCCAGTTGCCGGGTGCGATCGCCGATCCACAGCATGTGCGCCGAGCAGTCGTAGTAGTCGTTGGTCAGGCTGTCGCGGCGCACGAAGGCTTCTTCATAGTTGAGCAGCAACGCCTCGTGGGCGGTGAAGAAGCTGGTTTCGCGCAGTTGCGGCGCGCTGTCCAGGCCGCAGGCGCGCATGAAGGCCAGGGTTTCGTCGATGCGGTCTGCCAGTTGGCTGTACTTCTCGGCCAGGGCCGAGTTGGCGATGAAGTCCAGGTTCCACTTGTGCACCTGGTGCAGGTCGGCGAAACCGCCCTGGGCGAAGGCTCGCAGCAGGTTGAGGGTGGCGGTGGCCTGGTGGTAGGACTGCAGCAGGCGGTCGGGGTCCGGTACCCGGCTTTTTTCATCGAAGCCGATGCCGTTGACGATGTCGCCCCGGTAGGCCGGGAGGGTCACGCCATTGATGGTTTCGTCGTTGGCCGAGCGCGGCTTGGCGAACTGGCCGGCCATGCGCCCGACCTTGACCACCGGGCAGCCGGCGGCAAAGGTCATGACGATGGCCATCTGCAGCAGCACCTTGAAGGTGTCGCGAATCTTCGCCGCGGAGAACTCGGCGAAGCTCTCGGCACAATCGCCACCCTGCAACAGGAATGCCCGGCCCTGGGTGACTTCGGCAAACTGGCGACGCAACTCCCGGGCTTCACCGGCAAACACCAGCGGTGGATAACTGGCCAGGCTTTGCTCGACCTGCAGCAGGTGCGCGGCATCGGGGTAGTGGGGTTGTTGCTGGATCGGCAGGGCGCGCCAGCTGTCGGGGCTCCAGGGTTGGCTCATCGCGGACTCGAGTGCTTTAACGGTGGGAGGGGCATGTTAGCAGCAAATTAGTGCGTGACCTGCTCCTCTCGCTTGGCCGACAATCGCGCCTTTCCCGCTCGCTGCCGAGCGGTTGGTTTATCGCGCCGGCAAGGTTCTGTGCCCGCGCGGCTAGGAGATGAAATGACTGAGGAGCGCGTCGAGCGCCTGCTCGCCGAAGTGCATGACGAATTCGGCATGATCCGGGTCCTGGAAGTGGCGGACTATCGTTTTCTCGAATTTGGCGATGCCATCGAGCAAAGCTGTGTGTTCACGGCGGACCCCAGTTGGCTGGAGTACGACTACACCCGGGCCATGCTGATCGGTGCCCTGTGCCATGAGGCGCCGGAGAGCGCGTTGTTTCTCGGGCTGGGCGCCGGCACCCTGACCCAGGCCTGCCTGAAGTTCCTGCCTCTGGAAGATGTGGAAGCCATCGAACTGCGACCGGACGTGCCGCGCCTGGCTATCGAGTACCTGGGGCTGGACGACGATCCGCGTCTATATATAAGAGTCGGCGATGCCCTGGAGCTGCTGGACAGTGCTGAATCCGCCGACCTGATCTTCGTCGACCTGTACACCGACGTCGGCCCCGGCGTCGGGCATCTGGCCTGGGGGTTTCTGGAGAACTGCCAGAAGCGCCTCAACCCCGGCGGCTGGCTGGTGATCAACCAGTGGGCCACCGATGATGGCAAGCCCCTGGGCGCCGCCCTGTTGCGCGGGCTCTATCACCGCCATTACTGGGAGTTGCCGGTGAAGGAGGGCAACGTGATTCTGATCGTGCCGTCCGACCTCGACCAGGAGATGGACCTGCCAGGCCTGAATGCCCGGGCCCAAGCCCTGGCCCCACGCTTGGGCTACTCCCTGCAACCCTTGATCAAGGCGATCCGCCCGGCCACATAAGCCCTTGCTGGCGCCGGCTGGCCGGCGAAGCCGATCTGCCGGCCCCTGTTCAACAGCCCTTGAACACCCCGGGCCGTTTTTCGATCATCGCCCGCACGCCCTCTTTGGCGTCCTCACTGTTCATCAGTTTGTGCACCAGCGGCGCCAGCCCCTGGGCGGCCACCGTTTCCCCTTCGAGCCTGGCCTGGCGTGCCGACATCAAGGTCGCCTGCACCCCCAACGGTGCCTGGCGGGCAATCCGTTCGGCCAGTTCGATGGCCCGGGGCAGCAGGTCTTCGCTGGCCATGACCTCCTGCACCAAGCCCAGGCGCAGGGCTTCATGGGCATCGAATTCGTCCCCGGTCAGCAACCAGCGCATGGCATTGCCCCAGCCGGCCAGTTGATGCAGGCGCAGGGTCGCGCCGCCGAAAGGGAAGATTCCGCGTTGCACCTCCATTTGCGCGAAGCGAGTATTGCTGGCGCAGAGATTGATGTCGGAGGCCAGCATCAGCTCGATGCCGATGGTCAGGCAGTAGCCTTGTACGGCGACAATCACCGGCTTGTTCACCCGTGGGCCGCTGAACACGCCCCAGGGGTCGCAGCCACCGGCTGGTGCTTGCCAGCCCTGGGCCAGGGCGGCGCCGACATTGGCCAGGTCCAGGCCTGCGGTGAAGTGCTCGCCGTGGCCGAACACCACCGCCACTCGCGCCTCGCTGCTGGCTTCGAACTCGCCGTAGGCCAGGCTCAACTGGTTGAGCAGCTCGAGGTCGAAGGCATTGCGCTTGGCCACCCGGTCCAGGCCGATAAGGAACAGGTGACCACGTAGTTCACGGCTGACACGGCTGGCACTGGGCTGATTCATGAGCGCTGTCCTGGGAAGAAAGAGGGGAGGTTGGCGCGGGCGGTTTCGTGCACAAAGGTGAACCGTTTAAGCGCGATGACCAACAGCGCCGGGCCTGAGCAAAATAGCGCGCCGCCGAAGTCTGCGCAAAGCCCATGACAATCGGGTGTTCAGCGGATTTTTCCGATAAAAAAACTCCCTTTTTTGAGTAATTCCGGTATAGTGCGCGCCGGCCTTTAGCCGGGCCACGTTTAGGTAATGCAATTCCCCGAAGTCAGCTTCGGCTGCTTGTCCGCTGCGCGGACTATCCTTGACGATCCATTCATCCAATCGTTTTCGCAAATCCCCGCCGACAAAGCTGCCAGGGTGACTCTTGAGTCTTACACGGCATGCGCAGCTTTGGAGCATGGGTCTTTGCGGATGCACTTAGAGGCAGACCCATGACCCAGGAAATCGGCGGCTTCGCCGCTCTTGAACTTCATCCCAATATTGTCGCTGCAGTAGTCGCTACCGGCTATGAAGAGCCTTCGGCTATTCAGCAGCAGTCGATCCCGATCATCCTTGCCGGTCACGATATGATTGGTCAGGCGCAAACCGGTACCGGTAAGACCGCTGCCTTTGCCCTGCCTATCCTGCACCGCATTGATCCGTCCAAGCGCGAGCCGCAAGCTCTGATCCTGGCCCCAACCCGTGAGTTGGCGCTGCAAGTAGCAACCGCTTTCGAAACCTACGCCAAGCAAATGCCGGGCGTGACTGTTGTGGCCGTCTACGGCGGTGCGCCGATGGGCCCACAACTGAAAGCAATCCGTAATGGCGCACAGATCGTTGTCGCCACTCCGGGCCGTCTGTGCGACCACCTGCGTCGCGACGAAAAAGTCCTGGCCACCGTGAACCACCTGGTTCTCGACGAAGCCGACGAGATGCTCAAGCTGGGCTTCATGGATGACCTGGAAGTGATCTTCAAGGCCATGCCGGAGACCCGCCAGACCGTACTGTTCTCGGCCACCCTGCCGCAGTCGATCCGGGCCATCGCCGAGCGTCACCTGAAGGACCCGAAACACGTCAAGATCCAGAGCAAGACCCAGACCGTCACCGCGATCGAGCAGGCTCACCTGCTGGTTCACGCCGACCAGAAGACCTCTGCCGTTCTGAGCCTGCTGGAAGTTGAAGATTTCGACGCCCTGATCATGTTCGTGCGCACCAAGCAAGCGACCCTGGACCTGGCTAGTGCCCTGGAAGCCAAAGGCTACAAAGCCGCTGCGCTGAACGGCGACATCGCCCAGAACCAGCGTGAGCGCGTGATCGACTCCCTCAAGGATGGCCGCCTGGACATCGTTGTGGCGACCGACGTAGCCGCCCGTGGTCTGGACGTACCGCGCATCACCCACGTATTCAACGTGGACATGCCGTACGATCCGGAGTCCTACGTACACCGTATCGGCCGTACCGGCCGTGCCGGTCGCGAAGGCCGCGCGCTGCTGCTGGTGACTCCGCGCGAGCGCCGCATGCTGCAAGTGATCGAGCGTGTAACCGGTCAGAAGGTTGCCGAAGTTCGCCTGCCGGACGCCCAAGCCGTTCTCGATGCCCGCATCAAGAAGCTGACCAACAGCCTGTCGCCGCTGGTGGCTGATGCTGAAGCGACCCACGGTGATCTGCTCGATCGCCTGACCGCCGACATCGGTTGCAGCCCGCGTGCCCTGGCCGCAGCCCTGCTGCGCAAGGCTACCAACGGTCAAGCGCTGAACCTGGCCGCGATCGAGAAAGAGCGTCCACTGGTGCCCAACAGCGCTCCACGTGGCGATCGTCCTGAGCGTTCCGGTGACCGTCCTGATCGTGGTGACCGTGAGCGTCGCGCGCCAATGCCTCTGGGCGAAGGTCGTGCACGCTGCCGTACCGCGCTGGGTGCCCGTGACGGCATCGCTGCCAAGAACCTTCTGGGCGCGATCCTCAATGAAGGCGGCCTGGCCCGTGAAGCTATCGGCCGCATCCAGGTGCGTGACAGCTTCAGCCTGGTCGAGCTGCCGGAGGATGGTCTGGACCGTCTGCTGACCAAGCTCAAGGACACTCGCGTTGCCGGCAAGCAGCTGAAGCTGCGTCGCTATCGCGAAGATTGATCGGCCCCTGGGCTGATTGATCAGGCATAAAAAATCCCCGACTGGTTCGGGGATTTTTTTTGCCTGTCATTTGCCTTGGAGCTGGTGGCCATCAGCCAAATCGGTAGATGTCCATGCCCAGGGCGCCCAGGGTGAAGCCCTGGTGGGCCACGCTGAATTCGCCACCGGCGCCCCGGGCGAAATACAGCGGCAGCAGGTGTTCATCACTGGGGTGGCTGCGCACGGCATTCGGTGCCTGCTGGCGGTAGTCATGCAGGGCCGCCTGGTCATCGGCCGCCAGCTTGTCGATCATCCAGTCGCGAAAGGCCTTGGCCCAGGGTTCGACGCTTTCCGGGCCAGCGTGCCAGTCCAGGTCCCGCAGGTTGTGGGTGATGCTGCCGGAGCCGATCAGCAGCACGCCTTGCTCCCGCAGGCTGGCCAGGGCGTGGCCGATGCGGGAGCGACAGCTGGACCACCGGGATGTCCGCCTGCGGGTACATCAGCGACAGCGGTACCCAGGTGCCGTGGTCGAAGGGGCGCTGGCTGTCCAGTTGGGCGGGCAGGCCTTCGGCCTGGAGCAGCTCCACTACCTGGGCTGCCAGTTCCGGATCGCCCGGGGCCGGGTATTGCACGGCAAACAGCGCGGCGGGGAAGCCGCCAAAGTCGTGCCAGGTTTCCGGGTGCGGGTTGCAACTGACCCGCAGATCGGAGCTTTCCCAGTGGGCCGAGACCACCAGGATCGCCCTGGGCCGTGGCAGCTCGGCTGCCAGGCGAGCCAGGGCCGGGCCGCTGGCGCCGGGTTCCAGCGCCAGCATGGGAGAGCCGTGGGAGATGAACAGGCTGGGAAGCATGAAGAGGCTCCTGAAGGTTAAGATGCGCCATCTTCAATCAGATCAATGATCTAAATCTAATATAAGTTTTAGCGCTTTTTTATCGAATTTTAAGGACTTCTCATGCAAGCGGACTTTTGGCAAAAGCGCTGGGAGCGCGATCAGATCGGCTTTCACCTGGCCGAGGTCAACCCTTACCTGCAGCAGTACTGGCCGGCCTTGGGCCTGGCGGCGCAAAGCCGCGTGCTGGTGCCCTTGTGCGGCAAGAGCCTGGACCTGATCTGGCTTGCTGACCAAGGGTTCGAGGTGCTGGGCATCGAACTGGCGGAAAAGGCGGTGGAGGATTTCTTTCGTGAGCACCAGTTGCAGCCGCAGATCAGCCAGCACGGGGTGTTCAAGGTCTACGCCCACGGGCCCATTGAGCTCTGGTGCGGTGATTTCTTTGCCCTGACCGCCGAGGACACCGCTGATTGCACGGCCCTGTATGACCGTGCAGCCATGATTGCCTTGCCCTCGCCCATGCGACAGCGCTATGCCGCTCACCTCAATGGCCTGTTGCCGAATGGCAGCAAGGGGCTGCTGATCACCATGGATTACGCCCAGGAGCAGTTGGACGGCCCGCCATTTGCGGTGCTCGACGATGAGGTCCGGCAACGTCTGGGGGGCGTCTGGCAACTGCAGGTAGAAACGGAGCGCGACATTCTTGGCGAGAGCTGGAAGTTTCTCCAGGGTGGCGTGACCCGGCTGGTGGAGAGGGTTTATCGCCTGAGCAAGCAGGGGCGCGCGAGATAGGTTTTTGGCGGCCAAGCAAAAGGGCGACTTGCGTCGCCCTTTTGGGTATTGCCTTGCAGTGGATCAGCCGCGACGACGCAGGGCTTCGATACGCTCTTCCAGCGGAGGGTGGCTCATGAACATGCGAGCCAGGCCCTGCTTGATGCCACCGTTGATGCCGAAGGCATTCAGGGTGTCGGGCATGTGCACCGGCAGGCCCTGTTCCGAACGCAGGCGCTGCAGCGCGCCGATCATCGCGTTGGTGCCGGCCAGACGGGCGCCGGCTTCGTCGGCGCGGTATTCGCGTTTGCGCGAGAACCACATGACGATGGCGCTGGCCAGGATACCCAGAACCAGTTCGGCGAAGATGGTCGCCACGTAGTAGGCGATGCCCTGGCCTTCTTCGTTCTTGAAGATCACCTTGTCGACGAAGTTGCCGATGATCCGTGCGAAGAACATCACGAAAGTGTTCACCACACCCTGGATCAGTGCCAGGGTCACCATGTCACCGTTGGCGACGTGGCCGATCTCGTGGGCCAGCACGGCTTTCACTTCATCGGGCGAAAAACGTTCCAGAAGGCCCTGGCTGACGGCTACCAGCGCATCATTCTTGTTCCAGCCGGTGGCAAAGGCGTTGGCCTCATAGGCTGGGAAAATACCCACTTCGGGCATCTTGATGCCCGCTTCGCGGGACAGTTGCTCGACGGTCTGCAGCAACCATTGCTCATGGCGGGTGCGCGGTTGGGTAATGATCTGCGTGCTGGTGCTCATCTTCGCCATCCACTTGGAGATGAACAGCGAGAACAGCGAACCGGCAAAACCGAAGACCGCACAGAAAATCAGCAGCTGATTGAGGTTCAGATCAACCCCATTGGCCGCCATGAACCCGTTGAAGCCGAAAAGGCTCAGGGTGATGCTGGCAATCAGCACGACCGCAAGGTTAGTGGCCAAAAACAGCAGGATTCGCATCATGGTTGTAGAAATCTCCTCAAGCTAAAGATGTAGCGTACTGCGGGGTATATAAGGTGCGACAACCGCCTATTCAATACGGCTTCTATTTCAAACTGTGTCGCACAGGCCGGGTCTAGACGCTTGTAGTTCAACGCCATGAGCCAACGCCAGGGCGGCCGCCACCCGGCTGCGGTGCAGACGTGTGACAGTGGGCAGGACGGAAAGTGCAAGCTTATAGAAGGGGAGTGGAGCAGGGCAGTGAAGATGTGTTGCTGAATTAATCGCAGTGCGACCAGAGAAGGATCGCACTGCGATTTTTCCGTTACTGGCGGTAGGACTTGAGGAAGCTGCCGATCCGACCAATGGCCTGCTCCAGGTCATCCACCCGCGGCAGGGTCACGACGCGGAAGTGATCCGGCCATGGCCAGTTGAAGGCCGTGCCTTGCACCACCAGGAGCTTTTCCGAGAGCAGCAGGTCGAGGACGAACTTCTCGTCGTTGTGGATCGGGCAGATCTTCGGGTCGATCCGCGGGAAGGCATACAGCGCGCCCATGGGCTTGACGCAACTGACTCCGGGAATGTCGTTGAGCAGTTCCCAGGTACGGTTGCGCTGTTCCAGCAGGCGGCCCGGGGGCAGCACCAGGTCGTTGATGCTCTGGTAGCCGCCCAGTGCGGTCTGGATGGCGTGCTGGCTGGGCACGTTGGCGCACAGGCGCATGTTGGCCAGCATGTCGATGCCTTCGATGTAGCTCTGGGCGTGCTGCTTGGGACCGGAAATGGCCACCCAGCCGGAACGGAAACCGGCTACCCGATAGGACTTGGACAGGCCGTTGAAGGTCAGGCACAGCAGGTCCGGTGCCAGCGAGGCGGTGCAGATGTGTACGGCGTCGTCGTAGAGGATCTTGTCGTAGATCTCGTCCGAGAACACCACCAGGTTGTGCTGGCGGGCCAGCTCCAGCATGCCCAGCAGCACTTCCCTGGGGTAGACGGCGCCGGTGGGGTTGTTCGGGTTGATGATCACCAGGGCCTTGGTGTTCGGGGTGATCTTGGCCTTGATGTCGGCCAGGTCCGGCCACCAGTTGGCCTGCTCGTCGCACAGGTAGTGCACCGGGTTGCCGCCGGCCAGGCTCACCGCGGCGGTCCACAGCGGGTAGTCGGGGGCCGGCACCAGCACTTCGTCGCCGTTGTTGAGCAGGGCCTGCATGGCCATCACGATCAGTTCGGAAACACCGTTGCCCAGGTAGATGTCTTCGATGCCGATGCCTTCCACCTGCTTCTGCTGGTAGTACTGCATCACCGCCTTGCGGGCACTGAACAGGCCCTTGGAGTCGCTGTAGCCCTGGGCAGTGGGCAGGTTGCGGATCACGTCCTGGAGGATTTCGTCCGGCGCTTCGAAACCAAAGGGCGCCGGGTTGCCGATATTCAGCTTGAGGATGCGGTGGCCTTCCTCTTCCAGACGTTTGGCGTGCTTGAGCACTGGGCCGCGAATGTCATAACAGACGTTGGCGAGCTTGTTCGATTTGCTGACCTGCATGGCGATGTGTTCCCGAAAATGAACGATCCAGGCGGAGGATGAACTACCGTACTGGGAATCCTGCCGTGTCACACCGGCCTGTAACCCGCACCGGCTGCGGCAAAATCCGTTTGAATGGGTGTAACGCGGCTGCCAGACTGGCGTCTGACGAGGCGCAATCATACGTGCCGCCCGATCCGTGGAAAAGACACAGATCGGGCTTTTTCCGTTGCAGAGGAAGGACCATGGAAAAGCTGGAAAAAACCCTGGAAGAATGGCGGTCGATGCTCGACCCGGAGCAGTACAACGTCTGCCGGCTCAAGGGCACCGAACGGCCCTTCTCGGGCAAGTACAACGGCACCAAGACCGATGGGGTCTATCACTGCATCTGCTGCAATGAGCCGCTGTTCGATTCCAAGGCCAAGTTCGATTCCGGGTGTGGCTGGCCGAGTTTCTACGAGCCCATTGCCGACAGCGCCATGGTGGAGATCCGTGACATGAGCCACGGCATGATCCGTACCGAAGTGGTCTGCGCCAAGTGCGACGCGCACTTGGGCCACGTGTTCCCGGACGGCCCGCCGCCCACCGGCCTGCGTTACTGCATCAACTCGGTGTGCCTGGACCTGGTGCCGCGCTGACCGGTTGGCGATTCTTCGGAATCGCCTTTTGTTCAATTAAATTGCATGCAATTTAATTGAGCGCTATTTTGCTGCCTCTTACTTCCACACATGGAGTTGCCGTCATGACCGACTCACTGCTGACCATTCCCTGCACCACCATCAAGGGTGAACAAAAGACCCTGGCGGACTTCGCCGGCAAGGCCGTGCTGGTGGTCAACACTGCCAGCAAGTGCGGCTTCACCCCGCAATACAAGGGGCTCGAAGAGCTGTGGCAGACCTACAAGGATCAGGGGCTGGTGGTATTGGGCTTTCCCTGCAACCAGTTCGGCAAGCAGGAACCAGGCAACGAAGGGGCGATCTCCGAGTTCTGCGAGCTCAACTACGGTGTGAGTTTCCCGCTGTTCAAGAAGATCGAGGTCAATGGCGCCGGGGCCCATCCACTGTTCGCGCAGTTGAAAAAGCGCGCACCCGGCGTGCTCGGCTCCCAAGGCATCAAGTGGAACTTCACCAAGTTCCTGATCGGCCAGGACGGCAAGCTGGTCAAGCGTTTCGCTCCGGCAACCAAACCCCAGGACCTGAGCCGCGAGATCGAAGCCCTGCTCAAATGAACGACCTGTCCGTGGATTCACTGAAACTCGATTCCCAGCTGTGCTTCAAGCTGTACGCCGCCTCGCGGGCGGTGGTCCGTGGCTACAAGCCGATGCTCGACCGCCTGGGCCTGACCTACCCGCAGTACCTGGTGATGCTGGTGCTGTGGGAATGGCAGGCAACGCCTCCGTCCCTGCCGACGGTCAAGGCCCTGGGCGAGCGCCTGGCCCTGGATTCCGGGACCCTGACCCCGTTGCTCAAGCGTCTGGAGCAGTTGCAACTGGTGCAGCGCCAGCGGTCCGGGCGCGACGAGCGCGAGGTGCACTTGAGCTTGAGCGAGCGCGGCCTGGCGCTGCGTGAGCAGGTGCCGCCGCTGAAGGCGGCGTTGCTGTGCGACAGCGGGATCGATCTGGACAACCTCGATCAGCTGCGCGTCGGCCTGGATCAACTGCTGCAGCAGATCAAAGCTTTGTCGTAGTCGGCACCCAGAGGTCGAGCAGGGCGATCAGTTCCTCGCGACGGAACGGTTTGGCCAGGTAGTCGCTCATGCCGGCGGCGCGGCAGCGTTCACGCTCCTCGGGCATGGCGTTGGCAGTCAGGGCGATGATCGGCAGATCCGGCCAGCGCCCGCTGCGCCGGATCTGCCGGCTGGCTTCGTAGCCATCCATGACCGGCATGTTGCAGTCCATCAGCACCAGATCGAAACGATGCAGCTCCAACTGATTGAGGGCTTCGGCGCCATGGGCGGCCACGGTCACCGCGCAGCCGAGCTTGCTCAGCATGCCCTTGGCCACCAGTTGGTTCACCGGGTTGTCCTCCACCAGCAGAATGTCCGCCCGGCGCCGTTGCACCGGCATTTCCAGCTGGGCGTCGTTGAGGGTGATGGTTTCTCCCAGCAACGAGCGTCGCAGGGTCTGATACAGCGCATTGCGCGCCAGGGGCCGGGCCTGCTGTTGCAGCGGCGCCAGGGCGTTGGCCTCTTCGCTGGGCAGGAAGCTGCCATAGGCGGTCACCAGCAGGATTGGCGCGCGGATCGCCGGGCGCAGGCCGAACAGGCATTCCGGGCAATCGGTGATCAGCAGGTCGGGGTCGAGGCCGGCCAGGGAATCCTCGATATCACAGCGCTGATAGCTCAGGCCCCAACTGGGCAGCAGGCTGGCCAGCAGCTCGGCGAGGCCGCTGCCGGCCTCGGTGATGGCGATGATCTTCCCGGCCAGCGCCGGCGGCGGGGCGGCCGGAGTGTGGCAGGGCAGCGGCAGGTCGGCGCAGAACTGGCTGCCGAAGCCGACTTCCGAACTGATGCTCAGGCGGCCGTCCATGGCTTCGCAGAGGTTGTAGGTCAGGGCCAGGCCCAGGCCGGTGCCGCCGTATTGGCGAGTGATGCCGGCGCCGGCCTGGGTATAGGGCTGGAAGATGCGCACTTGGGCTTCCTGGGCGATGCCTATGCCGGTGTCGCAGATCTCGATGCGCACCCCGTCGCCCAGGGTGCTCAGGCGCACATCGACGCGGCCGAAACGGGTGAACTTGAGGGCGTTGGACAGCAGGTTGCTGACGATCTGCCGCACCCGGGTAGGGTCCCCCAGTACCAGGGCGGGGAAGTCCGGGTCGATCAGGCAGGCCAGCTCCACGCTGGCCGCGGCGTTTTGCGACAGCAGGTTGGCGGTGTCCTCCACCAGTACCCCGAGATCGAAGGGAATGCGCTCCAGCTCCAGTTGCCCGGCGTCGAACTTGGACATGTCGAGAATATCGTTGAGCAATTCCACCAGCACCTTGCCGGAGTCATGGGCAATCGACAGCTGCTGGCGCTGCTCGGGGTTCAGCGGGCTGTCCAGGGACAGCGCGATCATCCCCAGCAGGCCATTGAGCGGGGTGCGAATCTCGTGGCTCATGTTGGCCAGAAACGCCGCCCGGGCCTGGGCCATGTCCAGGGCAGTGCGCCGGGCGATCTCCAGTTCCTCGTTGGACTGGCTGAGCCGGGCATTGCTGGCCTTGAGCTCGGTGGTGCGGGCCGAGACGATGTTCTCCAGCTGCCCGAGGTATTCGGTCAGGCGGTTTTCGGCGTTGCGTCGCTGCTGGATCTCGGTGGCCATGATGTCGAACTGCTGGTTGGCCACCTTGATCAGCACCCCGACTTCGTCGTTCTCGTGGCCATGGGGAAAGTCCAGCTTGGCCTGTTTCGGGCTGCGCGGGTCGCGGCTGCTGAGCTCGCGGATCACCCGCACCAAGGGCTTGGTCAGCATCACGTAGAACAGCGCCAGGAGAATCCCGGTGAGTATCAGGCTGCGGGCGAACCCGTTGATCAGGGTGACTTCGGCACGCCGCAGGAAACGGCTGCCGAAGGCGTAGGTATCCACATCCAGGTGCAGGGTGCCGAGGGACTCCTCCGGCAGGTGGCTCAGATACAGGCGATCCTCGAACTGGCGATCGGCGCCGAACAGGAAGTCGCTGATGGCCCGATAGCGGCTCTGTTGCGGTGGCCGTTCGACGTTGGCCAGCAGGGTATTGTTGTTGTCGATCAATTGCGCGCGAATGATCGCCGGGGAGCGCAGCAGGCCCAGGGTCAATTCCTGGGCCAGCTCGGCGTCGATGTTGTAGGCGATGCGCGAGGCCGGATTGTGGCTGATTTCCAGCAGCGATTGGATTTCACGATTGATGGAGGCGTCTTCGCTGGCATAATCGATGCCGATTTGTAGCAGACTGAGCGCGGTCCCCAGAATGAAACCCACCAGCACGGTGAGCCGGGCCTGTTTATAGGACAGGCGGTTGGTGAACTTGATATCCATGGGGGGTTGAACCACTTTCGTTTCCCTTCGCTGCGCAAGCATAGCTGATCATTTTCGGTTGCCGGGCTGGCCGGGCAGCAGCTGATAAAGCGATAGACCCCTTGATCGGGATTGCGTTTGCTCTGTGTGCCGCATCATTACCTTGAACGTGCCTGAGGAAAAGTCGTGGATGCTCGATTGAATGCATTTCTTGAACGTGCCGATGCGGTTCTGGCGCGGATTGAACCCTTGTTGCCCACCCTGCGCCAGCCCATCGACTGGAATCAGTGCCTGGCGGCCCGCTGGCAGCGTGAAGGGCGCAGCGGTTTCCTGCTGCCGCTGGAAGTCAGCCTGGACATGCGCCTGAGCGACCTGATCGGGGTCGACAAGCAGCGTGAGCAATTGGCGCGCAACACCCAGCAGTTCCTTGACGGCCTGCCAGCCAACCATGCCCTGCTCTGGGGCTCGCGTGGCACTGGCAAGTCTTCCCTGGTACGGGCCCTGCTGGCCGAGCACGCCAAGGGCGGCCTGCGGCTGATCGAGATCGAGCGTGACCACCTGGCGGACCTGCCGCGGGTGGTGGAACAGTTGGTCAAGCTGCCCCAGCGTTTCGTGCTGTTCTGCGACGACCTCTCGTTCGAGGCCGGCGAGGGCGATTACCGGGTGCTCAAGAGCGTGCTCGACGGCTCCCTGGAGCAGGCCCCGGAGAACGTGCTGCTGTACGCCACCTCGAACCGCCGGCACCTGGTGCCGGAAAAGGAAAGCGACAACGAGAACTGGAAGCGCGTCGACGGCGAGCTGCATCCCAGTGAAGCCGTGGAAGACAAGATCGCCCTGTCGGACCGTTTCGGCCTGTGGCTGTCGTTCTATCCCTTCACCCAGGAGCACTTCCTCAACGTGGTGGAGCACTGGATCGGCGAACTGGCGCGCAAGGCCGGCCTCGACTGGCAGCGTGACGAAGAACTGGACATCCTCGCGGTACGCTGGGCCACCGGCCGGGGCAACCGCAATGGCCGTTGTGCCTATCAATTTGCCCGCTATTGGGTGGGCCTGCAGTTGTTGGAGCAAAAAGCATGATCGATTTGCAAAGCGCCGGCCAAGGCCTGGACGGTTACGGGCTGCTGTGCGCGCAGTTGGAGTCGCTGCTGGCCGATGAGCGTGATTTCATCGCCAACGCCGCGCAGTTCTCAGCCTTCCTTTATAGCCAGCTGGAGGACCTGAACTGGGCGGGGTTCTACCTCAACCGCAACCAGGAGCTGGTGCTCGGGCCGTTCCAGGGGCAGATCGCCTGCGTGCGGATTCCCTTCGGCCGTGGCGTCTGCGGTACCGCGGCGGCGACTCTGCAGACCCAGCGGGTAGAAGATGTGCACGCCTTTGCCGGGCACATTGCCTGTGACAGCGCCTCCAACAGCGAGCTGGTGGTGCCGCTGGTCAAGGACGGCCGGTTGATCGGTGTGCTCGACCTGGACAGCCCGAAGCTGGCGCGCTTCGGTGTTGCCGACCAGGCGGGAATCGAGCAACTGGCGGCGATCTTTCTGCGCCTGAGCGACTGCTGAAGCCCTCAGGTGCTCAAGCCCGCCTTCTTGAGCAGTGAATCCTGGTCCACCGGGTCGACCTGTTGCGGCGTCAGGAAACGCTCCGCGTAGCGCTGGTAGATCCGCTGCTGGATGAACAGCTCGAACAGCTCGGGATCGATATGGGCATCGCGGCACATCATGGCCATGATGTTCAGCGCCTCGCTCAGGGTCTTGCCCTTTTTGTAGGGGCGGTCTGCCGCCGTCAGGGCCTCGAAGATGTCGGCGATGGCCATCATCCGTGCGGGCAGGCTCATCTGTTCGCGCTTGAGCTGCTTGGGGTAGCCGGTGCCGTCCATCTTCTCGTGGTGGCCGCCGGCGATCTCCGCCACGTTCTGCAAGTGGCTGGGGAAGGGCAGGTGCTCGAGCATGATGATGGTCTGCACGATGTGGTGGTTGATCACATAGCGTTCTTCGGCCGTCAGTGTGCCCCGGGCAATGCTCAGGTTGTACAGCTCACCACGGTTGTACTTGTGGCTGGGCACCTGCAGTTTGAAGCCCCAGGGGTTGTCCGCCGCCATGACTTCCGTGGCGCTGCGCTCCAGCAGGTGTTCGGGCTTGTCCGCCAGTAGCGGTTCCAGCACCGGCAGGCTCGGCGCCGGGGTGCGTTCCTGGCGCTGGTTCTCCTCCCAGGAAACCCCCAGGCGATCGTCCAGGGTCCTGCTCCAGGTGCGCTGGGCAATACGCTGCAGGCGCTGCTGATCGGCCTCGGCCATGAATTCGGTGCCCATGTTGCAGCGGGCGACAAAGGCGAAGTCATCGTCCAGGGCCAGCAGCCGGGCCTCGCGCTCGGCGGCAAGAGGCTGTTCGTCGCCGCCCAGGGCCAGGGCGCGCCAGTAGTCGGTCCAGGCGTCGCGCTTGAGCACCTCGAAGCGGGTGCGGATTTCGTGGATGCGGTTGTTCAGGGTTTCCAGCTTGGTGGCTTTGTCCACCACGTATTCCGGGGTGGTGACCTTGCCGCAGTCGTGCAGCCAGGCGGCGATGTGCAAGGCTTCCCACTCGTCCTCGCCGGGCTGGTAGGCAGCGAATCGCGGGTCCTGGCTGGCGGCGGCCGCCTCGGCCAGCATCAGGGTCAAGGCCGGTACCCGCTGGCAGTGGCCGCCGGTGTAGGGGCTCTTGGCGTCGATGGCTCCGGCCAGCAACTGGATAAAGGCATCCAGCAACTGTTTCTGCTTGTTCTGCAGGCGCTGGCTCTCGATGCACAGGGCGGCGGTGGCGGACACGGCCTGGATAAAGGCGATGCGGTCCGGGCTGAGTTTGTCCAGGTCGGCCTCGGCGCCGCTGTCCACCAGGAACAGCAGGAGCATGCCTATGGTTTCGTTGTGCCGGTTGCGCAGGCGGATGCCCACCAGGTGCGCACTGGGGCTGTCGAGGGCCAGCAACACGCTCTGCAGGTCTGCGGCCTGATCGAATCCCAGGGTGGTGACCACGCTGTCGTTGTGGGTCAGCTGGCTCAGCCACTCGGGAGTCCGGCTGTCCGCCAGTTCCCGGGAGCCGATGGGGAACTGCGTCATGTCCTGGGGTTGGCCATCGATGATCAGCCCATGGGGCTCCAGGCGCGTGCCCTTGCTTTCACAGAGGTAGATCAGGCCGGCCTGGGCCTGGGCGATCTTCACGGTCTCGAACAGCACCCGTTGCAGCAGCGGGTCGAAACGGGTTTCGGCGGACAGGCTGGCGTTGATCTCGAAAAAGCTCGCCAGGGTGTCTTTCATCCGCGCCATCGAGATGCTCAGTTGATCAACTTCCAGCACCGGTGAACGCCGGGAAACCGGATAGTCGAAATCGAAACTGCGGATCGCGTCGGCCTCCTGCACCAGGGCGTGCAGCGGCCGTACCAGGACCCGGGAGATCAACCAACCAAGGGGCAGGCACAGCAGCAGAGTGGTGAGGGTGATCAGCGCGCCTTGCCAGCGCAGGCGATAGGCGTCGGCCAGAAGTTCGTCCTCGGGCACCAGCAGCGCCAACTGCAAGCCGCCGGGGCCACCCTCGGCGATATGGCCGCTGGCGACAATCCAGCTGCGCCCCTGGGCCTGCAGATGGCCGCCTTCGGTCTGGCCACGCATCAGGGCAGCGAGCGCCGGGCTCAGATCGTTCGCCTTGACCAGCCGCGCACTGCGTTGTTCGGGCAGCAGCTTCTGGCTGTCCGGGTAGGCCACGACGTTGCCCTGGTCATCCAGCAGGGCAACCTCGGTGGAGGGTGTGACGCGGTGCTTGGCCAGGGTCGAGGACAGCTGTTCCAGGGTCAGGTCGGCGGCGATCACGGCCATCTTGCCGCTGAGCCGGGCCAGGGTGGTGCCGACGTTCTGGGTGGAAAAGAACACATAGGGGCGGGTAGTGATCTGGTCGGCGTCGCCCCGGGCGCTGGAGAACCAGTCGCGGTTACGTGGGTCGTAGCGCTCGTCGGGGTGCTCCAGGCGGTCGATCAATACCAGCGCGGGGTCATAGAACAGCGATTGGGAATGGACTTGGCCGGTGCGGGAGTCGCGTTCGATGCTCCACACCTCGTAGGCGCTGTTTTGCGGGGCCTGGCGCTTCTCGCGGATCTGCGGATTGCGCAGTGGCCGCACCATGAAGAAATCGCCATTGGCGTAGCCCAGGTACAGCGAAGCCAGGTCCGGGTTGTCCAGCAGGGCCTGGCTGAAAGGTCGCAGCAGGGTCAGCCGGTCTTCCAGGTTCGCCGTCTGGGCCGCTGGCGAGCCCGCCAGCAGGCTAAGCAGATGGCGCATGGGATCGTAGGTGGCCTTGACGTCGCTGCGTACATCCAGCTCGATTCGCTGGAAAAGCTTTTCACTGCTGTCGAGGATCAGCCGCGTGGTCTGCTGGTAGTTGTAGAGGCCCAGCACCACACCCGTCAGGAGCAACAGCAAGGTGAACATTGCACTGATATGGATATGCAGAGGAAAGCGGCGTTGTGCTAAGGCAGGGGGGCTCAGCATTCCAATTCACTCCAAAGGCACACGAGGCATGGCTCAGGACCCAAGCATAGTTAAGGCTGGCATCGCCTGCCTTGGCTTTACCGGGGGACCGAGGGGGTCGAGGAAACCGTTGCTACGGGTTTCATGGGTGTGGCTGACGGCGAGGCAATACTGGCCTTTTGCTATTTTCCTGGCAAGAGGCAGGCTGGGTTGCTTCGAGGGGCGGCGCAGGTTGCGATTGAGCCTGGCCTTCGAGGTGTCGGTGCAAGGATTGGGCAAGGCGTATCAGGGCCAGGTCCAGGGCGCGCACAGCGGTGCTGATGACGGTAGCCCCGGCCCGTTCCAGGCAAGCCCGCTCCAGGTCTTCACAGCAGTTCTGCAAGGGGGTGGCCCGGACCATCAGCGCCGAGCCCCTGATCTTGTGGGCCAGCTCCAGCAGGGCGGTGAAATCGTCGGGCGGGATCCTCCCCAGCAGGTGGCGATCCTCACGGCAACACTGCGACAGTTTTTCCAGCATGCTCCGGACAAGCTGCGGCTTGCCATGGGTCAGGGTGAACAAGGCCTCGATGCTGAAACTGTCCGGCCTTGGCAGGGGACACAGCGTCGCCAGGCGTGAGCCCAGCAACTCCAGCCCCAAGGGCTTGCACAGGCAATCGTGCATGCCAGCATCCAGGCCACGCTGATGCGTCTGCGGGTCGTTGCTGGCGCTGCAGCCGATCAGGTTGACCGCCGGCCCGGAGCCTTCGCTGCGGCGTATGGCCTCGGCCAGTTGGTAGCCATTCATCAAGGGCATGTTGCAGTCGACGATCAGCAGGTCGAAGTCGCCCTCGCGCCATAGCTGATAGGCCTGCAACCCGTTCCCGGCGCAGGTGACCCGGTGCCCTAGGTGCTCCAGTTGCCCTTGCAGCAAGGTCAGGCTGGCAGGGTGATCGTCTGCCAGCAGCACATCCAGCGGCAGTTGGGCTGCAGCCGGCGTGGCGGCGACGGGCCTGGGGGCGACGGCCGTGCGGCCAGGCAAGGTCAGCCTGACCTGCACTTCGCATCCGGGGCCCGTGCGGCCGTGCAGGCTCAGGCTGCCCCCCATCTGCAGGCACAGCTGATGGCTGATGGGCAGGCCGAGGCCACTGCTGTCCCGTGGCGACTGGCTGGTCGGTTCCACCTGGGCGAAGGGCTGCAACAGGCGCTGGCGCTCCTGTGGGGGAATGCCGATGCCGGTGTCCAGCACCCGCAGCAGCAGGTCGAAGTGCCCGGGGCGCGCCGCTGGCAGCAATTGCAGCTTGACCTGCACCTTGCCCTGTCGGGTGAACTTGAGGGCATTGCTCAACAGGTTGGTCAGGATCTGCTTGAAACGCAGGCCATCTACCAGTACCTGGGGTTCGGGGGATGGGGCCTGGAACTCCAGGCTCAGGTCCAGGTTCTTCTGCCGGGCCAGGGCCTGGAACACCCCCAGCACTGCCTCGGCGCTGTGGCTCAGGCAGGTCCAGGCCGGGTTCAGTTGCAGTTGCCCGGACTCGATCCGGCTGATGTCCAGCAGGTCGCCGAGCAGCTCCCGCAGGTCACTGGCGGCACCCAGGGCCAGCTCCAGGGAACCACGGTTGGCTGAGCCGTCCTCGGTGCGTTGCAGCACCAGTTCCAGGAGGCCGATGAAGGCGTTCAGTGGTGTGCGGATCTCATGGCCAAGGTGGCCGAGGAACTGGCCTTTCAGGCGGTTGGCCCGCTCGGCCTGCTGCAGGCTGGTGCCCAGGGTTGCCACCGTCTGTTGCAGCGCCTGGACCTGTTGCCGGTGTTGGCGCAGTTGCCGGTACAGGCAGGCCAGGCCCAGCCCGGCAGCAATCGACAGCAACAGCAGGGCAGCGACGCCCATCGGCAGCAGGGCCGGGGTCATGGCCAGGGTACCCGGCGCATCGGGGAAGAGGCTGGCTGGCGGTTCATATCAATGCGTTACGCTTGGCCATGTCCACCAGTTCACTCATCGAGGTGGTCGCCAGTTTCTGCATGATGCGTTTCTTGTAGGTGCTGACGGTCTTGTTGCTGAGAAACATGCCGGCGGCAATTTCCTTGTTGGTCTGGCCCATGGCGAACAGCTGCAGGACCATCAATTCCCGGTCATTGAGTGAGTTGAACTGCGCCAACTCCAGCGGCGAGCCAAGGGTGTTGCGGTCAACCTGCAGGGCCAGGCTGGGGAAGTAGTTGTAGCCGCTGCAGATCGCCTTGATGGCGCTGAGCAGCTCGCTCATGTCCTCCTGTTTGCAGACGTAGCCGCAAGCCCCGGCGCGCATGCAGCGGTTGGCGAACAGGGCAGCGGACTGGGCGGTCAGGACCAGGATCCGCGAGCGCCTCGGCATGTTGCCGAGGCGCTCCAGCAGCTCCAGCCCGTCCAGCTTGGGAATGCAGATATCGAGGATGACCAGGTCCGGTTCGCAATCACGGACCATCTGCAGTGCATCGACGCCGTTATCGGTTTCACCAACGATCGAATACCCCTCGTGCTCCAGCAGGATACGAATGGCCATGCGCACCACGGGATGATCATCAATGATTAGTACCGAGCCCATACAGGCCTCCAGCCGACCAATGGAAAGCCCGAACGTTAGCCCAGCTGGTGGAGGGGAAAAGTGGCGAAAGTGCGGTTAGACGCAATCTAGGAAGCGCCTTACACAGAATAAGGGGAGGGATTACAGGCGGGTGGCATCTAATGGAAGTTCAACAGGGTGGGGCACCCAGGCCGCCCTCCCAGGAAGGAGGGCGGCCATGACCTCATGGCGTTTTCTGATCGATACCGGCTTGCAGCAGCTGGCTGTTGCTGTGGCCGCCGACACGCAGCGGGCCGAGGTTGAACACCTGGTCCTTGCTGGTGGCCTCGTCCTGTTTGCGGGTCAGCTCGCTACCGGCGCCCAGGGCCAGGTTGACCGGTGACTTGGACAGGTTGAGCCCGGCGTCGACACGGTAGTCCGAGCCGGCCAGGGCGTTGCTGGTGACCTTGGAGCCCCCCAGGTCGACCCGGCCCTCGCTGGCACCGATGCGTGCACCGGTGAGCGTGGTTTCACCGCTGACCCGCAGGTTCACCCCTTGCTGGCCAAGGATGCCCGAGGCCTGCTCCACACTGTCCTTGCCAACATGGCTGAAGCCCAGGTTCAAGGTCGGGGTGTAGGAGGTGTTGCCGCTCTTGTCGCCGAACAGTACGCCTTCAGCGGTGTTGGCCACCTTGCTGCCGGTGGTGTTCTTCTCGCTGACCGAGTAGCTGTCGCTGGTTTTCGGCCAGAAGCGTTCCTTGAGGCTGGAGAAGCCATTGCCCACGGCGTCGGCCTTGTCGGCCAGGTAGCTCTTGGCCTTGTCCACACCGTTGCCAAAGGCGCCACGGGGCTCGGGGTTGACGTCGTAGCTGCCGCTGCGGCTGAGCTTCTCGCCCAGGCGCTCCTTGGCGTTGCTGGCCTGGGCGACCACGCTGTCCTTGGCCGAGCCGAGTTTGTCGACGCCCTTGTCCACGGCGTTCTCCAGTTTCTCGCGGTGCTTGTCGAAGCCTTTCTCGGCCTTGGCCTTCAGGTCGTCCTTGAGCGGGCCGGCCGGCTTGGCCAGCTTGTCCACCAGCCCGGGCTGGTTCTTCGCCACCTCCAGCTTGGCGTCGATATTGACCTGGGTGCTGCGCAGGCGGTCCTGGCGGCTTTCGATGTCGAGGCGGCCACCGATGGCTCCGTCGACCCGTTGCGCGTCGATGTTGGCCCCGGCCAGATGCACGTTGCCGGCGCTGTTGAGGACCACCTGGTCGGCCTTGATCAGGCTGTTGTGCTGGGTGGTGCTCTGGCGCTGGTCGACGTCGATCTTGGCCCGGGCGTTGATCCCGCGGTCGATTTTCGGCGAGTCGTGCTCGCTGGCATCGGCCAGGGTGGTCTTGCCCATGCTGCCACCGGCGCCCAGGGTCAGGCCCCAGTTGTCATGGGCCTGGGTAGAGTGCGCCGACTCCTGGAAGATGCCGCCCTGGGCCGCATCCAGGACGACCTTGCCGGCATCGATCCGGGTGCCCTGCAAGTGAATCGCGTCGTCGCCGGTGGCGGCGCTGCCCAGCAGGACCTGGCCCTGGCTGTAGAGTTGCGCGCCGCGCTGGCTCTGGTCGTTTTCAGAGACCCGGCCAATGTTGAAGTTGGCGCTGAGGTTGGCGCTCTTGCCGCTGCTTTGCTCGCTGCTGGTTTTACTGGCACCGGCGGTGAGCCCGCCACCCAGGTTGCTGCCCTGGCTGGTGTGGGTGTCCACGGCGGCTTGCAGGTCCAGCTTGCCGCCAGCGCCCAGGCGGATATCGCCGGTAGGCCGTGCCGCGTTGCCGATCTGCGTGCCTTGCAGCGTCAGGTTGGCGCCGCTGTCGAGCTGCACCGGGCCCTGGCCCTGGATGCTGGCAACCCGCGCCTGGCTGTCCTGCTGCTCCAGGCTCTTGTGGTCCAGCTGGACGCCGGCACCCAGGTTGAGGTTGCTGCCGTTGCTGCCCGGGGTGGTGCCCAGGGTCAGCGAGGCGTCGCCACGCAGGCTGGAGTTGCTGCTGCTCTGGCGGTCATTGGCCTGGTTCAGCGCCAGTTCACCGCCGCTCTTGAGCTTCACGCCACCCTGGCCGCCATTGAACTGGCTGCCTTCGAAGCGCCCGTCGCCGGCCAGCTGGATGTCCACGCCCTGGCTGGCGTTGTAGCTGCCGACCTGGGCCTGGTCCTTGCTGCTGGTGACGGTACTGCTGCCACCGGCGCCGCTGCCGCGAATGTTCAGGTCCTCGCCGGTATTGGTGTAGACCCGCACGCCGGCCTTGGCATCCAGGGCCTGTTCGCTGCTGCTGGTGCTGTTGCTGGCGGCGCTGGCCAGCAGGCTGTCGGCGCTGATTTTCACCGCGCCATCAGTGGCACGGTACTGGGTGCCCTGGTCCTGCAGTTGGCCTTTGACCTTGACCTCGACCTGGCCACCGCTCAACTGGCTGACCACCGCGGTGCCGCTGCTGCTGTCCAGCTGGCGGTTCTGGTGGCTGACGTCCACGTCCAGCCCGACGTTGGGCTGTTCCAGGGCATCGAGTACTCCCGGTTGATGGAACTTGCGTTGGGCCACGCCCTGGATGGCCTTCTCGATCGGCCGGGTGACGCCCTTGTATTCGACGTTGGCGCCGACATCCACTGCCCAGTTGTTATCCTGGTGGTGGCTGGTTTCGCTGTTGCGGGCGGCCTTGTTCACCACCTCGCCGGCGTTGACCTGCAAGGTACCGCCAGCCTTGACCTGGGCCCCTTCGGTGGTCAGGCGGTTGCCGGCGTTGATGGTCAGGTTGCCGCTGGCGCCGATGTTGCTGGTTTGCGCGGTGCTCTTGCTGCTGCTGTCCTGGCTGCTGTTGTGCGCCACTTCTACGCCGTTGCCGGCCCGGTCCAGGCCGCCGGTGTAATAGAAGCCGCCGCCGGTGGTGGTGCTGTCGCTGTGCTTCTCGGTTGTGTTGTCCGCGGCCAGCAACTGCACATGCTTGCCGCTCAGGCTGGCATCGCCGGCCGTGGCCGCAAGGTCGCTGCCTTGCACCTTGAGATCTTCGCCGGCAGTGACCGCCAGGGTGCCGCCGGTGAGGCTGGAGGCCTGTTGCCGGGTGCTGTCGCTGCTGTCGTTGCGCTGCTGATCCTGGTAGCGCACCCCGGCCCGGTATTGGCCGGTGCCCGGTGCATTTTCCTTGGCGTAGGCGTCGAAGCCGCGCTTCTGGGTGCTGCTGCTGTCGTGCTGGGTGTCTTCGGCGGCCGCGACCTTGATCGTGCCCTTGGCGCTGGCGTCCAGTGCCCCTGCTGCGGCGACCTGGGAGCCGCTGACGGTCAGGTCCTCGGCGCTCTGCAACTTGAGGTTGCTGTCCGAGCGCAACTGGCTGCCGACCGTGGTGCTGCCCTTGTTCTGCTGGCGGCTCTCGTCCTTGGCAATGCCGAAGAACTTGCTGTCCTTACTGTGGTTGTTGCTGTGGGACGTGTCCCGCACGCCGTCGATGGTCAGCGCGCCCTTGTCACTGATGACGCTGGCCTCGGTGCCGCCGCGGGCCTGGCTGCCGCTGATGCGTACGCTGTCGGCGCGCACGATCAGCTTGCCGTCGGCGTTGACCTTGCTGCCCTGGTTCTGGGTCTTGCCCTGGTCGCCGTCGGCGTTCTTGCCGAAGAAGCCACCGCCCACCAGGTCGCCGGAGTAGCGCTGGTTGCTCTGGCTCTGCTGGCGGCTGGCGCTGGTGATGTCGACGTCCTTGGCGCTCAGCAGGATGTCGCCCTGGCTGTGCAGTTCGGCGCCCTGCAGTTGCAGTGTCTGCTGGCTGGTCAGTTCCAGCTGCTTGCCGCTCTTGAGCTGGCTGGTGACGGTGCGCTGCTCGCTGCTGGCGTTGTCCCAGTTTTCCTTCCACAGGTGCTTGCGATGCTGGCCCTGGTCACGCTGGGTGTGGGTCTCGGTGGCAGCGGTCAGGCGCAGGTCGCCGCCGCTTTGGGCGCTCAGGCGATTGCCGGCCTCGACGCTGCTGCCCTGGATCTGGGTGCTGGCGCCGGAATTCAGCTCGGCATCCTGCCGGGCGACGACCTTGTTACCGTGCTGGCGGCTGTCGCTGTCGGTGTGGGTACTGTCGTAGGTTTCCCAGGTGATGCCGATGGTGCTGTTTTCCCATCGCTGGCGTTTTTCCTGGAGCTTGCGGCTTTCGATGCTGCTCAGGGTCAGGTTGCGCCCGGCGTCGAGCTTGACGTTGCGGCCACTGACATCGGTGGCGGCCAGGGTCAGGTCCTTGGCTCCGTGCAGCTCGATGTCGCCCTGGCTGCTGACCCCGGCACGGATCGCGTCGAGGCTGTTGTCCACGGCCTGGCCACGGATGTCCAGGTCACCGGCGGAACTCAGCTTGACCCCGTCGCGGCCGTCCACCTGGACGGCGCCGACACGCACCCCGGCACCTTCGGCGGTGCTGACGATATTGATCCGCCCGGCCTGCATGGCACCGAACAGGCTGGCGTCGATGCGCTGCTCCTGGGTGCGGCTTGCCGGGTCGACGTTACGCACCTGGCCGCTGGGGTAGTCCAGCTGGTTGCGACCGACGGTGACATTCAACTGGTCCCGGGCCTTGAGGGCGCCCTGGCTGTCGATGCGCGGGGCGATCAGATTGATCGAACCCTCGGCGTTGCGCAGGCCACCGCCCTGGATAGCCAACTGGCCGTGGGCATCCTGGGTGTTGAGCCCTTGCAGCTTGCCGTCCTGGAGTTCCGGGCGGCCCACCACCAGGCTGGCATTGGGGGTGTTGATGAAGCTGCCGCCATTGACCGAGATGCCATTGGGGTTGGCCAGCACGAAGTCGGCGGCGCGGCCGAAGATCTCCTGGGCACCATTGAGTTGCGAGGCATTGCGGCTGATCACTTCGTTGAGGATCACGCTGGCCGCCTGGCCGTGGAACTGCTGGTTGGCCGCCAATTGCCCGGCCAGTTGCGACTGCCCGGCCTGCAAGGCGTTGTTCAGTACCACGCCCTGTTGCCCGACGTTGTAGTCCAGGAACTGGTTGTGGGACAGGCCGCCGGCATTGGGCGCGACGATGTTGACGATGGGTACGCCACCCTGGTTTTGCAGCTGGGGGATGCCGCCGGGCCCCTCGGCCACGGTGATCCCGCCGGCCAGGGCCAGGGGCAGATGGGAGACCAGCAGCAGGCCGGCGATGGTCCAGCGCAATGTGCCCTGGGGCGAAAGGTGGAACCTGTGAGTGTTGTCAGGCATGAGAACCTCGTTCTGAGTGGGGTGAGCCGGGCGTTGCTTTCTAAGGGGGCAACGGCGCGTGATGCTCAGGTTCGTCGGTTGATTCAGGCTAATCGGCGGTCGGGTCAAATCTGCAGGCTGAACCTGGCCAGCCAGACTTCCGGCTCCGTTCGGAAACCTTCTGGGGTGTTGAGGCTGCGTTGGTAGTCCAGGTCGACCTGGAGTTTTTTCCAGCTCAGGTTGAGCCCCAAGCTGGCACCGCTCAGCTGCCGGCTCCGGGCGCCGTGCTCGGCCTTGATCCAGCCGTTGTCCAGGCCCAGGCGCGGGGTGATCTTGACCGGCAGGTCGTTGTCGAGCGGCAGGCGCAGGGTGTTGCGCCATACCGCGCCAATGGCGCCGGAAGCACTGTTGATGCGATAGCCGCGCACCGCCGAATCGTCGGTGCCCAGCAGTTGTTCGATGGCCGGCAGCGGGTCCGGGCTGTACTGCGCCGAGAGCTGGCTCTGCCACTGCCAGCGCTGGGTGCCCAGCTGGCCGTTGCGCCACTGGCTGAGGCCGGCGCGGTACTTGCGGAATTGCGCCTGGGGCAGGTTGCGCTGTACCTGCTGCGAGTCGCGGTCGGCGCCGAACCAGGTCAGGCCCTGGGCGTAATTGACATCCAGGTTCCACACTGCGCTGTCGAGCCAGAACAGGTTGAGCCCGGCTTCGGCCACGGTCAGGGTCGGGCTCTGGATCTGCAGGTGGGCCTTCTGCAGGTAGCTGTCCACGTCCTTGTAGGCCAGTTGCAGGTTGGCGCTGAGCTGGTGGCTCTGGTCGCGCCACAGCACCCGGTCGGCGCGGCCGCTGACCATGTCGGTACGCCCGCTGTTGTACAAGGTGGTGCGGGGCAGCTTGAGCGGCGCGCGGTATTCGGCATGGCTGGCGAACAGGCTGTAGGTCCAGTAGCCGTAGGGTACCGAGTAGAACAGGCTGCTGCTGCGGCTGTAGCGCGGGCCGTGGTTGAGGGTGTCGCTGTAGTTCAGGTTCAGCGCATCGTTGATCTGCAATGGGCTGTCGAGATTGAGGTTGATCGACTGCCGGTCACGCCCGGTGCCGGCGCTGCCCAGGTTGTCCACCCCCAGGCCCAGGCCCCAGCGTGCGGCGCTGCTGCGCGAGCGCAGGATGATCCGCGAGGCTCCGGGCTGGCTGCCGGGGGCGATGTCGGCGGTCAGGTCCAGGGAGCGCAGGCGGTTCAGTTGATCCAGGCCCTGCTCCAGGTCCCGCAGGTACAGGGGCTTGCCGAGCATGCCCGGGAAAGCGCCGCGCAGGGACACCGGCAGGCTCTGGTCGGCCAGTTCGATGGCTTCGACGTAGCCTTCCTCTACCAGGATATCCAGGCTGTGCCCGGCCGCCGGAGTGCTGGCCAGGTAAGGGCGGCTGGCGATGTAGCCGGCCTCTACATAGAGGCGAGTGATGGCCGCCAGCAACTGGTTGATCTGGTTGGCTCCCATGCACGGCGCGACATACGGTTTGATGTAGTCATTGAGCCGGGCCTTGTCGAACAGGCTGACGCCGCCGATGCGGGTGCCGCTCAGGGGCCAGCAGCGCTCGTCGCTGGCAGTCTGCGCGGGTTGGCTGGGGGCCGCCGGGGTGCTACTGAAACTGCCGCGCTGCATCTGCCGCTGGCGCTGTTCCAGTTGCAGTTGTTGCAGGTCCCGTTGCTGTTGTTGCTGCAGGCGTAGGGCTTCCTGGCCCGGTTGCAGGTTATCGGCCTGGGCCGGCGTCAGGTACGTCAGGCCCAGCAGCAGTCCCAGGCACCAAGTGCTGGTGTGGGGGAGAAGGGAGCGGTCAGTGCGTAATGAATAGGGCACTTGGCATCCTTACTGTAATAAGACGAAGTGACAGATACTCGGAAAGCCGGGTATGAGGCTCAACTAGTGGCGTCGCTTTTAGTTCTGCTCTGTGAACGCTAAATACCTTCGATATCTATATCTGAGGTTCAGTGCTCAAGTGCTCGGAAGTGACAGTTCCTGAGTAAGTGCCGGATGGGTTAGTGCAAATTCAGGTATGACAAAAGGGTTGAGTGAGTTGCAGTGGAAACGTTACAACGCAGCGCAAAATTAATTTTTCCGGGGAGTGGTCAGCGGGGGGGATAGCCTGTGAAATCGAGACTATCCGAAACCTAAAAGGCTATTTGTACGTAAATTGTAAATACATAGAAGGCTAACGGAATTTGCTTGTCAGCCCTGATTGGCAAGGGGTGTGGCGCTCGGGTGAATTATTCAAAGGTAGGATGTTTGGTTGAATGGCTAACTGGATGTTTAATTCTGTAATCGTCAGTTCGTATATCAACTTGCGAGCGCCAAGTGTTTTCGGCTACTTGCTCTTTCTGTTTGAGTAGTTGCTCTATTGTTGTTCTTGTTTGATCGGGCTGTTGTTGCTAGGGGATCTCCTTAGATGTCTTGGTGGTAAGAATTCTGCACTGCACCCATAGTTTCTGGTGGTGTCGCCGGTGAAATTATCGACGTATAGAAAACTATATAGCGATACGCTGGCTAGGGGATTCCCTTAGTTGCAGATTGGATGTCGCAGGTCATATCAAGTGCCTGGCACAGTGGCCGGGCACTTGATGAATGACGGTTATTGCGGGCTGGAGCGCCCGGTCATTTCCCGGGCCATCTCACTGGCATAGCTGTCGGTCATGCCGGCGATGAAATCGATCATGCGCAGGAACGAGGTATGCAACGGCCAGTTCGGGTCCGGTGCGTTATTGCCCAGCAGATCGAGGATCCGCCGGTTCTTGAACGAGGGGCTCTTGCCGCCGTGCTGTTCCAGCGCCGCGCCGCAGAAGGAGTTCAGCAGGATCTCCAGGGTGGTGTAGGCGCCGATCTCGTGCAGGGTCTTGCGCTTGTCCTGGAAGATCTTGCGCCGCGCCACATCCTTGGCATTGAGTACGCAACGCTTGGCCGGACCATGCATGTGCTCCACCAGGTCGCCGTGCAGGGTGCCGGCCAGCAGGGCGTCCTGCTGTTCGACAAAGGCCCGGGCGGCGGCGTTGGTCAGGTGCTCGATGGCTTTGCCCCGCAGGATCGCCAGGCGTCGCCGGCGTGAATCGCTGGGGCCCAGCTGGCGATAGGTTTCCGGCAGGTCGTCGCCCACCAGGCCGAGTAGCAGCGCCTCGACTTCGGCGTACTCCAGCAGGTCCATCTCCAGGCCATCCTCAAGGTCGATCAGGGCGTAGCAGATGTCGTCCGCCGCTTCCATCAGGTACACCAGCGGGTGTCGGGCCCAGCGCTGGTCTTCCAGCTGGGGCAGGCCCAGCTTGTGGGCGATCTGTTCCAGCAGCGGCAGCTCGCTCTGGTAGCAGCCGAACTTGTGCTTCTTGTAGCCCAGGGAGTCGGCATGGCGCGCGGTCCAGGGGTACTTGAGGTAGGTGCCGAGGGTGGCGTAGGTGAGCCGGGTGCCGCCATCGAACTGGTGGTATTCGAGCTGGGTAAGCACCCGGAAGCCCTGGGCGTTGCCTTCGAAGTTGAGGAAGTCCTGGCGTTCGGCCTCGCTCATCGCATCCAGCCAGCCCCGCCCGGCGGCTTGCTGGAACCAGTGGCGGATGGCGTCTTCCCCGGAGTGGCCGAAGGGCGGGTTGCCGATGTCGTGGGCCAGGCAGGCCGATTGCACCACCATCCCCAGGTCGCTGGGTTCACACCAGTCGGGCAGGGCGCTGCGCAGGGTCTCGCCGACGCGCATGCCCAGGGAACGACCTACACAGCTGACTTCCAGGGAGTGGGTCAGGCGGGTGTGGATATGGTCGTTGCTGGACACCGGGTGCACCTGGGTCTTGCGCCCCAGGCGGCGGAAGGCACCGGAGAAGATGATGCGGTCGTGGTCTTTGTGGAAAGGGCTACGGCCGAGTTCTTCCGGGCTGTGCACTGGCTTTGCGAGGCGTTCGCGGTTGAGCAGGGTCTGCCAATCCAAGGCGGGTCTCTCCGAAAAAAACTGAAGGGCAGAGCTTCCGGTTTCTCGAGCGTGGCCGCAAGAGGCGCATGGTCTGCGCTTGTGTCGACGCCTTCGCTGGCAAGCCAGCTCCTGCACGGAAATGGCATGGCCTGCGGCCCACCTGTAGGAGCCGGCTTGCCGGCGAAAGGGCCCGCAGTTCGTGCATCCATCGTGGCGCTGCGTTCGCCGGCAAACGGGACGGGGTTACAGGCCGGCCGCGTCGATGTCGATCAGCAGCAGGCGCTGGCCGTTGTCGAAAAACTGCCCGGCGGTCAGGCAATACTGGTTGCTGGTGGCGTCGCGGTAGGTGTTGGACAGGGTCAGGCGTCGCTCCTCCCAGCCTTCGGCCAGCAGGTGATAGAAGTACGGGCGCCAGGACCAGTTGTGGCCAACGTAGCTGCTGTCGGCCTGCCAGCTGTTGTGGCGCCATTCCAGGTTCGGGGTCAGTTGGGTGCCATGGCGGTCGCACTGATAGAAACGCAGCAGCCAGGGAAAGGCCTCGACCCGGGGCAGTTGGCTGATGGGCGCCTGGGCCTGGGCCCAGGCCTGCAGCAGGTTCATCAGTTCGGCCAGTTGCAGGCGCATGCGCATCAGCCGGTTGCGTTCGGCCAGCTTGTGCCGCACGTAGCGCTCGCGCAGGCGGGCGAAGGGCTGGACGAAGGCATCGCTGGGGTAAAACAGTTGCTCGGCCTGGGCAAACAGGAAGCCCTGTACATAGCGCGAGCCGCACTCCAGGGCGAAATCCAGTTCGGCTTCGGTTTCCACACCTTCGGCGATGATCCAGCAGCCGGTCTTCTCCGCCATCTGCGCCAGGGCCTTGACCACGTCGCTGCTGGGGCCGCCCCGGGCCGCGGCCTGGAACAGGCGCATGTCGAGCTTGAGGATGTCCGGTTGCAGCGCCAGCACCCGGTCCAGTTGCGAGTAGCCGGCGCCGAAGTCGTCGATGGCGATCCGTGCCCCAGCCTGGCGGTAGCGCGCCACCACTTCGCTGAGGCGTTGGCTATTGCCCCCCAGTTCAGTGATCTCGAACACGATGCGCCGCGGGTCTACGCGGTTCTGCTGCAATTGCTTGAGGCTGGGCAAGGGCTGCCCGGGGCGCAGGCGGCTGATCCAGCGGGGGGAAATGTTCAGGCTCAGGAACCAGTCCGCGGG
Organism: Pseudomonas sp. W17; assembly: GCF_040268305.1. Lineage (NCBI taxonomy): Bacteria > Pseudomonadati > Pseudomonadota > Gammaproteobacteria > Pseudomonadales > Pseudomonadaceae > Pseudomonas > Pseudomonas sp. W17. Next base: position 5,118,152 of record NZ_CP158490.1, on the reverse strand, counting down.
TGCCTCGTGCAGGCGCCGCAGGGCGTCGTCGCGGATCAGCCGGTCAAGGCGGCGCAGGGCGCTGGAGGGGTTTCGAGGATCGGCGAACAGCGGTCCCACGGACGCCAGTTGGCCATTGTCCTGGCGTAGGCGGCCCAGGGCTTCGACCCCGGCGATACGCCCGGTGGCGGTGTCGATGAAGGGCTGGAAGCAGGCGAGCGGTTGCCCGTCGATCACAGGGCCTCCTTATAAGAGTCTGGGTGGAGTAGGGCCGTGGCTGACGGGTAGGCGGCCACGAACCGGCCCCTGGGTAAAGGGGCCGATCCGGGTTGCTTAGCAAGAATGCAGCCAGATAGCGCCGCTCAGGATTTGCGCGAGGAGCCTTGCATCACCAGCTTGATCAGCGGCACCAGTGTGGTGCCCAGGCGAACCAGGCGTGTGAGGCCGCCGGCGGCGCCGCTCTTGGCACCCTTGCCGGTGATGAAGCCCAGGAGCGTCACCACTGCCACGCCCCACAGCGGGGCGTGCTTGATGCCCAAGCCTTCCTGCCAGCTCTGCCCCAGGCCGCGGACCCGTTGCAGGGGTTGCAGCAGTTGCTGGGACTCGTGGCGGATTTCCTGGCGGTGCATTTCCATGCGCAGGCGGATCAGTACCTTGCGCATTTCCCGGCGTGAAGTGTTCTGCGGGACTTCAGGCAGTTTCATGGCAGGAGGCGCTCCCGATCATTGGCCAACTCTTCGAGGGTGGCGTGGAAAGGTGAGGATTCATCGAAGATCGCTGCCTTGAGGCGCAATCCGCAGAAGATCGCCGCCAGGGTGTAGAACACGCACAGGCCGATGATTCCAGCCAGGCGATAGCTGTCCCACAACAGGATCAGCACCAGTGCCGACAGCCCCACCAGCAACAGCAGGGCGAACACCAGGGCCAGCCCGGCGAACAGCAGCAGGCTCACGGTGCGTGCTTTCTGCTCCTGCAACTCGATGCCGAACAGCTCGACATGGCTGTGCAGCAGCCCCAGGACTGCCGCCCCCAGGCGCCGCGAAGACGCGCTCGGGCCGCTGCCGGACGAAGTGGATTCGCCGATAGCCATATCAGCGCCGCGTCGCCAGGAGGCCGATCAGGAAGCCCACGCCGGCGGCGATGCCCACCGATTGCCAAGGGTTGCTCTGCACATAGTCCTCGGCGGCGGTGACCGCTGCCTGGCCCCGCTGACGCAGGGAGTCTTCGGTCAGTTGCAGGGTCTCCCGGGCCTTGAGCAGGCTGTCGTGGATCTGCTCGCGCAACTCGTCGGCCTGGTCGCCGGCCAGGGTCGCGGTGTGTTCCAGCAGACGCTCCGTGTCACTGACCAGTGCCTGAAAATCCGCCATCAGTACTTCTTGAGCCGTCTTTGCCGTTTTGCTGGCCATGGTTCCATCTCCGTTAGTTGCTTGTGTGAGCTATGAGTGTGAGCCCTGGGCGAAGGTTCACTGCAATTGTCTGGTACAGCTTTTGCTTTGTCCTGGTGCGCCAGGCCTCGGGCCTGCGCCGAAAACGAGCGAGGGTCGCGCTGTAGCCCGCGTAAACCCTGGCCAAGAAAACCATAACCTCAGGTCAGTCCCCACCCCGTGGTTTGTCGTGCCGCCCCAGGCGCGCCAAAACGGTTCACCGAATGCGTGCAATGGCGCGCCCGGGAGCCAACTTGGTGCAAGGAGCGGGGCGCCCTGCCAGGGAACGGCTGGCCGATTTCGGATCTGCCTACTCCATGGAAAACCTGCAAAGCGCTGTGGACACCCTGGTCCACGGTTCCAACACCCTGTTCATCCTGATCGGCGCGGTCATGGTCCTGGCCATGCACGCCGGCTTTGCCTTCCTCGAAGTCGGCACCGTCCGGCAGAAGAACCAGGTCAATGCGCTATCGAAGATCCTCAGTGACTTCGCCGTCTCGACCCTGGCCTATTTCTTTATAGGCTATTGGATCTCTTACGGCGTGAGCTTCCTGCAACCGGCGGCGGTGATCAGTGCCGATCACGGCTACGGCCTGGTGAAGTTCTTCTTCCTGCTGACCTTCGCCGCAGCGATCCCGGCGATTATCTCCGGTGGCATCGCCGAGCGCGCGCGTTTTGTGCCGCAATTGTGCGCCACGGTGCTGATCGTGGCCTTTGTCTACCCGTTTTTCGAAGGGCTGGTGTGGAACGGCAACTTCGGGGTGCAGGCCTGGTTGCAGCAGCGCTTTGGTGCCGGCTTCCATGACTTTGCCGGCTCGGTGGTGGTGCACGCCATGGGAGGCTGGCTGGCCCTGGCCGCGGTGCTGTTGCTGGGGCCGCGCAATGGCCGCTACCGCGACGGCAAGCTGGTGGCGTTCGCGCCGTCGAGCATTCCGTTCCTGGCCCTGGGCTCGTGGATCCTGATTGTCGGCTGGTTCGGCTTCAACGTCATGAGCGCCCAGACCTTGCAGGGCGTCAGCGGGCTGGTGGCGGTGAACTCGCTGATGGCCATGGTGGGCGGCACGGTGGCGGCGCTGATCGTCGGCCGTAACGACCCGGGCTTCCTGCATAACGGCCCGCTGGCCGGGCTGGTGGCGATCTGCGCCGGCTCGGACCTGATGCACCCGGTGGGCGCCTTGATCACCGGCGCCATTGCCGGAGCGCTGTTCGTCTGGTGCTTCATCGCCGCGCAGAGCCAATGGAAGATCGACGACGTGCTCGGGGTCTGGCCGTTGCATGGCCTGTGCGGTGTATGGGGCGGCATTGCCTGCGGGATCTTTGGCCAGAGTGCCCTGGGCGGCCTGGGTGGGGTCAGCCTGGTCAGCCAGTTGATCGGCACCGGCCTCGGGGTGGCGGTGGCGCTGCTGGGCGGCCTGGCCGTGTATGGGGTGATCAAGGCGGTCTGCGGGCTGCGCCTGACCCAGGAACAGGAGTACTACGGCGCCGACCTGTCGCTGCACAAGATCGGCGCGGTGAGCCAGGACTGAGACGACGCCCCTGGTATTGATGACCCTGGGCGCTCGCCGCCCGGGGTTTGGTCTGGGTGGCTTCAACCGGCTTGCAGGCGTGCTTCGCAAGCTTCGATGGCCGCCTGCGGGCCGGACACCAGCACCCGGTCGCCGGCTTGCAGGCGCGGGCTGGGGTTCAGCGGCAGGTCGTTGCCATCGCGTTGCACCCCGCGTATATCCACGCCCAGTGCCTCCAGGCCCAACGCCTGCAATGGTCGGTTGCAGGCGTAGGCATCGGCGTCGAGGCTGACCGCGTGCATCTGCACCGCCGGCGGTTCGCGGTTGTCCTGGGCGCTGTTCTGGGTGCCGTGATAGAAGCCGTGCAGCAGTTGGTAGCGGCTGTGGCGCACTTCATCCACGGTGCGCTGCACTCTCTGCTCCGGCAGGCCGAGCATGATCAGGGCATGGGAGGCGAGCATCAGGCTCGACTCCAGCAGTTCGGGCACCACTTCGTTGGCGCCGGCGGCCTTGAGTTCCGCCAACTGACTGTCATCGCGGGTGCGCACCAGGATCGGCACCGTGCGGTCCAGGCGGCGCGCCGCCTTGAGCACCGTCAGCGCGATATCGCTCTTGTCCACTGCGATCACCAGCAGCCGCGCCCGTTCCAGGCCGACTGCGGCCAGGAGGTCGCCGCGCCGGCAGTCGCCGTAGTGCACGCAGCTTTCTCCCGCAGACGCTTCCTGGACCCGCACCGGATCATCGTCCAGGGCGATGTAGCGCAGTTGCTCGTGGCGCAGGAAGCGGCCAATGGACTGGCCGACCCGGCCATATCCGCAAATCAGTACATGGCCTTGCAGCTCGGCGTTCTGCGCGCTGATTTCCTCCAGTTGCGCGGCCTGGTTGGGCTTGCGGTGCAGGCGGGCGGTGATGACTGGCGCCGCTCGCAGCAACAGCGGGGTTACCAGCATCGAGCAGAAGGTGGCGGCCAGCAGCAGGCTGCTGATGTCGGGCGGGATCATCTGGCTGAGCTGCATCTGCGCCATCAGGGCGAAGCAGAATTCACCGCCCTGGGCCAGGGCCAGGCCGCTGCGCCAGGCGGTTTCGCCATCGCTGCCGCGCAGCTTGAGCAGGGTCGCCACCACCGAACCCTTGATCAGCAGCAGGGCCAGGGTCAGGCCGGTGATCAGCAGGGCATGGTCGATGAACAGTTGCAGGTCGATGAGCATGCCGATGCTGACGAAGAACAGCCCCAGCAGAATGTCGCGGAACGGGCGGATGTCGGCCTCGATCTGATGCCGGTAATGGCTTTCCCCCAGCAGCATGCCGGCGAGGAAGGCCCCCAGGGCCGGTGACAGGCCCAGCAGGTGGGTGAGCCAGGCGGTGAGCAGGACGATCACCAGGGCCAGCAGCACAAAGAGTTCGGCGGAGTGCGAAGCGGCCACTTCATGGAACAGCCGCGGCAACAGCCAGCGGCTGGCCAGCAGCAGGCCGACGAACAGCACCACGGTCTTGCCCAGGGTCGCCGGCAGGGCCCAGTACCAGGCGTGCTCGCTGCTGCCGGCGAAGACTGGCACCAGGGTCAGCAACAGCACCGCCACCACGTCCTGGAACAGCAGCACGCCAATGGCGTTCTGCCCGTGGCTGCTGAAGATCTCGCCAAGGCTGGTCAATTCCTTGCTGACGATGGCGGTGGAGGACAGGGCCAGCCCGGTGCCGAGCATCAGCGCTGCGGTCAGGGGCATGCCGAACAGGGCCAGGAGGACCCCGAGGATCAAGCCGGTGCACAGCACTTGCAGGCTGCCCAGGCCAAACACCACGTGGCGCAGGGCAAGCATCTTCGACAAGGAGAACTCCAGGCCCAGGGAGAACAGCAGGAATACCACCCCCAGTTCCGCCAGATCGGGCAGGTCCTCACTGTCGTTGACCCAGTCCAGCGCCGTGGGGCCGACCATCAGGCCCACCGACAGATAGCCCAGCACCGGGGGCAGGCTCAGGCGCCGGAACAACGCAATCACCACCAGCGAGGAGGCAAGAATGATCAGCAGATTGGCAAACAACGGGCATCTCCGGACAGGGGGCGGGCAAGGCAAAGCCTAGAGGCAAAAAAAGGCGCGAGGATTACCCGGGCCGCAGAGAGTGACGCTGATTCAGGTCATTGTTTGTCGAGAATGTCTCATATTCATGAGCCTTCGCTATGCTCAGAAACTGTCGATAAAGGCGGTGCCCGGGTGACGGGGTTATCCACAGGACCCTGCCAGTGAGGTGTCGGAGAGGTGTATGGAGCGTCTGTATTCACTGCAAGGGTTGCGGGGCGCCGCGGTGTTGGGCGTGGTGCTGTTCCACATGATGTCGGTGGAAATCAAGTATTCGGGCGGTGACATCCTGCTGCCGGTCATGCTGAATTTCTTCCAGCTCGGGGTCGACCTGTTCTTTGTCATCAGCGGCTTCGTGATGGTCATCGTCAGTCGTGGGCGCTTTCAGAAAACCGTCGAGACCCAGCGCTTCCTGTTCAACCGCCTGTCCCGGATTTACCCCACCTACTGGCTGTATTTCTTCATCACCCTGGGGGTGTATCTGTGGCAGCCGGCGCTGGTGAACAGCTCCCACGGCGGCTCCAACCTGTGGATGTCCTTCCTGCTGCTGCCCAATGACCGGGTGCTGCTGGTGATGGTGGCCTGGTCGCTGCTGTTCGAGCTGTGGTTCTACCTGATGTTCACCCTGTTCCTGTTCTTCAAGGAAAAGCGCCTGCCGCTGATCCTGCTGCTGTGGGCGGTGGCGCTGGTGGTGTTCAACCTGCTGCAGAACTGGCAGGACTATTCCCCGGCGCTGAAGATCATCCTCCATCCCTACGCCCTGGAGTTCATTGCCGGCAGTGCCCTGGCGCTGTTCTTCTACGGACCCCATAGCGCCAGGGTGCCGACGGCGCTGGTCTGGGTCGCGCTGGCGGCGGCTCTGCTGGTGGGGTTTCCGCTGATCTACGCCTACCAGCTGTTCTTCACCGAGGGCTTGCCGAGGATGCTCGCGGTGGGCCTGACCTTCGGTACCCTGACCCTGTCCCTGGCCTTGCTGGAGCGGCGGCAACTGATACGTATGCCAGGGTTTCTTATAGCCACCGGTGATATGTCTTACACCATCTATCTATCCCACTTACTGGTGCTGGGGGTCGTCGGCCGGGCCTGGCAGGTGATCGGCGCCTGGCCCGAGAGCTATGTGGATAACCTGGCCTTCATCGTGCTGATGATGACGGCGGTGGTCTGCTATGGCTGGGTTGGCTATCACTTTTATGAAAAGCCGATCCTCGATCGTGCCACGGCCTACTGCAAGCGCCGGTTCAGTACCGCCCCCCGTCGCAAACACTACGATCCGGTGTAGTCGTCCGGTCCTTCCTGCTTACTCGGGTAGCCATCGATGCCGAAAGTGCTCAACGCAAACCTCGACGCGCTGAAAGTCCTGCTGGCGGTGATGGTGGTGGCGCTGCACTGCAAGCTGCTGGGGGGCAATTACACCTGGGTCGGCTACTTGCTGTGCAACGGCCTGTTCCGGGTGGCGGTGCCGACGTTCTTCATCATCAACGGCTACTACCTCTTCCAGACCCTGGAGAGCGGCCATTCCTTCGCCCAGTGGTTCAAGCGCGGCCTTCTGCTCTACCTGTTCTGGATGCTGGTCTACAGCCCGCAGTACATCGACCCGAGCACCATCGCCAGCCTGGGCGGGGTGCTGGGGGTCGTGAAGAAGCTGCTGATCGGCTATTTCCACCTCTGGTACCTGGTGGGCATGCTCGGCGGCGCAGCGATGCTGCTGGTGCTGCGTCGCTGGTGTTCAAGTGCGCTGATCGGCCTGGCCCTGATGGCGTTCCTCATCGGTCTGGGCCTGCAGTACGCGCGGGTCTACTACGAACTGCCCAACGGCTTTCTCCAGCACTTCAATCAGAACGACTACACCGCACGCAATTTCCTGTTCATGGGCTTCCCGTTCATGGCCATCGGCTTTCTTTGTGCCCGGCATCGCTTGGCAGAGCGGCTCAGCCGGCGCGGGGTGTGCTGCTGGCTAGTGCTGGGGTTGGGGCTGATCCTGGCCGAGGCGGCGCTGAACTTCGCCCTGCGCGCCGATGTAGAGCAGAATTTCGACTTCCTCGCCTCGTTGCTGGTTGTTGCCCCGGCGCTGTTCCTGTTGCCCCAGGTGTACTTCCGGGCTTCCCGGAGCAACTTCGCGGCCAAGCTGTCTTCGGCGGTGTATTACGTGCATCCCTGGTTCATCTTCGGCGCCTTGTCCCTGGGCATGGCCTATGGCAACGGCATGGCCGGGCTGGTCCTGCTGCTGGCCTTTGGCGTTGCGCCGCTGTTGATCATGGCCAGTCGCCGGGTCCGTTTCATTCTCTGAGGGCGCCTGGTCGACGGCTTTTTCTCTCGGGCCTAGAATAGGCACCTGTTCTTTTTTGGTTGCCCAGTCATGCCCCCTGAATGCCAATTGTTCGGCACCCTTGGATGCCACCTGTGCGAACTGGCCGAGGCCGAGCTGATGCCCCTGGTGGAACACGGCCTGATGGTCGAACTGGTGGATATCGCCGACAGCCAGCAACTGTTCGACAGCTACGGCCTGCGCATCCCGGTACTGCGCCGGGTGGATACCGGCGCCGAGCTGGGCTGGCCCTTCGACGCCGAGCAAGTGGTGGCCTTCCTGCGCTGATGCATCAGGGGGGCGGGCAGGGTTTCCGCCCGTCGCTCATCGTGCGAATTCATTGGCGAGAGCTCTCGATTGGTTTACTGTATGCATATACAGCTATCGAGGAGTCTCGCCATGTCTCTCACTTTCCTGACCGGTACCGAACGCTCGCAACCGATGCCAGCCCGCTTTGCGCCGCAGGGTGACAGCGAGCCTGCCGCGTTGGCCGATGGCCCCAGCGGCAGCGGTTTTTCCCTCGACCGGACCCTGGGCCTGGGCGCGCCGCAGATCCATGGCCTGCTGGTGGACGATGACAACCTGCTGGGGTTCGGCATCTACCCCGGTGACCGGTTGATCGTCGACCGCTCGGCCACTCCGGCGGTCGACCAGTACCTGGTGGTTCGGGCCCAGGGCGCCAGCGAATACTCGCTGCGCCTGCTGGCGCCCGATCCTCGTGGCGGCTTGCTGCTCAAGGCGGCGCGCCCTTCAATCCCCGCCATCGTTCTGGATGACCTGGGCTCGATCGAGATCTGGGGCGTGGTGTTGTGGGTGGTCAGTTATGTGGGGCGCAAGCAGCCCTGATGAGTGTGGTGGACGCTTCAAACCGTTAAAGGAATAGATGATGGTCAATGTCGAACAACTGAAAAACAGCGTGAACAGCATGCCCACCGATGTGGTGCGTGAAGCGGTGCTTGAGCTGCGCCTGGACGGGCTGGTCACCGAAGGCAAGACGCCTTTCAACAAGCTGCACTTCAACACCTGCTTTGCCGAGATCGAAGCCTTGTTCCAGCGTGCGGGCTACCACCGGCAACTGGATGTGGTGGGTTACCAGGGGCTGTTGTACGCCCTCTACGATCCGGGCCGCTGGGAGGCGGTGGATGTACTGCGCTGGCTCAAGGAGTTCACCGAGGCCGCGGCCCTGGCCAAGCAGTCCTGCGCCTGAAACCTCGGAAACTGTTCCTAGGTTCCTTGTGGCGGCTGTTGGATAATGCCGCCCTGCATTGATCCTTCGAGCTTTTTGTATGTCATCTGCACCTTTTTCCGCTGCACAGCATCAGGCCAGTACCTTGTACCTGCCCCCCGGCTCCTGGGCGACGGTGCTGGATTGCCTGTGTGATCACTTCAAGGCCATCAGCCGCGAGCAGTGGCTGGACCGTATCGCCCGTGGCCGGGTGCTGGACGGGCAGGGCCAGCCCATCAGTCTGGAGCTGGCCTATCGCGAAGGCTTGAGGATTCACTACTTTCGCGAGGTGCCGGATGAAAAGGTGATTCCGGTCGAGGAAACCATCCTCTACGCCGATGAGCATCTGGTGGTGGCGGACAAGCCGCACTTTTTGCCGGTGACCCCGGCAGGAGAGTACGTCGAGCAGACGTTGCTGCGGCGCTTGATCCGGCGCCTGGGCAACCCGCACCTGGTGCCCCTGCATCGTATCGACCGGCATACGGCTGGGCTGGTGCTGTTCTCCGCGAACCCAGACAGTCGCTCGGCCTATCAGGCGCTGTTTCCCACCCGCAAGATAGAAAAACGCTACGAGGCGATTGCCGCTGCCTTGCCGCAGTTGAACTTTCCGCTGCTGTACAAGAGCCGGCTGGTGGACGGTGAGCCCTTCTTCCGCATGCAAGAAGCGCAGGGGCCAAGTAATACCGAAACAGCCATCGAGGTCAGGGAGAAACACGGCGAGCTGTGGCGTTACGCCCTGTACCCGGTAACGGGCAAGAAGCACCAACTGCGGGTGCATATGAATGCCCTGGGAGCGGCGATCTGCAACGATCCCTTTTATCCCGAGGTGCTCAAGGACATCGAGGACGACTATGCCCGGCCGCTGAAGCTGCTGGCCCAGGGGCTGCGTTTCATCGACCCGTTGACCGGGCAGGAACGCGAGTTCGAGAGCCGCATCAGCCTGCAGTGGTGAATACCCCAGGCGCAGAAACAATAAAACCCGCACCAGGCGGGTTTTATTGTTTTCAGGTCGACAACCGTCAGGCTTACAGCTCTTTGACGGTACGGACCTGATCCTTGTTGATGCGAGTCTGCTTGCCGTCCAGCTGTTCAAACTCGTAGAAACCGGAATCCTTGTCGTATTTAGGGGTATCGACGGCCTGGATTTCGCGACCGTCATTCAAGGTGATCACTGTCGGCGAGGCGCAACCGGCGAGAGTGGCCAGGCCCAGTGCGAGCATGAGAGTGGCGAGGGTCCGTTGAGTCATTGTGTGTCTCCGAAATGAGTACTTTTGAGTGCTGGTCTTCAGACGTATACAACGTCTGCAAGTTCCTTGGCCAGGGACATTCTGCCACGTTGCCGGGCAGATCGCAGGCGTTCGCCGCGGCAGATTAGCCGAGTTCGCAACAGCGTCTACCCACTGGGGGCTATTGCCGAGGCCACAGCGGCGGCAGGCCGGAGCGCTGTGATATAACAACGGGCTGTTTCTCCTACCTTTGGATCGAGCCTATGAAAGCCAAGGCTGATGTACCTTTTGCGCCGCTGAACATTGCGGTACTGACTGTCAGTGATACCCGCACCCTGGAAACCGACACCTCCGGGCAGGTGTTTGTCGAGCGCCTGGGCGCCGCCGGCCATCGTCTGGCGGCACGGGTGCTGCTCAAGGACGATCTGTACAAGATCCGCGCCCAGGTCGCGACCTGGATTGCCGACGACGTGGTGCAGGTGGTGCTGATCACCGGCGGTACCGGCTTCACTGGCCGTGACAGCACCCCGGAAGCCGTGGCCTGCCTGCTGGACAAGCAGGTCGACGGCTTTGGCGAACTGTTCCGGCAGATATCGGTCGCCGATATCGGCACTTCCACTGTGCAGTCCCGGGCACTGGCAGGGCTGGCCAATGGCACCCTGGTGTGCTGCCTGCCAGGTTCCACCAATGCGGTGCGCACCGGCTGGGACGGCATCCTCGCCGAGCAGCTGGATTCGCGGCACCGGCCGTGCAATTTCGTTCCTCACCTGAAACAGGCGGCACCCTGTGAATCCCGCGGGTAAGCCGGGCAAGCAGGGCGCCCTGATGCCGGTGGAAGAGGCATTGGAGCGCCTGTTGGCGATGGCCGGTTCGGCCCCCATCCTCGAGCGTGAGCGCTTGCCGTTGGCGGCGACTCAGGGCCGGGTGCTGGCCGAGGCGCTGATCTCCAGCCTGGACCTGCCGCCCTGGCCCAACAGCGCCATGGACGGTTACGCCCTGCGCCTGGAGGACTGGCGGGGGGAACCCCTGCCGGTCAGTCAGCGGATCTTTGCCGGTCAGGCGCCTGAGCCACTGCAGCCCGGGACCTGCGCGCGGATTTTCACCGGTGCGCCGGTGCCGGCCGGGGCGGACTGCGTCGAGATGCAGGAAAACGCCCAGGTCCAGGACGATCAGCGCGTGCTGTTTAGCGAACCTCTGCAACTGGGTCAGAACATTCGCCCTCAGGGCCAGGAAACTACGGTGGGCGAGCAGGTGCTCGCGGCTGGCACTCGCCTGGGGCCGATCGAGCAAGGCCTGGCTGCCTCCCTGGGCTGCGCCGAGCTTGAAGTGGTGCGCCGGGTCCGGGTGGCGGTGCTGTCCACCGGTGACGAACTGGTGGAACCTGGCCAGCCCCTGGGGCCGGGCCAGATCTACAACAGTAACCGGGTGGTGCTGTGCAGTTGGTTGCAGCGCCTGGGCTGTGAGGTGCTGGATGCGGGAATCCTCCCTGACGATCTGGCCGCGACCCGCCAGCGCCTGGCCGAACTGGGGGAGGTCGACCTGATCCTGTCCACCGGTGGTGTCTCGGTGGGAGAGGCGGACTTCCTGGGCATCGCCCTGCGCGAAGAGGGCGAGCTGGCCCTGTGGAAGCTGGCGATCAAGCCCGGCAAGCCGTTGACCTTCGGCCATTTTCGGGGTGTGCCGGTGATTGGCCTGCCCGGCAATCCGGCATCGACCCTGGTGACCTTCGCCCTGCTGGCGCGCCCCTACCTGTTGCGTCGCCAGGGCGTGCAGCAGGTGCAGCCCCTGAGCTTCCAGGTGCCGGCGGGTTTTGCCTGGCCCCAGCCCGGCAATCGCCGCGAATACCTGCGGGGGCGCCTGGAGAACGGGCAGGCGATTATCTACCGCAACCAGAGCTCGGGCGTGTTGCGCAGTGCGGCCTGGGCCGAAGGGCTGGTGGAGGTGCTTGAAGGGCGGACCCTGGTGCCGGGTGATCGGGTCAACTTCATTCCCCTGAGTGAAGTGCTGGATTGACCCCGGCAGCGCGGGCCCGACTGCCACCGGCCCGCGCCGAGCGGTTTAGCGCAGCAGCAACAGCAGCAACAGGCCGAAGCGGCTGTGCAAACCCCAGGTCACCAGGCCCGCCAGCAGTGCAGCGGCCAGTACCGCCCTGGCCAGGCGCTTGAGCCACGACAGGTGCCGACAATGACGCGGCAGCGGCTGCGAGGAGAGAGGCAGGTCGAGCTCCCGGGGGGAGCGGGCGGCCACCCAGGGCTGGCCCTGCAGATGCTTGAGCGGTGATCGCGCTTGCGGATAAAACTCCTTGTCTTTCATGACGGTGCACTTCCTTGTATGAGGCGTCAGTGCCTGACATGCACAGTCACTGATTGGCCCCGCAGGGTCAATTCAGGTGATTCTCTTTCTTCGGTCAGAAAATTCACTTTAGGCCTGGGGGCTCGGTTCAGGCATAGGGGCTGTCCCAATAGCGCTTGTACATGCCGAGCTTTCTTTTCAGGCCCAGGGGCAGGTAGCGCTCCTGCTGGCTGAGTTTGTAGGCGAAGAGCTTCACCGCGTTGCGCAGCAGCGACCCGGGCCACTGCCCCAGGCGCCCGGGGCCGAGGAAGCGCAGTTCGGACTGGACGTAGCGCAGGCCTTCGCCACCGGCGCCACCGAAGGCCTGGCGGATCCAGGGTTCCCGGGCATGGAATACGCCAATGTCGAAGTAGCGGCGGAACTCTTCCTTGAGGCTGTAGTTATGGGAGTGGCGGCAGCAGGCGCTGCCTTCATAGGCAACCTTCCAGCCGGCCAGCAGCATCTTCGCGCCCACATACATGTCTTCGGACAGGATCACGTGGTTGGGAAAGCCGCCGACCTGCATCAGCGCCTCGCGCCGGTAGGCGGAAAACGAGTTGGACATGAAGGCGGTCTTGATCCCCAGTGCCGGCACATCGGCCAGGCTTTTCACCTGGGAAGTCGGCGGGTAGTTGAACAACCGCGCATGGCTGGCCAGGGGGCTGGCATCGAGGTGCGGCAACTGGCGACCGCACACGGCTCCCACTTGCGGGTCGGCGAAGGGCGCGACGATGCGGGCGAGACCTTCGGCATCTTCCAGGTAGGCATCCTGGGTCATGAACACATAGAGGTCGTAATCGGCGTTGCGCTCCACCATCAGTTGCCGGGTGCCGCCGTGGTTGAAGTCGCGGCTGTCGATGCGCAGCACATTGGCGCAGCGTGCCAGCGCCAGCTCGTAGGTGCCGTCGCTGGAGCTGGAGTCGACGATCAGGGTATCGAAGGGCGCGCTCTGGATTTCCAGAGAATCCAGCAGCCGCGCCAGGTCCTGGCAACCGTTGTAGGTGGGAATCACACAGGCCACGCGCAGTGTCGACATTGTCCAAGCCTCCGGTTCAGGTCAGGTTCTGGCGCCAGGGCCGCAGCCAGGCCGCGAGGATCAGCAACAGCAGCAGGCCGCAGGCGCTGCTCAGGCCCAGTTGCCACCAGATCGAGGTCAGCGGATGCAGGAACAGCGCCGCCAGGGCCATGCCACCCAGGCCGATCAGCCAATGACTGCGCCAAGGCACCAGCCCCAGCAACTGCTGGCGGCGCATCAGCAGCAGGCCGGTGAGGATCACCCCGCAGATCGCCGCCAGGGCGATGCCGATCAAACCGAGGAAATACGGCAGCGCCGCCAGCAGCAGGGCATTGAGCAGGCTACCGGCCAGTTCGCAATTGAGCGGCATTCGGGTGTCGCCGGCGGCATAGGCGTAGCGCGCCAGCAGGGCGTTCCAGGCGCCGAACATCAGCGGTACCGAGAACCAGGCCAAGAGCTCCGGCAAGGGGCTGTCCGCCGCTTGATTGGGCAACAGCAGGTGCACCAGCGCGGCGGCGGCGCCAATCAGCCCGACCACCGCAGGAATGGTCAGCAGGGTGGCGCTGCTCAGGCCTTTGCGCAGCAGGTCCAGGCGTTGTTCGCCGGAGCTGCCGCTCATCAGCCCGAGCAGCACCTGGTTGAGGCTCATCAGGGCGATCAGCGGCAGGTTGATCAGCTTGCGTGCCAGGTTGATCCAGGTAACCGCCCCTTCACCCAGCAATGAGGCCGCCATGCGCTCCAGCAGGGCCAGGCCCTGGCTGGCGAGGTTGCTGCTCAGCAGCGGGCCGATGCGTTGCAGCAACTCGCGCCCGGCCCCGGGCGCGGCCTGCATGCGCCAGGGCCGCCAGCCATCGCGCAGCAGGCTCGGCAACAGCACCGTTGGCATCAGCAGGCTGCCGAGCACACAGGCCGCGGCCAGCCCGGTGGGGGTGGCGGCATGGTGCAGGCTCGCCAGGTAGATCACTGGCGGCAGGTTGAACAGCAGCGAGCCCAGGCCCGCCAGGACAAAGCGGGCGCGAGCCTGCAGAGGGACGCAGAACAGGCCGTGAAGAATGAACCCCGGCGCGCACCAGGCCAGCCAGTGCAGGCCGCCGCTGGCCAGGGCATAACCGTCGCTGCCCAGGCCGGGGCCGATCAGGCGTACCCATAGCGGCGCGCCGAGGCTCAGCAGCAGCGCCAGCAGCAGCCCACACAGCAATAGGCGGGGGGCCAGGGCACTGAGCCAGGCCTGTTGCTCCCCGGCCGAGCGCTGCTGGTACAGCGGCAGCGCGGCGGCGCTCAGCAGGCCCGCAGCCAGGGCCATGCGCAGGGCCTCGGGCAGGAACATCGCCACCAGGAAACCATCGCTCTGGCCACCGGCGCCCCAGGCCGCCACCAGCAGCCATTCCCGGGCAAAGCCGGCGGCCAGCCCGGTCAGGGTGGCCAGGGTCAACCACAGCGTCGCGCCGAACATGGGCCGGGCTTAGTGGAACAAAGTGAACAGGCCTTTGCCGCCCACTTTGTAGTTGAGGTTGCGGCAGCGCTCGCCCTTGATCGCCGCGTCCGGCCCGCTGACGATGGCGTAGGGTGGTACCGGCTTGGACACCACGGTCTGCCCGCCGACCACCGCGCCTTCGCCGATCTCGGCGCCAAACGACAGCAGGGCGCGGCTGGCGATCCAGGCGTAGTCATGGATGTAGATCGGCCCGCCTACCGCCCAGAATTCCGGCTCCTTGAGGTCATGGCCACCGGCGATGATCAGCACATGGGAGGCGATGGTCACATGGTCGCCAATGATCAGCCCGCCCCGGGCGTCCAACTGGCAGTGCCAGGCCACGGTACTGTCCTGGCCGATGCGCAGGCTGTCGACACCCAGCACCTCGGTATTGCGCCACACCGTGGAGCCCTTGCCGATCTTCGCGCCGCCAAGGCGCAGCCAGAACAGGCGCAGGGTGTGGCTGGGGATCTTGCAGATGAGGATGTTGTAGATCTGCTCCCAGACCCGCAGCATGCGGTCGCGCAGGGTCGGCCAGTTGATTCCGTACATGGGAATCAGCGCCCCCTTGAGTTCGCGGCCCAGCAGTTTGTAGAAGCGCCGGGGCAGGGGCGGCTCGATCTTCGATTCGATGTTCAGGTAGCTGATGTAGGTCAGCACGTTGCCCTTGAGCGGTTGCTCGAACACGACGTCGTTCTCCAGCATCCACTGATAGGCCGCCTCCAGTTCTGCAAGGCTCACCCCCATTTTCTGCGCATAGTCAGGCAAGGCCTGTTTCAGGTTCTGCGAGTGGAAGAGGCGATGTTTCATGGCTGGATTCCTGAGGGTGGGGAGTCTGGAGTAACCCTGGGCGCCGCAGCGCCGGCCTTGAGTCGCAGGCGTCTGGCTTCATGCAGGTTCAGGCCCAGCAGCAGCCAGAACAGGGCGATCAACACCTGGGTGAAGCTGAAGTAATGGTCGAACAGGCCGCTGATCAGTGCGGCGCTGAGGCCGGCGCCGCTGCCCAGCCAGAGGGCGTTGTCCCGATTCAACTGGATGGCCACCCCGGGAACCCGGGTTTCCCGCCACCAGCTCCAGATCACCGCGACGAACAGCAGCATGCCGGGCACGCCGGTCTTGTAGATGTAGTTCAGCCACAGGTTGGAAATCCCCCACAGGCCGGTGCCGGGCACGGGTGGGTCGACCTTGAAGCCGATGCCGAAGGGGAACATCGCCATGGCGGCGGGGAAGTGCGAGTACTCGTCGACCCGCACGCTGGTGCTGGCATCGTTGGAGGTGAACAGGGTCAGCAGGCGGTCCTGCAAGGGCGGATAGGACATCAGCAGCAAGGCCCCGAGAACGAAGCCACCCATCAGCATGCGCCCGGTGTAGGGCACCCGCTGGCGGGCCATCCAGATCAGCACGATCAGCAGGCTGAGCAAGGCTCCGCGAGAACCGGAGAGCAGCAGCCCGGCGGCCCCCAGCAAGGCCACCGCCAGGCCGAGGTTACGCTGCCAGCCGCTGCGGGTCAGGCCGAAACAGAAGGCCAGGGGCAGCAGCAGGGCCATGGCGCCGCCAGTGACGTTGGGGTGCATCCACGGCGAGCCCATGCGATTGGCCAGGGCGCTGAGGCTGTCGCCCAGTACCGCGATGCCGCCGTAGCCGAGCTTTTCGAGGATCGGGGTCATGGCCGTGGCGCTGCCGTTCTTCAGAAACACCGGGATCGACAGCAGCAGGAGCAGCAGGGTCCCCAGCAACAGGCCACAGACCAGTTGCTCCCGGGCCTTGGCTTGCTGCAACAGGCGTCGCACCAGAAACAGCGCCGAGAGGTTGAGCAACCAGCGGACCCAGTTCACCGGGCCATTGCCATCGGCGTTCACCGTCACCTGGCCGATGATGAAGGGCAGGGCACTGAAGGCCATCAGGGCCAGCAGCAGCTTCTCGGTACGCAGCAGCCTGGGCGGCCGGGGCAGATTGGAGAACAGCCCCTGGGCCAGGATGCTGGCCCAGACCAACAGCAGCAGGGCTTCGGAGACGGTGGTGCGCAGGCCGATCTGCACCGTCGAATAGGGCAGGAAGGTCGCCAGTACCGCGAACAGCAGCAGCCCGCGCATGGGCTGGCGGACCACGGTCACCGCCGCTGCGATGCCGACCATCAGCACCAGCACCTTGAGCGCTGGCAGCAACCAGATCAGCACGCCGAAAACCAGGCCGAAGATCAGCGCCAGCGGCAGGGCGATGGGCATTACTTGAGCTCCTCGAGCAATTCATTGAAGCGCTGGCGATAGGCATCCTCGGCGTAGCCGGCCGCCCAGGCCTTGAGGGGGGCGGGGTCTTCCGGCGGGGCGCTGGCCAGTTGCACCATCAACTGGCTCAGCGCGGCGCTGTCGGTGGGCGAGAAGCGCGGGCTGCCCGCCGGGGTGATCTCGTCCAGGGCCGAGCCGCTGGCCACCGCCACCGGAGTGCCGACACTCAGGGCCTCTATCACCGGCAGGCCGAAGCCCTCGGCGTAGGAGGGCTGCCACAGGCGCTGGGCCTGGCGGTACACCCCATGCAACTGGCTGTCGCTGAGGTCGCTGAGAAAGTGCAGGCCATGCACGGCGCGCAGCTCGCTGGGCAGGTGTTCCGGTGCGCCGATCAGCACCAGTTCCGGTACATCCGGGGATTGCTGGCGTGCGGCCTGCCAGGCGGCGACGAACCAGGGAATGTTCTTGCGCGGCTCGCGGGTGCCCACCGCCAGCCAGTAGCGCTCGGGCAGTTGCAGGTCGCGGATGTCGGCGGGTTCGCCCTGGAAACCGGTAACCAGGTTGGGCAGCACCCGGACCTTGTCCCGGGCCTGGGGAAAGAGCTTCACCAGTTCGTCGGCGGTGTACTGCGAAGGTGTCCAGATGCGGTCCGCCTGCTTCACCGAGTGGCCGATGGAGAGCTTGTCGGTGAGGCCATAGACCCGCTCCTTGAGCCGCGAGCCATGGCTGTTGGTCAGGGTCAGTTGGAACAGGTCATGCAGTTGCAATACATAGCGCAGGTTCTTAGGTTTCCTGCCCAGAGGCAGGCCCATGTTGAAGTTGCAGATGTACAGCTCCACCTCGGCCTCACGCAGGGCCTCGGGCAGAAAACCGCCCTCGAAGCGCAGCCGGTTCGGCAGGCGATGCACCCCCTGCAGTGGTGCGCCCCACCTGGGGCAATGCACCCGGCGGCGCAGCGGATGGTCTTCCGGGGCGACGCCGAACAATTGCAGGCTGACCTGCGGATTGGCGCGCAGGGCGTCTTCCAGTGCCAGGTTCTGCCGGCCGATACCACTGTTGCTGTAGCCCGCGGCGGGGCGGTAATCCAGACCTATGCGCATACGGACACTTCTTCTTTGTCAGAGGGGAGTTGGTGATAGACCGCTTCGAGCTGGGCCGCGGCGGCGGTCCAGTCATGGTGGGCCAGCACGTAGTCGCGCCCGGCGGCGCCGATGCGTTGCAGGCGCTCGGGGTCGGCCAGGGCCTGGGCGAGAATCTGCGCCAGGGCCCCGGGGTCTTCGCTGCCCAGGTAATGCTGGCCGTTCTCTACCTGCAGCCCGGAGCTGCCCTGGGCCGTGGTGACTACCGGCAGGCCGGCGGCCATGGCCTCCAGGACCTTGAGCTTGGAACCGCCGCCCTGGCGCAGCGGGGCGAAGAACAGCGCCGAGCGCCGTTGCAGGTCCCGCAGGTCGGGGACAAAACCCTGCCACTCGATGCGCGGGTCGGTCCAGCGCTGGCGGAAACTGTCCGGCAGGGCGTAGCCGCAGATGGCGAAGTGCACCTCGGGGTTGATGGCCCACAGGCGCGGCAGTATCTCTTCCAGGGCCCATTGCACCGCATCCAGGTTGGGGCTGTATTCGTAGTTGCCGATAAACAGCAGGCGCTGGCTGCCAAGGTCCGGTTGCACCGCGGCGTAGTGCCCGCAGTCCACGCCGTTGACCACCACCGCGGCCGGTTTGCCACTCAGCCGGGCCAGGGTCAGGGCGTCCTGTTCGGTCACCGCGATGACCCGGGCCGCCTGCTGGAACACCCGGCGTTCCCAGCGCCGGTAGCGCCATTGGTCGTAACGGGTAAAGGGTTTCGACCAGGCCGGCAGGCGGTCGTAGCTGGCGGCACCGAGGGCCGACTCGACGTTGTGTTCGGTGAGGATGAACGGGCGCTGCAATTGCTTGAGCGGCTGTTCGAAGGGCTGGAAGCTGTAGCTGTGCTCGATCTGGATCACGTCCCAGGGTTCCTCCAACAGCTCGCGAAAACGCTGTTGCAGCGGCGCGGCCAAACCGTTGACGTCGGCCAGCATGGGGTAGGGCGCGAACAGCACCGAGAACAGGGTCTTGAGGCTGCGCAACGGCCGCCGCGGCAGCACGATCAGGCGTTCCAGCCAGGGCTCCAGGGCCGCGCGGGTGGCGTCGTCCAACGGGGTTTTCGATTGCACCAGCAAGGTGATGCGGTGCCCGCGGGCGGCCAGGGCCCGCAGCAGGTGGTATTGCCGGGTCTTGCCGCCGCTGGTGGCGGGCCAGGGCAGGTAGGGCAGGGTCCAGAGGATTTTCATGCTCACCACACCAACAGTTGCAGGCTGGTTTTCAACGGCACGCTCAGGCCCACTTGCCCGCTCAGCTCGGTGCGGGTGCCGGTCAGCGGATCATGCAGCGTGGCCGCGTTGAGCCCGGGAACCTGCAGGCTGGCGCCGCTGGCGCTCCAGAACATCCAGACGTGGGAGCCGTCGGGCCGGGTCCAGGCGATGCTGTACAAGTCGCTCGGGGCGTTGCTCAGGCCGGGGGGATCAGCCGGGGCCAGGCTCGGCCCGGTGGTGTCGAGAAAATACTTGAGGGCGTTGTAGACCGGCTTGGGTTCGCCGGCCAGGTCCACCAGCCCGTAGGACTGGTCGCGGTTGCTGGCGCGGGCATCCAGGTCGCTGAGGTTGAACAGGAAGATCCGCTGGTAGTCCATGGCCGCCATCAGGGCCAGGCGGCGCAGGGTGTAGTCGGCCTGGCCGTTGACGCCGATCATCGCCTGCATTTCCCGGGCTCCGCTGGTGTAGCTCGACCAGCCCCACTCGGTGGCCCAGACCTGTTGCACGCCCTGGCTGTGCAGCGCGTTGTTGAGGAAGTTGCCGCGTACGAGGAAATCCTGGGCCGCGGCATCGTCGCCTTCCGGGAGCTCGGAATAGGGGTGGTAGGCGGCAATCAGGTTTTCCGTGCCCAGGCCCTGTTGCAGCAGATCTTCGAGCATCAGCCCCGGGGTGCTGCGCATCTGGCTGTAGTAGGCCATGCCCGCGGTCGCTACAGGCTTGTCGGGAATCGCCGCGCGAATGGCGCTGGTGGTGGTCGTGAGCAACTGGTCGTAGGCGTCGGGGTCTTCCTTGGGCAGCCAGACGATGTTGGGTTCGTTCCACACCTGCCAGGTGTTCACCTGGGGATAACGCTGGGCGAGCATTTTCATGCGCTGGGCGAAGACGTTGAAGTCCTTGGGCGGGTACTGGTCGGAAGGGGGCGAGCCGCTGGGCACGTTGGCGGCGAAGGGCGCCGAACCCACCATGTAGGCCAGGACCCGGTACTGGCGGCCCTGCATGGCGTTCATCGCGGCGTCCAGGGTGTCCAGCTGCAGGTCATTCTCGCTGGGTTCGATCATGGCCCAGTGAATGGCCAGGCGGACCCAGCTCAGGCCCAGGGCATCGAGCCGGTCCATCTGCTTCTGGTAGACGCCGGGGGCGAAGTACTGGAACTGCGCGTTGACCCCGAGAAAATCCTTCCACACCACCGCTCGCGGCGCGCGCAGGGTGGTATCCGCCAGGGCCTTCCAGGACAGGCAGGCGAGCACCAGCAGGGCAATCGCCGAGCTACGTCGCATAGACATGGGCCGGGCCTCCACAGGCATCGCTGAACACCCGGGCAAAGCGCTCGGCGGTATGGCTCCAGACCCGCCGGGAGCCGATCACCGCGGCGTGCTCGGCCCAGCGCTCCACCCGTTCCGGGCTGGCGCACAAGTGGCTGAGTTCGGCGGCCAGGGCGGCGACGTTGCCCTGGGGAAAGATCACGCCGTTGTCCTGGGCCACCTCTTCGGCGAAGGAGCGGGCGTCGGAGGTGATGGCGCCGCGGCCGCAGGCCACCGCCCAGGACAGGGCGCCGCTGGTCCCCCGTAGCGTGCCCAGGAGCTTGAGCTTGCTCGACTCGCGGTAGGGCAGGACCATTACGTGGTGGGCCTGGATCACCTTGGGAATGTCCGTGGCCGGCAGGTCCAGTTGCCAGTCGATGCTGTCCTGCAGGTTCAGGCGCTGGATGTGCTGGCGCAACTGGTCGAGGTAGCTGCCGGAGCTACCGAAGGCCATTTCCGGTTCACTGCCCCCGGCCAGGGTCAGGCGCATGCGCTCGCGCATTGCCGGTTGCTGGGCGAAGGCCATGGCCAGTGCATCCAGCAGATCCTCGATGCCCTTGCCGCGGTAGATGAAGCCGAAATACAGCAGCCTCAACGGGCTCAGCGGCGGCAGCGGCCGGGCGGGGATGGCCAGGTTGCCGTGGGGGATCACCACCATCTGTTCCGCACGCAACCCCATGCGCTGGCGCAGGCAGGCGCCGCCGGCGTGGGTCAGGGTGATCAGCCGGGTGAGGCTGCGGGCCAGCTGCTTTTCTTCGTGCAGGCACAAGGGGTCGGTCAGTACCGTGGCGATCTGTGGCAGCGGTGAGGGCAGCCGCGTGGCCAGGGACAGCGGCCAGGGCAGGCTGGCCCGGCGCCAGACCAGGCGTTCGGGGTCGTGCACCGTGGCGCTCAGCGGCAGGCTGGGGAAACGCTCGCGCAACGCCTTGAGGGCATGAAACTCCGCCAGCCGGCCACCGCCCAGCTCGGCGTGCACCAGGTCGATCCCCTGCCAGTCACTGTGCGCCACCCGCTCGATGGCGCGTTGCGGGTCGTTGCCCAGCCCGGCCAGCGGCGTGCTGACTTTCAGCCCCAGGCCTTCCAGGGCGGTGCGCAGGTGCGCGGCGTAGTCGGCAATGCCGTTCTGCTCGGGAGGCATGGGTGCCAGCAGGGCAATGTGCATCAGTGGGGGCTCCTGATCCGCGCCAGGAAGTTCAGCACGTTCTCCGGGATGCCGAAGCGCCGGCGGTTGATGATGATGCCGTCGACCCGCTTGAAGGCGGTGGTGAGAATCGACAGGGCGTTTTGCAGCACGGGCACCGTGGTGGTTTCGGCTTCGACGATCAGGGCGATCAGGTCGGCCTCGCGCAGGCTGACGAAGGCTTCCTGGTTGGAGAAGAAGCCCGAGGCTTCCAGCAGGACGATTTCGCCGGGCACCGCGTTGGGTGCGCCATTGACCCGCACCACGTGCCCGCGCTCCTGGAGCAGGTCGCGCAGGTGCGCGGTGACGAAGCTCACGCCTTCGCCGCGGCGTGCCGAGGTCAGGCCGATCACCAGGCCCTGCAGCGCCACCTGCTTGAGGGGCAGGATGCCGTACAGGCGGTAGAGGCTGGCGATGAAGGCGCTGTTGCGTTGCGGCAGGTGGCTGTCGAGGTCCTGCAGGCTGGTCCAGACCTTGACCCCGAAGCGCTCCTCGATCTGGTCGCCGTCATGGATGCGCTGGTCCAGCAGATAGAAGAAGTACAGCGCCAGCAGGCCCACCGCCAGGCTCAGCGGAATGGCGGCGAGCAGCATACTCAGGCTCTTGGGAAAGACCCGGCTGGGTTTGAAGGTGGCTTCTTCGATCACCGCGATGTTGCTGATCTGGCTCTGGTCCAGCTCGCGGTCGATGCGGGCTTTCTCGGTACTGTCGCTGTACAGCGCGAAGCTTTTCTCCGCGGCGCTCAGTTCCCGTTGCAGGCGTGCCAGTTCAGGTTCCACGGCCAGCGCCTGGCGCCGTTCCTGTTCGAGCTTGAGCAACTGGGTTTCCTGCTGGGCGGCCTGGGTCTGCAGGCGGCTGAGGCTGGCCTGCTGGTCGGCGAAACTGTTCTGCAGGCGGGTATAGACCGGGTTCGGGGCCAGGTTTTCGCTGCGTTGCACAGTGCCGCTTTCCGATTTCAGCAGGGCTTGCAGGTTGGCGATTGCCGCATCCATGGCGCGAACCGGAGGGGCGCCTTCCTTGAAGGTGCGGAGCATTTCCTGACGCTCGATCTGCTTGGCGTTGATCCGCTGCTGCAGGTCCTGGCGGTCCGGGTTGAGGCTCATCTGGCGGCCGATGCTGATTTCTTTCTTCATGCTGTTGAGCTGCTTCTGGATGGTCTCCAGGCCGCTGCGAGTGGACGCCACTGCTCGGGTGGTATTGAGGTGTTCGCCCTTGAGGTTGTTGAGGTTGCGCGAGATATCGTTCAGGCGCTCCTCGATGCTCACCGCCCCCAGTTGGTTCAGGTAGTCGGCGATCTGCTTCTTGTAGCCGAGAATGCGCTGGTTGGTGGCGCCACTTTCGGTTTCATAGAAGGCGTACAGGCTTTTGCGCCCGAGGGTTTGCGCGCGTTCCTGCTGGTACTGCTCGATCCAGCTCTTGACCACTGTCTGGGCCACTTTGGGGTCGTTCCAGGTAAAGCTCACTTCCATCACCGAGGAGCCTGCGGCGTGGGTCACGCTGAAGCTTTTCAACATGCGCTCGGTCAGGCGTTCCACCGGTGTCTGCTTCTCCACCAGGCCCACCAGTTGCAGGGCCCCGCGCAGCAGGTCGACGATGCCTTCCACCGCGCCCTTCACGGCGTTCTTGAGGGTAGCCAGGGCACCACTTGGCTGGGGCTGGCGGGACAGGTCGTCGAGGTACTTTTCCGCCACTTTGCGGGCGATGGGCTCGCCGCCGAGGATGCGCTCCTCATCGATGATCGGATCACGCTGGGCGCTGGGAATCACCACAGCCTGGCGATCGGCGATCTCGATCGGCAGGGTGCTGGTGTCGCGCCCCGGCTTGACCAGCAGCAGGGCGGTGGATTCGAAGCGATTGGGCAGCAGGAAGGCACCCAGCAGGATGATGACGAAGGTCACCAGGACGGTGATCTTGACCTCGCGCTTGAAGATGAAGAACAACCGCAGCAAATCGCGAAAGGAACGGATATTGATCATATGGGCTGTCCTTGGCGATCAATTGGTGGATTGACGGTTGATTTCGTAACTCGCCCCGATGCCGATCGACTTGGTGAACGGAATCAACTGGTTGAGGTACACGTCCACCCACTCGATGCCGTTGCCGACGCTGGACTTGGGCACGAACACCACGTCGCCGCGTTGCAGCAGCACCGGGGCGGTGCCGGCGTTGCCGGCGATCATGAATTTGCGGTAGTCGAAGAAATAGGTCTTGTAGCGGCCGTCCTCGCCCTCGCGCAGCAGGGCGATATTGCGGCTGTCGCCCACGTTCAATAGGCCCCCGGCGCCGACTATGGCCTGCTCCAGGGTGGTGGTCACGGTCACCGGCAGGGACGCCGGGTTGCGTACCGAGCCGCCGACGAACACGGTGTTGCCCGGTGTCTGGTTGATGTTCACGGTCAGTGCAGAGTCCTGGTAGATGTTCTTCAGCTTGTTTTCCAGGACCTGGGTCAGTTGCTGCGGAGTCAGCCCCGCGGCTTTGACCTGCCCTGCATAGGGGTAGGCGAAGGTGCCATCGTTGAGCACGGTGAACAGCGTCAGTTCGTAGATCGAATTGGCGGTGAATGCCGAGATCGATGGCGCCTCACCCGTGTTGCGGACGATGCGCAGGGTGTCCCCCGGGCGAATCCGCTGGGGCGGCAACGGCTGGCCGGCCAGGGCATCACCGGCCCGATGGGCGGCCTCCAGGTCCTGGCTGGGCGGCAGTTCCACCTTTGCCGGAATGGAGCAGGCGCAGAGCATGAGAACACTGGAAATCAGCAGGAGTCTTTTCATCGAGCGGTCTTCCTGGCGTGCATAGTCACAACTCCCTGTCGGGCCAGATTGCTGCTTGGAGCGTCAGTTCAGGTCTTGGCGGCTTC
Organism: Pseudomonas sp. W17; assembly: GCF_040268305.1. Classification (NCBI taxonomy): domain Bacteria; kingdom Pseudomonadati; phylum Pseudomonadota; class Gammaproteobacteria; order Pseudomonadales; family Pseudomonadaceae; genus Pseudomonas; species Pseudomonas sp. W17. The sequence goes on along the minus strand of NZ_CP158490.1, from coordinate 5,093,701 downwards.
GGCGGGAGCCCGCCCGTAAATGTCGTTGAAGCGCACAATGTCGTCTTCGCCGAGGTACTCCCCGCTCTGCACTTCGATCATCACCAGGTCGATCACCCCGGGATTGACCAGGCGGTGAGTGCGGCCGGGCTTGATGAAGGTGGACTCGTTGGTATTGAGCAGGAATTCGTCCTCGCCATTGGTGACCAGGGCCATGCCGCTGACCACGATCCAGTGTTCGCTGCGGTGGTGGTGCATCTGCAGCGACAGCGAGGCATTGGGCTTGACCATGATGCGTTTGATCTTGAAGCGCGGCCCTTCCTCGAGCACGGTGTAGGTGCCCCAGGGACGGGTCACGGTGCGGTGCAGCTTGTAGGCGTCGTGGCCCAGGCGCTTGAGTTCCTGGGCGATCAGCTTGACGTCCTGGCTGCGGTTGCCGTCGGCCACCAGCAGGGCGTCCGGAGTGTCGATGATGATCAGGTTGTTGAGCCCGACCCCGCCCACCAGGCGCTTGCGCGAGTCGATATAGCAGTTGCTGACATCGTGCAGCACGGTCTCGCCGTTGCACTGGTTGCCATGTTCGTCCGCCGGGGTCAGCTCGCGCACTGCCTGCCAGGAGCCGATGTCGCTCCAGCCCAGCTGGCAGGGCACCACGGCGACTTTCTTCGAACGCTCCATCACCGCGTAGTCGATGGAGATGTCCGGGGCCTGGGCGAAGCTGTCGCCATCCAGCTCCACTTGCAGTTCGTGCTTGCCCTCCTTGCGGTGGCTCTGCTCCAGGCAGTGTTCGACGGCGCTGACCACCTCGGGCACGAACTCGCGCAGTTCCTGCAGGATCACGTCGGCACGCATGCAGAACATCCCGCCGTTCCACAGGTGCAGGCCGCCATCGACATAACGCTGGGCGGTGGCGGCGTCGGGTTTCTCGACGAAGCGGCTGACCTGGAAGCTGTCCTTGTTCAGGCCCTGGCCTTTCTCGATATAGCCAAAGCCGGTCTCGGCGTGGGTGGGCACCAGGCCGAAGGTCACCAGCCAGCCTTGCTCGGCCAATTGCCGGGCGCTGTCCACGGCGTTGGCGAAAGCCTGCACATCCTTGATCAGGTGGTCGGCGGGCAGCACCAGCAGCTGTGCATCATCGCCATACAGGCGGCTCACGTGCAGGGCGGCGGCAGCGATGGCCGGCGCGGTGTTGCGCCCGAACGGCTCAAGGATGAAGTCCAGCTCCACCCTGGCCTTGTTCAGCAGGCGATAGTCGTCGAGGGTGCGAAAGAACACCTCGCGGTTGGTCACCGTCAACAGGCGGCCGACGTCCTTGAGCGCGGAGGCGCGCACGAAGGTTTTCTGCAGCAGGCTTTCGCCGTCTGGCAGGCGCATGAAGGGCTTGGGCATCGCTTCGCGGGATACCGGCCACAGGCGGGTGCCGGCGCCGCCAGCAATGATGCAGGGAATGAGTGTGCTCATTCAGAAGGCCTCGCGGGTCATGATCACGGATGGAACAGTGCGGAAGAGGATGTACAGGTCGAACCATACCGACCAGTTTTCAATGTATTCCAGGTCGAACTCGACACGTTTCTCGATTTTTTCCAGGGTATCGGTTTCGCCCCGATAGCCGTTGATCTGCGCCAGGCCGGTGATCCCCGGCTTGACCCGGTGGCGCGAGGTGTACTCCTTGACCGCCTCTTCGAAGAGAATGCCGGCGGCCTTGGTCGCGGTGGCATGGGGGCGCGGCCCGACCATGGACATGCTGCCACCGAACACATTGAACAACTGGGGTAGTTCATCGAGGCTGGTCTTGCGGATGAAGCGACCGACCCGGGTGATGCGCGGGTCGCCCCGGGTGGTCTGCTTTTCGGCATGGGCGTCGGCCATGTGCTGGTGCATCGAGCGGAATTTGTAGACCTCGATCAGCCGGTTGTTGTAGCCGTAGCGTTTCTGCTTGAACAGCACCGGGCCGCTGGAGTCCAGCTTGATCGCCAGCGCCACCAGCAGCATCACCGGCGACAGCAGCACCAGGGCGATGCTCGACAGCACCATGTCTTCCAGGCGCTTGAAGAACGGCGACCAGCCCCGCAACGGCACTTCGGAGGCGTTGAACATCGGCAGGTTGGCGACTTCGGTGATGCGGTTGTGGGCGTGCCGGAAGGCCACCATGTCGGGCACCAGCAGTACGTTCACCGGCAGCCTTCGCAGCTCGCGGATGACATAGGCCATGCGGTTTTCCGCCGACCAGGGCAGCGCCACCAGGACCTGGGTAACCTTTTCCTCGCGGATCAGCCGTTCCAGGTCGCTGGAGTTGCCCAGCAGCGGCAGGTTGCACAGGGTCTTGGGCAGGCGGCCGATGCGGTCGTCGATGAAACCGGTCACTCCGGAGCGGATATCCTGATGCTGGGCCAGGTATTCGGCCAGGCGCTGGCCGTTTTCCGTGGCGCCGAGAATCACCGCGTTCTGCAGGAACACGCCGCGCTGCATCAACTGCTGGAACAGGGTCAGCAGCACCAGGCGCTCGATGCCGAACAGCACGAAGCTGCCGGCAAACCAGCCGAACAGCTCGGGGTTGCCGATGGTGTTGAACATCTGCATCGAGTGATGCATGAACAGCAGCACGCAAAAGGACGAGGCCCAGGCGAAGAGGGTCAGCTGGAAGCGCAGCTGGTTGCTGAAGATGGATTCGGCGTACACCCCCAGGGCCTGGAAGATCAGCACGCTGATGAGGGCGAAGAACACCAGCAGGGTCAGGTCGCTTTTCAAGGCTTCCTGGCTGTTGTTGGACAGCAGGATCAGCAGCAGCCCGGGAAGGATTGCAGTCAGCCCATGAACCACACGGATGCCGAACAGGAAGTACTCGACCATGCTGGGGCGAGTCAGTAACAGGCTGTCTACAGGTTGCAACCGCATAAGATCAATTCCCTCGACCTAAGGCACACCGGTTGACTGGAGAGATCGCGAGGAAGTTCGCAATGTTTGCGACTTCCCACCATCTGGTCCCGGCACCAAAAAAAGCCACGTCCCTTCATCCCCAGGCGTGGTCGGCATTCAAGTGGGAAAACCGTGCCCTCTGCGTATTCAGGTGGGGCCCCCGGCGCCGGTCAAGGTGATGACCTGCACTTCCTCATCTAAACGACAGGGGTCAGTAAAGCTCATGAAACAGCGACTCGCTAATTGAAAGCCGGACCGTGCCGGACGAATCCTTGCTTCCCTGCGGCTAAGCTGCCGGATTGCCGGGGGGGCAAGGCCAGACTGCTTCCGGCAAAAAAATAAATTCCGACGACAGACTTTTTTTGCGGGCGGCAGGGTCAACATCCTTCATGGAATCCATAACCGGAGTCAGGGCTGATGAGTGAGCGCAAGGCATTGTTGATACTGCACGGCAAACAGGCCCTCAACGAGGAGGTGCGCGCGGCCGTCGAGGCCCGGCGCGCCGCCGGCTGGGACTTGCAGGTGCGCCTGACCTGGGAGGCGGGGGATGCCCAGCGCCTGGTGCAGGAGGCGTTGGCTGCCGGCCATACCCGGCTGGTTGCCGGCGGTGGCGACGGCACCCTGCGGGACATCGCCGAAGCCCTGGCCAATGCCGACGCCCCGGCCAGCCTGGTGCTGTTGCCGCTGGGCACGGCCAACGACTTTGCCCGGGCTGCCGGCGTGCCGCTGACCCCGGCGGCGGCCCTGGACCTGCTGGATGTGCCGGCGCGGGCGATCGACCTGGGGGAGGTCGGCGGGCAGATGTTCCTCAACATGGCCACGGGCGGCTTTGGCAGCCAGGTCACCGCCAACACCTCGGAGGATTTGAAGAAGGTCCTGGGGGGCGCGGCCTACCTGTTCACCGGTCTGTCACGTTTTGCCGAGCTGAGCGCGGCCTATGGCGAGTTGCAGGGGCCGGGTTTCCACTGGCATGGCGAACTTCTGGCCCTGGGCATCGGCAACGGCCGTCAAGCGGGCGGCGGGCACGAGTTGTGCCCGGGGGCCCTGGCCGATGACGGCTTGCTGGATATCAGCATCCTGCCGGCGCCCCAGGAACTGGTGGGCACGCTGAAGAACCTGCTGGCGGGCGGGTTGGGGATCGACAATCTGTTTGTCCGGGCACGCCTGCCCTGGGTCGAGATCAAGGCGTCCCGAGGCCTGGACATCAACCTCGACGGCGAGCCGCTGCAGGGCGATACCTTGCGTTTCACCGCCCGTCCTGGCGCGTTGCAGGTGCATCTGCCCGAGGATTCGCCGCTGCTGGGTAGCGCCCGCTGAGTCAGTCGTCGAGGCTGATGATGCGTTCGCGCACGGCGAACAGCACCAGCCCGGCAACGTCGAAGATCTGCAGGCGCTTCATGATCTGCGAGCGGTGGGTTTCCACGGTCTTGATGCTCAGGCCCAGGCCCAGGGCGATCTCCCGGGTGGATTTGCCGCGCACGATCAGCCGCAGGATTTCCAGCTGGCGGGCCGTCAGGTTGTGGTTCTGCTCCGGTGGCGGAGGTTGCTTCTGAGCCCGGGTCAGGGCCTGGTTGATCACCGTGTGGGCGATGGCCGGGCTCAGGTAGCGTTCATTGTTGCGCAGGGCCTGGAGGGCGTGTTCGAGTTCTGTGGCGGTGGTGTCCTTGAGCAGGTAGCCGTGGGCGCCGCACTCCAGGGCCTGCATGATCAGGGCCGGGTCGGTGTGCATCGACAGGATCAGCACCTTGCTCTGTGGGTGGAGCGCCTTGAGCCGGCGCAGGGCTTCGAGGCCGCCGGTGTGTTTCATCGACAGGTCCAGCAGGATGATGTCCGGATGCAGCCTTTCGACCATTTCCAGCAGGAACGAGCCGTCATCCGCTTCACCGATCACCGCGTATCCGGGAATGTCCATGACCAGGGCACGCACGCCAGCCCTGATGAGCGAGTGGTCATCCACCAAGAGTAAATTACAGGTCAATGTAAAACCTTATTCGTGCTGGCCCGCTCCAGAGTGCGAGGGGCCCAGGGAAAGAGTGCTTCGATCTGTGTGCCTTGGTCGGCCTCGCTGGTGACCTTCAACAGGCCGCCCAACTGACTGATTCGTTCCTGCATTCCGGCCATGCCGCGCTGGCCCTGGGCGCCCGGGTCGCTGGCCGGGGCGAAACCCTGGCCATCATCGCTGATGAACAGCGACAGGCCTTCGGGCAGTCGTTGCAGGCGTACCAGCAGGTTTTTCGCCTGGGCGTGGCGCAGGATGTTGGTCACGGCTTCCTGGGTGATGCGAAACGCCGCGACGGCCATTTCCTCGGGAATGCCCGCCAGGCGCTGGTGGCACTCCAGGCTCCAGTGCACCGAAGTGTTTTCCAGGGTCTTGAGCAGGTGGGCGCGCAGGCTGGCTTCCAGCCCGAGGCTGGCCAGTTGCCGCGGGTTGAGGATGGCGGAGACGTCCCGCACCTTGGCCAGGGTCTCTTCCAGGGTGGTGCCCAGCACCGCGCAATGTTCTTGCAGCTCGTCCGGCAGGCGGCGCTTGAGCCAGTCGGTCTGCAGCTTGGCGGCGGTCAGCAGTTGGCCGATGTCGTCATGCAGTTCACGGCTCAGACGGTGCCGTTCGTTTTCCTTGACCTCCAGCAGGCGCTCGGCGAGTTCCTGGGGCTGGAAGCGGATGGATTTGCGCGAATAACCGTATTGCATCCAGATGCAGGCCAGCGCCGCCACGTTGATGACCAGCAACCCCAGAGGCAGAGGCCGGCCCAGCCAGTAGACCAGCACACTGGCCAGGGTCGAGCAGGAGCACAGCAACAGGCTGAGCCAGCGCAGGTGATCATGGGAGGGGGGCCAAGAGAAGAATGACTTGAGGCTGGCGTACATAGCGGATGGAGCCAATGGATGTTCGCTGCGAAGAGCCCGGTCAAGTATGGATGACGAGGCTTGTTTGGGAAACGGTGCTCTTTGAATACCCGGTTTCAATCAACGCTGTCTGTTCGTGTTGTACAGGCTGAGTAGTAACTGCCGCCATTGGAATCAATGTGCCATTAACTGTGTCCGTTTATGCGCCGCATAATACCACCGAAGATACCGTCGGTCGCGTTTATACGCTCAGTCATATAGGACTTCAGAGTCAGGAAATGGAGGGTAGCGGTACGTCGGTACCATGGGCGTCACGTGCCCCCGAACATCGCGCAAAGTGTGCTGGGGAGCGGGTTTTCCCGCATGCACAGCGCGTTGAACAGCAAGTCCCGGTGACGTTGCTAGTTGGCTTTATGGAGTGATTGATGTCGCTCTTGGGTATGAATTAATCAATAACGACCGGGTGCTTGGCAGTTGGCCCGATATTTTGTCGATGTTGTGCAGTAGGGCGGTGATTGGCGAGAGTTTTATCCGCTGCCCCGCCGGATAAATACAACTTCAGTGGCTGCAAGATGGATATGTGCAGTTACAGTTTTGTCCCACTTGCTCTGTCAGTTCTTCGATCAGCATGACTTGCTCGCTGTCGTCCAGATTGAGCTGGCCGTTGCGCGGGTCGATCAGTTCCAGTTGCCAGGCCATCAGCGTCAGGCAGCTCTTCAAGGCGTCGAGGATCGGATCGTTGAGGTCCAGGGGATGGGGGGTGCGCTTGAGCACGCCATGAATATGCAGGGAGAATTCGGCCAGCGGGCTGACTGCGTGGCGGGCCGCGGCCTGGGCCAGACTCAGCAGGCTGGCGAGCAGGCAGTTGATGGCTTCTTCATCGTTTCTGATCAGGTGCAGGTGGCTCAGGCAGTCTTCCGATCTGGCCAGCAGGGCCTGGGCTTCAAGCAGGAACTCGGGCAGCGGTGTGGCGCACTCGTGGCCGTCCTTTAGCATGCTTATCTCCATGACTGCGTGTCCGATGGCTTGATAGGGCGTTGGCTGAACGGTTTGCAAGTTGGACGCGATGGGTGCACCTGGATTGACGTTATAGCTGAATGCTTGCCTGCGGTCGCAGCCTGCCGAGCGAGTCGAGTGGCCTCGAACCCGGTCCGTGCGCGCATGCCGGCCACAGCAAGGCGACGCAAGCGCGCTGGGGCAGGATGAGCGAGGGTAGTGGGGCTTGAAAGGGGGCCAAGCCACCTTTCTGCGATCAAAAACAAAAGCCTGACTCCGTTCATGCAATGAGAATGGCGTCACATTAATGGCTATTGGATATCGCGAATATCAGGCTGGTCCTGATTGTTGATAGGGGATTCCCCTAGGCACGGGAACCTTGCGCCGAAATAGAGGTCTGGCCGGCGCAGAGGGTGGTGCTGAATTGACCGCGCCAGTAAAGCATGATGTTAATGTGACATCAACGGCTTTGTGTGGCAATTTGCATGCGGGTCAAGATACGGCAGACCCGGCCGATATCTGACTTTAGTGAATTCATCAGAACAAGCCCAGGAGTCATTAATGGCCGGCATTCTCGACACGGTAGATCAACGCACGCAACTGGTGGGTGAGAATCGCCTGGAAATCCTCATGTTCCGCCTGGCCGGCCGGCAACTGTTCGCGATCAACGTGTTCAAGGTCCAGGAAGTGCTGCAACTGCCGAAGCTGACGCTGATGCCTCAGCGCCATCCCTTTGTCTGTGGGGTGGTCAATCTGCGCGGGCAGACCCTGCCGGTCATCGATCTGTCCCAGGCCATTGGCATGCGCCCGCTGGTCCCGGGCCCCAACAGCACCATCATCGTTACCGAGTACAACCGCTCGGTGCAGGCGTTCCTGGTCGGTGGCGTGGACCGCATCGTCAACATGAACTGGGAAGCCATCATGCCGCCGCCCACCAGCGCCGGGCGCCAGCATTACCTGACCGCTATCAGCAAGGTCGATGACCAGTTGGTGGAAATCATCGACGTGGAAAAGGTCCTGGCGGAAATCGTGCCCTACAACGCCAAGGTTTCCCGGGACAAGCTGGAAGATCCGGTGCTGGAGCGTGCCCGTGGCCGCGAAGTGCTGCTGGTGGACGACTCCAACGTGGCCCTCTCGCAATTGCGCGACACCCTCGGCCAGCTCGGGGTCAAGATGCACATCGCCAGTGATGGCCTCAAGGCCCTGAACATGCTCAAGGCCTGGGCCGACACTGACGTGGTGATGACCGATAAGCTGCTGATGGTGTTCACCGATGCGGAAATGCCGGAAATGGACGGCTACCGCCTGACCACCGAGATCCGCAACGATCCGCGTTTGCGCGGGCTTTATGTGGTGCTGCACACGTCCTTGTCCGGCAGCTTCAACGAATCGATGGTGAAGAAGGTCGGTTGCGACAACTTCCTGTCCAAGTTCCAGCCGGACAAGCTGGTGGACGTGGTCCGCCAACGGCTGATGCTGGACGAAGCCGACGCCTGACACGGGCCTTGCGCCAGCGCTCCTTTGTTTCGGCTAAATGCTGGTATAGGGTGAGCGCTTTTGCCCATACAGGGAGCTGGACATGCGTCTTAGCGCGCTTTACCGATACCCGTTGAAATCCGCCAGGGGCGAAACCCTGCAACAGATCGGCCTGGACAAGCTCGGGCTGCAAGGGGATCGCCGCTGGATGCTGGTGGATGAGGCCAGCGGGCGTTTCCTGACCCAGCGCGCCGTAGCGCGGATGAGTCAGCTGTCGGCCTTGTGGAATGACCAGGGTGGCCTGACCCTGAGCGCCCCAGGCCACTCCACCCTTGAAGTAGCGCTGCCGGGTGCGGATGCACCGTTGCGCGGCGTGACCATCTGGCAGGACACCTTAAGGGTTCCCGATGCGGGGGACGAAGCCGCGGCCTGGGTCAGCGAATTCATCGGCAAGCCCAGCCGCCTGGTGCAGGTTCCTGCGCAGCGGGCACGGAGCACCGCCGCCGGTTATGGCAGGGACGATGATCAGGTGGCTTTCGCCGATGGTTTTCCCCTGCTGCTGATTGGCCAGGCCTCCCTGGATGACCTGGTCGCTCGCGTGGGCCGGCCCCTGGAGATGCTGCGGTTCCGACCGAACCTGGTGGTCGAGGGCAGTGCGGCCTTTGCCGAGGACGACTGGAAGCGCGTGCGTATCGGCGATGTCGAGTTCCGTGTGGTCAAGCCGTGCTCGCGCTGCATTCTCACCACCATCGATCCGCAGACCGGCGAGCGCAGTGCCGACCGCGAACCGCTGGCCACCTTGCAGAAGTACCGGGCCCAGGCCGATGGGGCGATGTTCGGCCAGAACCTGGTCAATGATGGCAACGGTCGCTTGCAGGTAGGGATGGCGGTGACGGTTATCGAATAACCGGTGCCACCTCGAAAAATGCCCGTCTCCTGGGAGACGGGCATTTTTTATTACGGGGTAACGCCGCGATGCTCTATCAGCCGCGGTATTCGCACAGGTAGGCGGTGTCCACCGCGACTTTGAGCTGGAACTTGCTGTTGGCCGGAACGTTGAACTGGCTACCGGCCGGGAAGGTTTCCCAGTCTGCGCTGTCTGGCAGGCGCACGGTCAGGGCGCCGGAGACCACGTGCATGATTTCCCGTTGTGCGGTACCGAACTCGTATTCGCCCGGGGCCATGACGCCAATGGTGGCTGGGCCTTCGGCCGTGCCGAAGGCAATCGACTTGACGGTGCCGTCGAAGTACTCGTTGACTTTAAACATGGGCGATTCCTCAAGAAAGGGTCAAAAAGGGCGGCCAGTATGCACAAGGCCTTCAGGGCCGTCACCTGCCGCCATCAAGGAAGAATCAGCGGTAATAAGCGTGCTGTATTGCGCGCATCTTCCAGGGCCCGATGCTGCTGGCCGGTGAACTGCATGCCGGCCAGTTGCAGGGCTGCGTTGAGCCCCAGGGGCCGTTCCAGGCGCCGGGCCTTGGCGAAGCGCTGCTTGAGGTTCATGTGCGGCACCTCATTGAGCAGGCTGTGCAGCTGTTGGTTGTGCCATTCCAGCTGCAACTGCTTGCGATCGTAGTCGCCCCAGCTGGCCCAGCCTTCCAGGCGCGGCTGATGCTGGCCGAGCCAGCGCTCGAACAGGCCCCAGACCTCGCTCAGGGGCGCGGCGCTGTCGATATTGGCCTGGGTGATATGGGTCAGTTCGCGGCAGAACGGCGTCAGCATGGGGCGCCGCAAGGGGCGGACGAAACGCTGGAAGTGGTCCTGTTCCCGGCCCTGACGGTTGACCAGGGTGGCGCCGATCTCAATGATTTCCATCTCGCTCACCGGCCAGCCCCCTTCATCCGTCGTGGCTTCCAGATCTATTACCAGCCAGTGGGGCATCACGAATTCCAGCCTTGAAACATCCTGAAGAGGCTTGAGCGTAGCCAAAGCCGAGGCATCCGCCTAGGGGGACGGCTGCTTGAGCGCATCGAGGGGGCATCGTCCCGACCGATGCCCCGTCTGCCTGGATCTGCTGGAAGGTGCCCGGGCTACTCCACCTCCACCAGTACCTGGCGGTTTTTCACCTGGTCCCCGAGGTTGACCTGGACCCGGGTGATCACTCCGTCGATCCCGGCCTTGAGCGGGTGCTCCATCTTCATCGCCTCCAGCACCAGCAGCAATTGGCCCTTGCTTACGTGCATGCCCTCACTGACCAGTACATCGACGATCGCCCCGTCCATGGGCGCCTTGAGCGTACCGCTGGAGGCAGTGTTCTGGCCCTGGGCCGGGGCATGGGTACGATCCACCAGGTGCAGGCTGCCCTTGGCGTTGCTCAGCCACAGCTCCCCGCCCTCCAGCCGATAGGCGCACGGGCGGCGAATGCCGTTGATCTCCAGGCTGGCCCGCCGGCCATCGGCGCTGCGCACCTTGAGCTCCAGCAGCCCATCGCCCTGGCGCACCTTTACAGCGCCCGAAGGCAGTGCGTTCAGGTGCAGCGACCATTGCCGGTCCTGCACCCCGAGCCGGTAGTCCAGGGGCACTCCGGCGTTGTTGCTCCAGGCATTGAGCGCCGGGCCATGGGCGCTGGCGCTGTGGTGGTGGAACAGCGTTGCGGCGATGGCTAGTTCCTCGGCAGTGGGCTCCTGGGCTTGCAGGCTCGGGTCCTGGGCAAAATGCTCGGCAATGAAGGCGGTGCTGAAGTGGCCGCTGGCGAACACCGGGTGGCGCAGCAGGTTGGCCAGCAGCCGGCGGTTGCTTTCCAGCCCCAGCAGCACGCAATCCTCGACGCCACGCAGCAGCTTGCGCCGCGCCTCTTCGCGGGTAGCGCCGTGGGCGATCAGCTTGCCCAGCATCGGGTCGTAGAAGGGGCTGATCCATTGGCCTTCCTGCAAGCCATGGTCGGTGCGGATCCCCGGTGCTGGCTCCCAGCGCAGGATCTGGCCGGTCTGCGGCAGGAAGTTCTGTGCCGGGTCCTCGGCATACAGCCGCACTTCAATGGCGTGGCCGTCGAGGCGCACCTGCTCCTGGCCCAGGGGTAGCGGCTCGCCGGCCGCCACTTGCAGTTGCAGGGCCACCAGGTCCAGGCCCGTTACCAGTTCGGTGACCGGGTGCTCCACCTGCAGCCGGGTATTCATTTCCAGGAAATAGAACTGCCCGCTCGCATCCAGGAGGAACTCCACGGTACCGGCGCCCACATAGTTCACCGCCCGCCCGGCCTTGAGCGCTGCCTCGCCCATGGCCTGGCGCAGCTCCGGGGTCATGACCGGGCAGGGCGCCTCTTCGATGACCTTCTGATGGCGGCGCTGGATCGAGCAATCCCGCTCACCCAGGTAGATCAACTGGCCATGCTGGTCGCCGAACAGCTGCACCTCCACGTGCCGCGGCTCGATCAGCGCCTGCTCCAGGATCAGTTCGTCGCTGCCGAAGGCGTGCAGGGCTTCGGAGCGGGCCGTGCGGATCTGCTCCAGCAACTGCCCGGCCTGGTGTACCAGGCGCATGCCACGCCCGCCACCGCCGGCGCTGGCCTTGATCATCAGCGGATAGCCGATGCGCTGGGCTTCGCGCTGCAAGGTGGCGTCGTCCTGTTCCGCCCCCTGATAGCCCTGGATACACGGCACACCGGCTTCGAGCATGGCGATCTTCGAGCGACGCTTGCTGCCCATCAGATCGATGGCGGCAGCGCTGGGGCCGATGAACACCAGGCCGGCGCTTTCACAGGCGGCGGCGAACTCGGCATTTTCCGAAAGAAAGCCGTAGCCCGGGTGAATGGCGTCGGCACCGGTGCGCCGTGCCGCTTCCAGCAGCGCGGCGCCGTCGAGGTAGGACTGCTGTACCGCGGACGGGCCGATATGCACCGCTTCGTCAGCCAGTTGCACATGCAGGGCCTCGGCATCGGCATCGCTGAATACGGCCACGGTTCGATAGCCCAGGGCCTGGGCGGTACGCTGGATGCGGCAGGCGATTTCGCCACGGTTGGCGATCAGGATCTTGTTGAAATTGGGCATACAGGCTCCCGGGAATCGGTGGGGGGCGTTCGCCGGCAAGCCGGCTCCTACAAGGGCTCAGTTGGCCCAGGCCGGTTTGCGTTTCTGCACGAAGGCCAGGGTGCCCTCGACCCCTTCCTCACCCAGGACTGCAGTGGCGAAGTCGTTGGCGGCCTGGTCCAGCAATGGCCCCTGCGGCTGGTCGACGCTCGCCAGGAGCAAGGCCTTGGTCGCCGCGTTGGCCCCCGGGGCGCAGCGCAGCACCAGGGAAAGCTGCTGCTCCAGGCGTTCCTGCAGGGCCTTTGCATCGTTCTCGACAAAGTGCACCAGGCCCAGGTGCTGGGCTTGGGCGCCATCGAAACGGGCGGCGGTCAGGGCCAGGCGCCGGGCCTGGGCCAGGCCGATGCGTTGCACCACGAACGGGGCAATTTGCGCGGGCAGCAGGCCCAGGCTGGTTTCCGGCATGCCGAACTGGGCCGAGTGCTCGGCGATGGCGATGTCGCTGACACAGGCCAGGCCGAAACCGCCCCCCAGCACCGCGCCCTGCAGCACACACACCAGCACCTGGGGCAGGTGCTGCGCTTCTTCCAGCAGGGCGCCGAAGGCCCGGTTCAGTTCACGGTAGGCGGCGCTGCCATGGGCCCGGGCGCCGGCCATGTCCTTGAGGTCGCCACCGGCACAGAAGTGCTCGCCGGTGCCGCGCAGCACCAGGGCACGGATGCTGCGTCGGTCACGGACCGCGGCCATCACCGTGCGCAGTTCGGCGACCATCTGCAGGCTCATGGCATTGCGGTTTTGCGGGCGATTGAGGCTGATGAACAGCACGCCGTTGCGCGGCTCCAGCAGCAGGGTCTGGCAGGCAGGGAGCGGGTTCATTTCTTTTTCCCCGGCAGGATGCCCATGAGCTTGCAGATGATTCCCAGCATGATCTCGTCGGCACCGCCGCCGATGGACACCAGGCGCACATCGCGATAGGCCCGGGCCACCGGGTTGTCCCACATGAAGCCCATGCCGCCCCAGTATTGCAGGCAACTGTCGCTGACCTCGCGGCCCAGGCGCCCGGCCTTGAGCTTGGCCATGGAGGCCAGCCGGGTCACGTCCTGGCCGCGTACATACTGCTCGGTGGCCTGGTAGACCAGGGCCCGCAGGCATTCGATCTCGGTGGACAGCTCGGCCAGGCGGAAGTGGATCACCTGGTTGTCGATCAGCGGGCTGCCGAAGGTCTTGCGCTCCTTGCAGTACTCGATGGTGCTGTCCACGCAGTACTCCAGGCCCTTGATCATGTTCGCCGCGCCGAACAGCCGTTCCTCCTGGAACTGCAGCATCTGCATCATGAACCCGGCGCCTTCATGGCCAATGCGGTTGCGCTGGGGCACCCGCACATTGTCGAAGAACACCTGGGCGGTTTCCGAGCTGCGCATGCCGAGCTTGTCCAGGTGCGAGCTGAGGCTGATGCCCGGGGTGTTCATCGGCACCATGATCAGCGACTTGTTGACGTGGGGCTTGTCGTCCGAGGTATTGGCCAGCAGACAGATGAAGTCGGCGCTAGGGGAGTTGGTGATCCACATCTTGCTGCCGTTGATCACGTAGTCGTCGCCGTCCTTGCGGGCGTGGGTCTTGAGCCCGGCCACATCGGAACCGGCACCGACTTCGGAGACGCCGATGCAGCCGACCTGCTCGCCTGTGATGGCCGGCCGCAGAAACTCGTCGCGCAGTTCATCGGAGCCGAAGCGCGCCAGGGCCGGGGTGCACATGTCGGTCTGCACGCCGATGGACATGGGAATGCCACCGCAATGGATGGTGCCGAACTCCTCGGCGGCGACGATGGAGTAGCTGTAGTCCAGGCCCATGCCGCCGAATTTTTCCGGCTTGGAGATGCCCAGCAGCCCCAGTTCACCGGCCTTGCGGAAAATCTCGTGGATGGGAAAGCGCCCGGCCTTTTCCCATTCCTCGACGTGGGGGTTGATCTCGCGGTCTACAAATTGGCGCACTGTGCGCCGCAGTTCTTCGTGTTCCTGGGTGAAGATCATTGTTGTTCTCCTCAAGTGGGGTCAGACCGCGAAATGTCCTATCAAAACCGCGCCACGCCAAAGCTGTTGGGCGCCAGCTCGCGCACCTGCGCCTCATGGCAGATGTCCAGCAGGTAGCCCAGCAGAGTGCGGGTATCCCGCGGGTCGATCAGCCCGTCGTCCCACAGGTTGGCGCTGCCGTAGAGCGCCGTGGACTGGCTGTCGAGCTTCTGCGCGGTGACCTGTTCCAGCATGTCGAGCATCTTCGGGTCGGCTTCCTGGCCGTTCTTCGCATGCTTGGCCTCGGTGACGATGCGCAGCACCTTGCCGGCCTGGGCGCCGCCCATCACCGCGGTGCGGCTGTTGGGCCAGGCGAAGATGAAGCGCGGGTCCAGGCCACGGCCGCACATCGCATAGTTGCCGGCGCCGTAGGAGCCACCGACCACGATGGTCAGCTTCGGCACTCGGGCATTGGCCACCGCCTGGATCATCTTCGCCCCGTGCTTGATCACCCCCTGCTGCTCGGATTCGGTGCCCACCATGAAGCCGGTGGTGTTGTGGAAGAACAGTAGCGGGGTCTGACTCTGGTCACAGAGCTGGATGAATTGCGCGGCCTTGCTCGCGCCCTGGGGCGTGATCGGGCCGTTGTTGCCGATAAAGCCGCAGGGCCGGCCCTGGATCTGCAAGTGGCCGCAGAGGGTCTGGGCATCGAACTCGCCCTTGAACTCCAGGAACTGCGAGCCGTCTGCCAGGCGGGCGATGATTTCCCGGGCGTCGTAGGGCTTCTTCGGATCGTCGGGAATCAGCCCGAGCAACTCGTCGATGGGGTAGAGCGGCTCGTTCCAGGTCCTGGCGGGCTGCACTGGCAGTCGGGCGTTCCACGGCAACAGGCTGACGATCTCGCGGACGATGCGGATGCCGTCGGCGTCGTTTTCCGCCAGGTATTCGGCGGTGCCGGCCACCTGGGCGTGCATCTCGGCGCCCCCCAGTTCTTCATCGGTGGCCACTTCACCGGTGGCGGCCTTGAGCAGCGGCGGGCCGGCGAGAAACAGCTTGGCCTCGCCACGCACCACCACCACGTAGTCCGAGAGCCCGGGCTGGTAGGCGCCGCCGGCGGTGGCCGAGCCGTGGACCACGGTGATCTGCGGCAGGCCCATGGCCGACATCCGCGCCTGATTGGCGAAGCTGCGTGCACCTTCGACGAAGATTTCCGCGGCGTAGTTGAGGTTGGCGCCACCGCTTTGCGCCAGGGTCACCACTGGCAGTTTGTTCTCCATGGCGATCTGTTGCAGGCGCAGGGATTTCTTCAGGCCGCTGGGGGAGATAGTCCCGCCCTTGATCGCGCAGTTGTTGGCCACTACCAGCATGCGCACGCCGCACACATAGCCGATGCCGGCAATCAGGCCGCCCCCGGCCTGGGTACCGTCCTTGTCGTCGTGCAGCTTGTAGCCGGCCAGGCTGGCCAGCTCAAGAAACGGCGCGCCCGGGTCCAGCAGCAGGTTGAGGCGTTCGCGGGGCAGCAGTTGGCCGCGCCGGTCGAACTTGGCCTTGGCTTCGGCGGCCTTGGCCAGCAGGTTCTGCTGCAGTTCCTGCAACTGTTGCAGGCCCGCCAGCATGGCTGCGCGGTTTTGCGCGAACTGCGGGTCGTGGGGGTCGAGTTGGGACTGGATCACCGGCATGGCTTATTCCTCGCCCTTGAGTACGTCGGGCAGGTAGGCGCGATGGAAGCCGTTGTAGGACTCGCTGTTGCGTGCCTTGCCCAGGGGCCAGGCACGGCTGCCCAGGCTGGCGGCGCCGTCGATGCGCAGGGTGCTGCCACTGATGAAGGCCGCGCCGGGGCTGAGCAAGAAAACGATGGCGGCGCTGACTTCCGATTCGCTGCCGATGCGCTTGAGCGGCACGTGTTCACGCAGGGTGGGGATCACTGCCTTGAACGCGCCTTCATAGGTGTCCATGCCGCTGGAGGCGATCCAGCCCGGCGCCACCGCGTTGACTCGCACCCCGGCGTGCCCCCATTCGTAGGCGGCGGTCTTGGTGAAATTGTCCATTCCCGAGCGCGCCGCACCGGAGTGGCCCATGCCGGGCATGCCGCCCCACATGTCGGCGAGCATGTTGACGATGCTGCCGCCGTGGCGGCTCATGGACTGGTTGAACACTTCCCGGGCCATGAGGAAGCCGCCCACCAGATTGGTGCGCAGCACGGTTTCGAAACCCTTCTGGTTGATCGAGGCCAGGGGCGCCGGGTACTGGCCGCCGGCATTGTTCACCAGGCCATGGATCGGACCAAAGCGCTCCATCAGCCGGGCCACCAGGGCCTTGACCGCTTCCTCGTCGCGGATGTCGCAGGCCTGCCAGTCGACCTTGCCGCCGTCCTCGGCAATTTCGCCGGCGACCTTCTGCAGTTTTTCCGCCTTGCGCCCCACCAGTAGCACCTGGGCCCCCAGGGCCGCCAGTTCGTGGGCAGTGCAGCGGCCGATACCGCTGCCGCCGCCGGTGACGATGATGGTCTGGCCGGCGAACAATTGCGCTTTGAAAATCGAGTCGTACACCACGGCAGCTCCTTTAGTTGACGGCGTCGGCGATGCTCTGCGGCACCGGGATCTGGATTTCCAGCAACTGCTGGGCAAAGGCCTTGCCTTGCGGGTCGATGCGCAGGCTGGCGACGCCGCCGCCGCCCAGGGCGTTCTCCAGCAGGAAGTTGAGGCTATGGGTGCCCGGCAGGTACCAGCGCTGGACCCGGCCATGCACCGGGTCCAGCACATGGCCCATCCAGTCCACCAGCACCTCGGGAGTCAGGGCTTCGGCGATCCACGGCAGGTAGTCGGGGTGGCGCGCCATGACCCCGATATTGCTGTGGTTGCCCTTGTCGCCGGAGCGTGCCACCGCCAGCTTCACCAGCGCCACGCTGGCATCGGCGCGGCCGCGGGGGGCGGGCAGGGAATGGGGGGCGGGCAGGGCTGCCGGGTCCAGGCGGTCGGTGTGCGGCAGCACGCAAGGGTGACGCTGGCCGGAAAGGTCGATCTCCAGCCGGCAGGCGTCCTTGTCCAGCAGGAAGGAGAACAGGCGTATCACCGGGTACACCGTTGGCCGGCCACCGACGATGCCGGTGAGCCCCGGGGCCATGCCGGTGGCGGCCTGGGCGATTTCCCGGGAGAACAGCACCAGCGCCGCCTTGTTCGGGTGGCGCACCGCCAGCTTGATCACCACCTCGCGGCTGTCCTGGCGCTGGCCGTGGGGGCCGTAGGTGGCCTCGCTGCCCAGCAATTCGATGTTCACTTCGCTGTAAGGCCCCCAGCCGCGCTGGGCGAACATCTCGCTGGTCTTGTCGATGATTGCCTGGCTGACCCGGTGCGCCTTGGCGACCGCGTCGATCCCGGCCATCAGGCAACTGGCGGTGCAGCGGAAGCCGTCCGGGTAGGTGGCGCTGACCTTGTACTGGTGGCTGGGGGGCAGGCCCCTGGCACCCTGTACATGAACCCTTTCCGGGCCCTGTTGCCGCAGTTCCACCTGAGAGAAATCGCACACCACATCCGGAAGCAGATAAGCCCTGGGGTTGCCAATTTCGTACAGCAGTTGTTCGCCCACCGTCAGCGGGCTCACCAGCCCTCCGGTACCGGGCGCCTTGCTGACCACAAACTGGCCGTCAGCGCCGACCTCGACGATGGGGAAGCCGATATGTTCGTAGTCCGGCACCTGGCGCCAGTCGGTGAAATTGCCGCCGGTGCACTGCGCGCCACATTCGATGATGTGCCCGGCCAGGGCGGCCTGGGCCAGGCGGTCGTAATCCTGCCAGGACCAGTTGAACTCGTGGACCAGGGCGGCGCTGACCACCGCGCTGTCGACGCCGCGGCCGGTGATCACGATATCCGCCCCCAGGCGCAGCGCTTCGACGATGCCGGGGGCACCGAGGTAGGCATTGGTGGAGACGCACATTGGCGGCAGGGGCGCGCCGCTGAACATCTCCACAATGGCGGCGTCGCTCAACTGCTTGAACTGCGGTTGCAAGTCGTCCCCCAGCAGCACGGCGATCTTCAGCGCCACCCCGGCCTGTTCGCAGGCGGCCTGCAAGGCACTGGCACAGGCCTGCGGGTTGACCCCGCCGGCGTTGCTGATGACCCGGATGCCCTGTTCGCGGATCGAGCCCAGCAAGGGTTTGAGCACCTCGACGAAATCCGTGGCGTAGCCCGCCGTCGGGTCCTTCATGCGCGCCCCGGCCATGATCGACAGGGTGATCTCTGCCAGATAGTCGAACACCAGGTAGTCCAGGCGGCCGCCTTGCACCAACTGCGCTGCGGCGCTGCTGGTGTCGCCCCAGAAGGCACTGGCGCAGCCGATTCTTACGGTCTTGGTCATGACAGGGCTCTCGAATGAAGAACTGCGCGGAGGCTACCAAGCAAGCGCTTGGTTTGTAAATACGTTGGCCTATTCTTCTGGCCAAGCGCTTGCTTGGTTACCGGCAGAGGCTTAAATTGCGCGCGCCGCGCCCGGATTTGCCGGGTTACGCTGAGCTATTGATGACGTGAAGGTAGGAGAACACCGGTGGACGAGCAAAAAGCCCTGCAGGTCGTACGCGAGCTGATCGCCAGTGGCCAGGTGACCGACCCCGAGAGCGCCCGGGGCAAGCTGCTGCAAACCGCAGCGCACCTGTTTCGCAACAAGGGTTACGAGCGCACCACCGTGCGTGACCTGGCCAGCGCGGTGGGCATCCAGTCGGGCAGCATCTTTCATCACTTCAAGAGCAAGGACGACATCCTGCGGGCGGTGATGCAGGAGACCATCCACTACAACACCGCCTTGATGCGCGCTGAACTGGCCGAGGCCGGCAGCGTGCGCGAACGGGTGCTGGCGCTGATCCGCTGTGAACTGCAATCGATCATGGGCGGCAGCGGTGAAGCCATGGCGGTGCTGGTGTATGAGTGGCGCTCACTGTCCCCGGAAGGCCAGGCAGCCGTCCTGGCGCTGCGCGACATCTACGAACAGATCTGGCTGCAGGTGCTGGGGGAAGCCAAGGAGGCGGGGTTCATCAAGGGCGATGTGTTCATTACCCGGCGCTTTCTCACCGGCGCGCTGTCCTGGACCACCACCTGGTTCCGGGCCGCGGGCAGCATGACCCTGGAACAGCTGGCCCAGGAGGCCCTGCTGCTGGTGCTCAAGGAGCATTGAACGGCTGGCTAATTGTGCGTGGCAACATTGTCGAAGTGGCTGAAAACGCCTAGCTTTAGCTCATTCATTTTCATTTCCTTGAGGTGTGTTGCCTTGATGTCCTTGCCGCTGCGGTCAGCCTTGCGAATGCTCTTGCTGGCGCTGGCAACACTTTGGGTCTGTCCGGCCTCCTCGGCGCAGCTGGTGCGGGTCGCGGCGGCGCATTTCCCGCCTTATACCGTCCGTCCAGAAACCGGTGCCGACACCGGTTTGCTGCCGCAACTGGTGGAAGCCCTCAACCAGTCCCAGAGCGACTATCAGTTCGTCCTGGTGCCCACCTCGATTCCCCGGCGTTTCCGCGATTTCGAGCAGGGCCGGGTGGACCTGGCGATCTTCGAGAACCCGGCCTGGGGCTGGCAGAACATTACCCACACCAGTGTCGACATGGGCCTGGAAGACGCGGAAATTTTCGTTGCCCAGCGTCAGGGCGGGCGCCAGCAGGACTATTTCGCCAACCTGAAGGGCAAGCGTCTGGCCCTGTTCAGCGGCTATCACTACGCCTTCGCCCAGTTCAACGCCGACCCCAAGTTCCTGGCCGACACCTACAACGCCACCCTGACCTATTCCCATGACAGCAACCTGCTGATGGTCCTGCGGGGCAGGGCGGACATCGCCCTGGTGACCCGCTCCTACCTCAGCGACTTCCTGGCGCGCAATGCCGAAAGCACGGAGCAGTTGCTGGTTTCCGAACGCATCGATCAGGTCTACCACCATTACGCCCTGATCCGGCCCAAGGCGCCGATCACGGCCGAAGACTTTTCCGGGCTCCTGCAAAAACTGCGGGACAACGGCCAGATGCACAAGATCTTCGATCCCTATCGCATTGTGGTGATGAGCGTGCCCCACGCCTGACATCACGCAGCACCGGCCCGCAACGGGCTAAATTTCCGGCAGCGGCCCACGTCACTTGGTTGAATGCCCAACCGACGGTGAGCGCTGCCATGTCCCCTGTTGATCCGCTGAATGTTGCAGCCCTGCCCACTAGCCAGCTCACGGGAATCGATGAGGTCATCGCCCGCCAAAGGCTGTTCGAGTCTCTGCGGGGCCGGGGGCAGGCGCCCGTGCCGGTGGATGCCCAGGCAGCCGAGGCGGCGCCCCAGGATCGGCTGGCTTTCTGGCTGTCGGCCCAGGTACATGCCCTGTATCTGGACCCGCCAGGTGCGCAGCGGCCGGCGCCAGGCGCCCACGCGCCGCCCTGTGCTGCGCATGACCGTTGTCGGTTCTGCCAGCAGGAGTTCGATCTATTGCATAAACGTGCAGCGTTACTGGTGCTTGGCCGCAGTGGCCTGCTTGAGGTGTAGGCACCCTTCAAGCCGGGTCATGCAGGGCGCCAGTCAGCGCCGGGCGAAGGTATCGGGGCGGTTGCCCGAGACTTTGCGGCAATGCACCAGGGCATCGCGAATCATGAAGTTGACCAGGGTCGGCGATACCCCCAGCTCCTTGGCGATGTCCTTTTGCGGGACGCCATGCAGGCGGTACATCTCGAAGGCGTAGCGCGTGCGGCTGGGCAGCTCGGTCAGGGCTTCGGCGATGTTTTCCAGGGTGGAAAAGTTCATGTGGGAGGTTTCAGGTGAAGCGCCATGAATAACCACATTCAAGCCTTCCTCTTCAGTACCCGAGTACTTCTGTTCCAGCGCCTGCTTGCGGTAGTGGTCGATGGCCAGGTTGCGCACGATCTGGAACAGGTAACTGAGCTGGGCCTTGAACGAGGAGGTGATCTGCGGCGCCGACTGCAGGCGGAAAAACGCATCTTGAACCACGTCTTCAGCCCGGGATCGGCAGCCGGTAATGCGGGCTGCAATCTTCACCAGAATCAGACGGTTGTCGACAAAAGCCTGGAGTAACGGTGAATCGCACCTGCTTGTGGATACTTGTTCCGTCATGGAAATCACCTTGTTGCAAAGAGGTTAGTGGGACGTCAGAAAAATCTGACCCGTCCTACACATCGAGCGACAAATTAGGCTGAATGATAATGATTGTCAATTGAGAAAAAGAACTAATGCTCTCTGTCAGTGCAGATTGCGAACGGCTGCTCGTCAGTGGGCTGGATCAGGCCTTGAAGGGCAGGATGCGGACTAATTATTTCAAGACGTCATCCGTTCTCATTGGAGAAAGATTCCGGGTAGCAGACCCGGCCACGGCGCCCTCCGGATGCCCACGACTTTCTTATAACTATTTGATTTATTGATAGTTATTAAAGTTATGGGAGAGCAGGGCCCGCTCTCCATTGCAAGCACAATCCTGGCAGGAAACCCCATGACGGACGCGTTCGAACTCCCCAGCACCCTGGCCCAAGCCCTTCAACGCCGGGCAGTCCTGGCACCTGATCAAGTGGCGTTGCGCTTTCTCGCCGAAGAGCAGGATCAGAGCGTGGTCCTCAGTTACCGGGACCTGGACCTTCGTGCGCGCACCATTGCTGCGGCTCTGCAAGCCAACGCCGAATTCGGCGATCGCGCGGTATTGCTGTTTCCCAGCGGCCCGGACTACGTCGCGGCGTTCTTCGGGTGCCTGTACGCCGGGGTGATCGCGGTGCCGGCCTACCCGCCGGAGTCCACCCGTCGTCATCACCAGGAGCGCCTGATTTCCATCATGGCCGACGCCGAGCCACGGTTGCTGCTGACCAGCGCCGGGCTGCGGGATTCACTGCTGCAGATGGACGAACTCAAGGCCGCGGGCGCGCCGCAACTGCTGTGTGTGGACACCCTGCAAGCCGGGTTGGTCGAAGACTGGCAGGCCGTGGCGCTGCAGGACGACGACATCGCCTTCCTGCAATACACCTCGGGCTCCACCGCGCTGCCCAAGGGCGTGCAGGTCAGCCATGGCAACCTGGTGGCCAACGAACTGCTGATCCGTCGCGGCTTCGGTATCGACCTCAACCCGGACGACGTGATCGTCAGCTGGCTGCCGCTGTACCACGACATGGGCTTGATTGGCGGCCTGCTGCAACCGATTTTCAGCGGCGTGCCCTGTGTGCTGATGTCACCGGCCTACTTCCTGGCGCGGCCCGTACGCTGGCTGGAAGCGATCAGCGAATACGGCGGCACCATCAGCGGCGGCCCGGATTTCGCCTACCGCCTATGCAGCGAACGGGTCAGCGAGTCGGCCCTGGAGCGCCTCGACCTCAGCGGCTGGCGCGTGGCCTATTCGGGGTCCGAGCCGATCCGCCTGGACACCCTGGAGCGTTTCGCCGAGAAGTTCAGCGCCTGCGGTTTCAGCCATGAAAACTTCCTCGCCTCCTACGGCCTGGCCGAAGCCACCCTGTTCGTGGCCGGTGGCGTGCGCGGCCAGGGCATCCCGGCCCTGCACCTGGACGACCAGGCCCTGGCGCAGAACCGCGCTGAGCCGGGGCAGGGCAGCGCGATGATGAGCTGCGGCTTCAGCCAGCCGGAACACGCCGTGCTGGTGATGGATCCGCAGCAACTGGGCGAATTGCCTGACAACCGTATTGGCGAAGTCTGGGCCGCCGGGCCGAGCATTGCCCATGGCTACTGGCGCAATCCTGAAGCCACCGCCAAGACCTTCGTCCAGCATGCCGGTCGTACCTGGTTGCGCACCGGTGACCTGGGCTTTATCCGCGATGGCGAGCTGTTCATCACCGGGCGCCTGAAGGACCTGCTGATCGTGCGCGGGCACAACCTCTACCCCCAGGACATCGAAAAGACCATCGAGCGCGAGGTGGAAGTGGTGCGCAAGGGCCGGGTGGCGGCGTTTGCGGTCACCGAGCAGGGCCAGGAAGGCATCGGCATCGCCGCGGAAATCAGCCGCAGCGTGCAGAAGATCCTGCCCCCCGAGGCGCTGATCAAGGCCATCCGCCAGGCGGTGGCCGAAGCCTGCCAGGAAGCGCCGAGCGTGGTGGTGCTGCTCAACCCCGGGGCCCTGCCGAAAACCTCCAGCGGCAAGTTGCAGCGTTCCGCCTGCCGCACCCGGCTGGCCGATGGCAGCCTGGATTACTACGCGCTGTTCCCGCAGGCCGGCGGCGCAATGGCTGATGCCGCAGACAGCGCCGGTGACGCGCTGCAAACCCTGATCGGGCGCATTTGGCAGGAGCAACTGCAATGCGCTTCAGTGGCCGCCGACGATCACTTCTTCCTCCTGGGGGGCAACTCGATTGCCGCTACCCAGGTGATCGCCTGCCTGCGTGAAGAGCTGGGGCTGGAATTGGGCTTGCGCCTGCTGTTCGAGGCTCCGACCCTGGGTGCCTTCAGCGCTGCCGTGGCGCGCCAGCAGCAGGATGGCGGCGTGGCCCAGGGCAGTATCAATGCCCTGTCGCGCCAGCAGCCACTGCCCCAATCCCTGGCGCAGAACCGCCTGTGGATCACCTGGCAACTGGACCCGCAGAGCAGCGCCTACAACATTCCCGGCGGCCTGCGCTTGCGCGGCGAGCTGGACGAAGAGGCCCTGCGCGCCAGCTTCCAGCAACTGATCCAGCGCCACGAAGCGCTGCGCACGCGCTTCTTCGAGCGTGACGGCCAGGCCCTGCAACAGGTGGATGCCGCCGGCGAATTCAACCTGCAGGTGATCGATATCAGCGACCTGCCACCGGCCGAGCGTGAAGCCCGGGCGCGGCAGATCCGCGAAGACGAGGCCCGGACCCAGTTCGATCTGGAGAAGGGGCCGCTGTACTGGGCGACCCTGGTGCGCCTGGATGACGAAGAACACCAACTGCTGCTGACCCTGCACCACATCATCGCCGACGGCTGGTCGCTGAATGTGCTGATCGACGAGTTCTCGCGGCTCTATGCCGCCGCGGCCCAGGGCCAGAGCCTGGAGCTGGCGCCCCTGGCCCTGCAATACGCCGACTACGGCAGCTGGCAGCGCCAGTGGCTGGCCCAGGGCGAAGGCCAGCGCCAGCTGGACTACTGGAAACAGCAGTTGGCGGACGAAGCCCCGGTGTTGAACCTCGCCACCGACCACCCGCGCTCGGCCCAGGTCCGCCACAGCGCCGCGCGCCATGACCTGCGCCTGAGCGCGAGCCTCAGTGAAGCCGTGCGCCAGACCGCCCAGGCTCGGCAGGCCACGCCGTTCATGCTGTTGCTGGCGGCGTTCCAGACCCTGCTGCACCGCTACAGCGGGCAGAGCGATATCCGCATCGGTGTGCCCAACGCCAACCGCCCGCGCCTGGAGACCCAGAGCCTTCTGGGCTTTTTCATCAACACCCAGGTATTGCGCGGGCAGTTGGATTCGCGCCAGTCCTTCGCCGACCTGCTGCAGCAGACCCGCCGTACCGCCCTGGAGGCCCAGGCCCACCAGGACCTGCCTTTCGAACAATTGCTCGAAGCCTTTCCCGAAGCCCGTGAGCAGGGCCTGTTCCAGGTCATGTTCAACCACCAGCAGCGCGACCTCAGTGCCTTGCGCCGCCTGCCGGGGCTGCTGGCCGAAGAGCTGCCGTGGCACAGCCGCGAGGCCAAGTTCGACCTGCAACTGCACAGCGAAGAGGACCGCAACGGCCGCCTGAGCCTGGCCTTCGACTACGCCGACGAGCTGTTCGACGCGGCCAGCATCCAGCGTCTGGCCGGGCATTTCATCAGCCTGCTGGAGCATGCCTGCCTGCAACCGGACTGCGCCCTGGGCGACTTGCCGTTGCTCGGCAACGCCGAAGCGGCGCAACTGCAGCAATGGAGCGTGGCCCCCTGCGCGCCGGCCGAGCAGTGGCTGCCGGAGCGCCTGCACGAACAACTGCGCCAGAGCCCGGAACGCACCGCGCTGGTCTGGGACGGCGGGCAACTGGGCTTTGCCGAACTGCACGCCCAGGCCAACCGCCTGGCCCACTACCTGCGGGACAAGGGCGTCGGGCCGGACGTGTGCGTGGCCATCGCCGCCGAACGTTCGCCGCAACTGCTGATCGGCCTTCTGGCAATCATCAAGGCCGGTGGCGCCTACGTGCCCCTGGACCCGGACTACCCCGCCGAACGCCTGGCCTACATGCTCGAAGACAGCGGCGTGGGCCTGCTGCTGACCCAGACCCATCTGCTGGGCCGGATGCCCGAAGCCCCGGGTGTCAGCGCCATCGCCATGGACAGCCTCAAGCTCGACAGCTGGCCGAGCCACGCGCCGGGCCTGCACCTGCACGGCGAACACCTGGCCTATGTGATCTACACCTCCGGTTCCACCGGCCAGCCCAAGGGCGTCGGCAACACCCATCGCGCGCTGATGGAGCGCCTGCAATGGATGCAGGACAGCTACCAGCTGCAAGCCGACGATGTGCTGATGCAAAAAGCCCCCATCAGCTTCGACGTGTCGGTGTGGGAGTGCTTCTGGCCGTTGATCACCGGCTGCCGGCTGCTGATCGCCGCTCCCGGCGAGCACCGCGATCCCCATCGCATCGCCCAGCTGGTGCAGGAGTACGGCGTGACCACGCTGCACTTCGTGCCGCCGCTGTTGCAGTTGTTCGTCGATGAGCCGCTGAGCGCCGAATGCCACAGCCTGCGCCGGGTGTTCTCCGGTGGCGAAGCCCTGCCGGCCGAGCTGCGCAATCGCCTGTTGCAGCAGTTGCCCAATGCGCAACTGCACAACCGCTATGGCCCGACCGAAACCGCGATCAACGTCACCCATTGGCAGTGTTCAGTCGATGACGGCGAGCGTTCGCCCATTGGCCGGCCCCTGGGCAACGTGGTGTGCCGGGTGCTGGACGCGGACCTCAATCCGTTGCCGGCAGGAGTTCCGGGTGAGCTGTGCATCAGCGGCCAGGGCCTGGCCCGGGGTTACCTGGGACGCCCGGCGCTGACCGCCGAACGCTTTGTGGTGGACCCGCTGAGCGAGGAGGGCGCGCGCCTGTACCGCACCGGTGACCGCGTACGCTGGTGCGCCGACGGCGTGCTGGAATACCTCGGTCGCCTCGACCAGCAGGTCAAGCTGCGGGGCTTTCGGGTCGAGCCGCAGGAAATCGAAGCGCGGCTACTGGCCCAGGACGGCGTGGCCCAGGCCGCAGTGCTGGTGCGGGACACCGTCGCCGGTGCGCAACTGATCGGCTACTACACCGCTAATGTCACCGACGAAGATGAAACCGAACACAGCGCCCGGCTGAAAAATGCCCTGGCCGCTGAACTGCCGGAGTACATGGTGCCGGCGCAACTGCTGCGCCTGGACGCCATGCCCCTGAGCCCCAGCGGCAAGCTGGATCGCCGGGCCTTGCCGGAGCCGCAATGGCAGGTGCGCGAGCACGTCGAGCCGGGCACCGATCTGGAACGGCAGATCGCCCAGATCTGGCGCGAAGTGCTGGGTCAGCCACGGATCGGCCTCAAGGACGACTT
Source organism: Pseudomonas sp. W17 (assembly GCF_040268305.1). Lineage (NCBI taxonomy): Bacteria > Pseudomonadati > Pseudomonadota > Gammaproteobacteria > Pseudomonadales > Pseudomonadaceae > Pseudomonas > Pseudomonas sp. W17. The sequence continues at coordinate 5,067,060 of NZ_CP158490.1, read as the reverse complement.
CTTCGCCCTGGGCGGGCATTCCCTGCTGGCCACCCAGATCATTTCCCGCACCCGCCAGGCCTGCGATGTCGAACTGCCGTTACGGGCACTGTTTGAAGCCAGCGAACTGGGGGCCTTTGCCGAACAGGTGCTGCTGATCCAGCAATCCGGTGCGCGCAATCAGCAGCCGCCGATTGCCCGGGTCGACCGCAGCCAGCCGGTGCCGCTGTCCTATTCCCAGCAGCGCATGTGGTTCCTCTGGCAGATGGAGCCCGACAGCCCGGCCTACAACGTCGGTGGCATGGCGCGGCTGTCCGGGGTGCTGGACGTGGGCCGCTTCGAGGCCGCGCTGCAAGCGCTGATCCTGCGTCACGAAACCCTGCGCACCACCTTCCCCAGCGTCAATGGCGTGGCCCATCAGCAGGTGCATGCCGACACCGGCCTGCGCATGGCCTGGAAGGACTTCTCGGCCCTGGCCCCGGATGCCCGGCAACAACGCCTGCAACAACTGGCGGACAGCGAAGCGCACCAGCCCTTCGACCTGGAGGCCGGCCCCTTGCTGCGCGCCTGCCTGGTCAAGGCCGGCGAGCAGGAGCATTACTTCGTCCTGACCCTGCACCACATCGTCACCGAAGGCTGGGCCATGGACATCTTCGCCCGCGAGCTGGGCGCGCTGTACGAAGCCTTCCTCGACGACCGCGAATCGCCCCTGGAACCCTTGCCGGTGCAGTACCTGGACTACAGCGTGTGGCAGCGCCAGTGGCTGGAATCCGGCGAGCGCCAGCGCCAGCTGGACTACTGGACCGGGCAACTGGGCCGCGAACACCCGCTGCTGGAGCTGCCCAGCGACCGGCCACGCCCGGCGGTGCAAAGCCACCAGGGCGAACTCTATCGCTTCGATTTGAGCGACGAGCTGGCGGCCCGGGTGCGGGCCTTCAATGCCGAGCACGGCCTGACCCTGTTCATGACCATGACCGCCGCGTTGTCGCTGCTGCTGTACCGCTACAGCGGCCAGAGCGACCTGCGCATCGGTGCGCCGGTGGCCAACCGCATCCGCCCGGAAAGCGAAGGGCTGATCGGCGCCTTCCTCAATACCCAGGTGCTGCGTTGCCAGCTCGACGGGCAGATGAGCGTCGGTCAGTTGCTGGAGCAGGTACGCCACACCGTGATCGAGGGCCAGTCCCACCAGGACCTGCCGTTCGATCATCTGGTGGAAGCCTTGCAACCGCCGCGCAGCACCGCCTACAACCCGCTGTTCCAGGTGATGTGCAACGTCCAGCGCTGGGAATTCCAGCAAAGCCGGCAACTGGCGGGCATGACCGTGGAATACCTGGTCAACGATGCCCGGGCCACCAAGTTCGACCTCAACCTGGAAGTCACCGACCTGGACCAGCGCCTGGGCTGCTGCCTGACCTACAGCACCGACCTGTTCGACGAGCCGCGCATTGCGCGCATGGCCGGCCACTGGCGCAATCTGCTGCAGGCCCTGATCGACGACCCGCAACGGCGCCTGTGCGAATTGCCACTGCTGCAGGCCGATGAACAGCAGCACCTACTGGACAGTTTGAGCGTCGAGCCCGGCGAGCAACGCCTGGATCAGTGCATCCATCATCTGTTCAGCGAACAGGCCCTGGCCCGCAAGGACGCACCGGCCCTGACCTTCGCCGGGCAGACCCTGAGCTACAGCGAGCTGGACAGCCGCGCCAACCGCCTGGCCTGGATGCTTCGTGAGCGTGGCGTGGGCCCGCAGGTGCGGGTTGGCCTGGCCCTGGAGCGTTCCCTGGAAATGGTCGTCGGCCTGCTGGCGATCCTCAAGGCCGGCGGCGCCTACGTGCCCCTGGACCCGGAATACCCCCTGGACCGCCTGCACTACATGATCGAAGACAGCGGCATCGGCCTGCTGCTCAGCGATGCGCGGATGTTCGCCGCCCTGGGCGAGCTGCCGGCCGGAGTCGGCCGCTGGTGCCTGGAAGAGGACGGTGCGCTGCTGGCCGACTACCCGGCGGGCGAATTGCCCTTCATCAGCCTGCCCCAGCATCAGGCGTACCTGATCTACACCTCCGGTTCCACCGGCCAGCCCAAGGGCGTGGTGGTGTCCCACGGGGAAATCGCCATGCACTGCCAGGCGGTGATCCGCCGCTTCGGCATGCGCCCGGACGACTGCGAGCTGCACTTCTATTCCATCAACTTCGACGCCGCCACCGAGCGCTTGCTGGTGCCGCTGCTCAGCGGCGCCCAGGTGGTACTGCGGGCCCAGGGCCAGTGGGACGCCGAAGAGATCTGCCAACTGATCCGTCAGCACCGCATCAGCATCCTCGGTTTCACCCCCAGCTACGGCAGCCAGTTGGCCCAGTATCTGGCGACCCAGCAGCAGACCCTGCCGGTGCGCATGTGCATCACCGGCGGCGAGGCCCTGACCGGCGAACACCTGCAGCGCATCCGTGCGGCCTTCCAGCCGAACCTGTTCTTCAACGCCTACGGCCCCACCGAAACCGTGGTCATGCCCCTGGCCAGCCTGGCGCCGCAGCAGTTGGCCGAAGGCGTGGCCAGCGTGCCCATCGGCAGCATCGTCGGGGCCCGGGTGGCCTATATCCTCGATGCCGATCTGGCGCTGGTGCCCCAAGGGGCGACCGGTGAGCTGTATGTCGGCGGCGCCGGTCTGGCCCAGGGTTATCACCGTCGTCCGGGGATGAGTGCCGAGCGTTTTGTCGCCGATCCGTTCGCCACCGATGGCGGGCGCCTGTACCGCACCGGGGACCTGGTGCGCCAGTGCGCCGACGGCCAGGTGGAATACATCGGCCGGGTGGACCATCAGGTGAAGATCCGCGGTTTCCGCATCGAGCTGGGGGAAATCGAAACCCGCCTGCTGGATCATCCGGCCGTGCGTGAAGCGGTGGTGCTGGCTCTCGACACCCCGGCCGGCAAGCAGCTGGCCGGCTATTTGGTCAGCGAAGTGGCCGAGCACAACGAGGTGCAGCAGGCCAACCTGCGGGAAGCCCTCAAGCAGCAGCTGAAAACCCAGCTGCCGGACTACATGGTGCCGACCCACCTGATCCTCCTGGCCAGCATGCCGCTGACCGCCAACGGCAAGCTCGACCGCCGGGCCCTGCCATTGCCGGACCCGGAGCTCAACCGCCAGCAGTACGTGGCGCCGAGCAACGCGCTGGAACAGACCCTGGCCAGGGTCTGGGGCGAAGTGCTGAACGTGCAGCAAGTGGGCCTCAACGACAACTTCTTCGAACTGGGGGGCGACTCGATCCTGTCGATCCAGGTGGTCAGCCGCGCCCGCCAGCTGGGGATCCACTTCACCCCGCGCGATTTGTTCCAGCACCAGACGGTGCAAACCCTGGCGCGGGTTGCCAGCCACACTCAGCGCGTCAGCGCCGAGCAGGGCCAGCTCAGTGGCGAAGCGCCGCTGACGCCGATCCAGCACTGGTTCTTCGACAGCCGCATTCCCCAGCCGCAGCACTGGAACCAGGCGCTGCTGCTGGAGCCGCTGGGTGTCCTTGATGCCCAGTTGCTGGAGCAAGCCCTGCTGGCGCTAGTGGAGCAGCACGACGCCCTGCGCCTGCGCTTCAACCAGGCGGGCGGGCAGTGGCGCGCCGAGTACCTGCCGCTGTCCGATGCTCCCTTGTTGTGGCAGGTGCGGGTGCCGTCCATGGCCACCTGCGAGGCGCTGTTCGCCGATGCCCAGCGCAGCCTCGACCTGGAACACGGGCCGCTGCTGCGGGCGGTGCTGGTGGACGGCCCTGAAGGCGAGCAACGCCTGTTGCTGGCCATCCACCACCTGGTGGTGGATGGCGTGTCCTGGCGCGTGCTGCTGGAAGATTTGCAAAACGCCTATCGTCAGTTGCAAGCCGGGCAGGCCCTGAACCTGCCGGCCAAGACCAGTGCCCTGCGGGACTGGTCGAGCCGCCTGCTGGCCTATGCCGGCAGCGAATCCCTGCGTGAAGAACTCGGCTGGTGGCAGCAGCAACTGGCCGGCCCGGCCGCGCAACTGCCAGGCTTGAATGCCGCTGGCAGCCAGCAGCATCAGCAGGCCCGCAGCCACAGCGTGACCCTGGATGCCGAGCGCACCCGGCAACTGCTGCAACAGGCGCCGGCGGCCTACCGTACCCAGGTCAACGACCTGCTGCTGACCGCCCTGGCCCGGGTGCTGTGCCGCTGGAGCGGGCAGCCTTCGGCCCTGGTGCAACTGGAAGGCCACGGCCGCGAGGCGCTGTTCGACGAGATCGACCTGACTCGCACCGTGGGCTGGTTCACCAGCGCCTATCCGCTGCGCCTGACCCCGTTGCAGGTGGAAGAAGCGGCCGGGCAGGGGGCCTCGATCAAGGCCATCAAGGAACAACTGCGGGCCGTGCCGCACAAGGGCCTGGGTTACGGCGTGCTGCGCTACCTGGCGGATGAAAGCTGCCGCGAGGCCCTGGCGGCGTTGCCGCTGGCGCCGGTGACCTTCAACTACCTGGGGCAGTTCGACCAGAGCTTCGGCGCCGACGCACTGCTGCGTCCGCTGGATGAATCCGTCGGCCCGGCCCACGCACCGGAGGCACCGTTGCCCAACGAACTGAGCATCGACAGCCAGGTGTATGGCGGCGAGCTGGTGCTGCGCTGGACCTACAGCAGCGAACGTTTCGACGCCGAGCTGATCGGCGAGCTGGCGGACGCCTACCTGGGCGAGCTGCACAGCCTGATCGCCCATTGCCTGAAGGACGATGCCGGTGGCCTGACGCCGTCGGACTTCCCCCTGGCGCGCCTGACCCAGGCCCAGCTCGATGGCCTGCCGGTACCGGCTGTGCAGATCGAGGATGTCTACCCGCTGACCCCGATGCAGGAGGGCATGCTGTTGCACACCCTGCTGGAGCCGGGCACCGGCCTGTATTACATGCAGGACCGCTACCGCATCAACAGCGAACTGGACCCGGAGCGTTTCGCCCAGGCCTGGCAGGCGGTGGTGGCGCGCCACGAAGCCTTGCGCGCGTCTTTTTGCTGGAACGTCGGCGAAGACATGCTGCAGGTTATCCACAAGCCGGGCCGCACCCCGATCGAGTTTCTCGACTGGAGCGCGGTGCCCGAGGCCGAGCAGGAAGCCAAGCTGCAAGCCCTGCACAAACAGGAGCGCGAGGCCGGCTTCGATCTGCTCAACCAGGCGCCGTTCCACCTGCGGCTGATCCGCGTCGGCGCTGCGCGCTACTGGTTCATGATGAGCAACCACCACATCCTCATCGATGCCTGGTGCCGCTCCTTGCTGATGAACGACTTCTTCGAAATCTATACCGCTCTGGGCGAAGGCCGCGAGGCGCAGCTGGCGGTGCCGCCGCGTTACCGCGACTACATCGGCTGGCTGCAGCACCAGAGCCTGTCGCAGGCGCGGCAGTGGTGGCGACAGAACCTTGAAGGTTTTGAACGCACCACGCCGATCCCCAGCGACCGGCCGTTCCTGCGCGAACACGCCGGCGACAGCGGCGGCATGATCGTCGGCGACTGCTACACCCGCCTGGATGCCCGGGATGGTGCGCAACTGCGGGAACTGGCGCAGCAGCATCAGCTCACCATCAACACCTTTGCCCAGGCGGCCTGGGCCCTGGTGCTGCGGCGCATGAGCGGCGATCGCGACGTACTGTTCGGCGTTACCGTGGCCGGGCGCCCGGTGGAAATGCCGGAGATGCAACGCACCGTCGGCCTGTTCATCAACAGCATCGCCCTGCGGGTCAAGCTGCCCCAGGACGGTGAGCGCTGCAGTGTGCGCCAGTGGCTCAGCGCCTTGCTCGACAGCAACATGCAGCTGCGTGAGTACGAGTACCTGCCGCTGGTGGCGATCCAGGAAACCAGCGAACTGCCCAAGGGCCAGCCGCTGTTCGACAGCCTGTTCGTGTTCGAGAACGCGCCGGTGGAAGTCTCGGTGCTGGACCGTGCCCAGAGCCTGAATGCCAGTTCGGATTCCGGCCGTACCCACACCAACTTCCCGATCACCGCGGTGTGCTACCCGGGGGATGACCTGGGCCTGCACCTGTCCTACGACCAGCGCTACTTCGAGCAGGCGACCATCGAGCGCATGCTCGGCGAGTTCAAGCGCCTGCTGCTGGCGCTGATGCAGGGCTTCCATGGCGACATGGCCGAACTGCCGCTGCTGGGCGAAGAAGAGCAGGACTTCCTGCTGGCCGGCTGCAACCAGAGCGAGCATGAGTACCCGCTGGAGCGCAGCTACGTGGAACTGTTCGAGGCCCAGGTGGCGGCCCATCCGCAACGCATCGCCGCCAGTTGCCTGGACCGGCGCTACAGCTACGCCGAGTTGAACCGCTGCAGCAACCGCCTGGGCCACGCCCTGGTTGCCCACGGCGTGGGCTTTGATCAGCCGGTGGCCCTGCTGGCCGAGCGCGGCCTGGAACTCTTGGGCATGATCATCGGCAGCTTCAAGGCCGGGGCCGGCTACCTGCCCCTGGACCCGGGCCTGCCAAGCCAGCGCCTGGGCCGTATCATCGAGCTCAGCCGCACGCCGATCCTGGTCTGCACCGCGGCCTGCCGCGAACAGGCCCAGGCCCTGCTGGACGAGTTCGCCTGTGCCGGGCGTCCGCGGCTGCTGGTCTGGGAAGAGCTGCAAGCCGCCGGGCATGCCGAGCACAACCCGGGCCGCTACAGCGCGCCGGACAACCTGGCCTACGTGATCTACACCTCCGGTTCCACCGGCCTGCCCAAGGGCGTGATGGTGGAGCAGCGCGGCATGCTCAACAACCAGTTGAGCAAGGTGCCGTACCTGCACTTAAGCGAGGCCGACGTGATCGCCCAGACCGCGTCCCAGAGCTTCGACATTTCGGTCTGGCAGTTCCTTGCCGCACCGCTGTTCGGCGCCCGGGTCGACATCGTGCCCAACACCATCGCCCACGATCCCCAGGGCCTGTTGGCTCACGTCCAGGAGCAGGGCATCACGGTGCTGGAGAGCGTGCCGTCGCTGATCCAGGGCATGCTCGCCCAGGACGCCATCGCCCTCGCTGGCCTGCGCTGGATGCTGCCCACCGGCGAGGCCATGCCGCCCGAGCTGGCGCACCAGTGGCTGCTGCGTTATCCACAGATCGGCCTGGTCAACGCCTACGGCCCGGCGGAGTGCTCCGATGACGTGGCCTTCTTCCGTGTCGATATGGCCTCGACCCGTGGCGCCTACCTGCCCATCGGCACGCCCACCGACAACAACCAGTTGTACCTGATGGACGAAGCCCTGGAGCTGGTGCCCCTGGGAGCGGTGGGTGAATTGTGCGTGGCTGGCACCGGTGTCGGCCGTGGCTACGTCAGCGACCCGTTGCGTACCGCGCTGGCCTTCGTGCCCCATCCGTTCGGTGCTGCGGGCGAACGCCTGTACCGCACCGGCGACCTGGCGCGCCGGCGCAGCGACGGCGTACTGGAATACGTCGGCCGGATCGACCATCAGGTGAAGATCCGTGGCTATCGCATCGAACTGGGCGAGATCGAAGCGCGCCTGCACGAACAGCCGGAACTGCGCGATGCCGCCGTGGGGGTGCAGGAAGGGGTCAACGGCAAGCATCTGGTTGGGTACCTGGTGGCCAGTGACACGAACCTGAGCCCGAGCGAATGCCTGGAGCGGATCAAGCCGCGGCTGCGTGCCGAACTGCCGGAATACATGGTGCCACTGCACTGGTTGTGGCTTGCGCGCCTGCCGCTCAACGCCAACGGCAAGCTCGATCGCAAGGCCCTGCCGGCCCTGGAGATCGGCCAGCTGCAGAGCCAGGACTATCAAGCGCCGGGCAATGAACTGGAGCAAACCCTGGCGGACATCTGGGCCGAGGTGCTCAAGGTCGAGCGGGTGGGGGTACGCGACAACTTCTTCGAGTTGGGCGGGCATTCCCTGCTGGCGACCCAGATCGCTTCACGGGTACAGAAGACCCTGCAACGCAACGTGCCGCTGCGGGCCATGTTCGAATGCAGCACGGTGCAGGAGTTGGCCGCGTACATCGACGGTTTGGGTGCCAATGAAATCAGCGAGGAGAAGGTCGACCGCCTGAGTGACCTGATGGCCGAGCTGGAGGGGCTGTGATCGACGGATGAGCGGTGGGGCGTTGTTCGTGCAGCAGGAGGACCGACATCTGGCGTAGGAGCCGGCTTGCCGGCGAAGAGGCCCGCAAGCCTTGCATCGTCCTGGCCGACGCCTTCGCTGGCAAGCCAGCTCCTACGGGCGAAGAGGCCCGCAGGTCCTCTGCTATGATCGCGCCCGGCCCAGGTCCAAGCACCTGCGCCGGGCGTTTTCATTCAAGGACCGGAACCATGGCAGAACAGCTTTACTGGCGCGACATCGAAGATTCCCTGGGCAACTGGAGTGGCCTCGGTGTCGAGGTCGAACCGGGCCCCACGAACAGACCGCCGTTGTACCTGCGCACCGGCGCGAATGCCCGGATCAAGCTGATGCACCACGACACGCCACTGTTCTGGGCCACCTTCGCCTGGGATCACGGCGGCGTCTGGCTGGTGCGCAACCCGCTGGCGGAAGGCGCCGAATGCCGAATGCTGGCCCCCATCGACTCACCCACAGTCCAACAGTACGCAGCCCTGGCGCCTGAGCTACGGATCAAGGCCTGGAGCCGCTATTTCGTCAGCCGCCTCAGCGAAAGCGCTCGGCACTTCCTCACCCCCGGTTTCTGGCTGGCCCAGAGCCTGCTGCCGGAGCCCTCCAGCACCGCGAACGGCCTGGACCACTGGCGCTTCACCTCGGTGATCGATCCTTTGACCCACGTGCCCAGCTGGCACCTGTACGGCGAGGATTTTCTCGACAACCTGCAACCCCAGACCCTGGAGTGGATCGACTGGTGGCACGGCGGCGGCAAGCTCATTGGCCTGCACCGGGTCGATCCCCAAGCCGGGCGCTTGAAATGGTGGCGCAAGAAGGCCCGGGAAGGCAGCCTGCCGCCGATTCTGCTGTGGTACGTCGGCGGGCTGGCCTCCTATGTGGTCATCGATGGGCATTACCGCTTGCAGGCGGCCATTGCGGAAAACCTCGCGCCATCATTCATCGTCCTCAGCGCCACCCGCGAGCGCGACTTCACGCCGAGCCTGGAGCATCAGCAGCGGGTCATGGATTCACTGCGCAAGCGCGGCGACGCGGTGCCGCGCAACCCGGCGCTGAGCACCGAGCACCTCAACCGGGTGCTGATCCAGGCGTTCGATGACCGGCCGCAATACCGCAGCGCTACCCCGGCCTGGGCCGGCAACGAGCCGGAATCGCAGTGGTGCGACGAGGTGCGCCAGTGCCTGGGCGGGCAAGGGTTGGCAGACGAAGTAGACGCGGTCATTGGCCGCCATGGGTAAAGCGCTGGCCGCCTTCGCTGGCAAGCCAGCTCCTACAGGCGAATGCGCCCTCCAGCCCTCTGCTATAGTCGCGCCTGCCCGCCGCAGGGCCGGTCATTGATCAAGGATTATGGACAATCGTGGAACAGATTTTCTGGCGTGACATCGAGGATTTGGCCGGCCAGTGGAACGGCCTCGGCGTGGACGTCAAACGCCCGGCCAGTGGCAAGCCCAACCTGTGCCTGCTCAGTGGCGACAACCGCCGCATGCAGCTGGTGCTGGGGGACCAGACCCTGCTCTGGGGCACCATGTCGCACTGCCGCTATGGCGTGTGGCTGGTGCGCAATGACCTGCCGGAGCAACTGCCGCAAACCCTGGTGGGCCCCATCGACTCGCCTCAGGTTGAACAACAGGCGCGCCTCGACCCGGCCCTGCGCCTCAAGGCCTGGAGCCGCTTCTTCGTCGAGCAACTGATGCAGCACCAGCCGGACTTCTTCTACCCCGGCTCCTGGCTGGTGCGGGCCTTGCGCCCGGCGTCCCAGAAACCCATGCGGCCGCTGCTCAGCGGCACCGAAGCCTGGTACTTCAAGGGCGGTGAAGATGCCCAGAGCCATATGCCGCAGTGGGCGATCTACGGCCGCAACATCCTCGACAATCAGCAGCCCGGCTCGGCGCGCTGGGTCGAGTTGTACGAGGGCGGCGGGGCGGTGGTCGGCCTGCATGCCGTGGACCCCCATTCCGGGCGCTTGAAATGGTGGCGCAAAAAAGCCCGCGAAGGCAGCTTGCCGCCGATCCTGCTGTGGTATGTCAGCGGCCTGAACTGCCACCTGATTCTCGATGGTCATTACCGCCTGCAGGCGGCCATCGATGAAAACCTGCCACCGGAGTTCCTGGTGCTCAGCACGCCGCGGCTCTACCACTATCGCCCCAACCCGCAAGAGCAGCAGAAAGTGCTGGGGGCGCTGCAAGTGCAGGTCCAGCGCAACAACCTGGACACCAGGCGCTTCAACCAGTTGCTGATCAGCACCTTCGATGATCGGCCATATCACGGCTTCGGCAGCCAGTCCTGGGCGGGGATTGCCTCGGAGCAGGAGTGGATCGATCAGGTCAGCGGCATTCTCAAGGAGCGCGGTGACCTGAGCGACCTGGAGGAAATCCTCGAACGCGAGGCGCCGGAAGAGTACCGCTGAGGCCCAGCCCTAAGGCGTACACGCCCTCTGTAGGAGCTGGCTTGCCAGCGAAGAGGCCGCAAGCCATCCGCCAGCCTGAAGGACGCCTTCGCCGGCAAGCCGGCTCCTACGGGTGTAGATACGTGTGATGGGTGGGGATACGTGTTGTAGGAGCTGGCTTGCCAGCGAAGAGGCCCACAAGCCATGCGCCAAACTGACGGACGCCTTCGCCGGCAAGCCGGTTGAAAGGTCGCTGGGATGGCGTTTAGTCGCTTTCTTTTGTAAGGCATTTCCGAGAAACTGCGGGCCGCTTGAATGCGTCGGGTGGGCGGGCTAGGGTTCCGGAGCCATCGCCCAATCGATGGCTCGGATGTGCAAGTCCGACCGTTACCAGACGCATAAGCGCTCAGTCATGCCTGAGCGATTTCATGTTCGCCGTGTTATGGCGGCCGTGCGCGGGAGATCTTCGGATCTGCCGGGGTTCTGGTAACTCGGTCTTGCACACCCGCGTACGGCTGCCACCTTATTCGTGTGCAAGCGAACGGTGTCAGCTCCTTGTCATTACCAGGAGTTTGACCATGAAAAAGCTCGTCCCCGATCCCCCCACGTCCTATCGCGATCCCGCCCTCAAGGCCGCCAACGCCACCCTGCGCGTGGCCCTGGCCCGGCAACCGCTGGACTCCGCGCTGTTCCAGCTCACGACCCAAGCCAAACCCGTTTCCCCCGACTCGCTGTTCAGCGTGCGCGAAGGCGTTAGCGCCGAAGAGGCCTTGGTGCACGTGGCGTTGTTGCTCAAATGCGCCGAAGAGGTCTGCGATGAAATCACCCAGCAGGGCAGCGGCCTGGAGCGCGGGCTGATCTGGTCCATGGTGCATTCGGTGGAGATGGCCCGCGCGGTGGTGGAGGCCTTGCTCGACGGCCAGCGCGGGGCCTGAATCCGGGCATCTCCTGATACGTTTTTGTCGCCCCGGTCCGATTGACTGAGCCTGGTTCACGGCACAGTCTGTCGGACCTTTTTCGTCATTCCCTATAGGAGCTAGCCGATGCCTTTCGCCACCCTCGATGGACAACCGTTGCACTACCTTGACCAGGGCCAGGGGCCGGTGGTGTTCCTGGCCGGCAGTTATTTGTGGGACACGAGCATGTGGGCGCCGCAGATCGAGGCGTTGTCGGCACAGTACCGGGTGATTGCCGTGGACCTGTGGGGCCATGGCCAGTCCGGGCCGTTGCCGGCAGGCACCGCGTCGCTGGACGATGTGGCACGGCAGATGTTGGCCTTGCTCGATCATTTGCAGATCGAACGGGTGACCCTGGTGGGCTTGTCGGTGGGCGGCATGTGGGGCGCGCGTCTGGCCCTGGCGGCGCCGCAGCGCATCGACGGGCTGGTGCTGATGGACACTTACCTGGGCGCCGAGCCTGAGCCGACCCGGCAGTATTACTTTTCCCTGTTCCAGCAGATCGAGGACAGCGGCCTGATCGCCGAAGCGCTGCTGGATATCGTGGTGCCGATCTTCTTCCGTCCGGGTATCGATCGGCAGTCGGCGCTGTTCCAGGATTTTCGCGCCAACCTCGCGGCGCTGCCGGCCGAGCGCCTGCGCCAGAGCGTGATTCCCATGGGGCGCATTACCTTCAGCCGGGCGGATGTGCTGGATCAGTTGGCGCATTTGGATGCGCGCAACACCTTGCTGCTGTGCGGCGACCAGGACCAGCCGCGGCCGCCGGCGGAAACCATCGAGATGGCCGAACGCATCGGCTGCCCTTACCAGCTGGTTCCCGAGGCCGGGCATATTTCCAGCTTGGAGAACCCGGAATTCGTGACCCGGGCCTTGTTGGCGTTTTTACAGCGCAATGGTTGAAGCGCGATTTTTCCGTCGTAGGAGCTGGCTTGCCAGCGAAGGGGCCCGCAAGCCAGGCGCCCGTCGCAAGGACGCCTTCGTCGGCAAGCCGGCTCCTACAGGGGCGGGGATTTATTTCGGGCCGAGGATCTGGGTCAGCTTGCCCGGGGCCGGGGCGCCCTGCTGCTGTTGCAGCTCACCCTTGTCGTCGAGGTAGAAGATCGCCGGGGTCGCCGACAGCTCTAGCTCTTCCATCAGTTTCATGTTGGCGTCGAGCTTGGCCTGCACCGCTGCGGGAATGCTGGCCAGCGGCTTGAGGGCGCTGCCCTTGCCGGCCTTTTCGTGATCCTGCAGGGCCTGCTGCGGGTCCTTGGCGGCCAGCAGGGCGGCGGATTTGCCCGGGCTGTCTTCGCGGATGATGCCCACCATGATATGCCGCAACTGCACTTTGCCAGCCTTGACCCAGGGCCGCGCCTGTTCCCAGAACATGTTGCAGTAGGGGCAGTTGGGGTCGCTGAACAGGTAGACGATGCGTGGTGCATCGGCCTTGCCGTCGGCGATCCAGTTGCTCTTTTCCAGGTTGCCCCAGACTTCCTTGGCCATGGGCGCGTAGACCAGTTTCTGCAAGGGTTCGGCGCTCAGGTCCTTGCCGTCGGCATCGTAGAGGTTGCCCAGCAGCACGTGCTTGCCGTCAGGGGTGAGGTACAGGGTCATGCCGCGGTTCTGGTACTGCGCGGCGTAGCCCTTGAGGCCGTCCGGGGCGTCGAAGCTGCCGATGATCTTGGCACCTTTTTCTTCGATCTTGCGGATCGGTGCAGGCAGTTCCTCGGCCTGTAGCAGCGGAGCGTTGAGCAACGCCGCGCCCAAAGACAGGCTCAGCAAGTGGCGGATGAAGGGCATGGCAGTTTCCTTGAAGGGGCGACCGAGGTCGGGTGGGCGCCGTCGAAGTTTTCCAGGGCCCGGGCCAGGCTGGCTTCCGAGAGTTCCCCCAGGTGGCTGCCCAGCAGGCGGCCATCGGCGCTATAGAACAGCGTAGTCGGCAGGGCCATGGAGCCCACGGCCTTGCCCAGGCGGCCACTGCCGTCGAACAGCACGTTGTTCAGGTTCAGGTCCTGGGTGGCCAGGAAGGTGCTGACGCTTTGCATGCTTTCGGCCTGGTTGACGAACAGGAAGGTCAGGTCCGGGCGTTGCTGCTGGGCTCTTTCCAGCACCGGCATCTCCCGGCGGCACGGTGGGCACCAGGTGGCCCAGAGGTTGATCACCAGCGGGCCGCCCTGGTAGTCGGTGAGTTGCACGGTTTCGCCGGCGGCGTTGCGCAGGGCCACTTCCGGCAGGCGCGTGCCCTGGTCGTAGAGGGTCAGGGCCAGGGTGGCCAGCAGCCAGAAGGCCAGGCCGCTGGCCACTCCGGCACCCAATGGGCGGCGCAGCGCCGGGCGTTTCCAGCCCCAGGCCAGGGCCGCCAGGAGCATGAGGATGACCCCGGGCCACGCCAGGAAGCCGCCGTCGCGCAGGTCGATGATCATCCACAGGTCGTGGCGGTAGTGCTTCCAGTAGGCGATGACGAAGCTGATCCGCGCCGCCAGCATGCCCAGCAGGAACAGCGAAAACAGCACCGACTCAGGGTTGTCACCGCCGCGCTTGGCCACGCGCCAGCCCACCAGGGTGGCCAGGGCCAGGGCACTGATCAGCAGCAGGTGGTTGAGGGCGATGGCAAAGGTGCCGATGGTAAAGGTCAGCATCAACGGGCTTCCCGGGTCTGGGTCCAGCGTTGCAGGAAGGTGCTGGCATCCACTTCGCCGGTGATGCGCTGGCTGCGGCGCTCGCTGCCGTCCGGGCCGATCCACAGCATGCTCGGTGGCCCCGGCACTTTGTAGCGGCTCAGGAGTTCGCGGCCGTCGGCGTTGTCCAGGGTCACGTCCAGGCGCAGCAGGCGCACGTCCTTCAGGGCATCCAGGACCTGGGGCTGGCCGAACACGGTTTTCTCCATGATCTTGCAGGACACGCACCAGTCGGCGTAGTAGTCCAACAGCACCCACTGGCCCTGGGCCTGAGCATTGTCCAGGGCGCTTTGCAGCTCGGCCGGGGACTTCACGGTGGTAAAGGCATCATGGGCAGTGACGCTGCTGGCCACACCGCCACCGCTGTAGACCTTCAGTGGCCGCCACAGCTCGTCGCTGCCACCGGCGGCGCCCACCAGCAGCATGCTGCCCCAGACCCCGAACAGTACCGAGCTGGCACCGAAGGCGTGCACCAGCCGCCCGGCGATGGCCCGCTGTTGCCAGGCGCAGTAGGCGAGTACCAGGGCCAGGGCGCCCCACAAACCTATCCACAGGCTGGCGCCCAGTACCGGGCGCAGCATGTAGATGGCGGTGCCCAGGAACAGGAAGCCGAACACGCCCTTGAGCAGGTTCATCCACGGCCCCGGCTTGGGCAGGAAGCGGTTGCCCACGGTCACCAGCAACAGCAGGGGCAGGCCGATGCCCAGGCCCAGGGCGAACAGCGCCAGGCCGCCAAACAGGGCATTGCCGGTCTGGGCGATGTACAGCAGGCCACCGGCCAGGGGCGCGGTCATGCACGGGCCCACCAGCAGCGCAGACAGCGCGCCGAGAGCGCCACAGCCGATCAGGCTACCGCCCTGGCGCTGGCGACTGGCACCTTCCAGGCGGTCGCGCAGGACTGCGGGCATCTGCAATTCAAAGAAACCGAACATCGGCAGCGACAGCAGCACGAACAGGGCGGCGAAACTGCCCAGCACCCAGGGTTGTTGCAGCCAGGCCTGCAGGTTGCTGCCCAGCAGGGCGGCGATCACCCCCATGCCGGCATACACCAGGGCCATGCACAGCACGTAGCTTGAGGCCAGGGCCAAACCGCGGCGCGGGCTGGCGCCGCTGCCGACGACCATGCCGGCGAGAATCGGCAACATCGGCAGTGAGCAAGGGGCGAAGGCCAGCAGCAGGCCGAAGCCGAAGAAGGCCAGCAGGCCCAGGCCCCAGGATTTCTGTTGCAGCTCATTGGCCAGCAACTGGTCCTGGGCCGAGCCGTTGCTGGTTGTCGCAGAGTTGGCGGCAGCGACTGTGGGCGCACCGCCCAGGTCCACTTCCAGGGTTTGCGGCGGGTAGCACAGGCCGGCGTCGGCACAGCCCTGCCAGCCCAGCTTGACCTTGCCGCTGGCGGCGGCCGGCAGCTTCACTTCCAGGCCCTGGCGATACACCGTCTGCTGGCCGAAGAATTCGTCGCTGTGGTCTTCACCGGCCGGCAGGGTGGGTTGCAGCTCTGGCGCCACGCCGTCGAACTTCAGGCGCTTCTGATACAGGTAGTAGCCGTCGGCGATCTGCCAGAACAGCTGGGTTTCCCCCGAAGGCAGGCGCTCGGAGGTGAAGACGAAGGCCTTGCCCACCGGCAGGAAGTCGGGCTTGACCTCGAACGGGTTGTTGCCGGCGTGCGCCAGTGTGGTGAAGAGCATGAACAACAGGAGAAACAATCGACGCATGGCCAAGCCTTAAACCGGTGCAAGTTGCGAGCACAATGGCCGGTCCTGATTAACCGATGATTAACCATACTTGGCTTGTGGCCAGGAAACGGCGGGCATAATGTCCGCTTAATCCGCAGCCCGCTTAATCAACGCCTTTGTACAGGACCGACCATGCACGTACTTGTCTGTGAAGATGATGAGCTGATTGCCAGCGGGATAGTCGCCGGCCTCACGGCCCAGGGCCTGACGGTCGAGCATGTGGCCACCGCTTCGGCAGCGCGGGCCATGCTCGGCGTGGCCGATTTCGACGTGATGGTACTGGATCTTGGCCTGCCGGATGAAGACGGTTTGAAGCTGCTCAAGCAGCAGCGCCAGCAGGGCCTGGAGATTCCGGTGCTGATCCTCACCGCCCGCGACTCGGTGACCGACCGGGTCGATGGCTTGCAGGCCGGTGCCGACGATTACCTGCTCAAGCCCTTCGACCTGCGGGAACTGGCGGCGCGCCTGCACACCCTGTTGCGCCGGGTGGCGGGTCGCAGCGTCAACCTCATTGAACACGGACGCCTGACCTACGACCCCAGCACCCGGGAAACCCTGCTCGGCGGCCAGCCGGTGGACTTGTCCCGGCGCGAGCAATCGCTGCTCCAGGCGCTGTTGCACAACCGCGGCCGGGTGCTCTCCAGCGAGCAGCTCAAGGACAGCGTCTATGGCTTCAACGATGAGCTGGAGAGCAACGCGCTGAATGTGCACATCCACCACCTGCGACGCAAACTCGGCAACGGTATCGTCGAAACCGTGCGTGGCCTGGGCTATCGCCTGGGCCCGGCGGATGGCGAGGAGAATCCGTAAGTGAGGAGCCTGCGCCTGCGCCTGAGCATGACCCTCGGCGCTGCCTTCATTCTGATCTGGGCCCTGGCCGCGGCCTGGATGCTCAGTGATCTGCGCAATCAGATGATGTTCTCCCTGGACCAGCGCCTGGTGGCCTCGGCGCGCATGGTGGCCGGCCTGCTGGAACAGATGCCGACGCTGCCGTCCCACGCCCCGGGCAATCAGATCAATAGTGCGGCCCTGACCATTCCCGGGGGCATGGCCTGCCAGGTCAGTTCCTTGCGTGGGCAGATCCTGGCCCGCAGCCACAGCACTCCGGAGCACCCGCTGGAAGCCGAGAAACTGGGCTTTCACGACCAGATGATCGACGGCGCGCCCTGGCGCACCTTCACCCTGGTGCGCGGCGACATGCGCATCACCACCGCGGATCGCCAGGTCGAGCGCGAAGCCCTGAACATGTCGGTGCTGCTGGCGGCTTCGGTGCCGGTGGGCGTGGCCTTGCTCGGCTGCCTGTGGCTGCTGTGGCTGGGCATCGGCCAGAGCCTGGCACCACTGAACCGGATCCGCGACGCCCTGATGCGCCGCAGCGCCGATTCCCTGGAGCCGCTGCAGATCCAGCCCATGCCCAGTGAGCTGCGGCCGTTGCTGGAAACCCAGAACCAGCTGTTCCAGCGCATCGCCAAGACCATCGAACGCGAGCGCCGGCTGACCGGTGACGCAGCCCACGAGCTGCGCAGCCCGTTGACCGCAATCAAGACTCACCTGCAAGTCGCGCGCATGACCGAAGGTGCGGCCCGTGACCAGTCCCTGGCCCGAGCCGAAGAAGGCGCCGACCGCATGCACCGGACCCTGGAGCAACTGCTGTTGCTGGCCCGGGTCGAGGGCAGCCTGTCGTTCGATGACGGTGTGCACTGCAACGCCGAGCAGGTGGCGCGCCTGGCGATCCAGGATGCTGCCGTGGGCGCCCGCGCCCGGGTCAAGGTGCACCTGGGGGACAACGCTGCCGAGGCCCCGGTGGAAATGCCCTCGACCTTGGCCATTGCCGCTTTGCGCAACCTGCTGGACAACGCCCTGCGGCATACGCCGCAAGAGTGCCCGGTGGAGTTGAATCTGGAGATTGTCGCCGGTCGCCTGCGCTTCCAGGTGCGTGACCATGGCTCGGGCATCCCCGCAGAAAACCTGCAGCACCTGACGCAGCGCTTCTGGCGTGACAGCCAGAGCAGCGGTTGCGGCCTGGGCCTGGCGATTGTCCAGGCCATTGTCCAGCGTTGCGGTTGCGAGCTGCACTTCGACAGCCGCCCCGACGGCCTGCGCGTCGAACTGACCCTGCCTGCCCACCGCGCCTGACCCATCACCGTCCACTGTAGGAGCCGGCTTGCCAGCGGAGAGGCCCTTTAGACCGCCTTCGCCAGCAAGCTGGCTCCTACGGGGCGGCATGTGCAATTTCCTCGCCTTGGGGTGTAAATCCCCGCCGCGCTGAAGCGTTTTTAGAACAGGAAAACCTGTCAGTGCGCGCCCGCGCTTGGGCTGCGCATCCGGCCGGTGGCCGTTTTGCTCAAATTGCAGCGTGAGGGTTCGAGACATGTCAGCCGTTACCAGCCTGATGGAAGATTCGCCGGTGGGCCTTGGCGCCGCCCCGCAAGAGACGCTTTACCAGTTCGACGAGTCGCCCCTGCTGGCCCGCCAGAGCCGCCAGGAATCCAATGCCCGCAGCTATCCGCGACGCATTCCCCTGGCCCTGAAGCGGGCCAGCGGCATTCACGTCGAAGACGTCGAGGGCCGGCGTTTCATCGATTGCCTGGCCGGTGCCGGGACTTTGGCCCTGGGCCACAATCACCCGGTGGTGATCGCCGCGATCCAGCAGGTGCTGGCCGATGAATTGCCGCTGTTGACCCTGGACCTGACCACCCCGGTCAAGGACCAGTTCGTCCAGGACCTGTTCGGCCTGTTGCCCGAGGCCCTGGCTGGCGAGGCCAGGATCCAGTTCTGCGGCCCCACCGGCACCGATGCAGTGGAAGCCGCGCTGAAGCTTACGCGCACCGCTACCGGGCGCAGCACCGTGCTGTCGTTCCAGGGCGGTTACCACGGCATGAGCCAGGGTGCGCTGAGCCTGATGGGCAGCCTGGGGCCCAAGCGCGCCCTGGCCGGGCTGCTGAACAACGGCGTGCAGTTCCTGCCGTTCCCCTATGACTACCGCTGCCCGTTCGGGCTGGGGGGCGCCGAAGGGGTCAAGGTCAACCTGCATTACCTGGAAAACCTGCTCACCGATCCGGAAGCCGGGGTGGCCCTGCCAGCGGCAGTGATTGTCGAGGCGGTGCAGGGCGAGGGCGGGGTGATCCCGGCCGACCTGGAATGGCTGCAAGGTGTGCGCCGCATCACCGAGAAGGCCGGGGTGGCATTGATCGTCGATGAAATCCAGAGCGGCTTCGGTCGCACCGGCAAGATGTTCGCCTTTGAGCACGCGGGGATCATTCCCGATGTGGTGGTGATGTCCAAGGCCATCGGCGGCAGCCTGCCGCTGGCGGTGATGGTCTATCGCGACTGGCTCGACACCTGGCAGCCGGGTGCCCACGCCGGCACCTTCCGCGGCAATCAGATGGCCATGGCCACCGGTTCCGCGGTGATGCGCTACCTCAAGGAACACCGGGTGCCCGAGCACGCGGCGGCCATGGGCGAGCGCTTGCGCGAGCACCTGCTGATCCTGCAGCGCGACTTCCCGCAACTGGGGGATATCCGTGGTCGTGGCCTGATGCTCGGGGTAGAGCTGGTGGACCCGGCCGGCGTGCCGGATGCCCAGGGCCATCCACCCCAGCATGCGCGCCTGGCACCGCTGGTGCAGCGCGAATGCCTCAAGCGCGGGCTGATCCTGGAGCTGGGCGGGCGCCACGGCGCCGTGGTGCGTTTCCTGCCGCCGCTGGTAATCACCGCAGCGCAGATCGACCAGGTGGCCCAGATCTTCAGCAAAGCCGTAGCGGCGGCAGTGGCCAGCCTCTAATTTTTTGCCCCGCCGTTTCGTTCCTTCTACACAACCGCCGTGCGCTGAGCGCGGCGAACCTTATCAGTGATGGAGACAAGCAATGACTTCAGTATTCGACCGTGAGGACATCCTGTTCCAGGTGGTGGTCAACCATGAAGAGCAATACTCGATCTGGCCCGACTACAAGGCCGTGCCCCAGGGCTGGCGCACTGTGGGCAAGAGCGGTTTCAAGAAGGACTGCCTGGCCTACATCGAAGAAGTCTGGACCGACATGCGCCCCCTGAGCCTGCGCCAGAAGATGGACCAGCAGGCCGTAGCCGGCTGACCTGTAGCCGCTGCCGAGCCTGCGAGGCTGCGCAAAGGGCCGCAGGACCTTCAGCGATCTCAAGAGCAGCGCCTCCTGCGGAGCCGTTCGCAGCCTGCGGCAGCGGCTACGAAGATCCCGGATCAAGATTGTTCTGTAGCCGCTGCTGAGCCGTGGCGAAGCTGCGCAAAGGGCCGCAGGACCTTCAGCGATCTCAAAAGCAGCGCCTCCTGCGGAGCCGTTCGCAGCCTGCGGCAGCGGCTACGAAGATCCCGGATCAAGATTGTTCTGTAGCCGCTGCTGAGCCATGGCGAAGCTGCGCAAAGGGCCGCAGGACCTTCAGCGATCTCACGAGCAGCGCCTCCTACGGAGCCGTTCGCAGCCTGCGGCAGCGGCTACAGAGGCGGTGCCTTCTTGAGCTTGGCGGTTTTTCATGCCGGGCGATCAGCCCCCGCGTTTGACGGCCTGCAAGGTGTAGCTCAGTGGCAGGCGCCATGGCGCTTCCTTGAGTCGCCATTCGCCGCGTTCATCCACCACCATCTGCCCGGGCAGGGCTTCCCAGGGGATGCTCTGGTGCTCCACCAGTCCCGTGATGTCCAGGCCCTGGGCCAGCAAGGCGCTGATGATCTCTCCCAGGCCGTGGTTCCATTCGTGGGTCATGGTGGCCTTGAGGGGGCTGTCGGTTTCCACGTAGGTGTTTTCGTCGTCCCAGACCAGAGGCTCGCGGGTTTCGAAGTAGGGCAGTTCCACCCGCAATGAGTCGTGGTGATCTTCGTTGATGGCCCAGAGCATCGGGTGGCCTTCGCGGATGAACAGCCGGCCACCGGGCTTGAGCAGGGCGCCGACGGTCTGCGCCCAGCGCTCGATGCTCGGCAGCCAGCACAGGGCACCGATGCCGGTGTAGACCAGATCGAAGTTGCCTTGGGGCAGTACCTCGGCGGCCAGGAACACGTCGGACTCGTGGTAGTCGATAGGCGTATTGCAGCGTCGGGCCAGGGTTCGGGCTTCCGCCAGGGACGCCGGGGAAAAATCCACGCCGCTCATCTGCGCGCCGAGGCGGGCCAGGGACAGGGTGTCGGTGCCGATATGGCATTGCAGATGCACCCCGCGCAGGCCTCGGATATTCCCCAGCAAGGGCCGGTCGAACTGCACCACGTCGGACAGATAGCCGGCTTCGTCGACAAAACGCTGCACCGCGTAGTCCGCCGAGGCGGCATGCAGGGGCGCGCGTTCGTCCCAGTTGGTCTTGTTGAGTTTTACGTAGTCGCTCATGGCGCGGGCTTCTTCTCTGGGCTTTTGGCGAAGCGCAGACTAGCACCGGGAAATGCGCGCGATCTTGAGGGAATATGTAAGCGGCCCCGGCCCCCTGACCCCGACTGTAGCCGCTGCTGAGCCATGGCGAAGCTGCGCCAAGGTCCGCAGGACCTTCAGCGATCTCAAGAGCAGCGTCTCCTGCACAGCCGTTCGCAGCCTGCGGCAGCGGCTACAGGCTCAGGGCCTGGGTGACTTTCTGCAGGTTGCCTTCCAGTTCGGCGAGCGGGTCGGCGCTGTCGGTTTCCAGCACCAGTAGCTGGCTGCCGCCGGCGCTGATGGCGGCTTTCAGTGCATCGGACGGCTGGCGGTGGTGCAGGACCAGGGCCACATCGTTGTCCTTGAGCCGGGCTTGCAGCTTTTTCAGGGCCTCGGGGGTCCATTCGTTGTCGGCCCGGGCGTCCACTTCCAGCAGTTCCAGGTTCAGGCCACTGACCAGGTACCCGAAGTGCTCGGAGAGGCTCAGCACGCTGAGGTTGTCGGCCTCGGCCAGGCGCGCTTCGCTGTCGGCGCTGAGTTTCAGCAGGCGCTGTTTGAGGCCCGCCAGGTTGCTTTCGATCTGCGGTTTGGCTTCGGGCGCCAGCCGCGCGAGGTCCGCCGCCAGCACGTCGGCCATGCGCCCCAGGTTGTTGCTGGACAGCCAGGGCTGGGCGTTGAGCCCGTCGCTCTTGCCCGGTTGCAGGGCCACCCCGGGCAGGGCGCCGTCCACCGGGCGTGCAGCGTCGATCTCGACGATGCGGATGTTGCTGCGCCGGGCGTTGGGGTACAGCGGGTCGTCCGGCCAGATCGAGCGCAGGCCGATCACTGCGTCGGCATTGAGCGCCAGCTTGGCCAGGGCCGGAGCGCCACGCCCGGTGAAATAGGCAGTCTGCCGCGAGCCCGGCAGGTTGGCCGGGGCGGCCCGTTCCAGCTTGATGTCGGTACCCTGCAGCAGGATCTGCCCCAGGCCGAAAGTTACCGGTAGGGAAGCCAGCACCGTCGGTGATTTGCTTGAGGTGGCGCTGTGCAGCGCGGTGTTGCCCATGCCGTGGTTGGCGACCACGCGCATCGGTTCGAAGTGGTCGCGCTCGGCCAGGGCCGGAGTACTGATCAGGCCGCCGAGGGCCAGGGCCAGGGTCAGGCGACGCAGTGACAGGTGAGGCAATGAACTGTGCATTTATCCGATATTCCCTTTCAGGCTGGGGACAGTGCCGCGAGCGATGGCGGCCAGGGCGAAGGCGACACCGGCCACCAGGATGATCGCGGCGCCGGAGGGCACCGGCAGGTCGAAGACGATCGGCAGCAGGATGCCGCACAGGGTGCTGACGGTGGCGATGCTCACCGAGATCCAGAAGAAGCCCTTGAGCGACTGGCTCAGCAGGCGTGCCGCGGCGGCCGGAATCACCAGCAGGGCGCCTACCAGGATGGCGCCGATGACTTTGACCGCGGCCACGGTGATCAGGGTCACCAGGATCACGAACAGGTAGTCCAGGGTCTTCACCGCTACGCCGCGTACCGCCGCCAGCTGCGGGTTGAAGCTGGCCAGCATGATGCGGTTGTACAACGGCAGGCTCAGGCCCAGCACCAGGGCGCCGACGATCAGCAGCACCAAGAGGTCGCTGCCGTTGACCGTGAGCACCGAGCCGAACAGCACGTTTTCCAGGATGTGCACGTTGATCTTGCCGGCGAGGATCAGCAGCAGGCTGGCGCCCAGGGCCAGGGACACCGAGAGGAACACGCCGATCAGGGTGTCCGGGGCCAGGCCGGTGCGGTTGCGCAGGTAGTTGAGGAGGATGCCGAACAGCAGGCAGTAGCCGAACAGGCTGCCGTAGGGGCCGGTGTAGGGCTCGCCCAGGAGAATGCCGATGGCCACCCCGGTGAGGGCAGCGTGGCCTACCGCTTCGGAGAAGAAGGCGAAGCGCTTGACCACCACCAGGGTGCCCAGGCCACCGAGCACCGGCCCGATCAGCAGGCCGGCCAGCAGGGCGTTGACCACGAACCCGTAGGCCAGGGCTTCGGGCAGGTAGCCGGCCGAAGCCCAGCCCTGGACCATCAGGCGAAAAGCTTCATAGGTCATCAGGCAGCACTCCCGGCGGTTCGTGGATGAGTGGAGAACAGGCTGAGCAGGCGCTCCGGGGTCAGGGTCTGCTGCGCCGGGCCGTCGAACAGCACCCGGCGATTGAGGCCGGTGACCCGGTCTGCCAGACGGCCCACGGCTTCCAGGTCGTGCTCGATCCACAGCAGGGTGATGCCGCTCTGGCGCCAATCGTGGAGCAGGCGTTCGAAGACCTGGATCCCGGCCTCGTCCAGGGCCGACATCGGTTCGTCCAGTACCAGCAGTTGCGGGGCCGGGATCAGACCCTGGGCCAGCAGCACGCGCTGGCGTTCACCGCCGGACAGAGCCCCCATGCGCCGTTTGCGCTTGTCTTGCATGCCGACCCGTTCCAGGGCCTCGCCTATGGCCTGGGCGTAATGTCGGCTGAGGCCGAGAAAGGCCGGGCGGCGCTGGCACATGGCAGCCATGAAATCGTCCACGGTCATCGGCAGGCCACGGTCGAACTCCAGGGCCTGGGGCACGTAGCCGAGGGTGCCGGGCGCATCCGGCCATTGCAGGCGCAATTGGCCCTGGTGCGGCATCTGCCCCAGCAGGGTCTTGATCAGCGAACTCTTGCCGCCGCCGTTGGGGCCCACCAGTGCGTGCACGCTGCCGGGCTGCACCTGGAAGGTCACGTGGTCGAGGATGGTGGTGTTGCCCAGGGTCAGGCTGACCTGATCGAACTCGATGGCCGGGCCCCGCAGCAGGGTCTCGATGGCGGTCATGCCCCGGCCTCCTGGATGGCCCGGACCACGGTGTCGAGGTTGCCCTTCATTTCCTTCTCGTATTTCTCGGCGCTGTAGTCGCCGTAGGAAATGTGCGACAGCGGGTAGAGCTTGACCCCGGATTCGCGCTGGATGGTCTCGACGTAGGTGGAGGGGAAGTCCATCTCCGAGAAGATCACCTTGACGTCCAGTTCCCGCAGTTGGTCGATGGTCTTTTTCAGCTGACTGGGGCTGGGCTCGATGCCGTGGGCCGGTTCCACCACCGCGGTGACTTGCAGGCCGAACTCGCGCAGCAGGTAGTCGTAGGCAGCATGCACCGTGGCCACCCGCAGGTCAGCATTGGGCGCCTGGGTCAGCTTGGCCAGGGCGTCGGCGCGCATCTGCCGCAGGCGCTTGCCGTAGGCGCGGGCGTTCTGGGTGTAGGTCTTGGCGTTGGCCGGGTCCATCTTGCCCAGCTCCCGGGCGATGTTGTTGACCTGGGCGATGGAGGCGCTGATGGAGAGGAAGGTGTGCGGATTGACCACTTTGCCGGCGCCTCGCGCGGCCACCCCGGTGGCGGCCAGCAGCGGCACGTTTTCGTTGGCTTCGATCACCGGGATGTCCGGGCGCTCGCTGGCGGCGATCATGCGGTCGGCGAAGTCATCGTGGCCCACGCCGTTGAGCACGATCACGTCCAGGGTGCCGATGCGCTTGATGTCCTCGGCCCGGGGTTCGTAGGCGTGGGGGTTGAAGCCGGCGGGAATCAGCGGCACCACCTCGGCCTTGTCACCGACGATATTGGCCACGTAGCTGTAGTAGGGGTGCAAGGTGATGCCGATGCGCAGGCGCTTGGCCGGGTCGGCGCTGGCCAGGGGGCTGAGCATCAGGGCCAGCAGACTGACCAGCAGCACCTGCAGAAAGGGGCGGCGTTGAGATGAAATAGGCATGGGCAAGCGGTCTTCTCTCGGGTGAATGCGAATGATCAGTGGCGATGCTGGCGGGTTACTCCGGCATCGAATTGCGCCACCACCTGTTGCCAGCCGGCGGCGGCCAGTGGTTCGTCGCCCAGGTCAGCGGGCAGGGCGGCAGAAGGGGCGCGGTTGAGCCAGATATCCACCTGGGTGTCATCTTCGGCGTCGATGCGCATCAGAAAGGAGCCGGCCACTTGCGGGTTCTGGCTCAGACCCAGGTAGGCCTGGTTCTGCACTGTCCAGATATGGCCACCGCGGCTCACCGAACTGGCGTCCTGGGCGAAGGGCGCGAAGCCTTCGCCGGCCAGCTCCTCGGGGGTCGGCAGGTCCTGGCTTTCGGCGCGCAGCAGGTGGATTTCGTCGAGGGTCACCCGCAGGTCGGCATAGATGCCCTGTTCGCCTGCGCTGAGGTCGCGGCGCGCGTCCAGCTGGTGGCTGGCGACACTGCCGGTCGCGGTTTCTTCGCCGCGCCACAGCACCACGGTGGCAGCCACACTCAGAATCAGTGCACACAGCAACAGTACATAGAGGGTTTCATGGCCGGCGCCGGCGGGGCGCACGACCTGGGTGGTGGCAGGAGTCATGGGGCCTCGATATCCGCTTGGTCGATCTCGACCACGTGGCCGGGGCCCGCATCGAAGAGTACGTAGAACTCGCTGGAAGGTTTCTTGAAGGTCAGGGTCGAGTCGGCCCCCAGCTTGCCCGGCACCAGGATGGTTTCGTCGTAGCCGATCACGTCCAGGGTCACCCCCGGGGCGCCGCTGCCATCGGAAAAACCACCGGTGCAGCGGATCTGCTCGGCGTCTATGGCCTTGCACTCGCACATCGGGTTGTGGGCCAGGGCGCTGTGGCTGAAGGCGCCGCCCAGCAGCAACAGGGCAACGGCGCCGAGGCGCCGGGTGGATACTGCGCAACTCATCGTTTGCCTCCTTGTTTTTCGAGCCAGGCCACGGTGGCCGGTGACGCCTGGCTCAGGGGAATGGATGCCTGGTGCATGCTGCCGTCCCAGCCTTCCATGGTGATCCACAGCTCGGAATCGGCCTTGGTCTTTTCCGGGATGGGCAGGCTGGCGCCCATACGGTACGGGCTGCCAAAGAAAATCACCCCGGCGGCCCGCAGGCTGCGGGGCTTGCCGATGCGCAGGTAGGTGGCCTTGACCGGCTCGATGCAGGCCTGGCACAGGGCGGCGTTGAAGCTTTTCAGGTAGCCGGCGGGGCCATCGCTGCGGGGAGCTTCGTTGCGCATCTCGGCCAGGCGCAGGCTCCAGGGGCCAACCTGGACTTCGCCGATTTCTCGTTCCCCCAGGCCGCTTTCACCCCGAAACAATGCGACGTCGGCGAAGTACTTGGGCATGAAGCCCAGGGGGATCAGCAACAGCAGGATGTTCAGGTGAAAGCGCCATTTGTGCCAAAGCCGGCTCAGCAACGAAGGCGCGGTTGCGCTGTGGGTCTGGCTCACGAGTGGCTCTCCGAAGTTTCGATGCTCATGGCCGGGGTGGGCGTCGGCACGGGTTTGCTGGCGGGACGCGCACGAGCGGCCTTCTCCTCACGCTTGAGGGCGTTGGCGGTGGCCAGGGCGGTACGCTTGGTCCAGATCAATAGGCCGCTGAGGACCATCATGCTCAGCACCAGGCCGAAGAAGAACCAGATCAGCTTGATCCAGAGGCCGCCAAAATCACCGGTGTGCAACGGGCGCATGGATTCGGTGACGAACTCCAGGGTGTTGCGGTCCGCCAGCAGGTGCGAGGTGTCCAGGGAGCCGGTATAGGGGTTGATGTTGGCCGTCTGGTACATCAGCGGATACCAGCCGCGGCCGCCGACATACAGGTGGCTGTAGGCGTTGCTCGGCAGGCTGACGAAGCTGATGTCGAAGCCGGGGATTTTCTGTGTGGCAATGCCGATGGCCTGGTCCAGGCCGATCATCGGCGCCGGGCTGCCATCGCCCGTGGTTGGCACTTGCTCGCGGGCGATCACCGGGACCACGGGTTCGCTGGAGATACTGATGTGGTTGTCCGAGAGAATCGCTTCGATCATGAACCAGGTGCCGGTGATGGAGATCACCGCGATGAACCAGATTGACCAGATACCGCTCAGGCGATGGAAATCACCCCAGAAGATCCGTGCACCGTGGCGCAGGCGCAGGGTCGGCTTGAGAAAGCCTTTCCAGAACTTCTTGTAGACCACCAGCCCGGTGATCAGCGACACCAGCATGGGCAGGCCCAGCAAGGACACCAGGTACCAGCCCCAGCTGTAGCCGTTGGTGAAGGGCACCAGCCACCAGCCGTGCAGGGCGCGGGTGAAGCCCTGGAAATCGAACTGCGGGCTAGTGCCCTGGATCACCCCGGTGTAGGGGTTGACGTAGAGCGTCGGCGAGCGGCCGTCCGGGTAGCTGACACTGACACTCAGGGCGAAGTGGCTTTCATCCGGGGTGACGATGGTGTCCACCCGGGTCTGGGGTTCGGCACGCTTGATGGCCTGGACGATCTGGTCGTAATTCAGCGGTTGTGCGTCATCGCTGGGCTTGCTGGCGCGCACGTCGGGGTTGGCCAGCCACACGATCTCCTGGCTGACCACCGCCAGGGTGCCGGTGACGCAGACAATCAGCACAAAGAACCAGATGGGCAGGGCCAGCCAGCTGTGCACCAGAAACCAGATTTTTGAACGGGACTTCTTCGACATTGAATGGGCGTCTTGATTCGAGGAATGGAGCGGCACTGGAACCCGGGACCGGGCCCGGGACAAAAAGCGCCGGGCATAGCCTGGGCCAACGCGGCCTGCTGCATCTAATTAAGACGAATGAGAATCGTAAATCCCGAAAGGCGATATGAAAGTAAATGTTACGAAGCTGCGAAACCCTCGTGAAAGCCGCTGCTTGACTGGTTTGGCCAATGCCCATGGCCCCGTAGGAGCGGGCTTGCCCGCGAACGGGGCCGCGAGACGCCTTCGCCGGCAAGCCGGCTCCTACAGGGGCAAGCTCAGCCGGCCTGTTGCTGGAACATTTCCCGGGCCCGCCGGCCGATTTCCTCGGCACTCAGTTCCTCCTTGCGGCTGGCGAGGAACCACACATGCCCGAAAGGGTCGCGCAGGCTGCCGCTGCGATCGCCGTAGAACTGGTCCTTGACCGCCGACACTTCGGTGCCGCCCGCGGCGATCGCCTGGGCAAAGCGGCTGTCGACATCTTCCACATACAGGTGCAGCCCGACCGACGTCTTGTGGGCTTCCGGGCTGCCCATCGGGGTTTGTTCGCAAGGGCTGCCGAGCATGATGGCCGAACCGCCGATGCGCAGTTCGGCATGGCCGACCCTGCCGTCGGGCATGTCCAGGCGCATGATCTGCACCGCGTCGAAGGCCTTCTTGTAGAACTCGATGGCCTCGGCGGCGCGCTGGATGCCCAGGTAAGGGGTGACGCCGCTGAAACCTTCGGGAATGGGATTGACGCTCATCGGGGTTTCTCCTTGATCTTGTTGTTGGGGCGACGCTGACGCCGCGTGGAGCAGGCTTCACTCTATACCCGGGCCCTTGCCTGCCCGGCACGGGCCGACGAGGTGTTGTCCAGGCAACACTGGCCTACTGTTGGCCCATCAACAGCGTTCCAGCAATCTGCCCGGCAGAGGGCCTGAGGCAGGGGTGAAATACCTACCCAAGTCCTTGAATTCATTGGGGCAGGCTTTAGGCACAGAAGCTGCAATGAGCGGCAGTCACCTTCATTCGCTCGAGAGCGCCGTATGCCTGCATTGCCTGAATCTGCCGTTTATCCCCTGCACACTCCCGCTGCCCATGTGATCCGCGATGGCGCCGAAGCCCTGGCCGTGGCCCGGCAAGTGGCCGCGATCCTGCTGGAGCAGGACGCCGAGCGCGACCGTACCCGGGAAGTACCGGCGCAGGTGGTCGACCTGTACTCCAACAGTGGCTTGTGGGGCATCAGCGTGCCTCGCGAATTCGGCGGCGCCCAGGTGTCTTATGCAGTGCTGGCCGAGGTCATCGCGATCATTTCCGCTGCCGACCCGTCCCTGGGGCAGATCCCGCAGAACCACTACTGCCTGCTGGAAGACATCCGCCTGCAGGGCACGCCGGAGCAACAGGCGCACTTTTTCACCCTGGCCCTGCAAGGCCATCGCTTTGCCAATGCGTTGTCGGAAACCGGCGGCAAGAACGTTCAGGACATCCAGGCCACTGTCCGCCGCTCGGGTGACGGTTATGTGATCAATGGCCGCAAGGGCTACTGCACCGGTTCGCTGTATGCCCATTGGCTGGCGGTGCTGGCCCTGGACGAGCAGGGCAGGGGCCAGCTGGCATTCGTGCCTCGCGGCAGCGAGGGGCTGGCGGTGATCGACGACTGGGACAGCATCGGCCAGCGCACCACCTCCAGTGGCACCGTACTGGCCCAGGACCTCAAGGTGCCGGCCTTCAACCTGTTTCCCACCTACCGTTCCTACGAAAGCCCGACCCTGGCCGGGCCCTTCGCCCAGTTGACCACGGCCGCCATCGACGCCGGGATTGCCCGGGCGGCGCTGCGCGACACCATCGCCTTCGTGCGTGAGCATGCCCGGCCGTGGATCGATGCCGGGGTGGAGAAGGCCAGTGAAGACCCGCTGACCATCATCCAGGTGGGGGCCCTGGAAATTCGCCTGGAAGCCGCCGAGGCCCTGCTGGAACGGGCCGGCCTGGCCCTGGACGCGGCCCGCCCGGCGCCCGATGAAGACAATGTGGCCCGGGCCTCCCTGGCGGTGGCCAAGGCCAAGGTGCTGACCACTGAAATCGCCATCGAGGCCAGCAACAAACTGTTCGAACTGGGGGGCACCCGTTCCACCCTCAAGCGCCACAACTTCGACCGCCACTGGCGCAACGCCCGGGTGCATACCCTGCACGACCCGGTGCGCTGGAAATACCACGTGGTGGGCAACTGGTTGCTCAACGACATCAAGCCACCGCGCCATGACTGGTCCTGAACCATGGCCGAACTGTTCAAGAACATTTACTGGGCCGATATCGCCCAGGCCTGCGTCGATACCCTGAGCATGCTCGGCGCGGCCCTGGGTTTTACCGTGCTGCTGGGGCTGCCCCTGGGCGTGCTGCTGTTTCTCACCGGCAAGCGCCAGTTGCATGAAGCGGTGGGCCTGTATCGGGTGCTGTCGGTGCTAGTCAACATGCTGCGCTCCTTGCCCTTCATCATCTTGCTGATCGTGCTGATTCCCCTGACTACCTTGCTGGTGGGCACCTCGCTTGGCGTGCCGGGCACTATCCCGCCGCTGGTGGTGGGCTGCACGCCGTTCTTTGCCCGGCTGGTGGAAACCGCCCTGCGGGAAGTGGACCGCGGGGTGGTGGAAGCGACCCAGGCCATGGGCGGCAGCACCTGGCAGATCATTCGCCACACCTTGCTGCCCGAAGCCCGGGGCGGTCTGCTGGCGGCGGTCACGGTGACCGCCATCGTGCTGGTGGACTACACCGCCATGGCCGGGGTGATCGGTGGCGGCGGCCTGGGCGACCTGGCGATCCGCTACGGCTACCAGCGTTTCCAGACCGATGTGATGGTGGTCACCGTGGTCCTGCTGCTGGTGCTGGTGCAGGCCCTGCAGATGACCGGCGACCGCCTGGTGGCGCACTACAGCCGCCGTTGAAGCGATTTCTTCGAACCCAACCCGAAACACGGCCCCACGTGCGCCCCACGACGGCTGCCTGCCTCTGCCTTAGGAGCAACCCATGAAGAAGACCCTGGCCGTATTGGCCGCCGTACTGTCCCTGAGCGTCAACGCCAACGAAAAGCTGCTGGTGGGCGCGACCCCGGTGCCCCACGCCGAGATCCTCGAATTCGTCAAACCGCAACTGGCCAAGGAAGGCGTGGACCTGCAGATCAAGGTGTTCACCGACTTCATCCAGCCCAACCAGCAGCTGGCGCTGAAGAACCTCGACGCCAACTACTACCAGTACCGGCCGTTCCTCGATGACTTCAACAAGACCCGGCACACCGACCTGGTGCCCGTGGTGGGGGTGCACATCGAACCGTTCGGCGCCTATTCCACCAGGATCAAGAGCATCGCCGAGCTCAAGGACGGGGCCAGTGTGTCGATTCCCAACGACCCGGTGAACACCGGCCGGGCCCTGGTGCTGCTGGATGAAGCGGGGCTGATCAAGCTCAAGGACCCGAGCAACACCCTGGCCACCCAGCGCGACATTGTCGAGAACCCCAAGCACCTGAAGATCCGTGAACTGGAAGGCGCCTTGCTGGCCCGCTCGGTAAGCCAGGTGGACCTGGCGTTTGTCTTCGCCAACTACGCCCTGGAAGCCGGGATCGATACCAACAGCGCCTTGATCGTGGAGAAGGGCAAGGACCTGTACATCGAATTTCTGGTGGCGCGCCCGGACAACATCAACGACCCGCGGATCCAGAAACTGGCCAAGGCGCTGAACTCCGACGCCGTGCGCCAGTTCATCCTGACCCGCTACAAAGGCCAGATCGCCCCCGGCTTCTGAGCATCTGCCCCCTTGTAGGAGCTGGCTTGCCAGCGAACGGGCCCGCGAGATCGCCTTCGCCGGCAAGCCGACTCCTACGGGGAGGCGGATTGTAGGAGCTGGCTTGCCAGCGAAGAGGCCCGAGAGATCGTCTTCGCCGGCAAGCCGGCTCCCACAGGGCGAGGCGGGTCAGGTGCGCTGTTGCGCCTGCTCCCGGTATTGCTGCTGGGTGTCGTCCAGCAGCACCTCCCTGAGCGGCACCGCCCCTACGGCCAGGGCTTTCTCGATGCTCAGGTCGTCGCCCCGGGCCGCCAGCAGGGCTTGCAGCCGCTGGAACTCGCCGCACCAGATGGTCTCGATGTCTTTGTCGCGCTGGGTATCGCGCTGGGCGCTGAGGGCTACCGCGCGTACCTGCAACCGGCCGTTATCGGCATTGCCGCCCACCTCCACGCCATACCCCGGAGTGGCGCCCTTGCGCAGCACCACCCTGCCGTCCTGGGCCCAGGCGGTGGCCATGCCCTCGCGAACTTCGTAGCCCAGGCTGGCCAACCCTTCGAGTACCGCCTGGCGGCGGGCCAGGGCGGCGCGTTGTTGCAGCTCGGCTTCGATCAGCGCACTGAAACGGGCAATCAGCCCGTCCACTGGCGCCATATGGGCCAGGCTGCATTGGCCGGCCTGGGCCAGCTCGTTCTCGGCGGTTGCGGGGCACAAGGTCGCCACTTCGCTGGCCAGTTCCTCAAGGCGCGCCAGGCGCGCGCGGCGCTCCTGGCTGTCGCGGGTGGCCTGGGCCAGCTCCAGCACCAGGCTGTCCAGCAGCAGGTTGCGCTGCTGCACGCGGGTTTCTGCATCTATCTGGCGCAACTTGGCCAGGTAGGGTTCGGCGCTGGCCTGATCATCAAGGGTCAGCAACTGGGCAATGTGCTGCTCGATGCGTTCCAGTCTGGGTTCCGCTTGCTCATGGGCGGCGCGCCACTGCGCCAGGGTCTGGGTTGGGGTTTCGCCTTGCAGGCGCCGGGCCAGTTGCTGCTGGGCCTCGCTCAGGCCCTGTTCTTCGACTGCCGCCCCCAGGCTGGCGAAACCCTGGGCCAGGATCGACTCCACAGCCGGCACCGGCTGCCCATCGGCAATCGCCCGCAACGGCTCCAGCAATTGGGCTGCGAGCGGCTTGCCTTGCAGGGCGCCCAACAGGATGGCGGCGTTTTCCCGCTGGCGGCGGGCCAGTTGGCGCTGTTGCGTGGCTTGCTGCACGGCGCGGTTTTCCCGTTGTTGCAGATCGTCCTTGAGGAACTCGATCTCGATCGGTACCTGCTTTTGCAGGTCCTGCAGGCGATCGGCCTCGATCAATTGGCGCAACTGTTTGAACCGCTCGTGGGTGGCGGCCCGTTCCTGTTCGGTCAGTTGCCCCAGGCGTTGTGCCTGCTCTTCCCAGCGGGCAATCACCTGTTCCAGGCGCCGCAGGTGGCCGGCGCAGATCTCCAGGATTTCTTCACGGGTGACGATACGCACCACTTTCGGGCCGCTCATGGGGTTTGCTCCGTGTCTGCCAGGGCTTGGGGCTGCGTCACCGAATCGGCACCGGCCAGCGGCTGCAGGGCCTGCTCGATGGCGGCCTGCAGGCGAGCGCGCTCGCTTTGCGGGTCGTGGTACCAGGCCTGCGACGAGACCCGGTGCAGGTGGGGAATGGCCCGGCGCAGCACCGAAGGGCGCCAGATTTCCCGGGAGCGAGCGCGGGCCAGGAGGCCGTGGCGCGGGGTATCGCATTCGATGCCCAGGGCATAGAGCCCGGTATCGGGATGCTCGATGGCAAAGTCCAGGCCGAAGGCATCCCCTTCGTTGGCGCTGACCGGGCTCCAGCCCAGGGTGCGGATGAACGCCGCCACCGCCTGGGTGAAACCGTCGCTGTGGGCGTTGTGCTGGACCTTTGCATCCTGGCGCTCGGTGACCAGGCGCCCCAGCAGGCTGTGGCCGCTGGCAAACTCCCCGGCCGACAGGGCGCGGGCGTACTCCAGGTAGCCTTGCAGGTAGTCCCGCGGGCTGGCGGGCGGGCGCTGGGTGGTGAGCATGTCGGAGATATCGGCAATCGGCATCGAGGTGATCATCACCACTTTGCGCCGGGCCCGGGTCACCGCCACATTGAGCCGGCGCTCGCCGCCGGTCTGCCCCAGGACCCCGAAGTTGCGGCGGAAGCTGCCCTGGCTGTTACGCCCGAAGGTCGAGGAGAACACGATGATGTCGCGCTCATCGCCCTGGACGTTCTCGACGTTCTTGACGAACACCGACATGTCCTCGCCGTCCTCGCTACGTTCTCGCTCCTGGCTGTAGGCTGCACGAAACGTCGGATCCTGCTCGGCGCGCAACTCCAGGCGCTCTTCGATCAGGTCGGCCTGCTTGCGGTTGAAGGTCACCACCCCCACCGAGGGGCGTTCGGCGTAGGGCGCCTGCCAGAGCTCGGCCAGGTAGTCCACCACCCGTTCGGCCTCGTCGGGGTTGACCTGCTGCTGGTAGACGCCGTCCACGCGGATCAGCTCCAGCGGCTTGATGGCGAGGATATTGGCCTGGGGATGGCGTACCGGGATGCTCAGGCGGTTGCCGTAGAACGAGGCGTTGGAGAAACCGATCAGTTCGCGGTAGGCCGAGCGGTAGTGGATCTGCAGGGTGGTAGAGGGTAGCGAGCTGCGAGCCAGTTGCAGCAGATCCGGGCAGTCCTTGATTTCGCGGCGGTTCCAGGTGTCTTCGAAGGCCTCCCGTTGTTCCTCGTCGGCATCGGCGTCCGGCTGGTCGCCATCGAACAGTTCGGCTTCGTCGCTTTCCACCCGGCTGGAGAAGAAGGCGGTGGGCGGCATCTGCTTCTCGTCGCCGCTGACCACCGTGACCCGGCCCCGGTACAGGGTCGGCAGGGCGAACTCCACCGGCATCTGCGAGGCTTCGTCGTAGATCACCGTATCAAACAGCCCGGGCTTGAGCGGCAGCACCCGGCTGGCCACGTCCGGGTTCATCAGCCACACCGGGCGCAGGCTCATCAGCCCCAGGCCGGCGCCCATTTCCATGAACTCGCGCAAGCGTCGCGAACGACGCCCGGTGAGGCGGGTCACGTCCTCCCACTGTTTGCGGGTGCCCAGGCGCGACAGCTCGATGCCTTCACTGAGCAACTGACGGTTGAGGTTGCGCATCTGGGTGTCGGCCTCGCCCAGGCTGGCGATCTTCGCCGCGGTTTCGCTGTGCTCGAGCATCAGCTCGGGTTGGCGTTGTTCGATCTGGCGCTTCCAGCCCAGCCGCGCTTCGCGGTTGAGCATGCGCCGCACCACGGCTTCCAGTTGCTCGGCGGGAATGGCGTCGAGGGCGTCCTGGTAATCGCGCAGGACTACCAGCAACTCCAGGTCCGCCGGCGACAGCTGGCCGGCCCGGGCCCGGAAAGCCTGGTAGGCGCTCAGGGTCGGCAAGGCGTCGCGCAGGCGGTTGAGGGCCGACTGATTGCCCTGGTTGTGCTCCACGCGCTGGCGCAGTTGGCCCAGCAGCTCGGGTTGCAGCCACTGATCCAGGCGCTGCAGGGCATTCAGGCTGTCCTGGCGCACGCTGTGGCGGATAAACGCGGCGTCGTAGCCGGCCAGCAGGCTGTCCAGGGAGCGCCGCTCGCCGGTCAGTACCACCGCATCCAACTGCTCCACCCGGGGGGCTTGCGCCAGGGTCATGGCCAGGGCGCGCATTGCTTGCAGTTGCCCGAGGTCCTGGCGTACCTGCGGCAGCAGGCCCGGGCCGCAATCGCTGGCGATTTGTGCAAGGCTCAGTTGCTGATGCAGTTGCTGCAACTGGTTGCGCAATGGCCGCCACTGGCTTTCCAACTGGGCCGCCGCCAGCAGTTCCGGCAGGCGCTGCGGCTGGGCCGCGGCGCCCTGTTCGGCGAGGAAGGCCAGTAACTGGCGCTGGCGGATCAGGCGCAGCGGGTTGAGCCGCGCCAGCCAGGAGCGACCCTGGATAACGGCGCGGGCGCGTTGCTGCAGGGTGCGCAGTTGGGCCGCGGGCAGGGCGCTGAGGCCCGGCGCCAGGTCGGCCTGGTAAGCGGCGGCGTCGCACTGTTCCAGTTGTTGAGCCAGTGCCTGCAGGGCCTGGATCAGCCCGTCGCCCTCTGCGGCCTGGCCGTTGCTGCCACGAAACAGCGGGAGCCAGCGTGCCAGCCGTTGGCGACGCTCATCGTCCAGGCCCAGCAGGCTGTGCAGGTGCTGGTCGAGCCAGGCGCGGTAGGGCGCCGGGTCGTCGACTTCGAAGTCGGCCGGGTGCGCCTGCAGGGTTTCCAGGCGCTGTTCCTCGCAGCTCAGCAGGCGCTCGAAGCCCTGGTTGAACGCTTGCACCGTGGCGGCGTCGGTGGGGAAGGGCTGGAGCTGGGCCAGGGCGCTGTGTTCATAGTGGGCCGGCAGCCACAGGCGGATCAGCGGCGCGCAGGCCTCTTCCAGGCGGGTCAGGCTGGCGATGTCCAGGGCCGCCAGGTGCTGGCGCAATACCGGGACATCCAGGGCCGCTGGCCCCTGTTCCAGGCCGATCAGCTCGCCGATCAACTGGCGGTAGCTCAAGCCACAGTGTTCATCGATGCGGTGCAGGCTCTGGTGGAAGCGATCCAGTTCGCCCTCCAGGGCTTCGATGCGTGCCGCCAGGCGTTCACGCTGGTGCAGCCAGGGTTGCTGGACGGCATCGTCCTTGAACAGGGCCTCAAGCTGTTCGCGGACACTGCGGATCACCGGTTCGCGGTCACGGTTGATGTCGTTGAGCATCACCACCCGGTTGCCCAGGCCTTCTGCCACCAGGCGCTTGTGCACCACTTCCAGGGCGGCGTGCTTCTGGCAGACGATCAGCAGGCTGCGCTGGCGGCCGATGGCGTCGGCCACCATGTTGACGATGGTCTGGCTCTTGCCGGTGCCGGGCGGGCCTTCCACCAGCAGCCCGGGGGCGTGACGGGCCTGGAGCACCGCGGCTTCCTGGGAGGGGTCGCTGGCCACGGTAAAGAAGCGCTGCAGTTCAGGCGCGAGCGCGGTGGCAGCGCTGTCGCCGCTGTCGGGCTCCGCGGGGTTCAGGCGCAGGGCGGTTTCCAGGCCGGTGCCGCCGGGGGGCAGGGCCTTGAGCTGGCGCAGGTCCTCGCCGATGGCCTGGCCCATGAAGGCCACATGGAACAGCACGGCGGCACAGGCCAGTTGATCCTGGTAGGGCTGCACTTCGGTGCTCGGCGGTGGCAGGCTGCCGAGCACCCGGGAGCTGGCAGTGGCCAGCATGCCGAAGGCGTCCATCACGTCGGCGGCCTTGAGCGCCGAACGCCCCAGCAGTTCATCGGCGGCCTTGCGCCAGAGCTTGGCGGCATCGATGCCCAGCAAGGTGTCGAGCCCCGGATTGAGGCGCACCTCTTCACGCTCGCTGTCGAAGACCAGGGCCACCTTGCCGCGGCTGCCGACTTCCAGCAGCAGCTTGACCGGCCACAGCAGCAACGGCGCGATGCGGGTGCGAGTGGTGCCACGCGCGTCCCGGGTCAGGAGGAAGGGGAAGCCCAGGTACAGGCCATCGATCCCGGTGTCGCGCTTGTACAGCGAACTCTGGCGGTACAGGCTGTTGAGCCGTGCATCCAGCTGCGGGTTTTCGGCGAAGCACGCCGGGTCGAGGCTGATGGGCTGGGCGTTGCGCGCCACCAGGTGATCCAGCAGCGCCGGGGCCGGGCTGCGCTCACTGTGCAATTCGTTGAGGTCGACCCGGGCGGTGGTCTTGCCGATGCTCATGCGCACCAGCGGGCCGCGCAGCACCACGCTGGCGACCTTCTTCTC
This sequence comes from Pseudomonas sp. W17, assembly GCF_040268305.1. Lineage (NCBI taxonomy): Bacteria > Pseudomonadati > Pseudomonadota > Gammaproteobacteria > Pseudomonadales > Pseudomonadaceae > Pseudomonas > Pseudomonas sp. W17. The sequence continues at coordinate 5,029,901 of NZ_CP158490.1, read as the reverse complement.
GAAGAAGTCGAGGATCTGCGACACGTAGTGCTGCTTTTGCGGCTCCAGCCACTGCTCTGCGCCGATGGCCAGCAGCACCAGGGCCCTGGCCAGGGGCATGCGGCGTTCCAGGCGGAACTGCTCGGCCCATTCATCGACGCTCGGCACGCCACAACGGGCAAAGCCGCTGATGCGCTCGTCGACTTCACGGTACAAGGCCGGGCGCGGCAGCCCCAGCAGGGCACGCGCACTGGCCGCATCGAAGCTCAGGACCACGGCTTCGCGGGCCAGGGTGGCGGCTTCTTCGAGGATCGCGTCCACCGAGCGGAACTGCCCGATGGCGGCGCTGAGCAGCACGATCAGGTCTTCTTCGCTGATGGAGCGGCGGTCCGCCAGGGACAGGATGCCGTTGTGCTCGCTGTCCGGCAGCAGGCGCTGGCGTTCTTCCCACTGTGCGGCCAGACGGGCGCGGGAGCTGGAGAGCAGGTAGATGCGCAGTTGCTCCTCGTCCAGTTCGATGGCCTGGTGCTGGGCGCGCTGGCGTACCTGTTCGGCCCGCAGCTTGAGCCGCGACAGCCAGTGCTCGGTCTCCAGGCGTTCCAGCAGGTCCGGGGCCGGGCCGCTGATCAAGCGGTAACCGTCCAGGGGATGCTCCAGCAACCAGCCAGGGGTGACGATCTCGCCGCGCTGGATCAGGGGCATTTCCGGGTTCAGCAGTTTCAAGGCGAGCATCAGCCGGGTATCATCGTCCAGCCCTTCGTGCTGGGCCACCTGGCGCAGGCCCGCCAGCTGCCGTGCGGACAAACCGGCCTGTTCGGCCCAGGTGACGATCACCCCGCGCAGCAGATGATCCAGGGCCTGGGGCCAGTGTTCGACTTCGGCGGCAGCCAGGGCGAACGGCCCTGGCCGGCGAAAGCGCCGGCTGCCCAGGGCGACGCTGGCGCCTTCCTCGGCGTCCTCTTCACTGGCGACCGAGGCCGGGACGCTGGGGCTTTCGCCCTGGAGCCAGGCCTGCACCTGAGGCCATTGCCAGCGCTGGTGGCGGTCCCGGGCCAGCAGGCCGCGCAGCAGCAGTTCCAGGCGCGGGTCGAGGTCATCCGGCAGCAGCACGCCGTTGGCCAGAATGTGAATCAGGTAGGCGTTGGCATTGATGCCGGCGAAGCATTCTCCCTGGGTCAGCTGTTCCAGCAGGATCATCCCCAGGCTCCACCAGTCGGAGGCCGCGGCCACGCCCCCGGCAATGGCTTCGGGGGCCATGTAGCGGCTGGTTTCCAGGGGCGAGACGATGTCCAGGTCGAACTCCGACAGCCGCGCCGAACCGAAGCCGCTGATCACCAGGTCCAGGGGCTCGCGGCTGCGCACCAGCAAGGTGGCCGGGCGCAGGTCGCGGTGGCGCAGGCCGGCTTCGCTGAAGGCATGCAGGGCCTGGCCCAGTTCACGGACGATGTGCTGCACCGCGGCCCTGTCGCTGACCACGATCCCCAGGTCGGCCAGGGTGCCGCCGGTGAGTTCCTCGGCCACTTCGAAGGCGCGCTCGTCCCAGCGGCCGGTGAGGATGATTTCCGGCACGTGTTCCCGGGGCAGGCGCTTGAGGGCTTCGTACACCGACGGGTCGGGTTCGGCGCCGGCCTGGTACAGGGTCAGCACCGCCTGGTGCGCGGTTTCCCGGTGCTCGGCGATAAAGCGCTCGCGCACGCCGCCGCTGCTGATCTGGCGCAGCAGGCGCCAGCCTTCGATCACGGTTTCACTGTCGGCGGCTGGGGGCGCTGCGGGTGGCTGTTGCTCCGGGGCGAGCGGGTCGGCGCCGCAGACCAGGCACATCAAGTCGCCATCCGCCATGGCATGACCGTTGCCGCAGAGCAGGGGGGAGCCGCTGTCCGCCGCGACCGGTGGCTGCGGCTCAAGCGCTTCGAGGGTGATGACCGGTTGTGGGTGCCAGCCTTCGGGATGAATCGCTTCGGCGGAAAGTTCCCAGCCGCAGGCCCGGTTGTCTACCTGGCCTTCACAGAAAATTTCGGCCAGTGGGCGTTCAGTCTGGCAATTGGGGCAAAAACGTATCATCGATAGCGGTTCCGGTTAACGGCGGCGTGAGGTGTGGGCGCTGATCTGGAGTTGGTGGCCCTGGTCGTGCAGCAGGTCGCGCAGACGCAGCACGTCGTCACGCCGGGGAATTCCAGCCATCCAGACACTGCCGTCGTCGTCGAACATCACATCCAGCGCGCGGTCTTCGTGGTGCAGCGGGCGCTGGTAGGTGGACAGACGCTGGCGGCCCAGCTCGGTCAAGAAGATCAGGCGCTGGTTGTCGCTGCCCCGTAGGACCAGCGTTTGCGCCTGTTGTTGCTCGAAGGGGTCGCAGATCAATGCATCCAGCAGGCCTTCGGCTTGTTGCAATAGCGGTTGCAGGGTTTCCAGGGAGTGGCCGCTGTAGACCAGGATGTCGACCCCGGTGCGCTCGCGCAGGCCTCGAAGCAGGGCCAGCAGCGCCTCGGGCTGGTCGAAGGGCTCGCCGCCGGACAGGGTGATGCCTTCGGCCCGGGCCAGCCAGGGTTGCAGGTCGTCCAGCACCTGGGCCAACGGCAAGGGGTGCTTGCCCGGCCCCCAGGTGTCCGCGGAAATGCAGCCTGCACAGCGGATGCTGCACCCCTGGAACCACAGGCCCAGGCGTTGCCCCGGCCCCAGGGTGGTGACCGGGAAGTGCACCCGCGACAGGCTGATGTTCACGAGGCGCGGGCAAGCAGTTGCAGGCCGCCGGCCTGCAGTTGGCGGATTTCGAAGGATTGGCCGGGCTGCGCATCCTGGTCGAACAGGGCCCGGGCCAGGGGGTTGAGCAGGTGCGCCTCCAACTGGTTGCGAATGCCCCGGCCACCGTTGGACAGGTCCTGCAGGCACAGCTGGCGCAGGTTGTGCAGCGAGTCGTCATCGAGCTGCACATGCAGGGCCTGGGCCGCCAGGTCGGCGAGGATATTGCCGACCATCTGCTGGAAGATCTGCTCGGCGATGTCCGGGCGGATGAAGTCGAAGACGATGATGTTCTCGCCGATCCGGTTGAGGATTTCCGGGCGGTTGAGCACCAGTTTGAAATAGCGCTCGATCTCGCCCTGGACCTTGCCTTGCACCGCTTCGAAGGCTTCGCCGGGCTGGACGTTGGCGACTCGCTCGCCGTTGTCGCCCTGGCGGTAGATGCCCAGGTTGGAGGTGAAGACGATCAGCGCCTCGGAGAAGTACACCCGGTCGCCCCGGCCTGAGGTAAGCACACCGTCATCAAGGATCTGCAGGAACTTGTCGAGGATCCGCGGGTGAGCCTTTTCGATCTCGTCGAACAGCACCACGCTGAAGGGTTTTTCGCGGATCGCGTTGGTCAGTTCGCCGCCCACGTCGTAGCCGACATAGCCGGGTGGTGCGCCTACCAGGCGCTGGTCGGCGTGTTCGGCGCTGAATTCCGACATATCGAATCGGATGTACGCGCTTTCATCGCCAAACAGCAGGCTGGTGATGGTCTTGGCCAGTTCGGTCTTGCCGACCCCGGTGGGCCCGGCAAGAAAGGCCACGCCCCGGGGCCGGTTGCCCTTGCGGCTGGCGCCGACCCCGGTCATGGCGCGCTTGACGATATCCAGCATGTGGGTCACGGCGTGGCCCTGGCCCTTGACCCGCTGGCGGATGAAGCCGTCAGCCTGGCGGATGCGCTGGCGGTCGATCTTCAGCCAGGGGTCTTCGGTGACCCCGACTTTATAGCGGCGTACGGCATCGCCGATGCGTTCCATGGCCAGGCCTTCGACCCGGGCCAGCTGGACGATCGCGTTGAGGTCGAGCAGCAGCAGGCCCTCGGTGTTTTCGACGAAGGCCCGCACCGCGCTGTCGCGGCTTTCTTCGCTTGCCTCCTGGGCGCCGGGCAGGCCGCGCAACAGTGCCGGAGCCAGGGCCTGGCGGGCCTGCTGGTCGGGTTTGGACACGGGAATCGGCCGCAGGCGTGGGTTGTCGATCAGCATCCAGTCGGGCAGGTCGCCTTCCTTTTCCACCACCCAGAGAATGCTGTTGAAGAACGGCGTGCGCTGTTCCCCGGCCGGGCGGCTGCGGGCCTGGTGGGACAGCACCAGGGCCTGGGTGAACAGCTGGTGTTCTGCGGCGCTCAGGGCGTCGTTGCGGATCACCAGGCGTGAAGCGAAATCGACAATCAGGGCCAGGGGCGCGCCCTGGCGCTCCACCAGGCGCGGCAAGGTCGCCGACAACAGGTCGAGGCCGGCCGGCGCGGCCCCGTCCACCGGGGTCAGGCCCAGCTCGCGCAGCAGGTTATCGGCCTGGGCCGGCTCGCTGCCGGGGGGCAGCAAAACCCTGAGGCCGCCAAGGGGATCCCAGCTCAGCACCTGCGCATAGCCGGCTGCCAGCAGTTCATCGCGCAGGTTGAGGTTGAAAGGCTGGGGGGTGATAACCCCGGGGGCGACCTCACTGGCCTGCAGGTCGCGGACGTTGCCGGACAGTACGAACTGGCTTTTCAGTGGGAGAAAGCGCAGCAGATCGCGCAGCCAGCGTGGCTTTTCGAAAGTGGCAGTCCTTGGCATGGAAGCGGAGCTCGTCGTAGGAAGCAGGACGCGACATTAGCATAGGGACGTTTTTACTTACGATGCTCCACAGGCTTTCTTACCTGTCAGCGCTGAGCGGGAATCCGGCTTGCGAGGGAAGAGACCCGTGAGATCGCCTTCGCCGGCAAGCCGGCTCCTACGAATATGAACGCGATGTTGCTGCAGGCGCTGGCTACGGGGTGTCGGTGGCGGCGTCGGGCTCCAGCAGGCGGGCGCCCGGGCCGGCGTCTCCCAGGGCATCTCCATAGTTGCGCAGCGGGCACCCTTCCATGGACAGGCAGCCACAGCCAATGCACTGGTTCAGCCGCTCGCGCAGCAGGCTCAGTTGGCGGATGCGTTCGTCCAGTTCGCGGCTCCACTGTTCCGACAGGCGCTGCCAGTCCGCGGCAGTGGGCGCGCGGTCAGCGGGCAGGGTCGCCAGGGCCTGGCCGATCTCTGCCAGGGGAATGCCCAGGCGCTGGGCCACCTTGATCAGCGACACCCGGCGCAGCACCGAACGTGGGTAGCGGCGCTGGTTGCCCGCGTTGCGATGGCTGTGGATCAGGCCCTTGGTTTCGTAGAAATGCAGCGCGGTGACGGCTACGCCACTGCGGGCCGACAGTTGGCCGACGCTCAGCTCTTTATGACGGGAGTCGGGTTCGATCATCAGTGGACCTCGGGAGGAAAAATACGCTTGACCTTGACTTAACTAGAGGTTTTACCCTGCGGCGCATTCAACAGCAATATTCTGTTTGCCCCCAGTGGAGAGTGATCCATGAGCGCCTTTGAAAAGACCCGCAGCTTTACCCAATTGATCGAGTTCGAGATCGAGCCCCATCAGCAACAGGCCCTGGTATCGGCCCTGGCCGAGCAGACCGAGCGCCTGGCCCAGGGCTATGGCGGTTTTCTGAGTGCCAGCGTGCAGGCCAGCGACGATGGCCGGCGGGTGCTCAATTACCTGCAATGGCAATCCCGGGAAGCCGGCGAAGCGGCGTTCCGGCGCTTCGAGAACGGCGAGCAGGATTTCTGGCAGTTGATCCTCGCCCACCAGGCCAAGACCGTGACCTTCGGTTCATTCCAAGTGCGCAGCAGCATCGCCCGTAGCCACGACAATGCCTTGCACTGCGACCTGCCGGGCTAGATCGACAGTTGCAGGGTGCGCTCGTTGGGCGCATCGATGGGGCGCCGCTTGTTCACCGCCAGTTCGCCGATCTTGATCAGCCGGGTCCGGGTGACGTTGCGGCTCAGGCCCAGCAGGTTGGCGGTGTGCACCTGGTTGTAGTGGCTGAAGCGGTAGGCCGCGCGCAGCAAGGCATCCTCGACCTTTTCGTGCAGGGCCCCGGCCTGTTCGGCGAAGAGTTTTTCAAAGGCCCGTTCCAGTAGGGCCTCGGCAGAGTCGTCGTGGCTCGGGTGGCTGTCGTCGGCGCGTTCGATGCGCATGTTGGACAGGCGCAGGTCGTCGCGCTGGATCACCCCGTTGCGGCAGATCAGCAGGGTGTGGTGGATGACGTTTTCCAACTCGCGGATGTTGCCCGGCCAACTGTAGCTCTTGAGCTTGTGCTCGGCCTCGGGGCTGATGCTGATGCTGCCGTAGCCCAGGCGCTGGCTGTAGGCCTCGATGAAGTGCCGGGTCAGCGGCAGGATGTCGCCGGGGCGCTCGCGCAGCGGGCTCAGTTCCAGGCTGACCACGTCCAGGCGGTAATACAGGTCTTCGCGAAAATGCCCGGCGTTGATGGCCTTTTCCAGTTGCACGTTGGTGGCGGCCAGTACGCGCACATCGATGGGAATGCTCTTGCGCGAACCCAGGCGCACCACTTCGCGCTCCTGCAGCACCCGCAGCAGCTTGACCTGGATGGCCATGGGCAGGTCGCCGATCTCGTCGAGGAACAGGGTGCCGCCGTCGGCCTCTTCGAACCACCCGGCCTTGGCGCTGAGGGCACCGGTAAAGGCGCCTTTCTCATGGCCGAACAGTTCCGCCTCCACCAGGGATTCGGAGAAGGCACCGCAGTTCACCGCCACGAACGGTCGGTTGCGCCGGGCACTGAGGTTGTGGATATGGCGCGCCACCAGCTCCTTGCCGGTCCCGGTTTCGCCAATGATCAGCACGCTGGCTTCGCTCGGTGCCACCTGTTGCAGGTGCGCCAGCAGGGCCTGGGATTTCGGGTCCTCGAACACCTGGGCGGTGGCGCGGATCGAGGTCGCCAGGGCGGGCGAAGGGGGTAGGGTCAGAAGCTGCATCGGCACTCTCCGTCGAACAGAAGGCTAGGAGTAGAAAGTCGGGGTTGGCAGGGACTGGTTCAGCGCCCAGTCGCCCAGCTCATGAAGCTTGTAGTCCAGCGGGTCGTGCAGGGTCTGGGTGCGCAGGTTGCGCCAGTGCCGGTCCAGGCCCAGGGAGGCGTGGGTCGAGCGCGCGCCGGTGACTTCGAACAGGCGGCTGCACAGCTCCAGGCCCTGGCGGCTGGCGGCGACCTTGGCGGTGGCGATGGCCGTGGCCAGGTGCCCGCGCTCTTCGGCGCTGAGGGCCGGGCCCTTGGCCCAGGCCTGGTCCAGCAGCGCGGCGGCCCGCTCCACCAGCAGGCGGATGCCTTCCAGGGCGACCCAGAATTCGCCGTAGTGGCTGAGTATGTAGGGGTCCTGGCGCACGTCCTGGGCGCTGGACTTATGCCAGACCCGGGTTTCGCCGAGGGTGTACTGCCGGGCTTCTTCGAAGGCGCCTTCGGCGATGCCGAGGAACATGTGGGTGAAGGTCAGTTGGGCGATCAGCGGGCGCAGGCAGGCGAATGGTGTGCTCAGCGGGCCGGGGTCCAGCAGCAGTTCCGACTCCTCCACCCGTACCCGTTCGAAGGTGGCGCTGCCGCTATCGGTCTGGCGCTGGCCGATGTTGTTCCAGTCGTGGTGCAGGGTGATGCCGCTGCGGCCGCTGGGGATCGCGGCGATCAGCAACTTGCCGCCATTGCTTTCATCCACTGCCGAGGCAATGAGCATTTCCGAGTCGCTGGCACCGGAGCAGAAGCTCTTCTTGCCGGAAAACTCGCGCCAGCCCCCCAGGTTCCGGACCACGGTGCGGGTGTCCAGTGGGTTCAGGGCGTTGCCCCAGAACCAGTTCTTGCGTGCGGTCTGTTCGAACCAGGGTTGCCACTGTTCGGGTTTGGCAAACAGGCGCACGGTGGCCAGCATCAGGTGGTGGAAGCCGAAGACATGGGCGATGGAGCTGTCGACCCGGGCGAATTCGCGGACGATGTTCAGCGTCTCGCTCCAGGGCGCGCCGAGCCCGCCGAACTGGCTGGGAATGCTCAGGGCCAGCAGGCCGCTTTGGCGCAGCGCGTCACGCTCGGCCTTGGGGGTGCCGCCGCGCTCGTCGCGTTCGACGGCGGTCAGGGCAAACTCGGCGGCCAGTTGGCGGGCGGTCTGCAGGGGGGACAACAGGGCGCTTTGCGGTTTGGCAGTCACGCGGTGTTCCTCGTTCGTGGCCGTTGTGGCGGCCGGGAAAAGGTGCTGCGAGCTGCAGGAACTGGCTTGCCAGCGAAGCGGGCCGGAAGATCGCCTTCGCCGGCAAGCCGGCTCCTGCAACAGCATTGGGGATTTCAGCGGCTGTTGGGCAACACGTCGTTGGCGATCATTTCGCCGAACGGCCCGGTGAGGTTGGTGACACCGCGGCCGGCCAGGCTGGCATAGGGCTCCGGCAGCAGCGGGAACACCAGCTCGGCGAAGCGATAGGCTTCTTCCAGGTGCGGGTAGCCGGAGAAAATGAAGCTCTCGATTCCCAGGTCCGCGTACTCCTTGATGCGCTCGGCCACTTGCTGCGGGTTGCCCACCAGGGCGGTACCGGCGCCACCGCGCACCAGGCCGACCCCGGCCCAGAGGTTGGGGGCGATCTGCAATTGGTCGCGGCGCCCGCCGTGCAGCGCTGCCATGCGCCGCTGGCCTTCGGAGTCGAAGCGGGAAAAGGACTGCTGGGCGGCGGCGATGGTGTCGTCGCTGATGTGCTCGATCAGCTTGTCCGCGGCTTTCCAGGCTTCGTCCTCGGTCTCACGCACGATCACATGCAGGCGGATGCCGAACTTCACCGTGCGGCCCTTGCGCGCTGCACGTTCGCGTACGTCGGCCAGTTTCTGCGCCACCGCCGCCGGTGGCTCGCCCCAGGTCAGGTAGACATCCACCTGGTCCGCCGCCAGTTCATGAGCGGCCTCGGAGGAACCGCCGAAGTACAGCGGCGGGTAGGGTTTCTGCACGGGCGGGTAGAGCGCCTTGGCGTTCTGCACATGCAGGTGCTTGCCTTCGAAGTCCACGGCTTCGCCTTGCAGCACCCGACGCCAGATCTGCAGGAATTCGTCAGTGACTTCATAGCGTTCGCTGTGGCTGAGGAAGCTGCCGTCGCCGCGGTTTTCGTCCGGATCGCCGCCGGTGACCACGTTGATCAGCAGGCGGCCGTTGGACAGCCGATCCAGGGTCGCGGCCATGCGCGCGGAAACCGTGGGGGAGATGATCCCCGGGCGGATCGCCACCAGGTAGCGCAGGCGTTCGGTCAGGGGCACCAGGGCCGAGGCGATCACCCAGGAGTCTTCGCAGGAGCGCCCGGTGGGAATCAGCACACCGTGATAGCCCAGGCTGTCCGCGGCCTGGGCCACTTGCTTGAGGTAGTTGAGGGTGACCGGGCGCGCGCCCTGGGCAGTGCCGAGGAAATGGCCGTCGCCGTGGGTCGGAAGAAACCAGAACACATCCATGACAGCTCCTCAGGCGATTTTCAGCAGGTGGGTCGGGTGGGCGCGAAACAGCGGCGCGGCCCGTTCGGCGGCGAGCTGGATGCGCGCTTTGAGCAGGTCGCTGGTGATCTGGTAATTGCTGAAGTCGGCCTCGGTGGCGTACACGCCGATCGGCAGGGTCAGGGCCTGGAAGAAACTGAACAGTGGGCGTAGCTGGTGATCCAGAACCAGGGCATGGCGTTCGCTGCCACCCGTCGCGGCCAGCAGCACCGGGGTATCGATCAGGGCATTGAGATCGATCAGGTCGAACAGGTGCTTGAGCAGGCCGGGATAGGAACCGCGATACACCGGGGCGGCGACGATCAGCAGGTCGGCGTTCTCGATGGCCTGGAGTTCGGCTTCAACCTCGGCCGGCAGTTCCTGGCGCGACAGGGCGGCACCCACCGGGCGGGCGATATCCCCCAGTTCGATCAGGTGGGCGTTGAAGGACAGGTGCCCGGACAGTTCAGCCAGCAGGGCCTGGGTCAGCACCAGGGTGCGCGATGGGCGCCAGGTTCCACCGGAAAGGGCTACGACGTTCAAGGGGCGGGACATGATCACTTCCTTTTTAAACAGTGGCTCAACGAGCAGTGGCAGGTCCCGGGCTCTGGAGCAAGAGCTGTACCAAAGACTTGCAGCCCTTGTACGGCGCGGTTTTGCGCTGATCTGCAGTTGCCGGGTGCTGTTGCCCAACCGCTGTTTTGTTGATCGGCTGTTGCCTGGCCAACAGTTGCTCTGGCAACAGTTGGCGGGCGAGATGGGACTGTTATAAAGGCTTGTTGTTATTCCTCAAAAGAGCTTGTTTCCATATTTATAGAGCTTTATTGAATATGAAGGTGCGCAGCCCCCTGGCCTTGCAACGATCGATAGCCACTATCGAGCAGGGTGATTTTTGCCGCTGATGGCGCGCGAGTAGCCTGTGTCCATTGTTCGCAACCCGCCCCAGGTGCTCGCCATGAAGGCTTTCTCTGCTGTCTTGCTGTTGTTGGTTTCCAGTGTGCTGGCCGGTTGTGCCAGCCCCGGTGCACCGGAGTTGCGGCCCTATACCGCGCAGGAAACCCGGGAGCTGGCTATGGAGGCGTTGAACCGGCGCGGTTTGTCCTTCGATGAATACCAGCAGAAAAAGGCCGAGTTGCTGGGCCGCCCGGCGAGCTTCGACAGCCAGGGTGAAATGAGTGCGCAGCGTAATATCAGTCGCCATCAACCTGCCAGTTGAGAAAAACTGTACTGGTCCAAGTTTTCAGCAACTGTCCGTGGGTTTCAGCCTGAGGCTGGGTTAGGGTCGAGGCCTGACCGACCTGCCCCGGACCTTGCCCCCATGAGCCTTTCCCCTGACCTGCTGTTGGCCTTCGCCCTGTTTGCCCTGGTCACTTCCATCACGCCCGGCCCCAACAACACCATGTTGCTGGCCTCGGGGGTGAACTTCGGCTTCAACCGTTCCATTCCTCACATCCTCGGCATCAGCTGCGGTTTCTTTGTCTTGGTGCTGGCGGTCGGCCTGGGCCTGGGGGCGGTGTTCGAGGCCTACCCGCTGCTGTACAGCGTGCTGCGCTACGTTGGCGCAGCGTACCTTTTGTACCTGGCGTGGAAGATTGCCCGTTCCGGGCCGCTGTCCGATGAACAGCAGCACCATGGTCGGCCGCTGGGCTATTGGGGCGCCGCGGCGTTCCAGTGGGTCAATCCCAAGGCCTGGGTCATGGCAGTGGGGGCCATCAGTACCTACACCCCGTTGCAGGGCTACTTCACCAATGTGCTGGTGATTGCCGCGGTGTTCGCGCTGATCAATGCGCCCACGGTGAGCCTCTGGGCTGCGTGCGGCAGCTTGCTGCGCAATGTGTTGCGCAACCCGCGCTGGTTGCGCCTGTTCAATCTGTTGATGGCCGCCTTGCTGGTGCTTTCCCTGGCACCGCTGTTGTTCGAAAAGATGAGTTGAACGGCGCTTCATGGCGCTGCCTCGAGCCTGTAAGCTGCGATGCAGGAGCGTTCCTACGCACTTTTAAACGAAGATGTTCTTCTTTAACTGCATCCGATCGGGTATTGCTCAAGGCCAGCCGTTGCCGCGCCGCCTATGCATGGCGCATGGCTGCCTCGCCTTTTTGCCAGCATATGCCGACCCTGGAACAAGCTCTGCGGGTTTTCAGTCATGAACAAGCGTCCTCTTTATTTCGACTACGCCGCCACCACGCCGGTGGATGAGCGAGTCATTCAGGTCATGCTGGAGTGCCTGGGTTTCAACGCCCATTTCGGCAATCCGGCGTCCAGTTCACACGCCTTCGGCCGGGAAGCGCGCGGCTACGTCGAGCGCGCCCGGCAACAAGTGGCACAACTGGTCGGTGCGCAGCCCGAGAAGATTGTCTGGACCTCCGGCGCTACCGAATCCAACAACCTGGCCCTCAAGGGGGTGATGCAGGCCCGGGGCGTGAGCGGCGGCCATGTCATCACCAGCCAGATCGAACACAAGGCGGTGCTCGACACCGCCCGGCAACTGCAGGAGGCCGGGGTCGCAGTGACCTACCTGGTGCCGGATGCCGATGGCCTGATCACCGCGCAAGCGGTCAGCGAAGCCCTGCGCGACGACACCTTCCTGGTGTCGCTGATGCTGGTGAACAACGAACTGGGCACCCTCAACGACATTCCGGCCATTGGCCAGGTGGTGCGTGAGCGTGGCGCCCTGTTGCATGTGGATGCCGCCCAGGGTGCGGGCAAGGTGGCCATCGATCTGGCCCGGTGGCCGGTGGACCTGATGTCGTTCTCGGCCCATAAGCTATATGGCCCCAAGGGCATCGGCGCGCTGTATGTCGGGCCGCGGGCGCAGCAACACGTGCAGGCGCAGATTCATGGCGGCGGCCATGAGGGCGGCTTGCGCTCCGGAACCCTGGCCACCCACCAGATCGCGGCCATGGGCGCCGCCTTCGCCCTGGCCGGCGAACTGTTCGAGGAAGAAACCGCCGCCATCGTGCGCCTGCGCGGGCGCCTGCTGGAGCAACTGGCGGGTATCGCCGGCCTGCGCTTGAATGGCAGTGTCACCCAGCGCATTCCCCACACCCTGAGCCTGACCTTCACCGAGGGAGGTTTTGATGGGGCGGCGTTGGGCGCGGCCCTGGCCTTTTCCGCGACTTCGGCCTGCAACTCGGCAAGCAATGCGCCTTCCCATGTATTGCTGGCGCTGGGGCATGATGCCGGGCAGGCCGCGCGTACCATCCGCTTGAGCCTCGGGCGTTTCACCAGCGAACAGGATGTGGATCGCGCCGCTCAACTGATCCAGGCGGCGACCGCTTCAGCCCCTGCGTTCTGGGCCACAACACAACCTTGAGGGTCGAGTGACTTCGATCTTCCATAACAATGATTAAGCCGGTTAAGGAGACACAATGAGTACCCAGCCTTCGACCAATGGAGTGGTCCCCCAGCGCTTGGCGCATGTCCGTCAGCTGATGAGCCGCGAAGGCATTCACGCCTTGCTGGTGCCCTCGGCCGACCCGCACCTGTCGGAATACCTGCCGGGCTACTGGCAAGGGCGCCAGTGGCTGTCGGGGTTTCATGGGTCGGTCGGGACCTTGATCGTGACCGCTGACTTTGCCGGCGTATGGGCCGACAGCCGTTACTGGGAGCAGGCCACCAAGGAACTCAAGGGCAGCGGCATCGAACTGGTGAAGTTGCAACCGGGCCAGCCCGGGCCCCTGGACTGGCTGGCCGAGCAGACCCCGCAAGGTGCGGTGGTGGCGGTGGACGGCGCGGTCATGGCCTTGGCTTCGGCCCGTACCCTGGGCAGCAAGCTGCAGGAACGCGGGGCCAGCCTGCGTACCGATATCGACCTGCTACAAGAAGCCTGGAACGACCGCCCGTCATTGCCTGATCAACCGGTCTATCAGCATCTGCCGCCCCAGGCCACCCAGAGCCGGGTCGAGAAGCTTGCGGCGTTGCGCGAAACCCTCAAGGAGCGCGGCGCCGACTGGCATTTCATCGCTACCCTCGATGACATTGCCTGGCTGTTCAACCTGCGCGGCGCCGATGTGTCCTTCAACCCGGTGTTTGTCTCCTTTGCCCTGATCAGCCAACAGCAGGCGACCTTGTTCGTGGCCTTGAGCAAGGTCGATGAGGCATTGCGCGCGCAACTGGAGATGGATGGCGTCAGCCTGCGCGACTATTCAGAGGTGTCCGCGGCCTTGCAGGCAGTGCCGGAGGGCGTAGCGTTGCAGATCGACCCGGCGCGCGTCACCGCGGGCTTGCTGGAGCACCTGAACCCCGGGGTGAAGCTGCTGGAGGGGCTCAACCCCACCACCCTGGCCAAGTCGCGCAAGAGCCTGGCGGACGCCGAGCACATTCGCCAGGCCATGGAGCAGGATGGCGCGGCGCTCTGCGAATTCTTCGCCTGGCTGGACAGCGCCCTGGGGCGTGAACGCATTACCGAACTGACCATCGATGAGCGCCTGACGGCCGCCCGTGAGCGGCGCCCGGGTTATGTCTCGCTAAGCTTCAATACCATTGCTGCGTTCAACGCCAACGGCGCCATGCCCCATTACCACGCCACGCCTGAAGAGCATGTGGTGATCGAGGGTGATGGCCTGTTGCTGATCGATTCCGGCGGCCAGTACCTGGGGGGCACCACCGATATCACGCGCATGGTGCCGGTGGGGACGCCGAGTGCCGAGCAGAAGCGCGATTGCACCCGGGTGCTCAAGGGCGTTATCGCGCTGTCCCGGGCGCAGTTTCCGCGGGGCATTCTGTCGCCGTTGCTGGATGCCATCGCCCGGGCGCCGATCTGGGCCGAGGGTGTGGACTACGGGCACGGCACCGGGCATGGCGTCGGTTATTTTCTCAACGTTCACGAAGGCCCGCAGGTGATTGCCTATCAGGCCGCAGCGACGCCGCAGACCGCGATGCAACCGGGGATGATCACTTCGATCGAACCCGGGACCTACCGCCCTGGCCGCTGGGGCGTACGAATCGAGAACCTGGCGCTCAACCGTGAGGCGGGCAAGACCGAGTTCGGTGAGTTTCTGAACTTCGAAACCCTGACCTTGTGCCCGATCGATACCCGTTGCCTGGAGCCATCGCTGCTCACCGAGGATGAGCGCGAATGGTTCAACGGCTATCACGCCGAAGTCCGCCGGCGCCTCAGCCCGCTGCTGGAGGGCCCGGCCCTGGAGTGGTTGCAGGTTCGTACTGCGGCTATCTGAGCAAAGATGTCACCCGCGCAAGGCGGGTGACGTCACGCGATGGGTTCCTGGCAATGGCGTGGCTGCTGCCAGGGACAGGGCAGGTTACTGCGCGTTCAAGGCTTCGCGGACGAAATCCAGGCGGTCCTGGCCAAAGAACAGTTCGTCTCCCACGAACATGCTGGGCGCGCCGAACACACCTTTTTGCAACGCCTGTTCGGTCTTGTCCTTGAGGGCGGCCTTGACCTCTTCGTCATTGCTCAGGTCGAGGATCTGCTGCGGGTCGAAGCCACCTTGCTCCAGGACCTGGGTGATGGTGGCCGGGTCGTTGAGGTTGCGTTTGTCCACCCAGAGTGCGCAGAACAGGCAGTCGAGGAATTCACCGAAACGTTCCGGCAGGCGCAGTTGTACCCCGGTGGTGGCGCGCATCAGCAGCAGGGTATTGATGGGAAAGTGCGGATTGAAGTTGAGCTCCACCCCATAGCGCCGGGCAAAGCGCGCCAGGTCGTGCAGCATGTACCGGCCCTTGGCGGGAACACTGATGGGGGAAGCATTGCCGGTGGTCTTGAAGACCCCGCCCAGCAGCATGGGCTGATACACCAGCTGGCTATCGGTTTCGACGCAGATTTTTGGCAGTTGGGTATAGGCCAGGTATGAGGTCGGGCTACCCAGGTCGAAGAAGAACTCCACCTTTTTGCTCATGTTTTAGACTCCTTGATTGTTGTTATCGGAGAAGGCCTTACCAGCGTTCGTTCCACGGGCGCAGGTCCAGCTCGAAGGTCCAGGCGTCCCGGGGCTGGCTGTGCAGGTACCAGTAGTTTTCGGCGATATGCTCGGGGTTGAGGATGCCGTCCTGGTCCTTGAGGGCGTATTTTTCGGGAAAGCTGGTACGGATGAAATCGGTGTCGATGGCACCGTCGACGATGACATGGCCGACATGGATGTTCAGGGGGCCCAGTTCCCGCGCCATGCTCTGGGCCAAGGCGCGAATGCCGTGCTTGGCCCCGGCGAAGGCGGCAAAGCCGGCGGCACCGCGTACGCCTGCGGTGGCGCCGGTGAACAGAATAGTGCCGCGTTGGCGTTTGGCCATGCGCTTGGCCACTTCCCGCGCATTGAGAAAGCCCGAAAAGCAGGCCATTTCCCAGATCTTGAAATACTTGCGTGCGGTTTCTTCAAGAATGCTGCAGGGCACATTGGCGCCAATATTGAAGACAAAGGCCTCGATAGGGCCGATCTGGGTTTCGATCTGCTCGATCAGCGCGATCACGTCCTCCTCTTTGCGTGCATCACAGCCAAAACCATGGGCCTGGCCGCCGGACTGCTGGATAGCGTCCACCAGGGGTTGCAGTTTGTCCGCGCTGCGGCGGGTCATGCAGGCAATAAAGCCTTCGGCGGCGAAACGCTTGGCAATGGCACCGCCGGTCGCGTCGCCGGCACCCACTACCAGTACGACTTTGTTCTTGTTCAAGGTTGCAGTCATGGGAGGTTCGCTCTTTGGTAAACGATCGTTAACTAAACGAACGTTATGCTATGATTTTTCAGTCGTCAAGAGAACTTGGGAGCCCGTCAGGGAATGCGTTATTCAGCCAGTCACAAGCAGGAAACCCGCGAGCGTCTGCTGCAAAGCAGCGCGGCGCAGGCCAAGAACGAAGGTTTTTCCACTGTGGGGGTGGATGCCTTGATGAAAGCCATTGGCCTGAGTGGCGGGGCTTTCTATAGCCACTTCACCTCCAAGGACGAATTGTTCAGCTCGATTGTCGAGCGCGAGTTGAGCCAGAGCCTGGCGCGCCTGGGCGGGGAGGGGCAGCAGAATCAGGAGAAGTTGCGTCGCTGCCTGAAGCAGTACTTGAGCGTGGCGCATCTGCAACAGCCGGGTGCTGGCTGCGCACTGCCGGCATTGGGTGCGGAGATTGCCCGGGGGAGCCTAGAGGTGCGGCAGGAAGCGCAGGACTGGATCTGCCGCTTGCACCAGGCTTGGGCGCAGACTCTGGGCAGCGAGAGCCTGGCCTGGTCGATCCTGTCCCAGTGCGTTGGCGCGTTGGTGGTAGCGCGAATGCTGGTGAACCCAGCCATTCAGCATCAGGTACTGGCGTCCAGCCATGAGCAGATCATCGGGCAGCTGGAGCGGCTGCCCGCAAGTTGACCGGCAAGGCTATTTACAGATGACGATCATGCTGCGGCTGGTGTAGCCGGCAGGGTTCAGGCCGAAGGGGTAGTCGCCTGGGTCTTCCACGGCATCACCGGACTTGGCGATGACCTTGTAGCCTTTGGGGCCGCAGGACTCAGTCGCCTTGGTGTAGCACTTTTCCCAGGAAGAAGATAAACCCGAGCAGTTGATGTGGAGTCCTTTCTTGCCCCGTTTGACTTCGGTTTTCGCGGTCGCCGCGCAGCCTGCAATTGCAAGTACGGCCAACAGTATCAAAAATCGTTTCATCCCCGTCCTTATCGCTAGCCCCGGATCTGGCGTCCGAGTGTGACTGCATTACTTGTCGTCTTTTGCGTGTGCGATATCCCTGTCCGGCAACTCCCTGGGCGACGTTGAGTAGCCGGCTAAACATGGCCTAAATGAGCACCAATTACCAGAGTTGAATCTCAATCAACTGCAACTATTGGTTTGGCCTCGCGGCGCATGGTCATGGTGGCGCCTACGGAAGCCAGGATGATGCAAGCGATTGCCGTCCACTGGGACAGGGACAGGTACTCGTGGAGGAACAATAGGCCGGAAAGCGCGCCGAAAGCGGGCTCGATACTCATCAGGGTGCCGAAGGTACGGGCTGGCATGCGAGTCAGGGCAACCATCTCCAGGCTATAGGGGAGGGCTGTGGACAAGATGGCGACTCCCAGGGCAACCGGGATCAGGGAGGGGGTCAGTAGTGCGGCGCCGGCATGGACTATGCCTATGGGTGCAACAAAGAGAGCAGCAATCATGACGCCCAGGGCGGCGGTCTGAATGCCGTTCTCGGCTCCG
>NZ_CP158490.1:0-125000 GCF_040268305.1 Pseudomonas sp. W17 | reverse complement strand
CCATCGCCGCCCTGATCTCGATGAGCCAGGGCCGCCAGAATCGCCACAGTGGAGTAGAGCCCGGTAAGGATGTCGGTCAAGGCCACACCCACTTTTACCGGCCCAGCCCCCTCATCACCCTCAGGTCGCCCAGTCAGGCTCATCAGACCACCCAGGCCCTGGATCATGAAGTCATAACCCGCGCGCTTGGCATAGGGCCCGGTCTGACCAAAACCGGTGATAGAACAGTAGATCAGCCGCGGATTGACGGCCTTGAGCGACTCATAGTCCAGACCGTAAGCCGCCAGCCCACCCACCTTGAAGTTCTCGATGACGATATCCGACTTGGCAGCCAGCTCACGCACCAGCTGCTGCCCCTCTGGGCGAGTGAAGTCGATGGTCACTGACTGCTTGTTACGGTTGGCCGACAGGTAATAGGCAGCCTCCGTGGTGTTCTCGCCATAGGCATCTTTAAGGAAGGGCGGCCCCCAGGCGCGTGTATCGTCACCATTACCCGGACGCTCGACCTTGATGACCTCGGCCCCCAGGTCCGCAAGAATCTGCCCGGACCAAGGCCCGGCCAGTACCCGCGATAAATCCAGTACCCGCAGATGCGATAACGCGCCCATGGTCGCTCTCCTATTAATAGAACGCCTGGATACCGGTTTGCGCACGCCCGAGAATCAGCGCATGCACATCGTGAGTACCTTCGTAGGTGTTGACCACCTCCAGGTTCACCAGGTGACGAGCAATACCGAACTCATCGGAGATCCCGTTGCCGCCCAGCATGTCACGGGCCATGCGCGCGATATCCAGGGACTTGCCGCAGGAGTTGCGCTTCATGATCGAGGTGATTTCCACCGCCGCAGTCCCTTCATCCTTCATCCGCCCCAGGCGCAGGCAGCCCTGGAGGGCGAGGGTGATTTCGGTCTGCATGTCCGCCAGCTTCTTCTGGATCAGTTGGGTTGCCGCCAGAGGACGACCGAACTGCTGGCGATCAAGGGTGTATTGACGTGCGGTGTGCCAGCAGAACTCCGCAGCCCCCAAGGCGCCCCAGGAGATGCCGTAACGCGCCGAGTTCAAGCAGGTAAAAGGTCCTTTGAGCCCACGCACATCCGGGAAGATGTTTTCTTCCGGCACGAACACGTTGTCCATGACGATTTCGCCGGTGATCGAGGCCCGCAGGCCGACCTTGCCGTGAATCGCTGGTGCACTCAGGCCCTTCCAGCCTTTCTCCAGGACAAAACCACGAATGTCGCCGGCATCATCCTTGGCCCAAACCACGAATACATCAGCAATCGGGCTGTTGGTGATCCACATCTTGCTACCAGTCAGGCTGTAGCCACCGTCCACTTTGCGTGCACGAGTAATCATCGCACCCGGATCAGATCCATGGTTCGGCTCGGTCAGACCAAAGCAGCCAATCCATTCGCCGGACGCCAGTTTCGGCAGGTACTTCTGCTTTTGCGCCTCGGTACCAAACTCGTTGATCGGCACCATCACCAGGGACGACTGCACGCTCATCATCGAGCGGTAGCCGGAGTCCACTCGCTCCACTTCACGAGCGATCAGGCCATAGCACACATAATTAAGGCCGCTGCCGCCGTACTGCTCAGGAATGGTAGCGCCCAACAGGCCGACTTCACCCATTTCCCGGAAGATGGCCGGGTCGGTCTTCTCATGGCGGAAAGCTTCCAGAACCCGTGGTGCCAGCTTGTCTTGAGCGAACTGCTCGGCACTGTCGCGGACCATGCGTTCTTCTTCGGTGAGTTGCTGGTCCAGCAGAAGGGGATCGATCCAGTTGAAGCTTGCTTTACCGCCCATGAGTAAATCCTCGTGAAGTAGGTCAACTATCGTGGAACCGATCCTAGGCCTACGGTGCGCCCCCAGGCAAACGAGGATTTCGCATAGTGTTGTGCTAATTTCTCACTTCGTAATGGCCTAAACCGCTTTTTACAGCATTCATTAGTGAGATTGCCGTACATGCGCAGAAAGATCCCCAGTACCGCCGCCTTAATCAGCTTCGAAGCCGCGGCACGTCATGAGAGCTTTACCAAGGCAGCCCAAGAGCTTTCCCTAACCCAGGGTGCGGTCTGCCGACAGATCGCCAGCCTTGAAGAGTTCCTCGGGCTGGAACTTTTCCGGCGTTCACGACGGGGAGTCAAGCTCACTGAGGCCGGGCTGTCCTACAGCCGCCGGGTCGCTACACAACTGGACGCAGTGGAGCGCGACACACTTTCAGTGATGGGCCAGCGGGGGGCCAACGTCATCGAACTGGCAGTGGTTCCGACCTTCGGGACGCAGTGGTTATTGCCACGCCTGAAGGATTTCCAGCAGCAGCACCCCGAAGTCACGGTCAACCTAACCAACCGCACGCGCCCCTTCCTCTTTGCCGACACCCCCTTCGACGCTGCCATCTACTTTGGCGACGCCGATTGGTCGGGTACCCAGTCTCACTGGCTGATGGGCGAAAACCCGATGCCGGTGTGCAGCCCGGCAATGCTCGGCAAGCAGCAAGAGTTGAGCGCCGAGGCCATAGCCGAACTGCCCCTACTGCAGCAGACCACGCGGCCTTATGCCTGGCGGCAGTGGTTCAACTCACAGCAGCTGAATATCCCCCGCGACATGACAGGCCCGCGCTACGAGCTATTCTCCATGCTCGCCCAGGCCGCCATGCACGACATGGGTATCGCCTTGATTCCGCCCTTCCTTATCCAGCGCGAGCTGGCCGAAAAACGCTTGGTCATTGCCAACCCCCAGGCACTCTCGAGCATCAAGGCGTATTACCTGATGATTCCCGAACGCAAAGTGGAATCGGCCTCTTTACGGGCTTTTCGCGACTGGCTGGTGAACCAGGCAAACAGCTACAACCTTGAAAAATAAAGGCTCATAGCCAATAACTGACCCCGTAGTCAAATAAATTAGAACCCTACAGATATAACTATTTGTCGCATTTTCACAGACTGTACCGACACCTTGAACAATCGTTCTACAAGCGCCTAACCACGCGGCTTGTAGGGTTTATTCAAGGGCAATGTAAGACTATTCATGTCACGGATGAGAAAAATCTTATTTTCCATAGCAAAGCCTTGAAAGGCACGGCTTACAAGGCTTTAACCTGGTACGTTGCGACATTCGGTCACGGGGTGACTTGTAGTTAATTTTCCGTCACTAGTCAGAATCCCTTGAAGGCCTCAAAGTTCGCCTGCAAAATGCCGCGCCCCGCTGTGATTTCAGCGGGATCGTGCTGATCGGCCGCCCCAGCCGCACCCTCCGAAGTGCGCTGGCCTTCTAAGAAAGATCGAAAGCAATAAGATCAAGCAGGAGATTTGACGTGCACATTGGTGTTCCTCTCGAAACCCAGACGGGTGAAACACGGGTTGCTGCAACCCCGGAAACCATCAAGAAGCTGATCGGCCAGGGTCATAAAGTCACTGTGCAAAGCGGCGCCGGTATTAACGCCAGCGTGGTCGACAGCGCCTATGAAGCGGCAGGAGCCACCATTGGCAGCGCCAACGATGCCTTTGGCGCCGAGCTGATTCTCAAGGTCGTGGCGCCCAGCGACAGCGAACTGGCGCTGATCAAGAGCGGCACCGTGCTGGTGGGCATGCTCAATCCGTTCAGCAATGACACCATCGCCAAGCTGGCCGAGCGCGGGATCACCGCCTTCGCCCTGGAGGCCGCACCCCGCACCTCCCGGGCCCAGAGCCTGGACGTGCTGTCGTCCCAGGCCAACATCGCCGGCTACAAGGCCGTGCTCCTGGCTGCCCACTACTATCCGCGCTTCATGCCGATGTTGATGACCGCCGCCGGCACGGTGAAGGCTGCCCGGGTGCTGATTCTCGGCGCCGGTGTTGCCGGCCTCCAGGCCATCGCCACGGCCAAGCGCCTGGGTGCGGTGATCGAAGCTTCGGACGTGCGTCCGGCAGTGAAGGAGCAGATTGAATCCCTGGGCGCCAAATTCGTCGATGTGCCTTACGAGACTGACGAAGAGCGCGAGTGCGCCGTCGGTGTCGGCGGTTACGCGCGCCCCATGCCGGCCAGCTGGATGCAGCGCCAGGCTCAGGCCGTGCACGAACGCGCTAAGCAGGCCGATATCGTCATCACCACCGCGCTGATTCCGGGCCGCAAGGCGCCGACCCTGCTAAGCGCCGACACCGTGGCCCAGATGAAGCCCGGTTCGGTGGTCATCGACCTGGCCGCCGCTCAGGGTGGCAACTGCCCACTGACCGTAGCGGATCAGGTAGTGGTCGAAAACGGTGTAACCATCGTCGGCCCGACCAACCTGGCCGGCGCAGTAGCTGCAGATGCCTCGGCGCTGTACGCCCGCAACCTGCTGGACTTCCTGAAGCTTGTCTTCACTAAAGAAGGGCAGTTCGAAGTCAACCTCGAAGACGACATCGTCGCCGCGTGCCTGATGTGCCGCGACGGCCAAGTCATCCGCAAAAACGCCTAAGCAGGGATTCAGACGATGGAAGAGCTTATCTCCCCCGGTATCTACAACCTGATCATCTTCGTGCTGGCGATCTATGTCGGTTACCACGTGGTCTGGAACGTTACACCCGCACTGCACACGCCCCTGATGGCAGTGACCAACGCCATTTCCGCGATCGTCATCGTCGGCGCCATGCTGGCTGCCGCCCTGACCGTGACCCCGTTGGGCAAGACCATGGGCACCCTGGCCGTGGCCCTGGCTGCGGTCAATGTGTTCGGCGGCTTCCTGGTCACCCGTCGCATGCTGGAAATGTTCAAGAAGAAAGCGCCCAAAGCCGTGAAAGAAGAGGTGCAGAAATAATGAGCATGAACCTGGTAACAACCCTCTATCTGATCGCCTCGGTGTGCTTTATCCAGGCGCTCAAGGGCCTTTCGCACCCGACCACGTCCCGCCGCGGTAACCTGTTCGGCATGCTGGGCATGGCCCTGGCGGTACTGACCACCATCGGCCTCATCTATAAGCTGGGCGCGGAACTGGCGACCGCCGGCATCGGCTACGTCATCGTTGGCCTGCTGATCGGTGGTACCGCCGGTTCGATCATGGCCAAGCGCGTCGAGATGACCAAGATGCCGGAACTGGTGGCCTTCATGCACAGCATGATCGGCCTGGCCGCGGTATTCATCGCCATTGCCGCCGTGGTCGAGCCTCAGTCCCTGGGCATCGTCAAGCACCTGGGCGACTCGATTCCCGCCGGTAACCGCCTGGAGCTGTTCCTTGGCGCAGCCATCGGTGCCATCACCTTCTCCGGTTCGGTGATCGCCTTCGGCAAGCTGTCGGGCAAGTACAAGTTCCGCCTGTTCCAAGGCGCACCGGTACAGTTCGCCGGGCAGCACAAGCTCAACCTGGTACTGGGCCTGGCCACCCTCGGCCTGGGCGTGACCTTCATGGTCACCGGCAACCTCGGTGCTTTTGCCCTGATGCTGGCCCTGGCCTTCGTCATGGGCGTGCTGATCATCATCCCGATCGGCGGTGCCGACATGCCAGTAGTAGTGTCGATGCTCAACAGCTACTCGGGCTGGGCGGCAGCGGGGATCGGCTTTTCCCTGAACAACTCGATGCTGATCATCGCCGGCTCCCTGGTGGGCTCCAGCGGTGCAATCCTCTCCTACATCATGTGCAAGGCGATGAACCGTTCGTTCTTCAACGTGCTGCTGGGCGGTTTCGGCAACACAGCCGATGCCGGCGGCCCGGCAGGTTCGAAGGAAGCACGCCCAGTGAAATCCGGTTCAGCCGACGATGCGACCTTCCTGCTGACCAACGCCGATACCGTGATCATTGTTCCCGGCTACGGCCTGGCGGTAGCACGCGCCCAGCACGCGCTGAAAGAGCTGACCGAGAAGCTGACCCACCGCGGCGTGACCGTGAAATACGCGATCCACCCGGTAGCGGGGCGCATGCCCGGCCACATGAACGTCTTGCTGGCCGAAGCCGAAGTGCCTTACGACCAGGTGTTCGAGATGGAAGACATCAACTCCGAGTTCGGCCAGGCCGACGTGGTGCTGGTGCTGGGCGCCAACGACGTGGTCAACCCGGCGGCGAAGAACGATCCCAAGTCGCCGATTGCCGGCATGCCGATCCTCGAGGCTTTCAAGGCCAAGACCATCATCGTCAACAAGCGCTCCATGGCCAGCGGCTATGCCGGCCTGGACAACGAACTGTTCTACCTGGACAAGACCATGATGGTCTTCGGCGACGCCAAGAAGGTCATCGAAGACATGGTCAAAGCCGTCGAATAAAGCTGCTGTAGCGCAATACCCAAAACCTCAGCCTTTAGTAGGCTGGGGTTTTTTATTTACTCCATAAAACCGACAGAAGGCTCTAGATCAGGGCCTTTCATTCGACCTTTGTCGCGCGGTGTTTTTTTTTGAAATCACTAGACTGCGCTTCTTGCTTCCGTTGCCCGAGATAACAATCCATGTACCGTGATCGTATCCGCTTGCCTTCGTTGTTGGATAAGGTGATGAGCGCCGCTGACGCTGCCGCTCTGATTGAGGACGGCATGACCGTCGGCATGAGCGGCTTCACCCGCGCCGGTGAAGCCAAGGCCGTGCCCCATGCCCTGGCCGAACGGGCCAAGGTAACGCCACTGAAAATCAGCCTGATGACCGGCGCCAGCCTGGGCAACGACCTGGACAAGCATCTCACCGAAGCTGGCGTGCTGGCCCGGCGCATGCCGTTCCAGGTGGACAGCACCCTGCGCAAGGCGATCAACGCCGGCGAAGTGATGTTCATCGACCAACACTTGTCGGAAACCGTCGAACAACTGCGCAACCAGCAGCTCAAGCTGCCGGACATTGCAGTGATCGAAGCTGTCGCCATCACTGAACAGGGCCATATCGTGCCGACCACCTCGGTGGGCAACTCCGCCAGCTTCGCGATCTTCGCCAAGCAGGTGATCGTCGAGATCAACCTGGCGCACAACCCGAACCTGGAAGGCCTGCACGACATCTATATCCCGACCTATCGCCCGACCCGTACACCGATTCCCCTGGTAAAGGTCGACGATCGCATCGGCAGCACGGCGATTCCGATCCCTGCGGACAAGATCGTCGCCATCGTCATCACTAATCAGTCGGATTCGCCGTCCACGGTTTCCACCCCGGACAGCGAGACCCAGGGCATCGCCAACCACCTGATCGACTTTCTCAAGCAGGAAGTGGATGCCGGGCGCATGAGCAACAAGCTCGGCCCGCTGCAGGCCGGTATCGGCAACATCGCCAACGCGGTGATGTGCGGCCTGATCGAGTCGCCATTCGAGAACCTGACCATGTACTCCGAAGTACTGCAGGACTCGACCTTCGACCTGATCGACGCCGGTAAGCTCAGCTTCGCCTCAGGTAGCTCCATCACCCTGTCGAGCCGGCGCAACGCCGACGTGTTCGGCAACCTGGAACGCTACAAGGACAAGCTGGTGCTGCGTCCGCAGGAGATCTCCAACCACCCGGAAGTGGTGCGCCGCCTGGGCATCATCGGCATCAACACCGCGCTGGAGTTCGATATCTACGGCAACGTCAACTCCACCCACGTCTGCGGCACGCGGATGATGAACGGCATCGGCGGCTCCGGCGACTTCGCCCGCAACGCACACCTGGCGATCTTCGTCACCAAGTCGATTGCCAAGGGCGGGGCGATTTCCAGCGTGGTGCCGATGGTCAGCCACGTGGACCACACTGAGCATGACGTCGACATCCTGGTGACCGAGATCGGCCTGGCGGACCTGCGCGGCCTGGCGCCGCGGGAGCGGGCCCGGGTGATCATCGACAACTGTGTGCATCCTTCCTACCGCGACGCACTGAATGACTACTTCACCAAGGCCTGCGCCCTGGGTGGTCACACGCCGCATATCCTGCGTGATGCCCTGAGCTGGCACATCAACCTGGAAGAAACCGGGAAAATGCTCGCCGAGTGATTGATACAGTTGGCAGCTGACGCAAACACAGTTTCGTCAGCTTGCCGACCGCTCGCCAGAGACCGTCAAAAACTGTACTGCTGTACCGGTATTTTCCCCGCCTAAAACCACTTATCTCCCATCAAAAAGCACCTCAATGCACCATAAAGGTGCTGACAGGTACAGTTGCGCCTTTTCCGAACAGTACAGCCCCTATAAACAGTTAACTGGTCCTTCACAATACAGGTGAACTGTATCTACAGAGTCTTGCGCGGGAAGAGGATCATGAGCACCAGTTAAACCACTACCTGATCCCGCCACAAGCGGAAGGATGTCAACCATGGAACGTACACTCAGTTCCGAACTGTTCTTCGAAGACAAAGCTGAAAAAACCCAGGCTTCCCTGCCTCTGCGCGTTATCGCCAACCTGATGCTGTGGCAGCGCCGCATCTCCAGCCGCCATCAACTGGCTCGCCTGGATTCGCGTCTGCTGGCCGATGCCGGGATCAGCGAAGCACAACGCTACGAAGAGCTGAGCAAGCCGTTCTGGCGCTAACGCAGCGTCGCTGGCCCTGACCCACCGGGTCCACTGCCAGCACCCCGAATTGCACACAACAAGACCCGTCGCGGGAAACCGCGACGGGTCTTGTCGTTCTGGCTGCGGAAAACGCACTACACAGCTGAAATACAGCCCGCTTCATCGCGACAGGTACAGTTTTATAAAAAATAACAATTAACCAGTACAATTTAGCTCGAGTGTATCTGTATCACCGCATCGAACCGCCGCACCATGAGGTTGCAGCCAGATCATCGCTCGGCTGCTCACGGAGGCAAGCATCATGCGCTCGTCCCCAGGCACCAACCTTCACTGCACGCCCTTCAAGCGCTGGCTCAAGGCGCTCGCCAACACACGGGAGCGGGCCCGCACCCGTCACTTGCTGGCACAAATGGATGAACGACAACTCTCGGACAGCGGCATCAGCCACAGCGATCGGGCAGCGGAACTGCACAAACCCTTTTGGCGCTGAGGCCTGCTGCAACGCTGTGCGAATGGGGCCGCTGAGCCTAATATCTGAGGCGACGTGGCGATTTTCATTCGAACTGCGTCAGAGCAATCAGACACAGCACCTCGCAGTGGCTGCCCGGCGTCTCACTCAGCGCCCTTAAATTGTCTGTTCATTCACAGGAGTTACCCATGTCCCGTCTCCGCCTGCTCAGCGCCGCCGCCCTGCTGGCCCTGGCTGCCAATGCCCACGCCACCAGCCTGATCGTGACCACCGACGCCATTGTCGGCGCGCTCAAGGCCACCACCGACGCCACCTCCGATGCCACTTCTTCCCTGCGTGACAACAAAATTGTCCGTGCCGCCCGGGATGATGCCGCCAGTTTCGTCGCCACCGACGGCGCCATTCGCGGGGTAAAACTGGAAAGCGCATTTGCCCACATTCGCCAGCAAGCGCCTCAGTTGCAGGCCTCTGATGCACAGCTGGCCCAGGCCATCCTGGCAATCTGAAGCGTCTCGGTTTCAGGTGCCCCGGCGCACCTGAAACCCTCTGCGCTGGTCCTTCAAGGGGCATTGCGCTAGCCTTGGCGCTGGTTTTCAGCTGTCGAGACTCTTGGGTTTGTTCCGTATTTCGCTTTCCGCTCCCGTATTGATCGCCGCCTGTTGGGCCGGTTCGGTGCAGGCATTCGACCTCACCACCCAAAGCCTGGTTGTCACCGTCTATGCGACAGGCCAGGTGACCTCGGCGCCCTTCGACCATAAACTGCTGCTTGCTGCCCAGGATGACGCCGCTGCCTTCGTGGCAACCGACGGCCAACTGCGCGGCGCCCGCCTGGAGTCTGCGCTGGAGTACCTGCGCCAGGACCCGGCAAAACTTCATGCCAGCGACCTTGAACTGGCGCAGGCAATTCTCGTCCAATAACCATCCCTGTTCTTCCGGAGTCGTTCCATGCGTAGCCCGCTGATTGCCGCCACCCTTGGCCTGCTGTTGTTGGCCGACGTGGCCCAGGCACACACCCTGGTGGCCACCAGTAACATCATCGTCCGCGCCTCCGGCCGCACGATCGATTTCACCTCGGACACCACCACTTCGATCCGTGACTCCAAAGTCGTGCGCGAAGCCCACGACGATGCCGCCAGCTTCGTCGCCAGCAACGGTGATATCCGCGGCGCGCAACTTGAAGCGGCGTTCAATGCCCTGCGCACGCAGCTGCCAGAAGCCCGCGACGCCAGCGACCAGGTGCTTGCCGAAGCCATCCTGGCCCTGTGAAACCACTCCTAGCCTGGCTGCTGGCCGGGACCCTGGGGCTGCTCTGCGGCACCGCCCAGGCCGACCTGCAACTGCGCCTCAAGACCGATGGCTTGAGCCCGGCGCAGCAACACGCCAGCCAGGCGCTGCTGGATGAAGCGATGCAGGCGTTGCCGCCGCGTTTCATCCAGCAACTGGATCGCACCATTGATGTCGGCTGGACCGACCGAATGCCCGACAACGCCTATGGCGAGGCATCCCTGGTGTCGGAACTGGACCTCAACCGAGCCTTGCTGCCCAGCCTGACCGACGGCTCCGCCGCCACCCAGAAGACCAGCCGCCCCCATGGCACCGTGCGCCGGGAAATGCTCGCCACGGTACTCCATGAACTGACCCACATTTATGATCGCGCGCGTTTGTGGCCCGGTGCCGAGCGCAGCCTGATCCAGCGCTGCACCCGCAAGAACAGCACCTCCGGGCTGATCGGCCTGCCGGATGAGTGTCGCGGCCAGAATGACCGGCGCTTCACCCTCAGCGATGATCCACGGCTGCTGGATCTGGCCGGTTGGCCGCAATACGTCGGCCGCCGTGGCGAACGCGAGCAGCACAACCGTCAGGTCGCCCGCAGCCCGGACATCTACGAGATCACCAACCCGAAGGAATTCGTCGCGGTGAACATGGAGTACTTCCTTCTCGATCCGAGCTACGCCTGCCGCCGCCCGGCGCTGTACCGCTATTACCAGGAGCATTTCGGCTGGGCGCCGGCCGCCAAGGACAGCTGCGCCAAGTCCTTCGCCTTCCTCAACGCCGGCAACGACTTCGCCAAGACGCCCCTGGGGCAGGTGGACCCGGAGCGGGTCTACGCGGTGGACTACCTGCTGGCCGAAGCCAACCAGAACTGGGTCAGCCGCTGGGGCCACAGCATGCTGCGCCTGGTGATCTGCGCCCCGAGCCGCCCCCGCGGGCCGGATTGCCGGCTGGACCTGGACCAGCACCTGGTGCTGTCCTACCGCGCCTTTGTCGGTGACGTGCAGCTCTCCAGCTGGGACGGCCTGGTGGGCAAGTACCCTTCGCGGCTGTTTGTCCTGCCGCTGTCCCAGGTGATCGACGAGTACACCAAGACCGAGCTGCGCAGCCTGGCCTCGGTGCCGTTGAAGCTGTCACGCAGCGAGATCGAGGAAGTGGTGGAGCACGCCGCCGAGATGCACTGGAGCTACGACGGCAACTATTACTTCCTGTCCAACAACTGCGCGGTGGAAAGCCTCAAGCTGCTGCGCAGCGGCAGCAATAACAAGCAACTGATCGGCCTCGACAGCATCATGCCCAACGGCCTGCTGGAAGTGCTCAAGGGCAGGGGGCTGGCGGACACCAGCGTGCTCGACGACCCACGCGAGGCACTGCGCCTGGGGTATCGCTTCGACTCCTTCCGCGACCGCTATCAGGCGATGTTCGAGGTGATCAGGAAGCACTTGCCGATCAAGCAGGCCAGCGTCGAAGACTGGCTGTCGCTGAGTGCCGAAGAACGCCGGCACTGGTTCGACCAGGCCGACTTGCGCACCAGCGCTGCCTTGCTGCTGCTGGAGCAGGCCAGCTATCGCCGGCAACTGCTGCTGGCCCAGGACGAGGTCAAGCAGCGCTACCTGGGGGCTCGCGAGCTGAAAAATGGTGGTATGGAGCAGGCCAACAAGACCCTGCAGCAGATCCTCGCCAACAGCGGCTTCCTCAGCCGCCCGGCAGAATTGCTGGGCAGCGGCGGCTACGGCCTGCCTCAGCCCGCTGAATGGCAACGCCTGGAGTCCGAGAGCAGCCAGCGGCAGAAGCAACTGCAATCCTTGACCGGTGACCTGGACAAGGAAGTGCGAGCCCTGCTGGAACCGGCCCGAGCGGCGGAAATCGCCGCCAACGAGGCCAACCTGAAGCTGGTGGGCGAGCATCTGCGGACGCTGCACAAGGCGGCAGGCGGGTTGGAACTGCCGTAGCGCTGCCAAGCCCGCGAGGCTGCAAAAAGGACCGAAGGGCCTTGCTGGGCGGCCTTGAGAGCCTCGCGACCGCTGCGCGCTCGTGCGCAGCCTGCGGCAGCGGCTACAGGGTTTCCTGCGGCTCTTGCGGCAGGTGCTCGTCCAGATGCACCCAGGGCAGGCGGCTGTCGGTCCAGATATGCCGGTCTGCAGGCGCCAGTTCCGGGTGATCCAGGGTGGCGATGGTGACATCGATGCTGTCTGGGCTCAGGTGGGTGATCAGCGCCAAATGAGCACCACAGTTACCGCAGAAATAGCGCGCACAACTTCCAGATGAGTCGTACCGGGCGGGAACGCCTTCCAGCCATTCGAAAGCCGAGGCGGGCAGCGTGATCCAGGTGGTCACCAGACCGCCACTGACCCGGCGGCAGATCGAGCAATGGCAGTGGGCGATGTCCCGCAACGGGCCGCTGAACTGGTAACGCAGCCGCCCGCAGTGGCAACCTCCGGTGTGCAACTCTCTCATGTGCATGTCTCCCTGGCGCCGATAGCCATCACTTTATGCCGCCGGTCGCCTGCTGCAACATCCGTTCGTTCCTTTCAGCGACGAAAGCTGGCTGAAAGCTTCCCCCATTAGGATCGCCTCCACTACCGGCAACAGACCGGTTGGCCACAGCGGGCGTTTCTCGCGCTCCCGGCCCTATTAACAACAACAATGGTGATTCTGATGTCCGCTCCTACCCGCCTGTTCGCTGCAACTCCTCCCGTACGCCTCGTGCTTGCCGTTCTGCGCTGATCCCACCCGGTTCGCCATTCCCTAGCCGCGCTACGCCTGGAGTAATCCCATGCTGACTTTCCTTGGCTTTGCCATGGTCATCACCTTCATGTTCCTGATCATGACCAAGCGCCTGTCGGCGCTGATCGCCCTGATCATCGTGCCCATCCTGTTCGCCCTGTTCGGCGGGTTCGCGCCGAAGATCGGCCCGATGATGCTCGAAGGCATCACCAAGCTCGCGCCCACCGGCGTGATGCTGATGTTTGCCATCCTCTACTTTGCCTTGATGATCGACTCCGGCCTGTTCGACCCGGCCGTGCGCAAGATCCTCAAGCTGGTCAAGGGCGACCCGCTGAAGGTCTCGGTGGGCACTGCGGTACTGGCCCTGGTGGTGTCCCTAGACGGTGACGGCGCCACCACCTACATGATCTGCGTGGCCGCCATGCTGCCGCTGTACAGCCGCATCGGCATGAGCCCGCGAATCATGGCCGGCCTGATCATTCTCGCCGGCGGGGTGATGAACATGACCCCCTGGGGCGGCCCGACCGCCCGCGCAGCCAGCGCCCTGCACGTGGACCCGTCGGACATCTTCGTGCCCATGATCCCAGCCATGCTGGCCGGCGTGGTGGCGATCCTGGTGATCGCCTACATGTACGGCAAGCGGGAAAGGGCGCGCCTGGGTGAACTGCACCTGGCGGGCGACGAGATCGACCACAGCGAGATCAGCGTGTCGCAGTACCCCGACGCTCGTCGGCCCAAGCTGATCTGGTTCAACGGCGCCCTGACCTTCGCCCTGATGTGCACCCTGATCGCCGGCCTGTTGCCGCTGCCGGTGCTATTCATGGTGGCCTTTAGTATCGCCATGATCGTCAACTATCCCTGCCTGCAGCAGCAGAAGGATCGGGTCGCGGCCCACGCCGGCAGCGTGCTGGCGGTGGTCGGGCTGATCTTCGCGGCGGGCATCTTCACCGGCATCCTGTCCGGCACCGGCATGGTGGATGCCATGTCCAAGAGCCTGCTGGCGGTGATCCCGGAAGCCCTGGGGCCGTACCTGGCGGTGATTACCGCGCTGGTGAGCATGCCGTTCACCTTCTTCATGTCCAACGATGCCTTCTACTACGGCGTGCTGCCGGTGCTGGCCGAAGCCGCCAGCCACTACGGCATCACCGCGGTGGAAATGGCCCGTGCGTCGATCGTCGGCCAACCCGTGCACTTGCTCAGCCCGCTGGTACCCTCGACCTACCTGTTGGTGGCCCTGGCCGGTATCGAGTTCGGCGATCACCAGCGCTTCACCCTCAAGTGGGCAGTGCTGGTCTGCCTGTGCATAATGTTCGCCGCTTTGCTGATGGGGATTTTTCCGCTGTTCAGCACTCTATAAAAGCAATGCTTCTGCGCCCGGGCCGGCCTCACGGCCCGGGCTATAACACTCGCTCAAAGGAATACACATGGAATGGCTGACCAACCCGGAAATCTGGGTTGCCTTCTTTACCCTGACTGCCCTGGAGATCGTCCTGGGCATCGACAACATCATCATGATCTCGATCCTGGTCAGCCGCATGCCCAAGCACATGCAGGCGCGCACGCGGATCTTCGGTCTGGCGTTGGCGATGGTCACGCGCATTCTGTTGCTGCTGTCGATCACCTGGGTCATGCGCCTCACGGCCGATCTGTTCGTGGTCTTCGGTCAGGGCATTTCCGGGCGTGACCTGATCCTGTTCTTCGGTGGCCTGTTCCTCCTGTGGAAAAGCTCCCAGGAGATGTACCACGCCCTGGAAGGCGAGGACGAAACCATTGATGAGCCCAAGGGCAAGGGCGGCAACTTCCTCTACACCATCATCCAGATCGCCATTATCGACATCGTCTTCTCCCTGGATTCGGTGATCACCGCCGTGGGCATGGTTTCCCATGTGCCGGTCATGGTGGCGGCCATCATCGTCGCGGTGCTGGTGATGATGCTGGCGGCCGGGACCATCAGCGAATTCATCGACAAGCACCCGTCGCTGAAAATGCTCGCGCTGTCCTTCCTGCTGGTGGTGGGTACGGTCCTGATCGCCGAAGCCTTCGAAGTGCACGTGCCAAAAGGCTACGTCTACTTCGCCATGGCCTTCTCCCTGGCGGTGGAAGCCATCAACATCAAGATGCGCACCGCCATCGCGAAAAAGAAAAAACAGCAGGACCCGGTGAAACTGCGCAAGGACGTTCCTGGTCAATAATCCGGGAATGCGCTGAATGGAAAAGGGGCTCTCGGGCCCCTTTTCTGCGTCTGCAGGAAGCTGTTTTCATGACAGTTTTGTTTCAATCGCCGGTTTGGCTATGCGATGCTGGCGCCTCGTGCGTTAGCCAACTACAGCTTAAGTACATAACGTAGAACGTCGCGCAACAACGTCCACTCGCCCCGCTTGGGGCACTTCACCCCAGGGGGGGCCTCTATGCTGACCCTGCTCAATCTGCTTTCCGCCGTGGCCCTGCTGATCTGGGGTACGCATATCGTCCGTACCGGCATCCTGCGGGTCTACGGCTCCAACCTGCGCCACGTGATCGGCCAGAACATGGCCAGGCGGCCACTGGCGTTCATTGCCGGGATCCTGGTCACGGCCATGGTCCAGAGCAGCAACGCCACGGCGATGCTGGTGACGTCCTTTGTCGGCCAGGGCCTGATGGCACTGACCCCGGCGCTGGCCACCATGCTCGGCGCCGACGTCGGTACCGCGCTGATGGCCCGGGTACTGACCTTCGACCTGTCCTGGCTGTCGCCGCTGTTGATCTTCCTCGGGGTGATCTTCTTTCTCTCGCGCAAGCAGACCCGCGCCGGCCAGCTGGGCCGGGTCGGCATCGGCCTGGGGCTGATCATCCTGGCCCTGCAACTGATCGTCGAAGCCGCGGCCCCCATCACCCATGCCCAGGGCGTGAAGGTCCTGTTCGCCTCGCTGACCGGCGATATTCTCCTGGATGCGCTGATGGGTGCGGTGTTCGCCATGGTGTCCTATTCCAGCCTGGCGGCGGTGCTGCTCACCGCGACCCTGGCCGGCGCCGGGGTCATCAGCCTGCCAGTGGCCATCGGCCTGGTGATCGGCGCCAACATCGGCAGCGGGGTACTGGCCTTCCTCAGCACCAGCATGCAGAACGCCGCCGGGCGCCAGGTCGCGCTGGGCAGCCTGCTGTACAAGCTCATCGGCCTGCTGCTGATCATCCCGGTGCTCGACCCACTGGCCCACTGGATGGACAGCCTGGACTTCAGCCCCCAGGAAGTGGTGATCGGCTTCCACCTGCTGTACAACACCGCCCGCTGCCTGTTGCTGCTGCCCACTGTCGGCCCCATGGCCCGGCTCTGCGCCTGGCTGCTGCCGGAGCGCCCCCAGGAAAACGGCCGCGCTCGCCCGCGGCACCTAGACCCAACCGCCCTGGCCACGCCGAGCCTGGCCCTGGCCAACGCCGCCCGCGAAACCCTGCGCATCGGTGACCTGATCGACAGCATGCTGGAGGCGATGCGCGACGCGCTGCAGGGCAAGCAGACCGCCATCACCCAGGAGCTGCGCGCCCTCAGCGACGACGTCGAAGCGCTGTACAGCGCCATAAAGCTGTACCTGGCGCAGATGCCCCGGGAAGACCTCAGCGACCAGGACAGCCGGCGCTGGGCCGAAATCATCGAACTGGCGTTCAACCTCAAGCTGGCCAGCGATCTGATCGAGCGCATGCTGCGCAAGGTCCAGCAGCAGAAGACCTCCCAGCGCCGCTCCTTCTCCGAGGTTGGCCTGGAAGAGTTGACCGGGCTGCACGCGCAACTGATCGCCAACCTGCGCCTGGGGCTCTCGGTGTTCCTGAGCGCCGACCCCGAAAGCGCGCGCCAGCTGCTGCGGGAAAAACGCCGTTTCCGCGCCCAGGAGCGGCGCCTGGCCCACGCCCACGTCAGCCGCCTGCAACGCAAGATCGTCCAGAGCATCGAGACCAGTTCCCTGCACCTGGAGCTGATCGCCGATATGAAGCGCCTCAACTCCCTGTTCTGCAGCAGTGCCTACGTGGTTCTGGAAACCTCGGACACCGGCGCGCTGGAGGTCGAAGAGATGGCTGACATCACTCATTCACCCTGAACGTCCACAGTCCCACGAAGTCTGTAGAACTTACGCACGCCGTAAGGAAGCTTGTTATGCGTTGTCTGTTATTCGCCTGCCTGTTGCTGGGCAGTGCACAAGGATGGGCCCTGGATCGTTTCCAGGTCGAAGGCTACACCCTGCCCAATGGCCTGCAACTGCTGCTCAAGCCCGGCAGCGAACGCGGCCACGTGGCGATCCGCCTGGTGGTGGGAGTGGGCCTGGACGACTTCGCCTGTGCCGACAAGGAGTTGCCGCACCTACTGGAACACCTGCTGTTCAGCGGCGTGGATGACAGCGGGGAAGGCGGCCTGGAAGAACGCATGCAGGCCCTGGGCGGCGAATGGAATGCCTACACCAGCAATGCCGACACCACCTTCGTCATCGAGGCCCCGGCGCGCAACCAGCGCAAGGTCCTGGACCTCTTGCTGTCGCTGCTGACCCATACCCGCCTGGACGACAACGCCGTGGCCGCCGCCAAGCAAGTGGTGGAACGCGAAGGCGGGGGTCACTATTCGCACCTGCAACGCTGGCTCGACCGCCAGGACCTGGGACACAAGGCAGGCAACCAGCTGGCGGTGGAACTGGGGCTCAAATGCGCCGAACGCGCCGAGGTCGGGAACCTGACCCTGGCCCAGCTGGAGCAGGTACGCAAGGACTGGTACGCCCCCAACAACATGACCCTGATCGTGGTGGGCGAGCTCGATCGCCTGCTGCCGGCCTACCTGGAGCGCACCTACGGTGCCCTGGAGCCGGTGGAGCCCAGCGAACACCCCGACCTGCCGCAGATCCAGGGCAGCGCCGCCCCTGAGCGCACCCTGGTCCATGGCTGGGTAGGGCAGAGCGCGCAACTGCACTGGCTGTTTCCCGAGCCTGTGCTGGACCAGCAGCACGACGAGACCTTCGACCTGCTCAAGGACTACCTGGACTGGGCGCTGTATCGCCAACTGCGTCTTGAGCACGAATTGTCCTACGGCCCCTGGAGTGATCGGGAAGTCTTCGGTGGCGTGGGTTTTCTCAGCCTCAATGCCGACCTTGAGCGCAACGACCTGCCCCAAGCCCGGCAAGTGGTAGAGCAGCTCAAGGCACGGCTGCTCAAGGACGGCCTCGACCCGACCACCTTCGCCCGCCTGAAACAGGCTGCCATCGATCGCCAGGCCTGGGCCGTGCAGGGCAACAGCGCCCTGGCGGACTATTACTGGAGCGCCCTCGGGGACTTCGACAACGGCCGCTTCAGCGACCCGGCCAAGCGCCTGAAAGCAGTGAGCCTGGAGCAGGCCAACCTGGCCCTGCGCCAGCTGCTGCAGCAGCCGGGCTACCTGCGCATCGAACAACCGCTGCTCAGTGACGAACAACTGCTCTGGCTGATCGGCGGCCTGCTAGCCCTGGTCCTGCTCGGCAGCTTCGGCGTCTACCTGCTGCGCCGCCGGGCCCGCTGACCCATGGCCAGGGAGCTTGCTCCCGCCGGGCCGCGCAGCAGCCCCAGGGACAGGGCAATGCAATCACCTTGGCCGGATTACCTCGCCAGCGCGTGCGCATCTGAGCAAGCTCCCTCGCCACGGACCGCCGCCGACGTTATCCTGTCGCGGTTTTTCCTGCCCTGACTGTGATCCCCCCGATGCCGAACCTGACCCTCCTTATCCAGCGCATTCTCGAACTGATGAAGCGCTATCCGGGGATCATTGCGCTCGGCGGTTTCATCTCCGGGGTCGGCAGCTTCATCCTGGTGGACCGGCAACAGAGCCTGGCCTCGTGGATCGCCGTGATCCTGCTGGTGAGCTGGGTCTGGCTGATGCTGGAGAACAGCCTGACCCAGCTGTTCACCAAGGTCTTCAAGCGCGAGATCCCGCAGCCGCTGCTGCGCTATGCGACGCAGATGATCCACCAGGAAAGCCTGTTCTTCGTCCTGCCGTTCTTTTTCATCACCACCAGCTGGAACAGCGGCCAACTGGTGTTCACCGGCCTGCTCGGCGCCGCGGCGCTGATTTCCATCACTGACCCGCTGTACTACAAATGGCTGGCCCCGCGCCGCTGGCTGTTCCTGGCGCTGCACACCCTGACCCTGTTCGCCGCCTTGCTCACGGCCCTGCCGCTGATCCTGCACCTGACCACCGCCCAGAGCTTCAAGCTGGCCCTGGGCATCGCCATGCTCCTGTCCTTTCCGAGCCTGGCCTCGATCCTGCCGATCCGCAGCCTGCGCAGCGCCCTGACCGTGCTGGCCATTACCCTGGCCATCGGCAGCACCGGCTGGCTGCTGCGCTCCTGGGTGCCGCCGGCCACCCTGTGGCTGACCGAGGATGCCATCAGCACCCAGCTCCAGGATCGCACCCCGGGCGACAGCCTGGAGCAGATCAGCACCGCCCAGGTAAGCAGCACCGGCCTGTACGCCTACACCGCGATCAACGCCCCCCGGGGCCTGGACGAGCGCATTTACCACGTCTGGCAATTCAACGGCAGCGAGGTGGATCGCGTCGCCCTGGACATCCATGGCGGGCGCAAGGAAGGCTACCGTGCCTGGTCCCACAAGCAGAATTTCCCCGCCAACCCGGCGGGCGACTGGCAGGTGCGGGTGATCACCGAGGACGGCCAGGTGATCGGCGTGCTGCGCTTCGAGATCACCGCTCCAGATCAAGACGCGGCCAAGACCGGCGAGGCAAAGTAACCGGGATCGTGCTATTACGTAGCACTGCGAAATGGCCACACAAGCTCGGAGCTTATGACTAGCAGCGTGACGCCCGGCACCGCTCAACTGGACCTTGCCCACTCCCCGGCGCAATTGCGCATCGGCGGCGACTGGACGCTGGCGCACTACAGCGACCTCAAACGCCTCAGCCAATCCCTGGACGGCCGCTACGACAGCAGCACCCATATCGACCTCAACGGCCTGGGCGCCCTGGACACCGCCGGCGCGTCGCTGCTGGTGGAACTGCTGGGGGCCGAACGCCTGGGGCAGTCCGCCGAACACCCCGACTGCACCTTGTCCGCCGCCGACCGCGCGCTGCTGCACACGGTCTACACCTCGTTGAACGACTTCTGCGTACCGGTCAAGGAACCGGAGATCTCGGTCAGCGTGCAATTGCTTTCGCGCATTGGCAGCGCGGTCTACACCGTCTGGCAGGACACCCTGAAGGTCCTGGGCTTCATCGGCCTGATCCTGGAAACCCTGGCCCGCGGCCTGCTGCGCCCCAAGCGCTGGCGCATCACCCCGGTGGTGGCACACATCGAACAGACCGGCCTCGACGCGGCGCCCATCGTCGCCCTGCTGACCTTTCTGGTGGGCGCGGTGGTGGCCTTTCTCGGCGCCACCGTGCTGGCCAACTTCGGCGCCAGCATCTTTACCGTGGACCTGGTGGCATTTTCCTTCCTGCGGGAATTCGGCGTACTGCTCACCGCGATTCTCATGGCCGGGCGCACCGCCAGTGCCTTCACCGCGCAGATCGGCTCGATGAAGGCCAATGAAGAGATCGACGCCATCCGCACCCTGGGCCTGGACCCGGTAGAGCTGCTGGTGCTGCCTCGGGTCCTGGCCCTGCTGGTGTCGCTGCCGATGCTGACGT
The DNA here is from genome assembly GCF_040268305.1 of Pseudomonas sp. W17. NCBI lineage: Bacteria > Pseudomonadati > Pseudomonadota > Gammaproteobacteria > Pseudomonadales > Pseudomonadaceae > Pseudomonas > Pseudomonas sp. W17. The sequence goes on along the minus strand of NZ_CP158490.1, from coordinate 104,508 downwards.
TCCTGGCGATGCTTTCGGGGATAGTCGGTGGCGCGGTGGTCTGCGCCCTGTCCCTGGATATCTCTCCGGCGATGTTCCTCTCGCTGCTGCATTCGGATATCGGCGTGAAGCACTTCCTGCTGGGCCTGGTGAAAGCGCCGATCTTCGCCTTCCTGATCGCCGCCATCGGCTGCCTGGAAGGCTTCAAGGTCAGCGGCAGCGCCGAGTCGGTGGGCGCCCACACCACCTCCAGCGTGGTCCAGTCGATCTTCGTGGTGATCGTCATCGATGCCGTGGCCGCGCTGTTCTTCATGGAGATGGGCTGGTGAGCCGGCCGCCACGCGCGCCGGCGAAGGCGGTGATCGAGGTCCGTGGCCTGTGCAACCGCTTCGGCAAGCAGAGCGTGCACGAGAACCTCGACCTGGATGTATACCAGGGCGAGATCCTCGGCGTGGTCGGCGGCTCGGGCAGCGGCAAGTCGGTACTGCTGCGCAGCATCGTCGGCCTGCGCCAGCCCAGCGAAGGCTCGGTGCGGGTATTCGGCCAGGACCTGCCAAGCCTGCCGGAACAGCAACGCTCGCTGATCGAACGACGCTTCGGCGTACTGTTCCAGAAGGGCGCGCTGTTCACCTCGCTGACCGTGACCGAGAACGTCGCCCTGCCATTGATCGAGCATGCCGGCCTATCCCGTGCCGATGCCGAACACCTGGCGGCGGTCAAGCTGGCCCTGGCCGGCCTGCCGCTGTCGGCGGCCGACAAGTACCCGGCCTCGCTCTCTGGCGGGATGATCAAGCGCGCCGCCCTGGCCCGGGCACTGGCCCTGGACCCGGACATCCTGTTTCTCGACGAACCCACCGCCGGCCTCGACCCGGTGGGCGCCGCCGCCTTTGACCAGTTGATCCTGACCCTGCGCGATGCACTGGGGCTCAGTGTGTTCCTGGTCACCCACGACCTGGACACCCTCTACACCATCACCGACCGGGTGGCGGTGCTGGCGCAGAAAAAGGTACTGGTGGCGGATGCCATCGATATCGTCGCCGAGACCGACGACGAATGGATTCACCAATACTTCCATGGCCCTCGCGGCCGCGCGGCCTACCAGGCCGCTACACAGACCAACGAGGGATGACATGGAAACCCGAGCCCATCATGTACTGATCGGCCTGTTCACCGTGATCGTGGTGGCCGGCGCCTTGCTGTTCGGCCTGTGGCTGGCCAAGTCCAGCGTCGACAGCGCCTTCCAGGACTACCAGATCGTCTTCAACGAGGCGGTCAGTGGCCTGTCCAAAGGCAGCTCCGTGCAATACAGCGGGATCAAGGTCGGTGATGTGGTCAACCTGCGCCTGGACCCCAAGGACCCGCGCCGGGTGCTGGCACAGATCCGCCTGGGCAGCGAGACGCCGATCAAGGAGGACACCCAGGCCAAGCTGGCCCTGACCGGCATCACCGGCACCTCGATCATCCAGCTCAGCGGCGGCACGCCTCAAAGCCCGACCCTCAAGGGCAAGGACGGCGAACTGCCCACCATCATCGCCTCACCGTCGCCCATCGCCCGCCTGCTGAACAACAGCAACGACCTGATGACCGGGGTCAACCTGCTGCTGCACAACGCCAACCGCATGTTCTCCCCGGACAACGTGGCCCGGGTCAGCAGCACCCTGGACAACCTGCAGAAGACCTCCGCCAGCATCGCCGAGCAGCGCGACGACCTGCGCCAGCTGATGCAGCAATTGGGCTCCATCAGCAAGCAGACCGGCGCCATGCTGGAACAGACCACCGCGCTAATGCGCAACGCCAATGGGCTGCTCAACGACCAGGGCAAGCAGATGTTCGGTAGCGCCGAGCACGCCATGCGCTCCCTGGAGCAAAGCAGCGCCACCCTGAACAAACTGCTGAGCGACAACCAGGACTCGCTGAACAACGGCATGCAGGGCCTCAACGGCCTGGCGCCAGCGGTCCGCGAGCTGCGCGAGACCCTGAGCTCGCTGCGGGCCATCACCCGGCGCCTGGAAGCCAACCCCGGCGGTTACCTGCTGGGTAACGAGAAGAACAAGGAGTTCACGCCATGAAGCGTGCCTATCGCCTGCTTGCCCCCCTGAGCCTGAGCGCCGCCCTGGCCCTGACCGGGGCCTGCTCGATACTGCCCAAGGGCGAGCCGCTGGACATCTATCGGCTGCCGGCAAGCCAGGCCGGCGCCACGGCGTCGAACCAGGCCCTGCCGTGGTCCTTGCAGTTGCTCAAGCCCCAGGCAGGGGATGCGCTGAACAGCGCACGGATCGCGGTGATTCCCCAAGGCAACCTGATCAGCAGCTACAAGGCCTCGCGCTGGAGCGATCCGGCACCGATCCTGCTGCGCAACCGCCTGCTGGACGGCTTCCAGCGCGATGGCCGGGTCCAGCTGTTGAGCACCGATGACAGCAACCTGCAGACCGACCTGGCCCTGGGCGGCGACCTGCAAGCCTTCCAGACCGAATACCAGGGCAACGCCGCCCAGGTGGTGATCCGCCTGGATGCGCGGCTGATTCGTGGCTACGACCAGAAGATCCTCGCCAGCCGGCGCTTCGAAGTGCGCCAAGCGCTGGCTGAAACCGGGGTGCCGGCGGTGGTCACAGAATTTGGCCAGGCCGGCGATGCGCTGACCCGGCAAGTGGTGGATTGGGCAGTGGGGCAGGGCAATCGGGCGCTGAAACATTGAGAGCCCTTTCGCCGGCAAGCCGGCTCCTACAGAGGGAGTAGGAGCCAGCTTGCCGGCGAAGGCTCGCTCAACTCATCCAAAGAACCAGTAGCAAACCGCAATCGCCGCCACCACACCGGCGAATTCCGCCAGCAAGGCACAGCCCACGGCGTGCCGCACCCGCTGGATGCCTACCGCGCCGAAGTACACCGCCAGCACATAGAAGGTGGTTTCGGTACTGCCCTGGATGGTGGCCGCCACCAGGGCCGGGAAGCTGTCCACGCCCTGGGTCTGCATGGTCTCGATGAGCATGGCCCGTGCCGCACTGCCCGAGAACGGCTTGACCAGGGCAGTGGGCAAGGCGTCGACGAAACGTGTGTCCCAACCGGCCCACTCCACCAGATGACGAATGCCGTCGAGACCGAAATCCAGGGCCCCGGACGCCCGCAGCACGCCGATGGCGCAGAGCATCGCTACCAGGTATGGCAAGAGGCTCTTGGCGACGTCGAAGCCCTCCTTGGCGCCCTCGACAAAGGCCTCGTAGACCTTGACCTTGCGCAGCGCGCCGACCACCAGGAACAGCATGATCAGCCCAAACAGCGTGAGGTTGCCGAGAATCGACGACAGGGACGCCAGGGCCGTGGCCGACAGGGTGGCCAGCAAGGCCATGAAGGCGCCCAGGGCCAGGGCCCCGGGAACCAGGTAGGCCAGTACCACCGGGTCCCACAGGCGCAGGCGCTGCATCACCGCGACCGACAGCAGGCCCACCAGGGTCGAGGCGCTGGTGGCCAGGAGAATCGGCAGGAACACCAGGGTCGGGTCCGCCGCGCCTTGCTGGGCGCGGTACATGAAGATGGTCACCGGCAGCAGGGTCAGGGACGAGGCGTTGAGCACCAGGAACAGGATCTGCGCATTGCTGGCAGTGGTGGCGCTGGGGTTGAGTTCCTGCAGGGCGCGCATGGCCTTGAGGCCGATGGGCGTGGCGGCGTTGTCCAGGCCCAGGCCGTTGGCGGCGAAGTTCAGGGTGATCAGGCCCAGGGCCGGGTGCCCCGGCGGTACTTCCGGCATCAGGCGCTTGAACAGCGGCCCCAGGACCTTGGCCAGCCACTCGACGATTCCAGCCTTCTCAGCGATGCGCAGAAAACCCAGCCACAGGGTCAGAGTGCCGAACAGCAGGACCATGACCTCCACCGACAGCTTGGCCATGGCGAAGATGCTTTCCACCATGGCAGCGAAGATCCCGGCGTTGCCACCCACCAGCCACTGCGCCAGGGCCGACACGGTTGCCACGATAAAGAAGCCAAGCCACAGGCCATTGAGCATCGGTCATACCCCTCGAAAGATGCGGCGAATGATAGCGGGGCGGGCAGAAACGACAAACCCCGGATTAACCGGGGCCTGTCATCTGTTGGAGCTGGATTGCCGCTGAAGGCGGTCTTCAGGCAGGTGAAGGGCTTGGGGCCTCTTCGCTGGCAAGCCAGCTCCTACACAATAGGCACTTAGCCTTTGGACGCTTCGCCTGCTGGCAGCTTTTCCTTGCTGCGCCAGTGCGGCAGGGAGTTCCAGTAACGCTGGCCCTTGGCGTCGTCGTACATGCCTTCCCAACGGGAGATGACCAGTACCGCCAGGGCGTTGCCGATCACGTTCAAGGCGGTACGCGCCATGTCCATCACACGGTCGACACCGGCGATGAAGGCCAGGCCTTCCAGAGGAATGCCGACGCTACCCAGGGTGGCGAGCAGGACCACGAAGGACACACCCGGAACCCCGGCGATGCCTTTGGAGGTGACCATCAGGGTCAGCACCAGCAGCAGTTGCTGGCTGATGGACAGGTCGATGCCGTACAGCTGGGCGATGAAGATCGCCGCGATGCTCTGGTACAGGGTCGAACCGTCGAGGTTGAACGAGTAGCCGGTCGGCACCACGAAGCTGCAGATGGCTTTCGGCGCGCCATAGGCTTCCATCTTCTCGATCACACGCGGCAGCACGGTTTCCGAGCTGGCGGTGGAGTAGGCCAGGACCAGCTCATCCTTGAAGATGCGCATCAGCTTGATCACCGAAAAGCCGAACAGGCGGGCGATCAGGCCGAGGATCACGAAAGCGAAGAAGGCGATGGCCACGTACACCAGGATCACCAGCTTGGCCAGCGGCAGCAGGGAGGCGAAACCGAAGTTGGCGACGGTCACCGCGATCAGTGCAAATACGCCGATAGGGGCGTAGTTCATGATCATGTGGGTGACTTTGAACATGCTTTCCGAAACGCCCTGGAACATCTTCACCAGCGGTTCGCGCAGGTCGGACTGCAGGCTCGACAGGCCCAGGCCGAACAGCACCGAGAAGAAGATGATCGGCAGCATCTCGCCACGGGCCATGGCCGCGAAGATGTTCGATGGAATCAGGTTGAGGATGGTCTCGATGAACGCGTGTTCATGCTGCACCTCGGCCGCAGTGGCCTGGTACTTGGAGATGTCCACGGTGCCCAGGGTGCTCATGTCGATGCCTGCGCCCGGATGGAACAGGTTGGCCAGCAGCAGGCCGACGACGATGGCGATGGTGGTCACGATTTCGAAGTAGATGATGGTCTTGAGGCCGATGCGCCCCAGTTTCTTCGCGTCACCGACACCGGCGATGCCGACGATCAGCGAGGAAATGACGATCGGGATCACGATCATCTTGATCAAGCGGATAAAGATATCGCCCGCAGGCTGCAGGACGTTGCTGATCCACCAAGCCTTTTCAGCACTGAAATGATTGAGCAGCGCGCCAATCGCAATCCCCAGGACCAGACCGATGAGGATCTGCCAGGCGAGGCTTAATTTTGCCTTCTTCATATCATTACCCTTACTTCAGTTGGACTCGGGCTGATGCGCGAACTGGAACGCTCAATGGCGGAAAAGTTTGTGCATCGGCCCCCGTATAAGGTCATCCCGAACGAGCATTTACGGCTCTCTGCGGGCGAAAAAAGGCGCAACTATTCCGATGCTAGGGAGGCACGTCTAATGCCGTAAACGCCTACCCTATGCCGAATCGGCATGAGTTTTTCCAAACAAAACGAGCGTCCCAACCGGTTCGAATACGACATTTCGGCAGGCAAAAATGCCGTGTAACGGCCATTTCAGGCGGCGTGCAGGCTTGTCGGAGGGGTCAGGAAAAAGGCTAAAAAAGTTTAGGATTGCTCTGATTCGGGCGCCCGGAAACGCTGCGCAATTCGCACAAAGTTTCTCGATATACGGTCGCAGAGAAACACCAGGAAACGTTTGATCGGAGTCAAAGGAAGATTTTTTCCCGCGCGAGCACGGAAATTGTCAGACGGACGGCTCTAGCACAGGACTTTGCCATTCAAGCACGCCGCAAGCTCATCAGGTCGGTGGCCGACCTGGGAGCTTGCGCCGCCGCTCTTTCCTGACCCGGCCCTTGCGGAGGCACTCCCTGTACCCCTAGGTCACTCCGATCACCTGTGGATCAGAACATCCCGGCCCCTTGGTCATGCACTCGCCCTCCTCGGGTGGTGCAACAGCCGAAAGCGCCAGGGCGGCCCTTTCGTCTATCTGTTATGCAATATCGGCAATTTGCACATCAGTACCAGTTTGGGTCCTTGCGCAACTGCTCCTGGAGCAGCGCTTGCATGCCATCATCGGGCTTGCCGAGAAACCGATAATTGGCGTGGCGGGTCGGTGACTTGTCCGCGGGCAACCCCGCCGGCACGTCCACCAGCATCGCGTAGGCATGCTTCTTGTCGAAACTGAAGGCCACAATCAAACGCTGTTTCTGACAACTCTGGGCGGTTTCGCACAGAGGGCCCACCAGATACTGATCGCCGTCTTCGGTCATGGCATTCATCTGTTGCGGCGCATCACCCGAGAGGTTCATCACCCACTCGGGCAGGCGCTCCTCCTTGTGCACGACCCCCTGCCAGGTTTCACGAAACTGCGGGTCCGACCCCAACAGCTGATTGGCTCGTGCCTGGCCATCATTGGCCGCCGACGCCAGGGCGCTGGCGCCCAGCAGCAGCGCGGCAGTCAATGTCTTCAACGAGAGACTCATGGTCAGCCTCGGCCTCGACGGCCAAAGAAGAACGAAGCGATGAACATCACCAGGAACACCACAAAGAGAATCTTGGCGATACCCGTGGCGGTGCCCGCGATACCACCGAAGCCCAGGACCGCAGCGACAATGGCAATGATCAGGAATGTGATTGCCCAGCTCAGCATGATGATTCTCCTTACTCTTCTATTAGTGGTGCTGCCTATGGAGCCAGCCCGGCGCCGCCGATTGCGGGCCCGGCCTTGGTGCTAGAACACCCAGCGTTCCTGACGTGGCGCGTCCGCGACCGGCTGTGCCTGGTCGACGGCCATCAGTTGCATGGGGGCCTGGTCGTTGAGCTGGCTGCTCACCGAACTGAAATGGGTCTGGGTGAAGTGATGAACCGGCACGCGCGGCGCAGGTGCCTGGCTGTCCTGCCAGCGCTGGAACTGTTGCCCGGCGATCAGGGTGACCAGCAACGCCAGAACGGCGAAGAGGCCTTGCTGGAGATGCAGTGGCGCAATACGCAATTGGGCAAGACGTTGGCGATTCATCCTGAAACTCCTCCCACACTGGTGGTTATGTTGTTATGGAAGCCACGGCCGGCGCTTCTCGATGAGAGGGATATTGCAGGCTGCATGCCAGCTTTTTCTTTGAAATTAAATTCAATAAAATCAAACACTTAAATCAAATTGCCAAAAGCATTCCACACGCATACTGCACGATGCCTCCATGCCGGCCGTGCGAAATGCACGATGCCCCGGGAAAACAATGAGTGTTTTTTGATCACAGGGGGAACTTTGATCAATGGCCAATAGCCTGATACAGACCCACCCAGCAGCTACTCTGGGTAAAACATGCGTAATTTCAGCCTGTTAGCCGTTTCAGCCGGAGATATCTAACCTGCTGACGCTGGAATGGATCAGAATCAACCTTGCAACTTGCCCGATTTTTCCGGGACTAAATAAAGATCATTCATTAAGGAGCCTCGGGATATGGAGTCAGCGCCGGAGAATCAAGGCCGCATCCTTCTGGTGGATGACGAATCCGCAATCCTTCGCACCTTCCGCTACTGCCTGGAAGACGAGGGCTACACCGTGGCCACCGCCAACAGCGCGGCGCAGGCCGATGCTCTGCTGCAACGCCAGGTATTCGACCTGTGCTTCCTCGACCTGCGCCTGGGCGAAGACAACGGCCTCGACGTACTGGCACAAATGCGTACCCAGGCACCCTGGATGCGGGTAGTGATCGTCACCGCTCACTCTGCCGTGGACACCGCAGTAGATGCGATCCAGGCCGGCGCCGCAGACTACCTGGTCAAGCCCTGCAGCCCCGACCAGTTGCGCCTGGCCACCGCCAAGCAGCTGGAAGTACGCCAGCTCTCGGCACGCCTGGAAGCCCTCGAAGGTGAGGTGCGCAAGCCCAAGGACGGCCTGGACTCCCACAGCCCGGCAATGAAAGTGGTGCTGGAAACCGCGCGTCAGGTGGCCAGCACCGACGCCAACATCCTTATCCTCGGCGAGTCCGGCACGGGCAAGGGCGAGCTGGCGCGGGCCATTCACGGCTGGAGCAAACGCGCCAAGAAATCCTGCGTGACCATCAACTGCCCCTCGTTGACTGCCGAACTGATGGAGAGCGAACTCTTCGGCCACAGCCGCGGCGCCTTTACCGGGGCCAGCGAGAGCACCCTGGGCCGGGTCAACCAGGCCGATGGCGGAACCCTGTTCCTCGACGAGATCGGCGACTTCCCGTTGACCCTGCAACCCAAGCTGTTGCGCTTCATCCAGGACAAGGAATACGAGCGCGTCGGCGACCCGGTAACCCGCCGCGCCGATGTGCGCATCCTCGCCGCCACCAACCTCAACCTTGAAGACATGGTGCGCGACGGGCGTTTCCGCGAAGACCTGCTGTACCGGCTGAACGTCATCACCCTGCACCTGCCGCCCCTGCGCGAGCGCAGCGAAGATATCCTGACCCTGGCCGACCGCTTCCTCGCCCGCTTCGTCAAAGAGTATTCGCGCCCGGCCCGGGTCTTCAGTGATGAAGCCCGGGAAGCGCTGCTCAACTACCGCTGGCCGGGCAACATCCGCGAACTGCGCAACGTGGTAGAACGGGCGAGCATTATCTGCCCGCAGGAGCGGGTGGAAATCAGCCACTTGGGCATGGCCGAGCAACCCACCAACAACGCCCCGCGGATCGGCGCCGCCCTGAGCCTGGACGAGCTGGAAAAGGCCCACATCGGTGCGGTCCTGGCCACCAGCGACACCCTGGATCAAGCCGCCAAGACCCTGGGTATCGACGCGTCGACGCTGTACCGCAAACGCAAACAGTACAACCTGTGAGCAACACCCTATGAAGTTAGCGATGAAACTGCGCACCCGGCTGTTTCTGAGCATCTCGGCCCTGATCACCGTGGCCCTCTTGGGCCTGGTGCTCGGGCTGGTCAGCGTGATGCAGATGGCCAGCACCCAGGAATCGCTGATCCGCAACAACTTCATCACCCTGGACCTGGGCCTCAAGCTGCGCCAGACCCTGGGCGACCAGCTGATCATCATGCTCGGCAAGCAGCCGGACCGCGCCGCCCTGGAAACCTCCCGGCAGCACTATCTGGAACTGCTCGACGAAGGCATCGCCCATGATCGGCAGACCCAGGTACAAAGTGGCTTCCAGCAGGCCCGTAGCGACTACCTGAGCTTCTACCAAGCCTTCGAGCGCAACAGCACCGCAAGCGGGCTGCATGACAACAACGAGCTGACCGAGCGCTTCAACGCCTTGCGCGGCGGGCTGATCAACGAACACAAGCGCGCCCTGGACAACATCAGCCAGGTGGAGCAGCAGGCCCGCAACCGTGCATGGCTGGTGGCCGGCCTGCTAGGCCTGGTGGCCCTGGCGGTACTGATCATCGGCTTCGTCACGGCCCATGCCATCGCCCGGCGCTTTGGCGGGCCGATCGAAGCCCTGGCCAAGGCTGCGGACAAGATTGGCGAAGGCAATTTCGACGTCACCCTGCCCATTTCAGCGGCGGCGGAGATGAACCTGCTGACCCGACGCTTCGGCATCATGGCCGAGGCCCTGCGCCAGCATCAGGCAACCAATGTCGATGAGCTGCTGGCCGGCCAGCAGCGCCTGCAGGCCGTGCTCGACAGTATTGACGACGGCTTGCTGATGATCGACCGCCAGGGCCGCCTGGAACACCTCAACCCCGTGGCCCAGCGCCAGCTGGGCTGGGACCAGGAGCGCCTCGGCCAGGGCCTGGGCAGCGCCCTGCAACGCCCGGAGCTGGATGAGCAGCTACAGCTGGTACTGCGCGGCGGCAATCTGGAACGGGCGCCGGACGACCTGGATATCGAGGTCGACGGCGAGTCGCGCCTGCTGACCTACAGCCTGACCCCCGTCAGCCATACCCAGGGCCATATTCTCGGCGCCGTGATGGTGCTGCACGATGTCACCGAGCAACGGGCGTTCGAACGAGTGCGCAGTGAGTTCGTGCTGCGCGCCTCCCACGAACTGCGTACCCCGGTCACCGGCATGCACATGGCCTTCGGGCTGCTTCAGGAACGCCTGCACTTTCCCGAGGAGTCCCGGGAAACCGACCTGCTTAATACGGTCAACGAGGAAATGCAGCGCCTGATGCAGTTGATCAACGACCTGCTGAATTTTTCCCGCTATCAGAACGGCCTGCAGAAACTCACCCTCGCTCCCTGCCCCCTGGAAGAACTGCTGGTGCAGGCCCAGGGCCGCTTCAGCGAGCAGGCCCAACAGCAGGGCATCGACCTGCTGCTGGAGATCCAGGCGCCGTTGCCACGGCTGCATGCCGACCGCGCACAACTGGAGCGGGTGCTGGACAACCTGATCGACAACGCCTTGCGCCACACCGCCAGCGAGGGCCAGATCCGCCTGCAGGCGCGGCGCCATGGCGAGCGGGTGATCGTCAGCGTCGAAGACAATGGCGAGGGTATTGCCTATGGCCAGCAAGGGCGGATCTTCGAACCTTTCGTCCAGGTGGGCCGCAAGAAGGGCGGTGCCGGCCTCGGGCTGGCGCTGTGCAAGGAGATCGTCCAGTTGCATGGCGGGCGCATGGGCGTCTACTCAAGGCCCGGGCAGGGCACCCAGTTCTATCTGGCCCTGCCGCTCTAGGGCTTCATGCTTCATCATCCAGGCGCCTGGCCACCAGCCGTCGGCCACGGGTAATCAACTCAGTGAACTGCAAGGCACTCAGGGCATGGGCGAACAGCCAGCCCTGGCCGAAGCTCACGCCCTCGCTGCTGAGCAGCAGCGCCTGGTCCTCGAACTCGATACCCTCGGCAATCACCTTGAGTTTCAATGCGTGGGCCATGCGAATGATGTGCGGCGCCACGCCGCTGCTGGCGGCATCGTGCCCCAGGGCATCGATGAACGCCTTGTCGATCTTCAGGCAATCCACCGGCAGGCTCTGCAGGTAGGCCAGGCTGCAATAGCCGGTGCCGAAATCGTCGATCAGCACCTGATGCCCGACATCGCGCAGGGCCTGCAGGTTGTTGCGCGCCACCACCACATCGATCAGCCCACGCTCGGTGACCTCGAAGGCGATCTGCCGGGCCGCTACCCGATGCGTCGCCAGCAGCCGCGCCATGACCATGCCGATCCGCGGGACCATCACGTCGCAGGCCGCCAGGTTGACTGAGATGTACAGCTGGGGATTGGCCCGTAGCACATGCCCCAGTTGCTCCAGCAGGCGCTGCAGGACGAAGTCGGTGATCTGGCGGATCTGCCCGGTGTTCTCCGCCAGCGGGATGAACAGGTCGGGGCTGGTCAGGGTGCCGTCCGGGCGGCGCCAGCGCAGCAGGGCCTCGGCCCCCACGCAGAGCCGGCTACTGAGATCGAAGATCGGCTGGTACAGCACCTGCAGCTCGCCGCGGCGCAGGGCCCCTTGCAGCTCCGCCCCCAGGGACTGGCGCTGGCGGACCAACTGATACACCAACCCACCGATGAACAGCGCCAGCACCAGGCTGGAGGGCAGCAACCACCACCAACCGTCGAGCACTTCGCCCTGCAGGCTGGCGCGGGGGGTGATCAGCACCAGTTGGTACTCGGGGTTGCGAGTGGGCATGCGATAGATCAGCAGGTCCGGGGTGACCTGCAAGGGCCCGTCGCGGCCCGCCCGCCAAGGCTGTGCGGGGGGCCAGGCACGGGCCGGGCCGAGCACCGGTATCGCCCGGGCACCATGATCCACCACCACCATCAGGCTGCCCCCGGCAGGCAGATCGACCACATCGGTCAGGTGCCCGCGGGAAGTGGCCACGCGAAAGTTGCCGCGACCCAGCATCAGGGCAGCAAGGTTCTCATTGGGCTGGGTCGAGGTGTTGAGCCAGTAGCTGTAGGTCGGCCCGCGGATATCCGGCGGCCTGGCCGCCGGCAGGGGGTTCTGCCGTGGCCAGTTGGAACAGGTGTGGGTGGCGTCCCTGTAGGCCGCTTCATAAATGAAGCGATAGCTGTAGCTGACCTGCTGCAGAGCTGCGATGAGATCGGCGTTGCACTCGCGCAGCGGCTGCGCCTCCAGCACGTCGAGACCTTCGCGCAGTTGCCCGAACAACTGCTCCAGCCGCTCCAGGAAACGCTGCCCCTGGGCGTTCATCTGCTCGCTTTCCCGTTGCTGGACCTGGTGCATGGCCAGCCCGGCGCTGCCCAGCAGCAAAATCACCGCACTCAGCACAGCCGCCAGCATCGCCAGCGTCCAGGGGCGATGGAACCAGGTACGCAAGGGCTCGCGAGCGGCCGGCATCATGGGAGATCCGAAGGATTACCAATGAGTTATAGCAACTGATTGGACAATCGGCCCGAACCGTCCGGCGGCGTCATTATTTTGTCTGGTTGAGCACCATCAGGATGGCCGCGCTTTCTGCGTCCGGCGTGCCATCGAAACGCCCCGGCCGGTAGTGCATCTGGAATGCGGCCAGGACGTTACGGGTCGCCTTGTCCAGTTCGCCGGTCTGCGGCGTGGCGTAACCCAGCTGGGCCAGTTGCTGCTGGTACCAACCGATGCTCGGCGGGCTCACGGTAAAGAACGCCTGCTGGCGTGCCACTGCCTGGGCATCGGGCCACAGTCCCAGGCCGGCCTCGGCCAGGCGTTTCCAGGGAAACAACGGGCCCGGATCCAGCTTGCGCATGGGGGCGATATCGCTGTGGCCAATGATGTGGCGCGGCGAGATGTTGTTGCGCTTGCTGATGTCCTTGAGCAGCACGATCAGGTTCTGGATCTGCGCTTCGCTGTAGGGGTACCAGAGCCGCCCGCTGGGGCCATCGCGGAACCCCGGGTTGACGATCTCGATGCCAATGGAACTGGAGTTGAGCCAGGTCCGGCCCTGCCACTGGCTGTCGCCGGCATGCCAGGCACGGTATTGCTCGTCCACCAGCTTGTAGATGGTGGCGGACTTGTCATCGCCGATCAGGTAGTGGCTGCTGACCTGGCCATGGGTCAACAGGGCCAGGGAGCGCTCCAGCGATGCCGAGGTGTAGTGGACGATGATGAACTGGGCGCGCTGATCGTAATTGACCGACGGGTGGCTGGTGTCGATGCGCGGGCCGCTGGCGCAGCCGGCGAGGATCAGCAGGGAGAGGGCAAGAACAAGAAGTTTCATGGCAAAAGGCAGTACGCTGAAGACGATAATGCAACAGTGTAACGTACTGCCCTGGCGATCATGGGCAAAACCGCGCTTTCATTCAGCAAAGTGCTGGCTCCTCAACCAGCTTCCACCCGGTTCCGGCCGGCATCCTTGGCCCGGTACAGCGCCTGATCGGCTCTTTTGATCACCAGATCGCTGCGATCACCGGCCTTGAACGCACTCAGCCCGACGGACACGGTGATGGTCACCGGCTCGCCCTTGAAATGGAACGGGCACGCCTCGATTGCCGCGCGCAAGGCTTCCACAATGCGCACGCCCACCGGCCAGGGGGTGTTGGGCAGCAGCAGAACAAACTCCTCGCCACCGAAACGTGCGATGAAATCGCTGCCTCGCAGGCGTTTGCGCAGTACGTTGGCGATGATCTTCAACACCTTGTCACCGGCCAGGTGACCGTAGTTGTCGTTGATCCGCTTGAAATGATCGAGATCGAGCATGGCCAGCAGCAGGCTGTTGCCATGTTGTTGCCATTGGCCGACTTCATGTTCCAGGCGTTCGCTCCAGGCAGCCCGGTTGGGCAGGCCGGTGAGCGGATCGATCAGCGCCTTCTGCCGCTGCTCTTCCAGGTGCTCACGGTAGCCCTGGGCTTCCTGCTCCATGCTCGAAACCCGCTCCGCCAGGCTTTGCAGGCGGGCGGCCACTTCCCGTTCACGCTCATCGCGCTGCTTCTGGTGGTGGTCCATGGTGCCCAGCAGGCCTTCCAGGTGGCTTTCCAGCACTTGCTTGAGGTCATCCAGGTCGGCGGCCTCCTGCACGCTGCTTTGCAGGCCGTCGACCTGTTCGCGGATCTGGCTGTCCATGGCCCGTGCCGCCGAACTGCTGTCGGCATGGCCATCGCTGGCTGCCTGCAGGTTGCTCTGGAAGGCCTCCAGGCGCTCGTTGAGCTGCTTGAGGTAGGTCTCGAACTCATGCTGGCCGGAGTCGGTGATGGCCAGCATCAACACCGCCAGATCGTCGAGAATCGGCAGCAATTCGTACCAGTTCAACCCATGCTGCAGACGATCGCGCATGGCCTCGGCCTGTGGCCGGTGGCGCTCCGGCAGGCTCAGGTCGTCGAGCAGCCCCAGCAAGGTGTGCTCGATGTGCTTGGCCACCGAACTGTAGGAGGGCTCGGGCGAATCCGGCAGAGCGTAGAGCACATCGTGCTCCGACTGCTCCGGATCGATGGCGGCCAGGGCCTCGGCCATGACTGCCGGCAGGGGCAGGCTGTCCAGCAGCACTGCCGGGGAAACCGTCGGCAGGGGCAACAACTCGTCGGGATTGAGCGCGGCTTCGGCAACAGGCGCGAGCGGCGAATCGGAAGCGGCGACCACCCCGGGATCAACGTGCGCTTGTGGCTCCGCGACAGGCGAAATGGTGGCTTGAGGTTCGACCTCGATAGCGGGTACAGGCTCGGCGGGCGCCTCCTGCACCAGTACCGGAGGCACGAACGCCACCACCGGGGCCGGAGCGGGCACTGCAGCAACCTCCGGCTCGTCGCTGGCAACCGGCTCAGGTTCGAGCTGCGCTTCGGGCTGTGCCGTGGCGGGCGCGGCAGGCGCCGAAACCGCCTCAGGCAAGGCCTGGGTCGGCGTCTGATAGTGCTCGCGCGCGCCATCCTCCGGTGCTGGGGCTTCCTCGGCTTGTGGATGAGCCTCAGCCGCGGCTGCCGGGAGCGGCGGATTCGTCGCAACAGCTTCCTCCGCCGGGGCTGGCGTCTCGCTCGCCTCGCGGCTGCCGAACAGGCGCTGCAACAGGCTTGGGCGGTCGGGTTCGGCCGGGGTTTCCAGCTGGCTCAGGGCCTTGCCCTGCAGGCTGCTCAGTTCGCCGAGCAGCAAGGGAATTTCCCGCGCCTGGCCAACCCGGCCATCCAGTTGCTTGGCAAAGGCTTTCAGCGGACGGCTGACCTCCCGGGGCAGGGGCAGGGACTGCAACTGGCTGACCAGCGCCGTCAGCGCGCTGCTCATCTGCTCGACCCGGGTTTCCCGTCGCTGCTCGGAGTCCAGCACGGCTTTTTCCAGACGCGGCAGAAGGGCAGCAAGTCCGGCGTCCATGTCGTCGGTGCGTACCACCTCGCGCATTTCCTTCATGCACTGGTCGACCGCGCGATCGGTGCCCTCCGCCGCCAGGGTGCTGCGTACCAGGCCACGACGCAGCAAGTCGAGACGGGCCGCCCATCGGCGTTCGAGCTTTTCCTGCTGTTCGATACTTTTGAGGTATTTCTCTTTCCAGCGATTGGCGTCGTCGCTCATTCATCGGTTCCGCGAGGGGCAGGACTCAACGCGGGCAATGCATCAGCCGTGAGCGAACCCGGCAGACGAATCTCTACCGCGACCGGCAGGTGATCGGATATGGGTTGGGCCAGGACCTCCACGCGCTCCAGGGTCAGGCTGGGGCTGAGCAGAATATGGTCCAGGCAACGTTGCGGACGCCAGCTGGGAAAGGTCGCCTGCAGTTGCGGCGCCAAGAGGCTGAGGTCCCTTAGAGGGGAATGCTCCAGCAGGTCGCTGGCATGGGTGTTCATGTCCCCCATCAGCACCTGATGCTTGTAGCCGCCGATCAACTCGCGGATGTACGCCAGTTGCCGGGTTCGGGTGCGGGCACCGAGCGCCAGATGCATCATCACCACCACCAGTGCCTCGGGACCCTCGCCAAAACGCACGAGGATCGCGCCGCGCCCCTTGGGGCCAGGCAGCGGGTGGTCTTCGATGGCCCAGGGGCGCAGGCGGCTGAGCACGCCATTGCTGTGCTGAGCCAGGCGTCCCAGGTTGCGATTGAGCTGTTGGTACCAGTAGGGGAAGGCGCCCAGTTGGGCCAGGTGTTCCACCTGATTGACGTAGCCGGAGCGCAGGCTGCCGCCATCGGCCTCCTGCAGGGCCACCAGGTCGAAATCGCCAAGCAGGTTGCCGATTTTCTGCAGATTGTCGGCACGCCCATGATGGGGCAGCAGGTGCTGCCAACCACGAGTCAGGTAATGGCGATAACGTTCGGTGCTGATACCGACCTGGATATTGAAACTGAGCAAGCGCAGACGACTGTCTGCCGGCAGGCCGGACGACGCCAAATGGTGCTCGTTGACCTGCGGATCATGCAGGCCAACGATGCGTTCCGAGCTCCAGCGCGGCATGGCGGCGGGCGCTTACTTGGCTGCGCGCTCTTTGGCGATCAACTGGTCAGCCACGCTCAGCGCGCCTTCAGGACCACCGGCGGTGCCCAGGTCGAAACGATACTTGCCGTTGACCACCATGGTCGGTACGCCGGTGATCTGGTAGGCCTGGGCCTTTTTCTTGGCGTCTTCGACCTTGCCTTTGACGGCGAAGGAATTGTAGGTGCTCAGGAACTTGTCCTTGTCGACGCCTTCGCCAGCCAGGAACTCGGCCATCTCTTCAGGAGTAGCGAGCTTCTTGCCGCCATGGATGGCTTCGAATACGGCCTTGTGCACCTTGTGCTCGACACCCATGGCTTCAAGGGTGATGAACAGCTGGCCATGGATGTTCCAGATACCGCCGAACATGGCCGGGATACGGACGAAGTTGACGTCGGCCGGGAGTTTTTCAGCCCAGGGATTGATGGTGGGTTCGAAAGCGTAGCAGTGCGGGCAGCCATACCAGAACAGCTCAACCACTTCGATCTTGCCTGGCACGGCAACCGGAACGGCGCTGCTCAACTCGACATATTGTTTACCGGCTTCAAGCGGTTCGGCCGCTTGAGCGGTCACGCCAAACAGGCTGGCGGTGACGAGTGCGGCGCTGAGAATCAGATTACGCATGCTTTACTCCTGGACAATTTTGGCGCCTCGCTCGACCTGAATTCGGCCAGGTCTTGGCGGGCTTGAGTTCGCTAGTGTAGCGGCAGACGCCATAAAAAAGGGCGGCCTGAGCCACCCTTTATGCTTGCACCGTCAGATTAATCGATCATTAACGTTGCCGTGGCTTAGCACCTTGGGCAACGCTGATCGAGCCGGCCTCAGTGCAGGCCCTGAATATAGCTGGACACCGCTTCGATGTCTTTGTTGCTCAGCTTGCCAGCGATGCTGCGCATCACCAGGGTATCGCCATCGTTGGTACGGTTGCCTTCGCGGAAGTCGGTCAACTGCTTGGCCACGTACTGTGCGTGCTGGCCGCCCAGATGGGGGAAGCCGGCTGCTGCGTTACCCGCACCGTTTGGCGAGTGGCAACCGGTGCAGGCAGGCATGCCCTGGTCCAGCTTGCCGCCACGGAACAGTTCCTCACCACGGGCCACGACTTTAGGATCTGCTGCGCCGACGCTGCCTTTCTGGCTGGCGAAGTAGGCGGCGATGTCAGCCAGGTCCTGATCGCTCAGGTTGGTCAACAGGCCTGTCATCTCCAGCACCTGGCGCTTGCCGGACTTGATATCGTGCAACTGCTTGTTCAGGTACTTTTCCCCCTGACCCGCCAGCTTGGGAAAGTTTGGCGCCATGCTGTTCCCATCAGGGCCGTGGCAAGCACCACAGACTGCGGCTTTCGCCTGACCGGCAGCAGCGTCGCCTGCGGCATGGGCGACACCTGTGATGCCCAAGGTCAACAGCAGACTCACGAGTAATTTGTTCATCAGCTAATCCAACTACGGCTAAGGGTTAAGAGTTATGGACCGGGATCACTCGCTCATCCAATGGATGATGACTCGGTAATCCTCGGCACTGCAGTCCATGCACAAACCACGCGGCGGCATCGCCTTGAAACCCTGGGTCACGTGTTGCACCAGCGTCTCCATACCTTGCGCCAACCTCGGCGCCCAAGCTTCCTGGTCGCCCTTGCGGGGCGCCGTGGGTAGTTGGCCGGAATGACAAGCCCCACAAACACGGTTGTACACAGCTTCCGGATCCTGTGTAGCCTGAGCGCCGTAAAACGGCATCAAGACACCGGCAGCTAGCAGCCATTTCGTCATAAAACGACCTTTTCAGGGTTGAGAGCGTGCTGCGTTCTAATGCGCATTCAAGGTTTATCGCTCTCGTGAACTTCATCCTACGCTGGGACAAAGCGCACACAAAATCTGCGGCATTATATACTGGCGTTACTGAAACGGAAACGACACCGCTCGCCGCGTCCACTCTCGGCATCGCCCCAATCGGAAATCCCATGCAACTCAAGAACCCCATCCTCGGTCTGTGCCAACAGGCTACGTTCATGCTCAGCGCCGCCAAAGTCGATCAATGCCCTGACGATGAAGGCTTCGAAGTGGCCTTTGCCGGGCGCTCCAACGCCGGCAAATCCAGCGCCCTGAACACCCTGACCCACGCCAGCCTGGCACGCACCTCGAAAACTCCGGGTCGCACGCAGTTGTTGAACTTCTTCAAGCTAGACGACGATCGCCGTCTGGTCGACCTGCCGGGCTACGGTTACGCCAAAGTGCCAATCCCGCTCAAGCAACACTGGCAGCGTCACCTGGAAGCCTACCTGGGCAGCCGCGAGAGCCTTAAGGGCCTGATCCTGATGATGGATATCCGTCATCCCATGACCGACTTCGACCTGCTGATGCTGGACTGGGCGGTCGCCAGCGGCATGCCGATGCACATCCTGCTGACAAAGGCCGACAAACTGACCTACGGCGCGGCCAAGAACACCCTGCTCAAGGTGCAGTCGCAGATCCGCAAGGGCTGGGGCGAAGCCGTCACCATCCAACTGTTCTCGGCCCCCAAGCGCATGGGCCTGGAAGAGGCCTACACCGTGCTGGCGGGCTGGATGGAACTGGCCGACAAAGGCGCCGAAGCCGAGGCCTGAGAGACGTAGGGAAAATTGCCTGGGGATGGTCAGGCAAGGCAAAAGCGCGGTGCGAAAGCGGAGTTCACTGGCTGTAAATGAGCATTTCGCGCCGCGCTTTTAACGCAGCATGATCATTTCCCAGGCGGTTTTCAGGCAAAAAAAACCCCGGACTTCGTATGGGGAGGGGGAAGTTCGGGGTTCAAGTTCTAGACCGCTAGGGCGGGGTCCAGATATCTGCCAACACTTAACACAACATAGGAGCATCGAAGGGCTTCACCAGCCATTCAGTAACTCTGAGTGGGCGTTCACCTATTTAGTTCCGGACGTTTGCAAAAACTATTGGCAATAATCGATGAAATTTTCGGTGCTAATAGCTCTTCGCTAGTTTTTGCCGCGACACTATGCCGCGGCAAAAACATCTGAAAAGTGCCCTTAATGAGCCTCATCCCAGTTATTTCCCACCCCCACTTCCACCAATAGCGGCACATCCAGGGTCGCGGCACCGCTCATGTGCCCGCGAATTTCCTCACGAACCTGGTCCACCAGGTCCTCGCGCACTTCCAGCACCAGTTCGTCGTGCACCTGGAGAATCACTCGGGCATCCAGCCCCGAGGACTCCAGCCAGTTGTCCACGGCCACCATGGCTTTCTTGATGATATCTGCCGCGGTGCCCTGCATCGGCGCATTGATCGCGGTGCGTTCGGCGCCGGCGCGCTCCTGTGGCTTGTTGGAGTTGATCTCCGGCAGGTACAGGCGGCGACCGAAGATGGTCTCGACATAACCCTGGTCCGCGGCCTGGGCGCGGGTGCGGTCCATGTACTCGCGAACCCCCGGGTAACGCGCGAAGTAGGTGTCGATATAGGCCTTGGCCTGCTTGGTATCGACACCGATGTCCTTGCCCAGCTTCTGCGCGCCCATACCGTAGATCAGGCCGAAGTTGATGGCCTTGGCGCTGCGGCGCTGATCGGAAGTGACGTCCTTGAGCTCCACCTTGAACACCTCGGCCGCCGTGGCGGTGTGCACGTCCAGGTTGTTGCGGAAGGCGTTGAGCAAACCTTCGTCGCGGGACAGGTGCGCCATGATCCGCAACTCGATCTGCGAATAGTCCGCTGCCAGCAGCTTGTAGCCCGGCGGCGCGATGAAGGCCTGGCGAATGCGCCGGCCTTCAGCGGTGCGTACCGGAATGTTCTGCAGGTTCGGATCGCTGGAGGACAGCCGGCCGGTGGACGCTACCGCCTGATGATAGGAGGTGTGGATGCGCCCGGTACGCGGGTTGATCTGCTCCGGCAGGCGGTCGGTATAGGTGCTTTTCAGCTTGCTCATGGAGCGGTACTGCATCAGCACCCGCGGCAGCGGATAGTCGTCTTCCGCCAGCTTGGCCAGCACCTCTTCAGCCGTGGATGGCTGGCCCTTGGCAGTCTTTTTCAGCACCGGCAGGCCGAGCTTGTCGTAGAGGATGCTGCCCAACTGCTTGGGCGAGCCCAGGTTGAACTCCTCGCCGGCGATCTCGAAGGCTTCGCGCTCCAGGGCGACCATCTTGTCCCCCAGTTCGATGCTCTGCACTCCCAGGAGCTTGTCGTCCACCAGTGCTCCCTGGCGCTCGATGCGCGCCAGGACCGGCACCAAAGGCATTTCAATATCGGTGAGCACGCTGGCCAGGCTCGGTATCGCGGTCAGCTTGTCGAACAGGACCTGGTGCAGGCGCAGGGTCACGTCGGCATCTTCCGCGGCGTAGGGGCCGGCCTGCTCAAGGGGAATCTGGTCGAAGGTCAACTGCTTGGCACCCTTGCCGGCGATGTCCTGGAAACTCACAGTGCTGTGGTCCAGGTACTTCTGCGCCAGGCTGTCCATGTCATGGCGGGTGGCGGTGGAGTTGAGCACGTAGGATTCGAGCATGGTATCGAAGGCCACGCCGCGCACAGTGATGCCATTGGCCTGGTCGCCGCCGATGGCACAGTTGGCCAGGATGTTCATGTCGAACTTGGCGTGCTGGCCGACCTTGAGCAGCTTGGGATCTTCCAGCAAGGGCTTGAGGGCCAGCAGCACGCTGTCGCGATCCAGCTGTGCCGGCGCGCCCATGTAGGAGTGGGTCAGGGGAACATAGGCCGCTTCGCCGGCCTTGACCGAGAAGGACAGGCCCACCAGTTGCGCCTGCTGCGCATCGATCCCGGTGGTTTCGGTATCGAAGGCAATCAGCTTGGCGCCCTTGAGCTTCTCCAGCCAGGCATCGAAACGCTCCTGGTCGAGGATGGTTTCGTACTGCAGCTCCAGCGGAGCCTGCTCCACAGCCTGCGGCGGCGGCACGGCGGCGGGTGCCGCCTCAGCGCCGCTGAGCTCGACACGCTTGGCATCGCGCTGCAACTCGTCGAGCCAGCTCTTGAACTCCAGCAGGCTGTAGAGCTCCACCAGCTTCTCGCGGTCCGGCTCACCCAGGTGCAGGTCGTCGAGCCCGACATCCAGCGGCACGTCGACCTTGATGGTCGCCAACTGATAGGAGAGGAAGGCCATTTCCTTGTGTTCTTCGAGCTTGGCCGGCAAGGTCTTGGCCCCGCGGATCGGCAGGGTCGGTACGATATCGAGCTGTTCGTACAGCTCCTTCAACCCGCCATTGACCCCGACCAGCAGGCCGGAAGCGGTCTTCGGACCAATGCCCGGCACCCCGGGAATGTTGTCGGAAGAGTCGCCCATCAGCGCCAGGTAATCGATGATCTGCTCGGGAGCGACGCCGAATTTCTCCTTCACGCCTTCCACGTCCATGCTGCTACCGGACATGGTGTTGACCAGGGTAATGTGCCCGTCCACCAGCTGTGCCATGTCCTTGTCGCCAGTGGAAATCACCACCGGGCGGTCCGCTGCCGCGCTGCTGCGGGCCAGGGTGCCGATCACGTCATCGGCCTCGACCCCTTCCACGCACAACAGGGGGAAACCCAGGGCGATCACGCTGGCGTGCAACGGCTCGATCTGCACCCGCATGTCGTCGGGCATGCTCGGACGGTTGGCCTTGTATTCGGCATACATGTCATCGCGAAAGGTCCCGCCCTTGGCATCGAAGACCACGGCGAACGGGCTGTCCGGGTACTGCTTGCGCAGGCTCTTGAGCATGTTCAACACGCCCTTGACCGCGCCGGTAGGCAGGCCTTTGGAGGTGGTCAGCGGTGGCAGCGCGTGGAACGCGCGGTACAGATATGAAGAACCGTCCACCAGGACGAGGGGGGCTTGGCTCATGAGCGGGATCAACCTTTTCGGCGGGTCCGGCGCTAGAATAGCGGGACCGTTGACGACAAAGGGACAAGGTTATCATGCGCACACTAAATCGCTTGCTGCTGACCGGCTTGATTGCAATCGCTCCATTGGCCGCGATCGCCGCAGAAGATGCGCCATCAGCGGACCCGGAAGTAACCATTCGCACGGAAGGCGACAAGACCATCCAGGAATACCGGCAAAATGGCTTCCTGTATGCCATCAAGATCACGCCAAAGGGCGGCAAACCCTACTTCCTGGTGCGTGCCGATGGCTCGGACGGCAACTTCATCCGTTCGGATCAGCCGGATATGCTGATCCCTTCGTGGAAAATCTTTGAGTGGTAAACCACTCCGACTTCAACTCAATGGCGCTGGCTGGATAGCAGCGCCCGTACTGGCAGTTTTTAACCATGTCTGTGTTCACCCCCCTGGCTCGGCCCGAGCTGGAAACCTTTCTCGCCCCGTATGGGCTCGGCCGCCTGCTTGATTTCCAGGGGATCGCCGCTGGTAGCGAAAACACCAACTTCTTCATCAGCCTGGAACAGGGCGAGTTCGTCCTGACCCTGGTGGAACGTGGCCCGGTCCAGGAAATGCCGTTCTTCATTGAACTGCTGGACGTGCTGCACCAGGCCAACCTGCCAGTGCCCTATGCCCTGCGCACCACCGACGGCGTCGCCCTGCGCGAACTGGCGGGCAAGCCGGCACTGTTGCAACCGCGGCTGGCGGGCAAGCACATCAAGCAGGCCAACGCCCAGCACTGTGCCCAGGTCGGTGAACTGCTCGGCCACCTGCACGTGGCCACCAAGGACCACATGATCAAGCGCAAGACCGATCGCGGCCTGGACTGGATGCAGGAAGAGGGCAGGCAACTGCTGTCGCACCTGGCCCCCACGGCCCAGGACCTGCTGCAACGGGCCCTGGATGAAATCGCCGCTCAGAAGATGAAGATCCTCGCCCTGCCCCGGGCCAACATCCACGCCGATCTGTTTCGCGACAACGCCATGTTCGAAGGCACCCACCTGACCGGCCTGATCGACTTCTACAACGCCTGTTCGGGACCGATGCTCTACGACGTGGCGATCGCCCTGAATGACTGGTGCTCCGACGATGAAGGCGTACTCGACGGCCAACGGGCCCGAGCCCTGCTGGGCGCCTACGCGGCGCTGCGCCCATTCACTGCGGCGGAGGCCGAACTCTGGCCGACCCTGCTGCGGGTGGCCTGCGTGCGCTTCTGGCTATCGCGGCTGATCGCCGCCGAGAGCTTCGCCGGGCAGGACGTGCTGATTCACGATCCGATGGAGTTCCAGCAGCGCCTGGCGCAGCGGCAACAGGTCAGCATCGCGCTGCCGTTCGCCCTGTAAAACGCTTCGCGGGCAAGCCCGCTCCTACAGAGATGCGCCCAACCTGTAGGAGCGGGCTTGCCCGCGAAAGCCCTCGCGCAACAATCCCCGCTTAAAGCTGCTCCAGGCAGCCCGCCAGATCATTCCCCAACTTCTCCAGCACCTGCTCATAGCCTTGAGCGGTCGCCGGCGTGTAACCGCCCAACGCATCCAGCTCCGCCAGCTTCACCGGCAGGCCGGCCACCAGGGTTTCCGCCAAGCGCGGGCGCAGGGGCGGCTCGCTGAACACACAGGTCTTGCCCACCTGCTGCAAGCGCGCGCGCATGGCGGCGACGTGCTGGGCCCCCGGCTGGACTTCCGCTGCCACGCTGAACACCCCGGCGTGCTTGAGGCCGTAGGCGTCCTCGAAGTAGTCGAAAGCTTCGTGGAACACGAAGTAAGGCTTGCCGGCGATCCCCGCCAGGCGGGCTTTCAAGCGAGCATCCAGGGCATCCAGACGCTCGCTGAACGCCTTCAGGTTGTTCTGGTAGCGGGCGGCATTGGCCGGGTCGCACGCGCTCAGGTCCGCGGCCATGCGGGTGGCGATCACCCGGGCATTGATCGGCGACAGCCAGAGGTGTGCGTCCAGGGTGCCGGGGCGATGATCATGGTCATGTTCGTCGGCATCTTCAGCGTGGGAGTGGCTATCTTCGGCAAAGTGCCGGAGTCTCATGCCCGACAGGTCCTGTACCGCCACCGAGGGCAGGCTACGGCCCTTCAGCACCCGCGGCAGGAAGCCTTCCATGTCCGGGCCGATCCAGTACAGCAGGTCTACGCTCTGCACCTTGCGCACGTCCGAAGGCCGCAGCGCGTAGTTGTGCGGGGAAGCTCCGGGCGGCAGCAGCACCTCGGGAACCGCCACGCCATCCTGCACGGCGGCGGCAATCAGTTGCAGCGGCTTGATGCTGGTCAGCACCCGCACTTCGGCCTGGGCCGAGCCGATCGAGAACAGGCTGAAGGTAAAAGCGACAAAAAGGCGAAAAAGTCTGGGCACGATGGACACTCGAGGAGGCGAGAACGGGTAACATAATAACGTCTCTCACAAACCTCGTCGCCGCTCATGCCTAAAACACCCCTTGCCAGCCGTCCACACGACCACTCTCACTGCGTACACAGCGCACTGTCTGAGGCCGACGCCCTGTGCGCACGGCAAGGCCTGCGCCTGACCGCCCTGCGCCGGCGGGTGCTGGAGCTGGTGTGGCAAAGCCACAAGCCCCTGGGGGCCTACGACATCCTGGCCGTGCTCAGCGAGCAGGACGGCCGTCGCGCCGCTCCGCCAACGGTTTACCGGGCGCTGGATTTCCTCCTGGAAAACGGCCTGGTGCACCGCATCGCCTCGCTCAATGCCTTTGTCGGCTGCAACCACCCCGAGCACGCGCACCAGGGCCAGTTCCTGATCTGCCGCGAATGCCACGCCGCCATCGAGCTGGAACAGAAATCCATCAGCGACGCCA
This sequence comes from Pseudomonas sp. W17, assembly GCF_040268305.1. NCBI lineage: Bacteria > Pseudomonadati > Pseudomonadota > Gammaproteobacteria > Pseudomonadales > Pseudomonadaceae > Pseudomonas > Pseudomonas sp. W17. The sequence goes on along the minus strand of NZ_CP158490.1, from coordinate 79,396 downwards.
TCATCAGCAGCGCCCGCGACGTCGGCTTCGTGGTCGAGGGCCAGACCGTCGAAGTGGTCGGGCTCTGCTCGGGCTGCCAGGGGGCTTGATGAGCAATGCGTTGATCCGCCTCGAGCAGGTCGGGGTGACCTTTGCCGGGCAGAACGTGCTGGAGAACATCCAGCTCAGCGTCGAACCCGGCCAGATCGTCACCCTGATCGGCCCCAATGGCGCCGGCAAGACCACGCTGGTGCGCGCCGTGCTCGGCCTGCTCAAGCCCGACACCGGCAGTGTCTGGCGCAAGCCCAAACTGCGGGTGGGCTACATGCCGCAGAAGCTTCATGTGGACCCGACCTTGCCGCTGTCGGTGCTGCGCTTTCTGCGCCTGGTGCCGGGAGTGGACCGTACCCGGGCGCTGGCAGCGCTCAAGGAAGTAGGTGCCGAGCAGGTGATCGACAGCCCGGTGCAGAGCATCTCCGGTGGCGAGATGCAGCGCGTGCTGCTGGCCCGGGCGCTGCTGCGCGAGCCAGAGCTGCTGGTGCTCGATGAACCGGTGCAAGGCGTCGATGTGGCCGGCCAGGCCGAGCTCTACAGCCTGATTACCCGCCTGCGCGACCGTCACGGCTGCGGCGTGCTGATGGTCTCCCACGACCTGCACCTGGTGATGAGCACCACCGATCAGGTGGTCTGCCTCAATCGCCACGTCTGCTGCTCTGGCCACCCCGAGCAGGTCAGCGGCGACCCGGCCTTCGTCGAGCTGTTCGGCAAGAACGCACCGAGCCTGGCGATCTACCACCACCATCACGACCATGCCCACGACCTGCATGGTTCGGTTGTCACCCAGCCCGCTTCGGGCCACGCCCATGTCCATGGAGAAAACTGCAAGCATGGCTGATTTTCTGCTCTACGCCCTGCTCGCAGGCCTGGCCCTGGCGGTGGTTGCCGGCCCCTTGGGGTCCTTTGTGGTCTGGCGTCGCATGGCCTATTTCGGCGATACCCTGTCCCACGCCGCGCTGCTCGGCGTGGCCCTGGGCTTTCTGCTGGATGTCAGCCCGGCCGTAGCGGTCACGGTCGGCTGCCTGCTGCTGGCGGTGCTGCTGGTGACCCTGCAACAGCGCCAACCCCTGGCTTCCGACACGCTGCTGGGGATTCTTGCACCCAGCACCCTGTCTCTGGGCCTGGTGGTACTAAGCTTCATGCATGAAGTGCGAATCGACCTGATGGCCTATCTGTTCGGTGACCTGCTGGCAATCAGCCCGGGCGACCTGGCGTGGATTCTCGGCGGTAGCGCGGCGGTGCTGTTGCTGCTGGTGGCGTTGTGGCGCCCCTTGCTGGCGATCACCGTGCACGAGGAACTGGCCAGGGTCGAAGGCCTGCCTGTGGCCTCGCTGCGCCTGGCGCTGATGCTGCTGATCGCCGTGGTGATTGCCGTGGCCATGAAGATTGTCGGGGTGTTGCTGATCACCTCGCTGCTGATCATCCCGGCCGCTGCGGCACAGCGTCACGCCCGCTCGCCGGAGCAGATGGCCCTGGGCGCCAGCCTGCTGGGCATGCTCGCGGTGTGCGGCGGGCTGGCGCTGTCCTGGTTCAAGGACACACCGGCCGGGCCGTCGATCGTGGTCACCGCCGCCACACTGTTTCTGCTGAGTTTTGTTCTGCCCCGTCGAGGGGTGTAGACTTGCTCGCTTTTTGCGCAATTAGAGAGTCGCAGGAATGAAGCCGTTCGCCTCCCGTTATCTGCTCCTTGTCGCATTTTCCCTGCTACTGGGAGCCTGCCAAAGCACGCCACCAGCGGCCACCGAGGTCCCTGATGCACGGGCCACGGCCATCGCGCAGCTGGAACAAAACATCGCCAGCAGCGAACTGGCCACCGCGGAAGATCAACTCAGTGCCTTGCAGGCGCAGACGCCCGACGACCCGCAACTGGTGCAGTACCAGCGGCAGTTGGCCGAAGCCTATCTGCAGCGCAGCCAGATCGTCCTGCAGAAGGGCGATGTGAACGCCGCAGCCACGGCCCTGAGCCGTGCCCGGGCACTGATGCCCAAGGCTCCGGCGCTGACCGGTGGGGTCAACAATGCCATTGCCCACGCCCGCAAGGCGGAGCTGGACAAGGCCGAAGCCGCCCTGAAGGCCGCCGAAGCGCGCCCTGCGGCCAAGCTGATCGATCCGACCGCCGAGAGCACCACCGTCGCCTTGAACGTCACTGATATCCGCAAGCTGCGGCATCAACTCGATGCCCTGGCCGCCGATGTGGTGAATTACCAGTGCGACGTGAGCATCCAGGTACCACGCACCGAGGATTACCCCTGGCTGTCGACCCTGCTCGGCAAGCGGGTGAAGAAGCTCGACCCGGACTTTGAACAGAAGATCAGTCGGCAAATCGTGCGCCATGTACCGGCGCAGATGGTGCTGACGCCGCGCAAGGCGCAGTAAAGCCTTCGCCGGCAAGCCGGCTCCTACACGGAGCAGGCTTGTCGGGGAAAGTGTGTTCAGGCCGGGATTGCCTTGGCCTTTTCCTCTCGGCTCCAGACCCGATGTTGCGCGATGGCGGCAATGAATGCCTTCAGCGCCTTGGCATCGGCCCCCACGATCAAGCCTTCATCCGCCTCCAGCCGCAGGCTGTGCAACAGCTCCCGGGCATCGCCGTGCAGGGCAATCGCCTTGAGGTGCTTGTACGCCTCCAGCAAGTAATGCAGGGCCACGCCATTGCCGCTCAAGGCCTTGATCGACTGCGCACCTCCGGGCACGAACACCGCATCGAAGGCCACCGATGGCAAGCCCTCCATGGACGCATCCACCGGCAGGCTCTTGCCGTCCGCCGTGGTGACCGGCGCCGAGGTCGGCCCCAGTAGCTTGGCGTGCGCCCCTTCGGCCTTGAGAGCCTTCTTCAGCGCATCGATCGCTGCACCATCGACGCCGTTGGCCGCCAGAATCGCCACCTTCCGGGTTTTGATATTGCCCGGCAACAGGTTCGCCTGGCTCAGGGCCGGCGAGCGCGAGAGCGAAGTCTTGCGCTCCGCCACCGTGGCTTTCTTCGGCGCCGCCAGTCCGAGGTTCTCGGCCACTCGCGCGGCCAGTTGCAGGTCGATGTTGGCCAGAATCTCGTTGACCTGGCGTTCGCGGATCCATTCACGTTCCACCTTGCCCAGCTCAAAGCTGTAGGCGGCGATGATGTGCTCCTGCTCGTGCTTGCTCATGCTCTTGTAGAAGAGCCGCGCCTGGGAGAAATGGTCGCTGAACGATTCGCTGCGCTGGCGGATCTTGTGCGCATCGATACGCTCGTTGTAACTCTCGAAGCCGCCATCCTCGGCCGCCGGTGGGGTTTCCCGGGGCCAGCCGCCGTCGATGGAATTGGGCTCATAGGAGGCCCGGCCCTTGTCTAGGGTGATGCGGTGCATGGCGTCGCGCTGGCTGTTGTGGAAGGGCGCCAGCGGCCGATTGATCGGCAATTCGTGGAAGTTCGGCCCACCCAGGCGGCTGATCTGGGTATCGGTGTAGGAAAACAGCCGCCCTTGCAACAGCGGGTCGTTGGAGAAGTCGATCCCGGGCACTATGTGCCCCGGGCAGAAGGCGACCTGCTCGGTCTCGGCAAAATAGTTGTCCGGGTTGCGGTTCAGCACCATCTTGCCCAGGGGCGTGATCGGCACCAGCTCCTCGGGAATCAGCTTGGTCGGGTCGAGGATGTCGAAATCAAAGTTGTGCTCGTCTTCCTCGGCGATGATCTGTACGCCGAACTCCCACTCCGGGTAATCCCCGGCTTCGATCGATTCCCACAGGTCGCGGCGATGGAAGTCGGTGTCCTTGCCCGCCAGCTTCTGCGCCTCATCCCAGACCAGCGAACAGGTACCCACCGTCGGCCGCCAGTGGAACTTGACGAAGCTCGACCGGCCCTGGGCGTTGATCAGGCGAAAGGTATGCACGCCAAAACCCTGCATGGCCCGCAGGCTTTTCGGAATGGCCCGGTCTGACATGGCCCAGATCACCATGTGCGCCGATTCCGGCTGCAGCGAGACAAAGTCCCAGAAGGTGTCATGGGCCGAGCCGCCGGTGGGTATTTCGTTGTGGGGTTCGGGTTTCACGGCGTGTACGAAATCGGGGAACTTGATCGCGTCCTGAATGAAGAACACCGGCATGTTGTTGCCCACCAAGTCGAAGTTGCCTTCGTCAGTGAAGAACTTCACCGCAAAGCCGCGCACATCACGCACGGTGTCGCCAGAGCCTCTTGGCCCCTGGACCGTGGAAAAGCGTACGAACACTGGTGTTTTCTTCCCCGGATCACGCAGGAAACCGGCCTTGGTCAATGCCGAATGGTTGTCATAGCTCTGGAAGTAACCATGGGCACCCACCCCTCGGGCATGCACGATGCGCTCGGGAATCCGCTCATGGTCGAAGTGGGTGATCTTCTCCCGCATGATGAAGTCTTCCAGCAGCGAAGGCCCACGAGCACCGGCTTTGAGGGTGTTCTGGTTGTCGGCGATCTTCACCCCCTGGTTGGTCCGCAGGGCCTGCCCGGTGGCGTCGGAGCGGAACGTCTCCAGGCTCTTGAGCTTGCTGTTGCTGTTGCCGCGGTCCAGGGTGTCGGTCCCGGCCATCTGGCTTTTTGGGGTATCGGGCTTCTTCGTGCTCATCAGGCAAAACTCCTCGTTGGCGAAATCCCTGGCGTGCCGGGGCTTCGTGGGCAAAGGCCTCCAGGCACGGCACCTGGCGGCTTTCGAGTGACTTAAGTAGTGACTGACGAGAAGGTGCGGGCGTTCCTTTTTTATGACCTTTGATCGCGTTATTGCCAAATGGCAGGATGATTGCGAAATAAATGCTAAGAACCTCTATACGGACAGGCTAAAATGCGCGCCCGGCTAACCGCTGATCCTTTTCTAACGCGCCCCACAAGGTTCGCTACGTGATCGAGTTTCAAAACGTCCATAAAACCTACCGGGTCGCCGGTAAGGATATTCCCGCCCTGCACCCGACCAGCCTTCGGGTCGAGAATGGCCAGGTGTTCGGCCTGATCGGCCACTCCGGTGCGGGTAAAAGTACGCTGCTGCGCCTGATCAACCGCCTGGAAAACCCCAGTGGCGGCACCATCGTCGTCGACGACGAAGACGTCACCGCCCTGGACGCCAGTGGCCTGCGCCGCTTCCGCCAGCAGGTCGGCATGATCTTCCAGCACTTCAACCTGCTGTCGTCCAAGACCGTGGCCGACAACGTCGCCCTGCCCCTGACCCTGGCCGGCGAGCTGTCGCGCAGCGACATCGACCGCCGGGTGGCCGAGCTGCTGGACCGGGTCGGCCTGGCCGACCACGCGAAGAAATACCCGGCGCAGCTGTCCGGCGGCCAGAAGCAGCGCGTCGGCATCGCCCGCGCCCTGGCCACCAAGCCGAAGATCCTGCTGTGCGACGAGGCCACCAGCGCCCTGGACCCGCAGACCACCGCCTCGGTCCTGCAACTGCTGGCCGAGATCAACCGCGAGCTGAACCTGACCATCGTCCTGATCACCCACGAGATGGACGTGATCCGTCGCGTCTGTGACCAGGTGGCGGTGATGGACGCCGGCGTGATCGTCGAACAGGGCCCGGTGGCCGACGTGTTCCTGCACCCCAAGCACCCGACCACCCGGCGCTTCGTCCAGGAAGACGAGCAGATCGACGAGAACGAGCAGCGCGACGACTTCGCCCACGTACCGGGGCGCATCGTGCGCCTGACCTTCCAGGGCGATTCCACCTACGCGCCGCTGCTGGGCACCGTGGCCCGGGAGACCGGGGTCGACTACAGCATCCTCGCCGGACGCATCGACCGCATCAAGGACACCCCTTACGGGCAACTGACCCTGGCCATCACCGGCGGTGACATGGAAGCGGCCTTCGCCCGCTTCACCGCGGCGGATGTCCACATGGAGGTGCTGCGCTGATGGAGACCTTCTTCGCCAACATCGACTGGCTGGAAATCTGGCTGGCCACCGGCGACACCTTGATGATGCTCGCCGGCTCGCTGCTGTTCACCGTACTGCTGGGCCTGCCACTGGGCGTGCTGCTGTTCCTCTGCAGCCCGCGCCAACTGCTGGAGCAGAAGTCGCTGTATGCGCTGCTGTCGCTGGTGGTCAACATCCTGCGTTCACTGCCGTTCATCATTCTGCTGATCGTGATGATTCCCTTCACCGTACTGATCACCGGCACATCGCTGGGGGTTGCCGGGGCCATTCCACCGCTGGTCGTCGGCGCCACGCCGTTCTTTGCCCGGCTGGTGGAAACCGCCCTGCGCGAAGTGGATCGCGGCATCATCGAGGCCACCCAGTCCATGGGTGCCAGCACCCGGCAGATCATTACCAATGCCTTGCTCCCGGAGGCCCGCCCGGGCATCTTTGCCGCTATCACCGTGACTGCCATTACCCTGGTGTCCTACACCGCCATGGCCGGCGTGGTGGGGGCCGGTGGCCTGGGCGACCTGGCGATCCGCTTCGGCTACCAGCGCTTCCAGACCGATGTGATGGTGGTGACCGTGGTGTTGCTGCTGGTGCTGGTCCAGGTTCTGCAAACCGTCGGCGACAAGCTGGTGGTGCACTTTTCCCGCAAATAAAATTGCCGGCCCAGGCCGGCAGGCGCCCGGGGTCGGGCGACTTACAAGGAGCTTGTTGGATGAAAAAACTACTCGTCGCTTTCGCAGCCGTTGCCGCGTTCTCCGCGCACGCCGCCGAAACCCTGACCGTGGCCGCCACACCAGTGCCCCACGCCGAGATCCTGGAGTTCGTCAAACCGGCCCTGGCCAAGGAAGGCGTGGACCTGAAGGTCAAGGTCTTCACCGACTACGTGCAGCCCAACGTGCAAGTCGCCGAAAAGCGCCTGGACGCCAACTTCTTCCAGCACCAGCCCTACCTGGATGAGTTCAACAAGGCCAAGGGCACCAAGCTGGTGAACGTTGCCGGTGTTCACGTCGAGCCCCTGGGTGCCTATTCCAGCAAGTACAAGCAGCTCTCCGAACTGCCGGGCGGCGCCACCGTGGTGATCCCCAACGACGCCACCAACGGCGGCCGCGCGCTGTTGCTGCTGGACAAGGCCGGCCTGATCAAGCTCAAGGATTCCAACAACATCCTGGCCACCATCAAGGACATCACCGAGAACCCCAAGGACCTGAAGTTCCGTGAACTGGAAGCAGCCACCATCCCGCGCGTGCTGACCCAGGTCGACCTGGCGCTGATCAACACCAACTATGCCCTGGAAGCCAAGCTGGATCCTTCCAAGGACGCCCTGATGATCGAAGGCAAGGATTCGCCTTACGTGAACATCCTGGTGGCCCGTCCTGACGACAAGGATTCGGACGCCATGAAGAAGCTGGTCGCGGCCCTGCACAGCCCTGAAGTGAAGCAGTTCATTCTCGAGAAGTACAAAGGCGCCATCGTGCCGGCGTTCTGATCGGTTGCAGAAACACAAACGGGGCGCCTTGGGGCGCCCCGTTTCGTTGTAGCCGCTGCCGAAGGCCGGGATAAGGCGCCCAGCGCCCTCCAAGGGCCTCAGGAGCGCGTCCTCCTCGAGGCCGATCGCAGCCTGCAGCAGCAGCTACAGGGTTCAGCGGTTCAGCGGTTCGAGCATGTAGCGTTATTTGCGCTGCAGCATCACAGGCAGTTGGGCCACCAGCTTCTGGTTGTTCAGCGGAGCACGGATGAAACCGCGCTGGGTACCGTCCGGGCCGATCACCGCCAGGTTGCCGCTGTGGTCCACGGTGTAGTTGGGCTTGCTGGTATCGGCCGGGATGAAGGGAATGCTCACGGCGTTGGCGAGCTTCTGCAGGTCTTCCACCGAGGAGGCGGTCAGGCCCTTGAAGTCCTTGTCGAAGTAGCCCAGGTACTGCTTGAGCTGCTGCGGGGTATCACGGTTGGGGTCGACGCTGACCAGGACCACCTGCAGCTTGTCCACCGCTTCCTTGGGCAGCTCGCTCTTGATCTGCCGCAACTGCGCCAGGGTGGTGGGGCAGATGTCCGGGCAGAAGGTGTAGCCGAAGAACAGCAGCGACCATTTGCCCTTCAGCTCGTCGATCACCACTGGCTGGCCGTCCTGGTCGACCATCTTCACCGCAGGCAGGGTACGGCTTTGCGGCAGCAGGATGATGCCCGCATCGATCAGTGCAGTGGGGTCGCCCTGACCCTTGCCGGACAGTACTTTGTTGACGGTAAGCCCCAGCACCAGGGCCACCAAGGCAACGAGAATAAAGACGGTTTTCTGAGTTCGAGTCATAGGTTCAACAATAGGTAGTGGTCTACGAGCAGGGCGATGAACAGCAGGAACAAGTAATAAATAGAGTACTTGAAGGTGTTGATCGCCGCGTGCGGCCGAGTGCCACGGTACAGCACCCAGGCCCATTGCAGGAAGCGCCCGCCCAGGGCCAGGGCACACACCAGGTACAGCACGCCACTCATGTGGATGACATAGGGAAGCAGGCTCACCGCCAGCAGGGCAAAGGTGTAGAGCAGGATGTGCACCTTGGTGTAGTGCTCGCCATGGGTGACCGGCAGCATCGGGATATCGGCCTTGGCGTATTCCTCTTTGCGATGGATGGCCAGGGCCCAGAAGTGCGGCGGGGTCCAGGCGAAGATGATCAGCACCAGCAGCAGCGGTTCGGCGCTCACGTGCCCGGTGGCGGCGACCCAGCCCAGCAACGGTGGAGCCGCGCCGGCCAGCCCGCCGATCACGATGTTCTGCGGCGTCGCGCGTTTCAGAAACCCGGTGTAGACCACCGCATAGCCCAGCAGCGAGGCCAGGGTCAGCCAGGCCGTGAGTGGGTTGGTGAAGGTCAGCAGCAGCGCCTGCCCGGCTAGCGCCAGGAGCAGGGCAAAGGCCAGCGCCGCTCGTGGCGATACCCGGCCTTCGGCCAGGGGGCGCTTGTGGGTCCGGGCCATTACCGCATCGATGCGCCGGTCCACCACATGGTTGACCGCCGCCGCCCCGCCCGCGCACAGGGCAATGCCCAGGTTGCCGAACACCAGAACGGTCCACGGCACTCCGGCGCGGGTGGCGAGGAACATGCCCACCAACGAGGTGATCAGCATCAGCACCACCACCTTGGGTTTGGTCAGTTCCAGGTAATCGCGCCAGATCGCCTGGGGGTGCTGGCGGGCGCCGGTCAGAGTCGCCATGGCATCTCTCCTTTGATGGTGATGGGACCCGCCATCTGTTTACGCGGGCTGAGCCGCCAGCCCAGGGGCAGGCGATCCCGGGCCCGCACCAGGCTGGTACGGGCGTGGTAGTTGACCAGCACCAGGGTCAGCAGCAGCGCCGCCCCCCCGGCGTTGTGGGCCACGGCCACCGGCAGTGGCAAATGAAAGAACACGTTGCTCAGGCCCAGGCTGACCTGCGCGCCCAGCGCCACCAGCACCAGCCCGGCCAGGCGGGTCATGCCGGTCTGCCGCAGCTGCCAGGCCAGGCCCAGCAACACCAGGGTCACAAGCACCGCGCCGACCCGGTGGGTCATGTGGATGGCGGTGCGGGCATCGCTGTCCAGCTGCCCGCCCAGGTAGTTGGGGCCGATGTGCTGGGTCAGGTGGAAGCCATTGGCGAAATCCATGTTCGGCCACCACTGGCCATGGCAGGTGGGCAGGTCGATACAGGCCACCGCCGCGTAGTTGGAACTGACCCAGCCGCCCAGGGCGATCTGCCCGATCACCAGCACCAGCCCGGCGGTAGCCCAGTACTGCAAGCGCCGCGGCACGATCAGCGCCGGCAATACCCCGGACAGGCGCAAGGTCAGCAGGAACAATAGGCTCAGGGTGGCGAAACCGCCCAGCAGGTGCGCGGTGACCACTTGCGGCCAGAGCTTGAGGGTCACCGTCCACATGCCGAAGGCCGCCTGGGCGAACACCACTGCCAGGAGGAACAGCGGCAGCTTCAGGGGCTGCCCCGGATGCCGGCGATGGGTCCAGGCCCGGGCCGCCAGGAGCACGATCAGCAGCCCCAGGGTGCCGGCGAAGTATCGGTGGATCATCTCGTTCCAGCCCTTGTGGGCCTCCACCGGGGTATCGGGAAAATGCAGCTCGGCATGGGCCAACTGGGCTTCGCTTTTCGGCACGCTGATAAAGCCGTAGCAGCCGGGCCAGTCCGGGCAGCCGAGGCCGGCATGGGTCAGCCGGGTGTAGGCACCGAGCAGCACCACGATCAGGGCCAGCAAGGTGGCAAACAACGCGAGGCGAAATCCAGGTTTGGCCATGACGATGCCCTTATCCGATGTTCGACAGTTTCAGCAGGTGGCGCAGGTCGTTGAGCAGGTCCTTGCCCTTGACCCGGGCGTCATAGCGCAGCACCAGGTTGCTGTGGGGGTCGACGATCCACAGCTGCGGCGCCTCCTTGTCGTTGGCGCCCTTGGTGAAGGTCGCCAGGTCCAGGGGGTAGCGTTGCAGTTGCGGGTATTCACGCTGCAGCTTGGCTTCGTATTCGGCGCTCAGGGGCCGGGCGCTGGCCAGGGCATGGCTGGCCCGCGAGGCATCACGGCCCAGGGCGATCTGGATCTGCCGCGCCAGGTACACCAGTTGCTGGCAATCCACTGCACACTCCCCGGGCGCGGTGACCAGAACCTGCCAGCGATCCTCCTCGGCCTGCACGCCGATCTGGGCGCGGGTCTGGCCATTGCCGATCAGCTCGCCGTGATAGCTGCGGCTTTCCGGTACCCAGAACTGCAGCTTGTACATGCCGGTGGCAAGGATCATCGGGCCGATCACCATCAGCAGGATCAGCACCAGTTGCCAGCGGCCGCGCCGCCGATTGGGCGCCTGGGCGTCAGAGATGTTGGGTGGATTCATGGCCGTTCCCATGGCGTTTCTCCCGAGTGTTGTGCCAGCCGAAATAGAGATAGAGAGCGAACAGCGCCAGGGCCATGGCGAACCACTGCACCGCATAGGCCTGGTGTTTTTCCGGGCCCATGGCGACCACCGGCCATTCGGTCAGGTAGGCACCCGGGCCCGACTCCAGGCGCACTTCATGGTCGAAACCGCTGCGGCCCAGCTCGGCCCAGAGCGCCTGTGGAACCACGGCGGTAATCAGCCGCGGCCAGCTCGCGCCGCTGGGGTCGGCGTGCAGCTGGAATGCCGCGCCCGGCGAAACGTAGACCCAGGCATCCAGGCTCAGGCTCTGCTGCGGGGTGCTGAATACGGGAGGCGTGCGCCGGTCGGGCCAGGGCAGCCAGCCGCGGTTGACCAGCAGCCAGCGACCGCTGGCCTGGTCGAGGAAGGGTTGCAGCAGCTCGACCCCGACCTTGCCGTCATGCAGGCGGTTATCCAGCAACAGACTGTGATCGGCATCGAAATGACCGTGCAGGCGTACCCGGCGAAAAGCCGGATCCTCGCTGGCCAACAGCTCGAACAGGGCCACCGGCTCCGCCGCGCGGCGCTCGGCGTAGCTGGCCAGCAACTGACGCTTCTGCTCGCCCCGGCCCAGTTGCCAGAAGCCCAGGGCAACCAGCACCGGCAGCAGCAAGAGCACCACCAGGGTTGGCCCGATGCCCGGCCGGAAGCCCTTCATGGCTGGCCTGCAAGGCTGAGAAATCCACTCGCTATACTGCTGTACATCGCGTTTCCCCCGGAGTCCCACCATGCTCAAAGCAGCCATCGTCCTGATGCTGATTGCCACGGTTGTCAGCCTGTTCAGCGGCCTGTTCTTTCTGGTCAAGGACGACAGTTCATCCAAGCGCCTGGTGACCTCACTGAGCATTCGGGTCGCGCTGGCCGTGGTCACCGTCGGCTTGATCGCCTGGGGTTTCTTCAGCGGCCAGCTGGTCTCCCACGCGCCCTGGTAGGGCGCCTCAGAGCACGTAGACGAAAACGAACAGGCCGATCCAGACCACATCGACGAAGTGCCAGTACCAGCTGGCGGCCTCGAAGCCGAACTGGTGCTCGGCGTCGAAATGCCCGCGCATGATGCGCATCAGCATCACGAACAGGATCAGGGTGCCAATGGTCACGTGGGCACCGTGGAAACCGGTGAGCATGAAGAAGGTGGCGCCGTAGATCCCCGAACCCAGGGTCAGCCCCAGCTCGTGGTAGGCATGGATGTATTCCTCGGCCTGAAAGCCCAGGAAGGCGCAACCCAGCAGCACCGTCAGCGCCAGCCAGATCTTCAGCGCGCCGCGATGGCCTTTCTTCAAGGCGTGGTGGGCGATGGTCACGGTGACGCTGGAACTCACCAGCAGGATGGTATTGAGCAGCGGCAGGCCCCAGGGGCTGATGGTGCCCTTGGGCGGCGGAAAGAGTTTCGGGTCGGGGTTGTTGAGCAGCGGCCAGACGAACTCGAAGTTCGGCCACAGCATGTGGGCGATGCCCTTGTGCCCCTCACCGCCGAGCCAGGGCCCGGACATGTGCCGCACATAGAACAGCGCGCCGAAGAAGGCCATGAAGAACATCACTTCGGAAAAGATGAACCAGCTCATGCCCCAGCGGAACGAGCGATCGAGCTGGGCGCTGTAGAGCCCGGCGCGGCTTTCCTTGACCACCGCACCAAACCAGCCGAACAGCATGTAGGCCAGCAGCAGGCCGCCGACGAAAAAGATCAGCGGGCCGTGGGATTCCGGTCGCGCAGCCTTGAGGTCGTTGAACCAGGTGCCCAGGCCCACCACGGTGACGAACATGCCCACCGTTGCGATGATCGGCCACTTGCTCTGGGCGGGAACGTAATAGTGCTCATGAATCGCCATGGGTTGTTCTCCTTATCGGGCACGCTAGATCGTCTAGCCACCGTTCTTGGCGGCAACCGCCACCGGTGGATGACGCGCGGTGATATCGAACAGCGTGTAAGCCAGCGTCAGGTGCTTCACATCCTTGGGCATGTCACGGTCAACGATGAAACGCACCGGCATCTCGATCTTCTCGCCCGGCTGCAGCACCTGCTGGGTAAAGCAGAAGCACTCGGTCTTGTGGAAATACATGGCCGCGCTGCTGGGGGAGATGCTCGGGATCGCCTGGGCGCTCATCGGGTGGTCGCTGGGGTTGCGGGCGATGAAGATCATCTCGTTCACCGCCCCCGGATGGACCACGATGTCATCGGACTTGGGATAGAAATCCCAGACCATGTCGATGGCATTGGTGGACAGGAACTGCACCCGCACCTGGCGCGATACGTCCACCTGCTGCCCCTGGTCCGCGTACTGCCCACCGGTCTTGCCGTTGATCCCCAGGGCCTTGCACATCACGTCGTAGATCGGCACCAGGGCAAAACCGAAGACGAACATCGCCACCACCACCAGCAACAGGCGGGTCACCAGTTTCTTCAGCGTTACCTCGGCCATCTCAACGTCCTCCCAAGCCTGTAGGAGCCGGCTTGCCGGCGAAGCGGGCACCATACTCTGGCGCCTTCGCGAGCGAGCTCGCTCCTACAGCACAGATGTTCATTTCACTTCCGGCGGGGTGACAAAGGTGTGGTACGGCGCCGGCGAGGGAATGCTCCACTCCAGGCCTTCGGCACCTTCCCAGGGTTTGGCCGGAGCCGGTTTGCCGCCGCGGATGCACTTGATGACGATGAACAGGAAGAAGATCTGCGTCGCGCCGAAGGTGAACGCACCGATGGAGGACACCATGTTGAAGTCGGCGAACTGCAGGTTGTAGTCCGGGATCCGCCGCGGCATGCCCGCCAGCCCCACGAAGTGCATGGGGAAGAACGCCATGTTCATGCCGACGAAGGACAGCCAGAAGTGCAGCTTGCCCAGGGTCTCGTCGTACATGTGCCCGGTCCACTTGGGCAGCCAGTAGTAGGCCGAGGCGAAGATCCCGAAGATCGCCCCCGGCACCAGTACGTAGTGGAAGTGCGCCACCACGAAGTAGGTGTCCTGGTACTGGAAGTCCGCCGGGGCAATGGCCAGCATCAGCCCGGAGAAACCGCCGATGGTGAACAGGATGACGAAGGCCACCGCGAACAGCATCGGTGTCTCGAAGGTCAGCGAGCCCTGCCACATGGTACTCACCCAGTTGAACACCTTGACCCCGGTGGGCACGGCGATCAGCAGGGTGGCGTACATGAAGAACAGCTCGCCCACCAGCGGGATGCCCACCACGAACATGTGGTGCGCCCAGACGATGAACGACAGGAAGGCGATCGCCCCGGTGGCATAGACCATCGAGGTGTAGCCGAACAGTGGCTTGCGGCTGAAGGTGGGGATGATCGAGCTGACCGCGCCGAAGGCCGGCAGGATCATGATGTACACCTCGGGGTGGCCGAAGAACCAGAACACGTGCTGGAACAACACCGGGTCGCCGCCGCCGGCTGCACTGAAGAAGCTGGTGCCGAAATGGATGTCCATCAGCATCATGGTCACCACCCCGGCCAGTACCGGCATCACCGCAATCAGCAGGAAGGCGGTGATCAGCCAGGTCCAGACGAACAGTGGCATCTTCATCAGGGTCATGCCCGGGGCTCGCAGGTTGAGGATGGTGGCGATCACGTTGATCGCGCCCATGATCGAGCTGACGCCCATCAGGTGGATGGCGAAGATGAAGAAGGTCACGCTTTCCGGGGCGTAGGTGGTGGACAGGGGGGCATAGAAGGTCCAGCCGAAGTTCGGCCCGCCGCCGGGCATGAACAGGGTCGAGATCAGCAACAGGAAGGCCGCCGGCAGCAACCAGAAGCTGAAGTTGTTCATCCGCGGCAGGGCCATGTCCGGCGCGCCGATCATCAACGGGATCATCCAGTTGGCCAGGCCGACGAAGGCCGGCATCACCGCACCGAAGACCATCACCAGGCCATGCATGGTGGTCATCTGGTTGAAGAACGCCGGCTCGACGATCTGCAGCCCGGGCTGGAACAGTTCGGCACGGATCACCATGGCGAACGAGCCGCCCAGCAGGAACATGCAGAAGCTGAACCACAGGTACAGGGTGCCGATGTCCTTGTGGTTGGTGGTCAGTACCCAGCGCATCAGGCCCTTGGCTGGGCCATGGGCGTGGTCATCATGGCCGGCGTGGCCGTGGTCATCGATCACAGCACTCATGTCCTGTCTCCTGCGAGCGAATGGACTGGATGATCGGCGGCGAGACGCCGCGACCGGTTGCGCACATACCCCATGAGCCGGCTCATTTGCTTTCCGCCTGCTTCAGCGCCAGGACTTCCTTGGGCGTCACCATGTCGCCCTTGTTGTTGCCCCAGGCGTTGCGTTCGTAGGTGACGACGGCGGCGATGTCGACTTCCGACAGCTGCTTGCCGAAGGCGGCCATGGCGGTGCCCGGCTTGCCGTGGAACACCAGGCTCAGGTGAGCCTCCTTGGGACCGGTAGCGATCTTCGAGCCCTTGAGGGCCGGGAACATCGGCGGCAGGCCCTGGCCTTCCGCCTGGTGACAGGCAACGCAGGTGGTGTGGTAGATCTTGTCACCGCGGGCCACCAGCTCGTCGAGGGTCCATTCCTTGCTGGTCAGCTCCTTGAGCTTGGCCGCCTCGGCCTTGCGCTCGCCCAT
The DNA here is from genome assembly GCF_040268305.1 of Pseudomonas sp. W17. Lineage (NCBI taxonomy): Bacteria > Pseudomonadati > Pseudomonadota > Gammaproteobacteria > Pseudomonadales > Pseudomonadaceae > Pseudomonas > Pseudomonas sp. W17. Next base: position 64,008 of record NZ_CP158490.1, on the reverse strand, counting down.
CCAGGTGTCGTAGTCGGCCTGGCTCTTGACCTCCACCACGATCGGCATGAAGCCGTGGTCCTTGCCGCACAGCTCGGCGCACTGGCCACGGTAGATGCCGGGCTTGTCGACCCGGGTCCAGGCTTCGTTGACGAAACCCGGGATAGCATCGCGCTTGACCGCGAAGGCCGGCACCCACCAGGAGTGGATGACGTCGGCGGCGGTCACCAGAAAGCGCACCTTGGCGCCCACCGGCAGTACCAGCGGCTGGTCGACCTCCAGCAGGTAGTGCTCGCCCTTGGTGCTCTGGTTGTGGATCTGGTCGGCGGGGGTGGCCAGGTTGCTGAAGAACTCCACGTCCTGGCCGAGGTATTTGTAGTGCCACTTCCACTGGTAGCCGGTGATCTGGATATCCACGTCCGGCTCGCTGGTGTCGTACATCTTGATCAGCGTCGCCGTGGCAGGCACGGCCATGGCCACCAGGATCAGGAAGGGAATGATGGTCCAGAGGATTTCCACCGTGGTGCTTTCGTGGAATTTGGCCGGGACCTGGCCAACGGAACGGCGGTGAACGATCATCGACCAGAACATCGCACCGAAGACGATGACGCCGATCACCACACAGATCCAGAAGATGGTCATGTGCAGGTCGAATACCGCGTGGCTTATCTCGGTCGCCCCAGGCGTCATATTCACGGTCCAGGCGGCTTGCGCCTGGCTGAATACCGACCACAACAGGAGGCCCATCCAGACATGTGGATGTCGCATCATTGCGGGTTCCCCTTATCGTTCTTGTTATCCCGCCGGCTTAACACCTGCGGCAAGGGAGCGGCTGCCTAGACTACGAACTTAAACCGGCCGAGCCTTCGCTGCATTTGCAGTCGGGCATCATCAGCTAACTTCATACAAGGGCGAGTATAGACAGCGACTCCCACCTCGCAACGCGAGGGCGTAAATCAACTGAAACACTAATAAGGAGGTTTGCAGGCCACGGCGGGAAAGGGATCGAGTGCCCTGGATGGCGAAACGATATAACCGTGGTGACTAAGCATGAAATAATTATGACAAATGCGTCTTAAGCGCTTTTGTAAGCAGGCTAACTTATGTTCTCCCTATTCAATTGCCCTTGTTCCCTGGAGTTTTCATGAACACCGCCGCATTGCGCGAGCAGATCAAACTGGCCCAGCAGCACGAAGCCAGTACCGGCCTCCTGACCCGTCAGTTGGAGAGCCAATTGCCTCACCTGCACCCTGCCATCCAGCTGCCCGAAGTCGACGCCAAGGGCGTCATGACCCGTTTTGTCAGCGCCTATATCGACCAGGTTCCAGACCTTCTGGACGCCGCCAACTCTGTAGCCCGGGAAGCCGGCATCGAGTCGCAGATCAAGCCGGTGCTGAAGATCGCCGAGCAATTCTTCCTCCAGCCGCCGGCCATCATGGATGGCCACGTCGGCCTCGACGGCCTGCTGGATGAAGCCTATCTGGCCCACCGTCTGGTGGAAGAGGTCAACGACCTGTACATCAAGCATTTCGGCCGTCCGCTGATCCCCCTGGACATGACTGTCGCCAACCTCATCGCCCACCAACTGATCGGCGAAACCTTCGCCAACCAGCTGGACGAAGCGGTGCACCACGCCGTCGACGCCATGCTCGACGAAGAAAGCTTCGCCTTGGAGTCGGTGGAAGCCTACCGCGAGAAACTCAGCAGCCCGGACACCGAGGCCGCCTGGAAACGCTGGCCTTGCCTGTCACGCCAACTGGGCGTGGAACTGGAACTCGACCAGCCCGCCGCCTGACCCATTCCTCGCCAGCAAGGCTCGCAGCGAGCCTTGTGGCGAAGGGCCTGGCTCGCCCAAGCCCCTCCCGCCCACCCGGCGATTCAACCTCTCGCCGCAGCCGCCCCCACGCCGCTGGTGGTGGTCAACCGGCCCTCCAGGCGCCGCTTCAAGCCCCGCGTTTCGATCACCAGCCGCGAGCCCTTGGCACTGTTGGCCCGATTCCAGTCTTCCAGCAACTCCAGGCACGCATGGTCGATATAACTGAGGTTGCTGAGGGGCACATGCACAGTGGTGGCCGGGGGAATCGTCGCCAGTACCCGAGTCAGGGCCGGCACCTTGAGAAAGGTCGCAGCGCCGACCAGACGCAACTCCATCTCGCCTTCCTCTGCCAGGTCGATCAGGCTGATCTTCAAGCGCGACGCCTTGAACGCCAGCTTGGCCAGGGTCAGGGCAAAGCCGATCAGTACCCCGGTCAGCAGGTCGCTGAAAACAATCGCCAGGGCCGTCACCGCGTAAGTCAGCATCGGCATGCGCCCGTAGCGCCCCAGGCCGCGAAAGACCTTGAGGTCCACCAGCTTGAAGCCGGTGTAGACCAGCACCCCCGCCAGGCTCGCCACCGGAATGCTCTGCAGCACGCTGGACAGCACCAGCACGAAACCCAGCAGCCACAGGCCATGGAAAATCGTCGAATAACGGGTCTGGGCCCCGGCCTGGACATTGGCCGAGCTGCGCACGATGACCCCGGTCATGGGCAGGGCACCCAGCAGACCGCAGAGCATGTTGCCCACGCCCTGGGCCGACAGTTCACGGTCGAAGTCCGAGCGCTGGCCGCTGTGCATGCGATCCACCGCGGCGGCGGACAGCAGGGTTTCGGCACTGGCGATAAAGGCCACGGCGAAGGCGGCGATCAGCAGGTTGGGGTCCGCCAGGTTGAGCAGGTCGGCGGGGCGCAGCCAGTCGATGGCCTCGGCCAGGTTGGCCGGCACCTCGACCCGCTTCACCGGCAGCGCCAGCAGCAGGCTGGCCAGGGTCGCCAGCCCGACACCGAGCAGGGCACCGGGGATGAACCGCAGCGCCTGGGGCCGCCACTTGTCCCAGCCCCACATCACCGCGATGGTCGCTAACCCCAGCAAGCCAGCCTGCCACCCCAGGCTCGGCAAGGCCTGCGCCAGAGCCTGGGGAAAGCCCACAAGGTTATCCAGGCCCGAGGCCTGGGGCGCGGCATCGAGCATCACATGCACCTGGGACAGCACGATCAGCACGCCGATGCCCGCCAGCATGCCGTAGACCACCGCTGGCGCCGTGACCCGGAACCAGCAACCCAGGCGCAGGCGCCCGGCCAGCAATTGCAGCAGCCCGGCCAGCAGCAGGATCGGCCCGAGCATGGCCACCCCATGCTGGCGCACCAGCTCGAACACCAGCACCGCCAGCCCGGCCGCCGGCCCGCTGACCTGCAGGGGCGAGCCCGCCAGCCAGCCCACCACCAGGCCACCGATGATCCCGGTGATCAGGCCCTTGGCCGGCGGCAGGCCCGAGGCAATGGCGATCCCCATGCACAGGGGCAGGGCCACCAGAAACACCACCACCGAAGCCAGCAGCTCCCGTGGCAGGACACTTTTCAACTGTGCTGCACGCATGACAGTTCTCCCGACTTTTCTTCAGGCGTGGCAAAGCCGGGCCGCCAGATGGCAGCCCTGGCTACAACCACTCAGGGGGATTGAGGTAGGGTCAGAAACGCGCTTTGGGCGTCGCTACCGGGATCGGATGGCTGCCATCCAGAGGCAGGAAACAACCCTTGTCGGCGTCGTAGGCCTTGATCGAGCTGGTCTCGATGTCATAGACCCAGCCATGGATGAACAACTGGCCGTTGGCCATGCGCGAGGCCACGGAAGGATGGGTGCGCAGGTGCTGCAGTTGAGCAATGACGTTCTCTTCGGTCAGCACATGCATGCTGGAGGATTCGTCGGCGCAATCGCAGTTCTCGTGGACCATGGTCCGCGCTACTTCGGCGTGGCGCAGCCAGGCCTTGACCGTGGGCATTTTCTCCAGGCTCTGCGGGTTGAGTACCGCGCGCATGGCGCCGCAATCCGAGTGCCCGCAGACGATGATGTGATGCACCCCCAGGGCCAGAACCGCGTACTCGATCGCCGTGGAAACACCACCGTTCATCTGCCCGTAGGGCGGCACCACGTTGCCCACGTTGCGGGTCACGAAAAGATCGCCCGGGGAGCTTTGGGTGATCAGCTCGGGAACGATGCGCGAGTCGGCGCAGGCAATGAACATCGCCCGCGGCCGCTGAGCGGTGGCGAGTTTCTTGAACAGCTCTTCCTGCTGCGGGAAGACTTCATGATGAAAATGCAAAAAGCCGTCAACGATGTGCTGCAGCGCTGCATCGGCGGTCTCGGCGACTTCTGTGGGTGTCGGAGCCGACGCAGCCAACGGCTGTTTATCCTGGTCACTCATGATTCATTCTCTCTGTCGGATGGGGTGAATTTTCCAGAAATATCCGGCACGACGCCAACGATCGATTAAAAAACAACCAACTGCGCTGGCGGCGACCCGTGGGTCACTCGATGAACAAGGTAGCCATCCATACTTAACTCAAACTGAACGGAAGGCTCTAGAACGCCACTATCGGCGATGGCAAAAGGCGACCAGCGTACCCGGGGAACGCTGCGCCCACTGCTCAGTGATTGGCCAATGCCGCTCACAGCAACGACATCTGCCCACCCGGCGGACAAAAGGCCGAACAGTCAAGATCGAAGCCCTCGCGACGGGCGAGCCCCAGGCGCTTGAGGGCCTTGGCGAAGCGCTGGGCCAGCAGGTCGGCAAAAGGTCCTTCACCGCGCATGCGGGCACCGAAACGGCTGTCGTAGAGCTCGCCGCCCCGGCTCTGGCGAATCAGGCTGAGCACATGGGCCGCCCGCTGCGGGTAATGCGCCGCCAACCACTCCTCGAACAGCGGCGCCACTTCCAGGGGCAGGCGCAGCATCATGTAGGCCGCGCTCTGCGCCCCTGCGGCATGGGCCTCGCTGAGCAGGCTTTCCAGCTCGCTGTCGTTGATCATCGGGATCATCGGCGAACACAGCACGCCCACCGGGATGCCCGCCCCGCGCATCACCCGGATGGCCCGCAAGCGCGCCTTGGGCGCCGCCGCCCGGGGCTCGAGAATGCGCTTCAACTCATCGTCCAAAGTGGTCAGGCTGATCATCACCACCACCAGGCGCTGGCGCGCCAGCTCGCTCAGCAGGTCCAGGTCCCGGAGGATCAACGAGCCCTTGGTGACGATGGTCACCGGGTGTCGATAGCGCAGCAGCACCTCCAGGGTGCGCCGGGTCAACTGCTGTTCGCGCTCGATGGGCTGGTAGGGATCGGTATTGGACCCCAGGTTGATCGGTGCACAGCGATAGCCGGGCTTGGACAGTTGCTGCTCCAGCAAGGCCGCGGTGTTGCTCTTGGCGATCAGCTTGGTTTCGAAATCCAGCCCCGGGGACAGGTCCCAATAGGCGTGGCTGGGCCGCGCGTAGCAATAGATGCAACCGTGCTCGCAACCGCGATAGGGGTTGATGGAGCGGTCGAAGGGCAGGTCCGGCGAACTGTTGCGGGTGATGATCGACTTGGCCGTTTCAAAGCGCACCTCGGTGCCCTGGGTCAACGGCACCTCCTGGTACCAGCCATCATCCTCGGCCACCGAACGATTGGGCGCAAAACGGTTGTGCGGATTGCTCGCGGTACCGCGACCACGGGGAGGCAGGGGGTTGAACATGGAAGCACTCCATAACTGTATGCACATACAGTAATGGAGCCGGATTTACCTGACCAGCACCGTCGGACCGAAACCCACCCCTGCCAGCGGACGTTCCCCAATGCGACACAACGCGTACCGCATTCTTGGCCGACAAGCCGGCTACTGCGGGCGTGTGGCGTTAGGGTATAAGGCAGGCTCAAAGAACAGGAGCACAAGCATGCCCAGGACACCCGGCACGCTGGAAAAGATTTTCTACGCCGCAGAGGCCTACCTCCCCAGCTACGAACAAGGTGCCGACCTGATCATCGTCAGGGCACCCGACGGGCAGTTGTGGGGAGTGGCCTGCGAATTCGAGCTGTGCACCCAGGACATCGAAAAGGCCACTGTGAACGGCCAGCAACCCTTCGATGAAGCGGACCCGAAGTTCGCCGAGGTGCGCTGGAGCCCCTGCCACGACGGCATCGGCCTGCTCCCCGCAAGCTGGCAAGACCTGATGACCGCCGGGCTGGCGGACTGCATCGCCGGCTATCAGCTGGAAAGCCGCCTGGGCATCCAGCGCTTCACCCAGGGCTGAACGGCCATCCCGGGCCGGCGCCCGCAGCGAGCGCCGGCCTTGGGGCTAGTGGCTGGTGACCTGCCCCAGGTCGTCGTTGGAGGTGCTCTGCAAGTCGCCGTTGCGCAGCGCCGCCACATCCCCGGGCTTCACCGCCGAGGCCTGGTTGCCCCAGCTGCTGCGGATGAAGTTGACCACATCGGCCACCTCCTGGTCCGACAGACGCCAGGCGAAGGCCGGCATGGTGAAAGTCGAAGGCGCGCTGTGGGTCGCTGGCAAGGTGCCGCCCTTGAGCACGATATGGATCAGCGAGGTGGCATCCGCCGATTGCAGCACGGGGTTGCCCGCCAGCGCCGGGAACACCCGGGTGTAGCCGTGGCCGTCGGTGCGGTGGCAGGCCGCGCAGTTGTCGATGTACACCGCCGCGCCCGGCTTGCTGTCGTCACCGTTCCACAGGGCCTGGGCCACTTGCTTGTCGTACTGGTGCGGCTGGTCCTTGGGGTCATTGGCCGGCAGGGACTTGAGATAGCGGGCAATCGCCGTCAGGTCTGCGTCGGTCATGTACTGCATGCTGTGGACCACCACATCGCTCATGCCGCCGAACACCGCGCTGCGATCACTGCGACCGGTCTTGAGGAACTGCACCAGTTGCTCTTCGCTCCAGCTGCCCAGGCCATCCTTGTGATCGCCACGCAGGCTCTTGGCGATCCAGCCCTCCAGCGGCGCGCTGCCAAACAGGAAGTCGCTGCCATCGCTGACGCTCAGGGCCTTCTCCTGCATGGTCAGGGCCCGTGGCGTGTGGCAGGCGCCGCAGTGGCCCAGGCCTTCCACCAGGTAGGCACCACGGCTGATCACCGGATCGGTGCCAGCCGCAGGTGCCGGGGTCTCCACGCTCGGGGCGAACATCCAGCGCCAGATGGACAACGGCCAGCGCATGCTCAGGGGCCAGGGAATGTCACTGTCCTGGTTGTCCCGGGCCACCGGTGCCACGCCCTTCATGAAGTAGGCATACAACGCCTGCATGTCGGCGTCGCTGACTCGGGCGTAGGAAGGAAACGGCATGGCCGGGTACAGGGTGCTGCCGCCCTTGGCCACACCATGGCGCACCGCTTTGTCGAAGTCCTCGAAGCTGTAGTCGCCGATGCCGGTCTTGTCCGGGGTGATGTTGGTGGAATAGATCACGCCGATGGGGGTCTCCATCGGCAGCCCGCCGGCGAACGGCTTGCCGTCCTTGGCGGTATGGCAGGCTACGCAGTCACCGGCGCGGGCCAGGTATTCGCCCTGTTGCACCAGGGCTTGCTGATCCGCTTCGGCAGCATTGGCGGCTGCGCTGCCCAGCAGCGCCAGGGTGGCGATAACGAGTGCTTTCATGGTCATCGCTCCTTATGCCTGAACCAGCGGGCCGGGTTTTTTCAGGTACTGCTCGCGGATCGCCCGGGCCGACCAGTAGGTCAACGCTGCCACCAGGCCGGTAGGGTTGTAGCCCAGGCCTTGAGGGAAGGCCGAAGCCCCGGGCACGAAGACGTTGTGCACGTCCCAGCTTTGCAGGTAGCGGTTCAGGGCGCTGGTCTTGGGGTCGGTGCCCATGATCGCGCCGCCGTTCAAGTGGGTGGTCTGGTAGGACGCAGTGTTGAAGTGCTCACCGACCTTCTTGCCCAGCAAGGCAATGGCCTTGGGGTTCATCGCCTCGGCGATCTTGCCCATTTTCTCCACCATGAAGCGGTTCATCTTGATGTCGTTTTCCTGCCAGTCGAAGGTCATCCGCAGCAGGGGCAAGCCGTAGGCATCGCGGTACACCGGGTCCAGATCCAGGTAGTTGCCACGGTAGGACTGATGCGCTCCGTGGGCGTCCATGGAGACCTGATGGGTGTAGTAGTCGGCGGTGGCTTTCTTCCAGGCACTGCCCCAGGCCGGGGTACCCGGCGGGTTGGAGGTGCCGGCGATGGGCCGGCTGCCGGCCTGGTTGACCCACATCGGCGAGCCGCCGACAAAGCCGTGGGGGCCGTGGTCGAAGTTGTCGGCGTTGAAGTCGTCCACCGCCACGCCGTTGCCGCCGGCGCCGATGAAGTTGTTGGTGTGCACGTCCTTGTCGAAGTAGGCCTTGATGGTGGCCATGTTCTGGTAGGCGAAGTTCTTGCCCACCACGCCTTCGCCGGTGATCGGGTCGTAGGGCTTGCCGATGCCCGACAGCAACATCAGGCGCACGTTGTGGAACTGGAAGGCGCCGAGGATCACCAGGTCCGCCGGCTGCTCGATCTCGCGGCCCTGGCCATCGACGTAGGTGACGCCGGTGGCGCGGGTCTTGCTGCTGTCGAGGTTGACCCTGAGCACGTGGGAGTTGGGCCGCAGCTCGAAGTTCGGCAGCGGCTTGAGGGCCGGCAGGATGTTCACGTTGGGCGAGGCCTTGGAGTACATGTAGCAGACGTAGCCGCTGCAGAAGCCGCAAAAGTTGCACGGCCCCATCTGTGCGCCATAGGGGTTGGTGTAAGGCCCCGAGGTATTGGCCGACGGCAGGTTGTAGGGCTTGTAGCCCACCTCATTGGCCGCTTTCTGAAACAGCTGTGCGGAATAGGTGTTCTTCTGCGATTCCAGCGGGAAGTGGTCCGAGCGATCCGGCGCATAAGGGTTGCCGCCCTTGCCGTCGCCCACCAGTTGGCCCTTCACGGTCCAGGCCTGGCCCGAAGTGCCGAAGACCTTTTCCGCGTAGTCGAAGAACGGCTCCAGCTCTTCATAGCTGACGCCGAAGTCCTGGATGGTCATGTCCTTGGGGATGAAGTTCTTGCCGTAGCGTTCTTCGTAGTGGCTGCGCATGCGCAGCTCGATGGGGTCGACGCGAAAATGCACCCCGGACCAGTGCAGGCCGGCGCCGCCCACACCATTGCCCGGCAGGAAGGCCCCCAATTGACGGTTGGGCAGGGCCACGTCGTTGACGCTGTGGCGGATGGTCACCGTCTCCTTGGAGATGTCCTGGAAGAGTTTCTTGCGCACGCTGTAGGTGAGTTCGTCGATCACCTGGGGATAGTTGCCATCCGGGTAGGTGTCCTGCATCGGCCCGCGTTCCAGCGCCAGCACATTGAGCCCGGCCTCGGTCAGTTCCTTGGCCATGATCGCGCCGGTCCAGCCGAAACCGACGATCACTGCGTCGACCTTCTTCATCACTGTTGCCATGCTCAAGCCCTCTCGCCGCGAATCGATACAGCCGGGAAGGGGTATTGCTCGTTGCGTTCCACCCAATCCATGAAATCGGCGCGAGCGCCGGGAAAGCCGATCAGGGTCCAGCCCACCAGGCCTTTATTGCCCCCGTGGATCGGATCGCTGAAGAAGCCTTCCTTGGTGTTCTGCAACAGCAGATTGAAGAAAAGCTTGGCCGGGACCGCGTCGAACTGCGGGGTTCCGGCCTCCAGTTGCTTGAGCAAATCGTCTCGGGTAGCGCTGTCTTGCGCAGCAAATGTTTGCCCCTTGAGCTCTTTGCACCACGCATCCGTGGCGGCAATGCCCAGGCGATAGATGTCCTTGGGCACCAGTTTGCTCTGCCAGCCCATCTCCGGTGCGGCGTCGGCCTTGAACGGGCCTTGCATGTACCACAGGGCGCCAGCGGCGTAGGGGGTATTCATCTGCCGGTCGATGTATTCCGGCACGCCGGCTTCCAGGGCGCCCGGGCCCATTTCATCGGCCGGGATCAGGCGTTCCACCGCGGCCTTGATGAAGGCCCACTCCTCGGCGGTGAAATAGCCCGGCTCATAGCCCTGGCCGCTGCCGGCGGGCTGCTTGCCCGGCGTGGCCGGTGTGGCAGCGGCGGCCGTTTCAGGTGCAGCCGCCAGCAGGGAGCCGCCCAGGCCGGTGCTGGCGACGGTGACCACAGGGATCAAGGTCAGGGATTTACGCAAGAACTCACGCCGCGGGTTGTCTCGATCTTGATCAGACATGGGTGCACCTCATCAGGCATTGATGGATTGGTCAGCCGCGTCATGGCGCGACTTTGTGTTTTGGCAACGCAAAAGGCCGGGAAGACCCGGTTTTATGAACACATCAGCAAACTTTAGTTACAAATGGTAGCAGGCTAAGCATCCAGATGAATCGTTTCAGGCGGAAAAAAGATCAGAAACCGCCGGAAAAAGCGGATCAGCTTCACGATTCTTTGACAGGGGGCTCACGGGGCTTTGACCCCGACAAATCGATACTGCGCGGCATTGAATCCCCTCATCGGTGATCCCGCGCATGTCGAGCATTCGTTTCATCCCGGCCCTTTGCCTGTCGTTGCTGGCGCTGCTGGCCGGGCCCCAGGTACAAGCCGCCGAGGCCCCCTCCAGCCGCCCGGACCAATGGGCACAGCCAGTGGAAAAGCAGTACAACCTGTACCAAATGTCCCCGACCCTGTATCGCAGCGCCCTGCCGGACAAAGGCGCGGTGCCGCTGCTGCAGCAGCTCAAGGTGGCAACGGTGATCAACTTCCTGCCGGAATCCGACGCCAGCTGGCTGTCGGCACCGGGCATCAACCAGGTGCAGTTGCCTTATCGCACCAACCATGTGGACGACGCCGATGTGCTCAAGGCCCTGCGCGCAATCCAGAGCGCCGAAGCCCAAGGCCCGGTGCTGATGCACTGCAAGCATGGTTCGGACCGCACCGGCCTGATGTCGGCCATGTACCGGGTGGTGATCCAGGGTTGGAGCAAAGAAGAAGCGCTGAATGAAATGACCCAGGGTGGGTACGGCGACAGTTCCCACTTCAAGGATGGTATTCGCTACATGATGCAGGCCGATGTCGACAAACTGCGCACCGCCCTGGCCAATGGCGATTGCAGCACCAGCGTATTCGCCACCTGTTCGGTGAAGAGCTGGTTCGAGACGGTGAGCGCGACCAAGCCGCTGAGCAACTGAGCACCACACCCTGTGTAGGAGCGAGCTTGCTTGCGAAAACCCAGGGGGCGAGGGAAGGGCGGCGAATCGCTTCGCCGGCAAGCTGAACTGGCCTAATAATTTTGGACACCCAAATCGGGCGCTATGATGGCGCCCAAATCAGAGGTGTTTGGATATGCGTAATTCTTATTCGGGTGAGTTCAAGCTCAAGGCGGCCAGCATGGTGTTGGACGAGGGACTATCGGTTCCCGAGGTTTGCGCCAGTTTGAGTGTTGGTCCTACGGCGCTGCGTCGCTGGGTTGAACAAGTTCGTCAAGAGCGCCAGGGATCGATTCCGGTCGGGGCCAAAGCGATTACCGCCGATCAGCGAGAAATCCAACAACTCAAAGCCTTGCTCAGGCAAAAAGATCAGGATATCGAAATCCTAAAAAAGGCCAGTGCTCTCCTGCTGTTGGACGCCAAAGATCACTCTCGCTGATCGATGAGCTGGGTGAGCAATACGGCGTGAACAAGTGCTGCCGCGTGCTGGGAATTAGCCGCAGCAGCTTTTACGCATGGCGCGAGCGCCAAGGCCGAGCTCGGCCCGAACGAGAGAAGCTCAAAGCCTTGCTGGTCAAGCACCATAAGGCTTCCAGGGCATCTGCCGGCTCGCGCACCCTGGCCAAGGTGCTGCAAGCCAATGGGCATAGTGTCGGACGGTACATGGCTCGCAGCCTGATGCGAGAAGCCGGTATCGCCAGTCGTCAGCGTCGACGCCACAAGTACAAGTCCTCCGGCGTGGAAGCGCTGGTGGCGCCCCACGTGCTCAAGCGTCAGTTTGAGGTTACGGCGATGAATCAGGTGTGGTGCGGCGACGTCACGTACATCAAGGTCGGCAAGCGCTGGCTGTATTTTGCCGCAGTTCTGGACTTGTTCGCCCGCAGGATCGTGGGCTGGTCGTTTTCGATGATCTCTGATGCCTCGCTGACCTGTGAAGCCTTGCGGATGGCCGTCGAGCTACGGGGGCGTCCCAAAGACGTGTTGTTTCACTCCGATCAAGGTTGCCAGTACACCAGCCATAAGTTCAGGAATGAGCTGCTGGAACTTGGGCACCGGCAAAGTATGAGTCGTAAAGGTGAATGCTGGGACAACGCTGCGATGGAGCGTTTCTTTGGCAGTTTGAAGTCGGAGTGGGTACCTGAAACAGGCTACAGCTCGGAGCATGAGGCCCGAACGGATGTACAGCGCTACGTCATGCGCTACAACACCATCAGGCCTCACAGTTATAACGACTATTGGTCGCCGGTAGCGATGGAGAAACTGGCGGCGTAGAACCTTAATCGGTGTCCAGGATTACTTGACCAGTTCAAGCCGGCTCCTAAGGGGGAGCCGGCTTTTTATTGCGGGTCAGTCGGTCTTTTTCTTCAACTTGGGGTTGGGGAAAAACTGCACCGATTGCACCTTGATGTCCGCCACCTTGGGCGTCGCGCTGTTGACCCGGGTCCCGAGTTCCTTGGGCACCGACAGCCCCTGTTCGTTGAGGGTGTCGGAGTAGCCACAGGCCACGCACTCGCGATGAGGCACATCGTCCTCACTCCACATCATCAGCTTGTCCTGCTCACTGCACGCCGGGCATACCGCCCCGGCGATAAAGCGTTTCTTGGTCTTCACGGGTGCGTCACTCATGCTGCCGCGTCCTCGCTGAGGCCGCTGTGGCGCAAGAGTGCGTCAATCGACGGTGCGCGTCCGCGGAAATCGACGAACAGCACCATAGGCTCCTGGGAGCCGCCACGGGCCAGGATCGCCTCGCGGAACGCACGCCCGGTGGCCGAATTGAGCACACCCTCTTCCTCGAACCTGGAGAAGGCGTCGGCCGACAGCACTTCCGCCCACTTGTAGCTGTAGTACCCCGCGGCATAACCGCCGGCGAAGATGTGCGCGAAGCTGTTGGGGAAGCGGTTGTAGGCCGGCGGGCGCATCACCGAGACTTCGTCGCGCACGGTTTCCAGCACTTGCAGCACGCTGCGGCCGTCGCCGTGGGTGGCGTGCAGTTCGAAGTCGAACAGGGAAAATTCCAGCTGGCGCACCATCATCAGCCCGGACTGGAAGTTCTTCGCCGCCAGCATCTTCTGCAGCAGGTCCTGGGGCAGCGGTTCGCCGCTTTCATAGTGGCCGGAGATCAGTGCCAGGCCTTCCGGCTCCCAGCACCAGTTTTCCATGAACTGGCTCGGCAGCTCGACGGCGTCCCAGGCCACGCCGTTGATCCCGGACACTCCGGCGTGCTCGACCCGGGTCAGCAGGTGGTGCAGGCCGTGGCCGAATTCGTGGAACAGGGTGGTGACTTCATCGTGGGTCAGCAAGGCCGGCTTGCCGCTGACCGCCGGAGTGAAGTTGCACACCAGGTTGGCTACCGGGCTTTGCAATACCCCGTCCAGCGTGCGACGGCGATCGCGGGCACCGTCCATCCAGGCACCGCCGCGCTTGTTGGCACGGGCATAGAGGTCGAAGAAGAAGCGGCCGACGTGCTGGCCGTTTTCCTTGATCTCGAACAGGCGCACGTCCGGGTGCCAGGTATCGAAACCTTTCTGCTCGGCGATCTCGATGCCGTACAGGCGCTGGACAATGGCGAACAGCCCGCTCAGCACCTTGTCGATGGGGAAATAGGCGCGCAGGGCTTCCTGGGAAACGCTGTAGCGCTGCTCACGCAGCTTCTCGCCATAGAAACCGCTGTCCCAGCTTTGCAGGTCGGGGCAACCCTGTTCGGCGGCGTAGGCCTTGAGCTGCTCCAGGTCCTGGGCGGCAAACGGCTTGCTGCGCTTGGCCAGGTCCCGCAGGAAGCTCAGCACCTGGTCGCTGGACTCGGCCATCTTGGTGGCCAGGCTCAACTCGGAGAAGCTGGCGAAACCCAGGAGCTTGGCCAACTCCTGACGCAGGTCGAGGATCTCTTCCATCACCGGGCCGTTGTCGTTCTGACCGGCGTTAGGGCCCTGGTCCGACGCGCGGGTGCTGTAGGCGGCATAGACTTCTTCGCGCAGGGCACGGTCCTGGGCGTAGGTCATCACTGCGTAGTAGCTGGGGAATTCCAGGGTGATCAGCCAGCCTTCCAGGTCCTTGGCCTGGGCGGCGGCAGCCATTTGCGCCTTGGCCGAGTCGGTCAGGCCGGCCAGGGCGGCTTCGTCGGTGATGTGCTTGGTCCAGGCCTGGGTGGCATCCAGCAGTTGGTTGGAGAACCGGCTGCCCAGCTCGGAAAGCTTGCTCTGCACCTCGGCATAACGCTTTTGCTGCTCGGGCGGCAGATCGATGCCCGACAGGCGGAAGTCCCGCAGGGAGTGTTCGAGGATAGTCTTCTGCGCCACGTCGAAACCGGCGGCTTCCGGGCTCTTGGCCAGGGCGTCGAAGGCCTGGAACAGCTCGCGGTTCTGGCCCATTTCCGTGGAATAGGCGCTCAAGGCCGGCAGGCAGGCCTCGTAGGCTTCACGCAGTTCGGCGCTGTTGCACACTGCGTTGAGGTGGCTGACCGGGCTCCAGGCAGCGCCCAGGCGATCATTGAGCTCGTCCATGGCCAGCACCAGGCCAGCCCAGGTCGGCTGGGTGGCTTGGGTCTTGAGGATGTCAGCGATGGCGGCGCGGTTGTCAGCCAGGATCTGTTCGATGGCCGGTTGCACATGCTCGGCGCGGATCGCCGAGAACGGCGGCAGGTCGTAGGGCTGCAGAAGAGGGTTGTTCACACTCACGGTGGGCACCTTGGCTGGAAGAAACATTGAGCCATCTTAATTACAATCGACGCCCACCGCAGCTATAGCCCCCATTAATAAATCTCAGAGAGGCATTCGCACTTGGCCATTCGCAGCTACCAGAACCACACCCCGAACCTGGGCGAGCGGGCCTTTGTCGACCACTCGGCGGTGGTCATCGGCGACGTGGAAATCGGCGCCGACAGCTCGGTCTGGCCGCTGACCGTGATCCGCGGCGACATGCACCGCATCCGCATCGGCGCACGCACCAGCGTGCAGGACGCCAGCGTGCTGCACATCACCCACGCCGGCCCGTTCAACCCCGACGGCTTCCCGCTGCTGATCGGCGACGACGTGACCATCGCCCACAAGGTCATGCTCCACGGTTGCAGCATCGGCAGCCGGGTGCTGATCGGCATGGGCAGCATTGTCATGGACGGCGCGGTGGTGGAGGACGATGTGATAGTCGGCGCCGGCAGCCTGGTGCCACCGGGCAAACGCCTGGAAAGCGGCTTTCTCTATGTGGGCAGCCCGGTGAAGCAGGCGCGCCCGCTGACCGACAAGGAGCGCGCCTTCTTCACCTACAGCGCCGCCAACTACGTCAAGCTCAAGGATCTGCACCTGGCCGAAGGCTACGACCGGCCCTGAGCCCCCCCTTGCACAGCCCAGGAATCCCCATGCATTACCAAACCGTACTGTTCGACCTCGATGGCACCCTCACCGACCCTCGCGAGGGCATCACCCGTTCGATCCAGTTCGCCCTGGGCAAACTGGGCATCGACGAGCCGGACCTGAGCAAACTGGAACACTTCATCGGCCCGCCGCTGTTGCAGGCCTTCATGCAGTTCTACGGCTTCGACGAGGCCCGAGCCTGGGAAGCGGTGAACTTCTATCGCGAACGCTTCAAGGTCACCGGCCTGTATGAAAACCGCGTCTTCGATGGCGTCACGCCGCTGCTGGAAACGCTCTGCGGGCAAGGGCGGCAACTGTACATCGCGACCTCCAAGCCCTGGGTCTTCGCCCGGGAGATCGCCCGTCACTTCGACTTCGCCAAGCACTTCAAGGTGATCTACGGCAGCGAACTGGACGGCACCCGCACCGACAAGGTGGAGCTGATCGCCCATCTGCTGGAGCAGGAGCAACTCGACCCTGCCAGCACATTGATGATCGGCGACCGCAAGCACGACCTGATCGGCGCCAGGCGCAACGGGCTGGACGCGGCGGCGGTGGGTTATGGCTTTGGCAGCCATGAGGAATTGACTGCCGAAGCCCCGGCCTATCACTTCCAGACCCTGGGCGAGCTGCACCAGGCGTTTTTGCCGCGTTAAGGCACAGGCTTCGCCGGCAAGCCGGATGCTACAGGCCCGAAGCAGGAGCCGGCGCCAGGGCGACTGTGTCCTGCAACCGGATCAGGGCCGCCTTGCGCTCCTCGGCCGGCAAACGTCCCAGCGTCTCCACGGCGGCGAAGAATGCCGGCCAGTCCCCCTTCACCTGCCTGAACAAGGCGGCAAACGCCGGCACCCATTGGTCATACAGGCCGAAGGGCAGCAGCCGGGCGTTGTTCAGCGGGGTGTTGATCCAGGCGTCATAGCGCTTGGAACCGGCCCACTGGCTGTCGCGCAACTGCCGATACTCGCTGCGCATGCGCTCGAACTCCGCGGCCTTGCGCTGGCGCATCTGCTCGGCGGGCAAGGGCAGGGCATACAGCTGCTCCAGGCGCTTGCGGGTGTCGAGCACCAGCTGGGTGAACTGGTCACGCTGGCGCAACTCGCCGTCGCTCAATGGCGCCAGCCCGCGATAGGCCCGCCACTGGCGGGTGCCTTCCTGCTCGACGAAGGTGGCGTAGGACTCGTTGAACTCGGTGTCGTCCTTCACATAGAAGCGCTGGTGCGCCAGCTCGTGGAAGATCAGGGTCGCCAGGCGCTCCTCGCCCCAGTGCATCATCGAACTGATGATCGGGTCGTCGAACCAGCCCAGGGTGGAATAGGCCTCGACCCCGCCGATCGCCACGTCCATGCCCTTCAACTGCTGCAACGCCGCCTCGCCCCGGGCCGCGCCCTGGCTGTAATAGCCGCGGTAAGCCACGCAACCGGCAATGGGAAAGCAGTGGGTTTGCGGGTTCAGGGAAAACTCCGGGGTGGCGAACACGTTCCACACCACATAGGGCCGCCCGATGTCGACGTACAGCCGATAGCTGCGGTTGTCCGGCAGGTGCAGGTGCTCACTGGCAAAGCGGCGTGCCTGCTGCGACTGGGCCAGATGGGCGCGCAGGCTCGCATCGCGGCTCGGGTCGGCGACGACTTGCGCCACCGGCACACGGGCTCGCAGCAGCTGCAATTGGCCACTGGCCAGCTGGCTGTAATAACCGACGCTGCTGCAACCGTTGAGCAGCAAAAGCATCAGTGCCGGAAACAAAAACCGTAAAAGAGGATCAAGTAACCCATGGCTTGAACACGGCCTAATCAAATCGAATCATCCACAGAGAGTCTGTCCGCAAGACTATCTCGCCAGCCTGGAGTTTCGCCATGCGCGTGTTGTTGTTGACCACCGGCCTGCTGACCCTCGGCGGTTGCGCCGGCCTGCCCGACCCCGACCCGGCCCAGGCCTGGGTCGACCTGGCTCCGCCCCGGAACACCCACCTGCAGGCATTGGAGGTGGACGCCAAGAACATCGATGATCCGCGCTATTTCCAGGTCCAGCCCGGCAGCCATGAACTGACCCTGCGCTACCAGTTCGCCGTGCAACCCAGCAACATCGGGCCAGACGCCGAGCCGCTGTGGCGCGATTGCCAGCTGAACGTGAAATTCAAGGATTTCGGTGCCGGCCAGCGCTACCAGGTACAGGCCGGGAACATCGGTTTCCACCCCTGGGCCAGGCTCTACGACGAGCAGCACACCCTGCTCGACAAAGCCCGGCCAGCAGGCTGCCAGCGCAGTTGAACGGCGCTATGCTGAGGGCCTCTCGCTCACTCGGCCCCAGTCATGCGTCCATTTCTACTGTTTCTCGCCCTTGGCACCCTCAGCGCCTGCACTACGCCCCTGCCGGGCGTCGATCCGCAACAGGCCTGGATCGACCTGGCCACCCCGACGCCCGGGGGCAAGCTGGTCATGGCCGAACGCCTGGACAACCAGCGCCTGGACGACGGGCGCTTCTTCCAGGTCAGCCCCGGCAGCCACGAATTGATGGTGCGCTTCGATTTCGAAGTGTTCGCCGGCGGCATGGGCATGAACAACGATCCCCAGGAGCGCCTGTGCTACCTGAGCCTGCGCTACGACCATTTCCAGGCCGGCCAGCGCTATCGCCTGGAGGCGCGCAACCTGGGGTTCACCCCCAGCGCCCGGCTGTACAACGCCCAGCGCGAAATAGTCGCCGAGGAGCGCATGATCAACTGCGTGCCCTGAGTCGGGTCAGCGATCGTTCTTCTGATAGATGATCTTCCTGGTGCCGTTTTCACAGCTGCCGACCACCATGTTGTTGTCGTGGACCTCGTCGTTGGTGACGATTTCCAGGGTGTAGGAAGGTACGCCCTGGGCCTGGATCTTGGCTTCGATCTCGGCCTTGAGTTCCTCGCAGGGCTTGGGCGCGGCCAGGGCCGATGTGGCCAGCGCACAACTAACAACCGCCAAGGCAAAACGTTTCATGATCTAAAGCTCCCTTGCTGCGGTGCACACGGGGGTGCGCTGAAGCCGCAGTCGCGTATTCGACCACAGGTGCTTGTCCGCCGCACAGGCGCATTCGCCGGCAAGCCCGCTCCTACGGACCGTTGCAGGAGCCGGCTTGCCGGCCAAGCAGTTGCCTCAACTCAGCAGTGTCGCATCCAGGCTGATCTTGGCGTTGAGCACCTTGGACACCGGGCACCCTTCCTTGGCCTTCTTGCTCAGCTCATCGAACTGCTGCTGGCTGGCACCGGGGATCTTCGCCTTGAGGATCAGGTGCACCGCGGTAATGGCAAAGCCGCCATCGACCTGGTCCAGGGTCACTTCTGCCTGGGTGTCGATGCTGTCCGCCTTGAGCCCGGCCTCGCCAAGGATCATGGAAAAGGCCATGGAGAAACAGCCCGCGTGGGCCGCGCCAATCAGTTCCTCCGGGTTGGTGCCCTTGCCGCCTTCGAAACGCGCCTTGAAGCCGTAGGGCGCCTCACGCAACACGCCGGTTTCGGTCGAGATCGAGCCAATGCCGGTTTTCAGGTCACCTTCCCAGTGCGCCGAGGCTTTCTTTTTGATGCTCATCGCTTTCTCCTCAAGAACCGGTGCAAAAGTTCGCACCCTGATGTTTTTTGTTGCCTAAGGGTTCTGAGGATAGATCCGATGGCAAAGTTCAGCCGTTGTCGCCGATGCCCGTTTACCCGACAAATTCACTCAGGCTATTGAAACTCGGGTATATGCCCACATTGCATAGATCTGACTTACAGACTTCGGCAGGTTTTGGCTCATGACAAAAGCCTGCGCACCCCAAGGAGAAGCAGGCTTATGAAACCGCTGTCCGCTGTTAAATACTCGACCCTCGACCTGGTGCCCGTGCGTGAAAACGGCAGCCCGGGGCAGTCCCTGCGCAACTCCCTGGACTTGGCGCAGCATGTGGAGAAGCTCGGTTACACGCGCTTCTGGGTCGCCGAGCACCACAACATGGACGGTATCGCCAGTTCCGCCACCTCGGTGCTGATCGGCTACCTGGCGGGCGGTACTTCGACCATTCGAGTCGGTTCCGGCGGGGTCATGCTGCCCAACCACGCGCCCCTGGTGATCGCCGAACAGTTCGGCACCCTGGAAAGCCTGTACCCGGGGCGCATCGACCTGGGACTGGGCCGCGCCCCGGGTTCCGACCAGATGACCGCCCGCGCCCTGCGCCGGGAACGTTCCGGCAGCGCCGACGATTTCCCTGAGGACGTGGCCGAACTGATGGCCTACCTGGGCCCGCGAACCCCCGAACAACGGGTGATCGCCATGCCGGGCACCGGCACCAACGTGCCGGTATGGCTGCTGGGCTCCAGCCTGTTCAGTGCACAACTGGCCGGGGAACGGGGCTTGCCTTACGCCTTCGCCTCGCATTTCGCACCGCGCTACATGCACGAGGCGATTCGCGTCTACCGCAACCACTTCAAGCCTTCGGCGGTGCTCGACAAGCCCTATGTGATGCTTGGCGTGCCGCTGGTGGCAGCCGACACCGACGAACAGGCCGATTACCTGGCGACTTCGGTGTACCAGCGCATCCTGGCGCTGATGCGTGGCCAGAGCCTGGTCCAGCGCAAACCGGTGCAAAGCATGGACGGCCTGTGGCTACCCCATGAGAAGGAAGCGGTCGCCAGCTTCCTCGGCCTGGCGATGGTCGGCAGCCCAGCGAAAATCCGCGCCAAGCTGGAGGTGCTGATCGAGCAGACCGGAGCCGATGAGCTGATCTTCACCTGCGATCTGTACGAACACGCCGATCGGCTGCACTCCTACGAGCTGCTGTCACAGGTGATGAAAGGCTGAAACGACAGGCATGAAAAAGCCGACGTTCTGCGTCGGCTTTTTTTTGACCATCCACAAGGCTCAACCGCGCTTGTAGACAATTTCCTTGGTACCGGCTTCGCAGGAGCCGACCACCTTGCCATCCGCCGCCGCGCCCTTGTCCACCACTTCCAGCGAGTAGTGCTTGGCGCCGTTGGCGTCGATCTTGGCGGCAATCTCGCTCTTGAGTTCTTCGCACGGCTTGCCAGCGGCAAGGGCTGTTCCCGCAAGACTCAACAAAGCAGCAGCTAATACTAGTTTTTTCATCGGTCACATTCCCTGGTCGGATCAAAAGAGGCGGCATTGACGCCTGCCTGACAGAGGCTCAAGACACTTGTAGCGCTTTGCCATTTCCTATGGCACTCGGCCAGCGCACAAGTTCCAGAGCCTAGCTCAAGCCTTCAACTATTGGCAATTCGGAAGCCCACCTTGAGCGTGACCTGAAAATGCGCAGCTTTGCCGTCCTTGATATGGCCCCGGGTTTCAGTCACTTCGAACCATTCCAGGTGCTTGATGCTCTTGTGCGCTTCCGCTAGCGCGTTGTTGATCGCATCTTCGATGCTGTTCGGCGACGAACCCACCAGTTCGACTTTCTTGTAAGTGTGATGATCAGTCATGGCGCTCTCCTTTTTAGCTGTGAATTACAGCCTAGCAGTGATTTTTCTTATTACTTATGGCGCCTGCGCCCAAAGCTAAGTTCAGATTTTCTGCACTTTCCCAACACGCCGCAGTCGGAACCTACACAGCCCATTCACCACCCTGCAGGAGAGCCGACATGGCCAACACCTCGTTACGCAAAGCCTCACTGGAAAGTATGGAAGCCGAGATCTCCAGCCTGCTCAAATCGCTGGAAAGCCTGAAGGACGATGCGTCCGACGAGTCGCGCAAGACCCTCAAGGCGCTCAAGAGCAATGCCGAAAGCGCGCTGAAGCATTCGCGCAGCCTGCTCAGCGATGCCTATGAAGAAGTCAAAGTGAAAACCCGTGAAACCGGGATCGCGACCCGCGACTATGCCCAGGAACACCCCTGGACCACCGCCGGGGTCGCCGTGGGTGCCATCGGCCTGCTGGCCGCCTATCTGCTGTGCAAGCGCGGCGACTAAAGCTGCTGGCGCAGTTCGTTTTCCAGCCACTGCGCCAATTGCCGGGCGCGCCCATCCGCGGCGCGCTTGGGTAACCACAGCGCCAGTTGCCCCGGGGTGTCGGAAAAACCCCAGGGCGCAACCAGCCTGCCTGCCAGCAAGTCCTCGGCCACCAGCGGCTGCGGGGCAATTGCCACCCCCAGGCCCGCCACGGCCGCCTCCAGCAAATAATACAGATGCTCGAAACCCTGCCCGTACTTCAACGTTTCGGGATTCAGGCCGTTGCGCCGTGCCCAACTGGGCCAGGCCTGGGGGCGGGAAGTGGTGTGCAGCAGGGCCTCGCTGGCCAGGACGCCAGCCGGCGCCTGCCGCAGGCGTGGATAACCGGCATAGCGCGGGCTGAGCACCGGGCCGATGCGTTCGCTGGCCAGTTCATAGACCTGCATGTCCGCCGGCCAGGGCGGCTCGGCAAAGACCAGCAAGGCATCCAGGCCCGGGCGCCGGGGGTCGAGGTCGCCTTCACCGGCCGAAAGGTGCAGGCGCAGGTCCGGCAGGTCGGCGTTCAGGCGCCCCAGGCGCGGGATCAGCCAGCGCGCCAGCAGGCTTCCGGAACAACCCAGGACAAAGGGCGCATCGGCGCTGCCCTGGGTCAGCTCGGCGCAGACATCCCGCAGGCGTTCGAAGGCCTCGCTGCTGGCATCGCGCAGGCGAATGCCGGAATCTGTGAGTTTAAGGCCACGGCCTTCCTTGACGAAAAGGCTCAGCCCCAGGTGTTCTTCAAGCACCTTCAACTGCCGGCTGACCGCGCCGTGGGTGACGTGCAGCTGTTCGGCCGCCTGGCTGACGCTATTGAGCCGGGCAGTGGCTTCGAAGGCCCGCAGGGCATTCAGGGGAGGGAGGTCGCGGCTCATTTTATCTGTGAGTTTTCCTGACAGGTTGCGGCGATCTTATCGGTTTTCAGCATCGGATGTCAGGGGTAGAGTGGGCTCCATTGTGTTTCTACGAAGCGGTCTCTCCACCAGGCCTTCTTTCTCCAAACTTCCCCCGGGAGCGCTGCAATGACCCAGTCCCAATTACGCAATGGCCCTGACGACAACGGCCTGTTCGGCGCATTCGGCGGCCGTTACGTGGCCGAAACCCTGATGCCGCTGATCCTCGACCTGGCCCGCGAATACGAAAAGGCCAAGGAAGATCCCGAATTCCTCAAGGAGCTGGCCTACTTCCAGCGCGATTACGTGGGCCGCCCCAGCCCGCTGTACTTCGCCGAACGCCTGACCGAGCACTGCGGCGGCGCCAAGATCTACCTCAAGCGTGAAGAGCTGAACCACACCGGCGCGCACAAGATCAACAACTGCATCGGCCAGATCCTGCTGGCGCGGCGCATGGGCAAGAAACGCATCATCGCCGAGACCGGCGCCGGCATGCATGGCGTGGCCACCGCCACCGTGGCCGCGCGTTTTGGCCTGGATTGCGTGATCTACATGGGCACCACCGACATCGAGCGCCAACAGGCCAACGTATTTCGCATGAAGCTGCTGGGCGCCGAAGTGATCCCGGTGGTGGCCGGCACCGGCACCCTGAAGGACGCGATGAACGAAGCCCTGCGTGACTGGGTGACCAACGTCGACAGCACCTTCTACCTGATCGGCACCGTCGCCGGCCCGCACCCGTACCCGGCCATGGTCCGCGACTTCCAGGCGGTCATCGGCAAGGAAACCCGCGAGCAGATGCAAGCCCAGGAAGGCCGCCTGCCGGACAGCTTGGTGGCGTGCATCGGTGGCGGTTCCAACGCCATGGGCCTGTTTCACCCGTTCCTCGACGACAAAAGCGTCGAGATCATCGGCGTCGAAGCCGCCGGCTACGGCATCGAGACCGGCAAGCACGCCGCCAGCCTCAACGGCGGCGTACCCGGCGTACTGCACGGCAACCGCACCTTCCTGCTGCAGGACGACGATGGCCAGATCATCGACGCCCACTCGATTTCCGCCGGCCTCGACTACCCCGGCATCGGCCCGGAACACGCCTGGTTGCACGATATCGGCCGCGTCGAATACACCTCGGTGACCGACGACGAAGCCCTGGCCGCGTTCCACCAGTGCTGCCGCCTGGAAGGCATCATCCCGGCCCTGGAAAGCGCCCATGCCCTGGCCGAAGTCTTCAAGCGCGCACCGAACCTGCCCAAGGATCACCTGATGGTGGTCAACCTCTCGGGCCGTGGCGACAAAGACATGCAGACCGTGATGCACCACATGCAACAGTCCCAGCAGGAGAAACACTGATGAGCCGCCTGCAAACCCGTTTTGCCGAGCTGAAGGAAGCAAACCGCGCCGCCCTGGTAACCTTCGTCACCGCCGGCGACCCGAACTACGACACCTCCCTGGCGATCCTCAAGGGCCTGCCCGCAGCGGGTGCCGACGTGATCGAACTGGGCATGCCCTTCACCGACCCGATGGCCGACGGCCCGGCGATCCAGCTGGCGAACATCCGTGCCCTGGGGGCCAAGCAAAACCTGGCGAAAACCCTGCAGATGGTTCGCGAGTTCCGCGAAGGCAACAGCGACACCCCGCTGGTGCTCATGGGCTACTTCAACCCGATCCACCACTACGGCGTGCCGCGCTTCATCGCCGACGCCAAGGCCGCCGGTGTCGATGGCCTGATCGTGGTGGACATGCCGCCGGAACATAACAGCGAACTGTGCGACCCGGCCCAGGCCGCCGGCATCGACTTCATCCGCCTGACCACACCGACCACCGACGACGTGCGCCTGCCCAAGGTGCTCAACGGCAGCTCCGGTTTCGTCTACTACGTTTCCGTGGCCGGGGTCACCGGTGCCGGCGCCGCCACCCTGGAGCACGTAGAAGAAGCCGTGGCCCGCCTGCGTCGCCACACCGACCTGCCCATCAGCATCGGTTTCGGCATCCGTACTCCGGAGCAGGCAGCCGCCATCGCTCGCCTGGCCGACGGCGTGGTAGTGGGCTCGGCGCTGATCGACCACATCGCCAGCGCCGAGTCTTCCGAGCAAGCGGTGGATGGGGTGCTGAGCCTGTGTGCGGCGCTGTCCGAGGGCGTACGTAAGGCCCGCGTCAGCTGAGGGTAAAGGTCCTGATACAGAGGAATTAGCGCCTCGAGACACAGACTAAACAGCAAGACCCGGGGGTTCGCGACCAAGGTGGCGAACCCCTTTTTGCTGTGTGTGTTGCGAGGAATACCTGATGAAAATGCCCAAACGTCTGATTGCCGGTGCCGCGCTGCTGATGCTCAGCGCCAGCCCGTTGCTGCAGGTCATGGCCGACGAGCGCGGCGGCTATGATCATGGCGGGCCACAACAGGGCCATTGGGACAACCGTGGCAACGAGCACCGTGGCCCGGGGGATGACCGCCGCGGCGGCCCGCCACAGGATTTCGGCCCGGTGCGCCAGACCATCCGCGACAACCACGGCTACTTCGTCCGGGGCGCGCCGCCGCCTCCCGGCATCCACCTGGTGCGCGGCCAGCCACTGCCGCGCGGCTACTACGGCGAACGCCTGGAGCCCCGGGCCCTGTCGCGCCTGCCGGTGTACCCGGGGTACGAATGGCGGCGCATGGGGGGCGACATCGTGCTGATCGCCGTGGGCACCGGCATCGTCTACGAGATCCTCGACGGCGTGCTCTACTGACCTCACCCGACCGGCCGGCCCCTGCAGGAGCCGGCTTGCCGGCGGTCCGTCGCCCTCAGAACCCCCTCAGGTCCAGTGGCCGCATAGCCCCCATCCAGATCGCATGGTCGGTGTGGTCCAGCAGGTCATCACCGGTATCCGGATGCAGGAACACCACCAGCCCCTGGCGATTGAGGGCCAGCCACGGCACCACCTGGGCAAACACCTCGGGGCCGAAGGCCAACTGGCAGCTCCAGTCCGGATGCGGTCCCACCGGCCGCTCGTGGACCCGGCCCATTTTCAGTTCGAACAGCTGCGCCGCCCGTTCGCACAAGGCCCGAGCCTGGTCGATGGTGCTGGCGTCAAAGTAGACATGGGCGTGGTAGCCCTTGATCCGTTGCATGCAAACCCTCGCAATCAAGACGAACCCTCAAGGCTCGCCACAGATGTAGAACACCCGCTGTGAAGAAAACACCGGCCCCATGAAAACACCGAAAACCGACCGGCTCAAAGCGCTTGCGCCAGCGTCGCCGCCACCTCCAGCAGTTGCTGGCGCAGCCAGAGATGTGCCGGGTCGGCACTGTTGCGCCCGTGCCAGATCGCCAGCAGCGATGAGGGCTCTACCGCTAGTGGCAGCGCCCGCCGGCACAGGCCAAAGCGCTGCTCGAAGGCCCGGGCCAAGGGTTCCGGCACAATCGCCACCAGGCGCGACTGCTCCAGCAACTGCGGCAGCACCAGGGCATGGGGCAGGGTGACCTTGTACTGGGGACGCCGGCCAATCGCCGCCAGGGCCTGCTCCAGGCGCTGGCGATCGAACATCTCCGACTGCCGGGCAATGCCACGCTCGAGAATGTAGCCGTTGACCGCGCCTTCCTCCTGCCCACCCACCGACAGCGTGATCAACGACTGGTCCGCCAAGGCCTCAAGCGTCAGTACGGGCAGGTCGAGCAAGGGATGCTCGGGACACATCAGCAACTCATCCTGCTGCCGCCAGAGACAGGCGCTGTGCACCCGCTGCGGCAACTCGGCAAACACCCCGACGGCCAGATCGATACGCCCGACATCGATCTGCTCGGCCAGGTCCAGGCGGGTCGCCGGACGCACCACCAAATCCACCCCCGGCGCCACCCGGGCCAGGCGCCGCAGCAAGGGCGCCAACAGCACCGAACTCAGGTAGTCGTTGGCCGCCAGGGTGAAGGTACGCGTCGCGCGGGCGGGGTCGAATGGCTCCACGCCGACCGTGTGTTGAATGGTCAGCAGCGCTTCGCGCAGCGGGCCGGCAATCGCCTCGGCCCGGGCCGACGGCTGCATGCACTTGGCCGTGCGAATGAACAGCTCGTCCTGCAAGGACTCACGCAGTCGGGTCAGGGCATGGCTGACCGCCGACTGGCTCAGATGCAGGCGCTTGCTGGCCAGCAGGATACTGCGGTCCTCATAGACCGCATCGAAAACCCGCAACAGGTTGAGGTCGATACGCGGAACGCGGGGCACTTCATCACGGAGCATATTGCAGATCCTGCAGGAGGCTATTGCGGATTGTTCCCTTGCCGCAACGGGCGGGGGCGGGCAACTTTAGCGCATCCGACCAGCAAGCAGATGGCACTGAACATCAACCCGTGCGATCACGGCAGCGGCTTGCCCGACGTTCAGTGACCGCCACCGGCCTGAGTGTTTTTTGAACACTTGAAAGCGCTGGGTCGTGATCAACACCGTGCTCACACTCAGGGACCGAAGATGCCCGCAAGCCCCGACCTCAATGACATCCGCGCCCATGACTGGGTCGCGAACCGCCTGCCGCGATCCTGGCAGGCCTACGCCCGCCTGATGCGCCTGGACCGGCCCATCGGCACCTGGCTGACCCTGCTGCCGGCCCTGGCCGCGCTGATCCTCTGCGCCGGGCGCATTCCCCCGGTCGGCACCGTGCTGGTGTTCGCCCTCGGCGCCCTGCTGATGCGCAGTGCCGGCTGCTGCATCAACGACATCCTCGATCGCGGCTTCGACGCCCGGGTCAACCGCACCCGCCAGCGGCCCCTGGCCCAGGGTTCGCTGAACCTCGCCCAAGCCCTGGCCTGCCTGGCCGCGACATTGCTGCTGGCCGCCGGGTTGCTGCCGCTTCTGCAACCGGCGACGGTGCTGCTGGCCCTGTGCTGCGTGCCCCTGACCCTGGTCTACCCGCTGTTCAAGCGCTTCACCCACTGGCCCCAGGCGTTTCTCGGCGCGGTGTTCAACTGGGGCGTGCTCATGGCCAGCGTGGAAACCACCGGCAGCCTGCAACCCAGTGCGCTGGCGCTGTGGCTGGGCTGCCTGTTCTGGCAGTTGGGCTACGACACCCTCTATGCCTACAGCGACCGTGAGGACGACCTGAAAATGGGCCTGCGCTCCACCGCCACGCTGTTCGCCGAACGGGGCAGGACCTGGATCGCCGTGTTCTACACCATGACCCTGCTGTGCTGGTACGGCGCGGGCCTGCTGGCCGGCGCCAACCCGGGCTTTTTCATCCTGCTGCTGCCTATCGCCCTGTCCCTGGCCTACCAGCTCAGCCTGTTCAGTCCGGACCACCCGGAGCCCTGCAACCACCTGTTTCGCAGCAACGCCCACATCGGCGTGCTGTTACTGGTCGGCGCCTCGGTAGCCATCGTTTGACCGTTGGACATTCAGCACTCAACCCGCACCTTCCACCACACAAGGACCTGTCATATGCCTGCACTCCCAATCAGATCGCCGCTCCAGGCACCGGAACAATGGGCCGCCCTGTTCCTGCGCCTGGCACTGGGCGCCATGTACATCGCCCACGCCCTGTTCAAGATCCTGGTCCTGGGCTGGCCGGGCACCCTCAAGCTGTTCAGCGCCACCGGCATGCCCGAGTGGCTGACCTACCCGGCGGTGTGCGCCGAGCTGGTGGGGGGCTTGTTGCTGATCCTCGGGGTCGGCGTGCGCTGGATCGCCCTGGGGCTGATGCCGATGCTGCTAGGGGCGATCGTCTTCGTCCACGGCGCCCACGGCTGGATCTACACCAGCCCGGGGGGCGGCTGGGAATACCTGGCCTTTCTCGCAGTGGTGTCGCTGGCCTTGGTGTGTCTGGGCAACGGCGCGCTGTCCCTGTGGAGCCTGTTCAAGGTGCCGTCTACGGGGCAATGGACGGCAGCGCCAACCCCTTGAGGCTCTGGGCGCTGCCGGCCTGCTCGCTCATCAGCCAGTCGACGAAACGCTGGATCAGCGGGCCGCGGCGCTTGCGCTGGGGCAGCACCACGTAATAGCCGTAGGCGGACAGCGCGCTCTCGGCGATGGGCCGGCACAGCAGGCCCTGCTCCAGCAGGTCATCCACCAGGTGACGCCAGCCGATGGCCACGCCCTGGCCGCCGATGGCCGCCTGGATCAGCAGGGTGTAATTGTCGAAGCGCAATTGCCCTGGGGCCGGCGCACCCGCAAGGCCCAGCTCGCGAAATACCCCGCTCCAGTCGAACCAGTGGTTGCTGCCTTCACCCCGCAGGTGCAGCAGCGGCAGTTCCAGCAGGGAAGGGGCGGGCAGCGGCGCAGCACGGTCCTTGAGCAGCAGCGGGCTGCACACCGGAAACACTTCTTCGCTGAACAGCCAGTGGCTTTCCCCCTGCCTGAAACGCCCGTCGCCGAACAGCACCGCCACGTCGATATCGCTGCGCAGCATGCTGTGGCTGCGCTCGCTGGTGACCAGGCTCACATCCACCTGGGGGTTGGCCTCATGAAAGCGATGCAGGCGGGGCATCAGCCAATAGGCGGCGAAAGCGAAATCCGTGGCCACCTGCAACACCTCATGCTGATGCTGCTGGCTGAGGGCGCTGAGGCCGGCATCGATGCTCTGCAGGCCGGCCTGGACCTGATCGAGCAACAAGGCTGCAGACTCGGTCAGCTCTATGCCCCGGTAGATGCGGTCGAACAGGCGCACCCCCAGCTGTTCCTCCAGGCGCTTGATCTGCTGACTGATAGCCGGCTGGGTGGTGCCCAGTTCCACCGCCGCGGCGGTGAAGCTGCGCAGGCGCGCGGCTGCTTCGAACACTCGGAGCAGGTCCAGGGACAGGTCGCCAAGGGCTTCATACATAAGCTGTGCTTATCCTAGTCATTGCTGTACATGGGCTTTACCACCAACGGCATGGGATCCATGCTCGATTGCAGAACCTTCGCATAACCATCGACTATGGAATGCCGCGAATCCATGAAGCGCAAGAACATTCTTTTCATCATGGCCGATCAGATGGCCGCCCCCTTGCTGCCGTTCTACGGACCCTCGCCGATCAAGCTGCCTCACCTCAGCCGGCTGGCCGCCCAGGGCGTGGTCTTCGACGCCGCCTACTGCAACAGCCCCTTGTGCGCACCCTCGCGCTTCACTTTGGTCAGCGGCCAGTTGCCCAGCCGGATCGGTGCCTACGACAACGCCGCGGACTTCCCCGCCGACGTGCCCACCTACGCCCACTACCTGCGGCGCCTGGGCTACCGCACTGCGCTCTCGGGCAAGATGCACTTCTGCGGTCCGGACCAGTTGCACGGCTATGAAGAGCGCCTGACCAGCGATATCTACCCCGCCGACTACGGCTGGGCGGTGAACTGGGACCAGCCCGATGTGCGCCCCAGCTGGTACCACAACATGTCCTCGGTACTGCAGGCCGGCCCCTGTGTACGCACCAACCAGCTGGATTTCGACGAGGAGGTGGTGTTCAAGGCCCAGCAATACCTGTTCGACCATGTGCGCGAGGCCGGCGACCAGCCGTTCTGCCTCACCGTCTCCATGACCCACCCCCACGATCCGTACACCATTCCCAAGGGCTTCTGGGACCTGTACCGCGACGACCAGATTCCACTGCCGCAGACCCCGCCCCAAAGCGAGCTGGATCCGCACTCCCAGCGCCTGCTCAAGGTCTACGACCTGTGGGACAAGCCCTTGCCTGTGGATAAGATCCGCGACGCGCGCCGCGCCTACTTCGGCGCCTGCAGCTACATCGACAGCAACGTCGGCAAGCTGCTGCAGACCCTGGAAGACACCGGGCTGGTGGATGACACGCTGATCGTGTTTTCCGGCGACCACGGCGACATGCTCGGCGAGCGCGGCCTCTGGTACAAAATGCACTGGTTTGAAATGGCCGCCCGGGTACCGCTGCTGATCTGTGCACCGGGGCAGTTCACTGCCGGCCGGGTCAGCGCCGCTGTCTCCACCGCCGACCTGCTGCCGACCCTGGTGGAACTGGCCGGCGGCCGGGTCGAGCCCGACCTGCCGCTGGATGGCCGCTCCCTGGTCCCGCACTTGCGAGGGCAGGGCGGGCACGACGAGGTGTTCGGCGAATACATGGCCGAAGGCACCATCAGCCCGTTGATGATGATTCGCCGCGGTGCCTACAAGTTCATCTACAGCGAAGACGACCCCTGCCTACTCTTCGACCTGCACCACGACCCGCAAGAGCGCTTCGACCTTGGCCAGTCGCCCGAGCATCGGCCGCTGTTCGCCGCGTTCCTGGCCGAGGCCCGGGCCAAGTGGGATATTCCGCGCATTCACCAACAGGTCCTGGCCAGCCAGCGCCGCCGCCGGCTGGTGGCCGAGGCGCTGAGCCGGGGCAAACTCAAGAGCTGGGACCACCAGCCCCTGGTAGACGCCAGCCAGCAGTACATGCGCAACCACATCGACCTCGATGACCTGGAGCGCAAGGCCCGTTTTCCACAACCCTGCCAAAACCAATAAAACGTAAGGGGAAAAGCATGCAAAGGTTATCCACAGCACTGACGCTCGGGCTTCTGGCCCTGGGCAGCGCATCCGCTTGGGCCGACTCGTGCGAGACAGTGAAGATGGCCGACCCGGGGTGGAGCGATATCGCCGCCACCAATGCCATCACCGGCTTCCTGCTGGACGGCATGGGCTACAAGGCGAAGATCGACACCCTGGCCGTGCCCATCACCTTCGGTGGCCTGAAGGATGGCCGGGTGGATGTATTCCTGGGTAACTGGATGCCGGCGCAGCAAGGCTTCCATGACAAGTTCGTGGCCAATGGCGACGTCACCCAGCTGGCCAAGAACCTGGAAGGCACCGAGTTCACGCTGGCGGTGCCGGACTATGTGTGGGAGGCCGGAGTGCATGATTTTGCCGACCTGGACAAGTTCGCCGACAAGTTCGACAAAAAGCTCTACGGCATCGGCTCCGGCGCGCCGGCCAACCTGTCGCTGCAGGAAATCATCAAGAGCAACCAGTTCAACCTGGGCCAGTGGAAGCTGATCGAGTCCAGTGAACAGGCAATGCTCGCCGAAGTGTCCCGGGCTACGAAAAAGCAGCGCTTCATCACCTTCCTCGGCTGGACCCCACACCCGATGAACGTGCAGTTGAAAATGCGCTACCTGACCGGCGGCGAAAAGTACTTCGGCGCCAGCGGCAGCGTCTACACCCTGACCCGCAAGGGTTATGCACAGGCTTGCCCGAACGTCGGCAAACTGCTGGGCAACCTGCGGTTCACCCAGGAGATGGAGAACAGCATCATGGCCGCGGTGGCCAACAGCAAACTCAGCAACACCGATGCCGCCAAGGCCTGGATCAAGGCCCACCCGGCAGTGCTGGAGCAATGGCTGGAGGGAGTGCGGACCATTGATGACAAAGAGGCCCTGGCAGCGGTGAAGAGCAGGTTGTAGCCCGAGGTGCGCCGGCCATTCGCCGGCAAGCCGGCTCCTACACTCAAAGCCTGGCAATGCTTTACCCTGGCCCACCGAATCAACCCACCCGTGAGGAACCATGGCCTGGCCCGACCGCCAATCTCTCCTGCCTTTGCTGAGCTGGCTGCCGCGCCAGACCCGGGCCAGCGTCGGCCGTGACCTGCTGGTGGGCCTGAGCGGCGCGATCCTCGCTCTGCCGCAATCCATCGCCTATGCCCTGATCGCCGGCCTGCCCCCGGAGTACGGGCTGTACGCGGCCATAGTCCCGGTGCTGATCGCCTGCCTATGGGGCTCATCGTGGCACCTGATCTGCGGCCCCACGGCGGCGATCTCCATTGTTCTGTATGCCAGCATCAGCCCTCTGGCGGTGCCGGCATCCGAGGACTACATCACCCTGATCCTGCTCCTGACGCTGTTGGCCGGGGTCTTCCAGTGGCTGTTGGGAATGCTGCGCTTCGGTGCCCTGGTGAACTTCGTCTCGCACTCGGTGGTGCTGGGCTTCACCCTCGGCGCGGCGGTGGTCATCGCCCTGGGCCAATTGCCCAACCTGCTGGGGCTGGAACTGCCGAACCAGGCCACCGCCCTCAACAGCCTGAGCCAGTTGCTGCAGCACCTGAGCGAGGTGGACCGGCCTTCGCTGTTGCTGGGGCTGGGCACCCTGGCACTGGGGGTCGCCTTCAAGCTGCTGGCGCCGCGCTGGCCCGGCC
The DNA here is from genome assembly GCF_040268305.1 of Pseudomonas sp. W17. Taxonomy (NCBI): domain Bacteria; kingdom Pseudomonadati; phylum Pseudomonadota; class Gammaproteobacteria; order Pseudomonadales; family Pseudomonadaceae; genus Pseudomonas; species Pseudomonas sp. W17. The sequence goes on along the minus strand of NZ_CP158490.1, from coordinate 31,809 downwards.
TGCTGCTGAGCCTGGTGTTCAGTGCCCTGGTGGTATGGCTGCTGCCAGGGGTGTTTGGCCATGTGCAACTGGTCAGCGCCTTCGCCGGCCGGCTGCCGCCGTTGAGCCCGCTGCCCCTGGACCTGGAACTGATCCTGCGGTTGCTGCCCAGCGCAGTGGCGGTGGGCATGCTCGGGCTGGTCACCAGCTTGTCGATTGCCCGCTCGCTGTCAGCACGTTCGGAACAGTTGCTGGACGCCAATCAGGAAGTCCGCGCCCAGGGCCTGTCGAACATGGTCGGGGCGTTTTTCTCCGGCTACCTGTCCTCGGGCTCCTTCACCCGCTCCGGGTTGAGCTACGAGGCCGGCGCCTGCTCGCCCCTGGCCGGAGTGTTCTCGGCGCTGTGGGTGGCGCTGTTCGCCGTGGCCGGCGCCGGGCTGATCGCCCATATCCCGATCCCGGCCATGGCCGGCAGCATCCTGCTGATCTGCTGGGGGCTGGTGGACCACCGGGGCATTCGCGCGCTGTTCCGGGTCAGCCGCGCCGAGTTCGTGGTGATGAGCCTGACCTGCGTCGCCACTCTGCTCCTGGAGTTGCAGACCGCGATCTATGCCGGGGTCCTGGCGTCGCTGTTCTTCTACCTCAAGCGCACTTCGCAACCGCGGGTGCAGCAGTCCAGCGAAGGCGATGAAGACGTCCTGCGGGTCGGCGGTTCGATTTTCTTCGGCGCCAGCCATTACCTGCAGGTGCGCATGCAGCGCTGCCACGCGCCCAGGCTGGTGATCGACGCACGGCAAATCAACTTCATCGACTATTCAGGAGTGGAAATGCTGCACCAGGAAGCACGCCGCCTCAGGCGCCAGGAGCGCAGCCTGATCCTGCGCCGGGCACGGCAGGCGGTGAAAGAAGAGTTGGTCAAGCTCGAAGGCCCGGAACGCTGCCCGATCCACTTCGAAGACTGAACCCGCAGGCGCCTTGCCCACATCCGACGTGAGAGCCGGCTTGCCGGCGAAGAGGCCCTTGAGCCTGGCCCAGCCTTGAAGCCGCCTTCGCTGGCAAGCCAGCTCCTACGAGGGGGGCGTTACAGGGCCAGCTGGCGACGCAGTTCAGCCAGCACCGGGGCACTGTCGGGGCGCACGCCGCGCCACAGGTAGAAGGCTTCCGCCGCTTGCTCGGCCAGCATGCCCAGGCCATCCAGCACCAGGGCCGCGCCCTGTTCACTGGCCCAGCGGCAGAATGGTGTCGGCTCCTTGGCGTACATCATGTCGTAGCACACGGTCTTGCCCGCCTCGATCAGGCTGCCGGCAATCGGCGGCAGCTCGCCCGAAAGGCTGGCGGAGGTGGCATTGATGATCAGGTCCACCGACTCCTGCAGCCAGTCGAAGCCGCTGGCCGATACCGGCCCCAGGTCGGCGAACAACTCCGCCAGCAGCTCAGCCTTTTCCACGGTGCGATTGGCGATCACCAAGGCCTCCGGCTGCTCGGCCAGCAACGGCTCCAGGGCACCACGGACAGCGCCGCCAGCCCCCAGCACAAGGATGCGCTTGCCCTTGAGGCTGACCCCGGCGTTCACCTTCAGGTCGCGCACCAGCCCGGCGCCGTCGGTGTTGTCCCCCAGCAGGCGGCCGTCGGCCTGCTTGCTCAGGGTGTTCACCGCGCCGGCGCGCTGGGCCCGTTCGGTCAGGCTGTCGCACAGGCGATAGGCCTCTTCCTTGAACGGCACCGTGACATTGGCCCCACGCCCGTGGGAGAAGAAGCTGCGAGCGGTGCCGGCGAAATCATCCAGGGGCGCCAGCAGGGTGTTGTACTCCAGCTGCTGGCCGGTCTGCTGGGCGAACAGCCGATGGATCAGCGGCGACTTGCTGTGGCCGATCGGGTTACCAAAGACAACGTACTGATCCATCTCTCATCCCATTTGCTCAACACAGGGGTAGGAACCGCATCCGCCTTGAAGGCCTTTTCGCCGGCAAGCCGGCTTCTACACAGTGGGTACGGTTTAGTTGCTGGCTGCCAGCCAGTCGCGATCCTGCAGGAAGTATTCGGTCAGGCGCGCTTCTTCGCTGCCCGGCTCGGCCTTCCAGTCATAGCCCCAGCGCACTTGTGGCGGCAGCGACATGAGGATCGACTCGGTGCGCCCGCCCGATTGCAGGCCGAACAGGGTGCCACGGTCGTAGACCAGGTTGAACTCCACGTAGCGGCCCCGGCGGAACTCCTGGAATTCCCGCTGCTGCGCGGTGTAGGCCGCGGCCTTGCGGCGCTGGACGATGGGCAGGTAGGCCTCGATGTAGGCGTCGCCGATGGCGCGCATGAAGGCGAAACTGGTGTCGAAGTCCCATTCGTTCAGATCGTCGAAGAACAGGCCACCGATGCCCCGCGGTTCATTGCGGTGCTTGATGTGGAAATAGCTGTCGCACCAGGCCTTGTAGCGCGGGTAGACGTCGGCACCGAAGGGCGCGCAGGCCCGCTCGGCAACCCGGTGCCAGTGCACGCAGTCATCGATGTTGCCGTAGTAGGGGGTCAGGTCAAAACCGCCGCCGAACCACCAGACCGGCTCTTCGCCTTCCTTCTCGGCGATGAAGAACCTCACGTTGGCGTGGGAAGTCGGCACATGGGGGTTGTGCGGGTGGATCACCAGGGACACGCCCAGGGCCTCGAAGCCACGGCCGGCCAGCTCGGGCCGGTGGGCACTGGCCGATGGCGGCAGGCCGCTGCCGAATACATGGGAGAAGTTCACCCCACCCTTTTCGATCACTGCACCGTCGCCGATCACCCGGGTACGCCCGCCACCACCGGCAGGCCGGGTCCAGGCGTCCTCGATGAAGCGTGCGCCACCGTCTTCGGTTTCCAGTGCAGCGCAAATGCGGTCTTGCAGGTCGAGCAGGTAGGCTTTCACGGCCTCGGTGCGGGTAGTCATGGCATCACCTTGAATCGGGCAAAGCTACGCGGCGCTAGGGATGGAGCACGGGCCGGCGCAAATGGGCGCGTAGCATAACACCGCGCCGGGGCGCTCCGCAGTTGACGAAGGTCAAGCAGAGGAGTCCGATAGAGCACTTTCACGACACGTCCGAGGAGAGAATGCAGATGGCCAAACGTATCCAGTTCCGCGCCCATGGCGGCCCCGAAGTGCTCGAATATGTGGATTACCAACCGGCGGAACCGGGCCCGCAACAGGTTCGCGTCAGCAACAAGGCCATCGGCCTGAACTTCATCGATACCTATTTCCGCAGCGGTCTCTACGCACCACCCGCCCTGCCTTCGGGCCTGGGGGCCGAAGGCGCGGGCGTAGTCGAGGCCGTGGGCAGTGCCGTGACCCGTTTCAAGGTCGGCGACCGGGTGGCTTATGGCAGCGGCCCACTGGGGGCCTACAGCGATGTGCACGTGCTGCCCGAAGCCAACCTGGTACGCCTGCCGGACGCCATCAGCTTCGAACAGGCCGCCGGGGTCATGCTCAAGGGCCTGACCGTGCAGTACCTGCTGCGCCAGACCTATGAACTCCAGGGCGGCGAAACCGTGCTGTTCCACGCCGCTGCCGGCGGTGTCGGCTCCCTGGCCTGCCAGTGGGCCAAGGCCCTCGGGGTAAAGCTGATCGGCACCGTCAGCTCGCCGGAAAAGGCCGCCATCGCCAAGGCCCTGGGCGCCTGGGAAACCATCGACTACAGCCATGAAGACGTGGCCCAGCGAGTGCTGGAACTGACCGGCGGGAAGAAATGCCCGGTGGTCTACGACGGCGTGGGCAAGGACACCTGGCTGACCTCCCTGGACTGCCTGGCTCCACGCGGGCTGATGGTCAGCTTCGGCAACGCCTCTGGCGCAGTGGACGGGGTCAACCTGGGGATTCTCTCGGCCAAGGGCTCGCTGTACGTGACCCGGCCGACCCTGGCCAGCTACGCCAACAATGCCGAGAACCTGCAGCGCATGGCCGACGACCTGTTCGGCATGATTGCCAGCGGCAAGCTGAAGATCGAGATTGGCCAGCGCTTCGCCCTGGCGGATGCGGCCAAGGCCCATATCGAACTGTCGGCGCGACGCACGACTGGCTCGACTGTGCTGCTGCCTTGAACGCCTTCGCCGGCAAGCCGGTTCCTGCCGAGTATCGTAGGAGCCGGCTTGCCGGCGAAGCGCTTCAGGAAGGCCGAACGACCTTGCCGGTAGCCAGGTCACGGATCAGGCTCGGGTTCTTGCGCCCGCCCAGGCTGCCACTGAGGACCAGATCCAGTTGCCCACGGAAATACTGCTCGATGCGCAGCCGCGTGCGCGCCGCCGGGCGCCCCTGGGGGTTGGCAGAGGTGGAAATCAGCGGGCCCACCAGGGAGCACAGCTCACGCACCAGCGGATGGTCGCTGACCCGCAGCGCCACCGTGTCATGGACCCCGGTGACCCACTCGGGCAACAGGTTCTGATGGGGCACCAGCCAGGTATTGGGCCCCGGCCAGGTGCTGGACATACGATCGATCCAGGTGTCCGGGAAGTCCTCGAAGAGGAAATCGAACTGATGGATGTTGTCAGCGATCAGGATCAGGCCCTTGTCCACCGACCGTGACTTGATCGCCAGCAGGCGATCCACCGCCTCTTCATTCCACGGATCGCACCCCAGGCCCCAGACCGCTTCGGTTGGATAGGCAATCACCGCCCCTGCGCGAATCTCTCGTGCGGCTTGCTGCACACGCCAACTGCTGACCATTGCCGACTCTCCAGATAAAAGCTGTGCGCAGTTTACCGATCCTGCTTATAAAACCTAGCTCAGACGCGCATACCAACGCCCATTTTCATGGACCGCACGGCCTTCGATCTCCAGCTCGGTCAGGGCTGCCAGCACCCGGGGCAGGGGCCAGCCGCTGGCGCTGGTCAAGGCTTCGCTGCTGTGGGGCGCCGCATGCAGCAAGGCCAGCAACGGGTGGGTACAGGCCGCTGTCGGCAGCGAGGCGCTGGGCGGCAGGTTCTGCCAGCCGGCCAGGGTCTCCAGGATGTGCTGCACGCTTTCCACCAGCACCGCGCCGTCGCGGATCAACTGGTGGCAGCCCCGGGCACCGGGGTGGTGGATAGAACCGGGGATGGCATACACCTCGCGGCCTTGCTCCGCCGCCAGCCGCGCGGTAATCAGCGAACCGCTGGCGACGCTGGCCTCCACCACCAGCACGCCCAGGGCCAGGCCACTGATGATTCGATTGCGCCGGGGGAAGTGTTCCGCACGCGCCGGAGTGTCCAGCGGGAACTCGGAAACCACCGCGCTGCCCTGGTCGATCATGGCCCTGGCCAGGGCCCGGTGCCGCTGTGGATAAAAATTTTCCAGGCCAGTGCCCAGCACGCCCACGGTGCGCCCGCCAACATCCAGGGCCGCCTGATGAGCAGCGCCATCGATGCCCAGGGCCAGACCGCTGGTGATGACAAAACCGGCGCGAGCCAGGCTGCGGGAAAAGGCCCCGGCGGTGTCCAGCCCCGGTCGCGATGCGCGACGGCTGCCCACCATCGCCAACTGCGGCCGTTCGAGAATCGAAGGGTCGCCGGCCACGAACAGCAGCGGAGGCGCATCCTCGAGTTGCGCCAGCAAGGGCGGGTAGCCGGGCTGGTCCCACATAAGCAAATGCTGGGCCTGGCTATCTATCCAGGCCAATGCGCGACGGGCGCCGTCGCGCACCTGGGGGCTGCGCCGGGCCTCGCTGCAGGCCGGCGGCAGGTCCAGGGAACGCCAGGCACTGGCCGGGGCACTGAGTGCTTTAGAAGCGCAACCGAATGCCTGAAGCAGGCGCTGAAAACGCATCGGCCCGAGTTCGGGCAGGACGTGCAAGCGCAATCGAGCTTCCAGTTCTGCCGGGGAAATGCTGCCGCTCATCGAGTTCGACATGGATCATCCTTGATCGTCAGGGCTCCAGCCTGAGCTGGAACAAGCTGTGGATAACTCTGTTGGTAACTTGTTGAGGAAAGATCTCCCTCAGGGGTTGCGGACCTTGTCCAGCAACGCCAGCGAACGCGTGGCCTTGAGTACCAATCCGTAGCTGAGCCTGTCGTAGCTGCGGAACACCATCAGCCAGCCGGCCGCCTCGTCGGGAATTTTCAGCGGCTCGCCGGTTTGCCGGTCGCGCACGGTTTCACCGGTCTTGATCACCGCCAGTACGTTGCCCTCCAGCAGCCCGTCACGGCGCCCGCGGTTGAGGGTCACCACATCCAGGGCGCCGATCTGGGTGACCCCTCGGGGCACATCGATGATCAGCCCTTCCACCGGCCGTTGCGGGGCACTGGGGCTGAAGGAGCCCGGCAACCCCGAGGTATCGGCGGCCAGCAAGCGATCACCCAGGCGCACTTCCTGGTTGCTGCTCTGCAAGGCGAGGGTGGCCAGGTCACCTTCGCTCGCCACCACCCGGGCGCTGCCAATGGCGTCGGCGTTGACCCCCAGCAGTTCCTGGCTCAGGGGGTCGCGGTAGATCTTGCCCTGGCGGAACAGCTCATAGACCGGCTGCTCAGGGTCCAGCCGGCCACGGGCGAAAAGCCGGTCGCCCATGCCACCCAGCACCCGCTCGCCCTCACCGGCCACGATATACGGCGCCTGCTCCAGGGCCCCGGGCTGATCGACGATGCGGTTGTCCAGCAAGAAGCTGCTGATCGCTTGCAGGGGGATGCTCGGAATCGGGGCAGGGGGCAGGCGCCGGGCCTGGGGCGCGAGCTTGACCGTCGGCGGCGCCGCTGGTCGCTCCAGCTGCAGGCGTGGCGGGCCGTCATTGCGCACCAGTTGCAGGCGGTCACCGGGGAAGATCTGCCCGGCGAAGCCCGCCGGCCAGAGCTCGCGCCATTGCCAGGGCTGCTGCAGATACAGGCTGGCGACGCTCCACAGGGTATCGCCCGGCTGCACCCGGTAGTGCTGTGGATAACTGTCCCGCAGTTGCACCTGGGCCTGGCCGATGGCGGTCCAGCCCGCCAGCAGCAGGGCGAACAGTGATTTCCTCATGGGCTGAATCCCTTTATTATGTGCGTTCGCGTGAAACGCCAGAGCCTGCACGGCTCGCTCCATCCCAGAGCACGTTTTGCACCGGCGGCCCAGGTCCAGAACCTGCGCGGACGCCGACTCCGCCCTTACTTCACACGTGTAGCAATTACGCTTATGGCCATTTTAAACATCCTCGAATTCCCTGATCCGCGCCTGCGCACTATCGCCAAACCAGTGGCCGTAGTGGACGACGAAGTGCGTCAGTTGGTCGACGACATGTTTGAAACAATGTATGAGGCCCCAGGCATCGGTCTGGCGGCGACCCAGGTCAACGTGCACAAACGCGTGGTGGTCATGGACCTGTCCGAAGACCGCAGCGAGCCACGGGTGTTCATCAACCCCGAGTTCGAAGCCCTGACCGACGAGATGGACCAGTACCAGGAAGGCTGCCTTTCGGTACCGGGCTTCTATGAAAACGTCGACCGCCCGCAACGGGTCAAGATCAAGGCCCTGGACCGCGACGGCCAGCCCTACGAACTGATCGCCGAAGGTTTGCTCGCCGTGTGCATCCAGCACGAATGCGACCACCTGAACGGCAAGTTGTTCGTCGACTACCTGTCCACGCTCAAGCGTGACCGGATCAAGAAGAAGCTGGAAAAGCAGCATCGCCAGCAGGCTTGATGACCGTCTTGCAAAGGCTTGCTACGGCAAGCCTTTTTCTTTTCCGCATGTTTAACATCGAGAATTCCCATGACTGAGCCACTGCGCATCGTCTTTGCCGGCACCCCCGAATTCGCCGCCGAACACCTCAAGGCCCTGCTCGACAGCCCTTACCAGATCGTTGCGGTCTACACCCAGCCGGACCGTCCGGCGGGGCGCGGGCAGAAGCTGATGCCCAGTCCGGTCAAGCAGCTTGCTCTGGAAAACGACATCCCCGTGCTGCAACCGCCGACCTTGCGCAATGCCGAGGCTCAGGCCGAACTGGCAGCGCTCAAGCCGGACCTGATGGTGGTGGTGGCCTACGGCCTGATCCTGCCCCAGGCGGTGCTGGATATTCCGCGCCTGGGTTGCATCAACAGCCATGCTTCGCTGTTGCCACGCTGGCGCGGTGCCGCGCCGATCCAGCGTGCGGTGCAAGCCGGTGACGTGCAAAGCGGGGTGACCGTGATGCGCATGGAAGCCGGCCTGGATACCGGGCCGATGCTGCTCAAGGTCAGCACCCCGATCGGCGCCGAAGATACCGGCGGCAGCCTGCACGACCGCCTGGCCGAGATGGGCCCGCCCGCGGTGCTGCAAGCCATCGAAGGCCTGGCCGCCGGCACCCTGGAAGGCGAAGTCCAGGACGACAGCCTGGCCACTTACGCCCACAAGCTGAACAAGGACGAGGCACGCATCGATTGGAGCCGCCCGGCCGTGGAGCTGGAGCGCCTGGTGCGGGCCTTCAACCCCTGGCCGATCTGCCACAGCAGCTTGAATGGCGAAGCGCTGAAAGTGCTGGCCGCCACCCTGGCCGAAGGCAAGGGCGCGCCGGGGGAAATCCTCGGCGCCAGCAAGGACGGCCTGATCGTCGCCTGCGGTGAGCAGGCGCTGTGCCTGACCCGCCTGCAACTGCCCGGGGGCAAGGCGCTGAACTTCAGCGACCTGTTCAACAGCCGCCGCGAGAAATTCGCCATCGGCGCCCTGCTCGGCCAAGCAGCGGAGGCCCAATGAACCCGCGCCTGGCCGCCGCCAAGGCGCTGACTGCCGTGCTCAACGGCAAGGCCTCGCTCAACAGCTCGTTGCCGATCCAGCTGGACAAGGTCGAGGCCCGTGATCGCGGCTTCACCCAGGACCTGGCCTTCGGCACCGCACGCTGGCAGCCGCGGCTGTCGGCGCTGGCGGCCAAGCTGCTGCAGAAGCCGTTCAAGGCAGCCGACGCCGATGTCGAAGCATTGCTGCTGGTGGGCCTCTATCAGTTGCTCTACACCCGGGTTCCGGCCCACGCCGCCATCGGTGAAACCGTGGGCTGCGCCGACAAGCTGAAAAAAACCTGGGCCAAGGCCTTGCTCAATGCCGTGCTGCGCCGCGCCCAACGCGAAAGCGAAACGCTGCTGGCCGAGTTGGAGCACGACCCGGTGGTGCGCACCGCACACCCGCGCTGGTTGCAGAAATCCCTCAAGGCGTTCTGGCCCGAGCAGTGGGAAGCCATCTGCGCCGCCAACAACGCCCACCCGCCGATGATCCTGCGGGTCAACCGCCGGCATCATTCCCGCGATGCCTACCTGAAGCTGTTGAGCGAAGCGGGAGTTGCGGCCAAGGCTTGCGTCTATAGCCAGGACGGCATCGTCCTCGACGAAGCCTTCGATGTACGCAGCCTGCCGGGCTTTGCCGAAGGCTGGATCAGTGTGCAGGACGAGGCCGCGCAACTGGCCGCCGAGCTGCTGGAACTGGCGCCGGGGCAACGGGTGCTGGACGCCTGCTGCGCCCCGGGCGGCAAGACCTGCCACATCCTCGAAGTGCAACCGGCCCTGGCCGGCGTGGTAGCGGTGGACCTGGAGGCCAAGCGCCTGGTGCGGGTACGGGAAAACCTCGACCGCCTGGGGCTCGACGCCCAATTGATCGCCGCCGATGGCCGCGACACCCAGGCCTGGTGGGACGGCAAGCCGTTCCAGCGGATCCTGCTGGACGCGCCATGCTCGGCCACCGGGGTGATCCGCCGCCATCCGGATATCAAGCTGACCCGCCAGCCCGAAGACATCGCCGCCCTGGCGCAACTGCAAGGCCAACTGCTGGATGCCATGTGGCAGGCCCTGGAAGTGGGCGGCATCCTGCTCTACGCCACCTGCTCGACCCTGCCCACCGAGAACACCGAGGTCATCGAGGCCTTCCTGGCCCGCACCCCGGGTGCTCGTGAATTGGACATCGGCGGCCAACTGGGGCAGCCTGCGGCCGGCCTCAAGCAGCCCCACGGGCGCCAGTTGCTGGCGCAAGAAGGCGGCCACGACGGCTTCTACTACGCCAAGCTGATCAAGATTGCCGCCGCACGCGGTTAAACGGTTTTAAGGGAGTGACTGGATGAAGATCATCATCCTCGGCGCCGGGCAAGTGGGTGGCACGCTGGCGGAACACCTGGCCAGCGAAGCCAACGATATCACCGTGGTCGATACCGACGGCGAACGCCTGCGCGACCTCGGCGACCGCCTGGACATCCGCACCGTGCAGGGCCGCGCCTCGTTCCCGACGGTGCTGCGCCAGGCCGGCGCCGACGACGCCGACATGCTGGTGGCGGTGACCAACAGCGACGAGACCAACATGGTCGCCTGCCAGGTGGCCCACACCCTGTTCCACACCCCGACCAAGATCGCCCGGGTGCGCGAAGCCGCCTACCTGACCCGCGCCGGGCTGTTCGACAACGATGCGATTCCGGTGGACGTGCTGATCAGCCCCGAGCAGGTGGTGACCAACTACATCAAGCGCCTGATCGAGCACCCCGGTGCGCTGCAGGTGATCGACTTCGCCGAAGGCAAGGCGCAACTGGTGGCGGTCAAGGCCTACTACGGTGGCCCGCTGGTGGGCCAGCAACTGCGCCAGCTGCGCGAGCACATGCCCAACGTCGACACCCGGGTGGCGGCGATCTTCCGTCGCGACCGGCCGATCATGCCCAAGGGCGATACGGTGATTGAGGCCGACGACGAAGTGTTCTTCATCGCCGCCAAGGCCCACATCCGCGCGGTGATGAGCGAGATGCGCCGCCTGGAGGAATCCTACAAGCGCATCGTCATCGCCGGTGGCGGGCAGATCGGCGAGCGCCTGGCCGAGGCCATCGAAAGCCGCTACCAGGTGAAGATCATCGAGATGAACCCGGCCCGCTGCCGCTACCTCTCCGACACCCTGGACAGCACCGTGGTGCTGCAGGGCAGCGCCTCGGACCGCGACCTGCTGCTGGAAGAGAACATCGCCGATGCCGATATCTTCCTGGCCCTGACCAACGACGACGAAGCCAACATCATGTCCTCGCTGCTGGCCAAGCGCCTGGGCGCGAAGAAGGTGATGACCATCATCAACAACCCGGCCTACGTCGACCTGATCCAGGGTGGCGACATCGACATCGCCATCAGCCCGCAGCTGGCCACCATCGGCACGCTGCTGGCCCACGTGCGCCGCGGCGATATCGTCAGCGTGCACTCCCTGCGCCGGGGCGCGGCGGAAGCCATCGAGGCCATCGCCCACGGCGACGCCAAGTCGAGCAAGGTGATCGGCCGTGCCATCGAGAACATCGGCCTGCCGCCGGGCACCACCATCGGTGCGATCATTCGCGATGAAGAAGTGCTGATCGCCCACGACGACACGGTGATCGAAGCCGGCGACCACGTGATCCTGTTCCTTGTGGATAAAAAGCACATTCGCGACGTGGAGAAACTGTTCCACGTCGGCCTGAGCTTCTTCTGATCAACAACGCTGTAGCCGCTGCCGAAGGCTGCGATCGACTGCGCAGCAGGCACTGCCCTTGCGAAGGCTGTACGGGACTGATCGCAGGCTACATGAGCCCACAGGAGTGACAACGATGCTTGAATCCCTGGAAAAAATGCTCGCCAAGGGTGTGGATAATGCCCTACTACGCTTTGGCCTGGGCAAGGGTTACCTGGATCAGGGCGATTTCGCCAAGGCCGCCGAGCACCTGCAATGCTGCGTGGCCTTCGACCCCAAGTATTCCGCGGCGTGGAAGTTGCTGGGCAAGGCCTGCCAGGGGCAGGGCGACCTGCCGGCAGCGCGCCAGGCCTGGGAACAGGGCCTGGAAGCGGCCCGGGGCCACGGCGACAAGCAGGCGGAAAAGGAAATGACGGTGTTCCTGAAAAAACTCGACCGCCACTCTCAAGGCTGACCCCCCCCTCCTCGGTAGCCGCTGCTGCAGGCTGCGAACGAGCTGGGCGGCACTGCGCTGCACTGCTCGCTAGCTCTGAAGACCCGCACAGGCTCGACAAGAGAGCGCCAAGCAAGGCCCTTCGGTCCTTTTCGCAGCCTCGCGGGCTCGGCAACGGCTACAGGGCTATTTCACAGGTAGCGCAGGGCGATCCCTTCCGCGTCCACTTGCACCACTTCCATGCGCACCCGCGGCGCCGTCACCGGCAAGCCCTGCACCTGGCCGTAGACCACCGCGCCCTTGGGCAGTCTTGCCAGGGCCGGGCTCTGTACATAGACGCCGCTGGCGGACAGGTTGCGGGTCTGCCCCAGGCATTCGCCGATGCTTTCGTGGGAAATCTTGATGCGGAACGACTTGCGATGATCGGACATCTTCTGCGCCCTTGTTCGGTGTGCTGTGGATAACTCCCGGTGCGGGGTTATCCACAGATCGTGCCAGTTCCCTCAGTACCAGCGCGCCTCGCCAGGCGGGCGCTTCTTGAAGCGTTTCATGCTCCACATGTACTGGCTCGGATAGGCCCCCACATAACGCTCGACCACCTTGCTCATGGCCGCGCAGGAGGTTTCGGTATCGGTGCTGTACATGTCTTCCGGCGCCGCTTCGAGGATCACCTTGTAGCCCGAGCCGTCGGGCAGGCGCAGGGCATGGAGGAACACGCCGACCGCCTTGCCGCCGGCCAGCATGTTCGGCACGAACTTGCTGGTCAGGGCCTGGGTGGCGAAGAAGGGCACGAAGATCCCGGCGGATTCGGCCGGTTCCGGGTCGGCGGGGATGCCCACTGCCCCCCCTTTGCGCACTTCCTTGATGACGCTGAGGATGCCTTCCTTGGTGGAAGCCGCCACGCGGTTGCCCAGTTGCACCCGCTGCTTGCGCAGCAGTTCGTCCACTGCCTTGAGCTTGGGCGGACGGTAGAAAATGATCGGTTTGCACTGGCTGCAATAGAAGTGGTTGAGCACTTCCCAGTTGCCCAGGTGGCTGGTAATGCCAACCACGCCCTTGCCCGAGGCCAGGGCGTCCTTGAGTACTTCCAGGCCCTCGACTTCACGCACCAGGGCAATGGAACGCTCGGCCGGCCAGATCCAGGCGCAGGCGCTTTCAGTCAGGGACTTGCCGATGTCCTTCAGGCTCTGGCCCACCAGGCGCTCGCGTTCCGCCGGGTCCATCTGCGGAAAACACTTGGCCAGGTTGATGCGCACCACCTCGCGGGAACGATTGGGCGTCTTCCACATGATCCAGCCGATGGCTGCGCCGACCGCCTGCACCGCGCGCCAGGGCAGCAGGGCAAACAACCGCAGAGCACCCACCAGCAGGGCGCCTTTGAACTTATCCACAAATGACTCCTGATCTTGGTCATGAAGCGTGTCGCCAGCCGGCTATTCTAACCGCGCATCGGCCAGGATGGCGTACCGATCACAGTCCAGGGTATGGTCCATGACCATCCCCGAGGCCTGCATCAGCGCATAACAGATGGTCGGGCCGACGAAAGTGAAGCCGGCCTTGCGCAAGCCGCGGCTCATGGCTTCGGCCTCCGGCGTCACCGCCGGCACTTCGCTGCGGTCCTTGAAATGGTTGATCTTCGGCACACCACCGACGAAGGCCCAGAGAAAGGCCACCGGGTCTTCCAGCTCCAGCCAGGCCTGGGCATTGCGCCGCGCGGCATTGAGCTTGAGGCGGTTGCGGATGATGCCCGGGTCCTGCATCAGGTCGTCGATCTCGGCATCGCTCATCTGCGCCACGCGCTGCACATCGAAGCCGAACAGCACCTGGCGATAGTGCTCGCGCTTCTTCAGCACGGTGATCCATGACAGCCCGGCCTGGAACCCTTCGAGCAATAACAACTCGAACAAGCGCTGCCCATCGCGCAGCGGCACGCCCCACTCCTGATCGTGATAAGCCATGTACAGCGGATCTTCGGAACACCAAAAGCAGCGTGGCATAAGGCTCCAGGGGGCGTGCGCAGGACTGAATCGGGTATACTCCCGCTCCTTAAATCGCAGCCCAAGTAACAGGTGAATTTCGTGAGCCAGCCTACGCCAGCCGTGCGTACCTTCCAAGACTTGATCCTCGCCCTCCAGCAGTACTGGGCCGAGCAAGGTTGTGTGGTACTTCAGCCCTACGATATGGAAGTAGGCGCCGGCACTTTCCACACCGCTACCTTCCTGCGGGCCATCGGCCCGGAAACCTGGAACGCCGCTTATGTGCAGCCCAGTCGTCGCCCGACTGACGGCCGCTACGGCGAAAACCCCAACCGCCTGCAGCACTACTATCAGTTCCAGGTGGTCTTGAAGCCCAACCCGGAGAACTTCCAGGAGCTGTACCTGGGTTCCCTGAAGCACGTGGGCCTGGACCCGCTGGTGCACGACATCCGCTTCGTCGAGGACAACTGGGAATCGCCAACCCTAGGCGCCTGGGGCCTGGGCTGGGAAGTCTGGCTCAACGGCATGGAAGTGACTCAGTTCACCTACTTCCAGCAAGCCGGTGGCATCGAGTGCTACCCGGTGACCGGTGAAATCACCTATGGCCTGGAACGCCTGGCCATGTACCTGCAGGGCGTGGATTCGGTATACGACCTGGTGTGGGCCGACGGCCCGTTCGGCAAGGTCACCTATGGCGATGTGTTCCACCAGAACGAAGTGGAGCAGTCGACCTACAACTTCGAACACGCCAACGTCGAGAAGCTGTTCGAACTGTTCGACTTCTACGAAAGCGAAGCCAAGCGCCTGATCGAGCTGGATCAGCCACTGCCGCTGCCGAGCTATGAAATGGTCCTCAAGGCCTCGCACACCTTCAACCTGCTGGATGCACGCCGGGCAATCTCGGTCACCGCACGCCAGCAGTACATCCTGCGTGTGCGCACCCTGGCGCGTTCCGTTGCGCAAGCCTACCTGCTGGCCCGTGCCAAGCTGGGCTTCCCGATGGCAACCCCGGATCTGCGTGATGAAGTGTTGGCTAAGTTGGAGGCGGCACAATGAGTGCGCAAGATTTTCTGGTTGAACTGGGCACTGAAGAACTGCCACCCAAAGCCCTGAACACCCTGGCCGAAGCCTTTCTGGCCGGCATCGAAAAAGGCCTGCAGAGCGCCGGCCTGAGCTTCCAGGCCAAGCACGTATACGCCGCGCCACGGCGCCTGGCGGTGCTGATCACCCAACTGGCCACCCAGCAGCCGGATCGCAGCATCAACCTCGACGGCCCGCCACGCCAGGCAGCCTTCGACGCTGAAGGCAACCCGACCCAGGCGGCCCTGGGCTTTGCCAAGAAGTGCGGCGTCGAACTCAGCGAGATCGACCAGAGCGGCCCGAAACTGCGCTACAGCCAGAGCATCAAGGGCAAGCCGACCGCCAGCCTGCTGCCAACCATCGTCGAAGATTCGCTGAACGACTTGCCGATTCCCAAGCGCATGCGCTGGGCCGCGCGCAAGGAAGAGTTCGTGCGCCCGACTCAATGGCTGGTGATGCTGCTGGGCGATGAGGTCATCGACTGCACCATCCTCGCCCAGAAGGCCGGTCGCGACTCCCGCGGCCACCGCTTCCACCACCCGCAAAGCGTACGCATCACCGCGCCGGCCAACTACCTGGCCGACCTGCGTGCCGCCTACGTGCTGGCCGACGCCAACGAGCGTCGCGAGCTGATCAGCAAGCGCACCGCGGAACTGGCGACCCTGCAGGAAGGCACGGCGATCGTCCCGGCGGACCTGCTGGACGAAGTGACTGCCCTGGTCGAATGGCCGGTGCCACTGGTGTGCTCGTTCGAGGAGCGCTTCCTCGAAGTGCCCCAGGAAGCCCTGATCACCACCATGCAGGACAACCAGAAGTACTTCTGCCTGCTGGACGTGGACGGCAAGCTGCTGCCGCGCTTCATCACCGTGGCCAACATCGAGAGCAAGGACCCGCGCCAGATCATCGAGGGCAACGAGAAAGTCGTGCGCCCACGCCTGACCGACGCCGAGTTCTTCTTCAAGCAGGACAAGAAGCAGAAGCTCGAAGACTTCAACCTGCGCCTGCAGAACGTGGTCTTCCAGGAAAAACTCGGCAGCGTCTACGACAAGGCCGAGCGGATCTCCAAGCTGGCCGCCTTCATTGCCCCGCGTATCGGCGGCGATGCCCAGCGCGCCGCCCGCGCCGGCCTGCTGTCCAAGTGCGACCTGGCCACCGAGATGGTCGGCGAGTTCCCGGAGATGCAAGGTATCGCCGGCTACTACTACGCCCTCAATGACGGCGAGCCGGAAGATGTCGCCCTGGCCCTGAACGAGCAGTACATGCCACGTGGTGCCGGCGCCGAGCTGCCCAGCACCGTGACCGGTGCCGCCGTGGCCATCGCCGACAAGCTGGACACCCTGGTGGGGATCTTCGGCATCGGCATGCTGCCCACCGGCAGCAAGGACCCCTACGCCCTGCGTCGCGCGGCACTGGGCGTGCTGCGGATCCTGATCGAGAAGAAGTTCGACCTCGACCTGAACGACGCCGTGGCCTTCGCCGTCAGCGCCTTCGGCAGCAAGGTCAAGGCCGCCGGCCTGGCCGACCAGGTGCTGGAGTTCATCTTCGACCGCCTGCGTGCCCGTTACGAAGACGAAGGCGTGGATGTGGCCACCTACCTCTCGGTGCGTGCCCTGAAGCCGGGTTCGGCCCTGGACTTCGACCAGCGCGTGCAAGCCGTGCAGGCCTTCCGCAAGCTGCCGGAAGCCGCCGCCCTGGCTGCGGTGAACAAGCGCGTGTCGAACCTGCTGAGCAAGATCGAAGGCAATGTGCCGACCACCATCGAAGCCAAGTACTTCGACAACGCCAACGAGTTCTCCCTGTACTCGGCGATCCAGCAAGCGGACCAGGCTGTACAGCCCATGGCCGCTGCCCGCCAGTACAGCGAGACCCTGGCCCGCCTGGCTGCCCTGCGCGAGCCGGTGGACGCCTTCTTCGAGGCGGTGATGGTCAATGCCGAGGACGCCAATGTACGGGCCAACCGCTACGCGCTGCTGGCGCGGCTGCGGGGCCTGTTCCTGGGCGTGGCCGACATTTCGGTACTGAGCTGATCAGGTAAGGAACTGCTGTGAAACTGCTGATACTCGATCGTGACGGCGTGATCAATCACGACTCCGATGCCTACATCAAATCGGTGCAGGAGTGGATTCCGCTCCCCGGCGCGATCGAAGCCATTGCGCAGTTGAGCAAGGCCGGCTGGACGGTGGCGATCGCCACCAACCAGTCCGGCATCGCTCGCGGCTACTACGACCTGGCCACCCTCGATGCCATGCACGCGCGCCTGCGCGAACTGGTGGCGGAGCAGGGCGGCGAAGTCGGGCTGATCGTCTACTGCCCTCACGGGCCCGACGAAGGGTGCGCCTGCCGCAAACCGAAACCGGGCATGCTGCGAACCATTGCCGAGCATTACCAGGCAGAACTGACAGGTCTATGGTTTGTCGGTGACAGTCTCGGTGACCTGGAAGCCGCAAAAGCCGTCGACTCTCAGCCAGTATTGGTAAAGACCGGGAAAGGCGAAAAGACTCTGGGGAAAACCCTGCCGGTAGGCACCTTGATTTTTGACGACCTGGCGGCCGTTGCCGCTGAACTTATCCACAATTAGGCCCCTTCTGGCATCCTGACCAAGGACTGTTCGGGAGAGCGCTTTTTAACAGGCGGGCAATGCCCGCAATGGTAAATGCCGCTATGTCGATCCTGCAGGCCATCAGAACCTTTTTCTTTTACCTGCTACTGGGCACCAGTTCCTTGCTGTGGTGCTCCCTGAGCTTTTTTATCGCGCCGTTCCTCCCATTCAAGGCGCGCTATCGCTTTATCAACGTCTACTGGTGTCGCTGCGCGCTGTGGCTAACCAAGGTATTCCTCAATATCCGCGTGGAAGTGAAGGGCGCGGAAAACGTCCCCGAGCGGCCTTGCGTGATCGTTTCCAATCACCAGAGCACCTGGGAAACCTTCTTTCTCTCGGCCTACTTCGAGCCCCTGAGCCAGGTGCTCAAGCGCGAGCTGCTGTATGTGCCGTTTTTCGGCTGGGCCATGGCCATGCTGCGGCCCATCGCCATTGACCGGGACAACCCCAAGGCTGCCCTCAAGCAGGTGGCGAGCAAGGGCGACGAGTTGCTCAAGGACAATGTCTGGGTACTGATCTTCCCTGAAGGCACCCGCGTGCCTTACGGCCAGATCGGCAAGTTTTCCCGCAGCGGCAGCGCCCTGGCGGTGAATGCCGACCTGCCAGTGCTGCCGGTGGCCCACAACGCGGGCAAGTTCTGGCCGAAGACCGGCTGGGCCAAGCGCCCCGGCACCATCACCGTGACCATCGGCGCGCCGATGTATGCCGAAGGCAGCGGCCCGCGGGCCATCGCCGAGCTCAATGACCGGGTGGCGACCTGGAATGAACAGGCTCAACGGGATATGGGCTCATTGCCACCATTGGCCACTTCTACGGATAAGGTTGCTGTATGAGCTTCTGTGGATAACCTGTGTACGACTTTTCCTACAAGGCTTGAAATTGAATTATAAATCACTGATTTATATATATATTTCCCAAGCTCATAAAATGTGGAAAAACGTGCATAAGTTTTTCAGCAGACAAAAAAACCGGCCTTTGAGCCGGTTTTTTTCACCTGGGATATTCCCGGCCCTTCATTCCTCCAGCAAAGGCAGTTCGAGGATGAAGCAAGAGCCCCGACCCACCACGCTCTGGCAACTGATACGGCCCTGATGCCGGTCCACCACCGCCTTGACCATGGACAAGCCCAGGCCCAGGCCATCAATGCCCTTGGCCGAAGCAAAACGCTGGTACTGGCCGAACAGCTGGGGCAGATCCGCGGCATCGATACCCCGGCCTTCATCGCTGATCTCGCAGCGCAGCCAGCCTGGGGTACAACTGACCCGAACACTCACCCTGGACTCCACCGGGCTGTACTTGATGGCGTTTTCCAGCAGGTTGAACAGCGCCCGGGTCAGTAGCGACTGGTCCGCCAGCACCAGGCCTTCGGCCTCGTCGTCCAGGTCATGCTCCAGGTGAATGTCCTTCAACTGGGCCAGGGTCGTGGCCTGATCGAAGGCGTCCAGCACCAGCATGGCGAACATGCTCGGTTCGAACTGGTAGGCCTCCGATTCGGCCTTGGCCAACTGCACGAAGGCCTCGGTCAGAGCCAGGGCCCGGCGTACCTGCTGTTCGATCTGGCCATACACCTGCCGGGGCGTCGCCGGCTGATGGCGCTGCACATCCAGCAAGGCCAGGATCGCCGAATGGGGCGCGCGCAGATCATGGGACAGAAAGCGCAACAGCACGCTGCGTTGCTGTTCGGCGTCGCGCTCGACGCTGAGGTCGGTGAGGCTCAGCAGCCAGCCAATGGCGGTATCGCTGTCCACCGGCAGCAGCGGCGCCAGTTCCATGCGCAGGCTGCGCTGCTGAACATCACGGAACTCCACCGCCGGCAGTTGTTCCAGCCGGGGGTACAAGGCCGGTTCCGTCAGGCCCGGGTAACCCAGGACAGCCAACTGGGCAATCAGCCCTTCACCCACCAGGGAATGGGCAAACACTTCCCGTGCATTGCGGTTGGCCAGCAGGATCTTGCCGTCGGGGTCGCTGATCAGGGTCGCCACCGGCAGGTACTCCAGGCCATCGGCGATAAAACGCCGGGTGTCCCGGGTGCGGCTCAAGGCCTGCTCCAGAGCGACGATCTGCCCCTGCAGCACATCCCCGGCCGGGGCCTGGCTGCGCCGGCGTTCCGGCAACACCTTGGGCTCGCTGTCCAGGCGCGCCAGTTCCCAGCCGAAGTAGGCCAGGATCACGCTCAGCCGGCGCCAGTTCCAGATCAGGTAGGCCAGCAGCATGCCCAGCAGGCTGGCCACCGGCGACCACCAGTAGCCCAGCCGCAGCATCAGTACCGAGCCCGCCAGGCCCAGCCCCATGCAACCCAGGGTTATCCACAGCGCGTGGCGCGGCCGCCACAGCAACAGGCCCAGCAACACAGCGGTCAGGGCCATGGACAGCAGCATCCCCGACCACTGGCCCAGGGCAACCACGCTGCGATGCTGGAGCAGGCCGTTGAGCAGGTTGGCCTGGATCTCCACCCCCGGGGTGGTGCCCTGGCTGCCGGATTGCGGGGTCACGTAGCGGTCCCCCAGCCCCGGGGCCGTGGAGCCCACCAGGATCAGCCGGTCGCGCAGCAGCTCCGGCGGCACTTCGCCCCGCAGCACGCTGACATAGGGCACGCTGGGAAAGCCGGCGTCGGCGCTGATAAAGGGAATGCGCACCGGGTTGGACCGCAGCCACCCCTGGGCCACGCGAGGTTTGCCGGGCCCGGGCATATGGGGGAATGCCGGCTCGGCTTCGGTCAGTTGGTACAGCAGCCACGTCAGTTGCGCCCGGGGAGCCAGCACCGGGCCTTCGCGCAGGTAGACGCTGCGCACCGTGCCATCGGCATCCGCTTCGGCATTGATATGGCCCAGGCCGCGGGCGCAATTGCGCAGCAGCGGCACCGGCGGGATTTCCTCAATGTCCTGGCCATAGCGGGCAACGCCCTGGCGCAGCACCGGCAGGAACACATTGCCGGCCCGGCACAGGGCGGCAGCCAGGCGGGTGTCGTTTTCCACCGTGCTGCCGGGTTCACTGAGGATCACATCGAACAGCACCCCTTTGGCCTCGGCCGCGCTCAGCCGGTCCAGCAGTTGGCCATGAATGGCCCGCGGCCAGGGCCAGCGCCCCAGTTGCTGCAAGCTGTAGTCGTCGATGGTCACCAGCAGGATGCGCGGGTCCACCGGTAACGGGGTGAAGCGCCGCAGGTTGTCGTAGAAGAGATTGTTCAGGGCCAGGCCGTGGCTCAGGGACAACACCGCAGTCAGCGGCAGAAGAATCAGGCTGACCCACAGCCACTCCCGCACCAGCCCGCGGAACAGGCGCTGAGCCTGGGTCGGTTCACGGCCTTCGGCCCGACGGCGCCACACGCTCATGGACGGCCCACCGGGGCGTTATTCAACACGGGTGGTCCTGGGGTAATAAAAGATGTCATAGACCCCGGTTTCGCCTTCCAGGCCGTGCTCATCGAACGCCGAAAGACGCACGTGATAAAAAAATGCCTGCAAGCCGGTGAAGTTGACCTGCGGGGTGCTGGAGAACTGCTCCTGCTTGATGTTCAGGAAGTCCTTGTCGGTGGCGACCTGGGCCCGGTAGCGGCTGGCCCCGGGCAAAGGTTGCAGGATCAGTTGCCAGACGGGCAGGGCACCGGTCTGTCCGGCCTGCCCCAGCAGCCTCGGCGCGGCCAGCAGTTCCACCGGCTTGAGCTCGCCCTGTTTCTGGATCCGCAGCCCCTGGCGCGCCATGACCTGGACTTCACCCGGCACCGGGCCTGCCGGTTTATCCACAGGGCGCTGACGCGTACGCCGCGGTGCCGGCTGCGGCGCGTCCTCTTCGCGATTCACCGCCACCTGGCCATTGAGCACCTCCACCAGGGATTGCTGATCGTCATTGCGTACCCGGAAGTGAGTACCGCGAACCCCCAGCACGCCCACCGGCGTAACGATCTGGAAACGGTCGTGATCACTGGTGCGCTTGATCACGTAGGACTCGATCTGGCCCTGTTCCAGCACAACCTGAGGGATGGAGTACTGGTTATTGAGTTGCAGGGTGACCTGGGAACTGGAAGGCAGCACCACCCGCGAACCGTCTCCCAGGGACAGGCTGACGAAGGCCGACGGCGAGGTCCTGACCCCTTCCTTCTCATCGATGCTCATGCCTTCCTGCAGGAGCACCTCGCGTCCCTTGGCGTCCAGCTTCCAGGCTTCGCCGGTCAGGTGTTCCACCGTCGCCGGCAGGGGCTGGCCACGGCACTGCTGGTTGTCATCGATATAGGGCAGCCGTGGCGCAGCCGCCTGTGCCGCACACAACGGCAGAATCAGCCCGGCCAACAGCAGGGCGACACGCGCGACCTGAGGCCGGCCGGTGGACGGAAAAGGGCAGAGGTCATTCATGGATGTGCTTAGAGCCTTTGGGAAAACCGCGGCGAAATCCTACGCACCATACCTGAGGCAGATCGTTGGCAGAAAGCCGAACGCTGCGGGATGTCGCCCAAAGACAGGAACCCGGTCGGGCGAGGGCGGAAACAGGGCAGGACGAGAAGAAAGTGACACGTCCCTGTGTCGGAACCGGAGCGACAGGTCGCCCGGCCCAAAGTCCTGAGGAGGCACTCCCTGTATTCCCCTTCAACGACGCACGCGAGCGCGCGTTGTCCCGCCAGCCTGGCGGTTGACACTCCCTGTGTCGGAGCACTTCCAGGTGCCCCCGTGTGCCACTCAGCGGGAAGCAATGTAACGCTGGCCGCAAAGCTGCGACGGATTTGCAATATTTGTTCAGAATCATTGCCTCGGCCTCTAGAACACCCAGCGCGGGGCCGGTGGCTGCAGGTTCGTGGGTAGCGCTGTCCGACCGATCACGGGCTCGGCGTCCAGGGTCAGGTTGGAGTCACTGCCAGCGGGCAGGGCAGACGCCGGGTATTGCCCGATGCCGGAGGGCTGACAGCAGCCCGCTGTGGACGCTGGCACGGTACAGGCACTGATTCCCAGATAAGCCGCCAGCATCAAACTGAGAAGACGCACCGGATCATCGCCGCTGAATATTCTGACAAGCGCGACCTGGCCTTTCCTGAGCAGGTTCCCCATGGTTCTTTTCCTTGTTTGTACGAGCCGGTATCGTGCTGCTCAATAGCCCGACGGCCCGTGCTCCAGGCGCCTTACCGGCTATTTGATATCAGCGTACCGAGGGACCCGGGGCTCAAGAGCAATTCGCCACAATTGTTCAGATTCAGGCCAGGTGCCTAAACTTCCCCTCAGTCCGAGCCCGGCAGCCACGGCCCCGGGCGCTCTTGGAACCATAAGGAACTGCCTCGCATGCGTGTCGCGATACTGGATGACGAACCTGCGGAACTGGCGCGGGTGGAACAGACACTGCGAGAGATTCCCGGCCCCGGCGAACAGCCCTGGACCTTGCACAGCTTCGAGCGCGGAGAAGACCTACTGCGCCAGTTGCGCCGGGAAACCTTCGACCTGCTGATCCTCGACTGGCAAGTGCCGGACCTCAGCGGCCTGTCCCTGTTGCGCTGGACCCGGGAACACATGGATTCGCCGCCCGCGGCCATCATGCTCACCAGCCGCGATGCCGAGAGCGATATCGTCCAGGCCCTGAACACCGGTGCCGACGACTACCTGAGCAAGCCGTTTCGTCCCAACGAACTCAAGGCCCGGGTCAACGCGGTACTGCGCCGCCATGGCTTGCAGCGCAACCACAGCGAAGAAGTGCAGAGTTTCAACGACCTGAGCTTCGATGATGCGGAACTGACCGTCACCCGCGCCGGCGCTCCCATCAGCCTTACCGAGCGCGAGTACCGCCTGGCCCGCTGCCTGTTCGCCAACCTGGGCCGGCCGCTGTCCCGGGAATACCTGTACGAACGGTTCTGGACCCATGAGGAAATCGTTTCCTCACGGCCCCTGGATACCCACATCTACCGCTTGCGCAACAAACTCGGGCTGACCGCGGATCGCGGCTGGCAACTGTTGACGATCTACGGCTATGGCTACCGCCTGGAAAGTGTCGCGTCGCCTGAAGAACAGGGCAGCTGACTGCTTGCCTTCAAAAGCGGCTTGATATCATTCCGGGTCCCGCCAGACATCTTCATAGCCGGCGCGGTCGATGATGAAACGCGTCCCGCTCGGCAGGTACAGGTAATCGATCACCTCCGGCAACAGCTCGAGCAGATGCTCGGCACACAGAGGCTGGTAGAAATCCACCGCAGTGGAATGTTCGCCGCAGTGGATAAACCAACTGACCGTGCCGTTCTCCGGCAACTCGACCCGGGTGCCATAGATGGGCGACTGCGCAAGGGAGCCTATGGCCAGCGCAATCATCGGCTCAGGGGCCTGGGGAGCAAGGTCGTAGCGTTCACAGATAAGCTGCTGTCTTTCGTTCATAGGGCCAGCCACCAATCGAGCAGGGTCTCGTCATCGGTGTCATCGAGGTTTTTATAGATGTTGGCGTAGTACCACTCGCTGCCCGTGGTCTCGCGAAAGCGGTTGAAGAACAGGGCGATGTTGTCCATGCCGTTTCGCGCCGGCACCGACAATGTCAGATTGCCCTTGTAGCGCCCGTCAAGCATGCCACCCAATTCGCTCGCCACATCCGCCGCCAGGGCAATGATGTGTTCTTCAGGGATGTGATCCGAATAGATATGGATGCAGAAGTTGCCGCCACGCTTGAGCACCACGGCGGGGGCCTGCGGATCCTTGATCGAGATGATATCGCCCTTGGCCAGGTTCAGCGCCAGCCCTGGTGAGTAGAGAATCTCGTAACTGTCCTCATCAATGCGCCGGACATGCAGCGGCTCATAGACCGGGCCGCGGCTGTTCTGCCCCGCGACAACCCGAATCGATATTTCCTGGTTTTCATCATCCATAACCCATTTCCGTGCGATTGCTGTTTCTACAAAGAGTGAAATGAGCCGAACCGGCTCAGCCGCGTAGCGGGGTCAACCGATCGATAAACACATCTCGAACGCGCCTGTTCAATGGCCGGATCGTCTCGCAGCTCAGGTGCCAGCACAGCACCTAGTGATCCCGCCCAGGTGACGCACTCAACTGAGGCCAGTGAAGAGCACTCGCTCAGGCGCGCAGGCTCAATGGCCTCGTGCTGTAAACAGGCATCTTCATAGGCGACATATTGGTCGTCGGTGATGGAGGCCAGGTATTGGTCGATCGCGGAAAAACTGACCTCGGGCGCGATGTCCACAGTGAACAGCGACAGGCCCCGGGTAACCGTGCACCTGGCGCCGAGGCTGCGCAGGTGCTGCACAATCCCCGAGCGCTCTGACTCGCGCTCGGCAAAAACCCGCAGCGTCGAGTGCCCGGATTGTCGCACCACGCGAGTCGCGATCCGCTCATGGGCATCGGCGCGAGTCAGCACCCAGTCCCCCTTGCTCACGCCATAGAGATAGTAGGGCGTGTTATCCAACTGGTAGACATCTGCCCCCCGCTGAACGCCCCACATCGACTCATACTCCACCGGTGGATAACCGTCAGCGTCGACGGTGAGCTTGAAAATGATCTTCTGAAACTGTGCTGTCGAGGTATCCATTCCATCTCACCGAGGCGCCGCCATGGGCCTCACAAACTGCCCGTAAAAGAAGTTTTCCTCGAAGGAAAATATGACCTCCGCACGGCCCCCGAAGGGGAAGCGTGCTTCATCGAATAGGTGGCTGCTTGTACCTGCCAAGGTCAACGTCCTTATTGTCCAGTTAACCTTCCACTTCCCAGGCCAGATCGGGATCAGCCGAGCCATAGGCCGAGAAATAAGCTAGGGCCTGTCTCGCTCGCTCTTTAGCCACACACTGATAGCGAGGGTAACTACCGGACTGGCCGCCCGCGACCAACTCAACCCGCTGATCATCAGGGGTGTCTGCGCTGAGCAGGGTCTGCAACGACTGGTCGACGTCCTGGGCGATAAAGACCACATACTGATCGGCCGCACCGCCCCCGATATGCATCAGGGTCTGATCACTGAAGAAAAAAACCGTCGAGCTGAAAGCCTTTCCGTCCAGGCGGTTGAACGCGGACAACACCTGCATCGAGTCGGGGTTTAACCACTCATGGGTGTGACAACGATTACCGGCATATTCATCTTCAACAATTTTCTTGAGCATTTGCCATGACTGCCTTGTCCGGATAAAAACGTAAATCGTTATGGATGAGGGATTGAACAATCTGCCAATAAAAAAGGCCAACGCAAGCGTCGGCCTTTTTATTTTCAGCTGTGTCGCTGGATCAGAAGTCCAGGTTGGACACCGCCAGGGCGTTGCTTTCGATGAAGTCGCGACGAGGCTCGACCGCATCACCCATCAGGGTGTTGAAGATCTGGTCGGCGCCAATGGCGTCTTCGATGGTCACCTTGAGCATGCGGCGCATGCTTGGGTCCATGGTGGTTTCCCACAGCTGGTCAGGGTTCATCTCGCCCAGACCTTTGTATCGCTGGATGGTGTGGCGCTTGGTGCTTTCCGCCATCAGCCAGTCCAGGGCCTCCTTGAACTCGGTGACGGCTTTCTTGCGTTCGCCGCGCTGAACATAAGCGCCTTCGTCCAGCAGGGTGCTCAGTTGAGCGCCGAGGGAGACGACGGTCTTGTAGTCGTTGCTGCCGAAGAAGTCGCGGTTGAAGGTGACGTAGTTGGACAGGCCGTGGGAGATCAGCTCGACCTCTGGCAGCCACACATTGCGTTCACGGTCTTCGCGCAGGCTGGCCTTGTAGACCAGGCCGGACTTCTCGGAAGTGCGCAGACGGGCGTCGTACTTGGCCAGCCAATCCTGCATGGCGGCGTGGTCGGACAGTTGCTCCATGGTCACGGCCGGCAGGTAGATGAAGTGCTCGGTCAGCTCCTGCGGGTACAGGCGCGACAGGCGCTTGAGGGTCTTCATCACCATGCGGAAGTCGTTGACCAGGCGCTCCAGCGCCTCGCCGGAGATCCCCGGGGCTTCTTCGTTCAAGTGCAGGCTGGCATCTTCCAGAGCCGACTGGGTCATGTAGTCTTCCATGGCGTCGTCGTCTTTGATGTATTGCTCTTGCTTGCCTTTCTTGACCTTGTAAAGCGGCGGCTGGGCGATGTAGATGTAGCCACGCTCGATCAGCTCCGGCAACTGACGGAAGAAGAAGGTCAGCAGCAGGGTACGGATGTGCGAACCGTCGACGTCAGCATCGGTCATGATGATGATGTTGTGATAACGCAGCTTGTCGATGTTGTACTCTTCACGGCCGATGCCGCAGCCCAGCGCGGTGATCAGGGTGCCCACCTCTTGCGAGGAGATCATCTTGTCAAAGCGTGCCTTCTCGACGTTGAGGATCTTGCCCTTGAGCGGCAGGATCGCCTGGGTCTTGCGGTTGCGGCCCTGCTTGGCGGAACCGCCAGCAGAGTCACCTTCCACCAGGTAGAGTTCGGACAGGGCCGGGTCCTTTTCCTGGCAGTCCGCCAGTTTGCCCGGCAGGCCGGCGATATCCAGCGCGCCTTTGCGACGAGTCATTTCACGGGCTTTACGCGCCGCTTCACGAGCGCGGGCAGCGTCGATCATCTTGCCCACCACCAACTTGGCTTCGTTGGGGTTTTCCAGCAGGAAGTCGGAGAAGTACTTGCCCATTTCCTGTTCGACCGCGGTCTTCACTTCGGAAGAAACCAGCTTGTCCTTGGTCTGGGAGCTGAACTTCGGATCCGGCACCTTCACCGAGATGATCGCGGTCAGGCCTTCACGAGCGTCGTCACCAGTGGTGGCGACCTTGTGTTTCTTGGCCAGGCCTTCCTGCTCGATGTAGTTGTTCAGGTTACGGGTCAGGGCCGAACGGAAGCCCACCAGGTGGGTACCGCCGTCGCGCTGAGGAATGTTGTTGGTGAAGCACAACAGGTTCTCGTTGAAGCTGTCGTTCCACTGCAAGGCGATTTCCACGCCGATTCCGTCTTCACGCTGGATGTTGAAGTGGAACACCTGGTTGACCGCAGTCTTGTTGGTGTTCAGGTATTCAACGAATGCCCGCAGGCCGCCTTCGTACTTGAACAGCTCTTCCTTGCCGCTGCGCTCGTCCTTGAGGACGATGCCGACACCGGAGTTGAGGAAGGACAGTTCACGGATCCGCTTGGCCAGGACGTCCCAGCTGAAGTGGATGTTCTTGAAGGTTTCAGCCGAAGGCTTGAAGTGGATCTGGGTACCGGTGGTTTCGCTGTCACCAACGATTTTCATCCGCTCTTGCGGAACACCGTGGACATAGGTCTGTTCCCAGATCTTGCCGCTACGGCGCACGGTGAGGATCAGCTCCTCGGACAGGGCGTTCACTACCGATACACCTACGCCGTGCAGACCGCCGGAGACCTTGTAGGAGTTGTCGTCGAACTTACCGCCGGCGTGGAGCACGGTCATGATGACCTCGGCCGCCGAAACGCCTTCTTCTTTATGCACATCTACCGGGATGCCGCGACCATTGTCGCGCACGGTGATGGATTCATCCGGGTGGATGATGATGCTGATGTCGTCGCAATGGCCGGCCAGCGCTTCGTCGATGGAGTTATCGACCACCTCGAACACCATGTGGTGCAGACCGCTGCCGTCATCGGTGTCGCCAATGTACATACCGGGACGTTTGCGTACGGCATCCAAACCTTTCAGCACCTTGATGCTGGTCGAGTCGTACGTATTTTCTTCGCTCATGCCTTCACTCCCGATGGTCGTGGGTCTGGGTGATACGGCCTTGTTCCACGTGGAACAAAGCGACTGGCGTTTCCGTCTGCCAGCCTTCCCTCAATAATTCGTGGTCTACACAGGTGATAAACACCTGGCAGCGTAAGTCTTCCAACAAGCGACAAAGTGCGCGGCGATGCTGCTCGTCCAGCTCGGACGGCAAGTCATCCACCAGATAAATACACTGACCGCGGCGGGCCTGGCTCACCAGGTGCCCCTGGGCAATGCGCAAGGCACAGACCACCAACTTCTGCTGGCCACGGGACAAGATGTCCGCGGCGTTGTGTCCGCCTAAGCGCAGACGCAAATCAGCACGTTGTGGGCCGGCCTGGGTATGACCCATTTGCTGGTCACGGTGGAGGGCGGTCGCGAGCACTTCACTGAGCTCCCGGTCCTTGTCCCAACCACGGTAATAGCTAAGCGTCAGGCCCTCGAGCTGCAACAGTTCGTCCAAGGTCCGCTCAAAGACTGGTTTCAAGGCTTTGATATAAGCGCGGCGGTATTCATCGATTTCAGCGCTGGCCTGACACAGTTCCCGGTCCCAGGCCGCTTGCGAAGCTGCGTCAAGTGTACCATGCCGCAGCCATGAGTTCCGCTGCCGCAGGGCCTTCTGCAAGCGCTGCCAGGTGGACATGAAGCGTGGTTCCACATGGAACACTCCCCAATCCAGGAACTGCCGACGGATCTTCGGTGCGCCCTCCAGCAGGCGGAAGCTGTCCGGGTTGATCAACTGCAGCGGCAGGATCTCGGCCAACTGCGCCGCGCTGCGGGCATTCTGACCGTCGATGCGGATCTGGAATTCCCCCTGGCGATCACGGGATATCCCCAGGCTGCTATGGCCGCCCTGGGCCAACTCCACCTGGCCGAACACCGTGCAAGCCAGCTGCTCGTACTGGATCACCGGCAACAGGCGGGCACTGCGGAACGAGCGGGCAAGCCCCAGCAGGTGGATGGCTTCCAGCACGCTGGTCTTGCCACTGCCGTTGGCGCCGTAAAGAAGGTTGATGCGGGGGGAGGGGGAGAAGGTCACCGGGTGCAGATTGCGCACCGCGGTGACCGAGACGCGACTGAGGGACATCTAGCTTCTGCTGAGCATGATTACAGGCGCATCGGCATGACAACGTAAGCCGAGTCGTCGTTGTCGGATTCCTGCACCAGCGCACTGCTGTTGGAATCGGACAGGATCAGGCGAACCTGTTCGGTGGTCATCACGCCCAGCACGTCCAGCAGGTAGCTGACGTTGAAGCCGATTTCCAGGGAACCGCCGTTGTATTCCACGCCCACTTCTTCTTCCGCTTCTTCCTGCTCCGGGTTGTTGGCCTGGATCTTCAGCTGACCATTGGCCAGTTGCAGACGGATGCCGCGGTACTTCTCGTTGGACAGGATCGCGGTACGGCTGAAGGCTTCGCGCAGCGCCTGGCGATCACCCAGTACCAGCTTGTCACCGCCTTTGGGCAGCACGCGCTCGTAGTCCGGGAACTTGCCGTCCACCAGCTTGGAGGTGAAGGTGAATTCGCCGGTGGTGGCACGAATGTGGTGCTGGCCCAGGACAATGCTGACGTTGCCATCGGGCTCGGTGAGCAGGCGCGCCAGTTCCAGGATGCCTTTGCGCGGCACGATCACCTGGTGGCGATCCGGCTGGCCGATGTCCGCCTGCATCGAGCACATGGCCAGACGGTGACCGTCGGTGGCCACGGCACGGATGATCCCGGCGGACACTTCCAGCAGCATGCCATTGAGGTAGTAGCGCACATCCTGCTGGGCCATGGCGAAGCTGGTGCGTTCGATCAGGCGGCGCAGTCGGCTCTGCTCCAGCTGGCAGGTCAACGAGCCCGGGCCTTCTTCCACAGTCGGGAAGTCGTTGGCCGGCAGGGTCGACAGGGTGAAGCGGCTACGCCCGGCCTTCACCACCAGCTTCTGCTCGTCGACCTTGATGTCGATCAGGGCATCGTTGGGCAGGCTCTTGCAGATGTCCATCAGCTTGCGCGCGGGAACGGTGATTTCCCCCGGCTCGGCTGGCTCTTCAAGTTGCACACGACCGACCAGCTCGACTTCCAGGTCGGTACCGGTCAGCGACAGTTGCTGGCCTTCGACAACCAGCAGCACGTTGGAAAGCACCGGCAAGGTCTGGCGGCGTTCGACGACGCCGGCGACCAGTTGCAGGGGTTTCAACAGGGCTTCGCGTTGAATGGTGAAATGCATGGTCTAGTCCCTTGCCTTAATAAGCTGCGTTGGAGTCATCAAGTGGTCAGAGTACGCAGCAGGTTCTTGTAGTCCTCGCGGATGTCCGCGTCGGATTCCTTAAGTTCATTGATCTTGCGGCAGGCGTGCAGAACCGTGGTGTGGTCGCGACCGCCGAACACATCGCCGATTTCCGGCAGGCTGTGGTTGGTCAGTTCCTTGGACAGGGCCATGGCCACCTGACGCGGGCGGGCCACCGAACGGGAACGCCGCTTGGACAGCAGATCGGAAATCTTGATCTTGTAGTACTCGGCGACTGTGCGCTGGATGTTATCCACAGACACCAGCTTGTCCTGCAGCGCCAGCAGGTCCTTCAAGGATTCGCGAATCAGCTCGATGGTGATATCGCGGCCCATGAAGTGCGAATGGGCGATGACCCGTTTCAGGGCACCTTCCAGTTCACGGACGTTGGAGCGAATGCGCTGGGCAATGAAGAACGCTGCATCATGAGGCAGCTCGACCTTGGCCTGGTCGGCCTTCTTCATCAGGATCGCCACCCGGGTTTCCAGCTCAGGCGGTTCGACGGCCACCGTCAGGCCCCAGCCGAAACGCGACTTGAGGCGCTCTTCCAGGCCTTCGATCTCCTTCGGGTAGCGGTCGCTGGTGAGAATCACCTGCTGGCCGCCTTCGAGGAGGGCGTTGAAGGTGTGGAAGAACTCTTCCTGGGAACGTTCCTTGCGGGCGAAGAATTGAATGTCATCGATCAGCAGCGCATCGACCGAACGGTAGAAACGCTTGAATTCATTGATGGCGTTGAGCTGCAACGCCTTGACCATGTCCGCCACGAATCGCTCGGAATGCAGGTACACGACCTTGGCATTCGGGTTCTTCTTTAATAGGTGGTTACCCACAGCGTGCATCAAGTGGGTCTTACCCAGGCCGACGCCGCCATAAAGGAACAGCGGGTTGTAGCCATGCTTGGGGTTGTCCGCCACCTGCCAGGCCGCCGCGCGGGCCAGCTGGTTGGATTTACCCTCGACGAAATTCTCAAAGGTGAAAGTGCGGTTCAGGTAGCTGGTGTGCTTGAGCGCGCCTTCTACCTGGACAGTACGCTGTTCGGCGCGTACCGGTGCCTGCTGCGAGCTGGCGCCCGCCATCGGGTCGAAGCTGTCACGAGAGGGTTCTTCGCTGACTTCGGCAGCCTTCTGCGCGGCGGCTTTCTTGGCCGGGGCAGAAGTGGGTGCCGGAGCGGGCGCGGGAGCAGCTGCCGGGGCAGCATTGGCTGCTGCGGCTTGCAGGGCTTGCGAAGCGGCAGCGGCCAGTGGCGCGTTAGGTGCGGCGCGAGGCGCCGAACTGCGTTTGCTGCCTATTAATAAGGAAAGAACCGGTGCCACGCCGTTGCCGTGTTCATCCAGCAGCTCGAGCACACGCCCCAGGTACTTTTCATTGACCCAATCGAGAACAAAACGATTCGGTGCGTATACACGCAACTCGTCGCCTTCGGCTTCGACCTGTAGCGGACGGATCCAAGTGTTGAATTGCTGGGCAGGCAGCTCATCACGCAGAAGCTCCACGCACTGCTGCCAAAGTTCCACTGACAC